>NZ_CP096517.1:0-1198887 GCF_056739175.1 Ensifer sp. R1-3
ACGGCGATCGCGGTCTGGTCGAGGATCGCGGCAAGCGCTCGCTCCTCGTTTATTTCCAGCGGCTTGTCTTCCTGGAGGAAACCAAAGACGCCGACGACTCCATGCGGGCTCATCAGCGGCCTGAACTGGAAGGGACTGTTCGGCAGCGTGCCGGTACCGTTGCCGGCAGCCTCCTTCTTCTCGAAAGCCCAGCGCCCCGCCATCGTGTCGGTAAGGCCGAGCTCCGTATCCGGCGGCCAAGCCGCCATCAAGCGGACATCTCCGTCTTCCGGCAACAGCAGCGCCGCGTTGCGCCGAAGGGTCGCGTGGATTTGCGTGACGGCCGCCCATAGCACGTCCTCCGCATTTGCCGTACCGGACAGCTTGCGGGAAAAATCGTAAAGCGCCTGCGTCGCGGCGGCCCGCCGCCTCGCTGTCTTCGCCTGCTCGCGAACGCGGGAGGCGAGCCCCCCGGCAAGCATCGCCGCCGCGAGGAACACGAAGAGGGCAAAGACTTCGTGCGGTTCGGCAACCGTGAAAGTGCCGACCGGTTCGATGAAGCAGAAATTATAGGCGAGGATCGAAATGAGCGCGGCCGCAATCGCAGCGACATAGCCCGCGTAAGTCGCCGAGACGAGAACAGCCAGAAGGAAGAGAAGCGAGATATTCTGCAGGACGACGAATTGCTCGATCAGCAGGCCAACTGCTGTCGCGGCTGCAGCCGTACCGGTTGCGATGGCAACCCCCCGCCCCCACCCATCCGGAAGCGTGCTTCTGCGTCTGGCCGCCGGTTTTACGGCGGGTGCACTCCCGTCAGTGACGAGGTGGATGGCGATACCGGCCGCCCGCGCGGCAAGTGCGTCCGGCAAGGAGCGGCGGAAGAGGCGTAGCGGGAAATAGTGGCGGCGCGTGCCGATGACGATTTGCGTTGCATGTTCCCGCCTTGCGAGCTTCAGAATTTCTTCCACGAAGTCGTTGCCGATGATACGGCGCGTCTCGGCGCCCAATTGCTCGGCGAGCCGGAAAGTCTCGTCGAGCTTTCGCATCGCACCGCTGCTCTCCGCCTCCGCACGCTCGACGGAAACGACTATCCAGTCGGCATTCAGGCTCGAAGCGAGCCGGCTTGCCGTCCTCACCACCTTCTCGGATAGAGGGTCGGGACCGATGCAGACGAGAAGCCGTTCGGCGGCGCCCCAGGGACCCTCGATCGCGTTCTGCCTGAGATAGTCGACCATCTGGTCGTCGACCCGGTCGGCCGTCCGGCGAAGCGCGAGTTCGCGCAGCGCTGTCAGATTGCCCAGGCGGAAGAAGCGATCGGCGGCGCGCTTGGCGTTGTCGGGCAGATAGACCTTGCCCTCCTTCAACCGCTCGATCAGTTCGGCCGGCGGCAGGTCCACCAGCAGGACATCGTCAGCGCGATTGAGAACCGTATCGGGGACGCGCTCGCGCACCGGCACGCCGGCAATATGCGCAACCACGTCCGAGAGGCTTTCCAGGTGCTGGATGTTGAGTGCCGTCCACACGTCTATGCCGGCATCGACCAGCTCCTCTATATCCTGGTAGCGTTTGGGGTGGCGGCTTTCGCCGAAATTGGTATGGGCTAGCTCGTCGACCAGGATGACGCGCGGGCGCCGAGCCAACGCCGCGTCGAGGTCGAATTCGTGGAGCGTCCGTCCGTTGTGCAGCACCTGGCGACGCGGCAGGACTTCGAGCCCCTCGAGCAGGGCAGCGGTCTCGCCGCGTCCATGCGTTTCGACGAGCCCGATGACGATATCGCCGCCTTCTTCCTTGAGGCGCCGCGCACGCGTCAGCATCGCAAAGGTCTTGCCGACACCGGGTGCGGCACCAAGAAAGACGGTGAGTTTGCCTCTCCTGCCCTGTTCGGCGAGCGCCAGCAGGGCGTCCGGATCGGGGCGGCTCTTCAGGTCGCGGTCATTGTGGGGCATGCAACGTCTCGAGCTTGATCAGGTCCTCGGCGCGTCCAAGGCAAGGTTCAGTTCTAGCACATTGACGCGCGGCTCGCCTATGAGCCCGAACAGACGGCCCTGCGTTGCCCTGTCGACGAGCGCGTCTACACCCGCTTCCGGAAGTCCGCGCGCTTTCGCCACCCGAGCGATCTGAACCCGGGCGAATTCGGGCGAGATATGCGGGTCGAGACCCGATCCGGAAGCCATGCCGGCATCGGCGGGGATCTCACCCCCTATGCCAGCGGCGCGAAGCCTCTCAATGTCGGCGGCGACACGCTCCTTCAGCTTGTCGGAAGTCGTCCCGAGATTGGAACCGCTCGAAGCGACGGCATTGTAGGGCTCAGGTCCGGTCGCCGATGGACGCGGCCAGAAATATTTCTCCGAGGCGAAATTCTGGCCGATGAGTTGCGATCCGATGAGGACGCTGCCCTTGCGGACGAGGCTGCCATTCGCCTCTGCCGGCATCAGCGCCTGCGCCACGCCGGTGATCAGCAGCGGATAGCCAAGCCCGGTAATGAGGGTTAGCGCGAAGGTCAGGACGAGTGCGGGACGGAGTTGGTTGAGCATGATCACACCAGGTTGAGGTTCGAGACGGCAAGGTCGATCAGCTTGATCCCAGCGAAAGGCAGGACCAGGCCGCCGAGGCCGTAGACGAGGAGATTGCCGCGAAGCAGGGCTGCCGCGCCGACGGGACGGTACCTGACGCCTTTCAATGCCAGCGGAATGAGCGCCACGATGATCAGCGCGTTGAAGATGACGGCCGACAGGATAGCCGACTGCGGTGACGCCAAGCCCATAATGTTAAGCACGCCGAGTGCCGGATAGGTGGTGACGAAGAGCGCTGGAATGATGGCAAAGTATTTCGCCACGTCGTTGGCGATCGAGAAGGTCGTGAGAGAACCACGCGTCATCAGCAATTGCTTGCCGATCTCGACGATCTCGATCAGCTTCGTCGGGCTCGAATCGAGGTCCACCATGTTCGCCGCTTCGCGGGCCGCTTGGGTGCCGGTCTGCATGGCGACGCCCACATCCGCCTGGGCGAGCGCCGGCGCATCATTGGTGCCGTCGCCGCACATAGCAATCAGCCGGCCGCCGTTCTGTTCCTTTCGGATATAGGCGAGCTTGTCTTCCGGTGTCGCTTCGGCGAGGAAATCGTCGACGCCGGCCTCCGAGGCGATTGCCGCGGCAGTGATCGGGTTGTCACCGGTCACCATTACCGTGCGGATGCCCATCGCGCGTAATTCGGAGAAGCGCTCCTTGATCCCGGGCTTGACGACGTCCTTCAGGTGGACCACGCCAAGCAGCCGGTTGCCATCGGCCACGGCGAGCGGCGTGCCGCCGGTTCGGGCGACCTTGTCGACCGCCTGCCTGAATTCCTGGGGGATCTTGCTGTCGGACAGGCCGGCAAATCTCAGAACCGAGTCGACCGCGCCCTTGCGCAGCCGGCGGCCGCGGTGATCGACGCCGGACAACCGGGCTTCCGCGGTAAAGGGCACGACCGCATCGATCCCGGCCTGCGACGCCCCGCGCCCGAACTCGCCGGTGGCGAGCGCCACGATGGAGCGGCCTTCCGGTGTTTCGTCGGCAAGGCTTGCGAGGAGCGCCGCATCGGCGAGCTCCTCCACTGTTACGCCCGGCACGGGCAGAAAGTCGCTTGCCATGCGGTTGCCGAAGGTGATCGTCCCCGTCTTGTCGAGGAGCAGCGTGTCAACGTCCCCCGCAGCCTCGACGGCACGGCCGGAGGTGGCGATCACGTTGAAGCGCACCAGCCGGTCCATGCCGGCGATGCCGATCGCCGAAAGCAATCCGCCGATGGTCGTCGGGATCAGCGTGACAAGCAGGGCGGAAAGCACGGTCACCGAAAGCACGGTCGCTGAATAGCTAGCAAGGCCCCAGAGCGTCACCACGGCGATTAGGAAGATCAGCGTCAAACCGGAAAGCAGGATCGACAGCGCAATCTCGTTCGGCGTCTTCTGCCGCTGCGCCCCTTCGATGAGCGCGATCATGCGGTCGACGAAGGTGGAACCGGGGCCGGTCGTGATGCGGACCTTGACCCAGTCCGAAAGCACTTCGGTACCGCCGGTGACGGCGGAGCGATCGCCGCCCGCTTCGCGGATCACCGGCGCCGATTCGCCCGTAATCGCGCTCTCGTTGACCGAGGCGACCCCTTCTACGACTTCGCCGTCGCCCGGGATCAATTCGCCGGCCTGGACAAGGACGAGATCCCCGACCTTCAGCATGGTCGCGGGGATTTCCTTGGTCTCCCGACCCTCGGGCGCGACAAGCTTGCGGGCGCTGAGCTCCGATTTGGTATGGCGGAGGAAGTCGGCCTGCGCCTTGCCGCGACCCTCGGCAACGGCTTCAGCGAACGTGGCGAAGAGCACGGTGAACCATAGCCAGGCGGCGATCTGGCCCGAGAAGAGCCGGCTGCCGCCACCGGTTGCCACATCGAGAACGAAGAAGAGGGTCACCAATGCCGCCATGGCTTCGGTGACGAAGATCACCGGATTGCGGACGAGCTGGCGCGGATCAAGCTTGACGAAAGCGGCTCTCGCTGCCGGGAAGAGTATCTTCGGGTCGAAGAGGTTCGGGGTCTTGGGTTTGTTTGACATGCCCGGTTCCTTCAGAAAGTCTGGCCGGAGAGCATGGCGAAATGCTCGACGATCGGACCAAGCGCGAGCGCCGGCAAGAACTGCAGCCCGCCAAGAATGAGAATGATGCCGATCAGGAGACCGGCGAAGAGCGGCGTATCGGTCGGGAACGTACCCTTGGATGTCGAGGCGCGGGTCTTGGCGGCGATCGAGCCGGCAATGGCAAGCACCGGCACGGCATAGGCGAAGCGGCCGAGCAGCATCGCAAAGCCAAGCGTCGTATTGTACCAGAGCGTGTTGCCCGAAAGCCCGCCGAAGGCCGAGCCGTTGTTGCCGCCGGCCGACGTATAGGCATAGAGGATTTCCGAGAGCCCGTGCGGTCCGGCCGTACCGACGCTGGCCACGGCCGAGGGCATCACGGCCGAAATCGCCGTGAAGCCGAGGATCGAAAGCGGCAAGATGAGCACGGCAAGCATCGCGTATTTCATCTCGCGCGCTTCGATCTTCTTGCCGAGCAGCTCCGGAGTGCGGCCGACCATAAGACCAGCGACGAAAACAGCAAGAATCGCGAAGACGATCATGCCGTAGAGGCCCGAACCGATGCCGCCGGGCAGGACCTCGCCGAGCTGCATGAGGAACATCGGAACCAGACCGCCGAGGCCGGTGAACGAGCCGTGCATGCCGTTGACCCCGCCATCCGAAAGGCCGGTCGTAACCGTCGCGTAAAGCGCGGTCATCGCCTGGCCGAAACGGACTTCCTTGCCTTCCATGTTGCCGAGAGCCGGGTCTAGACCAAGCTGCGACAGGATCGGATTTCCCTGCGCCTCGGCCCAATAGACGATCCCGACACCGACGATCAGAAATGCATAGGTGACGGCGATGAAGGCCCATCCCTGCCGCCGATTGCCGACGAGTTGCCCGAATGTGTAGAGCAGCGCCGCCGAAACCGACAGCATCGCGAAGATATTGAGATAATTGGAGAGCGCAGTCGGATTTTCGAACGGATGTGCGGCATTGACGTTGAAGAAGCCGCCCCCATTGGTGCCGAGCTGCTTGATCGCTTCCTGGCTGGCAACCGGGCCCAGAGCAATGGTCTGCTTCACCCCCTCGAGGGTCGTGGCCTCCGCCGACGCGCGGAGCGTCTGCGGCAGGCCCATCGCCACGAAGGCGACCGCCACTAGCACGGCGAGCGGCAAGAGGACGTACAGTGTCGAACGGGTGAGATCGACCCAGAAGTTGCCGATCGTCGGTGCGGCTGAGCGGGCGAAGGAGCGGGTAACGGCAAGCGCGATCGAAATGCCGGTGGCGGCCGAGACGAAGTTCTGCACCGTCAGCCCCATCATCTGGCTGAAGTGACTGAGCGTCGTTTCCCCTCCGTAATTCTGCCAATTGGTGTTGGTGACGAAACTGACGGCGGTGTTGAAGGCGAGGTCCGGTGGCACGTTGCCGAAGCCCTGCGGGTTCAAGGGCATCCATGCCTGAAGTCTAAGGATCGCGAAGAGCAGCAAAAAACCTGCGATGCTGAAGGCGAGCATGGAGAGCGTGTAGGCGAGCCAGCCCTGCTCCCGTGTCGGATCGATGCCGGCGGCACCATAAAGACCACGCTCCACCGGCCCGAGAATTGGCGAAAGGACATTGGGTTCGCCGGAAAGAACTCCAGCCATGTAAAGCCCCAGCGGCTTGACGACGACGAGGACGGCGAGAAAAAGGAGGCTGATCTGCAGCCATCCGATGACAGACATGAGAAGTCTCCGTGGGGTGAAGGAGCGCTCGAGCAATTCCAGGAAAAACGCGCAGCGGTTTTCCGTGCGGAGTTGCGGCAAAATGAAAGGTTGGAGCGTTTCCGCGGTTCTGAGAAAAGCGGAAATCCTCTAGAAACGTTCCGGCCGGACAAGCGTCACGATCAGATAGACCGCGAGCGCGACGGCGACGACGAGCCCGATCAAAGCCTCGGCCATCGGACCCTCCTAAAGCCGGCTCAGGGCGCGCGCATAAAGCGCGAGCGCGGCAAGGCCGCCAATACCGGCGGCAAGGAAAAGAAAATCGGACATGGGCATTCTCCAGATTGATCCAAGATCCGGATGATGCGTCCGCGCCGCGTCAATTATCGATTGGGATGGTTTGGCGGCCACATAAAGAAAAGATAAGGAGTGCGGGCCCAGCGTGATCATGATCTTCGACGCTGCGCCGGAAGCGTCGGCTGATCTTTCTCTCTCTCCTCGCTCGAGTAAGAGCTGTTGCAGCAGAGAATGCGCCCTGGAGGCGTCCTATCGCCTCTCTCGAAAATGCGTTCGCTATTGTCTTAATGAGGTTCGCTCACATCCAAGCCGTTCACCGCACGTCCATTTAAAGATGACGGCAACACTCATGTTTATCGTCAGACAATGTTGCCGGGCAGTGGCAGTTTTCGATGCTCGCCGCTGTGGTCCAAGGATCGGATCCTATCATGACAGTTGCGCAGACTTCTCCAGCGGTCCGCGAAGGGTCGACGGCGGCAGGTGCGGGAAGGCTTTACGCGGTCTTGGGCGGACTCTATCTCGCCCAGGGCATCCCAACCTACCTCCTGCTCGTCGCCCTGCCGCCCTTGATGCGCGAGAGCGGTGCATCGCGCACCGCGATCGGCCTGTTCTCGCTTCTGATGTTGCCGCTAGTGCTGAAATTCGCGGTTGCGCCTCTCGTTGATCGTTGGGCGCCCTGGCCAGGGCTCGGCCACCGGCGCGGCTGGGTCGTGCCGACGCAGCTTCTCGTCAGTGCAGGTATAGCATCGATGGCGCTGGTCGAGCCCGACCGGGCTGGCACGCTGTTCGCGATCGGCATCTGCATCACGCTTCTTTCCTCGGTGCAGGATATCGCTACTGACGGCTATGCAGTGCGCCACCTCAACGGCAGGACGCTGGCGATCGGCAATGCCGTCCAGGCCGGATCGATCGCGCTTGGCGTCATTGTCGGCGGTACGCTAACGCTGGTCCTTTTCCACAAGATCGGTTGGCGGCCGACGATCCTGCTTGTCGCGTGCCTCTCCTTGCTGCCGCTGGTCGCGGCGATCTGGATGAAAGATAGGGCCGTAGCTAGTCCGGAAGCGCCGCTGCGCAGGCGAGCAAGCCTCTTCGGCTTCTTCCGGCGGCCGAATGCCTGGATGATCCTTGCCTTCGCCCTCACTTATCGCGCGAGCGAAGGCCTCGTGCGCGGCATGGAAGGATCTTACCTCGTCGACAGTAAAGTGCCGACCGAGTGGATCGGCTACATGTCCGGGGCGGCGGCCGCGACGGCGGGGCTTCTCGGCGCACTGATCGCCGCGCTGATCATCCGCAAGGCGGGCTTGACGGCGACGCTCATCCTGCTCGGGGGGCTTCGCAGCCTCTGCTTCCTTGCCTTTGCACTCAATGCCTTCGGCATATGGCCCGGTATAGCCGTCGCCATGTCCGCCTCCGCCTTCCAGACCCTGATCCGCTACATGGAATTGGTCGCGATCTATTCCTTCTTTATGGCGTCCTCGTCCGACGACCAGCCGGGAACTGACTTCACCATCCTGAGCTGCGCCGAGTTGGTCGTCTATCTGATCGGCACCTCGATCGCAGGCTACGTTGCCGACCGGTTCGGCTATGCGACGCTCTTCTCCTCGGCGACGGTCATTTCCGTGCTCGGCATCGGATTGTCAGTCTGGATGCTGGAACGGTTGAAAGCGCGTCCTTCAAGATCACGATGATTTCAGGTCGATCGACTGAAAATCGCAGAAGCAGAGTGATCATAAAGAGTTAGACCGAGATGCCGGCTGATTTAGCCGCCCGAACGTCATCGAAAATCTTCAACGGAGTTGATCTCATGGATGCTTCCGCACGCGCTGACAACGCCTTTTATCTCGACCGACAGGAAAGACGCGAGTCGAATGCCCGCAGCTATCCGCGCCGCTTTCCCGTCGCGCTGAAATCGGCCTCCGGCTGCATAGTTACCGACGTCGACGGCAGATCCTATCTCGATTGCCTCGCAGGTGCTGGAACGTTGGCGCTCGGTCATAACCACCCGGAGGTGATCGAGACGCTGCAGCAGGTCCTCGATTCGGGCCTGCCCCTCCACACCCTGGATCTGACGACGCCGGTGAAGGACCGCTTTGTCGCCGACATTTTCGGCACTCTTCCCGCGGGACTTCGTGACGAGGCAAAGATCCAATTTTGTTCGCCGAGCGGTACTGACGCCGTCGAGGCGGCCATCAAACTTGCGAAGACGGCGACCGGGCGCACCGACCTCGTTTCGTTCCGGGGGGCCTATCACGGTATGTCGCAGGGGTCGCTTTCCCTCACGGGCTCGCTCGGACCAAAAGCTTCCGTCGGCCAGCTGGTGCCCGGTGCGCATTTCTTTCCCTACCCCTATGCCTATCGTTGCCCCTTTGGCCGTGGGGGCAACGAGACTGCAACCCTCGCCGCGGAGTACTTCGAGCGCGCGCTGCGTGACCCCGAGGGGGGCATCAACCGACCGGCCGCGGTCATTCTCGAAGCCGTGCAGGGAGAAGGCGGCGTCATCCCCGCTCCGGTCGAATGGCTGCGCGCGGTCCGCCGCGTGACACGCGATCTCGGCATCCCCCTCATTGTCGACGAAGTGCAAAGCGGCGTCGGGCGCACGGGCAGCTTCTACGCCTTCCAGAAGGCCGGCATTATTCCCGACGTCGTCGTGCTCTCCAAGGCGATCGGCGGCGGACTACCGCTTGCGGTCGTGATCTACCGCGAGGATCTCGACCTTTGGAAGCCGGGCGCTCATGCCGGGACCTTCCGTGGAAATCAGCTTGCCATGGCTGCCGGGTCCAAGACATTGGAAATCATTGAGCGCGAGAGGCTTGTTGAACGAGCGGCGATCGCCGGGCGAAGGCTTCGCGCCAATCTCGAACAGATCGCGGCACAGACGCCTTACATCGGTGAAGTGCGCGGCGAAGGCCTGATGCTCGGCGTCGAAGTCGTCGATCCAGAAGGCCTGCCGGATGCGCTCGGCCATCCGCCGCATGGGCAGGAGATCGCACGAATGATCCAGCACGAGATGTTCCGTGCCGGGATTATTCTCGAAACAGGCGGTCGCTTCGGCAGCGTGCTGCGCCTCTTGCCCCCGTTGGTAATCTCCGACGCGGAGATCGATCAGGTCTCTGGCGCTCTTGCCGCCGCATTCGAGCGCCTTGGACGCAAGGCGGCATGAACATCAACGTCGCTGCATTCAGAACTCCACCGACCAAGCAAACCGATCACGCCGACCAGATACTCGGCACCGACAGCGAGTCACGCCGGGTATTCCGAAACGCGATGCTGCAGGCCATCGACATGGTCGTCGATCAAACGGCAGCCGCAAGCAGTCTCTACTCCGGAACGAGCTTTCAGGGGCTACGCGGCCTGATCGACGATCTCGATCCGTTGCCGGAGGTCGGGACGGGAATCGCCGCCGCACTTGCCGAAATCGGCAGACCGGCGCTCGAGCATGCTATGGTGGTCGGTCACCCGGCGGCAATGGCGCATCTCCATTGCCCGGTCGCGGTGCCTGCACTCGCGGCGGAGGTCCTGATCTCGGCCACCAACCAGTCGCTCGATTCGTGGGATCAATCGCCCTTCGCTACGCTCGTCGAGGAGCGGGTTCTCGCCTGCCTCACGCAATTGGCGGAATTGCCGGCCTCGGCAAGCGGCAATTTCACCAGCGGTGGCACCCAGTCGAACATGACGGCCTTGTATCTGGCCGCGGTGCGGTGCGGCCCCGATGCACGGAAAGCCGGCGTCGTCCTGACGTCGGCACATGCGCATTTCAGTATCCGCAAGAGCGCTGCGATACTGGGCTTCGCCGAAGATGCGGTCATCGCTATTGCAGCCGATGCAGATGGCCGGATGTCAGTGCCCGCACTTAAAGCCGAGTTGCTGCGGGTGGCCGGCGAAGGTCGCATACCCGTCGCCGTGGTCGCGACGGCGGGAACGACCGACCTCGGCGCCATCGATCCGCTTGTCGACATCGCCGATCTGGCCGCGGCTCAGAACGTTTGGATGCATGTGGATGCTGCCTATGGCGGCGGGCTTCTGTTTTCCCGCCATCGCAGTCGCCTTGAGGGACTGGAGCATGCCCATTCGATCACGCTCGATTTTCATAAGATGCTTTTTCAGCCGATCAGTTGCGGCGTCCTTCTTCTGCGCGACCGGGCGGATTTCGCACCGCTTGCGAGCAAGGCTGATTACCTTAACCCCGAAGATGCGGTCTTCGCCGATGCACCGAATCTCGTCGAACGTTCGATGCAGACGACGCGCAGAGCCGACGCTTTGAAGATTCTCATGACCATGCGAGCTATCGGCCGCGACGGGCTGGACGCTCTGATCTGCCAGACTTTGCAAAATACGCATGCCGCCGCGGAAGCAGTGAAGACACGGGAATACTTGAGTCTTGCTGGGCCACCGTCCTTGTCGACCGTTCTCTTCCGTTACGTCTCGGCGAGGGGACCGAAATTCGCAGATGCGATCACGCTGAAGACGCGAGCGGCGCTTTTCAACGCCGGCATCGCGGCGCTTGCAACGACCGTTCTCGACGGCCGCGTCCACTTCAAGCTCACCCTGCTCAATCCGCGTTCAACACCCGACGTCGTCCACCGCATCCTCGATGCGATCGGCGAAACGGCCCGCGAACTGGAGACCCATCATGCACGCCCATAACGCTGCGACGCTTACCCTGCGCTCCCTTCTCAACTGCGTAGCACGCGAGTTTCCCGATCACGTCCGCTGGTTGGAGACGCAAGGCCACTTGCGCTTTATGCTGACCTTCCCCGAAGGCGGCGGGAGCCTTGGCCTGCCCGCTCACTACCGCTCGGCAACCGGTCACCATCTTTTCGGCGAGCCGGTGATGCTGGCGGACGAAAATGGGGCGAAGACGGTCGATGCCGTGGAAGCGATATCCGCCGTTATCGAACGTCTAGAACCTTCCATTGCTGCGAAAGACGGCCGTGTCGACCTGCTGAACCGCACGCATTCGAGCCGGCTCCTGATCGAAGCGGCGCTTCACGCCCGCAACGGTGACCTGGCCGCACTCGCCGGCGATGAGGTCTCTTTCGTCGCGGCGGAACAGGGGCTGATTGCCGGACACGGCATTCATCCCTGCCCGAAAAGCCGCGAAGGCATGACGGAAGCGGAATCGCGGCGCTACTCCCCCGAATTCGCCGCCGGCTTCCCGCTGCGTTGGTTCGCCGTCGAAAGCGAGCTTTTCCATACCGGCCATTCCCAGGGCTCGCCTTCGGCGGAAGAATGGCTGAAAGAGGCCATGGGGAGCGACATCGATGCCCTCAAGGCACGTCTGCCCGCGGGCGACTTCTCTCTGTTGCCGGTGCACCCCTGGCAGGCTGACCAGATGCTGAAAGATCCCACAGTGGCAGCTCTCGTGGCGGCCGGTCGCATGATCGATTGCGGCGAGGCCGGCAAGCCATGGTTCCCGACGTCGTCCGTGCGCACGCTCTACCGCCCGGATGCGTCCTTCATGCTGAAGATGTCGCTGGGCGTCGGCATCACGAATTCCGTCCGCGTCAATCTTGCCCGGGAACTCCTCCGCGGGGACGACATGTACCGCTTCCGCCGCCACGAGCTATGGCAGGATTTCTCGCGCAGCTATCCGGGCCTGACACTCATTCCGGATCCGGCCTTTATGGGCGTCAAGATCGACGGCGCCTTGATCGACGGTCTCTCCGTGTCGATGCGTGAAAATCCCTTCACCGGCGCAAATGCCGATCGCAACGTGTCGTTGCTTGCGGCCGTTTGCGAGCATCTGCCGGACCGCGGCAGCCGGCTTGGGGCGCTGATACGAAACCGGGCGCACCTGGAGCGACGCCCGCTCGACATCGTTGCGAGGGATTGGTTCGAGCGGTTCCTGACGATCTTCGTCCGGCCGATTTTTGGGCTCTATCTACGCCACGGCATCGCCATGGAGGCGCACCAGCAGAACATCGTGGTCGAGATCGAGCACGGTTATCCGATCGGCCTGTTCTACCGTGACAATCAGGGCTTCTTCCACCATGAGCGTGCACACGGAGCGCTTGTCGAGGCGCTGCCGGGCTTCGGAGAGCCAAGCGAGTCCGTCTTTGGCGAAGAACCGGTCGATGAGCGCCTGCTTTACTACGCCTTCATCAATTCGGTTCTCGGCATGGTCGGAGCGCTCGGGCGGGAGGGACTCGTCAGCGAGACCGCCCTTCTTGCGATGTTGCGGCGCGAGCTGCTGCGGCTCGAGGCGCTTGAGGGCGCGAACTCCGGTATTGTGCGCAAGATGCTGGCGCCGACGCTGCAATGCAAGGCGAATCTCAAGACGCGGCTTGCGCGCATGGACGAGCTCGTCGGCCCGCTTGAAACGCAATCGGTCTACCTTCAAATCACCAACCCTCTGTTCGAAACGGAAAAGGTTCTGGCACATGCTTGAGAGGAGCGAGCCGGACACTGCCTTGGCCTATTCGCGATACGACCCCGACATCCGCCGGACGATCAGCTTCCGCCTTCTTGAGAAGCAGCGCGATCTGAAGCTCCTCTGGCGGTGGATGAATCAGGCGCATGTCGTGCCGCAATGGAAGATGGCGAAGCCGATAGAAGACATCGCAGCCTATATCGATATCAATCTCGCCGACCCTCACCAGGATCCGTATATCGGCCTAATCGACGGGACCCCGATGAGCTATTGGGAAGCCTACTGGGCGAAGGACGATGTGCTTGGCCGCTACTATCCGGCCGAGAAAAAGGACAGGGGCTGGCACATGCTGGTCGGCGAACCTTCATTTTTCGGCCGTGGCATCGCGCCCGCCGTCATCCGTGCCTTCACCCGCTTCCTCTTTCTCGATGACCCGGGAACGCAAAAGGTAGTCGGTGAGCCGAGCGTCGCAGCCCGGCGCCTGCTTCGCTATGCACCAGCCTGCGCCTTCGAGGAACAGGGCGAAATCGACCTTCCCGACAAGCGCGCCAAACTGATGTTCTGCTACCGGGAACGCTTCATTCAACAATTCGGATTATGATCATGACGGATTTCGATCTGGCAGGGATCGGCATCGGGCCGTTCAACCTTGGCCTTGCCGCCCTTCTCTCTTCCCACGAAAATCTCTCGAACGTGTTTCTCGAGCGCAAACCGGCGTTCCGGTGGCACGAAGGGCTCATTCTTCCCGGGACGACGCTGCAGGTTCCCTTCATGGCGGATCTCGTCACCATGGCGGACCCGACGCATCGTTTGAGCTTCCTCAACTACCTTGCTGTGCACGATCGCCTCTACAAGTTCTACTTCTACGAAAACTTCATGATCCCGCGGCAGGAATACGATCACTATTGCCGCTGGGCCTCACAGCAACTTTCGGCGTGCCGCTTCGGCGAGGAAGTGGTCGACGTCGCCCATGAGTCGGCATCCGACAGCTTCATTGTCGAAAGCAGGTCCGCCTCGGGCGGAAAGCAGCAATATCGAAGCCGTAATATTGCGATCGGCGTCGGCACGGCTCCTTTCCTGCCGAAGTGGGCGCAGATCAAGACGTTGGCACCGCTCATGCATTCCAGCGAATTCGGGAGGCGGCGTCTGGAGCTTTCGAAACGACGCCGTGTAACAGTCATCGGCTCAGGGCAAAGCGCTGCCGAATGCGTTCTTGCGCTTTTGAACGATCTGACGCCGGAGATGGTAGCAGCCGGCGCTTCGATCCAGTGGATCACCCGCTCGGCGGGGTTCTTTCCGATGGAGTATTCGAAGCTGGGACTCGAATACTTCACGCCTGACTACATGCGCCACTTCCATCGAATCGCGCCCGTTAGACGCCGCGAGATCGTTGCAGACCAGGGCATGCTCTACAAGGGCATCAGCTTTTCGACGATCGGTGAGATCTTCGATCTCATGTATGAACGTTCGGTGGGCGGACGCGATCCAGGCCTCGCACTCTTTTCCAATTGTGCGGTCGAAACGCTGGAGAGCGCAGGGGGATCGGGGTCGTTTCGCATCGGCATCAACCACAACCATCTGGATGAGAAGGCAACGGTCGAGACCGACGCGATTGTGGCCGCAACGGGGTACCGGCACGCGTGGCCGGAATGGCTGGGTTCGCTGAAGGGCAGCGTTCTCGATATCTGCGAGTGGGGCGACCTCGTCGTCGGCGGGGATTTCCGTGCACGCCGCAGCGACGGCGGCAAGGGCCATGTGTTCGTCCAGAATGCCGAAACCTTCCACCACGGCGTCGGCGCGCCGGATCTTGGCCTCGGCGCCTTTCGCAATGCCGTCATCGTCAATCAGCTTCTCGGTCGCGAGCATTACCGCGTCAATGCGTCGGCATCGTTCCAGAAGTTCGGTCTGCCCTCCAGCCAGACCGCTCCGTCCTCGATTTCAGGAGATTTCTATGCTCATGCATCATGATCCGCTACTTCCCGGCGCCTTTTCCGAGGAGCTCTGGCAACAGGTCTCCAAACGTCTTCTGGCCAAAGTCATCGAGGAATTCGCCTATGAACGTGTCGTCGGCGTTGTGGAGGAAAAACCGGGGCACTACCGCATCGATATCGACGAGTTTCAGTATCGCTTCAAAGCCAAGCGCTATGTCTTTGACAACCTCTCGGTCGATCCTGCGAGCTTGTTCAAGCGACACGGCAATAGCGATGCCCCGCTTCACGATCCGCTGGCCTTTTGCGCAGAGGTGCTGCCCAAGCTTGGCGTCAAGCCGATGACGGTCGCACACTTCATCAAAGAACTCGGCAACACGCTCGTTTCCGACGCCCATATTGCCGCACGCGCGACCAAAACCGGCGCCGAACTTGCGGAGCTCGATGACATTTGCATGGAAGGCGAGACCACAGGTCATCCGTGGGTCACCGTCAGCAAGGGGCGTATCGGGCTCGGCTATTCCGATTATCTTGCCTACACGCCAGAAAACCGAACGCCGACGGAGGTGCTTTGGCTCGGTGTCAGCAAGGAGCGCGCTTCCTTCATCGCGGAAAAGACGCTTACCAACGAGGGGCTTGTGCGCGAAGCCGTCGGAGTGTCGCGGTTCGAATCATTTTGCGCCAAGCTCGCCGCGCGAGGCGGCTCCGTCGACACGCATTACATGATGCCGGTGCATCCATGGCAATGGGATCACATGATCGTTCCGCACTTTGCCGCCGACATAGCAGCAGGGCACATCGTGTTTCTCGGCAAGGGCGATGATCTCTACCTGCCGCAGCAATCGGTCCGAACCTTGTCGAACATCTCCCATCCGGAGAAATCGACACTGAAGCTGTGCATGACCATCCTGAACACGGCCGTTTATCGCGGTATACCCGGCAAGCGGGCACTGACTGCTGCGCCGCTGACAACGTGGCTCGACCAACTCCTCGCCAGGGACCAATTCCTGTCGGAGGAGTGCGGTCTCGTTCTTCTCGGCGAGCGCGCAGGCATGCACTACGTCCATCCGCAATTCTCTACGATCGAGGGCGCGCCCTATCAGTTCAACGAAATGCTTGGCTGCATGTGGCGCGACAGCCTGTCAGCGCATCTAAAGTCCGGCGAAACGGGCTTGCCGCTTGCCGCACTCCTCCATGCCGGCACGGACGGCAAGCCGGTGGTTCAGGCACTCGCCGAGAAATCGGGCATGACGGTTTCGGAATGGACGGCGCGGCTCTTCGACGTCGTGATCCCGCCGGTCTTCCATCTGCTCGCGAAGCACGGCCTTGCCTTTTCGGCGCACGGTCAGAATGCGACACTCATTCTTAAGAACGGCCGGCCGGAGCGTCTGGCACTGCGCGATTTCATCGACGACGTTATCGTATGCGATCAGGCGTTTCCCGAAAGCGCCACTCTACCGGAAGAGGTCCGGGCGGTTCTCCTGTGCCTGCCTGCGGACTTCCTGATTCATTTCATCCAGACGACGCTCTTTATATGTGTCTTCCGCTACATGTCGGTCCTGCTCGACCAGCGCTCCGGCCTCCCCGAGCACGCCTTCTGGGGGTTAGCGCGCAGCAGCATACTCGCCTATCAGAAGCGCTTCCCCGAAATGGCCTCCCGTTTCGCGACATTCGATCTCTTCGGCGATGAATATCCGCGCCTTTGCCTGAACCGGGTTCGCTTGTTCACGCATGGTTATGCCGATGACGACGAGCGCCCGGTACCGGATTTCCAGGGCATGGTGGACAATCCACTGGTCGCCTTCGACAAGCGCAGCAACGCCGCGTAACCGGCTTCAAGGCGGCTGCAACGGAAGATCGGCGGCTCCCTGAACCGGGAGCGCCCTTTTTTCTGCCAGTTCGTCAAGCGGCGGCTGCCAGCCGGCGCAGGTCGGAGGGGCGCACGCCGTAGCGGCTCCTAAAGGTTCGATTGAAGTAGGAAAGATCGTTAAAGCCGACATTGTAGGCGATCTGGCTGATGGACGTGGCCTCGCCTTCCGCCAGTATGAGACTCTTGGCGAGTGAGAGCCGTCTTCCGAGCACATAGCGGGAGAATGTCGTGCCCTCGCGGCTGAAGAATTTCTGGATTGCCCTCGGAGTGATACGCTCGGCCTCGGCCACGTCGGTTATCGAGAAAGAACCGTTCGCAAGGTTCTGTTCTACGCGCATCTTGATGGATGCCATGCGATTGTGGGGCGTTTCCCGCGGACTTACATTGCCGATATCTTGAGCAAGCACCGGCAGAAGATCGTAGAAATGCGCGACCATCATGCCGGCATGTTCCTCGCTCTGATACTCCTGCCTCAGAAGATAGCCCGCATAATTCGTCAGGAGTTGCAAAGGCAGGCATTCCGCCGCAAGCGGCTGCATCATGATCGGCTTTAGCAGGTCGCGCTTGGAAGCCAGAGCATAGGCCGGAAGGTGCGCGCAATCGAAGCGCCCACCCTCCGGCAGCGTGATCTCGGATGACGCGTCCGAGGGAAGGAATATGACGTCTGCGCGTGCCGCCTCCACCTTTATCCGACGGTGACGGATGACGAGCGGACTGTCCATCGCACGCAGGATGACGACACCGGAATCCCCCATGCCGCTTGCGTTGACGCGAAGCATTGTTCTGGGGAAATAGACGGTTGCCAGCGACAGGGAAACGTATTTCCAGAAAAGGCCGGTCACACCGGTCAAATCGCCCTCGTCCGGGGCGATGGTCGCCTCTCCGAGCATGTCCAGAAGAATGCTTCTGCAAACGAGTCTACTTTCCCGATCAGGCAAGGAAAGCGTCCCGAATTTCAGCGGTCGGATTGTCTCCATGTCGTGCGCCAGCCTTTCCTGTTGACGTTCGCATGCGTCCAAATGAGGTTCGCCATTATCCAAGCGGCGAACACCCTTAGCCCATAAAACATGACTTAAATAGTCTTGTATTGGCAATTTGCCCGCCCACCGGCAGCGGCAATTGTTTTCTGGTGCGCAGGGGGCGTTATGGGCAACAATGAGAATGGCGGCATAGGCTTTTGCGTCTTCGTCGTCGTAATTGGATTTAGCACGGGTGCTGTTGCGCAGGAGCCAGCGAATCAATCCGAAGCTGTGACGAGCCTGGAAGAAATCGTAGTCACCGGCGGACGATCCGCTCAGCAGATTTCTGAAATCGCGCGCACCATTTACGTCGTCGATTCGGATCAGATCCAGGCCGAGGCCCGGTCGGGCAAGACGCTGCAGCAGATTCTGGGCGAAACCATTCCGAGCTTCGACCCCGCCAGCGACGGAGCGCGTACGTCATTCGGCCAGAACCTGCGTGGCCGGCCACCACTGATCCTTGTCGACGGTGTCTCGATGAACTCGGCGCGCTCGCTGAGCCGACAATTCGATGCCATCGATCCGTTCAACATCGAACGGGTGGAGGTCCTGTCTGGGGCAACTGCAATCTACGGCGGGAACGCAACCGGCGGCATCATCAACATCATCACGAAGAAGGGCAAGGACGCGGAACCGGGCCTGCATGCGGAAGTGACCGGCGGCATGGGCAGCGGCTTTGCCGGCAGCCAGGACTTCGACCGCAATGCGGCGGGTGCGGTCACCTATAACAGCGAAAACTGGGATGCCCGCCTTTCGATCGCCGGCAACAGGACCGGCGCCTTTTATGACGGCAGCGGCACGCTGCTGATCCCCGACATCACGCAGACGTCCACCGCATTCAACGAGCGCATCGACCTGATGGGGTCTATCGGCTACCAGATCGACGACGACCGTCGCCTCGAATTTTCCGGGCAATATTTCGACAGCAAGCAGGACTCGGATTACGGGCTTTATTACGGGCCCTTCTTTGCAGCGCTCGCCGACCCGAGCCTGTTTGAAACCCGTTCCGGATACGAGTCCGACTTCCATCCGCAGACACGCCGCTCGATGTTGAACGTCACCTATACCGATAATGACGTTTTCGGTCAGCAGCTATTGCTTCAGGGATCTTACCGGACTGAGCGGATAAAGTTCCATCCCTTCCCTGCTTCGGGCAATAGCGAGACGGGTCCTTACTTTTACGGCAGTTCGCAGGACACAGATTATTACGGCATCAGGGCTGCCTTGGTTGCGGAACCCACCGACGCGCTGAAAATCACCTATGGCATCGATGCGGATATGGATTCCTTCACGGCGCGTCAGAACATCTTCGACATGGTGGCAGCCGGGCAATCCGGGGGGCTCGATTTCAATACGATCGGCAAGACCGGTCTTTATCCATCCATCGATGTCTCCACCGTTGCCGGCTTTGCTGAGGCCTCGTACGAGGCTACCGACAGGCTCACTCTGAACGGCGGGGTGCGCTATCAGTTCGTCAACACTGAGGTATCCGACTTCATCGGAGCGGCTCAGCAGGTCGCCATCCTGCAGGGCAGAGCAACGTCTGCCGACACCATACCTGGCGGCGAAGTCAATTACGACGCCGCTTTGTTCAGTGCAGGCGCAACCTACCAGTTGACGAATACGCAGCAGGTCTACGCCAATTTCAGCCAGGGCTTCGAACTACCAGATCCGGCCAAGTACTATGGAATTGGCAACTACTCCTTCTCCGGTGGACACTACACGCTTGTCAATAGCGTGAACGTGGGCGATTCCGCGCTCGAGGCGATCAAGACCAACTCATTCGAAATCGGCTATCGTCTCGATGACGGCACCTTCAATCTTGAAACGGCGGCCTACTACTCGCTCTCCGATCGTTCCATCAATCTCAATCGCTCATCGCTTGCCGTTGAGATCATCGATCGGGAGAGACGCGTCTATGGCATCGAAGGAAAGGCGGGCGTAAAGCTCGATCATGGCTTCGATGTTGGAGTTCTGGGGCACTGGGTCAGAACCGAGGTCAAGGGAGCCGACGGTTGGGAAAAGGACTCCGTCGGCAGCGCGAGCGTCTCCAAACTCGGCGGCTATGTCGGCTGGACCAATGACGCTCTCAGCCTGAGGTTTTCCGGTCAGCACATCTTCGAACTCACCGACGCTCAGAATTTCACGATCGACGATTATACGTTGTTTGATCTAACCGGCGGCTACAGGTTCGAGAATACCGACACGACGCTGAATTTCGGTATCCATAACGTCTTCGATACTGATTACACCACCGTCTGGGGCTCTCGCGCCAAAGCCCTTTACGGCGGCCTAGCCGACGAGTCGGTGTTCGACTACAAGGGCCGCGGCCGCACGTTCGCGGTCTCGCTGACAAAGGTTTTTTAATGGACCGGGGTGATCGCGGCCAGTGGGGTTCCACCCCGGGAGCGGGCGGCGGGTACGCTGGGCCCGAAGTTCAAGATGGCCGCGCCTTTCGCTCCTTTCAGCTTCATCCTTGCGGACCAGTCGAGCTGTACGAGGCCGGTTCAATCCTGTCGGCCTCGGCCAGCGGTCACCGCGCGCGCTTCGCATTTGCGGAGGGGGAACTCCGCATCGACGACCTCCGCTCAGGCAACGCCGAGGGTCTTCGGCTTGCCTGCGCAGCTTTCGAGTATCTGTTCGCTACACAACGACACCTGGCGTCGATCAGACTAGCGGGAGAGGGCTGGAACGCCCTTTCCCGGGAGTTGAAGCGGCGCGGCCTTTTGGTCGAAAACGCCACCGCGATCTCGCATCGAACGATCTTCGCGGAGATGTTCTGGCAGGTGCCGGAGATCTGGATGGCCTCGCCGTCAGTCACCTTCCCACGTCGCGACCACTTTGACGGCAGGACCGAGCATCCCCTGCGCCCGCCGAAACCAGCCGGATGCGTCTATGCCCGATTCATCCCGTGGTTGTCGGGCACGCTGTCGCTCCACGTCGCGACACTCAACGACCTTCCCGACATTCATCGCTGGATGAATAACCCGAGGGTCAACGAATTCTGGAACGAGGCGGGAAGCAAAGCCGCCCATGGACGCTATCTGGAGCGAATGTTCGCCGATCCGCATACGATACCGCTGATCGGCCGCTTCAACGCACAGGCGTTTTCCTACTTCGAGATCTATTGGGCAAAAGAGGACGTGATCGGACCTTTCTCAGGTGCCGGCGATTACGACCGCGGTTGCCACGTCATAGTTGGAGAGGAGTCCTGTCGCGGCAAGCCCTGGTTCACGGCTTGGCTACCCTCCCTTCTGCATCTGATGTTTCTCGATGATCCTCGAACCGAACGGATCGTGCAGGAACCGAGCGCGGCGCACCACCGCCAGCTCGGCAATCTGCAGCGCTCCGGCTTCTCTCACACAAGAACCGTCGACCTTCCGACAAAACGCGCCGCGATCATGTCGATCTCCAGGCAGCGCTTCTTTCCAAATCGACTGTGGCATCCGGCCGCGGATCCCGACAGGAGCAACGCATGAGCGGCCGACCGCACCAGTTGCAGGCAACAATCGTGGCGAAAGAGCCCGCGCAGTGAAGCAAAAGCTGTCTCCAGATACTCCTGCCGCCCAGCTTCTCAGTTCTAACCATCGACGGCGTCGAAGATGTCACACCCGCCGCCTATTGGTGCTTGGCATCGGCATCCTCACCCCCGCAACAACATCTCCCGAGAACTCGCCGGTTATCGCCACCGCCGTACGTGCTCGATCAAAGCTCGCATCTTTGGCGTCATGTTGCGGCGCTGAGGGAAATAAAGAAAGAAACCGGGGAACGGCGGCAGGAAATCCTGCAGCAACGGAACAAGTTCACCGGTTTCCACGAACGGGCGGAAGGTTTCTTCCGTTGCGAAGGTGATCCCGGCCCCGCAGAGTGCTGAGCGGAGCATGAAGCGCAGGTCATTGGTGGTAATCTGAGGCTCGACCGCAACGTCGAAGGGCACACCATTCTCCTCGAATTCCCACCTGTAGGGCGCGACATTCGGCGCTCGCCGCCAGCCTATGCAGCGATGATGGACCAGCTCCCGCGGGTGCGCCGGCGTGCCGCGGACTGCGAGATAGGTGGGGGCAGCAACGGCCAGCTCGCGCTGATCGCCCGTCAGCGGCACCGCGATCATATCCTGCTCGATCACCTCGCCAAGCCTGACGCCCGCGTCGAAACCGGCGGCCACGATGTCGAACTCCTCGTCCGTGACGGTAACGTCTATCGCCACCTTCGGATGGGCCTGAGCAAAGGAAGCGATGAGCGGACCGGAAAGGAATTGTTCGGCGATAGAGGTGACGGCGATCCGTAAGAGACCTCGGGGCTCATCCTCACCCGCTACCCGATCTAGCGCCGTCCCAATGTCCGACAAGGGCTGCGACAAAGCCTCGCGCAGACGCTCCCCCGCTTCGGTCAGGCGAACTGAACGCGTCGTGCGGGTGACGAGCGTCGTGCCAAAGGCATCTTCGAGCCGCCGAATTCCTTGGCTGACAGCCGAGCGGGTCACACCGAGTCGATCGGCGGCAGCACGGAAGTTGTCCTCCTCCGCGACAGCCAGGAAGAGCGGCAGAAGGTTCATATCTATCTTCATTGTATAGCACTGCTAACTATCGAGTTCAGTGAGCGATGGATACCGGCGACAGTCATTAAAGTCCATCTTCTCCGTGCAAATCAAAGGACGGAGTACAACATGGACAAGGTCATTCTGATCACCGGCGCCTCCGGCGGCATCGGCGAGGGCATCGCTCGAGAGCTTGGCGTCGCCGGTGCGAAAATATTGTTGGGTGCACGCCGCCAGGCCCGTATCGAGGCCATTGCCACGGAGATTCGAGACGCAGGAGGTACCGCCCTGGCGCAGGTGCTGGACGTGACCGACCGTCACTCCATGGCAGCCTTTGCGCAGGCCGCGGTCGACACTTGGGGACGCATCGACGTCCTGGTGAACAATGCCGGCGTCATGCCGCTCTCGCCGCTTGCCGCAGTTAAGGTGGACGAGTGGGAGCGCATGATCGACGTGAACATCAAGGGCGTGCTTTGGGGCATCGGGGCCGTATTGCCAATCATGGAGGCACAGCGTAGCGGGCAGATCATCAATATCGGCTCGATCGGAGCGCTGTCGGTCGTACCCACAGCCGCGGTATATTGCGCAACGAAGTTCGCAGTCCGCGCGATCTCTGACGGACTGCGCCAGGAGAGTACCAATATCCGCGTCACCTGCGTCAATCCCGGCGTCGTCGAAAGCGAACTTGCTGGAACCATCACCCACGAGGAGACCATGGCGGCGATGGACACCTATCGCGCCATCGCGCTTCAGCCTGCCGACATCGCCCGTGCGGTCCGGCAGGTGATCGAGGCCCCGCAGAGCGTGGACACCACCGAGATCACGATCAGACCGACCGCATCGGGCAATTGACCCGGCGCGAACCGATCTCGGGGCTTTTTCCCGCGTCCGACGAAAGGAATATTCCATGATCTTTTCCTTATTGCCAGATCGCCTCGCCGGCGGCGTCCGCATGCTGCTGATCGCTTCGACGGCTATGGGCAGCATTGGACCGGCGCATGCCGATACCATCCCGCCACCCGATATCGAGACGCAGAATAGAACCACGGTGCGCGCGGCATTCGAGAAATGGCGAGCAGGCGGCAACATCTTTGCAGAGCTTCTCGCGCCAGATGTCGTCTGGACAATCCACGGTTCCGCTCCCGTGGCCGGCACTTACCGTGGCGTCGAGGATTTCGTCGAGCGGGCCTCGGCTCCCCTGATCAGCCGTCTCGCAACCCCTCTGGTGCCAAGGGTGCATCATATCTGGGCCGATGGAGACACGGTCATCGTCCGGTTCGACGGATCGGCAACCACGACTTCGGGAGCGCCTTACAGAAATAAGTTCGTCTGGATATTTCTGATGAAGAACGGAGCGGTGGTCGAGGCCGAAGCTTTTCTCGATCTCGCCACCTATCACGCGGTTGTCGACAACAACGAGCCGCGTTCCCAATGACCGCTGGTCGGGGCCGGAACCGAAATGTCTGTTTCGGCCCTGCGCAGCCGCAGCATAATCCCGCAATCACCGATCACGAGGAGATCGCCGTGCAGCGTACCTTTGCGACCTTGATGACCGCCGCACTCCTAAGCCAATCCGTAAAAGCCGAGGAAGCCGAAATGCAGGCCAATCACCCCTATGTCGGCCTTTGGGTCACAGAAGACGGTTACATCCGCCATGAGCTCCTGCCGAATGGTCGCTATATCGAGGCCCGCGGTACGCGTGAGCGCGCCTATGAGGGACGCTACCAAGTGATGGGCACGCATATCGATTATTGGGACGATACCGGCTTTACCGCGGATGGAGATTTTATCGACGGCGTTCTGCATCACGCCGGTATGATCTTCTATCGCGGGCGCCGGACGGGGAAACCATGAGCACTGCAGGATGTTGAGAATTCAGGCGTATCCCACCCAGCCCCTGAAGGTCATAGCCGCATAGAACAAGCGAACATCCGAGAAGCCCGCCTTGCGAAGCACCGCCTCGTCCTCCTCTGGCGAGAGAACCGATAACTTCGTGGCGATCGCCTGTCTTGCACTTTCAGCTTCGCCGGAGGCTGTTCCGCCGAACGCGACGTGGCGGGCGATCCAGGTCGAGCGCTCAGGTTCCGATTGCGGGAAACTAATGTGCGCGACGACGAACGGAGCGCCCGGCACCAAACGGCGACGAATCTGTTCGAGTGTGTCGAGACGTTGAGCGCGACCAACAAAGTGGAGCGTGAGCAGGCAGACAGCCGCGTCGAACGGCCCCTCCGGTGCGGCGCCTATGTAGCCCTGCTGCAGATGGACACGCGGCAAATGGGGTCCCACCGTCTGTTCTGCGACACGAAGCATGTCCGCCGACGGGTCAATGCCGCAAAAACTCCAATCTGAATTCTCGTCGGCGAGAGCTTTGAGCTCCATACCGCCGCCGGCGCCGAGCACCAAAACTCGCGCTTGCACCGGCGCACGTTCCGCGACCAACATCGACGTCATGCGATGGAGAGCGGCCAACCCCGGTACTTTCCTCGACGTCCCTTCGACATACGAACTGGCATGCGCCGCGGTAAAAGCTGGACCATTGACGCTGGGAAATCTCATTCTGCGGTCACTCTCACTCATGTAACAAACTATGTTACATGATGCCCATTTCGTCAAGTCGCGTCTTCTAGGAAGGCGCCTGCTTCAATACCGCCATTCATGAACTCCGTTCATAGGCCTTATCGGCATCGGGACGGTAGTCACACGCGCTACCCGCCCTAACTCACTTGTGAACGCGCCTGCCGGATCATTTCTCGGGCTTGGTTGTTGCGCGTTCGCGGCTCACGGCCGCTTGGTCCCAATGCATGTCGCCAGAGGTGTGCAGCGGTTTTTGCGACTACGGCATGCACAACAAGACCTAAAGCGCGGCGTATAAATCCTATGGATGCGACGCGCTTTAGACCTTTCGTCATCAAGACATGGAGTTGGATATGCAAAGTCCTGGCGCACTTGAAATCTCGCGGCGCGACCTGCTCGCCGCCTCGGCCGCTACCGTGACGGTGGTGAGCGCACACTCGTTCGGTCACGCGCAGACCAAAGCCTCCACCGCACCCCAGAGCACGAAGGTCACATTCACGGTGAACGACGAACGCCGGGAGCTTCAGCTCGATAACCGAACGACGCTTCTCGACGCGCTGCGCGAGCATCTGCATTTGACGGGTACCAAGAAGGGGTGCGACCACGGTCAGTGCGGAGCGTGCACGGTTCTCATTGAAGGCCGCCGCGTCAACGCGTGCCTGACGCTCGCCATCATGCACGAGGGCGACAGCATCACCACGCTCGAAGGCTTGGGGCAGCCGGAGAACCTCCATCCGATGCAGGCCGCCTTTGTCAAACACGACGGGTTCCAGTGTGGCTACTGCACGCCCGGCCAGATCTGTTCCTCCGTTGCAATGCTCGATGAAATCAAGGCCAATATTCCAAGCCATGTGACAGTGGATCTCACGGCGCCGGCCGAAATCACGCCCGCCGAGATCCGCGAGCGCATGAGCGGCAATATCTGTCGTTGCGGCGCCTATTCGAACATCGTCGAAGCCATCACAGAAGTCGCTGGGAGGAAGGCATGAGAGCTTTCAGTTACGAGCGCGTCTCGTCGATCGAAGCGGCGGCGCGGGCCGCGGCCGCCACAGATGGCGCGAAATTCATCGCCGGCGGCACCAATCTCCTGGACCTCATGAAGCTGGAGATCGAGACGCCGACACATCTCGTCGATGTCAACGGACTGGGTCTGGACAGGATCGAAGCTACGCGGGAAGGGGGTCTGCGTATCGGCGCCCTGGTCCGCAATACGGATCTTGCCGCAGACGAACGGGTCCGCCGTGATTACGCTCTTCTGTCGCGCGCCCTGCTCGCGGGGGCATCGGGACAGTTGCGCAACAGGGCGACGACCGCGGGCAATTTGCTTCAACGCACCCGCTGTCCGTATTTCTACGATACCAACCAGCCGTGCAATAAGAGACAACCGGGCAGCGGCTGTTCGGCTCTCGCTGGCTTCAGTCGCCAGCTTGCGGTGGTTGGCGTCAGCGATGCCTGCATTGCCAGCCACCCGAGCGACATGGCGGTCGCCATGCGCGCCCTCGACGCCGTCGTGGAGACCGTGCGAGCCGACGGCACGACGCGCAGCATCCCGATGGGAGATCTTCATCGCCTTCCCGGTGACACGCCGCATATCGAACATGTCCTTGAGCGAGGCGAGTTGATCACCGCGGTCGTCCTGCCGAAGCCGGCTGGCGGCAAGCAGATCTATCGCAAAGTTCGTGACCGGGCCTCCTACGCCTTTGCGCTCGTCTCCGTCGGCGCCGTCGTGCAGCCGGATGGGACTGGCCGCGTCGCGGTTGGCGGTATCGCGCCGAAACCATGGCGTGACGAGGCGGCCGAAAAGGAGCTGGCGAACGGAGCAAAGGCGGTGGCGGCAATGCTTCTTGCCGGTGCCCGCCCGACGGAACAGAACGCCTTCAAGCTCACGCTTGTCGAACGCGCGCTGAGCGCGGTTCTTGTCGAAGCGAAGGGATGAGATGATGAGATTCGACACACCAGCAACGACGAACCCGATTGATCAGGGCAAGGTAATCGGCAAGCCCATCACCCGCATCGACGGTCCGCTCAAGACCACCGGCAAAGCAATTTATGCCTATGAGTGGCATGATCCGAATACCCGCTATGCCTATGGCTATATCGTCGGTTCGGCAATCGCCAAGGGCCGGATCAGGTCGATGGATGTCGCGGCCGCGAGGAATGCTCCCGGCGTGATAGCGGTAGTCACCTCCGATGGCGTGGGGGAACTGAAGAAGGGCAAATATAACACCGCCAAGCTCTTCGGCGGCACCGAAATTCAGCACTACCACCAGGCGATCGCCGTCGTGGTCGCCGAAACATTCGAGGAGGCCCGCGCCGCCGCCGCGCTCGTCAAGGTCGATTATGCCGAGGAAAAAGGCGCCTTCGATCTGGCCGCGGCGAAGGACAGCGCTGTCAAGCCGGAAGGCGGCGGAGACTCCGGGGCGGGCGACTTTGATGCCGCCTTCAAAGCAGCCCCCGTCAAGTTGGACCAGGTCTATACCACCCCGGACCAGTCGCATGCCATGATGGAGCCGCACGCTTCCATCGCCGCGTGGAACGGCGACGACCTGACGGTCTGGACATCGAGCCAGATGATCGACTGGTGGCGGACTGACCTCGCGACGACGCTTGGGATCGACAAGGACAAGGTGCATCTCATGTCGCCGTTCATTGGTGGAGGCTTCGGGGTGAAGCTGTTCCTGCGCGCGGATGCGGTGTTGGCGGCGCTTGCCGCGCGTGAAGCAAAGCGCCCCGTAAAGGTTGCCCTCCCCCGCCCCTTCCTGATGAACAACACCACACATCGCCCGGCGACGATCCAGAGGATAAGGATCGGTGCAGGGCGCGACGGCAAGATCACGGCGATCGCGCATGAAAGCTGGTCCGGGGACCTCCCGGGCGGTGGTCCCGAAGTGGCCGTCCAGCAGACTCGCCTGCTTTATGCCGGCGAGAACCGGATGACAGCCATGCGGCTTGCGACACTCGATCTTCCAGAAGGAAACGCGATGCGCGCTCCCGGCGAGGCGCCCGGCATGATGGCGCTGGAGATCGCCATCGACGAAATGGCCGAAAGGTTGGCTCTCGATCCCGTCGAATTCCGGATCATCAACGACACCCAGGTCGATCCGGAGAATCCCGAACGGCCCTTCTCGCACCGCAATCTCGTCGGCTGCCTGCGCACCGGCGCGGAGCGCTTCGGCTGGCGAGAGCGGAGCAAGCAACCTGGCGCTCGGCGCGAAGGAAATTGGCTGATCGGCATGGGAGTGGCCGCGGCCTTCCGCAACAATCTTGTGCTGAACTCCGGCGCCCGCGTCCGGCTCGACCGCGAGGGCATCGTCACGGTCGAGACCGATATGACCGATATCGGCACGGGCAGTTACACGATCATCGCCCAGACGGCGGCCGAAATGCTCGGTGTCCCAATCGAGAAGGTCGCCGTCAGCCTGGGAGATTCGCGCTTCCCTGTTTCCTCGGGCTCGGGCGGGCAGTTCGGAGGAAACTGCTCCACAGCCGGCGTATACGCGGCCTGCGCCAAGCTGCGGGAAGCCGTGGCGCAGAAGCTCGGTTTCAACAGCGCCGACGACCCGATCTTCGCAGAAGGTGAAGTCCGGTCGGGAGACCGGCGCATGCCGCTTGCGCAAGCTGCCGGCGATGAGGGGCTCGTGGCGGAGGACCAGATAGAATTTGGTGACCTCACCAAGACCCATCAGCAATCCACCTTCGGCGCTCATTTCGTCGAGGTCGCGGTCGATGTCGCAACAGGAGAGACACGGATCCGGCGAATGCTGGCGGTCTGCGCCGCTGGCAGGATACTCAATCCGATCACCGCACGCAGCCAGGTGATCGGTGCGATGACAATGGGCGTGGGCGGCGCCCTGTCGGAGGAGCTCGTCGTCGACAAGGAGCGCGGCTTCTTCGTCAATCACGATCTCGCCGCTTACGAGGTGCCGGTGCACGCCGACATTCCGCATCAGGAGGTCGTCTTCCTCGACGAGACCGATCCGATGTCCTCGCCGATGAAGGCCAAAGGTATCGCCGAGCTCGGAATCTGCGGCGTCGCGGCAGCTGTGGCGAACGCTATCTACAATGCCACCGCCATAAGGGTACGGGAGTATCCCATCACGCTCGACAAGCTGATCAACGAGCTTCCGGAAATCAGCTAAAACAGCTATCGTCCGAGGACGCGTGGTGCTCGTCTCCGCACGTCCTCGGCAACCCAATTGGAGTGGCGTCATCCACATCAATTTCGAGCAACTTTACGGCTAAGAAGGCGATGGAGGTTCGGATAGAATAGACAGCGCTATAGCGAGCGCAAATGAATGCCCGCCGGCGGAGGGCCAGGACGATGACAAGAGCGATGGGACACTTGCCCCCTTCCCCCGGCGGCCGCGTGCGCAAAATCATCCATATCGACATGGACGCATTTTATGCTTCGGTCGAGCAGCGCGACAATCCGGAGCTTCGAGGCAAACCGGTCGCAGTCGGTTATCCGGAGGCGCGCGGGGTGGTGGCGGCCGCAAGCTACGAGGCGCGCAAATTCGGCGTTCACTCGGCTATGCCCTCGGTGACGGCCAAGCGCAAATGTCCGGAGCTGATCTTCGTTCCGCACCGCTTCGACGTCTACCGGGCCGTGTCGCGGCAAATCCAGGCGATCTTCGCCGAATACACGCCGTTGGTCGAACCATTGTCGCTGGACGAGGCCTATCTCGACGTCACCGAGAACTTCAGGGGACTGAAGCTCGCAACCGAGATCGCGGAAGAGATCCGCGGCAGGATCAGGGCCGAGACGCACCTCACCGCGTCCGCCGGCGTCTCCTACAACAAGTTCCTTGCGAAGATGGCGTCGGATCAGCGCAAGCCCGATGGGCTGTTCGTCATCACGCCGAAGCACGGTCCAGACTTCGTGCAGGCGCTTCCTGTCAAAAAGTTTCACGGCGTCGGACCGGCAACGGCCGAGAAGATGAAAAGGCTTGGGATCGAAACCGGCGCCGATCTCAAATCCCTTGATCTCGCCTTCCTTCAGCAGCATTTCGGCAAGTCGGGGCCGTATTTCTACTGGATCGCCCGCGGCATTGACGAGCGTGAGGTCAAGCCCGACCGCATCCGAAAATCGGTCGGCGCCGAGGATACGTTTCGGGAGGATGTTCATGATCTTGAGACGGCCCGCGCGGGCCTCAAGCCTCTGATCGACAAGGTCTGGCACTATTGTGAAGCCAGCGGCATTCGCGGCAAGACCATGACACTGAAGGTGAAGTGGGCAGATTTCACGCAGATCACCAGAAGCAAGACCATCGTCGCGCCGATAGCGAGCGTCGCAGAAATGAGCGAAATCGCGGAGCTGCTCCTGTCACCAATCTTTCCAGCCCCCAAAGGCATTCGATTGCTCGGGGTCACGCTCTCGTCTCTCGATACGGTGGACGATCGGAGCGAGCCGCAGCTCGCCCTGGCGCTGTGACGCAGTCTTCGGGCTGACCAGAAACGAAAAAGCCTGCCGCGGGAGGAGGTGCGGCAGGCTTTTCCAAAAGAACCGATCAGCATTCCGGGAGGAGGAGTAGCGCTGATCCCGCAAGCGAACTCGGGAGGAGGAAAGGTCGCTCGCATATCGAAGCTCTGCGGGAGGAGGTGCATCGCTTCGATTAATTGACTATACAACAGTCTCGCTCCGATCGTAGAGCGGAATTCGCAACCCAGCCATGCAGCATGCGCGAGGCGAAGCTCGTGGCCGAGAGCGTTTTCGGCGGTCTGCCGCTGCAAAGTAAAAATAAAATCCTGATTGACCAAGTTATCGGTATCCGTGAGAAAAATACCAAGAATATGAGAAGTCGCTACTCTAGTAAAATCCGAAGACGTTAAAAAAAATTGGCGTTGATTTTCTAGTTTTTCATCAGGAATTCCTGGATAAACTTGGTTTTGCCATATTTATGCCCCAACAATTAAACCGTACTCATTGAGGGGCGTGACTCTAAGGTCCTACCATAAACTCTCGGTAATCGATCTAATCCTCAACGGCGCAAGAGTTGGCGAAAGCTCTCTCTGCTGCTGAGGTACTAAAGTATGGCGGCACTTATTCGTGCTGCCGTGGAGCCCAACAAGCTCCGCAAGTCCTGACCGAATCTTGCGAATGTCGCTTCCGAAGGAAGCGAGAGGTCCGGACGGAGAACCGTTACGACACCTTTCCTGGGGTGCTCTAACCGTTTTGGGTCCCAGACAGCTCACCGGGAGGAGACAAGTCATGAAATCTTATGTTGAAAGCTTCGGATACCAATTCAATCCAGTCGACTTCGCGATCAGGTCGACGCCAGCAGTCTGTATTGGAATGATTGTCTTTATTACCCTCTACGACGTGTTCTGGTAAAGGAACTTAGCGGAGTGCGTCCGCATCTCCAGCGACCTGAAACCGCACGCACTTTCCCTCATCCCGCTCTAGTCTGAGCCACGCCTGAAATAGCTAGGAACGGACGGTGAACATGGCGAAATGATACCCCGCCAATAACCCCTCCGCGGCAGCGACGGCATGGTATAATGTCGGCTCGTTACAACACCTCGAACATCGTTACCCAGGTTCAACCATCGTTGCAGGAACTGCTGCATCGCTGGCTCGTTCTCACTTTGTGTAAAGTGGAGTACGTTCGAATGACTGGATGGAATTATCAGGAACCGGAACATCACGCCTCAACGGGACTGCCCGTAAGTATTCTGCTTTTGTCGGTCCTCGGAATATCAGCCTACCTGCTGGTCGGGGGCTCCTTGAGTGGTGGAGATCGCGTCGGTTCCAAAGTCTATCTGCCTGTCGCGCAAACACAGGATCGTTGAGGAAAGTTGGTCGGACCTGATCGCGCGGGCAGGCCGGAAACGCCGGCTGCCGCCGAATGAGCAGGCAGGCAACTATTCCCTAGGCTTATCCGTGAATGACTGCTCAGCTAGTAGGCGATTCCCAACCCAACCGGATGTGCTGGAACTACGAGGCCTACCGGGGAGTTGCTAGATACGGCAACGAACCTGGAAAAAAGCTTCATGCGTCTCGTCATATTCTTTATAGTCGCCTCAATTATCAGCATACTTGCTCTCAAGTACGTCAATAATTCCTTGTGGAATGCACCTATAGCTGCAACAGCCGAAGAACTGTCTGAAGGTTAGCAGACCATCGCGGTCTCAGTCACAGACACCCAAGGATTTTCGCGAGATTTTGTGACCCATTTATGCGAAAGTCGCATTGCGTCACGCAAGCAAGGCGGCGGCAACATGTCTCGATCCAGGATTTGCAAGGGATGCTGGGAGCAGATGCGTATTCCCGTGCCCCTGCGCGGACCGGCTTCCATTCCCTTCCGTGCCTTTGGAATCCGCCCGAGCCGGATGAACCCTAACACCTGCACGATCTGCGAACTCATGTTCACACGGGTGATGAAGGCCCGCAAGATCACTGTTGACGTGTCCGTCCTTTTTGCAGATCTGCGAGGCTATACCGCGCTTTCGCAGTCACTCTCGGCCGATACTGTTTCGTCGCTGCTGGACGATTTCTACGATGAATGTGCCGCGGCGATTTGGGAGTTCGACGGCCTTCTTAACAAGACGGTCGGGGACGCGATCATGGCGATCTTCAACTTTCCGATCCCCCACCAGGATCACGCCGAGCGGGCCGTGCTCGCCGCGCGGGAGATCCAGCGCCGATGCCAATTGCGCCGTGAGCTTCGCCTCGCGGAAGGTGTCGGCCTGGACGGAGGTGAGCTCGGTGTCGGCATCGGCATCGACACCGGCGAGGCCAGCTTCGGAGAGTTCGGCCGATCGCACCGCGACCTGACTGCTATCGGAACGGTTGTGAATACTGCCGCGCGGGCCCAATCCGCCGCCGAGGCGGGGCGAATCCTCGTGACCAGGGCCGTTTGCGAGCGCGCGCAGAGCCAAACGGCGGCAAGCGAGGGCCGGGAATACCGCCTCAAGGGCTTTGAGAAGCCGATTGAGCTTTATGCCATCTGAGAAACCGGTGTTCAGAGAAACCCGGTAAGTTCGAGCGTCTGATAGCCGGCCAAAAGCGTAATCAAAGATCCGACGAGCCGCAGGAGAGTTTTCTCCTTCAGTGCCTTGACCACCCACCCTGCAAAAGGCGCCGCCACCACGCCCCCCGTAATCAGCCCGCCAATGGATGTAAGATGATCGCGGAAATCGCCAGCCTGTTCCCAGTGACCGGTTAGAACCGTGGCCAGGAAGCTCAGAGACACTGAAAGTGCGATCAGAAACTCGCTCGCATTGACCGTCCCGATGACGAAGCGCGGCTGTCCACCGGCGCCGAGCAGACCGGTGGTCGCGACGGGGCCCCATCCGCCGCCACCAGCGGCATCCAGGAACCCCGCGGTTGCGCCGAGCGGTGCCACGATCCTGAGCTTGACCGGGTTTGTGGGAATGCGATGAAAGGAGCGGTAAAGCAGCCAGGCTCCAATCACTGCAAGATAGGCCGTGACGAAAGGCTTGACCTGATCGCCGTCAAACGAGGTCACTACGAAGGCACCCAGCATTCCACCGGCGATGCCAAAGGGAATGAGGCGCCAGAACAGCTTCCAATCGATGTTGCGGTGATAGAGATGGGCCGATCCGGAAGCGGCAGTGGTGAACAATTCCGCCGCATGGACTGACGCCGACGCCTGGGCCGGCGGCACGCCGAAGGCAAGAAGCACCGTGGAGCAGATGACGCCGTAGGCCATGCCGAGAGCGCCATCGATCACCTGCGCGAGAAAGCCGACCAATGCGAACAGGATGAAATCTTCCATGGACAGCTCCGGGTTAGGGGGCTCGACCGCCCCCGCACAAGGAAGCCTCACATGTGCCTTGGCACACGGAGGCTTCCTTGGGCGCTTCTGTCTTATTGCTCCTTCGCAAGCTGGAAAACGAACGCACGTCGGGCTTGTTCCGCGAAGGCAATACGACGCCTGTCGCGCTCACGCGGCAGACATGAAACTTCTGCGAGATAACTCAGCATGTGTTCCGTTGCCGCTTTTCTACTCATCCGCGCTGCTTGACAAAACTTTGTACAAAATAAAGATTCTACCAATCGGTAAAAAGGGGAACACCATCCATGACAAGAGATTTGATGATGAGCCGGCGCGATGTGCTTGCGTCGGGCTTGGTGCTTGGCGTGAGCGCCTTGGCGCCCGCCGTGCGCGCCAGCGCGCCGATCAAGGTTGCTGGTGTCCACGCCTCCCCGGTCGAGAACGCCTGGAACTCGGTCCTGCACAAGGCGCTGCAGGATGCGGCCGCCGAAGGCGTGATCGAGTATGTCTTCTCCGAAGGCATTTCGGGCACGGATTATCCCCGCGCAATGCGCGAATATGCCGAGCAGGGTGCAAAGCTCATCATCGGCGAAGCCTATGCCGTTGAAAAGCAGGCCCGCGAAGTCGCCGCCGACTATCCGGAGACCGCCTTCGTTCTCGGCTCGAGCGGCAAGGAATCGGGCGACAACTTCGGCGTTTTCGGCACTTGGAACCACGACGGCGCCTATCTCGCCGGCATGCTCGCCGGCAAGATGACGAAGTCGAACGTCGTCGGCTCCGTCGGCGCCATGCCGATTCCGGAAGTCAACATGCTGATCAATGCCTTCGCTGCGGGCGTGAAGGCCGTCAATCCCGACGCCAAGCACCTCGTCACCTTCATCGGTACCTTTTTCGACCCGCCGAAGGCGCGCGAAGCGGGCCTCGCCCAGATCGACGCCCGTGCCGATATCCTCTTCGGCGAGCGCATCGGCACCGCCGACGCCGCGAAGGAACGCGGGCTCAAATCCGTGGGTTCGCTGATCGACTACACGCCGCGCTATCCCGACACGGTCTTCGCCAACGCGCTCTGGGGCTTCCGTCCGATCCTCAATGCCGCAATCGCCGACGTGTCCGCCGGCAAGCCGGTCGGCAAGGACTACACAGCCTTCGGCCTGCTCAAGGAAGGCGGCAGCGACGTTGCCTATGTCAAGGGCGTCGCCCCGGCGGATGCCGAAGCGGCCATGGAAGCCAAGCGCGCCGAGATCAAGTCCGGCGCCTTCGAGGTTCCGCGCATCACTGACGAGCCTAAGTAACCGGCTTGTCTATGGCAGGTGATGCAACTTCCCTCGGTCAGGCGATCCAAATGGGCCGCCTCACCGCTTCCGAAGCGATGGAAGCATCCCTGGCGGCGGCCTGCCAATTGGCAGAAACAGGCGCAATCGTCCACGTCGACCCAACGCTCGGACGAACGGCCGCAGAAAATGCGGACGCCCGCCTGCGCCACCTGCCGGGCGGCGGGCGGATTCCACCATTCCTCGGCGTCCCGAGCCTTGCCAAGGATCTGGGCGGCCCCTTTGCCGGCCTTCCAGTTGCGGCCGGATCGAACATGCTCGAGCGCCGTGCCGCCGTCGCGGAAGACAGCGATCTGGCAGAGCGGCTCCGCGGAACAGGCCTTTGCTTCTTCGGACTGACCACCGTGCCGGAAATGGGCCTCTCGCTCGCAAGCGAACCGGCGGCCGGCCCCATCTGCCGCAACCCCCTCGATGCCGGCCGGACGCCCGGCGGCTCCTCCGGCGGGGCGGCGGCTGCCGTTGCCGCCGGCATAGTGGCGATCGCCCATGCGACGGATGCGGGCGGGTCGATGCGCGTCCCCGCGGCATGTTGCGGTCTCTTCGGCCTCAAGGCGAGCCGGGGTGCGATCGCGGCTGGACCATCCTTCGGCAATCATCTCGGCGGCATTGCCAGTGAACTGGCGCTGTGCCGCTCCGTCCGCGACCTTGCGGTGATCTTCAACGCGGCAGCCGGACGCGCAAGGGGACCGTTTGCCGATCCGTGGTTCGCCCCCTCCCCGCCCGGCCCCTTACGTGTCGGTCTTCTTGTCGAGACCGGCGACCAATACCCGACCGAACCGGCGCGCAGCGAGGCTGTCGAAGAGGCCGCGCGCGCACTGGAGGCGGACGGCCACAGCGTCGTTCCGATGTATTGGGATGCATTTGCCGCAAGCGTTGCGACGAGCGGCCGGGCTCTGCGCGACATCATTGCCGTCAACCTTGCCAATTTCGTCGTTTCCGCCGGTCTCGATGCCGGGCGCTCGGAACGGCTGACGCAGGCTTTTATCAACCATGGATCGCAACTCCAGGCGACCGCGCTCTGGGCGACGCTCGGCGACGCCGTCCATGCGAGCCACGCGGTCTGGTCGCTTTTCGACCGGGTAGACTGTATTCTGACGCCCATGCTTGCTTCGGCACCCCTTCCGATCGGATCCTTTCCTTTCGACCACGACGATATCGACCTTCAGATTCGCCGCATGACTGCATTTGCGCCACTCGCCACACTCGCCAATGCGACCGGCTTTCCGGCCCTCACGCTCCCCTTCGGCGCGGATGACGCCGGATTGCCGCTGCCGGTGCAGATCCTGGCGCCCATGGGCGGCGACCGCCTCCTCATCGAGCTTGCGGCACGCCTGGAAAGAGAGGGCCGCTGGCAGCACCGTTTCGCGGTCGCGGGAATTCCGGAATGAGCGAAGCCATTCTCAACATTTGCAGCGTCAGCAAGCGCTTCGGCGACAATCTCGCCAATGACGACATCTCGCTGAGCCTCGGAAAGGGCGAGATCGTCGCCCTCCTCGGCGAAAACGGCGCCGGCAAGACCACGCTGATGAGCATCCTGTTCGGCCATTATGTGCCGGACAGCGGCAAGGTACTGGTCGAGGGACGGGAACTGCCTCCGGGCAAGCCACGCGCGGCGATCCGCGCCGGCATAGGTATGGTGCATCAGCATTTCTCGCTCGCCCCCAACCTGACGGTGCTGGAAAACGTTATGGCCGGGACGGAACGCCTCTGGCATCTCCGATCCGGCACCAGCGCGGCACGGCGGAAGCTGCACCGCATTTGCCAGCGGTTCGGCCTGACGGTGGAGCCGGACGCGCGCGTCGGCGACCTCTCGGTCGGCGAGCAGCAGCGCGTCGAGATCCTGAAAGCGCTCTACAACGATGCACATATCCTGGTGCTCGACGAGCCGACGGCGGTGCTGACGAACCTGGAGGCCGAGCGGCTGTTCTCGACACTGAAGGACATGGCGCGCGAGGGGCTTTCGCTGATCTTCATTTCGCACAAGCTGGACGAGGTCATGGCCGCGGCCGACAGGATCGTCGTGCTGCGCGGCGGCGGCAAGGTGGCCGAGCGTCTTGCGAAAGAGACGAACAAGGCCGAGCTTGCCGAACTGATGGTCGGCCGCAGGGTTGCCAGGCCGGTGCGCGAGCCCTCGACGCCCGGCGAGGTGGTGCTGAAGGTCGCGGATGTAAGCGTCAGCATCGACGGCGTGGAACGGCTGAAGTCCATCGATTTCAGCCTCCGCGCGGGCGAGGTTCTCGGTATTATCGGAGTTTCCGGCAACGGCCAGACAACGCTGTCTCATCTCCTGTCGGGTACGCTCAGGCGCGACAAAGGCGATCTCCTGCTGTTCGGTGAGCCGATCGGCGACCTCACGGTTGATGACGCGGTCCGGGCGGGGATCGGCCGCATTCCGGAAGATCGCAACAAGGAAGGTGCGATCGGCGAAATGGCCATTTGGGAAAACGCCGTTCTCGAGCGCCTGCCGCGATTTTCGCGCTACGGCCTCGTCGATCGGCCGTCCGGCCAGGCATTCGCCGGCCAGATCATAGATGCCTTCGACGTGCGCGGTGGCCGGCCGACGACGCGCACGCGGCTGCTTTCGGGCGGCAACATGCAGAAACTCATCCTCGGACGCAATCTGATCGACCGACCGCGCATCCTGCTCGCGGCGCAGCCAGCGCGGGGGCTCGACGAGGGGGCTGTCGCCGCGGTGCACGAGCGACTGCTCGAAGCGCGGCGCGCGGGAACCGCGGTGCTCCTCATCTCCGAGGACCTGGAAGAAGTCATGGCGCTCGCCGACCGCATTCAGGCCATCGTCAATGGCCGGCTTTCGCCTCCGATCGCCGCCGACAGCGCCACCGCTACGAAACTCGGCCTGATGATGGCCGGCGAATGGAATGAAGAGCACGAGGTTCCGCATGCGTTTTGAGCGACGCGAACATCGTTCGTTCGCACTGGTGATCGCGACACCCGTGCTTGCAATCCTCTGCGCGCTGGCGCTGGCCGGCCTGCTCATCGCTATCGCCGGTGCCCCGGTCATGGAGGCCTATTGGCGCATTCTCGTCGGGGCCTTCGGCTCGCGGCTTTCGGCGACCGAGACCTTAACCCGCGCAAGCCCGCTCATTCTAACCGGCCTTGCCGCAGCGGTCGCTTTCCGCGCGAGGCTCTGGAACATCGGCGCCGAGGGTCAGTTCTATCTCGGAGCGATTGCCGTCGCCGCCGCCAGTTCGCACCTTTTCGGCGGCCTCCCCCCGCCCCTCCAGGTTCCGCTGCTTCTCGTCGCCGGCGCGGCAGCCGGCATCGTCCTGCTGCTCGTGCCGCTTTGGCTGAGGCTGCGCTTTTCGGTCGACGAGGTCGTTACCACGCTTCTCCTTAATTTCGTCGCCGTGCTCTTCGTCTCCATGCTGATCGACGGCCCGCTCAAGGACCCGATGGGCTTCGGATGGCCGCAGTCTCAACCGGTCGCCGACGCAGCGGTCCTGCCAAAGCTCTTTGCCCGATCCCGCCTCCATGTCGGGCTGATGATCGCGCTCGTACTCGCCGTTGCAGTCCATCTCGTTCAGTCGCGCACGGTGTTCGGCATGCAGTCGCGCGCAGCCGGCCTCAATCCGGCCGGGGCGGTGTTCGCAGGCGTGCCGCTCGGCCGCACCCTGGTGACGGTGGCCTGCATTTCAGGCGGGCTCGCCGGCCTTGCGGGGGCTATCGAAGTCATGGGCGTGCAGGGCTATGTGACGACGGACCTGTCGCCGGGTTACGGCTATTCCGGCATCGTCGTCGCCATGCTCGCCAATCTTCACCCGCTGGGCGTGGTGCTTGCCGCCCTGTTCACGGCCGTCATGTTCGTCGGGGCCGACGGGATGAGTCGCAGCATGGGTATTCCCTCTTACATAGCCGATGTCACAGTCGCCCTGTCGCTGATCAGCATGCTGACCGGTGTCTTCTTCACCCAGTACAGGATTCGCCGATGAACGCCGTCACCGACATTTTCGCTTCCGCAGGCCTCTGGGCGGCCGTCCTGCGCATCGCTACGCCGCTGATCCTCGGCACGCTCGGCGCGCTCCTGTGCGAGCGCTCGGGCGTCCTGAATCTCGGCATCGAAGGCATCATGACCTTCGGCGCGATGATCGGTTGGCTTGCGGTCTATAACGGCGCCGACCTGTGGACGGGCATTCTCGTCGCGGGCCTCTCTGGCGGGATCTTCGGCCTCTTGCATGCGGGCCTGACGGTGACGCTCGGGTTGTCCCAGCACGTGTCCGGTCTCGGGGTGACGCTTTTCGCCTCGAGCTTCAGCTACTACGTCTTCCGTCTGCTGGTACCGGTCGCGGGCACACCGCCGACGATCGAGCCGTTTCAGCCGATCGACGTCCCGGCGCTTTCATCCCTCCCCTTTTTAGGCCCGGCGCTCTTCACACAGACGCCGCCGACCTATGTGGCGATCCTGCTGGCGCTGGTACTCGGCTACGTGCTTTTCCGAACGCCGCTCGGCCTGGCGATCCGCATGACTGGCGAAAATCCGCACGCCGCCGAGGCGCAGGGCATCAACCCGATGGCGATCCGCTTTGGTTCCGTCATCGTCGGGAGCGCGCTGATGGGCATCGGCGGCGCCTTCCTGACGCTCTCCGCCTTCAACAGCTTCTTCCCTACCATGGTGCAGGGGCGGGGCTGGATCTGCATAGCGCTCGTCGTCTTCGCCTCCTGGCGGCCGGGCCGCGCCCTCGTCGGAGCGCTCCTGTTTGCACTGTTCGACGGCTTCCAGCTGCGCCTGCAGACGCGGCTGAGCGGCGTCGTCCCCTATCAGATCTTCCTGATGATCCCCTATCTGCTGTCGATCGCAGCGCTGGCGCTCATGGCCCGTCGCGCCCGCGTTCCGCAGGCGCTGATGCAACCATACCGGCGCGGCGAGCGCTAAAGAAAACCCGAGGACTGACTCATGTTCGACCTGATCATCCGCAATGCGAACCTGCCGGACGGCCGGCAGGGCTTTGATATCGGCCTTGCCGGCGGCAAGATCGCCGCCATCGAGAAGTCGATAACTGCGACCCCCGGCGAGGAGATCGACGCGGCCGGCCGCCTGGTCAGCCCGCCCCTCTGCGATCCGCATTTCCACATGGATGCGACGCTGTCGCTCGGTTTGCCGCGCATGAACATCTCCGGGACGCTGCTCGAGGGCATCTCGCTCTGGGGCGAGTTGCGGCCGCTGCTGACGAAGGAAGCCCTCGTCGAGCGAGCGCTTCGTTATTGCGACCTCGCCGTCACCCAGGGCCTTCTCTACATTCGCAGCCACGTGGACACGTCCGATCCGCGCCTCGTGACGGCAGAAGCGCTGCTCGAGGTCAAGGAACAGGTCGCACCCTATATCGAATTGCAGCTCGTCGCCTTTCCGCAGGACGGATATTTCCGCGCGCCCGGCGGCGTCGCCTCCCTCGAGCGTGCGCTTGACATGGGCATCGGCATCGTTGGCGGCATTCCTCATTTCGAGCGGACGATGGAAGACGGCGCCCGCTCCGTCGAGGCGCTGTGCCGGCTCGCCGCCGACCGCGGCCTCCCGGTCGACATGCATTGTGATGAAACCGACGATCCGATGTCGCGCCACATCGAGACGCTGGCGGCCGAGACGGTGCGCTTCGGCCTCAAGGGGCGCGTGGCTGGTTCGCATCTCACCTCGATGCACTCGATGGACAACTACTACGTCTCGAAGCTCATCTCGCTGATGGCCGAGGCGGAGATCAACGTGATCCCCAACCCACTGATCAACATCATGCTGCAGGGCCGCCACGACACCTATCCCAAACGGCGCGGCATGACGCGGGTGCGGGAGCTGATGGCGGCCGACCTCAACGTCTCCTTCGGGCATGACTGCGTCATGGACCCCTGGTACTCGATGGGCTCGGGCGACATGCTGGAGGTCGCCCATATGGCGATCCACGTCGCGCAAATGGCCGGCATCGAGGACAAGTGCAAGATCTTCGACGCGATCACCGTCAATTCGGCAAAGACCATGGGGCTCGAGGGCTACGGCCTCGACATTGGCTGCAAGGCAGATCTCGTCGTGCTGCAGGCGGCGGATGTCACCGAGGCATTGCGGCTGAAGCCGAACCGGCTGTTCGTCATCAAGGCGGGCAAGGTTATCGCCAGAACCGCGCCGCGCGTCGGCGAGCTTTTCCTCTCCGGGCGTCCTGCCTCGATCGACATGGGACGCGACTACGTTCCCCCGGTGTTGCAGCGCTGATCCCAAACCGCTGGAGCGGACCACAGAACTGTTGAGAAAATGAGGTCCGGTGACGCGAAGTTCCATATAGTCGTGACAAGGGAGACCAGTCAGATGCGCATCAATGAAGACCTGACGAAACCCGTAATCGTCCATTCGGCTAAACTCGACTGGGTTCCGAGCCCCGCCGCAGGGGTGGATCGCCGCATGCTCTACCGTGTCGGCGGCGAAGTTGCGCGCGCAACTTCGATCGTACGCTATGCGCCGGGCAGCGCCTCCCCACGCCACGTCCATAGCGGCGGCGAGGAGATCCTCGTGCTCGAGGGGACGTTTGAGGACGAGCACGGCGACTATCCTGCGGGCAGCTATTTTCGCAATCCGCCCGGCACCTCGCATGTACCTGCCTCGAAGAATGGGTGCACGATTTTTGTGCGGCTCTGGCAATATCGTGAGGGCGACGGCACGCAAATCGTTCGCCACCCTGGAGAGGGTGAACCAGCGCCGTTGCGTGAGGGGGTCGAGGCAGTGCGGGTCCTGTTTGACGACGGGAAAGAGCGCGTGTCGGTAGAAAACTGGCTGCCGGGTTCAGCCGTCAGCGTCGAGAATCGCCGTGGGCTCGAGTTCTTCGTCCTCTCCGGCGGCCTCGCAGTCGGGGGCGAGCAACTGGAGCCGCAGAGTTGGGGCAGGTTGCCCGCAGGAGAGGCGCTCGAAGCGATCACCGGACCCGAAGGCGCTGAGATCTGGATCAAGGATGCACCGCTGCAGCATCCCGACGTACTGCAGCTACCCTGAACGCTAGGCAGGGCCGGACGGAAAAGCGCTGCACGGTTTCCCTCTTAGCGCGTCTGATAAGACGCGCGGCGCTGTAGAGCGCGGGCCGCCGTTGCTGTTCGTCGAGCACCCGCAGTGTTCCATCAAGATTTTTGGTGAAACCGATAAGCAAAGTGCAATTGGTTGAGCGAAGTCTGCATGTTATGGGCAGCTATGACCGTGAATGTTTCGCCAACCGTCATGTTCCTGCTGATCTCATTCGGCACCGTCCTCGGAATCGCGGGGACTGACTTGGTGCTGCCTGCAATTCCGGCCATGCCCACCGCACTCGGCGGGACTGCGGCATTGGCGCAGATGGTCCTCGCAGCCTATGCCGGTGGCACGCTCGTGGGATTGCTTACCTTCGGCGAACTCGGGGCGAGGTACTCTCGCCGCAAGCTGTTGGTCTGGTCGCTGGGCCTGTTTGCCGTCACGTCTCTTCTGTCTGCCTACGCGCCGACATTGGAATGGCTCGTCATCTTGCGTTTCGCGCAAGGCGCGTTTGGCTCGGGCCCGGCGGTTTTCGCGCCGGGCTTTATTCACGGGCTTTACCCTGGGGACAAAGCGCCTTCCATGTTCGGCAGGCTGGGCTCCATCGAGTCCTTGACGCCGGCTCTTGCCCCCATCGCCGGCGCCTATCTTATGACGGTGGGCGGCTGGCAGACTTCTTTCCTCATGCTGGCCGGACTTGCAATTCTCTGCGCCGTCGGCAGCTGGGCTTACCGTCAATCACTTCCAGACCGGCTCGAGGCTCTTGAGGTCCATCAAAGCTATATGTCGATCATCCGCAATGGCGATTTTCTTCGGCACGGCTTAAGCCAGGCTCTTTCCCTCGGCAGTATTCTCATCTTTGTATTCGGCGCCCCCGCAGTGATGACAGGGGCATTGGGCATGACCATCGGAGACTTCATTCTCCTTCAAGTTTTCGGCATTGCCCTTTTTATTCTGGCGTCGAACGCGTCCAATGCACTTGCCCGAAGATTCGGGATCGAACGCATGATCATGATTGGTACAGGAAGTCTGGTTCTTGGCTTCCTCCTGATCCTTCTCTACACATCGCTTGGCGGACGCAGTTTGACCGTGCTCGTGCCCCTGTGGATGACGGCCAACGGCGCGTTTGGGATCCGGGGACCAATCGGCTTCCATCAGGCAATAGTTGCCTCAAGAGGCGATCATTCACGCGGCGCCGCATTGGTCGTTGCGGCTATACTTGGGATCACTGCCGGAGGTACGGCCGCCGCCGCGCCTTTCATCAACGTAGGCTGGTGGCCGCTAGCCTTGGCGAGTAGCCTCGCTGCGCTACTGGCTTTGCTGTGTCTGAAGCTGATCGGCAGCACCGCGTAAGAAGCTGCAGCCTGTTAGACTGCCACTATCAACGACCATCCAGGGGAAGGCCAGGACATGGGCTCGAGCCACGTCCTGGCCTTTTACCGATCAGACCAGATCAAAGCGGTCGGCATTCATGACCTTGGTCCAGGCCGCAACGAAGTCCTTCACGAACTTCTCCCTGGCATCGGATTGGGCGTACACCTCCGCAAAGGCGCGCAGCTGCGAATGCGAGCCGAAGATCAGGTCGACTCGGGTGCCGGTCCACCTGGCAGCGCCCGTCCTGCGGTCGCGGCCTTCGTATACGCCTTCTTCGCCTTCGATGGGTGACCACTGCGTGCCCATATCGAGCAGGTTGACGAAGAAGTCGTTCGTCAGCGCTTCGGGGCGGGACGTGAACACGCCGTGCTTGGGCTCGCCCGCCTTCAGCACCCGCAGGCCGCCGACGAGAACGGTCATTTCCGGTGCGGTCAGCGTCAGCAGCTGAGCCCTATCCACCAGAGCCTCTTCCGGCTTCATGAATTGCTGACGGGTGGTGCTCACATAGTTGCGGAAACCGTCGGCACGAGGTTCCAGCGCCGCGAAAGATGCGGCGTCGGTTTGTGCCTCCGAGGCATCCATGCGGCCCGGTGTGAACGGCACGGTGATGTCGTGGCCGCCGGCCTTGGCAGCCTTCTCGACGGCGGCGCCACCGGCAAGCACGATCAGGTCGGCAAGCGAGATCTTCTTGCCGTCGGTCTGGGCGGCGTTGAAGTCCCTCTGTATACCTTCAAGCACAGAGAGAACTCTGGCGAGCTGAGCCGGCCGGTTGACCTCCCAGTCTTTCTGCGGCGCCAGACGGATGCGCGCACCATTGGCGCCGCCGCGCTTGTCGGAGCCGCGGAAGGTCGAGGCGGAAGCCCAAGCGGTCGAGACAAGTTCCTGCACCGACAGGCCGGAAGCGATAATCTTCGCCTTGAGGCCGGCTATGTCCGTCTCGTCGACCAGCCTGTGGTCGACAGCCGGGATCACGTCTTGCCAGATCAGGTCCTCGGCCGGGACTTCAGGCCCGAGATAGCGAACCTTCGGCCCCATGTCGCGGTGGGTCAGCTTGAACCAGGCGCGGGCGAAGGCGTCCGCGAACTCATCCGGATTTTCGAAGAAGCGGCGCGAGATTTTCTCGTAAGCGGGATCGAAACGAAGCGACAGGTCCGTGGTCAGCATCGTCGGAACATGCTTCCTGGAGGGATCATAGGCATCCGGGATGGTGGCCTCGGCGTTCTTCGCCTTCCATTGATACGCGCCGGCGGGGCTCTTGGTCAGTTCCCACTCGTGGTTGAACAGGTTTTCGAAAAAGTGGTTGCTCCAACGGGTCGGGGTCTGCGACCAGGTCACTTCCGGCCCGCCCGTGATCGCGTCCTTGCCGACGCCAGTGCCGAAGGTGCTCTTCCAGCCAAGACCCTGATCCTCTATGGCGCCGCCTTCCGGGTCTGCACCGATGAACGACGGATCGCCGGCGCCATGCGTTTTGCCGAAGGTGTGGCCACCGGCGATCAGCGCCACGGTCTCTTCGTCGTTCATCGCCATGCGTGCAAAGGTTTCGCGGATATCGCGCGCGGCAGCAACCGGGTCGGGGTTGCCGTTCGGGCCTTCCGGGTTAACATAGATGAGACCCATCTGCACGGCGGCAAGCGGCTCGCTCAGTTGCCGTTCGCCGCTGTAGCGCTCGTCGCCCAGCCAGGTGCCTTCCGGTCCCCAGAACAGTTCCTCGGGTTCCCATACGTCCACCCGGCCCCCGGCAAAACCGAAGGTCTTGAAGCCCATGGATTCGAGCGCGACATTGCCGGTCAGAATCAATAGATCCGCCCAGGAAATCCTGTTGCCGTATTTCTGTTTGATCGGCCACAGCAAACGTCGGGCCTTGTCGAGATTGGCGTTGTCCGGCCAGCTATTGAGCGGCGCGAAACGCTGCTGACCCTGGCCGGCGCCGCCACGGCCGTCGGTGATACGGTAGGTGCCAGCGCTGTGCCAGGCCATGCGGATGAAGAGCCCGCCATAGTGGCCGAAGTCGGCCGGCCACCAGTCCTGCGAATCCGTCATCAGTGCATGCAGGTCCCGCTTCAGCGCATCGAGGTCGAGCTTCTTGAACTCCTCGGCGTAGTTGAACGTATTGCCCAGCGGATCGGAAAGGCCGGAATGCCGGTGCAGAACCTGGACGTCCAACTGATCCGGCCACCAGTCGCGGTTCGATCTGCCTCTTGGTGCCGTATGTGCGACGGGACACTTGCCCGCACTATCGCTCTTCTGATCCATGATAATCTCCTCTTCCTCGATTGGGCGCGTCCAAAGCAGCCTGTCCGCTAAGTCGATTGAGCTGCATCAATTGGGCCGGCGCATGCTCCCCATGATTTGGCGCAATTTTACCCTATTGGTCAAACAGCTTGTTCCCTGATCGGGCCGATGAAGGCGCGCAATTTGGCGGGCATGTGGCGGCGTTGCGAAAAAAAGGCTGAGCCCGGGATAAGCAGGGCACCACTCTTCCACCACCGGATTAAGGCGTCCGGCAGCCATATGCGCAGCGAGCGAATACTCGCCGATATAAGCGAGTGCGGCGCCCGAATGCGCGGCCGCCAGGATAAGGCCCGTCGCGTCAGCGTCAGATTGCCGGCAACTTGAACACGTGCGCTTCACCCCGGCGCTCGAACTCCCAGCGATACATTCTGCCGTTCGCCATGCGCATCTCGATACAGCGATGCTGCACCAGATCGAGCGGGACGATTGGCTTGGAACGCCCCTTGAAATATTCAAACGATCCGACAACCAGGGAACGGGGTCGGGTGATCGGAATGGCCACCATATCGGGCGAAATCGCTCAGGAAGTCGTACCCCGGCATCGAGGCCCTTCTCCGACACGACCTCAAGCTCGACCTCCGGATAGCGGCGGCCGTATTCGAGTAGCAGCGGCTCCAGCAGCATGCGTGCAACTCCCGGCGCTATGTTGAGCCGAAGCCTTCCCGAGGGCCGACTCGAATGCTCGCCGATATGCTCGATCGCATTCTCGATTGTTTGCAAATCCGGTGCGATCTCAGAGAGGAATTGTACTCCCGCAGCAGAGAGCGCCACGCTTGCGTCTCGAACAGGAAAGAGGGTGCAACTCTCCTGGTCGGAGGCGAAGGGCGTCCGGAAGGCTCGAACGAGGCTGGTTCGTTCGTCCAACTATCTTCTCTGGCGTCCGCAACGACATGCGCGTCGCCCGCGAGAAGATCTTCGGTCCGGTGCTCTGCGTCCCTTCTTGTCGCGACGAGAAAGAAGCGATCTCGATCGCCAACGACACCCACTACGGCCCGCAGGCCAATGTCTTCTCTTCCGACCTCGAACCGGCACAGCGCGCTAATGATCGCATCGAGGCAGGTCGTGTAATCATCAATGGCGCACCGCACGAGCCGCTTGCACCCTTTGGGGCTTCAAGCAATCAGGCTTCGGCCGCGAATTCGGCGTCTTCGGCCTCGAAGCCTTCCTCGAGCCCCGGCAGTCCATTCTTGACAGATCGTTCCATTATTCTTAAGTAGGCTTTATGGCACGGATCAAGGAATTTGACAGGGACGAGGCATTGGACGCTGCGATCGCTGTGTTTCGCGAGCATGGTTTTGAGGGCACCTCGACGGAGATGCTGCTAAAGGCGATGAAAATAGGCCGCCAGAGCCTCTACGACACCTTCGGTGACAAGTGGAAGCTCTACTGCCTCGCGGTGGAACGCTATTCGGCGAGCGAGACGAGTGCTCATATCGCCTTGTTGCGCGGCAAACCACGTGCACTGGAGGGTATCCGGTTGGTGATGGAACGCGTTGTGGACAATGCAAACCAAGCTTGTCTCGGCGTCATCTCGATCTGCGAGTTCGGTCAAAGCCGGCCGGACCTGGCGGCACTGCATCACGCCGCCGATCGTCGGCTTAAGAACGTCGTCGTTGAACGCATCAGAGAAGCCCAGGCTGCAGGTGACTTAGCCGTTTCATTGCCCGCTGAGGCGGTGGCCGATTTCCTCGTTGCCAATATCGCCGGTATCAGGATAGCCGCACGTGGGGGAGCCGGTCGGGAGCATCTGCAGTCCCTCAGCCGATTGGCGCTTCGCGCAGTCACCTAGCAGGCCAAAACCTTTGCCCTTTTCTGGAATGAACAGTCAAAAAGGATATATACATGAAAGCCGTTGTGATGAAAGAGGTCGGTGGTACCGACGTGATGGAGTTCGTCGATCGCCCTGAGCCCGTCGCAAGGCCGGCACATGTCGTAGTCGAGGTCGCCGCGGCCGGCGTCAACTTCATGGACATCGGCGTGCGCCAAGGTATGGCCTGGACCGACATCCCTAACCCGAAAGTTCTGGGTGTCGAGGGCGCTGGTCGCGTGCTTGCCGTCGGCGACGGAACGGGCGAGTTTGCAGTCGGCGATCGCGTCGCCTGGGTCTATGCTCCCGGAAGTTATGCTCAGCGCCAGTCGATACCGGCAGCCTCCCTCGTGAAAATTCCCGATACCGTGGACGACCGTACGGCCGCATCCACGATGATGCAGGGCCTCACCGCCAGTCACTTCGCGACGGATTTCTATCCAGTGCAGCCGGGCGACATCGCCCTTGTTCATGCGGCGGCCGGCGGGGTCGGCCTGCTGCTGACACAGATTATAAGGCTAAGGGGTGGCCGAGTAATCGGACGCGTATCGTCCGAAGACAAAGTCGCGATCGCCAGAAAGGCTGGCGCCGAGCACGTCATCGTCGATACCGACGGACGGTTTGCCGACGAAGTCCTGCGCTTGACTGGCGGCGAGGGCGTGAACGTCGTTTACGATGGCTCCGGTCCCAAGACCTTCAAGGGGTCGATCGAAGCGCTTCGCCGGTCCGGTACCTTCTGCTGGTACGGACCAGTGCTCGGCGGGCCTGGACCGCTCGAGATCATGAACCTGCCGAAGAGCATCAAGATCGGCTACGCAACGTTCATGGACCACATCCACACGCGCGAACTCCTTCTCGATCGCACCAAGCAGCTTTTCGACTGGATCGAGGACGGATCAATCACGGTGACGATCGGCGAAACCTATCGCCTTGCCGACGCCGCCGGCGCCCATGCCGCGATGGCAAGCCGTGCAACCACCGGAAAACTGCTTTTGATCCCGTAAGGAGCAACGCATGAACTATATCTCGGAGCGCCAACCGACACGGGCATGACCGCAGCCATGGTCGTTTAACGTGATGGAATGCCTCTGAAGAGGGTCGGTTAGCCGGTGGAATTGCCGTACTCGACCGCGGGGTTCATGGCCGGCGCCAGCCCCATCACAGACGAGGCGCTGTGCTCTGAGTGTGCCCTGAATTGGGTGCCCATCGATTATCTCGATCGGCATCAGCCCCTGGAGGTCGAAAGCTCCACACGCGTGCCTATCCCGATGTTTGCAAGGAATGTCTCGTCGTGGCTGACGACGACGAGTGCGCCGTCATAGGAGAGCAGCCCAGCTTCAACCGCCTCGATGGAGTCGATATCCAGATGGTTGGTCGGCTCGTCGAGAATGAGCAGCGATGGGGGATCGGAACCGCCGAGTGCGCAGGCAAGGCCGGCGCGCAGCACCTGCCCGCCGCTCAACGCCTCCACCCTTTGCAAGGCCGCATCCGCGCGAAAGCGAAAGCTGGCCAATGCCGCCCGGCAGGCGTTGTCGCTGGCACCGGGATTGAGCCGCTTAAAATTTTCGAGGATCGTCTCGCCGCGCTCCAGAATACTGACGCTCTGGTCCAGCAGAGTGAATGGAACATTTACGGAAACGGTTCCTTTGAAGGGTGGCAATTCTCCGGTGACTACCTTCAGAAGACTCGTTTTGCCCGACCCGTTGGGGCCGGTGACCGAAACGCGCCGCGGGCCGACCAGCGAGAAGGATAGATCCCGAATGATCGGGCGGGCGGGATCGTAGCCCGCCGTCACGCCGTCAAACGCAAGGACTTGCCGTCCGGCGGGAAGTTCAGTTCGCGGAAGACGGATGGAAAAGGGCTGTAGCACCTCGATCCGCGCTTTGGCCGCTGTGACGGCGTCGAGCGCGCCTGCGCGCCGTCGCTCGGCGAGTTCCACACTCTTGCCCCGGCTTTCTTCCGCATTGCTCTTACGCCGGCCTACCAGAATCCGCGGCATGTCACCCTTTGCCGCTTTTCGGGTACCAGACGCGTCACGCTTGTCCAGCCGCTCTGCCAAGGCACGTGCCTTGCGGTCGACTTCGTCGGCGGTCTTCCGTGCATGTGTGAGGCTTTGCTGCGCCGCTTCCAACTCAACCGCCCTCGCCGCCTGATAGGCACTCCAGCCCCCGCCGTAGCGCTTTGTCCCGAGCGAGGTCAGTTCGATAATCGCGTCCATTTCTTCGAGCAGTTCACGATCGTGACTAACGACAATTGCCCCGCTGCGCCAGCCGGAAAGAAGGCCGATAACCGCCCGTCGGCCGTCACGATCCAGATTGTTGGTCGGCTCGTCGAGAAGAAGAAAGTCGGGCTCGGAGAATATTGCCGCGGCGAGCACCGCCCGCGTGCGCTGGCCGCCGGAGAGCTGGTTCAGGAGCGTATCCGCCCGCGCCTCCAATCCAAGCCGGGCAAGGGCGGAAACTATCCGCTCTTCCACTGTCCAGTCCGCAGTTTCGAGTTCTTCAACACTCGCTTCGCCTTTTTCAGCGCGCCGTAACACCGCAACCGCCTGCGTCGCACCGAACACGTCGGCGATGGTTTCATCGGCGCCGGCCCGAAGTATCTGCCTCGCTAGCGCGACACGTCCCTGGATGGCAACCGTGCCGGAGGAAGGCCTTAAAGTACCGGCAATAATGTTGAGCACGCTCGTTTTTCCTATCCCATTTCTTCCAACCAGACCCGTCCGCTCCGGACCAAACGCCAGGTCGAGATCGCTAAAAACATGCTCCCCGTCGGGTTTCGACCAGGAGAGAGCGGAGAGCGTGATGGAGGGCATGGCGAACCTATTGCAATGTTAAAAACAGCACGGTACCGTGCTGTTATCATTAATCAGCGGTGCGGACAATGGCGTTGTCCGTCCCGCCCATCGGACGGCATCGGACATCCATGATTAGAGCTCGCAGACGTGCCGGCGGACGCCCCACCCGGGAAGAGGCCGAGGCTCTGACCCGCCGTCTTCTGGATAGCGCCCGCTCGACCTTTGCCCGCAAGGGGATTGCGAACTCTTCCATGGAAGAGATTGCCGCGGAGCTCGGAATCTCGAAACACACGCTGTATCGGCGATATCCAAACAGGCAGGCGCTTCTGGAAGCCGTGGTCGAACGTGACCTCGTTCGCTTCCGCAAGACGCTTGCCGAAGCAGCGGGACAAGGTGAGGCACCTCTTGCAGCGTTGCGCGATATGGCTTTCAGATATTTCCGGTTCGGCACGGACCGTGATTATTCCGCTTTCTATCTGTCGGTAACCGCCGAGGCCGTGTTTTCGCTGCCATTGCGGGAAAGGTTGGCAGCGTGGTCGAGTGCTGCACTGGAACCCCTCGTGCAGGCGATCATATCGGCTCAGGCCGCCGGCCTGGTCGTGCCGGGATCTGCCATAGAGATTTGCCACGTCCTCATCGATTTGCTGGAAGGCGCGAATAACCGTGTCCGCCTCTGCCTGTCCGAAAGTCCGGATGCCTCCGAACGTCTTCGCCTGTTCGAAAGCCGCTGGGCCGTTTTCCAGACTGCCATGATGCCCGAACCCAATCGACCGCTGGGCGTGTGAAGGATCCGCTGGTCTCGCAGCCGATCCTTCATCGAATTGGCGGCATTCCCCTACCTTAAAGTGGCAGCACAGACGCTGCCAGGAGCCCGGCCAGCGCCGAGGGTTCCGGGGAAAATATGTCATAGATACAAGGCGCTGCAACCACGGCGAATGTCAGTATGCCGACTATGAGACGCTTCATCGAAACCTCCTTGGATCACGAACTCGGTCAGGCGAGTGTCAGATCGACCTCGATGTTCCCCCGGGTTGCCTTTGAGTAGGGGCAGGTCTGATGCGCTTCGGCGATGAGCGATCGCGCAAGGTGCGCGTCGATGCCGGGCAGGCTGACGGCAAGCCGGGCCTGAAGGAAAAAGCCGCCATCTGATTTGGCGAGATCGACTTCAGCATCGACTGCCGTTTCGGCCGGGAGCGTCAACTTATGCTTCGACGCGGCTAGACTTAGTGCACCGATAAAACAAGCTGACCAGCCGGCGGCGAAGAGCTGCTCGGGATTGGTTCCGGCTTTGCCGCCGCCGGGCGGCGAAAGCCTGACGTCCAGTTGGGCATCGTCGCTGCGGGCAAACCCTTCGCGGCCGCCGGTCGTATGAGTCTTGCCTGTATAGAGAACCTTTTCCTGCGTTGTCATCAGACACTCCGTTCGTGACGTCGCACGATCGCGACATTTGACGACGTGTGTTTTGCCTGGGCTACGTATCGGGAATGTTTGCGAAACCCCCGAAATTGTACCGGGATGTAGGCACATCGCTGGAAGGTAGCCAGGGGGATCCGGCGCTGATTACCAAGTGCGGCGACCGACGAATTTGGAGCACGCCCGACGCTCAGGGGTGGATGCCGCTGGCGATTCCGCTTGAGTGGGATCGCTCGGCACCCGCGGGTCGGCATATGCCCGTGCCGATTGTGTCCCCACGGCGTTGGTCAGGCGGCCGGTATCACGACACCCCCCGCCCATCGAAGCCATTCGCTCTCAGCAACGCCATGAGCATCGGGCCAAGCGAGAATTTCCCTTGCCGCGCCTTGGCGGTCAGATCGCGCAGATAGCCGCCAGCAGAGTTGATATGCCCTGCCCTCTCTAGAATGCAGGCCACGGCGACTCCGGCGTTTTCCGGTCCCATGACCTCGCAGGCCTCCTGATAGGCCGAGGGGTAAACGCCAAGCATAGATCGTACCGTGACTGCAGCGATCATGAGGTCGCGCCAACTTCTCACTGCACCGTCAGGACCGTAGTTCATGATTTCCGGGCAGGCTTTCAGTACCATTCCCAGCGGAAAGGTCCTTTTTGCCTTGTTGGCCGGTTCAATGGCTTGGCCGTCTAACCGCTCATTCCGAGAGCAACGTTCAAGTTCAATAATAGATTCGGGTTTTGATTCCTGTTTGTGCCGCTCAGTTTGATCGGGATTGCCGCTCATCTCGTGTGGTTTTATGTGCTTTTGCAACTGGTTAGCCACCTGTTCGCGCAGCGTTTCGAATGCCACTACCAAAGGGGTGAGATCAGCGATATCGGGCGTCCTCGGTATAGCCTGGACGAGGCTTCGGAAATCTTCCTGCATAGACGTCCAGTGGCCCGGCACTTCTACGAGCACCACGTCTATCAACTTGGCGATGTCTCTGCGGCAGAGCGTCAGTCGCTCGCGTAGCCGCTGCAGCTCCATCCGATCAGCCTCGGCTTCGGCAGCGAGTCGCTCTATTTCGCCGGAGCGGGCCAGCAGTGGTGCGAGCGAAAAGCCGAACGCTGTGCCGATCGCTCCATCGCGAGTCTTGCGTGCATAGCGCTTGCCGTTCGGACTGTCCTTGCGAGCGACCAGCCCTGCATCGACGAGGGCGGCCAGATGCCTTCTGAGCGTAGCCTCGGCCATGCCATGAGCTCTCAGTGACAGCTGAACGTTCGAGGGAAAGACGACCAGACTGGTCTCCCCGCTTAGCGTGTTCTCCGGATAGAAGCTCAACAGCGCGTTCAGAACGGCTAGTGTCCGATCGCTGATGCCAAGACGGCGTTTGGCAGCACAAAGCGAGCGAAACAATTTCCACTTGTCGACCGACTTGCCAGGTTCGATGTCGCGGGAGATGAACTGGCCTGCCAACAGGGCAAGCGTCATCGACCGCCGCCCAAAGGGCGTCGTCACACTTCCAATCTCCATTTCCTTCACCTTCGATAAGGCAAAAGAAAGCAGCTCACCAAAAACGGTGCCAAGGACTCTTGACTGTGATTCGTGGAAATGCGATTCTCGATCTTGCTACAAATCTGAGGAAGGCTTCCACGGCTTGTTCGTTGGGGGCCTTTTTCTTTTGCGGGTTAGTCTCCTTGTTTCGAACTCTGCTTTTGCATGAACTGGTCGTGCAGGCTTTCGATCTGACCTGCAATGAAATCGACAAAGCCTGACGGCACAGACTTGTTGAATGTCAGCTTCGCAGCCGACTTGCCGCGTTGGATCTGGCCAAGCACGAGGCCATGAGAGATCAGATCGGTCGTGGAAGACGCTGCAGCCCTCACATCAACCTTGGTAAGGGCTTCAAAAACCGCAGCGAAGCGTAGATCGCTGGAAGAGGCTTGAATCTGCTCTTGCTCCAGAACCAACTGCGCCACCTTCGCGGGCTCCCGGTGAGCCGCCCAGCGCACTTCGAACTCGATCCATCTACGCCGTCCGATTTCAGGAGCCGGACCAATCTGCATCAGGATCTCGCGCGGCAATGCTGCCGCTATCCGGATCATTTCGGAGATATGCGACCTGCCGGTGCTCAGGGACTTGCAGATCACGTCGCGGCGATAGCCGGCAGCCTCCTGCGATTGCGCAAAAAGGCATCGCTCGATGAAGGACAGGTCCTTGCGGTTGCTGTTCTCTTCCCCTTGGAGAACGATCGCATCTTCGTCGCTAAGTTCCCGGGCGATTGCCTTGAACTTGATGCCGAGGAGTTTGGCAGCGGCAAGCCGGCGCCGGCCAAATACGATCTGAAACGGCCTTGCGGCCCCTCGAACCGGGCGGACCAAGCCAGGAGTACTCTGTCCATGCTCGCGCATCGACTCGAGCAAATCCGCAATACCGGCTTCGCTGTAGCCGGAATCAAAGCGATCCCGGATGGCCGATTCCATGATCTCGTCTGGATCGATCTCGACGATCTGGCCACCATCCTTGAGAAGGCGTTCGGCAAGTTCGCTGCGTTCCTGCATCTGACGGACGCCGGCTGCAACTTTGAGAAGATGTGGCGATGTCGACCGCTGCATCCCGCCCTTCTCTGCAGAATTTTCCAGCTGTCCGAGGACATTGGCAAAAAGGCCCTTGGAATCCTTGCGGCTCATTCTCTCCCCCATGCCTTCCAGAAGAGGCCCTCGAGTTCAGCATTGGCAGCATTGATCGACTCGATGGCGCGGTCGTAGGTTTTCGGCGCCGAAAATCGGGACCTCTGAACCTCGTAAAGGCTCTGCTTCCACGTCAGAGCATCGGCCACCGCGGTCGACTTGATGACGGAGTTGAGGAGCAGATCCTCGCCGAACACCTGTCTCATCAGCGCGGACATATTCGCTTGCGGATGATCGTTCGGCTCGAACTTTGTGATCAGGAACTTGGCAAAGTCCCATTGAGCGGCGGTGCCCACCTCATTCAGGATCTGCATGTACGACCCGGCAAGCTCCAAAAACTTTGCGGTCGAGTCCACATCCAGCATATGTGCCGGAACCGGGATGATGACTCCAGTCGCGGCGGTCAGCGACGAAAGTGTCAGGAAGTTCAGCGACGGAGCCGAGTCCATAAGGACGAAGTCGTAGTCACCGGCGACCTGCTCCAGAGCTTGAGAAACGCGAAGCAAGAAACCGGTTCCTGCTGACCGCCGCATCTCGAGGGCGACGGCCGTCTCGAACTCGGTCAGTTCGAGGCCGGCACAGATGACGTCGAAACCAACGATGTGGGTCTTGTGGATGATGGATTTCGTCGGGACGGGATCGTCGAAACGAATGGCTGAGAAAAGTGTATCGCCGCCGCGGTAATCGAATTCGGGCAGGCTACCATGGAGCGCGGTGAGAGATGCTTGCGGGTCGAGATCGACCGCCAGCACGCGATAGCCCTTGAGTGCCAGATAGTGACCGAGATGGATTGTGGTAGAGGTCTTGCTGGAGCCGCCCTTGAAGTTGGTGACCGCAACGATCTGGCATTGCTCATTGCCTGTCCGGCGGGGGTTCATCCATTTCTTCCGGCCGTTTGCCGCAAGAGCCATACGTAGCTCAAGAACCTGCTCGAGCGTGTAGAAGCGCCGGCCGTTGGCGATTTCGGGCTCAGGGCCCTGTTCCTTGGCGGCAACCTGGCGGATATAGGCCTCGGTTACGCCCAGCAGGGTGGCAACTTCGGTAGAGGTGAACTTGCGCATTGTGCGACGCGCGTTCGGGGGGAACTGCGCCATGCTCAAGTTGTTCAGTGCCATTTCGAGCTTACTGGAAAAATTCTCCATGAAAGCGAGGCTGCTTAGGTGTCGCGTCATCGAAAGAATCCCTGTGATCGTTTCCGTCACTTAAGCAGTGAAGTGGTTAACCGCTTGCTAATCGCCACGTAACTACTCGAAAACACGCAAATTCGAAAAATTTCCGCAACTAAGACGTACTCCGATTCGGCTATGGCCATCAATGCGCGCTGTGGATGACGCACAGAGCCGGGGGGAAGGCGCCAGTGCATGCCGGTTCTCGACCCTCCCCGCCTCTTTTTTGGACGAAGATGTGCGCAGACGTCGCTGGGCGGAGACGCAATAGTGGTTCACTGCGGAAATGGTTGGCCGTTGCTTTCAATGGAGATCTGCCGAACTCTTCGCAGAGTTCCCCGCGGGGAACTCTCGAAGCGACGACGCTGGCGCGCAGTACCGACTGCTCGCCAAGGCGAGACATATGTGCCGTATTGGGAACAGCTCGGCATCTCGGTGCTCGCCTGCGCTCCGGCCTGCCTCAATCTCGTGGGTCATTATCGAGAACGACTGCACCGGATGGTTCTCCGCCGGAAAGCTGGCGGCGTTCGGGCGCGAACAGGTTGCCGGAGATACACAATGCATAGGCCACGCCTCGAGACTAGAGTAGCGGTGAAGGTTGCGTATATTTGGCAATCGGCAGGACCTGTTCCCGTAATATGATTTTCGGTCCAGACGATTGCCTCAGACAAGAGTGAAGCCAAACGTTCCCCGCGGGGAACTTGGCGGCGTGCCGACCGTAGCTCCGTTGATGCGACCATCTACGGCAGGTGTGAGATGCCGCTAGAGGACGAAATGTCAGGCCCGGTTGCTTCGGTGCAAGGCAAACTTCCTGTTGAGGCGGGAAAGTGCGGCCGCATTAAAGGACACGCTGGTTGCACGAGTGTCGGTATCCTTTGGACGGACTATCGTGTCGAGCGGCTGACGATCTCTTGCGATAGGAACTTCTTTTAAGCCGGTCGCCGCGACACTACCGCCCTGCTCGACCGCCGCGGTGGAACTCGACGGTTCACTTGGCGTTCTCTCACGGTCTTGCCGAGGCTTCATTCGCCGTCGCGCAAAACGTCGTGCACCGACTGTGTACCCCGCGGGGAACACTACTCGCGGCGGGGTGGTGATCCAATAGACGGTGATCGACTTTGCCGCGGGTCTGACTTTCCCGGCGCTTCAGGTGCGGCCGAATGCCAAGCTTCAACTGTTCCCCGCGGGGAACTTTTGGAGGAGATCTCGACAACGCCGCAAGACGAGAGTCACGCTCGGCGCCGATTGGCCCGGCAGCCGGCTTTTGCTGTAGAAGCCTTCCCGTGAAGGATTGCCTCTAATCGACCCCCGAAGAACCCCATGCCTTTGCGAAGGACGCTGGTCGCTCGGACCGCTGACGGAGGAGGGCAGGGCGTCATGGGTGGTCAGGCCGTCATGGGTGGTCAGGGCGCACGGCTGGGTGAGCGTATCCGTAGCGGCGAACCGGCGGGGTGAACCTACTTTGATCATTTCAATCGTAGCTCCTCTCTCAAGTAGATCGGCGAGCTAGAGCAGGGCCAGACATATGCCTTCGGCTTTCGGCTTTCGGCTTTCGAGCTAAACAGCGAGACAGCGGCAGATCCGACTGCGGCGATGCGCAATGGTCACGCTGACAGCTCCACAAGCCGTGGCATTAGTGGCCGAGAAATTACAGTTTGCGGGAGCCGACCGACTTAAGGTAAGGTTTGTGATGCTGGTCGGACGGGCATCACGAGTGTTTTCTGAGGCTGCTATAAGTTATTGAAGAAAAACACATTTTACGGCCTTATGGAAGCTATCTTGCTGATAACTTCCGCCACTCCTGACCGCGGCAACCCACCGCTCGGCTAGTACCGGAACTGGTCCCACGGTTCCAATGTTCCCCGCGGGGAACACTCTCCGAATTCCCCGCGGGGAACATTATTCGGCAACTGACGCGCAACACAGGCGCGTCCTCTCTCTGGATGCCCGCCTCCGCTCGCTGCGGCGGCTTTCTTTGACGATATCACTCCACCTTGACTTGCTGGTGTCGAGGCCTAGACTCCATTGTTGCTGACACGAGATGGAGGCTGTTCCCATGAATGTAGACCTCTCACGGCGCAGCTTTTTGAAGCTGGCTGGAGCAGGGGCTGCGGCAACGTCACTCGGTGCGATGGGGTTTGGTGAGGCTGAGGCGGCGGTCGTCGCGCATGTCCGGCCTCACAAGCTGACGACGACCACCGAAACGCGCAACACCTGTCCCTACTGTTCCGTCGCCTGTGGCGTCATCATCTATTCGAAGGGCGACCTCCGCAAGGGTGAGGCTGCCGACATCATTCACATCGAAGGCGATGCGGATCATCCGACCAACCGCGGTACGCTCTGTCCCAAGGGGGCGGCGCTCAAGGACTTCGTGAAGTCCCCGACCCGTCTCCAGTATCCGATGCACCGCAAGCCGGGCTCGGATAAGTTCGAGCGTATCTCCTGGGAGGATGCTTTCGACCGCATCGCACGGTTGATGAAGGATGACCGCGACGCCAATTTCATCGCGGCGAATGCCGCAGGCGTTCCGATCAATCGCTGGACGACGGTCGGCATGCTCGCCGCGTCGGCGACCACCAATGAAACGGCCTGGGCGACCTTCAAATTCGCCAAGGCTCTGGGAATAGTCGGTTTCGATAATCAGGCGCGCGTCTGACACGGCCCTACGGTGTCCAGTTTGGGCCCAACATTTGGCCGTGGAGCGATGACCAACTCCTGGACCGACATCAAAAATACCGACCTCGTAGTCGTCATGGGCGGCAATGCGGCCGAAGCGCATCCCTGCGGCTTCAAATGGGTGACCGAGGCGAAGGCCACGCGGGGCGCGAAGCTGATCGTGGTCGATCCGCGCTATACCCGCACCGCGTCCGTATCCGACTATTACGCTCCCATCCGTCAGGGAACCGACATCGCCTTCCTCAACGGGGTGATGAAGTATTGCATCGACAACGACAAGGTGCAGTGGGCCTATATGAAGGCGTTCACCAACGCCTCCTATCTCGTCAAGGACGGCTTCGGCTACCAGAACGGCCTCTTCACGGGCTACGACGCGGAAAAGCGCGACTATGACAAGTCGACGTGGGACTATGTCCTCGGCGACGACGGCTTCGTCGTAACTGACCCGGCGCTCCAGCACCCGCGTTGTGTCTGGAATCTGCTGAAGGCGCACCTCGCCCCCTATACGCCGGAAATGGTGGAACGGATCTGCGGCACGCCCAAGGACAAGTTCCTCAAGGTTGCCGAGATGATCTCGGAATGCTCGTCTCCGACAAAGACGATGACGTCGATGTATGCGCTCGGCTGGACCCAGCATTCCAGCGGTTCGCAAAACATCCGCGCCATGGCCATGCTGCAGCTCATCCTCGGCAATATCGGCGTGCGCGGCGGCGGCATGAACGCGCTTCGCGGCCACTCCAACATCCAGGGACTGACTGACCTCGGTCTAATGTCGCATCTGCTCACGGGGTATCTGACGATGCCGACGGAAAAGGACGTGGATTTCACGACCTATATGTCGACACGCCAGTTCAAACCATTGCGTCCAGGGCAGACAAGTTACTGGCAGAACTACAGGAAGTTCATGGTCTCCTTCCAGAAGGCCATGTGGGGGGATGCCGCCCGGATCGACAACGACTGGGCCTTCAATTACCTCTCCAAGCTCGACGTGCCGGCCTATGATGTGCTTCGCGTGTTCGAGCTGATGTATGCCGGCAAGGTCAATGGCTACATCTGCCAGGGCTTCAACCCACTTCTTGCCTTCCCGAACCGGGACAAGAACACCAAGGCGCTGTCGAACCTGAAGTGGCTCGTCACGATGGACCCGCTCGACACAGAGACCGCACGGTTCTGGGAAAACCATGGCGACTTCAACCCTGTCGATACCGCATCCATCCAGACCGAGGTGTTCCAGCTGCCCACGACCTGCTTTGCGGAGGAAGAGGGCTCGCTGACAAACTCGGGCCGATGGTTGCAGTGGCACTGGGCAGGTGGAACACCCCCCGGCGAAGCAAAGCACGACACTTACATCGTCGCCCAGATATTCCTCAGGATGAAGGAGATGTATCGCAACGAGGGTGGCGCGTTCCCCGATCCGATCCTGAACTTGTCATGGGACTATGCCGATCCGAACGAACCTACGCCGGAGGAGCTGGCGAAGGAAATCAACGGTCGGGCACTGACGGACCTCATGGATCCTGCCAACCCGATGAAGGTGCAGGTCGCGGCCGGCAAGCAGATCCTGAACTTCTCGCAACTCAGGGACGACGGTTCGACCATGTGCGGTTGCTGGATCTATTCCGGCAACTTCAACGAGCAGGGCAACAATATGGCCCGCCGCGACAACCACGATCCGGACGACACTGGCGCTTATCTCGGCTGGTCATTCGCCTGGCCGCTTAATCGCCGCACGCTCTACAATCGTGCTTCGGCCGATTTGCAGGGCAAGCCGTGGGATCCCTCACGTAAGCTGCTCGAGTGGGATGGCACGAAGTGGGCGGGCTACGATGTGCCCGATATTGCTCCTACGGCAAAGCCGGACGAAATCGGCCCGTTCATCATGAACCAGGAGGGGACTGCACGCCTGTTTTCACGCGGTTTGATGCGGGACGGGCCGTTCCCGGCCCATATGGAGCCTTTCGAATCCCCCGTCGCCAACGTCTTCAATCCGAAGATGCGGGGCAACCCGGTCAGCCGCGTCTTTCAGACGGACGTGGCGCAGATGGGGCTGTCGGACGAGTTCCCTTACGCGGCTACTTCCTACCGGCTGACGGAACACTTCCACTACTGGACCAAGCATAACCGCGTGAATTCCGCGCTTCAGCCGGAATTCTTCGTCGAGATCTCCGAGGAACTGGCAGAGGAGAAGAATATAGAAAACGGCGGCTGGGTCCGGGTGTGGTCGAAGCGTGGTTCGGTCAAGGCGAAGGCGGTGGTGACCAAGCGCATCCGGCCGCTGATGTGCGACGGCAAGCCGGTCCATGTGGTGGGCATCCCGCTTCACTGGGGGTTCACCGGCTCGGCGAAAAAGGGCCTCGGCCCCAACTCGCTTGCGCCTTTCGTCGGTGACGCCAATATCGAAACGCCGGAATACAAAGCATTCCTGGTCAATATCGAACCATCGACGGCGCCCGAGGAGGCTACAGTATGATGGACAGTCCTCGCACCGCCGTCAGCAATCCGCCGGTTCAGCCGATGGAAAGCAACCTTACCGAGCGGGATCTCGTACGCCGCTCGGCAACCACCGAGCTGCCGCCGCCCGAGCGGCAGCTCACGCCTGTCGCCAAGCTGATCGACGTCTCAAAGTGCATCGGCTGCAAGGCCTGCCAGTCTGCGTGCGTCGAGTGGAACGATACGCATCCGGGGATCGGCGAAAACGTCGGCTACTATACCAACCCCCATGACCTCACCGAGGACATGTTCACGCTCATGCGCTTTGCCGAGTGGGTCAATCCCGAGACCGACAATCTCGAATGGCTCATCCGCAAGGACGGCTGCATGCACTGCGCCGATCCGGGGTGCCTGAAAGCCTGCCCGGCGCCGGGCGCAATCGTCCAGTATACGAACGGCATCGTGGATTTCGTTCACGAGAACTGCATTGGCTGCGGCTATTGCATAAAGGGCTGTCCCTTCAACATTCCGCGCATCTCGAAAGTCGATCACCGCGCCTACAAATGCACCCTCTGTTCCGATCGGGTCGCCGTCGGCCAGGGACCGGCCTGTGCCAAGGCCTGTCCGACCCAGGCGATCGTGTTCGGCACGAAGGAGGATATGAAGAAGCATGCGGAACACCGCATCGCCGATCTCAAATCCCGCGGTTATACGAATGCAGGCCTTTACGATCCGCCGGGCGTAGGCGGCACGCATGTGATGTATGTGCTGCATCACAACGACAAGCCGCACATCTACTCCGATCTGCCGGACGATCCGAAGATTTCCGCCGTGGTCCAGGCATGGAAGGGTGTGACCAAATACACAGGTCTCGCCGCAATGGGTCTCGTGGCCGCCGGGGCAATTCTCCACGGCGTCTTCGGCCGGGCCAATCGTGTGCAGCCGGAAGACGAAGAGAGTGCGGAAAGGCTCGTCGATAGCGCCGGAGCCGCAGGGAGGACGCCTGATGACAAAGGCCAGCGATCTTGAACCGGAAGATGCCATCCATCGCGGACCGCCGGTCACAGTCGACCGCTATGGGCCGGGCAAGCGCGTTAATCATTGGATCACGGCCTCCAGCCTGATCCTGCTGGCGCTTTCCGGCCTGGCAATGTTCCACCCGTCGCTGTTTTTCCTGACCGGCCTGTTCGGTGGGGGGCAGAACACGCGCATGCTGCACCCGTGGATCGGCGTGGTGCTTTTCTTCAGTTTCTACATTTTCTTCTTCCAGCTCTGGAAGGCCAACCTCTTCACCAGAGCGGACATGGGCTGGTTCACGGGCATTCGCGACGTGATCGGCGGGCACGAGGACCGCTTGCCGGAAATGGGCAAGTACAATGCCGGCCAGAAGGTGATCTTCTGGGCAATGGCCTTGCTGATCGTCGCGTTGATCATAACCGGCGTCATCATCTGGGATCAGTACTTCTACAGCTATACGTCGATCGAGACGAAGCGCTTTGCGGTGCTCGCCCATGCCGTGGCGGCGGTGCTGATCATCTGCGTCTTCATCGTTCATGTCTATGCGGCCTTCTGGACCCGCGGGACGTTCCGCGCGATGACGAAGGGCTCGGTCACCGGTGGCTGGGCGTGGCGGCATCATCGCAAGTGGCTCAAGGAACTGGCTGGACGCGGCCGGATCGATCCTGCAGAATAACCGGAAACGAGCTGTGGCCGGTCGGCCCGCGAGGTGAAATGTCCGTATCCCCTGTACAGCCCGATCCATCGGTGATCGGCGGCGTTCCCAAGGCACCGTTTGTCCTGAAGCCGAATTTGGCACGCCTCTTCAACGATCGCGCCAGTCGCTTCGAGGCACTCGCCCAAGGCAGCCACCTCGCTCCCTATCTCAATTTCCTGGCGGGGATCACGCGAATCCAGAGCGAGCTCGTATCCGCATTGCCGCCGCCGGAGCCGGTCCCGGCCGATCGGGTTGAGCGTGCGCGTGCGAATGCCATGCCCCCCATCGATCGCGCAGCGATGGGGGGGTCGCCGGATTGCCGCGAAGTGTTGCAGCAATTTTTTGAGAAGGCTGAAGCCCTGGAGAAGCCGGCTGCCGCCGCAGAAGCGCTTGCACAGGTCCGGACGGCGGATGAGGAAATGCTGACCTGGATGATCGGCAACGTCATGGCTGACGACCTGCCGGTCGAGAGCCTCGCTCACCACCTTTACGTTGCTGCCGCAATGCAAATCCAGGCGGCGCGCCTCGCTGCCGGTCTCGACGGCAGCAGGCTCGTGCCGATCCGGGTAGGGGTCTGTCCCGCCTGCGGCGGCAGGCCGGTCGCATCCATGGTCATCGGCTTTCATGGTGCCGAAGGCGCGCGCTATGCCTCATGTTCCTGCTGCGCCACGATGTGGAATGAGGTTCGGGTCAAATGTCTCGCCTGCGGTTCCACGAAGGGCATCGGCTACCAGGCCGTCGAGACGGGAGACGAAGAGGCGACGGTCAAGGCGGAAGTCTGCGACACCTGCAACAGCTGGATGAAGATCCTCTACCAGAACAAGAACCCTTCGCTCGACGTCGTCGCCGATGATGTTGCGAGCCTCGGGCTCGACCTGTTGATGAAGGACACGGAATACAAGCGGGCGGGCTTTGACCCGTTCCTGATGGGCTATTGATCCAATGTCGGGACCTGTCGATCTTCGTGCCTTGCCCTCCGTCGACCAGATGCTGAACGCGGCGGCCGTGTCGCCGCTTGTGGAGCAGCATGGCCGCGCCGTGGTGACGGACGAACTGCGCAAAGTACTGGGCGAAGTCCGCCTTGCCGTGCGGAGCGGTGGGGCGCTGCCAGGCAAGGATGGCATTGTTGCCGCTCTGCTGAGCCGGCTCGATGACCGCAGCCGCTCGAACCTTCGCCCGCTGTTCAATCTGACGGGGACGGTGCTTCATACCAATCTCGGCCGGGCGCTGCTTGCGCAGGAGGCGGTCGATGCCGCCGTCGATGCAATGCGCGAAGCGGCCGCGCTTGAATTCGATCTCGATTCCGGTGGGCGCGGCGAACGCGACAGCCATTTGCGGGAACTGCTGTGCGAGCTGACGGGAGCGGAGGATGCCACCGTCGTCAACAACAATGCCGCGGCTGTCCTGATCGCTCTCAACTCGGTCGGTGTCGGGCGTCAGGCGATCGTTTCGCGGGGTGAATTGATCGAGATCGGCGGCGCTTTCCGCATGCCGGACATCATGGAGCGCGCCGGCGTCGATCTGGTCGAAGTGGGCACGACCAACCGCACCCACGCGAAGGACTACGTCAAGGCGATCGGGCCTGAGACGGCTTTGATCCTCAAGGTCCATACGTCGAATTACAGGATCGAGGGCTTCACCGCGGAGGTCCCGGGTGCCGAGCTTGCGGCAATCGCCCATGAAAGAGGTGTGGTGCTTCTCAACGATCTCGGTTCGGGCAGCCTGGTCGACCTGTCGCGTTATGGTCTCGGCAGGGAGCCGACGGTGCGAGAGGCAGTCGCCGAAGGAGCCGATCTGGTCACCTTTTCCGGCGACAAGCTGCTGGGCGGTCCGCAGGCGGGTTTCATCGTCGGGCGCAGGGACCTGATCGCCGAGATCAACCGCAATCCGCTGAAGCGGGCGCTGCGTGTCGACAAGATCCGTATCGCGGCGACGGCTGCTACCTTGAAGCTCTATCGCGATCCGGATCGGCTGGCTTCGCGCCTGCCGACACTTTTCATGCTGTCCCGCGTGCAAGCGGAAGTGCGCGCACAGGCGGAGCGGCTCGCGCCGCAGGTCGGCGCGATGCTGGCGCCGAGCGGTTACGCTGTCGAGGTCTGCAGCTGTTCGAGCCAGATAGGCTCCGGGGCGCTTCCCGTAGACACGATCCCGAGCGCCGGCCTGAGGATCGTTGGGTCGAGCGGGAGCGCACTCGAAGCGCTCGCAGCTCTGTTCCGGTCTCTGTCCCGCCCGATCCTGGGGCGCCTCCGGGATGGTGCGCTGGTTCTGGACCTGCGCTGTCTGTCCGATGAGGCGGAATTCCTCAAAACCCTGTCCGAGGGTAGCGGCGATGCGGTGGCTTGAACGCCTTCGAGGCAATAAGCCCCAGACGGCGCCTGTGGCCGATCCGATGGCCGAGGCCCTGGCACGCGCCCAAGCCGGCGACTACGGGTCGGCGCTGCGCATCTGGGAGCCTCTGGCGCGTGCCGGCGTCGCGCGGGCGCAGAACAATATCGGCGCCTGCTTCGCAGAAGGGCTCGGGGTGCCGGAGAATCGAGAACTGGCGTGCAAATGGCTGCGCCTGGCGGCCGAAGCCGGGGATCCCGTCGGGCAACGCAACTATGCCGCCCTGCACATGCAAGGGCTCGCCGGCACCGATGCCGACTACGGCATCGCAGCCGAATATTATCGACGCGCCGCTGAAAAGGGCGACGCGCCGGCCCAGGACATGTTGAGCTGGCTGCTGCTGGAAGGCGAGATCATGACGGCCGACCCGCTCGAGGCGCGACGCTGGGCGGAATGTGCCGCCGAGGCCGGCATCGCGTCCTCGATGACGCGGCTCGGCATGCTCCACCACAACGCACTCGGTGTCGAACGCGATGCGCAAAAGGCCGTCTACTGGTGGCTGAAGGCTGCAGAGAGGGGCGACGCAGACGCCCAGGCCATGCTGGGAGCGGCCTGCCATATGGGGGCGGGCACGATACGCAATGGTGTGACTGCCTTGGTCTGGCTGATCCGGGCGACGGAAGGCGGCAGCACCCTGGCAAAGCCCTTCATGGGACCGGTTCGTGACAGCCTTTCGCCGGCGGAGATCCAGGAAGCGGAACGTCGGGCGCAAGAGCCGCTTTCAAGGCGGGCGCCATGATCGTCGGCACGGCCGGGCATATCGATCATGGCAAGACGACGCTCGTCAAGGCACTGACCGGTGTCGACACCGATCGCCTCAAGGAAGAAAAGGCGCGCGGCATCACCATCGATCTCGGCTTTGCCTATGCCCGGTTTGCAAAGGACGCCGTTACCGGATTTGTTGACGTCCCCGGTCACGAGCGCTTCATTCATACCATGCTCGCCGGGGCGGGCGGCATCGACTATGCCATGCTGGTGGTTGCGGCAGACGATGGCATCAAACCCCAGACCCTCGAACATCTCGCGATCCTGGATCTGCTCGGCGTCAGCCGCGGTCTGGTCGCAATCACAAAAGCAGACCTTGCCGATCCTGCCCGCCTCGAGAACCTGACCGATGAAATAGGAGCGGTGCTCTCGTCGACGAGCCTCCGCGATGCGGAGATACTTCCCGTCTCCGTGGCGGCGGGGCAGGGGATCGAATTGTTGAAGGAACGGCTGGCGGCTGCCGAGTGTGCGACCGCGGCATCGGCTGTCGGTGGCCGTTTCCGGCTCGCCGTCGATCGGAGCTTCACGCTTTCGGGCGCCGGAACCGTGGTCACCGGAACCGTGCTTTCGGGGTCCGTCGGCGTGGGCGACCAGGTGACGGTCTCGCCAGCGGGTCGCTCTGCGCGCGTACGTTCCATACATGCTCAGAACCAGAGGGCCGAGCGCGGTTTTGCCGGGCAACGATGTGCGCTCAACCTTGCGGGCGAGGGGATCTCGAAGGACGCAATCACCCGAGGCGACATGGTGGTCGATCCCCATCTGCACGCGCCGAGCGACAGGCTCGACGCGGATCTCTCTGTGCTTGAAAGTGAGACGAAGCCGATCGGGGAATGGTTTTCGGCCCGCTTCCACCACGCGAGCGCTGAGACCGGCATTCGCATCGTGCCGCTCGAGGGACCACTGTTGCCGGGCGAGCGTCGGCGGGTTCAACTCGTGCTCGACCGTCCGATCGCGGCTGCTGTCGGCGACCGGTTTATTCTGCGCGACGTTTCAGCCCGGCGCACGATCGGTGGAGGACGGCTCCTGGACCTGCGGGCGCCCGCGCGCAAGCGGCGCTCTCCCGAGCGGCTGAGCTACTTGCAGGCCGCATCTCTGTCCCATGCTGGCGAAGCGCTCGCGGCATTGCTGGATGTTCCGCCATTTCTCGTCGATCTTGACGTCTTTGCACGCGACCGGGCCCTATCGGAGGCGGAACTGCAGAACGCGATCAGGTCTGCCTCGGCCGAGGTCATCGAAGGCTCGGCGGTGCGTCATGCGCTGTCGAAGCGCCAGCGAGCCGCATTTTCCGACGAGGTCCAGCGCGTATTGAGCGCCTTTCATGTGGAGAACCCCGATCTGCAGGGGATCGGTCGCGAGCGCCTTCGGCTGCAGGTCACGCCACGACTGCCTCCGCCGGCCTTTCTGGTTGCGCTTAGGGCCGAACAGACGGCGGGGCGCCTGGTGCTCGAAGGCGCCTTCGTCCGATTGCCGGGCCACGAGGTCCGGTTGAGCGAAAAGGAGGAGGAACTCTATGCCCGAATCCTTCCACATCTGGAAGGCGAGGGGAGATTCCGTCCGCCTCGAGTCCGCGATTTCGCCGAAGCGCTGGGCGTCGACGAGCGAGAGATACGCCGCATCCTCAAACTTTGTGCACGGCTCGGCCGTGTCGACCAGATTCGGCATGACCATTTCTTCACCCGTCAGACGACAGCGGAAATGGTCGCGATCATCAGGCAAGTCGCGGCCAATGCCGAGCGGGGCGAATTTTCCGCAGGTCTCTTCCGCGACCGTGTCAACAATGGAAGAAAGGTGGCGATCGAAATCCTGGAATTCTTCGATCGTCAGGGAGTGACGATCCGGCACGGCGACGTGCGCCGGGTTAACCCGCACAGGCTCGATCTTTACGAAGGACCTGTTCCTGAGGCAGATGAGGAAAGAGGTTCGTCCCCGGTGGAGCGTCCGGACTTCAAATTCTATCACGCCGGCTCTTGAATATCCCTTTCAATACTTAGAAGGTCTGATCCGTAAGGGCATGTGCGAGGTTTCGTCCCTGCCAGAAGAAATTGGAAGCGCAAAAGTTCATCAAGGCGAGCTCGCACGTGGACCGCGACGGCCGCTTAGATCAAATCCAACGAAGGCGGGGCTTATGCAATGCGCAACTTTAGCGCCCATCGATCGAAGTATCCGGTGCCTTGATGGCTATCTCGAATAGAAAGCGTCGCGCAGCCCTTGTACCGCCAGGTAATTGGCCGCCGCGGATGACGGCAGAAATGGCGGCGGGCTACGTCAGCGAAAAGCACGTCGAGGACTTCCCCAAGCGCGTAGGAACCACCTATCCGGAGCCACGCGCATTGGAAAGCGCCAGGCGCAAATTCTGGTATCGGGAGGACTTGGACCGAGCAATGAACCTCGGGGTGGATGCTGTATGCCGCTTGGGAGAGAAATTCCGAGCGAAGATGGCGGAGAAAACAGCCGCTCGAAACGCTCCGCATGGGGCCGGCGTCAGAAGACCATGAGCCTCACGACCGCATTCATTGCCGAACTGATCAGAGCCGCGAACGAGGTCGAAAGACTTACGCCGTATGAGATCAGCCGGCTGCTGGATCGTTCGGTTGACACGATCCGTGATATGCGCAGGCAGACTGGCATCGCTGCCAGCCACCGCGCCCGAGACGTTGTGATTGATCTCCAGTTGGCCTCGGCACGCGCCCGTGACCTATCTGCCGCGGAGACCAGAGACGTCCTGCTGGACGCGGCCGATATCATCAGAACGTTGAAGATTGTGTTGGATGGGAAGGAATGAGCGGTGCGGCGGTTCTGCTAATGGTGGAGCGGAATGTGGTTTCCAATCGGTCCCCCAAAACGACACGATAAAGCGCGGAACGTTTCGTGAATTGGAAACCGCGAATTGCGCATTCTTGGGCTGTTCTGCAACGGCAATAGACGACGTCGAGAATACCTACAAAGCGCGCTACGATCGTTCCGGGCGTCGTCGAGCTTATGAAAATTGTAGCTCGCTTGGAAGACCTTGGATTGCATACCGCGCCAGCGACGATCCGGGAGGCCGTCTGTACCTGCCAGCCTTGCCCAACTGACACTCTAGCTTCGCTGCCAAGCCCGGTCGGGAGTCTTCGCCCGCCAGGAACAACTTAGTTACGAGCAATTCGGCCGTTTCAAAAGATCGAGGATCGTCAACGAGAAGTTTGGCGTTGTAGCCGGCCTCGCCCAAAACTGACCTGATGAATTCCATATTCGAAGGTGAAATGATGGATACGTTGGAGGACATTGCATGCTCCTTCAATGGGGGCCAAGGCTCTTAACCCTTAAGCAGCAGCGCCCGTGACATTTCTACTGAAGGTTGGACCTTGCGCCTTCGGCTTACGGTTGGCAACGCCCTCTAGGTTGTCACAAGATCTAGCCCATCTCGAAAACAGTGCGGCAATCCTGTCGCGACTTGCCCCCTAAACGACGCATGCCGCAATTTCCCGCCATCGGTCCAAGCCCGAACTCGACTTCTGCGACGAGCACTGGCTCCACGAATACGGCGCCTATCCGCCTCAAGGGCACCCCTGCGCTTTCGCCACCATCCCTTAGGACAGATTAACGACGAGCGTCGCAAGACAGGGATCGACACGCGCGGCATGGAATCAGACGGCTGTGAGGATGGCTTTCTTTGAAGTGTTTTGGCCATGAAGCCAACAACCCACGAGATGTTGATCGGATCATCTGCTTATGTTCATCCGTGCCGTTAATTTTGCGTCTCGCAATCGCCATTCTTCGGTATACAATGCTCGTTGCACTGCCGGATTTACCCGGGCGCCCCGCGGAGTTTCCGCCATTGCGCCCCCAGAGAGGAGCTCGGCTAATGACCTCTCAGTTTCATGCAATCGATCCTAGGATTCTCACTCCGAGCGATATCAAATCGTTGCAGAGCCTGTTCGACGAGGAGATCAAAGCCAGAAGAATGACCTATGACTGCCCTGAGGCGGCTGTTCTGGCAGCTAGGCTAATAGAGCTTTATCAAAGGGGCGTCAGGAACAACGACAGCTTGCGCGAAATGCTTAAAGCGGCGGCCTAGGGAGCCAGGAATTGTCCATTTGCGCCAGAACTGACTGGGAATAATCTGTGCTAGTTCTGGGTTTCGGATCAGGCGCCACACTGAGGAGCACGGGTTCGTTTAGAAGCTGGGATACGGCCGTCACCAGTTGTGCGAGAGCGAAGGGCTTTTCGAGCAAGATGCTGTTCGCGACACCCCTTGAGGGCCACTCGAGAGCGCCATGCCCGGTGCCGTAGACGACCGGAATACCTGGATAAATCTCACGGGCAACACGTGCGACGCTCCAACCGTTTGGAAGTTCGTAAAACCGAATATCGGTTACCATTCCTGCTACTTCGGAGTCCGCGGACCTCAAAACCTCTATCGCCTTCCCGCCTCTGGCTACCGCCACGACGACGAACCCCGCGTCGGCGAGGGCAGCCTCGTAATCCAAAAGGAGCAGCGCTTCATCTTCGGCAAGCAATATTGTCGCCGGTTTCATGTCCGCCTCCTCGCACGATGATGTTTGCTCCGAACGAGGCTCTTTTGCAATCTTCCGATAGCTGTGCCGCAATCCCCGGTATGCGCAGCATCTCTTCTGCGGCATATCTCGGTATCCGAGCTGGTGAAGCTCGGCTATGAGCCACGGCTTGAGCTTTAAGTCTGCAAGTCTTGTCCCCTGTCAGACCTTCAAAACGGTCTAGACTGAAGCGTGCAATTGCATGATTATACACGCGGTACATGTACTGGCCGGACCCTAGCCCGGCTCATCAATGACAAAGGTCTTAGGCACGCCGAGCGAAACCTTTCAGACAAGAATGGAGTTGTCACTTTCGAGCGGCGACCCAGCCGCTTGGGTGAGTGATGACCTCAGAGCTGTGAAGAATGCCCCTTCTCCGCAGCTCTGAGGCTCCACTACCTGCAGCGGATTAGGAATTGATCGATGCAAGACAGAGACGACTACGCGTTGCCTGAGCAAAGTGCCTCATCCGACGAGAAAACGGGATCAGACACTCCAAAGAAAATGATGGCGCAGCGGCGGAAGCTGGTTGGTGTGATCCGCGAAACCGATCCCGCGCGCCTGAAGGCGCTGGAATACCTCGGCAGAAGGTGGTTGTCGCATAAATAGGATGCCGCTGCTGTACGTGCCTGTCAGCGCTGGAACTGCGCACCACATCTTTGCGCTGGTGTAGGGGGGTACTCGCATGTGATGCCCCGGGGTGCAGGCCGATGCCGTAGCGCAGATTGACGACGAGGTCGGTCGTGCTGTAGTGGACAGGAGTGATGGCAAAGGTAGCAAAGCGGTAGCAATCGATCGCGTTTGCAAGACTCTCTCCGGTGAAATGGCAACAAATTCAACGCCTGGAAGAGAATCATGCCCGGTGGCATGTCCGGACTTCAAATCCGGTGGGGCAGCGAGGCTGTCTTGGGTGGGTTCGACTCCCATTCTCTTCCGCCATCAGGAGACCGTTCGTGACCGCCGAAACGCATGGGACCGATTTTGACGACTGGTTGGTCTCGACCTACAGGGACGTCGGCTCGTTCACCATGCTGTTCGTGCTGCTCCGGATCGGCGACACCAGTGTCGATCTGCTGCGCTCAGCCTATCTTCACGTCGTCGGGGACGAATTGCGCTGGCCGGACATGGTGCAGCTTTTCCGCGGCGCCGGCGTCGACTGGTCGGGCGCCGTGTTCTACCGGGCTGGCCGCGAAGGCCTAGTGGAGGACCGGGAGGCGAAGTCGAGGCTCACGTCGCTGGTTTTCAAACTCAACGAGGATCGTTCCCTGATCAGGGAGGGGGATTTGTTCAACGCCGATGGATTGCGGCTAACGATCGAGGAGATCAAGCCGCATTGATCGATCTTCCTGCGGCTTCCTTTCCGGACGTCGCCTGGCCCTCAGGCTGTTATTTCCCTGGAGGTGATCGAATAGGCGAAAGTCTGCGGATTGAGGCAGTCCAGCTCGCCGCGCGAGGTAACGGCGGCAGGATACATCAGGAACCCCTGTCGCAGCTCTCCTCCGGGCAGAACGAGATCCCGCGCCGTGTTGTACCCCACCCAGTTCATTTCCCAGTTGCCGTAAGCTTTTTCGCGGAAAGCGCGGACGGCGGGATTATCGAGCGGCAGATTTTCTTCGAGCACGACCTTGCGGACATCAGCCGGATCGACCGGAACCCAGCCATGAGCGTCGAGATAGACTTCGGCGCGACAGTGCTGCGCTTTGGTGATGTCGCCGGAACGGCCGAGGCTCTTGAAATCGGCGGAATCGGCCACTCGGATGCCGAAGACGTCGCGGGCGGGCAGGCCGGCGGCGCGGGCGAGCGACACGAACAAGCTTGATATGTCTGCGCACTTGCCGCCGAAATAGCCCGTTTCCAGCATGTCCCTAGCGTTGCCGACGCCGCAGCCGTCGATGTTCGCATCGCGGAACGTATTGTCGATCACCCAATCGTAAATCGCCCGAGCGCGATCTTCGGCTCGATCCCGGCCTTCGACAATGCGCATGGCGGTTGTCTTGACGATGCCGTCCACGGCCATGCTGGGAGTGCCGCGCAACTCATGCTGCAGTTCCGCCTCCGTTGCGGCGATCTTGCTTGTCACGCGGCGATCGCGCGTGGCCACGTGTTGAGTAACCTCGATGACGCGCCGTGGCTCGTCTTCCCACATGACGCGCAGAATGTCGGCGCCGGAGGAGGGGTCTTTCTCCATACGGATGTCGGTGCTGTTCGACACCCAGAGCGGAGCGTCCGCTTTCTGATAGTCACCGGCAGACCGGACGACCGGCAGCCAGAGTTGCGCCGGGCCTTCAGCCGGCTGAAGGTCGACTTTGGTGATAATCTCGAAACGACGCCAGGGGGATCCGTTTCCGGCCTCCTCGGCACGGGCTTGCATGCCGCCTTTTGAAACCCAGAGCGTTGCGGCAGCGGCTGTCGCAGCATTCGTCAGAAATCGGCGGCGGTTCAGCATGACCTCAGCTCCCGTCTGATCGCGACGTGAAAACGCGCGCTCTGACAAAATTACTACCATGCTCGACGCTTGGAAACAGAATTGACGATTCTCGCGGCGGTATCTTCAGCAGTCGGTCGGTATCTGGGTTCCCGGTGCCGCGGTTTCGGGTGCCGGGATTTCGGGTGCGGTGGCGAGATCGATGCCGCGCGCCGTCGGCGGCTGCCAGGTTGTCGAGCCCGCAGTCGCCCCTTGGGGATTGGTGCCGATATGCGCGCCACCAGTTCCTCCGGTCCAGCCGGTCGATCCGCTGTTGCCCGGCGCGGTGCCGTCAGCGCTGGCGCGGTCGGGGGGCGTCGCCGGCTCCGCCTTGCCGGCAGCCGCGGCACAATCTGCTCTCTCATTCGTGTTTTGTGCCGATGCTGGGTTCGGAGCCAGGGCGATCAGAAGGCAGAAAGCGGCCAGAACACATGCGGAAGGCCGGGTGGGGGCGAGGTTGCTCATGGCGATCTCCTTTTCATCGCCACCAACAATGTTCGGGAACGCTTGTTCCCCGAGCAGTCGATATCAGGAAATCACCTTGATCTGAGCCGCGCCTGCTGCTGCGGTTCCGACAATGCCCGCAAGCGGGTAACCCGCGAGGCGGATCTTTTCAACCAATGCGCCAGCCTTTTCCGGCGCACATGCGACCAGCAGACCGCCCGAGGTCTGCGGGTCGGCAAGCAGCAGTCGCTGCCAGTCCGGGAGGTCGTCGGGAAGCACAACGTCGGCGCCGTAGCTTGCCCAGTTGCGCCCCGAGGCACCGGTGATGAAGCCCTGTTCGGCAAGCATGTAAGCTTGGGACAAGAAGGGAATCGCGGAAAGCCTCAGGGTGAGGGAAAGCTGAGACGCACGGGCCATCTCAAGTCCGTGTCCAAGGACTCCGAAACCCGTGACATCGGTCAGCGCATGGACATCGGGATCGGCTGCCAGGTCCGCGCCGATGCGGTTGAGCAGCGTCGTCGAGCCGATCATTTCCTCATAACAGCCGGGCGGCAGAGCGTTCTTCTTGAGGGCTGCCGAATAGATGCCTACGCCAATCCCCTTGGTCAGGATGAGCGCGTCTCCGGCTTTTACGCCGCCATTGCGGCGAACCTCGCTCGGATGACAGAGGCCGATGACGGCAAGGCCGTAAATCGGCTCGACGGAATCGATGGAATGGCCGCCGGCGACGGGAATGCCCGCCTCGGCGCAGATCGAAGCGCCACCCTCGAGGATCTTCGCGATCGTTGTCGAATCTAGCTTGTTGATCGGCATTCCGACAATAGCCAATGCCAGGATCGGCTTTCCGCCCATGGCGTAAACATCGGAAATGGCATTGGTCGCGGCGATCCGCCCGAAGTCTCGCGGGTCGTCGACGATCGGCATGAAGAAATCGGTGGTGGCAATAACGCAGGTGTTGTCGTCTACCTGCCATACGGCGGCGTCATCGGCCATGTCGTTGCCGACCAGGAGCTGGGCAAAAGGCTGGGCAGCCGGTTGATTGGCAAGAAGCTGCTGTAGAACGGAGGGCGCGAGTTTGCAGCCGCAACCGCCACCGTGAGCGAGGTCCGTGAGACGGGGAGCAAGGGTGTTCATCAATCCTCCAGCAGCGTGGCTAAGCTAGCCGCGACTTGTTCACTCGCCTGATCGACGCGAGTAACACGGCCGCCGCAATCAGCCCTGGGATCGCGGTCGACGTTATCTTGCGGATGCTGAGGATAGCGCGAGGGACAAGTAGGCCGCCAGCGGTAACCATCATTTCCGCGTTTGATCCGACGAGCCTAATAGCTGTGGCGCAGTACGTCCATGGTGCTTCGACTCCGCAAGGGGTGAGGCATCGATGATGCGCCTGATCGAGCACGCCGAGCGGTAGCCTGGTCGGTGTTGTGTTTACTGCTGCGGACCTGCCGGCTTCGGTAACGGCGAAGAGTGCCGAGGCCGAGGCTGCGGCACGGCGCGAAAGCGCAGAGGATGAGCTACCCAATCAGATGGCAACGGCAGGGGCACGACGCAACCAGTGAGCAGCGTCTGATCTCCGTTGGTGACCTCGAAGACGATCCCGGGCCGCTCCATGCGCTTGCAATCTGGCCAGCGCTCAAAATCGATCCATTCGCTCATGGCTTTTCCAACCCCTTCAAAGCAGGAAATCGCTTCCGGAAAGAGCCGACAGATTCATCACCTTGATTTGGAAATCTGCAAGGCCGTCGCCATTGACGTCACCGGAAACTATCCCACTCCTGAAGTTAAGTTCACCTGCTTTGCCGTGGAACGCACTGCTGCCGATAAATAGAAACGCCTGGTCTCCGATGGCCTTGCTGCTGGCGTCGATTGAACGCAAATCCATCCGATCAACGCCGGACGCGAAATCGTCGATCACGTCCCTGAAAGCCGGCGCCGATTGCGCCGTCGTCTGAAAGACAAAAGTGTCCGCGCCGCCGCCGCCAATCAGCCTATCGGCGCCGTTACCGCCGATCAGGGTGTCGTTGCCGTCACGCCCATTCAGCATGTCGTTACCTGCTAGGCCGTTCAGGAGGTTTGCGCGATTGTCTCCGCGCAGGGTGTCGTTGAAGGCTGAACCATAGAGCCGCTCGATCGATACATATGTATCGCCAGCCGCTTCCCCCGTGTTGGAACCGGGCGAGTAAAGATCCGCAACCATGCCGGCGGTGGCATTGGAGTAATTCGCCAGATCGGTGCCATTGCCGCCGTCGAGCCGGTCGGCGCCCGCACCGCCGGCAAGATTGTCGTTCCCGTCGCCGCCGATCAGCCTGTCGTTGCCGCCGTTACCCCAAAGAGCATTTGCAGCAGCATTGCCGGTGATCGCGTCGTTGCCTGCGCCACCCTTCGCGTTCTCGATGAGGGAGCGCGTGTCGCCCTGATACTGTAGCGCGTTGGCAATATTGCCGATCGCCACCTTCGAACCGTCGTAGTGCAGCTTCGCCAATTGCGCGGCCGAGGTGGTCGTCCATTCGCCCGGGCGGAGATCGACCTTCAGTGCAGTCGTATAGTTGGAGAAATCGTAGGTGTCCGTTCCGCCGCCGTCCCATACCGTAAGCAGGATCTTGTTGCCGCCAGGAGCACCCTGACCCATACCATTGACGAACATCTCCCCTGACGTCGGGCTCCAGCGATATGTCGTATTTCCGCTGTGGGTGGTAAAATCCGCGCCGTACATATGCTGCAAGGCAGCGATATCGTACATCATCAGCGATTGTGCGTATCCCCAGGTCTCGTTGGTATAGCCCGTCGTCGTCGAGGCACCGACATAGGAGCGGTAACTCATGACCGTGTATTCCATAGAGTCGCGGCTCACCGGCATGACGTTGCCCTCATGGGCGTGTTCCAGCCCAAGCGCGTGGCCGGTCTCGTGAAGGAATGTCACATATGCGTAGTTTCCCTTCACCGGTCTGCTGTAGTGGCCAGATGATTTGTTGAACCACGCGTCGCCGCCTTCTGCCGCGGTCGAAGGGAAATAGGCCCACGCGGTGCTCGGAGCGTCGGACGAGGCGAGGCGAAGATCGGCGTGCTTGGTCGCACTCTCCGTGATCTCGGTGAATGTCACGTTGGCGACGGAGGAAAACTGATCAAGTGCCGCTCGCGTGGCAGCCTGCTGTGCGGCGCTCAAGGCCGCAAAGCCCTTGAGCGGCTCGCCATTGCCATAACCGGCGCCGTAGAATGAAGCGCTGGTTGGGAAACTGAACGTGAAGTCCTTGATCCCCCATTTCCAGTCGCCAAGGAGACCGTCGATATAGGCGTTACCAGTCGTCGCATAAGTGGTTGCTGCAGGCATCTTTTTCCCAGGCCATCCAGGTTGAAGTCAGGTCAGTACACCGCGTTCGATGCGGCGAGGTCTGAGCCGCAGGTGCGCTTATAGCTCGTCTCGGTTAACACCTTAATTCGGCCTGACGGTCTGGTGGGTCAGACCAGGTGGCCTAGACCTGTAGGTTGCTCACGCCAACGAGGTGAGGGAGTCGTATTGAGCGGGTGTGTACCATGCGTCGGCTAGTTAGGAGGACACAGCCTCGCCGAGAAGAAGATGCGTCCGGTTGGCGTGACAGCTACGCCAACCCGTGGCATAGGGGTACCCGCAACCAGATAGGCCGTCTTCCGCATGATCCGTATCGAAAATATCAGCAAGTCCAACAGTCACCGCATACTCTACATCGAAGCCTCTGCAGCGTTGAACCGCGGCGAAAAGATCGGGCTCGTTGGTCCGAACGGAGCGGGAAAGACGACCCTCTTCCGGATGATCACCGGTCAGGAACTGCCCGACGAGGGGCAGGTCGCGGTCGAGAAGGGCATGACGATCGGCTATTTCGATCAGGATGTCGGCGAGATGGCCGGTCGGTCGGCCGTCGCCGAGGTGATGGAAGGGGCAGGCCCGGTCAGCGCCGTGGCTGCGGAGCTGCGTGAGCTCGAAACGGCCATGTCGGATCCGGATCGCATGGATGAAATGGATGCGATCGTCGAGCGCTACGGCGAGGTGCAGGCGCGATACGAAGAGCTCGATGGCTATGCGCTCGAGGGACGTGCCCGCGAGGTGCTCGCCGGCCTAAGCTTCAGCCAGGAGATGATGGACGGCGACGTCGCCAAGCTGTCGGGCGGCTGGAAGATGCGCGTGGCGCTCGCCCGCATCCTTCTGATGCGCCCGGACGTCATGCTGCTCGACGAACCGAGCAACCATCTCGATCTCGAAAGCCTGATTTGGCTGGAGAACTTCCTGAAAGGCTATGACGGCGCTCTGCTGATGACGTCGCACGACCGCGAGTTCATGAACCGGATCGTCACCAAGATCATCGAGATCGACGGCGGCGCGCTGACGACCTATTCCGGCGATTATGGCTTCTATGATGAGCAGCGTGCGCTGAACGCGAGACAACAGCAAGCCCAGTTCGAGCGCCAGCAGGCGATGCTCGCCAAGGAGATCAAGTTCATTGAACGTTTCAAGGCCCGTGCCTCTCACGCCTCGCAGGTTCAGAGCCGGGTGAAGAAGCTTGAAAAGATTGACCGCGTCGAGCCGCCGCGTCGTCGCCAGACCGTCGCCTTCGAGTTCTTGCCGGCTCCGCGCTCCGGCGAAGACGTCGTCAACCTCAAGAGCGTCCACAAGACCTATGGCAGCCGGACGATCTATGACGGCCTCGATTTCATGGTGCGCCGGCGCGAACGCTGGTGCATCATGGGCATCAACGGCGCGGGTAAATCGACATTGCTCAAGCTGGTCACCGGCACCACCAACCCGGACAAGGGCAGCGTGTCACTCGGCGCCAGCGTCAAGCTCGGCTATTTCGCCCAGCATTCCATGGATCTGCTCGACGGCGAGAGCACCATTCTGCAATGGCTGGAGGAACGCTTTCCCAAGGCCGGACAGGCGCCGCTTAGAGCGCTGGCTGGCTGTTTCGGCTTTTCCGGCGATGACGTCGAGAAGCGATGCCGGGTGCTCTCCGGCGGTGAGAAGGCGCGGCTGGTGATGGCCGCAATGCTGTTCGACCCGCCGAACTTCCTCGTCCTCGATGAGCCGACCAACCATCTCGACCTCGATACGAAGGAAATGCTGATCAAGGCGCTCTCGGCCTATCAGGGCACGATGCTGTTCGTTTCGCACGATCGCCGTTTCCTGTCGGCACTTTCCAATCGCGTTTTGGAGCTTACGCCTGACGGGATCAATCAATATGGCGGTGGTTACAGCGAATATGTGGAGCGCACCGGGCAAGAGGCGCCGGGCCTGCGTGGGTGACGGGCTGCGCCTCCACGGCATGCGCCCCCGTTGACGCTTGGCGGTATTGCGCCGTGCGAAGGCGGGGCGCCTTCGCGCGAGACCACTCACTCGACATCGATGCGGATCAATCGATCGGTATGCGGCGGCCCGTCCCGCACGCAGAGAAATATATCGTGGATGCGGATCGCCTTGAACGGCAAGTCCTTCCAACGGATTGAGATAGCAGCATTCCGGCACCAGCTTAAGTCGGCGTGAGACTGCCACCCGCGCGCTCTAAAGAGCGGCGGATTTCGGGGAGTTTAAACGCACTCTCCCACCAGTTCCTGCCTGATCGTCCTTCCGCAACGAGGCGTGGCGAGCAACTCCCATTTCAGGTCATGAAGCTCGGCAATTGCGCCGCCAAGGCATCGACGGCAACGCGAACTTTGAGCGGCAGATGCGGCGTCTGCAGCCACACTGCATGGCAATCATAAAGAAATGGAGGCTGCTCCGGCAGAAGCCGGACGAGCGTGCCCGCCTCGATCCGCCCCCGCACCAGCCAGTAGGGAAGCCATGCAAGTCCCAGCCCTCGTGCGGCGGCGTCAGCGATCGCATCTAGGTCGTCGAGGCGGAACCGGTGGAGCGGTGTCACCTCCGATGACGATTGTCCCGGCCTTGGGAAAAGCCAGGGCGAGACGGGGCCGGACCGGCGATAGACGACTGCCGAGTGCTGGGCCAGATCCTCGGGGGCCTCGGGGCAGCCATGTGATTCCAGATAGGAGGGTGAGGCGCACACGATCATCGGCTGGCGTGCGACACGACGGGCAATCAATCCGGCCCTGTCCTCCAACACGCCCGTGCGGATAGAGAGATCAAAGCCGTCTTCGGCAAGGTCGATGATGCGGTCGTTGAACGAGAGGTCAAGTTCCAGCGCTGGGTATTTTCGGGCGAGTTCCAGCAACACAGGAGTGACGCAGTGCCGGCCGAAATGGACCGGCATAGTCACACGCAGTTTGCCGCGCGGTTCGGAAAGCTGATCGGACGCAAGCGCATCCGCTGCTTGCGCTTCCGCGAGCACTACCCGGCAGCGTTCGTAATAGACATAACCGAACTCCGTCAGGCTCTGTCGCCGCGTGGTGCGGTTGATAAGCTGCACCCCAAGCCGATCCTCCAGGGACCGAACATGCTTGCCGACCATCGGCCCGGACAGTCCAAGGGCTTCCGCTGCGGCGGCGAACGAGCCGAGATCGACCGCTTTGACGAATACAGCCATGCTGGTCAGGCGATCCATATTAAAAACTCCCCGTTTCGACTGTGCTGTCTTTCTCGCCATTTATCGGCTGAATCACTGCTGTCATAGATCATTCAACACATTTGTTTTGGAGTCTTGCCATGGCGCGCGTCGTTCGCTTTCACGAGTTGGGTGGTCCGGAGGTGCTTCGAATCGAAGATGTGCATGTGCCGGAGCCCGGGCCCCATGAGGTCCGCATTCGCGTCAAGGCGCTGGGCCTCAACCGGGCCGAGGCTTTGCTCCGCTCGGGTGCCTATATCGAGACGGCAACCTTTCCTTCCGGCCTCGGCCTTGAGGCAGCAGGTTTTGTGGAAAGGGTCGGACCGGGCGTTCAAGGGTTTATTCCTGGCGATCCGGTCAGCGTTTTGCCACCGAAATCGATGATCCGGTGGCCCGCCTATGGGGAACTTGCGATATTTCCTGCCGCGCTCCTCGTCAGGCATCCGCCGTCGCTGAGCTTTGAAGAGGCGGCCGCTGTGTGGATGCAGTATCTGACCGCCTATGGCGGCCTGGTCGATATCGGGGGGCTTCGCAGGGGGGATTTCGTCGCCATCACCGCGGCATCGAGCAGTGTCGGGCTTGCCGCAATTCAGATCGCCAACATGGTCGGCGCCATACCGGTAGCCGTCACCCGGACCTCCGCGAAGCGGCAAGGCCTGCTGGAGGCCGGCGCGGCCCATGTCATCGCCTCCATGGAGGAGGATCTGGAAGCGCAGCTGAAGCGAGTTTCCGGACAGCACGGAATTCGCGTCGTGTTCGATCCCGTAGGCGGCCCAATCTTCGAGCCGTTGGCGGCCGCGATGGCATCGGGCGGCATACTTGTCGAGTATGGCGGTCTGAGCCCGGAGAAGACTCCGTTCCCGCTGTTTGCCGTGCTGAGCAAGTCACTGACGCTGCGTGGCTACCTAGTCCATGAACTGCTCGCCGATCCGGGGCGCCTGGAGCGCGCCAAGGCATTCATTTTGGATGGTCTGGTATCGGGCGCCCTGAGGCCGATCATCGCCAGGGCGTTCCCATTCGACCAGATCGTCGAGGCGCACCGTTTTCTGGAGTCGAACGAACAGTTCGGCAAGATCGTCGTGACGGTTTGACGGGCAATGCGAGCGGTCAGTCAAAGACTCAAGCGAACCGCATCGCCGATCTTTCGCGCGCTCTTGCCGCTACTTCCTCACGATTGCGTGGAGGCTGCGAAGTCTCCAGCGCGTCCAGAAGTTCGCGGGCGCATGCCGCGATCGAATCGACCGCGCGCTCGAACGCAGCCTCATTGCGCTTCGACGGTTTGGTCGTTCCGCTCAGCTTGCGCACGAACTGCAGCGCCGCGTCACGGACTTCCTCGTCCGTCGCCGGCGGGTCGAAATTGAACAGGGGTTTTATGTTTCGGCACATGATTTGCTCCCGGTCATCTCTCTCCCTGTCACCAAGGGAGGCTGCCCAGTTGAAGGTAGTCGCGTGACCGCAATTTGCAACCGGTCAGGCCGGCCATGGCGATAAGCCGCGCCCGGACCCGACCTACGACAGCAAGTACATGCTTGCCCGTGACCGTTGATCAACTGGAGCTTAGAACGTAGCGGCGATTGCCGGCAAGCGCGGGTCGTGCGTTCATCGAATACAGTGCGGTGAATTTCTTGATGTCGCCCGGGTCCACCTCGACCGCTTCCATCGCCACCATCCAGTCGACGATCTCACTGCACGGAGGAGTGGTCAGTGATCCCTCATACGTCCAATAGCTAAGCGAGGATGGCAGGAGGCCTTTCGGGTCAATGGTGATGAGCGGCGATTCTTCGCCGGGGTTCCGCGGGAACTTCTCTGCCAGGCTTGCGAAGGTCGAGTTGGCCGCACCGGGAACAAGGAAGACGCCCAGCACGCCGAGCGTGCCGGTCTCGGCATTCTTGTGGACGAAATGCGCTTCCATCGGGAAGCTCTTGCCGTCGACAAAATGCTCGCTCGGCGAATGGAAGTGATATTGCACCAGGTCATAGGATTTGTCGCCGCGCCGGAGCGTACCGCCTGCAGCGTTCACCTGGATCGTATGGCCATTGTTGAGAATCGTGCCGCCACTCTTCCAGTCCGCCGTGAGCTCCGGAATATCGGCCTTGACCGCGCCGCGGATGTCAATCGGCGATTGCTGCGAGCCGGCCGAACAGGCACTGTTCTCCTTGGCTAAAGAGCCCCAATGCTCAGGGCCCTCTTCGCCCTCATAGCGCCAGTGCACCCCCTCTGCGGCGTAGGCCGTTTTGACGCAGAGCGGGCAGGCGGCAAGCAAGGCCAAGCCCCTGAGGAAATCACGCCTCTCCATTCATAAACCTTTCGAATGATCACGAGCAGATGCACTCGCAGGAACTGGATGTGCCCCATTAGCTGTCCAACAACTGTCAGGGTGACGACATTTTGGAAAGCGATGCGTAAAATGACCTTGTTCTTCGAAGGCTACGCATCACGGCGTTTTCGGGAAACGGCATTGCTGCCTGAAGGGTTTCTAAGATTGGTCATCTTGCGAAGGACGCAAGCTGCTGACGACGCGCTCCGCGGAGACAACGGGCTGCACCACCCGGCGAGCGTCTGGTCGAGCGCGATCTGTGCGTTCAGCTCGCTGTCGGCCGTACGATGGTCCCTGAAGTGCTGCGACATCTCGAATCCGAAAGTTTGGTTGCGAACTTGCCGAAGGGGCCGATCGTTTCGCGGTTGGATCTGAACGAGGCGAAGCAGATCGATCAGATCCGAGTTGCAGTGGGGGGCCGCGCGACTGTGCGCGGAGCGGCACGTCCGGCCATCGTCGAGGCTCTGGAAGCGTCTTTCAAAGGGATCCGCGAATGTTACGCTTCACGGCTCCGCCGTGCGCCGGCCACATGATGACGCTGGATCTGGAACTTGGACGCAATGAGCCGTTCATCGTCTTCGACGACGCCGATCTCGATGCTGCGGTAGAAGGGCCGTGATCCGCCAAGTACCAGAACAATGGCCGGACCTGTGTCTGCGCCAATCGGCTCTTCGTGCAGGTCGGCTTCTATGACGACTTTGCCGAGAGGCTCGCCGCCAAGGTCCGGAAGATGAAGGTCGGCAACGGGTTCGAGCCCGGTGCCGACACCGGACCGTTGATTTCGCAAAGGCTCTCGCCAGGGTCCAAGAACATATCAGCGATGCCGTGGCCAAGGGGCGGGAGTGCGGCCTGTTTTTCGAACCGACCGTCCTGATGGGGGGACGATGGAGATGAAGGTCGCGCGAGGAAACTTCGGGCCTGTCGCGTCGCTTTTCAAGTTCAGCACGGAAGAAGCGGTTTTCGAAATGGCCAACAATACCGAGTTCGGTCTTGCGTCCTACTTCTACTCCAAAGACGTCAGTAAGATCTTCCGCGTGCCCGAAGCCCTGGAGTACGGCATGGTTGGAATCAATACCGGACTGATCCACTGAAGTGGCCCTTCGGCGCAATCAAGCAATCCGGACAGGGCCGCGAGGGCTTCAAATGCGGCCTGGATGACTATGTGGAAATCAAATATCTCTGCCTCGAGATTTGAGCGGGGCGCACCTGCAAAGGCGGGCTAGACGTCAACCCGGAGGTGAAGACCGGCGGCGAGAAGATCGGCTACAAGCCATGGCCAGCCCGGTCACAAAGCGGGATGAAGCCTTCAGGATCTTAGCGCGAACCGTTCACCCAAGTGGGTGTATCCTTGCTCTTTTCGCCTGCGCCGTGACCCCTTCGAGAAGCGGAGCACAAATCAACACCTATAGCGATTGGTTGGGGAAGAGCCTTCGTCATGGCGCCAATCCCAGCCATGGCGGCCAAGTTTCCTGCTGACGATGAAGGATCCTCAAAGCCAGTCACCGGGATCGTTCAATCTAAGAAAGATCGAAGCTGCCTTGCGTCCGGGAGGCTGCCGCCTCAGTAGCCGACGACGCGATCGTTTTTCGGGTCTGCCCATCGGGTGTTCGGGACGACGGAAAACCAGCCGGGGCGGGAGGGATCCCGGTCGTAGGGATAGCCGCCGAGCGTCTTATGGAGGTCGGCGTACTGCCCGAGCTTGTCGCGATCGAGCTCCACCCCGAGACCCGGCGCCGTCGGCACCTTGATAGTGCCGTTCTCGTAGCGCATCGGGCCGCCAACGATGATATCGTCCGTGAGCTGGTGATAATGCGCATCCGCGTGGAAGACGAGGTTAGGGAGAACCGCGCCGAGGTGAAGCATGGTGGCGAGCTGGATGCCGAGTTCGCCCGACGAATGTACCGCAATGCCGAGTTGGAAGGTCTCGCAGACGCCCGCCGCCTTCACGCAGGGGCGGATGCCGCCCCAGAAGGTGGTGTCGAGCAGGATCACGTCCACGGCGGGATTGAGGATATTGGTGGCGAGCTGCTCGAAATTCACCACGACGGTATTGGTGGCGAGCGGCATGGTCGTGTTCTCGCGCACCCGCCGCATGCCGTTCAACCCCCAGGTGGGGTCCTCGTAATAATCGTTGTTGAGATCCTCGATGCCCTTGGCGAAGCGGATCGCCTCCTCGACGCTGAACGCCGCGTTCGGGTCGTAGCGGACGCTGTCGGGGCCGAGGGCCTTCGCCCATGCGCGAAAGACCTCCAGCTCGTAATCCGGCGGGAAAACGCCGCTCTTCAGCTTGTGCGAGGTGAATCCGCACTTCTTTTTCAGAGCTAGCGTCTGCTCGATGAGCTGATCGGCCGTGCGCGTCTCGCCCTCGCCCGTGTCCTTGTTGGGAAGGCGGAAAAACATGTAGCTGGCAAAAGGCACCGCATCGCGCATCTTGCCGCCGAGGAGATCGCAGACAGGCACGCCGAGAAATTTGCCCATGATGTCCAGACAGGCGAACTCGATGGCGGCATGCATCTGGGTGCGGTTGTTATAGAGGCTGGCGGTCGGGTTGCAGATCATGAAGCGGAGATTTTCCAGCTCGAAGGTATCATGGCCGAGGAGGTATGGTTTCAAAGCCCGGAACGCAGCCTCGGCGCTCTCTCCGCCTCCGCCCATTTCGCCGAGGCCGACGATGCCCACATCGGTTTCCACCTCGACGATGGTACGCACGAACCGCCCCCAATGTGCGCCGTTGGAATGACGCAGCGGCGCCTCCAGCGGAACGGTGACGGTGGTCGCGCGAATATCGGTGATCCTGGGTCGCTTCATGGGAGGCTCCAATGCAGGCTGTCTGGTGCGAAGGCTGGGGCGCGGGCAGAAACGGTCCCCCTGCTATTGCGCCTCCCCCAGCACGCGCAGGATTTCGTAGCAGGCACCGAATGGATGGTAGTCGGTCTTGCCTGAAGGGCTCTTGATGTCGCTCTGCTTCACACCGTCGGGCGAGAGAATGCGGAACCAGCAGCCATATTCGTGATCGATCAAGTGCCGCCAGCTGTAGCGCCAGAGCCTGTCGTAGTCCTGCCAGTAGCGCTCGCGGCCGGTGCGCCCGGCAAGCGCGGCCGCGGCCGCAATCGTTTCGCAATGGACCCAATGATATTTGTCGAGGTCGTAGAGCTTGCCGTCGGGGCCGTAGCTGTAATGCATGCCGCCGAATTCGAGATCGGCGCTTTTAGCGAGTGCCGTCTCGTAGAGAAGGAGGGCTTTCGGCAGGATCCAGTCCTGCGGACGATAGCGCTCGAGGATCAAGAGCAGCTTGGTCCATTCCGTCATGTGGCCCGGCTGGTAGCCGTAGGGCCGGAAGAGGTGCTTCGGATCGTCCTTGTTGTAGTCCCAGTCGACCGACCAGTCCTGACGGTAATGCTCCCAGACCACGTCCTGAGTGTTGGCGGCAAGCTCGACGCAGATGCGCCGGGCGAGCGTTTCGGCGCGGTCCAGGTAACGGATCTCGCCGGTCGCTTCATAGGCCGCCAACATCGCCTCGGTCATGTGCATGTTGGCGTTCTGCCCCCGGTAGGGCGAAGTCGCCCCCCAGTCGCGGCTGACTTCGTCCTTGTAGAGTTCGCGGTCCGGCTCCCAGAAACGGTTTTCGAGAAGATCCCAGGTCTGCGAAACCCGGGCGCCCGTACCGGGAATTCCGGCCTTCATGGCCGTTGCATAGGCGAGCAGCACGAATGCGTGGCCGTAGCAATGCTTCGTCGCATCCACCGCATCGCGGCCGCGCATCAGCCAGTAATAGCCGCCGTGCTCCGGATCGCGATGAACCTCATCGAGGTATCTTACACCATGGGCGGCCGCTTCCGCGAAGTCCGGACGCTCGAACAGCACCGCGGCGGTCGCATAGTTGAAGATGAAGCGCGTGGTGGAGACGAGATGCTGGGTCTTCCGGTCGGTGATGAAGCCGTCGTCGCGGTATTCGTTGTAGTAGCCTCCGTCTTCCTCGTTGAGGCAGATCGGATGGTAGAAATCCATGATCTCGCGCATGTGGGCGAGCAGGAAGTCTTTCGAGCGGAAATCGGGAATCGGTTTCATGACGGGCCTTCCGGTCAATCTGGAATGACGATGCCGAGCTTGGAAAGAACGCCGCCGTCGATCTTGATATCGGCGCCCGTGATGAAGCGGGCCTTCTCGCTGGCAAGGAAGGCGACAAGTTCGGCGACTTCGGAAGGCTTGCCGACACGGCCCAGCGGATGTCCTTTGCCCCAGGTTTCGAGGGTCGCCTCGACGGTGCCTTCGCCTTTCCACAGATCGGCGGCCCAGCGCAGCATCGGGGTATCGATGGAGGCGGGGCAGACGGCATTGACGGTGATATTGTCTCCGGCGTGATCCAGGGCCATGGCACGCACGAGTGCATTGATCGCGCCCTTGCTCGCCGTATAGGCGGCGACGCCCGTCTGCGAAGCATAGGCTTGCACGGAAGAGATGGCGACGATCGCGCCGCCGCCGCGCTTGCGCATTTCGGGAATGGCGAACTTGGAGGCGAGGAAGATGCCCTTCAGATTGATGTCGAGAACGTCGTCCCAGACCTCATCCGCTGTGTCGACGACGGTGCCGTAGCGCTGGATGCCGGCGCAGCAGGCCAGAATATCGACGCCCCCATGGCGCGATACCGCGGCCTGAACCGCCGCATTCATGTCGGCCTTGGAGCGGACGTCGCCGACGAACCCGGCGGCATTGTCCCCGATCGACGTCACGGCTTCATCGACCGAAGCCTTGTCGTTCGCCACGATCGTCACCTTGCCGCCACCCGCAGCAAAGCGATGGGCACAGGCGAGACCCATTCCGAGGCTGCCGCCGGTGACGACGATGCTCTTGCCGTTGAAATCGCTCATCACGCTATCTCCGAAACAGAAGGGAACTTGTCGGGCGCCTGCCCGAATTTCGGCTCTTCGACGCCGTGCCCCACGCCCTCGACCGCGAAGAGCCCGCCCTCCAGCGGATGCATATCGAGATGATCGCCCGTCATGGTGAAACGCGCCGAGGTCACGTAGAGGGTGGAAAGGACCGGACCGCCAAATGTGCAGCTCGTCGGCCAGCTTGCCGGCAGCTCGATCAGGTGCATGAGACGGCCGGCTCCGTCGAATCCCGCGACGGCTGCACCTCCCGCTACCCGGCAGTTCCAAAGCCGGTCGTCCGCATCGAGGCAGGAGCCGTCTGGCAGGCCGCGTGCGAAGCCGGCCACGATGGTGCGCCGGTTGTCGATCCTCCGGGCGGCAAGATCGCAATCGAACATGTAGATTTCGTTCGCGAGCGTGTCGGCGAAGAAGAAGCGGTTGTCCCGCGTCCAGCCCATGGTGTTGGTGATGCCATATTCGTTAGGCGTGAGCTGCGACACGTGACCGGTTGGATCGATGCGGTAGACCGCGCCCGATTGCCGGTCCATGTCCTTCGGTGAGCCGCCTGCGTCAAGATTGCTCTGCATCGTCGCGACCCAGAAGGAACCGTCCGGTGCGACGCGACCCTCGTTGAGGCGATTTTCCGGCAGATCCGGCTCCGGCATGGCAAACTCCTCGAAAGGTCCGTCGGGCGTCCACAGGCAGACGTTGCGGCTGAGGCCGACGATGAACCCGCCATCCTTCCGCATGCCGATCGACGTCACGAAGTCCGGCGTCGGCCACGTGTCATGACGGCCGTTTTCCGGTTCGAGCCGATGGATGCGTTTGCCGACGATATCGACCCAGTAAAGCGCCTTCTCGTCACCGGACCAAAGGATGCTCTCGCCGACGATGTCCTTCGCATCGAGGAGCAGGGAAACCGTGGCACTCATGGCCGCGTCATGAATCCGTTATGCAACGTCGCGGGACGTCGCCGCTTGCGATCGGCCATCGGTGTCCTCCCAGATCCCGTTTGCATTCTTGTATGCAAGATTCCGGAAAGCGTCAAGTGAGCATCAATGGCGAGTAGCAAACGGAACCCCGTCAGCGTATTCTGCCCGCGATGACAGATTGCATGCAAAAATACATAGGACTCTCAATTTATGACGCGTGACATAAAAATCTCGGCCGCGGAGCATTGCTACCGCACGCTTTCGCGCAAGATCATCGGACTCGAACTGAAGCCGAACGAGCCGATCGGCGAGCATGCGCTGGCCGGCCTCCTCGGGGTCAGTCGTACGCCCGTGCGCGAGGCCCTGTCGCGGCTGAGTGCAGAAGGACTTGTCGATCTCCGGTCACGGGCAGGCGTCGTGGTGGCGCCGATCCGCATGGACGCGGTCAGGACCGCCCAATTTGTTCGCGAACAGCTGGAGCTGGCGATCGTTGCCGAAGCGGCGCAGCAATCGAACCGCCGCGTCCTACTCGGCATCCGGCAGGCCATTGAGGAGCAGGAGCTCGCCATCCTCGAGGACAACCCCGACCTGTTCTTCGAGTGCGACGAACGCATGCACGCGCTTTACTGCAGCCTCGCGGGCCGCGACGGAGTCTGGGCCTTCATCTCGGATGCCAAGAAGCATATGGACCGGGTCCGCCGTCTGTCGATACAGGCGGGGCAACTCGACCAACTGGTCGAGGACCACCGGCGCGTTCTCAAGGCGGTGGGCGAAGGAGACGCAACCAAGGCCCAGGAGATCATGCGGCTGCATCTGCGGCGCGCGGTGGTCGATCTGGGCGAGCTTTCGCAGCGGTTTTCGTCCTATTTCGCGTTGGATGCCGCAGGCGATGCCCGTTAGGGCGCTTCAGTCGAGCGGTTGCTTCCGTAGCACCTCCCAAACAGATTTTTGCAATTCGGCATTGACAACAACCGAAGGCAAATCTATGCACAGGTTAATGCAAACCTATCTGATAGGTTGGAGGTTAACTTGATAGAGCTAAAGGCGGAGGAACAGTCCTCATCCGGGCGTTCCGGCGCGGAGGGGCTGCTCGGCGGCGTCATGACCGCCGTGAAGACCCATATTCGCGAAAACGGTCTTCAGGTCGGCGACTCGCTGCCGAGCGAAGGGACCTTTGCCGAAAAGCTGGGCGTATCCCGCAGCGTCGTGCGCGAGGCCTATCGTTCGCTTGCCGCGCTGACCCTGATCGATATCGGTAATGGCCGGCGTCCTCGGGTGGCCGCGCCCAAAGCGGACGTGCTTGCACTGGTGACCGACCATGCTGTGCATACCGATCAGGTGACGATCCAGCAGATTTTCGATGTCCGCCGGACTGTCGAGCGCCGTACCGTCGTGCTGGCAGCCATGCGCCGCACCGACAAGGAAGCCGCCGAAATCGTCGCGCTTGCCGAAGCGATGCAGCGGGATTTCGACCAGCCCGTCAGGGTGATGGAACACGATATCGCCTTTCACGAAGCGATCGGCAGGGCGTCCCGCAACCCGATGTTCGCGCTGATCGTCGGCTCCTTCCATGTCGTGACGCGCCATACCTGGCCGATCGGCTGGGCGAGCCGCGGCAGCAATGAGACGCGGCAGGAAAGTATCGACGGCCACATGACCATCGCGCAGGCCATCGCTAACGGCGATCCGGCGAAAGGCGAGGAGGCGATGGTCGAGCATTTCGATCTGACGGTAAAGGCGCTTTTGGCGGCAGGAGTTTATTGAGCATGAAGATCACGGAATTAGAAACGGTCCGCGTCCGCGACTTTCCCAATATTCTCTGGGTCCGCATCCACACGGACGAGGGGCTTGTCGGACTTGGCGAGACCTTCTTCATGGCGCAGACCGTGGAGACCTACATCCATGAGGTGGTGGCCCCGAAACTCGTCGGGCGCGACCCGCTGGAGATCGATCGCATCTCGAAGGATCTGACAGGCTATCTCGGCTCCCGGTCGACCGGGGCCGAGATGCGCGGCAATTCGGCGGTGGACATCGGCCTCTGGGACCTTTTCGGCAAGGCGACGAACCTGCCGATCGCCCAGCTTCTCGGCGGCTTCTCGCGCCGCGAGATCCGCACCTACAACACCTGCGCCGGCAACACCTATATGCGCGACGCCAAGGGCCAGCAGACGGCAAATTACGGCATCGGCGGCCCGCGGCGCGACTATGACGACCTGAACGGATTTCTGGAACGGGCGGACGAACTCGCCGAGGACCTCCTGTCGGAGGGCATCACGGCCATGAAGATCTGGCCGTTCGATATCGCCGCGGAGAAGAGCGGCGGTCAGTATATTTCCGGACCGGACCTGCGCAAGGCGCTGGAGCCCTTCGAGAAGATCCGCAAGCGCGTCGGCGACCGCATCGACATCATGGTCGAGTTCCACTCCATGTGGCAACTGACGCCCGCCATCCAGATCGCCCGGGCACTCGAACCCTATGCCACCTTCTGGCACGAAGACCCGATCAAGATGGACTCGCTTTCCAGTCTGAAGCGCTACGCGGCGGCAAGCCGCGCGCCACTCTGCGCGTCGGAAACGCTCGCGACGCGATGGGCCTTCCGCGACCTCATGGAAACGGATGCGGCCGGGGTCGTAATGCTCGATCTCTCCTGGTGCGGCGGGATTTCCGAGGCAAAGAAGATCTCCACCATGGCGGAAGCCTGGCACCTGCCGGTCGCGCCGCATGATTGCACCGGACCGGTGGTGCTCGCCGCGTCGACGCACCTTTCGCTCAACGCGCCGAACGCTCTCGTCCAGGAAAGCGTGCGTGCCTATTACAAGACCTGGTACGCCGACCTTACGACGCAGTTGCCCACTGTGACGAACGGCATGATCACCATCCCGCCGGGGGCGGGGCACGGGGTCGATCTCGCTCCCGATCTCGACCGGAAATTCGAGGTGTCGCGGCGCAGTTCCTAGATCGAGGATTGAAGTTCGACTGGCTTGTATGGTAGTAGGCCAATAGCCGCCGGGAGCTTGGAAGGGGGGGCTGAATGCAGAACATCAAACCGCAGCGCGTTCTGTCCGCGATCGAGGCTGTCGGTCCGCAGGTCTATCGCATCCTGCGCGAGCAGATCATCCAGGCGGAGCTGGTGCCCGGCGCGCGTATCTCCGAAGCGGAGATAGCAAGAAGCCTATCGATCAGCCGCCAACCGGTTCGCGAAGCCTTCATCAAGCTGGCAGAGGAGGGGCTGGTACAGGTGCTGCCCCAACGCGGCACCTATGTGACGCGAATTTCGACGGCATCGGTCATGGACGTGCGCTTCGTGCGCGAGGCGATCGAGGCCGACATCGTGCGCCAGGTCGCCGGCGAGCATCCGGCGGCGATCGTCGACGAACTGCGCGAACAGATCGCTCGCCAGAAGCAGGTGCCGCATGACGATCGCGCTGCATTCCTGCGACTGGACGAACTCTTCCACCACACGCTCGCAACGGCCGCCGGCCGCGCCTATGCCTGGAGCGTCATCGAAAGCGTCAAGGCGCAGATGGACCGCGTCCGGTTCCTGAGCGTCGACGACCTGCAGATCGGCCGTCTGATCGAACAGCACGAGCGCATCGTAGACGCGATCGCGGCACGTGATGTCGGCGGGGCCGAGCAGGCGCTGCGCATGCATCTGCGCGAGATTTTGAAATCACTGCCCGAGATCGCGCGATCGCGGGAGGAATTCTTCGACGGCACCGGGTAACCGGCCGCCGCAATATGATCGATGTTCAACGGGAGGTAACGCATCATGATCAGGAAATTGATAGCAGGAACGGCCCTCGGGCTGACGCTGATGGCTCCAGCCGCCAGCGCGGAAGGTCTCAGCATCGCCTTCATCAGCCACTCGTCGGCCTCGAACACATTCTGGCAGGCGGTCAAGAAGGGCTATGACGACGCCTGCGAAAAGGTCGGGGCCTCGTGCCAGTTGATCCTCACGCAGACGGAAGGCGCGGTTGAGCAGGCCGTCGCCAATCTGCAGGCGGCGATCGCCTCGAGGCCGGACGCGATCTTCGTCGCGATCGTCGACAACAATGCCTATGACAACGTGATCAAGGAAGCCGTCGACGCCGGCATTCTGGTGCTCGCCGTCAATGTCGACGACAGCGAAGGCGCCAAGGGCAACGCCCGTAAGGCCTTCATCGGCCAGGGCTTCACCGCGGCCGGTTACTCGCTCGCCAAGGCCCAGTCGGAAAACTTCCCGAAGGACGGCCCGCTCAACCTGCTGGTCGGCGTCAACGCGCCGGGCCAGACCTGGTCCGAGCAGCGCGCCGGCGGCGTCACGAAATTTCTGGAGGAGTACAAGGCCGAGCATTCCGACCGCGAGGTGAACATCACCCGCATCGATTCGGCGACCGACCTCGCGCTGACCGCCGACCGTATCGGCGCCTATCTCAATGCCAACCCGGACACGACCGCCTATTTCGATACCGGCTACTGGCATGCCGGTGTCGCCAAGGTTCTGAAGGACCGCGGGATCGAGCCCGGCAAGGTCCTGCTCGGCGGTTTCGACCTCGTGCCCGAGGTGCTGCAGCAGATGGAGGCCGGCTATGTTCAGGTGCAGGTCGACCAGCAACCCTACATGCAGGGCTTCATCCCGGTCATGCAGGCCTATCTCTGGAAAACCGCGGGCCTGACACCCTCCGACGTCGATACGGGGCAGGGCATCGTCACTCCGAAGGACGTGCCGACGATCCTCGAACTGGCGAAGCAGGGTCTGCGCTAACCCGGCGCTCCCCATAAGCAAACAGGCGTCTTGCCCGAGCGACTTCGAGACTGGAGCGGGATGCGCGGCTTTCCGTCCGCATCCCGCTCCGGCTCTCCGGATTCGATCACGTTGACGATCTCAGGCACCGACCTGGGATCGCCGTGATCCGGCAGGCACGACGCCGAACCATGAGTGACAGCCCATGAAGCGGTTTCTGAAAATCTATCTCGACAAGCCCGAGCTAGCCGGCCTTGCACTGCTGTTCGTCCTCGTCCTCGTCTTCCAGGCGAAGTCGAACGGCATTCTTCTTTCCTTCGAGAACATGCGTGGCGTGATGGGCCTTCTGCCGGAAATGGCGCTCGTCGCCATCGGCGTGACGCTCCTGATGATCTGCGGCGAATTCGACCTGTCGGTCGGGTCCGTCTTTGCGCTGATGCCCATGTCGATGGCGGTGCTATTGAATTCCGGCGTGCCCTTCCCCGTCGCGGTGCTGCTCGGTCTCATGATCTGCGGGGCGATCGGTTTCATCAATGGTTACGTGACGCTGCAATTCTCGATACCGAGCTTCATCACGACTCTGGGGATGCTCTTCATCGCGCGTTCGCTGACCATCGTCATATCAGGCGGTTTCCCGCCGCTTCTGCCGCCCGACCTGCCGACCTGGCTCTTCACGGACTACATCTGGCAGGGCTCGCCGTTCCGCATGTCCTTCCTCTGGTTCGTCGTCATTGCCGCACTCGTGGCGGCGCTGCTGTCGCTCACCAACTTCGGCAACTGGATTCGGGCGACCGGCGGCTTTAACGAGGCCGCCGCCTCGATGGGCATTCCGGTCAAGCGCGTGAAGATCGTCTGCTTCATGCTTTGCTCCGTACTGGCGGGCTTTGCAGGCCTGCTTCAGGTGCTGCGTCTCGGCTCGCCGCTGCCGTCGATCGGCGAAGGGCTGGAATTGCAGGCGGTCGCCGCGGCCGTCATCGGCGGTACGGCGCTCGCAGGAGGGATCGGCACGGTCTTCGGCGCCATCATCGGCACGCTTCTGATCCGCACGATCGACAACGGCCTTGTCCTTTCCCGTGTCGATGCCAACTGGTTCAAGTTCGCGATCGGGGTTCTGACCATGTTTGCCGTCATCGCCAATGCCTGGATGGGCAAGATGTCCCGCAAGATCAAGGTGGAGGCGCACAAATGACCACACCGATCATCGAATGCCGCAACCTTCAGAAATGGTATAGCGGCGTGCATGCGCTGAAGAATGTCGATCTCACGATCCACCCCGGCGAGACCGTCGGCCTGGTCGGCGACAACGGCGCCGGCAAGTCGACGCTCATCAAGATTCTCTCGGGCGTCCACCATCAGGATTCCGGCGACGTTCTGATCGAAGGCCGCAAGGTAGCTCTTCGCAGCCCAAAGGATGCGATGCGCTACGGGCTGGAGACGATCTATCAGTACAATTCCATGGTTCCGACCATGTCGATCGCCCGCAATCTCTTCATCGGCCGCGAGCCGATGAAATGGTCGGTCTTCGGCGTCGGCATCATGGACCAGAAGCGCATGCGTGTCGAAAGCATCCAGGCCATCGCCGATGTCGACCTGCATCTGCGCTCGCCGGATGCGCTGGTCGGAGAGCTTTCCGGCGGCCAGCGGCAGGGCGTTGCGATCGCGCGCGCCATGCACTTCAAGTCGAAGGTGCTGATCCTGGACGAGCCGACAAACCATCTTTCGGTCAAGGAGACCGACAAGGTGATCGGCTTCGTGCGCGGCTTGAAGGCGCAGGGCCTGACCGGAATCTTCATCTCCCACAACATGCAGCACGTCTTCCAATCCTGCGACCGCATCGTCGCAATGGCCCGCGGCGAGATCGTGTTCGATAAACCGACCGCGGACACTTCGATAGACGAGGTTCACGCGCTTCTGTGAGGTAACGATGACAGAGCTTTCCGGAAAGACCATCCTCATTACCGGCGCGCTCGGCACGCTCGGCCGCGCCCAGGCCGAGCGGCTGGGGCGCGCCGGCGCCGGTTTGCTGCTGCTGCTGGATCGCCCGGGCGCGGAAGCCGGGGAGGGCTTCGCGGCGAGCCTCGCCGCGGCTCACGAAACCATGGCGATCTATGTCGGCGAAGACCTGAATAACCTAGCTTCGGCGGAAAATTGCGCAGCTACGCTTTCCAGCGAGCATGGCGGCATCGACATTCTCATCAACAATGCGGCGCTCATCATCAACAAGCCTTTCGAGGAATTTTCGCTGGAGGAATACGAAGACCAGGTCCGCGTCAACTCGTCGGCGGCTTTCGCGCTTGCCCGAGCCGTAACGCCCGGGATGAAGCAGAAGCGCTACGGCAAGATCGTGAACTTTTGCTCCCTCACGTTGAACGGCCGCTGGGACGGCTATGTGCCCTATGTAGCGTCCAAAGGCGCGATGCTGGGGCTGACGAAGGCGCTTGCGCGGGAACTCGGCCCCCACGGCGTGCGCGTCAACGCTGTGTCGCCGGGCGCGGTGGTTTCGGAGGCGGAAGAGCGGGTCTTTGCCGACCGACTGCAACAATACAATGATTGGATCGTCGAAAACCAGTCGCTGAAGGCGCGCATCCAGCCCTCGGACGTCGCCGACCTGGTCCACTTCCTCGTCTCGCCGGCCTCCGACATGATTTCCGGCCAGAACATCGCGATCGACGGCGGCTGGTGATGCCGGCGATCGAGCTCTCCAACGGCGAGGCCCGCCTCCTCGCGCGGCCCGACCTTGGCGCCGGGCTGACGGCATTCGACGTGCTGCACGATGGCGTCTGGCAAGCGATCTTCCGCAGGGTCGATCCGTCGACCGCGCATCCCTTCGCGCTTTCGAACATTCTGCTTGTTCCTTTTTCCGGGCGTGTTTCCGGCGGCGGGTTCACGTTTGACGGAACCTTTCATGCCCTGCCGCGGAACGTGGAAACGGAGCTATACCCGATCCACGGGAACGGCTTTTCGGCCGCCTGGGACGTCGCCTCCCTGAGCGCGGATCTGCTCACGCTCACCCTATCCGCCGAGGGACCGGGGCCTTTCCGCTACGATGCGACGATGTCCTACCGCCTACAGGGCGCCGGCCTGCTCATGGAGCTGAGCCTTGTCAACCGCGCCAGGATCCGTCTGCCCTATGGCGCGGGTTTTCATCCCTGGTTCGTGCGCGAGCCGGATACGACGCTGCACGCGCCGGCCCGCGGCGTTTGGCTCGAGCAATCCGATCACCTGCCAAAGGCCCATGATGCCATAGCCGCACAAGCGGATTTGGATTTCAACAGGCCGAAGCCATTGCCGGCGCGCTGGATCAACAACTGGTTCGACGGCTGGGACGGCAAGGCGCGCATCCACTGGCCGAGTCGGGGGCTCGCGGTGGACGTGGATGCGAGCGAGAGGCTCCGCCAGTACGTCGTCTTCTCGCCCGCTGCGGCTGCAGATTTCTTCTGCTTCGAGCCGGTAACGCACCCTGTCGATGCGTTCAATCTGCCCGGCAAGGCCGAAGCCCACGGGCTCAAGATTCTCGAACCGGATGAATCGCTGGCCGTCTCTGCCCGTGTCGCCGCAGACTTTGGCTGAGCATGTCGTCAGCCACGGGTTCCCGGCGCAGCGCCAGTTGCAGAATGCCCGGTGAGCTCAGATGCTGCAGCCGCAAGGTTGAAGTGTTCTGATCGCGGAGAGAGCAGAGAATTTCCGCTTTTCCTGCTTTAACTCCTGTTTGCTGCTGTGCGGAAAATCGGTGCGCACTTTTCCTGGAATTGCTCTAGCGATTGACCGTCGACTATAATCCCTCCACGCATTCTGTTCCGATCGGTAGTCAATGTCCTCCCAAGAACGAAAGAAGTCTCGCGTTACGCTTCTCGACGTTGCGCGACACGCCAGCGTTTCCCGTGCGACCGCTTCCCTTGTTCTTCGCAAGAGCCCGCTGGTCGGCAGTGAGACGCGCGCTCGCGTCGAGCAGGCGATGCGGGATTTGGGCTATGTCTACAACATCGGCGCAGCCCGTCTGCGCGTCGAACGCAGCCAGATCATCGGCGCAATCGTGCCGAATCTCACCAATCCATTCTTCGCGGAACTCCTTTCAGGTATCGAGGAGGCTATCGGAGCCACCGGCAAGGTGGTCATTCTCGCCAATAGCGGGGAGAGGGTGGAGCGGCAGTCGATGCTGCTCCAGCGCATGCGCGAACATGGGGTGGACGGGGTCGTTCTTTGCCCCGCCGCGGGCACCGAACCTGACCTGTCCGAGCAGTTAGCCGCGTGGGGTATGCCCGTCGTCCAGGTATTGCGCCACATTTCCGTCGATATGGACTATGTCGGCGTGGACTATGCCGGCGGCATGCGTCAGGCGGTGGATTATCTCGCTTCGCTCGGTCATGAGAAGATTGCCTTTGCGGTCCACGGGCCGCTTCATTCTGCCTATCGCGAGCGCGTGGACGGCTTCCGTGACGCCATGCTGGCAAAGGCGTTCGATCCCGAGATCCTGATCCATTTGCCGGCACAGCTCGGAGAAATCGCCGACTCGACCCACCTTCTGTTCGCAAAGGCTACACAGCCAACTGCCGTGATCTGCTTCAATCATCTTGTCTCTCTCGGCCTTGCAGCAGGACTTCACGATTGCGGGCTCACAATCGGACGCGATCTCTCGCTGATCGGCTTCGACGACGTGGCTGACGCCGAGGCCATCCGGCCGAGACTGACCTCGGTCTCGACCGGCCCCACCGCGATCGGCGAAATGGCGGCGCGGCTCCTTGTCGAGCGCATCGCCAATCCGGATTTGCCGCCGCGGCGCGTGGTGAACGATACGACGCTGAGCGTTCGGCAGTCCTGCGGCCGGCCCGCCTGATCGCGCCCGTTCCTGCCGTCATTTGCGGTTGACGCATGTCAGGAAACATTTTAGATCGATCTAACTGACGCAGATCGCGGGAAGCGCGGCATGCGGCGCCGGTAGTGTGGGAGGAGGTCCCGGCATGTACGAGTTCAACTTCGCGCCTGTACTCGCGTCTTTCGACCAGTTGCTGGTCGGCGCCTGGCTGACGGTTCGCCTGTCATGTGCAGCCATGTTGATCGGCCTCGTCGTTTCAGTCTTCTGCGCCTGGGGAAAGACGGCAGGACCGGCGATCCTGCGTCACGTAATCGATGGCTATATCGAGATCATCCGAAACACGCCTTTCCTGGTGCAGATATTCTTCATCTTCTTCGGCATGCCTTCGCTTGGCCTGAGGCTTTCGCCGAACAGCGCGGCGCTGCTGGCGCTTGTCGTCAATTTCGGCGCCTACGGTACGGAAATCATCCGCGCCGGGATCGAATCCATTCATAAGGGGCAGGTAGAGGCCGGCTGGGCGCTTGGGCTGTCGAGGCCCCAGATTTTCCGCTACGTCGTCATGAAGCCCGCCTTGCGCACCGTCTATCCCGCGCTCACCAGTCAGTTCATTTACCTGATGCTGAATACCAGCGTCGTGTCGGTCATCTCAGCGGATGACCTGGCTGCTGCCGGCAACGACCTCCAATCCGCCACCTTTGCGAGCTTCGAGGTCTATATCGCAGTCACTCTGATCTATCTTGCCCTGTCGGTCGGTTTCTCCGCGCTGTTTTACGCGCTCGAGAAAGCGGCCTTCAAATATCCCCTCGGCCGTTAGGAGCACTGTCATGATCAGAGCCTTCGGCTGGAACGAGTTTCTCGTCATCGTCGCCGCGGCACAGTGGACGATCGCCCTGTCCGCGATCGCCTTTGCCGGCGGCAGCGTCGGCGGACTGCTAATGGCATTGATGCGCGTCTCCGAGACGCGAGCGCTGCGCCTCTTCGCCACGGGCTTCATCCGCGTCTTCCAGGGGACGCCGCTTCTGATGCAGCTCTTTCTGGTATTCTTCGGCATGAACATCTTCGGCTTTGCGATCAATCCCTGGATTGCCGCGACCATTGCGCTCGCGCTCCACGCCAGCGCCTTCCTGGGCGAGAGCTGGCGCGGCTGCATCGAGGCCGTGCCGAAGGGACAGCGCGAGGCGGCGACTGCGCTCGGCCTGCGCTATTTCCGGTCGATGCGTCACGTGATCCTGCCTCAGGCGGCCCGTATCGCCGTCGCACCCACCGTCGGTTTCCTGGTGCAGCTCATAAAGGGCACCTCGCTCGCATCGATCATCGGCTTTACCGAGCTGACCCGGCAAGGGCAGATCATCAACAATGCGACGTTCAGTCCGTTCCTGGTCTTCGGCACCGTTGCCGCCGTCTATTTTCTGCTTTGCTGGCCGCTGTCGCTGATCGCACGCCGAATGGAAACACGTTTTTCCCGGGCAACGGCACGTTGACGGGCCCCCGCCGGCGGGAGGGCCGGCATATGAGAAGGGAAGGGCTAATGAATATCTCTAGACGCACAGCAATATCTGTCCTCGGCGCTGCGATTGTCGCGGGCCTGGTGGCGCCCGCAGCAGCGCAGACGGTAGAGACGATCAAATCGGCCGGTACGGTGAAGGTCGGCATGCTGGTCGACTTTCCGCCGTTCGGGATCATGGACGCGAACAACCAGCCGGATGGTTACGATGCCGATGTTGCAAAGCTGCTTGCCAAGGAGCTCGGAGTCGAAGTGACGATCGTGCCGGTGACGGGGCCCAACCGCATACCCTACCTGCAGAGCAATCAGGTTGATCTGCTGGTCGCCTCGCTAGGCATCACCGAGGAGCGCGCCAAGAACGTCGATTTCTCGCAGCCTTACGCAGGTATCTCGATCGGCGTGTTCGGCGCCGCGGACCTGGCCGTCACAAAGCCTGAAGATCTGGCCGGCAAGACGATCGGCGTCGCCCGCGCCAGCACGCAGGACACCGCGACCACAAAGATTGCCCCGCAGGACGCCAACATTCAACGCTTCGACGACGACGCCAGTGCGGTGCAAGCGCTCCTTTCCGGACAGGTCGAGCTGATCGGCGTTTCCAATGTCGTCGCCGCCCAGATCGAAGCCGCCGCCCCTGGGCGGTTCAATCAGAAGCTTCAGCTGAGCCAGCAGGTTCAGGGTATCGCCGTTCGCAAGGGATCGAGCGAGATGTTGAAGTTCGTCAACGGCTTCCTCGACAAGGTCAAGGCGGACGGACAGCTCAATGCCATCCACGAGAAGTGGCTCGGATCTCCGCTGCCGGAATTCGTCACTGAAGCGAAATAGAATGGAGCCCTCGCGATGAACACGGAACGCGAACACGCCTCGCCCCCGGATTCGCGCGAGGCTTTGGACCCGGCCGTCCGCATGGAGGGCGTAAACAAGTGGTATGACGCCTTTCACGCGCTCAAGAACATCGATTTGACGGTCGGCCGCGGCGAACGGATCGTCATCTGTGGACCATCGGGTTCCGGCAAGTCGACGTTGATCAGGTGCATCAACCAGCTCGAGACCATTCATTCGGGCAGGATCGTCGTGGACGGCCACGACCTGACCGCCGGCGGGCGGAACGTCGATCTGGTCCGGCAGGAGACCGGCATGGTCTTCCAGCAGTTCAACCTTTTCCCGCACATGACGGTGCTGGAGAACTGCACGCTGGCTCCCATGAAGGTTCGGGGACTCGCCAAGGCAGAGGCCGAAGAGACGGCGATGAAATATCTCAAACGGGTGCGCATCCCCGAGCAGGCGGTGAAATATCCGGCGCAGCTTTCGGGCGGGCAGCAGCAGCGCGTCGCGATCGCGCGGGCACTGTGCATGAACCCCAAGATCATGCTCTTCGACGAGCCGACCTCGGCCCTCGATCCGGAAATGGTCAAGGAGGTCCTGGACACGATGGTGGATCTCGCCAACGAAGGCATGACCATGCTTTGCGTCACGCATGAGATGGGCTTCGCACGAAGCGTCGCCGATCGTGTCGTCTTCATGGACCGCGGCGAGATCCTGGAGATCGCCCCGCCCGATGCCTTCTTCGGCGCCCCGCAACACGAGCGCACGCGCTTCTTCCTCGGCCAGATCTCCTGATGGCCACATCCAGGTAATTGGAGTTTCGAAACGTGAAACCAGATCTATTGCTCGTAGAGCCGATGATGCCGTTCGTCATGGACGAACTGCAGCGGAATTATACGGTTCACAGGCTTTACCAGGCCGCCGATCGGCCGGCGCTCGAAGCGGCACTCCCATCGATCCGCGCGGTTGCTACGGGCGGCGGCGCGGGCCTTTCCAATGAATGGATGGAGAAGCTTCCATCACTGGGGATCATCGCAATCAACGGGGTCGGGACGGACAAGGTGGATCTCGCCCGGGCGCGCCGTCGCAACATCGATGTGACGACGACGCCGGGTGTCCTCGCGGACGACGTCGCTGACCTCGGTATGGCGCTCATGCTCGCCGTCCTGCGGAGGGTCGGCGATGGCGACAGGCTGGTGCGCGAAGGCCGCTGGGCCGCTGGCGAACAACTACCGCTCGGCCATAGCCCGAAGGGAAAGCGGATCGGCGTACTCGGCCTCGGTCAGATCGGGCGGGCACTGGCGTCGCGCGCGGAGGCCTTCGGCATGTCGGTGCGATACTGGAACCGGTCCACCCTTTCCGGCGTCGACTGGATCGCGCATCAGAGCCCGGTCGACCTCGCGCGCGACAGCGACGTTCTGGCCGTCTGCGTGGCGGCGAGTGCGGCGACGCAGAACATCGTCGACGCGTCCCTTCTTCAGGCGCTCGGTCCCGAGGGTATCGTGGTAAACGTCGCGCGTGGCAACGTCGTCGACGAGGACGCCCTGATCGAAGCGTTGAGGTCCGGAACGATCGCGGGTGCCGGGCTCGATGTCTTCGTCAACGAACCCGCAATCCGCAGCGAATTCCATACCACGCCGAATACGGTGCTCATGCCGCATCAGGGCAGCGCGACGGTTGAGACGCGCATGGCCATGGGCAAGCTCGTGCTTGCAAATCTCGCCGCCCACTTTGCCGGCGAAAAAGCGCCGAACACCGTCAATTGAAGCGGGAAAAGACATCATGATCGTTCGTCAGGCCCTGTTCGAGGGAACCATCCGTCCTGGCCGGGAGCAGGCATTCCGTGGATACGTCGAAGAGAAGCTGGTGCCCCTGTGGCGGGCCTTTCCAGGCGTCAGGGAAGTTCGGGTGCTCCATGCTGTCGACCGGGACGAGGGGGCGCCAGCCTTCGCAATGATCCTTTCCACGACCTATGACGACCGCGAGGCTTTGGCGCGGGCCCTGGCGTCGCCCGTGCGCTACGAAAGCCGCGAATTGACGAAGGGTCTGCTGGAGATGTTCGAAGGGCACATTCACCACCATGTGTTCGAGCTGGACGCCCGATCGACGGCTTGAATGTGCGCTGCTCCCCAGGCCGCCAATCCGTAGCACCTGCCCAGTTTTAAGGCGATGGACACGGCCCACGCTCATGACATTGCGGCGAGGGTTGTGCAGGGTGCAAGCGGTCGATCGATATTCCAAGTTCATCCGAACAATTTGGGCGGCACGCGGCGTTTCACATACGTAGCGTATATGTGAGTTGACACGCGCGGCGGATCCTGGTTCACATACGCTGCGTATGTAGAGCTGGCAGCGCGATCCCGGGCTGACCACAATCAGCCTGCGCCGGCAGAAACGATGAAAAGGAATGAACAGATGACGCGACGCGACGCAGTCTTTCCCGCCAACCGGCATGCCCTGTACGAAGCTCACGGATATTCAGCCGCGATCCGCTCCGGCGACCTCCTGTTCGTCTCCGGGCAGGTCGGCAGCCGTTCCGATGGTAGTCCAGAACCGGATTTCGGGCGACAGGTCCAATTGGCTTTCGACAATCTACGGGCGACGCTGAATGCGGCGGGCTGCACCTTCGACGATATAGTCGATGTGACCACGTTCCATACCGACCCCGAGAACCAGTTCGAAACAATCATGGCTGTCAAGAATCAGGTCTTCGGCACTCCACCCTATCCCAACTGGACCGCGCTGGGCGTAAACTGGCTTGCCGGGTTCGATTTCGAGATCAAAGTCATCGCGCGCATTCCCGAGGCGGCATAGGATTTCTTCCACCGGAGCGCCGGCACCGCTGCCTAGGATCCCGAAAGCTCAAGCATTCTGAGGCTTCGTCGGAACTTGAGACCGAGCCTCCGCATTTCTTCGTGGAAGCACGAAGGAGGCTTAGGTGAAAACGGCGTTGGCGGTATTTGGCGGGTTCGTCCTGTCACTCGCGTTGTTCCTGAGCGGGGCGGTTGTCGCAGTCTTGTTCCTCACCGGCAAGCCTGCGCGCCAGCCGCAGCTGGACGTGAATCAGTCAGAAGTATGGACCAAGCAGCCGCGAGCAGTCGACAGGACGGCCCAGCAATTCGAGCGGCTGCCCGCCCGCCCCGCCCCGTCCGACGTCAACGCTTCGAGAGAGCCTGAGACGCCCGCAATGGCCAATGAGGCCGAAAAGGAACGCTCTCCGGAGCCTTTGGACAGGATGGCCACCGCTTCAATTCAATCGCCGCCAGCGGAGGAGGAGCCGACGGCGTCGACAGTGCCTGCTGCTCATGCCGAATGGTGTGCGAGACGCTATCGCAGCTATCGTCCGTTCGACAACACCTACAGATCGTTCAGTGGCGGACGGCGGTCCTGCAACTCACCCTATATGGATGCGGCGTGGGGGCCGTCGGAGGATCCTTCGCCTGTACCGCGCGGTATCGATGCGGAAGATGCCGATGACCCCTCGACGCAGATGGAATACTCGGCCGGTGATGGCGAGGCAATCCGACTGACGCAAGAGCATGTTGCCTATTGCTTCAGCCGCTACCGCTCCTACCGCCCGGAAGACAACAGTTACCAGCCTTACAGCGGCGGCCCGCGCAGGCAGTGCCGGTAACGGGGCGCCTGGTCGATTGCGCCGGGAGTCGGCGTCAACCGATTGAAAACAAAATCTCAGGCAAATTTTGCATAGGATGCTGCCCGAATTGAATTGGTCAGCCGCGGCAAGTCGTTCCTATGTTCCGCCATGACTGCATGTCTCCTTTCATCGGACCCGATGAAAGAAAAGACATGCGGCAAGTTGACGATTTTGCAGCGACCTTTGCGCGTTCGAAAGAGGCGCGGCGCTGTAGGGCAACGGGCGCAGCAAGGGGAACAGATGGGCAGGATCGTCTATGTCCACGGTCAATTCGTACCGGAGGAGGAGGCCCGCATCGGGCTTTTCGATCGCGGCTTCCTGTTCGGCGATGCTGTCTACGAAGTGACGGCGGTTATCGGCGGACGGATGATCGACAACGACCTGCATCTTGACCGTCTCGAACGCTCGCTGAGGGAACTCGCCATTCCGCTCGGCGTCTCGCGCAAGGAGATTGCCGGCGTCCAGGCGGAATTGGTCACCCGCAATGCCTTGCGGGACGGCACGGTCTATCTGCAGGTCTCGCGCGGCGAGGCGGATCGCGACTTTCTCTATTCCGACGCACTGGCGCCGCGGTTCGTCGGATTCACGCAGGCGAAGACGCTGACCGGCACCAAGGCCCAGCAGGACGGCATCTCGGTCGATCTGACCGACGATCCGCGCTGGCACCGTCGCGACATCAAGACCGCCATGCTGCTCGGTCAGGTCATGGCGAAGCAGGCGGCCCGCGCCCGCGGTTTCGACGACGTCTGGCTGGTGGAGAACGGACTGGTGACGGAGGGCGCATCCTCCACGGCCCATGTCATCACCGGTGACGGGCGCATCCTTACCCGCGCCGCGTCGCGCGCGACATTGCCGGGCTGCACGCAGCGCGCCCTCGCACTGCTCTGTGCCGCCGAGGATCTCGCGATCGAGGAGCGCGCCTTCACGCCCAACGAGGCGCAGGCCGCCGCGGAGGCGTTCCAGACCTCCGCCTCGAGCCTCGTCATGCCCGTCGTGCGCATCGGCGAGCGGGTGGTCGGCAACGGCAAGCCCGGTCCGATGACCCGAAAACTCCAGGCCCTCTACCTGGAAGCGGCTGGCGTTCCGGTCTAGATCCGTTGACCGTTTCACTGAAACAGCAAAGCGATGCAGGGAGGGGCGATATGAAGACCGCATGGGAACTGGGGCTGATCCCGCAGGGCAGGCTGGAACCGGGGCCGGGCAATGCCATTACCGACGTCGCGGGCGTTTCGGTCGGCCACCGGTCGCTGCGCGGCGAGGGCCTCTTCACCGGGGTCACGGCGATCCTCCCGCATGCAGGCGACGTTTTCCGCGTGAAGCCGCGGGCGGCGGTGGAGGTTATCAACGGCTTCGGCAAATCGGCGGGGCTGATGCAGGTGGCCGAGATCGGCACGATCGAGACGCCGATCGTGCTCACCAACACCTTTGGCGTTGCCGCCTGCACCGAAGCGCTGGTCCGCCGCGCCATCTCCGCTAACCCGGCGATCGGGCGAAAGACCTCGACCGTCAATGCATTGGTCTGCGAGTGCAATGACGGCAGCATCAACGACATTCAGGCGCTGGCGGTAACGCCCGCCGACGCCGAGGCGGCGCTGGACGCCGCGCGCACGGGGCCGGTGGAACAGGGTGCGGTCGGCGCCGGCTCCGGCATGACCGCCTTCGGCTTCAAGGCCGGCATCGGCACGGCCTCTCGGCGCATGCGAGTCGGCAAGCGCGACTTCACGCTCGGCACGCTGGTCCTTGCCAATTTCGGCGCGGCGGGGGACCTCGTCCTGCCGGACGGGCGCCGGCCCGATCCGCGCGTGCCGGCCGGTCCCGAGCGCGGCTCCGTCATCGTCGTCATGGCGACCGACCTTCCCTTGGCAGATCGCCAGTTGCAGCGGGTCGCGCGGCGTGCCGGCGCGGGCCTTGCCCGGCTCGGCGCATTCTGGGGCCATGGCAGCGGCGATGTCGCCCTCTGTTTCACCACCGCCGACCCGGTGGAACATGAGCCTGCCACAGCGTTCACCACGCAGGGGCGGCTCGCCGACGGCCACATCGACATCGCCTTCCGCGCCGCCGCTGATACGACGCAGGAGGCCGTCCTGAACGCGCTCTGCATGGCCCCCGCCATGCCGGCGCGCAACGGCCGCATCTATCCCTGCCTTGCCGACTGGTTGATGGAGAACCCGTCCCCGTGATCCGGTGAAGGTCTGATCAGGCCGGTGCGGGTTCCAGGAGTCGCTGCGCCGTCGCCCATAGTTCCTCGACCTTGCGGTTGCGGCTCGCTGCGTGGCGGTAAAGGCGGATTTCGAGGTCGAGGTTCCAACCCTCGTCGGCAGAGGCAGGCACGAGGCGGCGCGCGTCGATTTCCTCGCGCGCCAGGCTCTCCGGCAGCCAACACACGCCCGCACCCGTCACCGCCATGTTCATCAGGCCGGCGCTGATTGTGTTTTCGTGCGTCGTACGGCGCCGGAAGGGCGGGCGGCGCAGCAGCAGGCGCGACAGGGCGACCCCGAAGAAGGAATTGAAGCCGTAGCTCAGATAGGGGATGGCGAGCCGCGGCTGCGCGATCGCGCGGTCGAGGAGGTTCAGTCCGGGCTGCGGATCGCCGGACAGTACGATCTCCGCCGCGACCAGCGGAATCAGTCGGTCATGGGCTACGGTCAGCGAGGAAAACTGCCCGCTATCGAGATGAAACGGCACTTCCGGATGCGCATAGGTGAGGAAGAAATCCGCCTCATCGCCGACGAGCGCGTCGAGGTTCGCTTCGATTCCGCCGCGGTCCGGAATGAGCGAGGTGCTGAACGATCCACCCGCCGCTTCCAGCGTCTTCAGCCAGCGGGGAAAGAAAGTGACCGTCAGCGTATGCAGCGCGGCAAAGCGGATGAGGCCCGGCTCGTGCGGGAGACGCAGCACTTCGCGCGCCGCATAGAAGGTGCGGATCGCTTCCTGTGCGACCGGCAGGAAATTGCGCCCCGCAGGCGTGAGTTCGGCCGGCATGGTCGCGCGGCTGATCAGCGTTGCGCCCAGCCAGCTCTCCAACTGCTTGATCCGGCGGCTGAAGGCAGGTTGAGTCACGTTGCGCAGCTCGGCCGCGCGCGAGAAGCTGGACGTGTCGGCAAGCGTCACGAAATCCTCCAGCCACTTGATCTCCATGTCCGCTTCCCTTTGCTGCGCGTCTGCCGCGGCCGATCATAAGTCATTCAATCGAAATAGGTATGTCGTTTCTGCATGGGTTGGTGCCAAAAGCGAATTGGCCAAGCCAACTGCAACCTTTCACCTTGCGCCTGGAGGAAATAGGTGCCGGCCCGTCCGGTGCCGGCAGGGGGGAGTTGTGAATGGCGTTCGGAATAAAAGCCGATCTTATCCTCATCAATGGCCGGATCTGGCGCGGCCGGGAGGAGGGCATCAGCGAGGCTCTCGCCGTGTGGCAAGGCAAGATTCTTGCAACCGGCAGCGATACGGACATCTTGGGCCTGAGGGGACCGCGCACCGAGGTCATCGATCTCGAAGGCCGCTTCGCCACCCCCGGCCTCATCGACAACCACCTGCACCTCATCGCGACCGGCATGGCCATGGGCTGGGTCGACGCTACGCCCGCGAGCGCGCCGACGCTCGCCGCCCTGATGGGCCGGATTTCCGACCGCGCAGCCACGACGCCGAAGGGCGGCTGGGTGCGCGCCCGCGGCTATGATCAGGTCAAGCTCGACACCGGACGGCACCCGACGCGCGACGATCTCGATCGCGTCGCCCCCGATCACCCAGTCCTACTGACACGGGCCTGCGGCCATGTTTCGATCGCCAACTCCCGCGCTCTGGAGCTTGCCGGCATTACTGAGGCGACGGCCGTGCCGGAAGGCGGCGTGATCGGCGTCACGGAGGGCCGGCTGAACGGCTTCCTGGCGGAAAACGCACAGAACCTCGTCAAGGCCGCCATGCCGCCGGCAACGACCGAGGACCTGATCGACGGAATCGAGCGGGCAGGGCGGTATCTGCTCTCCTTCGGAATCACGAGCTGCATGGATGCGGCCGTGGGGCAGGTCTCCGGTTTTGCCGAAATCCAGGCCTATGAGATGGCCAAGCTTTCCGGCCGGCTGCCGGTGCGCGTCTGGCTGACCCTGCTTGGCGATCCCGGCGTTTCCATCGTCGAGGATTGCTGGCGCGCGGGCCTTCTTTCCGGCGCCGGCGACGACATGCTGCGCGTCGGCGGCGTCAAGGTCTTCCTCGACGGCTCGGCGGGCGGGCGCACCGCCTGGATGACGAGGCCCTATAGGGGCGAGCCGGACAATATCGGCGTGCAGATGCTGCCGGATGCGGAGGTCGAGGCGGTCGTCAAGGCCTGCCACGACCGCGGCTATCAGATGGTCTGCCACGCCATCGGCGACGGCGCGATCGAGCAGCTCATCACGGCCTACGAGAAGGCGCTTGCCGCAAATCCCGATCCCGACCGCCGCCATCGCGTCGAGCATTGCGGCTTTTCCACCCCGGATCAGAATGCGCGCATGAAGGCGGCCGGTATTCTGCCTGCGCCGCAGATGGCCTTCATCCACGATTTCGGCGACAGCTACATATCCGTGCTCGGGGAGGAGCGCGGCCGGTTGTCCTACCCGATCGGCACCTGGATGCGCATGGGCCTGAAACCGTCGACCGGCTCGGATTCGCCAGTCTGCTCCCCCGATCCGTTCCCGAACCTGCACGCGATGCTCACGCGCCAGACGGGCAAGGGCACGGTGATGGAGGCATCCGAACGGCTGAGCCGCGAGGAGGCATTGCAGACCTATACGGAATACGGCGCCTATTCGCAGAAAGCAGAGGGGGTGAAAGGGCGGCTCGTGCCCGGCCAGTGGGCGGACATCTCCGTCTTCGACAACGACCTTTTGGCCGCCCCGCCCGAAACCATCCTTTCGGACACAAGCTGCGTGCTGACCCTGCTTGCGGGCCGCGTCGTGCATGATGCGCGCTGACGACCTGACGAACTGAACCGAAACGATGCCGAGAACGGCACGAGAGGGAGAACGAAATGCTGAAGAGACTGACACTGGCCGCAATGCTCAGCCTCGGCGTGGCTGCCGGGGCGCTTGCCGCGGGCGAGCGCCATGGCGGAACGCTCGTCTTCACCGCGCCCTACGGCTCGAGCTTCGCCACGCTGGACGTGCAGTCGAGCCCTAACACGCAGGAAGAGTTCATCACGCAGGCCATCCACCGTGCGCTCTACAGCTGGGATTCGAACCAGAACAAGCCCGTCCTGGAACTGGCGACATCGGAGGAGGTTTCCGAGGACGGCAAGGTCCACACCTATCACCTGCGTAAAAACGCCGTGTTCCACAACGGCAAGCCGCTGACGGCCGACGACATCATCTACAGCTACAAGCGCATCGCCAACCCGGAAAACGCCTTCCCCGGCGCGAGCTTCATCGCCGTCATCAAGGGCGCCGAGGACTATATCGCCGGCAAGGCCGACGAGATTTCGGGGCTGAAGAAGATCGATGACCACACGCTCGAGATCACCTATACCGGCACGATCAATCCCGGCTTCCCGCTAATGCAGAACACGACGGTCATCTATCCGTCGAGTATCGAGGACGAATCGACCTTCGGCAAGAATCCGGTCGGCCTCGGCGCCTTCGTCTTCAAGGAGCACGTACCCGGTTCGCAGGTCGTCGTGGAAAAATTCGACAAGTACTACGAGGAGGGCAGGCCCTATCTCGATCGCATCAACATCGTGCTGATGGCTGAGGACGCCGCGCGCGACGTCGCCTTCCGCAACAAGGAAATCGACGTTTCGATCCTCGGCCCTACCCAATACCAGGCCTATCAGGGCGAGGAGGGGCTGAAAGATCACCTCCTGGAAGTCGCCGAGGTCTATACCCGCAATATCGGCTTCAACCCCGCCTTCGAGCCCTTCAAGGACAAGCGGGTGCGCCAGGCGATCAACCATGCCATCAATGCGCCACTGATCATCGAACGCCTGGTCAAGAACAAGGCCTACCCGGCCTCCGGCTGGCTCCCGATCTCCTCGCCCGCCTTCGACAAGGACAAGGCGCCCTACGCCTACGATCCGGAGAAGGCAAAGGCATTGCTCGCCGAGGCCGGCTATGCCGACGGCTTCGAATTCGAGGTGACGGCGAGCCCGAACGAAAGCTGGGGCGTGCCGATCGTCGAAGCCATCCTGCCGATGCTGAAGAAGGTCGGCATCACCGTGAAGCCGAAGCCGGTCGAAAGCTCCACGCTCGGCGAGGCGGTGACGACCAACAACTTCCAGGCCTTCATCTGGTCGAACCTTTCTGGCCCCGACCCGCTGAACGCACTGCGTTGCTACTATTCGAAGACGGCGCAATCGGCCTGCAACTACACCAGCTATGCAAGCCCGGAATTCGACAAGCTCTACGAGGCGGCGCAGCAGGAACGCGACTCGGCCAAGCAGAACGATCTCCTGCGCCAGGCCAACAACATCGTGCAGGACGACGCTCCGGTCTGGTTCTTCAACTACAACAAGGCGGTGATGGCCTACCAGCCGTGGATCCACGGCCTCGTTCCGAACGCGACGGAACTGGCCATCCAGCCCTATGACGAAATCTGGATCGACGAGACGGCGCCGTCATCGCGCCAGTAAGACCTTGAGGGGGAGGGGGTAGCTGCGGCTGCCCCCTCATCGATTGTCGCCGCCCCCGTGTACAGGGCGGCCAGAACGGAACCGCTCATGCTTCGTTTCACCCTGCGCCGCGTCCTGCAGATCATACCCACGGTCGTGGTCGTTGCGTTGCTTATATTCGTCATCTTCAGCGTCGTACCGGGAACTTTCGCCGCAAGCCTCTTCGCCGACGGCAGGCGCGCCGCCGACCCGCAGATGATCGCCCGCCTCAACGAGGAATTCGGGCTGAACAAGCCGTTGATGGAGCGCTTCGTGACCTATGTCACGGACCTTGCGCAATTCGATCTCGGCACCAGTTTCCGCACCCGTCAGCCGGTGATCGACCTCATCAACGACCGCATGTGGGCCTCGCTGCAACTGGCGATCGCCGCCATGATCTTCGCCCTCGTCATCAGTGTGCCGCTCGGCTTCGTTGCGGCGCTGAGGCCCGGCTCGGTGCTCGATACGGTGACGATGATCGGGGCGGTGTCCGGCCTCTCCATGCCGCAGTTCTGGCTGGGCCTCCTGATGATGTATCTCTTCGCCCTGCAGCTGAACTGGTTGCCGAGCTTCGGCTACGGCGACGGGTCCTTCCGGAACCTGATTCTGCCCGCCGTCACGCTAGGGGTCACGCCGCTTGCGCTTCTCGCGCGCACCACGCGGGCCGGGGTCCTCGATGTCCTCAACGCCGACTTCATCCGCACCGCCCATTCCAAGGGCATGAGCGAGGCCAAGGTGGTGCGCTGGCATGTGGCGCGCAACGCGCTGGTGCTGATCGTCACGACCGTCGGCCTGCAATTCGGTTCGCTGATCGGCCAGGCCGTGGTCATCGAGAAGCTCTTCGCCTGGCCCGGTATCGGCTCGCTTCTGGTGGACAGCGTCGCGAGCCGCGACATTCCCGTGGTGCAGGGCACGATCTTCGTCATCGTGCTCTGGTTCCTCGTCATCAACACGGCCGTCGATCTGATCTATGCCGCGATCGATCCGCGCATCAAGCAGGAGTGACGGGAATGCGCCTCGGCTTCAACTTCTGGCTCGGTGCCGGACTGACGACGCTGGTGATCCTCGCCGGTATCCTCGCGCCGTGGATCGCACCCTTCGACCCGGTGCTCGATGCGGACCTGATGAACTCCGAACTGCCGCCGGACGCCACCTTCTGGTTCGGCACGGACGGGCAGGGGCGGGACGTCTATACCCGCATCCTCTACGGCGCGCAGATATCGCTGACGGTCGGCATCGTCTCGCAGGTGATCAACTCGATCATCGGCGTCACGCTCGGCATGACCGCCGGCTACTGGGGCGGCTGGTGGGACGATCTGGTGAACGGCTTCACGAACGTCATGCTCGCCATTCCATCCCTGATCTTCGCACTCGCCGTGATGGCGGTGCTCGGCCCCGGCCTGCCGTCGCTGCTCATCGCCCTCGGTCTTACCAACTGGAGCTGGACCTGCCGCATCGCCCGCTCTTCCACACTCTCCCTGAAATCGCTGGGCTATGTGCAGGCGGCGCAGACGCTCGGCTACGGGGACCTTCGCATCATGTTCACGCAGATCCTGCCCAACATGATGGGGCCTATCCTCGTCATGGCGACGCTCGGCATGGGCTCGGCGGTGCTTTCGGAAGCCGCGCTCTCCTTTCTGGGCCTCGGCATCCAGCCGCCGTTCCCGAGCTGGGGCTCGATGCTGACGGATGCGCGCCAGCTCATCCAGCTCGCGCCCTGGGTGGCCATCTTCCCCGGCCTTGCCATCTTCCTCTCGGTGCTCGGCTTCAACCTTCTCGGCGACGGCCTGCGCGACAGCCTCGACCCGCACATGAGGACGCGAAACCCATGACCGAGCCACTTCTGGACATCAGGGATCTCCACTTGGGCATCGCGGTCGGCCGCTCCGTTAATCGCCCGCTCCTCAAAGGAGTCTCCTTCCAAATCATGCCGGGCGAGGCCTATGGCCTCGTCGGCGAGTCCGGCTCAGGCAAGTCGGTGACTTCGCTCGCCGTCATGGGCCTTCTCAAGAAGCCGCTCGCCGTGTCCGGCGGCGAGATCCTGTTCAAGGGCCAGAACCTGCTGGAACTGCCGAAGCGCGAAATGCGGCGCCTGCGCGGCAACCGCATCGCCATGATTTTTCAGGAGCCGATGACGGCACTGAACCCGCTCTCGACCATCGGTCGGCAGATCGCCGAAATGTTCGTGCTGCATCAGGGAAAGAGCTGGGACGAGGCGCAGAAACTCGCAATCGAAGCGCTCGCCAGCGTGCGCGTGCCCAATCCCGACCGGCGGGCGCGCAACTATCCGCACCAGATGTCGGGTGGCTTGCGGCAGCGCGTGATGATCGCCATGGCGCTCGCCTGCAATCCGGACCTCCTGATCGCCGACGAGCCGACCACGGCGCTCGACGTCACCGTGCAGGCCGAGGTCTTACGGCTGATTAAGGAACTCTGCGCCGAGCGCGGTACGGCGGTTCTCTTCATCAGCCACGATCTCGGCGTGATCGCCAGCATCTGCCAACGGGTCGGCGTCATGTATGCCGGCTGCCTCGTCGAGGAGAACGAGACGCGGGCGCTCTTCGCGGCACCCCGGCACGAATATACCCGCGGGCTCCTCGGCGCCCTGCCGCGCTTCGGCAGCCGCAGTCTGCACGGCCGCCATCGGCTGGTCGACATCGACAGCATCATTGCCGACCGCTCGAAGCTCATCGAGACCCGCTTCATCGCGCCGCGCGGTGTGGAAGAGGGGGGCCAGCCATGACCGACCCCCTGCTGGAGGTGGACGACCTGCATGTCCGCTTCTCCGTTTCCGGCGGAGGACTGCTCGGAACCGGTCGGCGCATGCTGCATGCCGTCAACGGCATCGGCTTCTCGCTCTCCAAGGGCGAATGCCTGTCGATCGTCGGCGAATCCGGTTGCGGCAAGTCCACAACGGCGCTCTCGGTTCTCGGTCTTCAGGAGCCCACCGAAGGCACGATCCGTTATCGCGGTCAGCCGCTCACCGGGCCAGGAGCGCCCGGACGCATGCAGCGCGCCAAGGCGGTGCAGATGGTCTTCCAGGACCCCTATGCCTCGCTGAACCCGCGCCAGTCCGTGCGCACCTCGCTGGCTGCGCCGTTGCGGCTGCACGGCATCACGGCGGCATCGGAGATCGCCGACCGGATCGAGGTGATGCTCGCCAATGTGGGGCTCACGCCCGAGCAGGCGAACCGCTATCCGCACGAGTTCTCCGGCGGCCAACGCCAGCGCATCGGCATTGCCCGAGCGCTCATCCTCGAACCGGAAATCGTCGTGCTGGACGAACCGGTATCCGCCCTCGACGTGTCGATCCGCGCACAGATCATCAACCTGCTGCTGGAGCTGCAGGAAAAGCTCGGCCTCGGCTACCTGATGATCAGCCACGACCTGAGCGTGGTGGAGCATATGAGCGACCGGGTGCTGGTGATGTTCTTCGGACAGGTCGTGGAGGAGGGCGGCTGGCGGGACATCTTCGAAAGGCCCGCCCATCCCTATACGCGCCGGCTCATCGCCGCCATTCCCGATCCGGATGCAGCCCTGAACCCGGGGACGAAAGACCACTTTGCCGATGTGCCGCTTCCTGACGGTCGCAGCTTCGCATTTGACGGCAGCACCGCACCGGACATCTTTTCCGCGCCCCCGCCCTCCGAACTCGTCGAGATCGCGCCTGGCCATCTCATGAGATTGGTGCCAGCCGTCTAGAGCAATTCCAGGAAAAGTGCGTAGCGGTTTTCCATCCGGGGCTTGAGGAAAAACAAAGGGTTAGGGGGCTTCCGCGATTCGGAGAAAAGCGGAAACGCTCTAAGGAATCACAAAGCCCTGTCGCTCAAAACTTGCGGCGTGACTGCAAAGCAACTACATTGCTGTCATTGAAAGCGATGCGAGGGTTTGACTATGGCGATCCTGACGGTCCGGAATGTGCCCGATGAAGTGCATCGCGCCTTGCGCGTGAGAGCGGCGATGCACGGCCGCAGCACCGAGGCGGAAGTCCGGGAGATTTTGGAAAGTGCGGTGAAGCCCGAGCAGCGCGTTCGCATGGGCGATGCCCTGGCCGAACTCGGCCGGCGACTGGGGCTGACCAATGACGATTTCGCCGTGTTCGACGAGGTACGCGACAAGGCGCCGGCGCAGCCCGTGAGATTTGAATGATTGTCCTCGGTACGAATGTCGTCTCCGAGGCGATGAAACCGACCCCCGATCCGGCCGTGCGCTCCTGGTTGAACGAGCAGGTCGCTGAAACCTTGTATCTGGCCAGTGTGACCTTGGCCGAACTGCTGTTCGGCATCGGTGCGCTGCCGGACGGCCGGCGCAAGAAGGCTCTGACCGAAATGCTTGGCGGCGTGCTCGAACTGTTTGGCGATCGCGTATTGCCGTTCGACATCGGAGCTGCTCGCCATTATGCCGAGCTTGCGGTGACCGCTCGAGCGGCCGGCAAGGGATTTCCGACGGCCGACGGATATATTGCCGCCATTGCCGCCTCCAGGGGATTTATCGTCGCGACCCGCGATAGCAGCCCGTTCGAAGCGGCTGGACTTACCGTGGTAAATCCTTGGCACCATCGATGATTGGAAGCTCCTGGAAATGCTCTACCGTTCCATCAAGCTGCACCCACTTATGTTGCGATCGTTCGAATACTGACATGACAGGTGGCGCGAAGGCCGGGTCGGCAAATGAACCTACCGCCACCCCGATCCAGGACGGCGAAGCGTCGGCCCTCCAGTAGACGGTCGAGCCGCAGCTTGGGCAAAAATGCGTTCGGACCTTGCGACCGCTCTCGGCAGTACGAACGTATTCTGTAGACACCCCAGATATTTCGACACAGTCGATCGAGTAGAACGCATTAGCGCTGAACGGTGCACCAGTTCTTCGCTGGCAAGCGAAACAGTGACACAGCGCGGTCAATTGTGGCGGTTCGTTAAGCACCAGTCTTAGAGCGCCGCAGGCGCATTGGGCATTGGTCATCGAAACTCCTCCCGCTTGCACGGTGAGATTGCGTTCATTGAGGGCTGAAGCGCGGGCCCGAACCGCATTCATAGCGGTGGGCGATGCGAAGGGGCTGGACCTGATGCAATTTCAGGCTCACAGAAGCTCGAATGTAGACCTCTAAAGCGCCGGGGTCTAGAGCGGATAAGGAAAAGTGCGTGCGGTTTTCCTCCCGCATCCCGCGTCTCATGATTTTAGTAACGCTGCCGGTTCGAGAATGCGCAAGTCAGAAAAGGCCGGGAACAAAACCCCGTCTGGTACGTTGATGCAGGTTAACCAAGATTGCGCACCCGGGGGTCGCGCGTCGAGCAGAGTTGTCCCTCCATGACTCCGGCTGAGATTCAATCGATCCCTTCAAGAGCCGCGAGGGCCCTGTCTGCATGTCGAATGTCGAGGAATTTCCGCTTACAGGTCGCGTACTGACCGAATACGAAGCGCTGATCACGTCAGCTCCAACTGCGCTCGATGCTATACCGGGAGCCGTTTATATCTGTGATCACGAGGGATGGCTCGTGCGATATAACGCGGAGGCTGCCGAACTTTGGGGTAGACGGCCATCGCTTAGCGCACCGCAAGAGCGATTTTGTGGTTCCCAACGTCTTTTCCTCTCGGACGGCTCGCCCATGGCGCACCAGGAGTGCCCCATGGCTGAGGCGATCAAGACCGGTGTCTCGACGCGCAACGCCGAGGTGATCATCGAAAGACCAGACGGATCCCGCATCTTTGTGCTGGTGAATATCCGCCCGCTCAGAGACCATCGGGGAGCAATTCAAGGGGCCATCAATTGCTTCCAAGATATTTCGCAACAAAAGCGGATCGAAGCGGAGGTTAACCGCAAGAGCAAGGACCTGGAGGACTTTTTCGAAAACAGCGCCATCGGGCTGCACATCGTCAGCGCCGCGGGGATCATCCTGCGGGCGAATAAGGCAGAGCTGGAGCTCCTGGGGTATCCGGCGGACGAGTATGTAGGCCGGCACATTGCCGAATTTCACGCAGATGCACCGGTTATCGGCGATATTCTTGCCCGCCTTTCCTGTGGCGAAAAACTCGATCGCTATCCCGCTCGTTTGCGCGCACGGGACGGCTCGATCAAGCATGTGCTGATCACTTCCAACAGTCGCTTCGAGGATGGGAAATTCGTCAATACGCGGTGCTTCACGACCGATGTAACCAGCCTGCACGAAACAGAAGACGCGTGGCGCGAGACTGAGGAACGCTTCGCGGCCACGTATCAGGCGGCCACGATCGGGATCGCCGAGTCCGATGCGGATGGGCGCCTATTACGGGTGAATGATGCATTTTGCACCATGCTGGGCCGCTCGCGCGAGCAGCTGCTGAACATGACGTTCCTCGACTACACGCACGAGGATGACCGCGACGAGGAGGCCCGTTGCTACGCGCGGCAGGTCAGCGGAGAGACTGATACCTATGCGATCCGCAAGCGCGCCGTTAAGGCGGACGGTACGGTGATCTATCTCGACGTTTACAGCTCGACAGTGCGCGATCGCACCGGTCGATTCCGTTATGGCGTGCGGGTTCTGCTTGATGTCACCGAAGCCAAACACATGGACGACCGCCGCCGCGAAAGCGAACAGCATATGCGTGATTTGCTCGAGGCGTTGCCGGCCGCCGTCTACACCACAGATGCCGAAGGCCGCATCACCTTCTTCAATAAGGCGGCTGTCGAGATGGCCGGCCGCACTCCACAGATCGGAGATAAATGGTGTGTCACCTGGCGTCTCTACAGGCCGGATGGCACCTACCTGCCGCACGACCAATGTCCAATGGCCGTGGCGCTCAAAGAAGATCGGCCGGTCCGTGGCGAACAAGCCGTGGCCGAACGACCGGATGGCACCCGTGTGCCGTTCATACCCTATCCCACGCCGCTGCATGATGTCGCCGGCAAGCTTGTTGGGGCGGTCAACATGCTGGTGGACATCTCCGATCGCGAGAAAGCTGCGGAATATGCAGAACGGCTCGCGTCCATTGTCAGATTCTCGGATGATGCGATCGTAAGCAAGGACACGCAAGGCATTATCCAGACTTGGAATAGAGGCGCCGAACGCCTGTTCGGCTATAGCGCCGAGGAAGTGATAGGAAAACCCATAACCATCCTCATTCCGCCCGACCGCCAGGACGAGGAGCCCGGCATCCTTGAAAGGATCCGGCGAGACGAGCACATCGACCATTATGAGACGGTACGGATTCGAAAGGACGGAAGCCTGATCGATGTCTCCTTGACGGTTTCCCCTTTGAAAGACGCCCGCGGTCGCGTCGTCGGCGCGTCAAAGATCGCGCGCGATATTACTGAAAGGCGACGCAGCGAAGAACACCGCAAGCTTCTGATCAACGAACTGAACCACCGCGTGAAGAACACGCTCGCCACGGTTCAATCGCTGGCTGCGCAAACCTTCCGTGGTGTAAATGCAAGCCAGGATTTTGGCCGGTTCCAAAGCCGGCTCGTAGCATTGGCGAGGGCGCACGACGTGCTTACTCGGGAGAGCTGGCAGGGTGCAGATCTTCAAGAGGTCCTTCAGGCGACGATCAATCCAATCTGCGTGGAACCCCAGCAGCGCGTTCAGGCCTCTGGCCCGCCGCTCCGGTTGCGGCCGAAAATGGCGTTGGCATTCTCGATGGCTTTTCATGAGCTTTGCACGAATGCTGCAAAATACGGGGCGCTCACGAACGACGGCGGTCTGATCAAGGTCAGCTGGCATGTTAGCGATCTTGAGAGCGTATCTCACCTGCATTTACAATGGGAGGAGATTGGTGGTCCACCTGTCGAAGTACCAGCGCGGACGGGTTTTGGCACTCGTCTGCTCGAACGTGCTTTGGCCCGCGAACTCGGCGGCAAGGTTGATCTTGTGTTTGCGCCGAGTGGCGTGCGCTTTCACATCGAAGCGCCACTCACTTAACGTCCAATGCTTCTACGGGCTTGACGCATGACAAAGCGCAGACTTCGGATTCTCGTGGTCGAAGACGAATCCATGATCGCCATGCTGATTGAAGATAGTCTATCCGAACTCGGGCATGAGGTCGCCGCCATAGCCTCTCGGATGCAGGAAGCGCTCGATATGGCGCGGAAAGGGCAGTTCGACATCGCCATCATTGACGTCAACCTGGATGGGGAGCCCAGTTATCCCGTTGCGGACATTCTGGCGGAACGCAACGTACCCTTCATTTTTGCCACGGGCTATGACAGCAAAGGCCTGGATGCTAGATACTCGAACATCCCCTTGCTGACGAAGCCGTTTCTGGAAAGCGACCTGGAAATGGCGCTCGTGCAGGTTTCAAGGGAAGTTTAGCGAGCGGTTCTTGCGCCGTAGGCGCTACTTATCGGTGCACCCGCGGCCTAAACCCATTAAACACCGGCGATTGCCTGTCGGTATGCGTTGACGCGATCTCGGCCGGAACGCTTCGCCTCGTACAGCGCTTCGTCCGCGCGAGCGATCAGCTCTAATAAAGCTTCACCTCTGCGAATCTCGGCGATCCCTACACTCGCTGTCACGCGCCATTCCTTCGGGAGCCCATCGAACACTGCCGTACCAACGCTCGTGCGCAGTCGCTCAGCTACAATGCGCGCGCCCTCCAAATCGCAATTGGGCATAAGTATCAAGAATTCTTCCCCTCCCAAGCGACCACAAACATCAACTTGTCTCGCCGTGGCGAGCATCAGCTGACCGAAGGTCTTTAGAACAGCGTCACCCGCGAGATGGCCGTGCGTGTCGTTCACCTTCTTGAAATGGTCGATATCGACGACCATCAAACTGATTGGCCATGCATGCGGAGCCTGCAGTCGCACGGTCGCGAATTCTTCGAAACCCCGTCTGTTCAGCAGTCCGGTGAGCGGATCCAGCGCACGTTCTCGTCGCAGTTCGTCAAGGGTGTCGCTTACAGTCACCTGAACGATAGCCAATGCAAGTGCCACCCCCAGCACTGCGACGGAGTACTGTAGCGCGAGCCAGAACGGCGAGGATGCAAAGGAAGTGGCGGATGGGGCGACTAGCCCGACCGTGAGAGTGGTCCTCAAGAAGAAGTGTATCGAAAACGCCAGCAAAACCCAGAAGAGGACGCGTTCTGCAGCTTTCCCGTAGCGCAGCCCACGCAGACGCAAAGTGGACGCAAGACAGATCACCCCAATCCCGAAATTGAGGAGGTAGATGCGGGTAATGAGCTGGCGGTCGATATAGAAGAAATAAGCGATCCCTCCCACGATCAAGATGATGCTGGCGACATACTCTGCCCAGTGCAAACCGCGCCCGGATCGCCTCAGCAGTCCATCACACAGGACCAACACGCTTGAGACATATATGAACGCCGATACGACAGCATTTGGGCCTGCTCCTTCAGGGATCGCGAAGATCTGCGACATTGCTCCGATACAGAAGAGCAGAGCACCTCCACCATAATACAAGAGATGCTTGCGCCGCCGATCTATCATCCAGATCCACACGAATGTGGCTGCGAAAAGAAGAAGAATGGTCGGTCCGATCAGGATGAGGGGATTTGATGGAACGCGCATTGCTATCAGGGCTCTATGTTGCCAAGTGTACGACTGCGAATATTGATGAAGTCTTGATGAAGCAAGTCGCAGTGAGTATTCCCTGATACGGCTGTATTGCTAGGGACGTCAACGCGGTGTGCTGTGGTACCTTGGAACGCGGCGGTCCGCAATGTTTGCCGCGACCTCGCGACCGGAAAACGGGAGGACGGAATCTTTAGAGCCGGCTCAGGCGCGCTGGGCGTACCTCAACAAGCACTGCAGCCTCTCAGCCGCCCGTTCGGTAGGCTTCACGAGACGTCGGCGATAGCCATGGCCTCTTCAGCTTCGCGGGGTGCGCGCGCAAGGCGGGTCACGGCCGCGCAAGACTCTGCCGTCATCTCAATCTTGCGGACCTTCTCCTGCGGGCTAAATTAGACTGAGGGTGTTGACGCGCAGCTTGCCGCAGCCGTGCAGTCGACGTGCACGTCAATTGGAGGTGATCGGTGACTGATGATCCCTATCAGATACTCGGCGTTCCGCGTGCCGCTAAACCGGATGAGATCCGCAAAGCCTACCGCAAGCGCGCAAAGGAGCTGCATCCAGATCTGCATCCAGGCGACAAGGAGGTGGAAGCCAAGTTCAAGGCGCTTTCCGCAGCCTACCATCTGCTGAACGATCCCGAGCAGCGGGCCCGGTTCGACCGGGGCGAGATCGATGCATCAGGGGCTGAACGGCCGCAGCAGCAGCAGTTTTACAGGCACTATGCCGATGCGGATCACGCACGGCGGTATGGATCAGCGGGCGGAACCGGCGAATTCGAAGACGTGTCGGACATCTTCGCGGATCTTTTCGGGCGGGGCGGGGCAGGGGCTCGTTTCAAGGCCCGCGGGCAGGACCTCCACTATCACCTCGAACTCGAGTTTCTGGACGCGGTGAACGGCGCCCGGCGCCGTATCACCTTTCCCGACGGAAACACGCTCGACTTGGCTATTCCTGCCGGCACACGTGATGGCACCTCGCTGCGGCTGAGGGGCAAGGGGACCCCTGGAATTGCTGGCGGGGAACCCGGAGACGCCTTAATCGAAGTCAGCGTCCGTTCTCACTCGGTCTTCCGTCGTGAAGGCAACGACATCGAAATAGATCTGCCAATTACGCTTTATGAAGCGGTGCTTGGTGCGAAGATCGAGGTGCCGACGATCTCCGGCCGCGTATCGATGACCATCCCCAAGGGTTCAAATACGGGCGACATCCTGCGTCTCAGAGGCAAAGGGGTGAAGTCTCAACACGGCCCCGCAGGGGATCAGCGTGTCACGCTGAAGGTCGTTCTACCGACGGCGGCCGATCCCGATCTCGAGCGTTTCATGGAAACTTGGCGACAGAGCCACGCTTATGACCCGCGCGAAGCTCTACGGAGGGCCACATGAAATTGACGGAGAAGCAAGTCCTTGAACAGTTCGACGCTGTAACCCTCAAACAGCTGCGCCAGTGGGTGCACAGTGGCTGGATCGTGCCGGCTCAAGGCGAGAGCGGGCCCTCATTTGATGACGTCGACGTCGCTCGAATCCGACTGGTTTGTGAGCTCCGGCGCGACATGAATGTCAACGATGACGCTGTGCCGATCATCCTTGCACTGCTGGATCAGCTCTATGGGCTAAGGCGCGAGCTTAGAACGATTGCTACTGCGCTGTCGGAGCAGCCTGATGAGGTGCGCCGGCAATTGAAGCAGGCGCTCTTTTCGCGTATCGGCCAACGGCATTAGCGTATGAACTGCGCGCTATCGTTTTCGATCGAGGTCCTCGTGGCGAAAAAGGAAGTCGGCGGCGAGCACGAGAGGTCACGGGCTGCCCATTCGGCATCGTGATTTGTTATCGCAAAGGCGCTGCAGGGTGGTGGCCCGGGAGCGCTCTACTGGCCGCACTTTCCGAGGAGGTCGTCGCCGATTGGTGCGACCTGCGTCCGGCATGAACCACAGGAAGGTTCGCGGTTTCCCGTTAATTCCAAATAGCTAATATATACCGCGACTTCCTTATGGTATTCAGTTTGCTTCAGCAGCGAGCCTCAGGGGGTAAGCATGTTTCGGTTGGGCATTGGGTTCGCATGTTTCGCCACCTCTGCTTTTGGGCTACAGCCGCTCGGGGCCGCTGCTGCCGACGATCCCGAAATTGCGCGGGGGGAATATCTCGTCACAATGGGCGGCTGCAACGATTGCCACACACCGGGATATTTTTTTGGAAAACCGGACAGCTCACGCTTTCTCGGCGGGTCGGATGTAGGCTTCGAAATCCCCGGAGAGGGTGTTTTCGTCGGTCGCAACATCACGCCCGACAAGGAGACCGGCATCGGCAGTTGGACCAGGGAGCAGATCGTGACTGCCATTCAGACCGGGCAGCGCCCCGACGGCCGCATGCTGGCGCCGATCATGCCGTGGCACGCATTTGCGCAACTCACAAAAGAAGACGCAGGCGCAATTGCAGCATTCCTTCAAAGCCTGAAGCCGGTAAGCCATCAGGTGCCGGGCCCGTTCAAGCCAGGGGAAAAGGTATCGACCTTTATGTTCAGGATCTTGCCGCCGGGCGAAACTGCGGCCGCAGCCCCAAAATAGCCGTTGCACCCGGCTCCGAAGTCTTCAACCGCCCCTGCCGTTGCCTTGGGCTCAGCCTTTGTGTTTGCCACCCTGCGGGCTGCTTTTCTCGGCATTCTTGAGCTGATTGGTGAAGCTCGTCTCTACCTTCACCGGCGCTTTTTCCTTTTTCGGCTTCCGCGCCTCGCGGTTGCCTCTCACTTGTCCTTTAGCCATCGATGCGATCCTCTTGACGTTGAATTTGATGAAGCTGGCCCGCCATAGGGGCGGGCCAACGAGAAACGGGCCGAGGCGTCCAATATGCTCTCAAATGAGCCGGTCGTCATCAGCCGCTTGAGGCGCGCGACGCGGCGCTCCAGTTGTGCCCGATTTCTTGTTCTCTTCCTTCGCGGCTTCGCTTATTTGCTTGGTACGTTTGTTTTCGGCTTCCTTCAGCGAGGGCTGCGGGTCGGGCTTTCTCTCGAAACGGATCATTTGACGTTCTCCTGGTCTGACAGATTGAAGCGCTCCAAACAAACGCAGGAGCGCTTTTCAGATTTTGCGCTCAGATGGCGAGAGCGGTGGCGCAACCTTGAACGCTGCGGCTGTCAGGTGCGGTCTGGCCCGGCATCGTCGCCCAACCGCCGGCCTCTACGAATTGACGCTTCTTGTAACCATCGGTGATTGCCTTGAACTCGATCAGTTTTGCGGCCGCGTCCGGCGCGGCGTTGAACCGCTCGACGCATATGGCGGATGCCAGTTCACCGCGTGCGATGTCGGCTGCGGCCGCTGCCGCCGTGCGAGACGTGCCGCCTGTCACCCAGCCGCCCCAGTTGAAGCCGACGATCATCGTTGCGGCTGCCGTGGCGGCGCATGCCCATACGAGGATCGCCTTGGATGGCTTGTAGCTGTCGAATTGCTGGGTAATTGACGTCTTGCTGCTGTTCTCTATGGCCATTGGAAGCCTCCCCCTCCGTCGTTGTTCGCGTTTCGCCGCCTGACCACCCGGCCGAACGGTTCAGGCACTGCTCTCAGTATCCCATACTGCCGATGGCGCCGTTTCCGGTGCCTTGGGGAGACGCCCTCTCGGGAATGTCGGCGATCATAGCTTCGGCGGTGATCAGAAGAGCCGCGATCGAGCCGGCGTCCCGCAAGGCTGTACGCACGACCTTGGCGGGATCGACGATGCCCGCCTTGATCATATCGACATAGGTTTCCGTCTGTGCGTCGAAGCCCTGGTTGTGGTCCTTGCTGTCGACGAGTTTTCCGACAACTATCGAACCTTCGACACCGGCATTGTCGGCGATCTGGCGGATTGGTGCTTCCAGTGCCCGGCGCACGATCGAGATGCCTGCCGCTACGTCGGCGTTCTCGTCGGTGAGACCGACAAGGGCCGATTTTGCCCGTAGCAGCGCCACTCCGCCGCCAGGAACGATGCCTTCCTCGACCGCCGCGCGCGTAGCGTTCAGGGCATCGTCGATGCGATCCTTCTTTTCCTTCACTTCAAGCTCCGTCGCGCCGCCGACGCGGATGACCGCGACGCCGCCGGCGAGTTTTGCCAGCCGCTCCTGCAGCTTTTCCTTGTCGTAGTCGGACGCCGTCTCCTCGATCTGCGCCTTGATCTGACTGATGCGCGCGTGGATGGAGGCTTGGTCGCCGGAGCCGTCGATGATTGTGGTCGTGTCCTTCTCGATCAGCACCCGCCTGGCGCGGCCAAGCATATCGAGCGTGACGTTCTCAAGCTTGATGCCCAGATCCTCGGAGATCGTCTGGCCGGCGGTCAGAACGGCAATGTCTTCCAGCATGGCCTTGCGGCGGTCGCCGAAGCCCGGCGCCTTGACGGCCGCAATCTTCAGGCCACCTCGCAACCTGTTGACGACGAGCGTCGCCAGCACTTCGCCTTCGACGTCTTCGGAGATGATCAGCAACGGTTTGCCGCTCTGCACCACGGCCTCCAGGATAGGCAGCATAGCCTGCAGGTTGCCGAGCTTCTTCTCGTGGATGAGGATATAGGGATCCTCCAGTTCCACGCGCATCTTCTCGGCATTGGTCACGAAATACGGCGAGAGATAACCGCGGTCGAACTGCATGCCCTCGACGACGTCGAGTTCGGTATCGGCCGTCCTGGCTTCTTCGACGGTAATCACCCCCTCGTTGCCAACCCTCTCCATCGCCCTTGCGATCATCTCGCCGACGCTGGCGTCGCCATTGGCGGCAATCGTGCCGACCTGCGCGATCTCGCTCGACGAGATGACCTTCGTGGCGCGTATCTTGATTTCCGCGAGGACGGCGGCAACGCCAAGGTCGATACCGCGCTTCAGGTCCATTGGGTTCATGCCCACCGATACGAGCTTGGCACCTTCGCGAAAGATGGACGCGGCGAGCACGGTAGCCGTCGTGGTGCCGTCGCCGGCAAGATCATTGGTCTTTGAGGCTACCTCGCGGACCATCTGCGCACCCATATTTTCGAACTTGTCTTCAAGCTCGATTTCCTTGGCGACGGAGACGCCGTCCTTGGTGATGCGTGGAGCGCCATAGGACTTGTCGATGACGACATTGCGGCCCTTGGGGCCGAGCGTCACCTTGACGGCATTGTTGAGCAATTCCACGCCGCGAAGCAGGCGGTCGCGGGCGTCAGTGGAGAAGATGATTTGTTTGGCGGGCATTGTCTTTGGCCAGTTCGGGCTTGAGATAAGGGATCGGAATTCGACGGATCAGGCAGCATTGGCGGCGGTCGGGGCGGTGTTCGCGACGATGCCCATGATGTCGGATTCCTTCATGATCAGTAGGTCTTCGCCATCGATCTTGACCTCTGTTCCGGCCCATTTACCGAACAGGATCGTGTCGCCGATCTTGACGTCGAGCGGGATCAGCTTTCCGCTATCGTCGCGGGAGCCGGGACCGACGGCGACCACTTCGCCCTCTTGGGGCTTTTCTTTGGCGGTGTCGGGGATGATGATCCCGCCCTTGGATTTGACGTTACCTTCGGCGCGCCGGATGACGACGCGGTCGAGGAGCGGGCGAAATGTCATGGGATTCTTTCTGCGACCGGCGTATAGGGCGGCTGCAACTCCTAAATAGCATCGACGGCAATCGATTAATAGGAGTGCTAAGAAATATTATTTCGAAGCTAAATATGGCTTGAAATCAGTGTCTGCAATTTGCGCAAATTCATAACCGGTAAATCTACTAGAGATATTATGACGTACCTGAATTCACCTTTCTTATTGCCAAAAGCATCGGGTGTTCGTTAATTGAAAGATGTACAGGCGCAACGGAATACTCGGCTCGTTTGCCGCGGTGCACCGGCATCGACGGAAACGCGACTGCTGGAATTTCTCTATCAAAGGTGGTATCGGACTTTTCTGAAAACAAAAAGTTGACGTGGCCGCCGCTCTCGTCTATGAGAGGGCATCGATACTTTGTTTGCCGATATTTGTTTTGCTGCGCTTTGCGCGTCTCTTGACGAACTTCCCTCTCTCAAAAGTCGAAACCCCGCTGTGCGTCGCCCAGCGGTGATCTATGTTGCTAAAAAAGGGTTCGTTATGACCACTGGCACAGTTAAATGGTTCAATTCCACTAAGGGCTTCGGCTTCATTCAGCCCGACGACGGCAGCGCCGATGTGTTCGTTCACATCTCTGCTGTTGAACGCGCCGGCATGAATTCGATCGTCGAAGGTCAGAAGCTCGGCTTCGAGCTCGAGCGCGACAACAAGTCGGGCAAGATGTCCGCAGGCCAGCTCCGCGCTGCCTGACGCTTTTTCGCCGCTGATGACCACGGATGTACTGGCATCGCGGCAAGAGGTTCGAAGAGGCCAGGCGAATGTCTGGCCTTTTTCCGTTAAGGCAATCTTCGCGACCAAACGATATCAAAGGAACAACGATTGAGACACCCGAACGACAACGGCTTTGCCGAACGACGCAATGCCGCGGCAGATGCAAAGCGCCAGCTTCTGACAAAATTTGCATCCGCTCCTAAACCGACCGACCCTGAAATGCAGGAGAAACTGGCTGCACGCGAAGCGGCCAACCGTGCCAGGGATGCCCGTCGCGCCGAGCGCGAAGCGCTGAAGACAGCCGAGAACGAGCGAATCCTTGCAGAAGCCGCTGCGTTGGCCGCTGCTGCCGAGGCCGAGCAAAGGGCTGAAGCCGAAGCCCGCCAGGCAGAAATTGCCAATCGGGTCTCGCGTGTCGTCGCCGACGAGGCGGCCCGCAAGGCCGAACGCGACCGCCGCTATGCGGCCCGCAAAGCCCGCCGGGCGTAACACTTCAGCACCTGCACCCGTTCCACGGGCGCAGCCCATTGCCCTGGCAGAAGATCACGGGCGAGCGAAAAACGGACCGGTTGTAATGAGCGCACATGTCTATCCACCCGCTTCACTTGTTGAAGACAATGCTGGAGCGTGGTTGAAGACGCTGGCGAAATACCGGCAGCCCCGTCTGGGGCGTAGCGCCTTCGAACTGTTCGTCACTCTCGTTCCTTTCGCCGTCTTCTGGGCAGCGGCCTGCTTTTCGCTGGCCAACGGCTTCTGGCCCGGGCTGATCGCAATCCTTCCTGCCAGCGCCTTCCTGCTCCGATTGTTCATGATCCAGCACGATTGCGGCCACGGCTCGTTTTTCGCCCGTCGCGGCCTCGATGACTGGACCGGCCGCGTGCTCGGGATTTTGACCCTGACCCCTTACGACTATTGGCGGCGTGCACACGCCGCTCATCATGCGACGGCGGGCAATCTCGACCAACGCGGGGTTGGTGACATCACCACGCTGACGATTGCCGAATACCGTGCCCTTTCGCCGATGAAGCGCCTCGGCTACCGGCTGTACCGGCACCCGCTCGTCATGTTCGGCATCGGGCCAGCCTGGCTCTTTCTGTTCAAGCAGCGCCTGCCGTTCGGGATGATGAACTCGGGTGCTCTGCCTTGGATTTCGACCATGGCGACGAATCTTGCGATCGTCACGCTGGCCGGCTTGATGGTGTGGGCCGTCGGGTTGGGAGCTTTTCTCCTGATCCATCTTCCGGTCGTGCTGCTCGCAGGTGCAGCCGGCGTTTGGCTCTTCTATGTGCAGCACCAGTTCGAGGAGACCCACTGGTCGGAGGGCGAGGATTGGCGGTTTCCCCAGGCGGCGCTGCATGGCGCCTCGCATTACGATCTTCCGCCGGTGCTGCGGTGGCTCACCGGCAATATCGGCATTCACCACGTGCACCACCTGTCCAGCCGGATTCCCTATTACCGTCTGCCAGAAGTGCTGCGTGACCATCCGCAACTTGCCGGCATCGGCCGGATCACCTTGTGGGACAGCCTCAAATGCGTCAGGCTCGTGCTCTGGGACGACCGGCGCCGGAGGCTCGTTTCATTCCATGACGCCGCAGGGTCGCTGCGCCGCTCACTTACCGAAGATGGACGAAAGACGACGACATGATTGAATTGACGCCAACGCAGATCCGAGGTCTGAAGCTCGCCAAGGACGGTGATGTCCATCCCCAAGGTGGGAAGAGATGGACGCACCTGAATGCCCAGGTCACCTATGCAAAACAGGACCGGTTCAAGGAACGGCCGCAGAAGATCAAGTTTCTGACGACCGCAACTCTCAATGAGCTGCGCGACCAAAGCCTCGTGAAGGCGCTCGATACGGATGTTCCGCCAGAGGAGTCGGCTCACGGCATTACCATGGCCGGCAAGATGCTGCTTCTGAAGATCAAGTGAGCACGCCCCAAAAGAAACATGGGGCGCGCGCGCGCGCTACTGACTTTGGTCGACGGCCGCGGAGATAGCTGCGAGGCCGCTCTTGCGCCCCCACATCGGGGGACGTCAGCCCTGCCGTTATGGCATCATGCCGCGGTACCGCTCACGCTCTCGTTCGACTTGATCGAGTGTGTACGGATCGGCATTTTCGTCGAAACGCGACCATCCTTCCTGGGCATAAATGCTTCTGCGGGCCGCAGGGTCTACGATTTTGCGCTGTTTCAGGATCGCTTCTGCTCGGGGCGCGACACTGTCCTCGACCCTTGCCGTGACCAGAGTGCCCCCTCTGCGAACGCCCTCGGCGTAGACATGGGCGTCTTCTTCATCGACGCCGGAGTCCGTGAGTGCACCGATCAGGCCACCGGCAGCGCCCCCGGCGATTGCGCCGGCCGCTGCACCGGCCGCAGTCGAGGCAAGCCACCCGGCAGCCACCACTGGGCCGACTCCAGGAATGGCCATCAGGCCAAGCCCCGTCAGAAGGCCGACGACGCCGCCTCCTGCAGCGCCGAGGCCAGCTCCGGCACCGGCGCCTTCGGCCGCGTTCGAGCCGTCCGACGAGTAGCGATCGCCCGTGTTGTTCGCGACGATGCTGATGTCGTCTGAAGGAACGCCTGCCGTTTCCAGATCGCTTACGGCTTCGCGAGCATCTGAATAGTCGTCAAAGAGCCCTGTTACGGTTCTCATATTCGTTCTCCCTTTTCCTTTGGAGTCTGTGGACTACTGCGCTGTTACGTTGCCCTGGTAGTCGAGAGCGACCGAAACGGATTTGCCCTCCTTCATCGCAGTTGCCTGCCACACACCCTTGTCGTCGAGCTTCAACCCGCTGACCTCGGTATATCCGGCCTCTTCGATCCGTTCCTTTGCTTGCGCTTCGGTGAAGCTGTTTGCGCCTTCGACCGGTGCCGTCGGGTTCTGCGAGTCGGGCGTTGCCACTGCAGGCGTTTCTCCTTCCGGTGAAGGCGTCGTCTGCGCGAGTGATGTCGTGGCCACGGCGCTCATCAGTGCCGCCGCGGCAATGATCATATTTTTCATGTGGTTACCTCTTCAGAAGACCGCGATTGATCCCCCGTCGCAGAAACCCACCGGGCGGAGAATAGTTCCCGGCGCGATGCTCCGGGTGGGCGGCTTGGTTTTGGCACGGGGAAACGGCAATCGTTGCGGTTCCTTGCAACGGAGCATCTGCTGGGCGGCGCAAAACACTGCCCTACCTACTTGCGAACAAGTTTCTTGCCTGCTGGTCGCAACCAGGTCGACCGTTCGGTGATGTAGTGGAGGGTGCGATGCTGAAGTTCTCGCGTGGCATTGACCAGGATCGTGCTGCAACCGCAGGCGGACTGCAGCAAATCGCGTTTGCGCGCGGCGCAGCAGCCGCGGCGCAGCCGTCACGTCTACCGACGCTTGTCGCCACCGCCGCCACGGTTGCCGTCCTCTATTTCGCCCGCGACGTCTTCCTGCCGCTGGCTATCGCCATTCTGCTCACCTTTGCGCTCGCGCCGCTGGTTTCGAGGCTGCGTCGAGTGGGTTGTCCCCGTTCGGTGGCCGTCATTGGGACGGTGACGACGGCTTTTCTGTTCCTGTCCGCATTCGGCGTGGTCATAGCGATGCAAGTGAGCGAGGTTGCTCAGAACCTGCCGACCTATCAGTACAACATCGTCGAGAAGGTCAGGACCCTCAAGGAGACCGGATCGGAAAGCCAGATCCTTGAACGGATTGGCCGCGTCATCGAGAGGATCAGCACGGAAATTAGCCGGCCCGAACCCGAGATGCGCGCCTCACCCGAACCGGCGCCGGAGGCCAAGCCGCTGCTCGTGGAGATTTTCTCTCCACAGCGGCCCGTCGAGACACTGAAGAATATCATCAATCCTCTGCTTGGCCCGTTGGCAACGACCGGCCTGGTCATCGTCGTAGTCATCTTCATGCTGTTCGAGAGGGAGGAGCTGCGGGATCGTTTCATTCGGTTGGTGGGCTACGGTGACCTGCATCGAACGACCGAGGCACTTCAGGACGCGGGCGCTCGCGTCGGTCGTTATCTGCTCATGCAGTTGGTCGTGAACATCACCTACGGCATTCCGCTAGCGATCGGCCTGTCGCTGCTCGGCATACCCAATGCGGTCCTCTGGGGGATGCTCGCCATCGTACTTCGCTTCGTTCCCTATATCGGACCTGTGATCGCTGCGGCTTTGCCGTTGTTCCTCGCGTTTGCCGCGGCACCTGGATGGAGCCTGCTCGTTTGGACGGCAGCCTTGTTCATTGTCCTCGAACTCTTGAGCAACAATGTCGTCGAGCCTTGGCTTTACGGATCCCGCACCGGTCTGTCGCCGCTTGCGATCATCGTCGCGGCGATCTTCTGGGCATGGCTCTGGGGGCCGGTCGGATTGGTGCTGTCGACGCCGCTCACCGTGTGCCTTGTCGTTCTCGGCCGTCACGTCCCGCAATTCGAATTTCTGGAGATTCTGCTGGGCAATGAACCCGTGCTCGATCCGAAGGAGCGCCTCTATCAGCGTCTGCTCGCCGGAGATCCGGATGAGGCGACGGACAATGCGGAAGACATGCTGGAGGAAAAGTACCTCGTCGAGTTCTACGACACGGTTGCTATTCCCGCACTGCTCCTGGCAGAGCGGGATCGCGCACGTGGCGCCCTGACGAACGCCCAGGCGGCTCAGATTGCCCAGAGTGCGAACACCCTCATCGCCAATCTCGAGGAGATTGCCGGCGAAGAGGAAGGGGAGGAGGAAACGGGCGCGGAAGCGCAGGAAAGTGATGGTGATGATGATGCAGACGAATATGATCTTCCCCCCGGCGACGGGAAGTCCGTCCTGTGCGTCGGAGGGCGCAGTGATCTCGACGACGTTACCGCATCGATGCTCGCCCAGACCCTTTGGATTCAGGGCGCGGATGCTGCCCACGCCGGTCACGAAGTCCTCAAGGCGGGCAACATAAAGGCTCTGAAGCTCGAGGGCCGCAACGCGGTCGTCCTGAGCGTTCTCGACCGGGATTTCATGAGGCATGCCAAATTCACCGTGCGTCGACTGAAACGTATGGCGCCGGCGGCGCGCGTCGGGATCGTTCTGTGGCAAGAGGATGGCCGGCCGGGAACAACCGAAAGAGACCAACTTATCGAATCGTTGCAGGCGGACTTCATGGTATTCGGGATGGGCGACGCCGTCCGCGAGGCGCTTTCAGACGAATTGCCTCGGTCTTTGAAACTCGCCCATCCAAAGATCGCACCCGGATATGCCATGCGGAGAAGCAAACGTGCGGATAGGGAAAGCACGGTCAAAGCGGACTAGATCATGATATGCCGAACGACACGTGCGGAGCTTACGGCGTTTTAAGACGTTCGGCTCAATGATGAGCGGGCCTATCGGGAGGAATGCGGATGAGGTTTGTGGCTGGCAAAGTCGCGGTTTTCAGGTGGATGCTGCCCTTGGCCATCGCAATGGCTTTGATGGGAGGCATATACCTGGCCGTCCGCTGGTCGGCGCAGCAATCGGACGCTGTGGCGGTGAAGCGGCAGCAACAACTCGTCGAGCTTGTCATCTCCAAAATGCAAGGCAGTATCGCCCATGATCAGGAGAGCGTCACCGTCTGGGATGACGCCGTCAGAAAAGTGTCGCAGGAGTGGGATCGGCGGTGGGTCGATTCCAACCTGGGCAGCTGGATGAACAGCTATTTCCGACACGATGGCGCATTCGTGATTCGTCCGGATCGTAAGCCGTTATACGCCTTTCTTGCCGGCCAGACTGATGAGCAGGAAGCTTTCAGCGAGATAGAACCCGAAGCAATGCCGCTTATCGCCAAGCTGCAAGAGCGGCTCGCAGCAGGCGACGAGGGAGGAACGAGCGAGCAGGTGCTGTCCATCGGCGAGAGCGATCTGGTTCGCATCGGGGGCCGCCCGGCGATAGTCAGCGTGAAGCCGATCGTGTCGGACACCGGTGATATCGTTCAGGAGCCCGGCAAGGAATTTCTGCACCTAGCGGTGCGTTTTCTCGACGGCGATCTCCTGACCCATCTCGGTGAGGATTATGGTTTTGAGGACCTGCGCTTTTCTGTTTTGCCGGAGCTCGGTCGGCAGCGGTCCTATGTTCCGATCGTTTCATCATCCGGAGAAACGATAGGATATTTTTCCTGGCTCCCGTTCAGGCCCGGTGCCGATGTGATGAAGGCCACGGCGCCGGTGCTTCTGGTCGCCGGCGCCCTCCTTTTTACCCTCACGAGCGCGCTCAGTATCGTACTGCGGAGGCGGTCGAGACGCCTGCAGGAAAGCCAGGCGGAGCTCAACCATCTGGCGAGTCACGATCCGCTGACTGGGCTCGCCAACCGTGCGTCCTTCAACCGGTTGCTGGCGCGGGTCGTCGCCAGGTCGACAGCCGACCAGACCAATGCTCTTCTGTATCTCGATCTCGACCGCTTCAAGCAAGTGAACGATACACTCGGCCATCCCGTTGGCGATCGGCTGATGGTCGAGGTCGCGAAGCGGCTTAAGGCAACCGCTGCTGGTGCCGCTATTTCCAGAATTGGCGGTGATGAGTTTACCATCGTCGTCGAACGCACCCGCCAGGACCAGGTAGAGAAGCTCTGTGACTCGCTGATCGCTGCAATCCGCCGGCCTTTCGAGATAGACGGACAGCCGATTCTAATCGGACTTTCGATAGGTGTAGCCGTCGCGACCGGGAATGGCGCCGATCCCGTCGAGATCACGCGGAAGGCCGATATCGCGCTTTACCACGCCAAATCGGCCGGGCGGAACCGGTACGCAGTGTTTGGCCCTCACATGGACGAACTGATCAGGACGAAGCGGGACCTGGAACATGACCTGCGCGCGGCGCTGGACGCAGGCAATCAGCTCGAAGTCTTCTATCAGCCCGTATATTCGGCGCAGTCGCACGAGATAAGCTCGCTGGAAGCTCTCATTCGCTGGCGGCATCCGAGCAAAGGCTCCATAGCACCAGATGCCTTCGTTCCGCTTGCGGAGACTGCGGGCCTCATCGATCGGCTCGGCGCCTTCGTGCTGAAGGAAGCCTGTTCTACGGCGCGTGAATTTCCGGGCCTCGACATTGCAGTGAACGTCTCCGCGGTCGAGCTTGGACAACGGCATTATGCTGCTCAAGTTCTCTCACTGCTGCGGCAGTTCGGGATCGAGCCGTCGAGACTGGAGCTCGAGATCACCGAAACGGCTCTCCTTGACGAAGCCGGCGTCTGCGAAAAAAACATCACGGCGCTCCGCGAGTTCGGGGTCAAGTTCGCACTTGACGATTTCGGGACGGGCTTCTCCTCATTCGGGCGGTTGCAGCGCCTGGAGGTCGACCGGATCAAGATCGATCGCTCTTTCGTCCACGCCTTCGACCGGCCCGGTGGGGGTGTGGCGGTCGTGAGGTCCATCGTCGGCGTCGCACATGCGAAAGGCCTGCGCATCACCGCCGAAGGGGTGGAGACCGAGGAGCAAAGCGAAATACTGCGCGAGCTTGGCTGTGACGAATTGCAGGGCTTCCATTTGTCGAGGCCGATGTCGAAGAATTCACTTCGTCAGCTTCTTGGCACAGACAAGGCCCAAGGAACCTCCTTCTAGCCGGCGGTCAGAGCGTCTGCACAGGGACACGCGGACACGCTCTTGCCGCAAACTGGGCCGCAGTCTCGGTGGAGCATCAACCGCGCCGCGCCGCCTCAATTGCAGCGACGTCTATTTTTTTCATGTCCATCATCGCCGTGAACGCCCGCTTTGCTTCGTCGCCGCCGGCCGCCATCGCGTCGGTCAGCACGCGCGGAGTGATCTGCCAGGAAATCCCCCATTTGTCCTTGCACCAGCCGCAGGCGCTTTCCTTGCCGCCATTGCCGACGATGGCGTTCCAGTAGCGGTCGGTTTCTTCCTGATCGTCGGTGGCGATCTGAAACGAGAAGGCCTCGTTGTGCTTGAATGCGGGACCCCCGTTGAGGCCGATACAGGGAATGCCCGCAACGGTGAAGTCGACCGTCAACACGTCGCCCTCTTTGCCCGCGGGGTAGTCACCGGGTGCGCGGTGCACGGCACTCACCCTGCTGTCAGGAAAGATCTCGCAGTAGAAACGAGCGGCAGCCTCGGCGTCCTTATCGTACCATAGGCAAATCGTATTCTTCGCCATCGCGTGGTCCTTTCGCTTGGAAACATTCGGCTTTGGGCCGCACGCGGCCGACAGTCGATAATCACCCGCCCGGCCGCCAGTGAGCGTAGAGCACCTCACGGAAGAGGCTCCCATTATGCGTTTCGAAAGTCGCACGGGATCACGAACAATTCAATGCGCCCGCAAGAATGCTAGGCACATCGACCTCGCAACGCTGCAGCGTCTTCGCGCAGGCCGATGGTGCGGTTGTTGCGAGTGGCCGGCCGGTGGGTTTGGCCCTTCCCATGCACGCCTTGCGCCGGACGAAGCGGCTTAGCTCAGGACTTCGTCTTGCAAATCGCTCGCGCGTTCAACAAGCCCCAGCCGAAGACAGGATCCTTTCCCGGATCTCCGAGATCTTCGGCATGTCCTGTCAGCCTGTTGCGGAGCATTTCCGGAGCGAGCTCCGGCTCAGATGCTTTCATCATCGCCACCGCCGCGGTCACGAAAGGGGCGGCGAAAGAGGTTCCCGTCTTCGGACGCGCGCCGCTGACCGAGGCTGCTGTCCAGACCGCCACGCCAGGGGCGGCGAAGTCGATATGCTCTCCGCGTCCGGCGCGCCGGTAAGGCCGTTTGCGTCTGTCGGTCGCGGTGACGGCAATGACCTCTTCATAGGCACCCGGATAGACGGGCTCGGCTCTTGGACCGTCATTGCCCGCGGCGGCGACCATGATGATCCCGCGCTCCCCCGTCTTTTTGACCGCCTGTTCAAGCAGGAGATTGGGCGGCCCGGCAAGGCTGAGATTGATGACCTGAACCTGACGCCCAGCAAGGAGGTCGAGTGCGCGCGCCAGATCGAAGGCGGCGGATCGGTCGTCTTGCCGTCCCGCCCGATGAAATGCGTCCACGGCGATGAGCTTGCCACCCGGTATCAGGCCCGGCGTGCGGCCACTGGCTGAGCCGACAAGCAAAGCCGCGACAGCGGTGCCGTGCTGTCTGCCCGACTCCGGCAATTCTTCGTCGACGAGACGGACGATCTCTAAGTTGCGAGCCTCGAATGCGATGTGATCGGGATTGATCGCCGTATCGACAAGGCCGATCCGCACGCCGGCCGAGCAATTGCTAGGCCCGATTTGAGCCGAGGGCCAGCCGATCACGTTCCGTGCCAGGCAGTCGCTCGTGACGCACGGGGCATCGCGATGCTGCTCCGGCCGGAAATAATGGTTGAAGTCGATCACCGCCTGAGGGGCCGCGGCGCGCGCCCGCTGCCGAGCGGCTTCCAGAGTCAGCCCGCGGGGAATGCGAAGCTTGATCACCTCGGCGTTAAAAGACGTCATCGTGTTTCGTTCGAGGACCTCGAAGCCCGTGGCTGTCAACTCGCCGAGTTCCGGCGGACTGAAACCCAGCCCGACGATCTCATCGGGCGCTCGTATCGGCGCAGCGGGTGCGGCTGCGCGAGAGCGCCGCGGGATGCTTCGACGTGGCAGGAACTCTCGGAATGGAAACAGGCTCTTGCCGCCACTCCATCCGGCGCCGGCGCCGTAGGAGCCGGAGCGGCCGGAACCGCCCGATCCGCGGTTGCCGCCACTCCCACCGTCATCGTCGTCGTCATCGGCCAGGGCGAGACCGGTTCCGATCACTTCACGCACAATCATGTTTCCGGGAGCCAGGATGTCGCCGGATACGACTGCGATTGCAGCAATGGGAGCGATCAGAGCCAGTTTCAACTTGGTCAGCATCCGAAAACCTCAATCGGCTAGGTCAGGCTCATAGGAGGATAGCGCATTCATTGGACGATGAGACCGCTACCTGTAGATTGTGTCAGAACGGCTGAGTCGTCGGTCTATTCCCTCTTCTAGCCAAATTGCGGAGTTTCGGGAGATGAGCAATGCGGTGAAAGATGTCGGCGAACGCCTCATGGCGTTCCTGCCCAATCTGCGCCGCTTCGCCATCTCGCTCTGCGGCTCGCGTGATGTTGCCGATGATCTCGTGCAGTCGGCCTGCGAGCGGGCACTCGCCAGTGCCGAGCGCTTCGAGCCGGGCACGCGCTTTGATGCTTGGATATTCCGTATCCTGCGCAATCTCTGGATCGACCAGGTGCGCCGACAGAAGACCGCAGGCGTGCAGGACGATATCACCGAGCGTCATGACATCGCCGGTTCATCTGGCGAGCGTGAAACCGAAGCGCGGCTGACCCTCAAGACCGTCGCGGAGGCGATCACCGACTTGCCGGACGAGCAGCGGGAGGTGGTTCTTCTGGTCTGCGTCGAGGAGCTATCCTATCGCGAAGCGGCCGATGTGATGGGCATTCCCATCGGTACGGTCATGAGCCGACTGGCGAGGGCACGCAGGAGTTTGGCCGAGGCTGCCGGAATAACACAGGCGACCGGACGTTCTCAGTCAATGAAGGGCGCAAACGAATGACAAGAGCCGACTTCTCGGATGAGATACTGATGCGGTTCGCCGACGGCGAGCTCGATACCGGGACTGCTGCCGAAGTAGAACGAGCGATGGAAACGGATGATGTGCTGGTCGCGCGGGTGGCACTCTTCATCGAAACGCGCCATGCGGCCAAGGCCGCTATGGAGCCGCTGCTCGATGAGCCGGTACCTTCCGAACTCAAGCGTGCGGTCGAAAGAATGGTGATGGAGAAGACGTCGCCACCTTCGGTATCGGGCGCGGGCATCCTGCCTTTCCCGCGCCGCGCTGCGAACGAATCTCACAGAAGTCGATGGCTCGCTCCCGTCGCCGCCTCTCTGGCGGCTGTCGTTGCGGGGTTCGGCGGATATTGGCTGCGGGGAAGTGTCGAGGCGCCGATCGCGGGTGGCTTGGGCGTTGCCGCCATCGGCAGCCCTGCGCTTGACGAGGCGCTCGCCACGGTCGCCGCAGGCGAGGAACGGCGGTTGCCAGGTTCCGACCAACGTTTCCGGGCGATTGCGACATTCCGTGACAATGCGCAGGCGCTGTGCCGCGAGTTCGAGCTGGACTCGGACGATCGCTCAACAGTGGTTTCGGTTGCCTGCCGCGCCGGGTCAGAGTGGCGCGTGACGTTCGCCGTCATCGCACCCGGAGCCACCGGCGGTTATGCTCCTGCATCTTCCACGGAAACGCTCGACGCCTATCTGACCGCGATCGATGCAGGGGCGCCGCTCGAGGCAGCGGAAGAGGCCAGAGCCCTCAGCGAACTCCAAGGTGCGCAACGGTAAGTGCATCAAAAATTGCGATCATGGAATAGAGGCGCGCACCGGCCGTTACTCCTGCGGACCGAAGAACCGGTCCGGTTTTCACAAGGAGTAGATGAGATGACAAAGAACTGGACGAACAAGGCAATCGCTGCCGGCCTGGCGGCATTCGTGGGCTCTGCCGCCGAAGCAAGGGAATATGCCCCCTTATTTCCCGGCGTGGATCGCACTTCGACGCAAACCGCCCAGACGGGCCGGACCGACGGCGAGATCATAGTCGCCGGCAACAGCTCATCCAATTCGAGTTCCAACTCCTCCAGCAATTCGAGTTCCAACTCGTCGTCCAACAGTTCCTCGAATTCGAGCTCTAATTCCTCCTCGAACAGCTCGTCGAACTCCTCCTCGAATCGTTCGTCCAATTCGAGCTCGAACCGGTCAGACCGGTCGTACCGTCCAGGCAAGCTGTGGCACACAGGGCGCTGAGATTGCGGACAGGTTGAAGGTGCGACAAGAGAGCGGGGGCCGGACATTCCGGCCCCCGCTCTCTTGTCTGATCGGACCGTTTAGAGTGTTTCCCTGTTCATCGAGACATGAAACGCTCTAGCCCCCTAACTCTTTGAAGTTATGCACTTGTGGACGGAAAATCGCCACGTACCTTCCTGGAAGTGCTCTAGCGCGCGGCGCGCGCCGACTTGCGATACCAGCCTTCTCCGGCGAGGGTGTTCCGATGGATTGCCTCGCGCTCGGTAGCTTCCGCGCGGGTTTCGGCGCGGATTTCTGCCGTGACCGCCGCATCGGCACGGCGGAAGGGTATCACCTGTACAAGCGGCGTTCCCTTTTCGACGACGTGAAGGCCATCCGGCGCCGTCGCGAAGAACGGAAAATGGATATGAGCGCTATAGCTGTCCGTATCGACAATGCCCGCTACACATTCGAAGGGCTGTCCGGGGCGGTTTAGCGGCGGCAGAAACAGGCAACTCCATCCCGGCGGCGTGCGGATCGACCAGTAATTGTGAAACTTGCAGGGCGGGGAGGGCTCTTTCGGATTGCCCGCCACCTGGTGGGCGCCGTGGTTGCTGACCATCACCCGGTCGAACTCCCAGCCTGCATCGACGCTGCGGCCGTCATCCTTGACGTCAAGGCGCACCGTAGCGGCGATCGGCAGAATCCAGCCGGTGGTCATAGCATCGAGAAAGGGCATGCAGCGTTTGACGGTCAGACCGTTGTTGATTGCCGACAGGTGCCCTTTGTCGACCGCCGGCAGCCGGCGGAACCAATCCGGCAGAACCGATTTGGCCGGTAGCGGCGGCGCGATGACGCCATCGTCTTCCGGATGGCAGACAAACTGAATGACCTGCGGATCTTTCTTCAGGAAACTTAACATCCCGCTTCTCCCGTTGAATGGCCCGGGAGTAACGGAACGGAGAGGCTTCTATTCCGTCGGGGGGGGAGAATGAGCAGAAACTCGACACTGTCGGCTCCTATCATCGCCGTATATAGTTCCGAGAAAATAAAGTGCGATCGCTCCGTACGAAGAGAGCGCCACGTCTAAACGGAGTTCGCCGATGAGCGTTGCCTTCATCAAAGAAGAAAGTGCCGAAACGGCCTCGGAAACACTGTTGCCTGACCGGCCGGTCTCACCCCATCCGAACCTTGTCACCGAAACGGGATTGAAGGCTCTGGAATTGCACCTCCAACAGGCTCGCGAAGCCTTCGATGCCACAAGCACGATCGAGGACGTGAACGAACGGCGGCGGCAGTCGGCCGGCCCCTTGCGTGAGCTGCGCTACTTCGCGGAAAGAGTTCGAACGGCTCAGCTTGTCCCCGATCCGGCTTCATTTGATGTAGTCGCCTTTGGAAGCACGGTCACCTTCAGCCGTGATGACGGGCGGGTGCAGAAATACCGGATCGTCGGAGAGGATGAAGCCGATCCAAAGGCCGGGTCGATCTCCTACGTGTCCCCGGTGGCAAGGGTTCTCATGGGCAAATCTGTCGGGGACGTCACGAGTGTCGGCGATCAGGAGCTCGAAATCCTAGCCATCTCGTAGAGCGCCGATGTCTCCGGCATACGGGCGCGACGCCTACACACGCGCTTCGGCTCCTGCGTAAAGACGGGCATATGTTTCGCGAAGTACGTTCTTCTGGACTTTGCCCATCGTATTGCGCGGCAGGTCGTCCACGAAGATCACCCGTTTCGGTTGCTTGTAGCGCGCGAGGCGACCTTCCAGACCATCGAGAATGGCGCGTTCGTCGATCGCCGCACCGGGCTTCCGGACGACCACAGCCGTGACGCCTTCGCCGAAATCCGGATGCGGCAGCCCAATCACAGCCGTTTCGACGACGCCCGGCATCTGATCGATCTCGGTTTCGACCTCCTTCGGATAAATGTTGTAACCGCCGGAGATCACGAGATCCTTTCCTCGCCCGACGATATGGACGTAGCCGCGCTCGTCGATCCTGCCGAGATCGCCGGTTATGAAGAAACCATCGGCGCGGAACTCGCCCTGCGTCTTTTCGGGCATGCGCCAATAGCCCTTGAACACGTTCGGGCCCTTCACCTCGATCATCCCCGTTTCGCCTTTCGGGAGCGGCCTGCCGCTCTCCGGATCGGCGACGCGAAGCGAAACCCCCGGCAAGGGGAAGCCGACGGTTCCGGCGATGCGCTCGCCGTCATAGGGGTTCGAGGTGTTCATATTGGTTTCGGTCATGCCGTAGCGCTCTAGAATGGCATGTCCGGTCATCTGCGCGAAAGTCCTGTGAGTCTCGGCAAGCAGCGGAGCCGAGCCAGACACGAAAAGCCGCATCCCGGCGGTTGCCTCGCGCGTTAGCCCCGGATTCTGAACTAGGCGCACATAGAAGGTCGGAACGCCCATCATCGAGGTTGATTGCGGCATCAGACGCAGGACTTCGTTCGCGTCGAATTTTGGCAGGAAAAACATCGAGGCGCCGGCCAGAAGAATGACGTTCGATGCAACGAAGAGGCCATGCGTGTGGAAGATCGGGAGGGCGTGGATCAGCCTGTCGTCGGCCGTGAAGCGCCAATACTCGCGAAGCGTGGTGGCGTTCGACAGGAGGTTGTCATGCGTCAGCATCGCGCCCTTGGACCGGCCGGTCGTGCCGGACGTGTAGAGGATGGCGGCGAGGTCATCCGGACCGCGATCGGCGTCGGGGAAATCCGGCGCCTTGCCCCGGGCAAGGTCGATCAGCGAGCCGCCACCCTTCTCGTCGAGCGTTTCGACCTCGGCGCCGCAATCGGCCGCATGCTTCGCAATCCCCTCCTTCGCGCCTGGGGCGCAGACGATAAGCCGCGGCTCGGCATCGCCGAAGAAATAGTCCAACTCGGCAAGCGTATAGGCCGTGTTGAGCGGAAGATAGACGGCGCCCGTGCGAAGACAGGCGAGATAGAGCATCAGCGCCTCGGGGCTCTTCTCCACCTGCACCGCCAGCCGATCGCCCGGCCGCACCCCCAGGGCGTCGAGCACGGAAGCGATGCGTCCCGAATGCTCCAACATGTCGCCATAGGTCCAGACACGGCCATCGGCCGTCAGGATAAAGGCGGAGTCGGGGCGCGCTGCCCGGCGTATGGCGTCGAACAGATGGTTGCTCATGAAGTGAACTCCTTGTCACCTTTCCTTCCTGGTGCGTCAGCTGATCGGACGCCCGGGGGAAACACGTCCGGACCCGGAACGAGGCTACGTGAACTTCTGTCGGCCGGGATCAGCCGGCGGATCGCGGGTGCGGCGACGACCTCGCCACGGGTTGCAAATGCCTCGTGGTTAGTCTCGATGTCGCCGAGCTTGTAAAGATAGTTGACCATCAGCCCGTGGGCCTGGCGCATGGCCCGTTCGGACCGGTCGCCTAGGAAATTGATGCGTTCCAGCCGCGCGCCATTGCCGAGATGGAACCGGGCAACGGGATCAACTGTCTTGCCGTTGCGGTTGCGAGCCTTGAGGAAATACCAGGCGGCCGCAGCCGTAAGGCTTGGCTGGATGGCTGCCGCGATCTCCGGCTGATCGGCCCAATCAGGCTCGTCGAGCGCCGCGAGCCTGCTACGATCGGCGGCCGACAGGGCGTTGGACGTTTCCGCCTGGCGTTCGCGCGACAACCAATCGGCAAAGCCCGGCACCGGCGACAGCGTCACGAAGGTGTCGAGGCGAGGGAGGTCGCGCCGCAGATCCTCCACCACCTGTTTGATCAGGAAGTTGCCGAAGGAGATGCCCCTGAGGCCTTCCTGACAGTTCGAAATGGAATAGAAGACGGCTGTCGTCGCGTCAGTAGCGTGGATCGGAGCACGATCCTCCTTCAGCAGGTCCGCGATGTTGGGAGGCATTTCGCGTGTCAGCGCCACTTCAACGAAGATCAGCGGGTCGTCGACCAGCTGCGGATGAAAGAAGGCGAAGCAGCGCCGGTCCTCCGGCGCAAGCCGCCGGCGCAACTCGTCCCAGCCGCCGATATGATGGACGGCCTCGTAACGAATGATCTTTTCCAGAATGTCGGCCGGCGTCGACCAGCTGATCGGCCGCAGCACGAGGAAGCCCCGATTGAACCAGGATCCGAAGAGATGCGCGAAGTCCGTATCGACCGCCTCCAGATCGGGGTTTTGGGCTTTGAGTTCGAGGAGGTCCGCCCGCATGCGGACGAGGGTCGCGATGCCGTTCGGCGCAAGGTTGAGCCTGCGGATCAATTCCTGGCGGCGCGGTTCTGCCGCCATGCTCATCTCGAGCAGCGCCTTCGGCGTCGGATCGGCGCGATAGGCGTCGATCGCCCGCTCCAGCCGTTCGATATCAGGGCCGAAACGAGAGAGCAGCGCCAACATGAAATCGCGCCGCTTGTCCTGATCGAAGCCTTGCCAGCGATCCAGAATGTTCTTGGCCAGCGCCATGCCCGACGCCTCGCCCCGGCTCGACAGCAGCGTGTCGCACAGCGCTTCCATGGTGCCGACCGGATTGACATCGCCGTTTCGGGCCGGACCGAGCGACAGGAATCGCCGGCCGCGCTCGGCAATGCTCTGCAGCATGTCGCTGAAAAATGACGTCGTGTTCATTGGACGGTCCCCAGCATCTGGTTCGGCAGCCACGTCGCAACGTCTGGAAAGACGCAGAGGAGAATGATCGCCAGGAACATAACGAGCACGTAAGGCAGTGAGCCCCAGAGAATGTCCTTCGTCGGAATCTGCGGCGCGATGGCATTGATCACAAAAAGGTTGAGGCCGATCGGAGGCGTGATCAGGCCGACCTCCATGTTGATCGTCAGCACGATCGCGAACCAGTAGGGGTCGAAACCCGCCTGGGTGACGATCGGGAAGAGCATCGGCGAGGTCATCACGATGACGGCGACGGGGGGCAGGAACATGCCGCAGATCAACAGAAAGACGTTGATGACCGCCATCAGCACCCAACGGTTGACCTCCATGTCCGCGATTGCTGCGGCGACGGTCTGTGTGATGAACAGCGACGACAGCGCGAAGGCGAAGAGCTCGGCGGCAGCCATGATCATCATGATCATGACGCTTTCCTTCATTGCCGACCCGAAGATGCCGGCGACGGGTCGAAAGCGGAACAGGCGATAGGCGACGATCACGACTGCCAATGTCAGGAATGCGCCCGCACCGGCCGCTTCAGAAGGCGTGGCGATACCGCCATAGAGTACGTAGAGCGTGCCGGCGATGATCAGCAGGAACGGCAGGATGCGCGGAAGGCCGGCCAGCCGTTCCTTCATCGAGTAGCGAACGAGGCGTGCATCGAATTCGTAGCCCTTGCGTTTGCAATCGATGACCGCCCAGCTCATGAACATGATCGTCAGCAAAATACCCGGCAGGATCCCCGCCATGAACAGCCGCCCGATGGAGGTCTCGGTCGCTATTCCGTAGACGATCAGCGTCACCGATGGGGGAATGAGAATGCCCAGCGTGCCGCCGGCGGCGATGGAGCCGCTCGCGACCGAAGCGGGATAGCCGCGCCGCATCATTTCCGGAATGCCCATTTTGCCGATCGCCGCGCAGGTCGCGGGCGAAGAGCCAGTCATGCCGGAAAAGATGGCGCAAGCTCCGATATTGGACAGAATGAGGCCCCCCGGGATGCGGTTCAGCCACCGGTCGAGCGAGGTGTAGAGATCAGATCCGGCCGGCGAAGAGGCGACCGCCGCGCCCATGAGGACGAACATCGGGATCGACACATAGGCCAGATTGGCGATGCCGGAAAACATCGTGTCGCCGAGCACGTAGAAAATGCCGGCGCCGCTTTGCATGTAGAGCGCTGCGAAGGCGGCGAGACCTAAGGCGAAGGCGATGGGCATTCCCGTTCCCAGCAGCACGAAAAGACACGCAACGATCATCAGTCCAGAGACAGTCGGGCTCACTGAATGATCTCCTGTGGATGACGGTCGGCGCCAGGGGCCGAACCCGGTTCGGCCGCGCCGTGGCCCATGGCTGCCGGGACTGCCCGGGCGGTGAGGAGCGTCAGAATCTGCGCGACATATTGCAGGCACAGCATGGCAAAGCTGACGGGCAGGGCAGCGAGCGGCACCCAAAGCGGCGGCGCCCAGACGCTGGAGTGTTTCCAGTTTCCCGCCCACGCGTCATGGAACTGAATCCATGTGGCAATCAGCATGACGGCGCAGAACAGGAGCCCGAGCAGGCCCGCAATGATGCGCAGAACGTATCGCGTACGTTCGCCCACCACCATTTCGACGACGTCGATGCCCACATGGCCGCCCTTGAGCAAGACGTATGGCGCGCCGAGAAACATGGCTGCGGTTGCGGAAAACACGACGAAGTCCGTCTGCCAGATCGTCGCCTGACGAAATACATAGCGCTGCATGATCATCTGGCAGACGACGAGCATCGCCGCAATGAGCAGGGCCGTCGCAACGGCCGCGAGGCCACGCGAAGCATTGCCGACAGCCTGTGAATAGGCCTTGAGCATCAAATCATCCCCGAGTTGCGCTGGAAGGGAATGGCGCGCCGGAGCGCGCCGTTCTGCCGGTCCGCCTTACTTCACGGCGAGCGCCTTTTCGATCAGCTTGTCGCCGCCGGGAACGTTGGCGGCGAAGTTCTTGTAGGACGACGCCTTGGCGAGCTCGAGCCAGGCATCGTAATCCTCCTTCGACATCTCGACGACTTCGACGCCTGCCTTCTTGTAGGTGTCGATCATGACCTGATCGCCCTTGCGGACCTCTTCGTTGAAATAGACTTCCGCTTTCTCGCCGGCAGCGAGGATTGCCTTTTGCTGCTCTTCCGTCAGGCCATCGAAGACGCGCTTCGATACCAGCACCGGTTCGTACATGAACCAGAGGGCATTTTCTCCCGGCGCCGTGAGGCACTTGGCCTGTTCGAACAGGCGATAGGAGACGAAACTCGCCGACGAGGTGTTCGCCGCATCCAGGACGCCCGTCTGCATGCCGGTGTAGATTTCCGACGAAGGCATGGATGAGATCGAAGCGCCGGCTTCCACGAGCATCTCCTCGAAGGCCGGCCCGGCGGCGCGGATCACCTGTCCCTTGATCGTGTCGGGGGAAGTGATGCAATTCTTCTTGGAGGCGAAGGCACCGGAGAGCCACGCATCGGCGATCACCAAGGCGCCGGCATTCTCGATTACCTTCTTTATGTCCCCCATGAACTCGGAGTCGTTAAGCCGCATGGCGCGGTCGAAGTTTCCCACGAGGCCGGGCATCAGCGTCGCGGAGAATTCCGGGTGGCGGCCGGAAGCATAGTCCAAGGGGAACGAAGTCATATCGAGCAGGCCACGTGTAACCGCATTCCACTGATCGTTCGGCTTGTAAAGAGACGACCCCGGGAACACCTGGATTTCGAGGCCGACATTGGCGGCGGCGACCTCGCGGGCGATCAGTTGCACCATCTCGTCGCGAATGTCGCCCTTGCCCCCCGGGAATTGGTGCGACGCCTTCAACACCGTCTGGGCGCCCGCTGTGGAAGCAACCAAGCTGCAGATGGCCGCGACAGCGGAAGTCGTCAACTTCCGTCGAAAACTGCTCATTTCTTCCTCCCTGACATGCCAGCCTCCCGCCGGCTTGGTAATAAGAGTGGAGCCATCTTGCGTACCGTGTCAAGATTTTTGTATACAAGAGAAATGGTTGCTGCATACCGAGACTGGTCGGATAAGGAATGAGCGAAAACATTTTCTACAAGCTGCGGGACGATATCGAGAACGGCATCGTAACGGGCGAGTTCGAGCCGGGTGAACGCCTGGACGAGACGCAACTCGCCATGCGCTTCGGCGTATCCCGCACCCCGATCCGCGAAGCCTTGATGCAATTGAGCGCGATCGGGCTTGTCGAGATCAGACCGCGGCGCGGCGCAGTCGTCGTGGACCCGGCACCTCAGCGCGTCTACGAAATGTTCGAGGTGATGGCTGAACTGGAAGGCATGGCGGGTGCTCTTGCCGCTCGCCGGCATACCGAGGAAGACAGTGCGGCTCTGTTGGCTGCCCACGAGAAATGCCGGGAAGCGGTCCTCAGCGAGGAGACCGATCGCTACTATTACGAAAACGAGATATTCCATCGTGCGATATACACGGCGAGCCATAGCGGCTTCCTCGAGGAGCAATGCACGACCTTGCATCGCCGTCTTCGCCCCTATCGTCGCCTGCAGCTCAGAGTTCGTAACCGCATGAAGGTCTCGTTCAGGGAACATGGAGAGATCGTCGAAGCCATTCTTTCCGGCAATACGGATGGCGCGCGGGAGGGGTTGCGCAGCCATGTGGCGGTCCAAGGAGACCGCTTCGGTGACCTTGTAGCAAACCTCTCGAACCGTGAGCGGCGCAGCGGCCGCCTCGGATAGGAAACCGGAGGGTCGAGGCTTTCCGGCCCAATACAGTACTTGAGAATAACATGCTGCGCAGGCCACTAAAAACTAACGGTTTTATTTAAAATTCCTGGGTGTTTATTGTGGCTTGGGGGGATTCTTGGTTGACCTCGCGGCAGGTTCCCGAAACACTCCCAGCGGTTACGGCCAACACGTAGCGTCACGAGAGTGCGACATTGTGCCGAGTGTCGTGGAGGAACACAGGAACCATGACAAGGTCAAGAGGCTCCCTTTTTGCGTTCTTCTGCTTCATTGTGGCTCTGTGTACCGGCATTGGCGTCAGTCCTCCGGCGTCGGCAAACGGCGATTCCGTGGAAATCTCGTCGAATTTTTCGCGGTCGATCAAGGTTGCGAAGGGCAAGACGGTAACGATCAGAGCCGTGCAGCGATTCGATGAGATCGTCATCGGGGACCCGGAGATTGCGACCGTAACCCCTCTGACCGACCGCTCCTTCTATATCCTCGGCAATGAACTGGGCTCGACGAGCGTCACCATTTTCGATGCGGAAAAGAATCCGGTCGGCATTATCGATATAGAGGTGACGCTCGATACGAAATTGCTTTCCTCGACGATCCGGCAGTCGGTGCCGGGCTCGAGCGTAAAGGTAACCTCGGCGAACGGAAGGATCGTTCTTTCCGGCTCTGCCACGGACGCGGTCGCAGCTACCCAGGCTGAGCAGATCGCATCGCGCTTTGCCGGCGACGAGGAGGTCATCAACTCCATTAAGATCACGTCGTCCCAACAGGTACAGCTGAATGTCAGATTCGTGGAGATCAACCGCGACGTCGGCAAGGAGCTTGGAACCCAGATCAGTGCCGCTTATGCGTGGTCGAACGGGAGTGTCGAGTTCAACTCCTCCCCGCGCGCGACATCCAATACGCCGGCCGGCTCCCTTATCGGCAGCCTCATCGGAGAGGGCTACTCGGTCGATGTGGCGATCGATGCGCTCGAAGACCGGGGCATGGCCCGGCGCCTGGCCGAACCGAACCTGATAGCGCGGTCCGGTGAGACTTCAAGCTTTCTGGCCGGCGGCGAATTTCCCATCCCGATCTCGGAACAGGACGGGACCATTACCGTCAGCTACAAGAAGTTCGGCGTCGGTCTGGATTTCACGCCGACCGTGCTCAGCGACGGCCTCATCGCCCTCGATATCGAGCCGGAAGTTTCGGCGATCGACAACACCGCCTCCTACCGGGTGGGAAATATCGCGATCCCGGGTTTCTCCGTCCGCCGTGCCCGGACATCGGTCGATCTCAAGAGCGGCCAGAGCTTCATGATTGCCGGCCTCCTGCAGAGCGAGAACAATCTCATCACCCAGCGCGTGCCGGGCCTCGGGCAACTTCCCATTCTCGGGGCGTTGTTTTCGTCCAAGGCTTACCAGCGCCGCGAGACCGATCTGGTGATCATTGTCACGCCTCATCTCGTCAAACCGATCGATCCGCTCAAGAAGGTCGCCAGCCCGTCGGATCGAACAAAACGCCCGACCGAAGCAGAATTCTTTCTCGGCAATATCGATGAAGTGGAGGTCAACGGCAGGGGTCGGTCAGCGTCGAGGCAGGCGCGTGTCGTCCGCGCACCGAGTTCCGGCCATTTTCTGGAGCTCCAATGATCCGGAGGAGCAGCAGGCCCAGAGGCTTTCCCGGTCTTCTCTTTGCGTCGTCGATCCTGCTTTCCGGCTGCCAGAATCATGAGCTCGTCCGCAGCGAAACGATTGCTCTGTCCGCAGGCGATGCAATCGCGGCAAACAGCGTGATGCAGATGGTCGATCCGTGGCCGCCAAGGGTCAAGCAGACCAGCTTGGCCACGCCGGCCGACCTGGAACAGTATAAGCCGCAGCAGCCGAACGCGGAGCAAAACGGGGGGAATGGTGAGACTTATCCGAACGACACCACGACACAGTAGCAAGAGGGCGGCGATCAGCGAATGGAGATGACAACAGGCGCGTCCGGCCGCAGTGTGCTGGGCCGTTCGGGAGGAGGACGCCGGCCCGCGGAACTGGCCATGGCGATCGTCGCCACCGTGATTCTTTCGAGCTGTCAGACGTCGGAGGTGTTGTCGGGTGCCGAATTCGACCCGACATCCGCTCTCGCGTCATCCGGAGACGTGAGCAAGTCCGATCTCGATCAGGGCAAGCTTCAATTCATGAACGGCAATTATGGGCTCGCCGAGAAGCACTTTCGAAAGGCGGTAGAGCTGCGGCAAGATAACGCCGAGGCGCTGATGGGATTGGCGGCCTGCTATGACCGCCTCGGCCGGTTCGATCTGGCGGACCGCGCCTACAATCAATTGCTCAAGGTGGCCGGGCGCCAGCCACGCATCGTCAACAACATGGGATACTCGCAATATCTGCGAGGCGAGAAGGCAAAGGCCCGCAAATTGCTGCTCGAAGCTCGTGCGGCATCACCGGGGGACGAGACGATCGAGGCCAATCTTGCCTTGCTGGACCGCAGTTGAGGGAATGGCGTCGGTTTCCCGCCGCCGGGCGTTGTTGATCCGCCTCGTCTTCGCAGTTAGCTTCGGCGGTCAGCAACTCGGTGATGGCTATGGCCAGTGACGTCCTTGCCCGTTCCTTCGGCAAAGAAGCATTTGGGCTCGACCCGCAGAACTACCACACGGCCCGGCCCGCCTATCCGGAGCTCGTCTGGGACGCGTTACGAAATCGCGCAGGACTCCGCCGCGGTATCTCCATCCTCGAGATTGGAGCCGGAACTGGGCTGGCCACCGAACGCCTTCTTGAAGATCGGCCCCACCGGCTTCTGGCAGTAGAGCCCGACAGACGGCTAGCCAGGTTTCTTCGCGGTCGATTGGACAAGGAAGAGCTCGAAGTGGTGGAGACTCCCTTCGAAAAATTGAAAGTTCCGGAGAAGAGTTTCGATCTCGTCGTCAGTGCGACGGCGTTTCACTGGATTGATGCCGCTCCTGCTCTGCGGCGCATTCATCGACTGCTGCGAGCCGGCGGCACCGTCGCTCTCTTTTGGAATGTCTTCGGGGACGGTGTCAGGCCTGATCCATTTCATCGGGCGACGGCACACCTGTTCTCAGGCCATCGTACGAGCCCATCCGGTGGTGGAACGACTAAAACGCCATACGGCCTCGATGTCGGTGCGCGACTGGGTGAGTTGGCGGAGGCTGGTTTCACGGCCGACGAGCCGGAGCTCATAGACTGGACTCTGACACTGGACCCACCCGCTGTTCGACGCCTCTATGCGACCTACTCGAATGTCACGGCACTGCCAGCGGACGAACGGGAAAGGTTACTCAGCGGACTGGAGAAAGTAGCCGAAACCGAGTTCGCAGGCGTCGTCACCAGAAACATGACGACGTCGGTTTACACGGGAAGACGAGAGTAACGGGGTGCAGGGGGCGGAAAATCAAACTCCCGTACCAGCTCGAAACAAAGAGGGTGATGTTATGGCGTTGGATCGTGCCGACTTTTATGACGCAGAATTGGCGCGACACAATCGCCACTTACGGGTTGCTGCTGACTTTGGCGCAGATGATCGGGTGCTCGATATCGGCTGCGGTGCAGGACAAACGACGCGCGAGGCCGCCCGCGCCGCGCCGCAAGGGGAAGCGATCGGTGTGGATATTTCCGCGGAGATGATTGAGGAGGCAAGGCGACGGAGTGCCGCCGAGGGTCTGCGGAATGCGATGTTCGAGCAGGGCGACGCGCAATTTCACGGATTCCCGACGGGCGGTTTCGACCTTTGCATCAGCCGGTTTGGCGTGATGTTCTTTGCCGATCCGGCGGCGGCATTTGCCAATATCAGCCGGGCAATGCGCCCCGGCGCGCGCCTTGTGTGGATGGTGTGGCAGAGCCGGGCGCGTAACGAGTGGTCACGTGCTATCCGGCAAGCGCTGGCGCCGGCAATTGCGGTTTCCGCAGGTGCTGCCAACCCGTTTGCACTTGGCGATCCTCCGGTTGCCACCGACCTTCTGAGCGCGGCAGGCTTTACGTCGATCGACTTTGCGGACGTGCAAGAGCCGGTCTTCTATGGATCAGATGTCGATGCGGCGTTCGATGCGCTAACCAGCCTTTATCTTGTTCAGGACGCTCTCGCGAGCACGAATGAACCGCCTGACAAACCACTGCAGCGGCTGCGCGATTTGCTGGAGGGGCATATGACCCCGGAGGGCGTGTTTTTCGACTCTCGCGCGTGGATCATCACTGCCCGCCGGGCAGGCGGAGGAGGCTGACTACGCCGCGAAAGTCGCCGATCAGCACTGTGGAAGGCAGGTATGGGTCAATCGAGCCACATATCGTGCTGGAATAACGCATGATCGCGTTGAGCTTTAGCGGTTCGTCAGTTCCGGTCCGTTCGAGGCGGTGGAATCGCGGTGCCTCCTTTTTGCGACTGCACAAAGCGGATGATGTCGTCAACCATGCGGGCATCCCACAGATCGTTGTGGCCGGCATCGTAGATGAGCATCTGCTTGGGCTCGGGAGCGATCTGATACAGAGCTTCGCCCGAAGACAATGGGATGATGGTGTCATGCCGGCCGTGGATAAACAGCTTCGGTTGCCTCACCCCTGCGATTTTCAGATCTGAGCGGAAGGGATCCTTGGTGAGGAGGGCAACCGGAAAGAATGGATAGTAGGTCTGAGCGAGCGAGAGGACCGACAGGTAGGCAGACACGAGGATGACCGCGACTGCCGGCCGTTGCCCAGCCGTATCGACCGCCACACCGCTTCCCAGCGACTGGCCCAGCACGACGATCTCGTTTCCGGAACGTGCCGCAAGCCAGTCGAAGGCGGCAATGCCATCGATCAATAAGCCATGCTCGTTCGGCGTCCCAGTTGATCCCGGATAGCCGCGATAGGAAAGCGCGAGCAGGCCGATGCCGCGTGCGGCGAGGGCCTGGGCGAAGAAGCCATAGTTGCTAACCCGGTCGGCATTTCCGAGAAAGAACAACACCGAAGGCTGGCCGGGCTCACCCCGGCTATAGAGGCCATGAAGTGTTTCTCCATCGGGTGTCTGGATGGACGCATTCTGGCCCCAGCTCGCGCGCTCGGGCGCCGGCGTTGCGCTTGCCCCAGGGTAAAGGAGCGCGCGCTGCGACAGATACGTCAAGCCAACAAGCGAGATGTATGCGAAAGCCGCCAATAGCGGCAAGATCAGCAGCAGTTTAGTGGCATTCACAGTATCATGCTCGCTCGCTCGTCCGATCCATTGAGATCGTCGGTTAGTATGCCCAAATGGGAGCTGCCATCACAACGCTCTTGTGTCGCCGGTGAGTCTCGACCCTGCTTACGCCGGCGGAATGCGTCCCGCGGAATGTAATTTTCCTTCACTTCGACATTGAATAAGCCAATCTTGCGATCAAGATTGTTGGCGTGAACTGCGGAGGCGTAACATGAGTAACTCGAAAGACGAGGTAGAACGCATCGATTGGCTCGAAGCGGAGCTTGCTGACACAATCGACGAGGATTACGAGCTCGAGCTTTCAGAACCGACCTTATCCGAGAAAATCCGCGAGATTTACCGTAAAGCGCATCCTCCGGCGCTTCCCCGCATGGATTATTTCCGCGCGCTCCTGGCGTTGCAAGCGGAGCTAATCAAGCTGCAGGATTGGGTCGTCTACCACAAGCAAAAGGTCGTTGTGATCTTCGAGGGACGCGACGCGGCTGGAAAGGGCGGCGTCATCAAGCGCATTACCCAGCGACTCAATCCGCGCATCGTTAGAACGGTGGCGCTGCCGGCGCCGTCCGATCGCGAAAAGACCCAATGGTATTTCCAGCGTTACGTACCACATCTGCCGGCCGGCGGCGAAATCGTCCTCTTCGACCGCTCCTGGTACAACCGCTGCGGCGTCGAACGGGTCATGGGCTTTGCGACCGAGGAGGAGGTCGAGCAGTTCTTCGACGACGTGCCGGAATTCGAACGCATGCTGGTGCGCTCCGGCGTTCGGCTGGTTAAGTACTGGTTCTCGATCACCGACGAGGAACAGCAGCTGCGCTTTCTGACGCGCATCCACGACCCGTTGAAACAGTGGAAGCTCTCGCCGATGGACCTGCAATCGCGCGTCCGTTGGGAAGCGTACACCAAGGCCAAGGAAGAGACCTTCGCCCGTACCAACATTCGCGAAGCGCCATGGCATATCGTCGAGGCCAACGACAAGAAGCGGGCCCGGCTCAACTGCATCGACCATCTCTTAAAGCAAATCCCCTATGAGGATGTGCCGCACGAGGATATCACCTTGCCGGAGCGCATTTTCAATCCCAACTACGAGCGGAAGGTCCTGCCTCCGGAGCTTTATGTTCCTGCGAAATACTGACATCTCGAATACAAACGCGCGACGACATCCGGCGAGACGCCATCGGGCAGAATATTCCGGTGGATCGAGGAAGGTTACAAGGCGTCGGTGGAACGCGCCAAGCAGCAGGCGACCGAAGCCGCCGACACGGCCGCTGCCGCAGTTTTCCAGTGGCGCGCTGCTGGGCTTCCTCTCGCTCGTGATAGCCGCCGTCGCTGCCTGGATTTAGTCGGAGATCGCGGGTCAGAATGCTGGAGGTATCCCGGACTTGCCTGCCGCGACGCGGGGGCCTCTTACAAGTCTGGCGTAGGGAAGTTCACCTCAAATTGCTCTTCGGAAACAGCACGCGATCGGGCTCTGCGTTCATTCGCGCAAGCATTTCCTTGATCAAGCGTGTTTTGGTGCGCCCCGCTTCCTTCGGCGGCACGAGATAACGTACGATGGCCTCGAGCCAGGTGTTTTCGCTGACGCGAAAATGAACCACGGGATGCTCCTTCACTTCGAGCTCGTCCACCGGCGTATTCGATAGGATGTGCTTATATATCTTCACCTTCTGGCTCATGATGTCGCCGACCTGCTCTTCCACGACCTCTCTCATGGTCCGCGCCACAAACTCCAGATCGCTCTCATAGGCGAGCTGGAACTTGATTTCGTTCCAGACGTAGGGAAACAGCGGCCAGGAATAGTTGAAGACCGGCGTGTCAAACACGGTTGAGTTCGGAAACTTGATGATGCGTCCGCTCGGATGATCGGTCCAAAGGTACTCGCCGCCGAATTCCCACAGCGTCGTATCGAGATAGCTGACGTCAATGACATCGCCATGGGCATCGCCGATGCGAATTCGATCGCCAACGCGATAGGGCGCCCTGGCCAGGATATAGATCCACGCGATGAAACTGGAGATCGGCATTTGCAGCGCAAAGCCAAGAATCAGGGAAATCAGGCCGAGCGAAACGAACGCTGCGTACCAATTTACAAATAAGACCGAAATCGCCACGAAGACGATGGCAACCACGACGACCAACCGAAAAATACGTTTCAGGTTGAAACGAGAGACACGATTGGGAATTCGGCCAATGAGAAAGACTTCAATAACATTCGCAACGGTAAGCATAATAAAAATGAGAAGGCCGCCCTTGACGTAGTTCATCACGCGGAGGCGCAAGGGCGCGTCAAGCCAATCTAAGCGCCAATTGATCAGGACTTGGATACCAAAAAGCAGCAAGGCAGCGGCAGCCAGGCCAACCGTCCACCAGACGTCTTTCTTGCGAAGGCTGAAGCGCAATTTTTCTTCGGGCCCTTTCGCCTTCTGTTGCATAGTTTTTGGATCAGCAGTCTGTTGCGCGGCCTGTTCGAGCCGAGAAAGGTTCTCCTGTTCCTTGTCGCCTCGTTCCATGGGTTCACCACGATGTGGCCATCACGCCCAACCAGTGCCTTTTCGTTCCTCGACGGCGCCATTCCGGTGATGTCTCGCCATATGGCAAGGTTTGAATGGAATAGTCAGGGCAGTCCCGTCGTCGTTTCGCAGGCCCATTCTTGAGCCACGCCGTCCACACGGTCTAAGACAGCGAGTGATCCATTATATCATCGTTCAGATCAATGTGGGCACCGTCCATGATCAGCATTGCTGGCCGATGGCGACAGTCCGCAATGAGACGCAAGCGGCCATCCTAGGCGGCAAGGTTGAAGCCATTCGCGGTCCGATCCAGAACGTTGGAAATGACTCGCGTTCTCTCGGGACTGAGCGTTAACTGAGTTGTTGTGACGGAGGAGGGCAAACCATGGCCATGTATCTCACGCGCTTCAGCTACACGCCCGAGACGTGGGCGCGAATGATCGAAAACCCCGAAGATCGCCGTGAGGCGGCACGTGCGTATATAGAATCCGTAGGCGGAAAGCTCCATGGGTTCTGGTACGCCTTTGGTGAGCATGATGGTTGGAATCTGTGGGAGGCGCCTGACAACGTATCGATGGCGGCTGTCGCACTTGCCATCGGCGCAGGAGGCGCGCTCAGCTCTATCGAAACCACTGTCCTCCTCAGCGTTGAGGATACGATGGGAGCACTTGGAAAGGCAAAGTCGATTGGTTATCGTCCCCCAGGATCCTAGACTGGTGCACTCTTCTCACCCATATTGAAGGTCGGGGGATCCGCGGTTCTGCTCCCTTCAAGGATAGGAATAACAGTCACTGGCCGCGAAGGTCGTTTGTTAATGTGCCACGTCTCGTGCTTATTGAGACGGAAGGCCGGCGCGCGCAAGGTCGGCCGATGCCTGATCCAGAATAGCGTTGTCTCGGAAGTTCCAAGCCTGCCGCCAGGACTGGATCGTCGCAGTCGGAGCCGACTTCAGCATCTTCGCCACGGCAGCTTGGGCCTCGGCGTCGCGCCCAAGACGCATATAGGCGATGGCTAATTGCAACGGAGCGTCGGCAAATTCCGTGGTCTTGAGTACCTCGACGGCTTCTTCGTTTTTGCCAAGGACGATGTAGATGAAACCTCGCACGTAGTTAAAAAACCAGGACAGTCCCGGGTCCCGAGCAGCTGCCGTGTCTGTCAGCTCCAGCGCCTTTTCGGGCTGACCGGCCTGTAGGAAGATACTTCCTGCATCGGTGAGGGTGAAGGCATTGTAGGGTGCGGCCGCGATGGCCTTGTTCATTGCCGCAATAGCGCCATCATGGTCCCGCTTGAGCGTCAGGAGCCAAGCATTGAGCCAATTTGCCAGTCTCGTTACCTGCGGGTTTAAGTTCTTGTCAGCGAGGACCTGAGTGACCAACCGCTCCGCCTCCTGAAGATCTTTCTGCGGGTCAGAACTGTAAAGCAGCCCAACCTGTAGCCAATGAGACCACCCCAGCTCCACGGTCAGTAGGGAGGAGCCGGGAAACACCTTCAGACCCTGCCGTGAAATTTCGCCGGATCGCTCGAGACCTTCCTTTGTGTAGAGGTTCAATTGGCTTTCCGCGCGCAGGTAGTAGTCGTATTCAGCGAGATTGGTGCTGTCCTTACCCCAGGCCTGACTGTAGTCGGCCTTGCGAATGGCTCCGAATTCACCCGTCATCGCCCCCACGATCTTGCCGGTCAACTCATCCTGGAGCGCCCACGGGTCGGTTCCGGCCTTGTCGAAGCGGTCTGCCCAGACATGGTCGCCCGTGTTGGCATTGACCAACTGCGCAACAATGCGGACCCTGTCGCCTTCTTTGCGCACACTACCCTCGACAACATAGCCAACGCCCAGCTCCTCGCCGATTTCGCGGATATCGCCTTCCTTCCCCTGGTAAGCAAAGGACGATGTTCGCGATACGACCGCAATGTCGGAAAAGCGCGATAGGATAGCGATGACGTCGTTCGCCACTCCTTCTCCCAAGTAGCCTAGGCTCTTGTCGGCACTCAAATCCTTGAATGGAAGCACGGCGACAGACGGGATTGTACTGGACACCCCAGGAGACGACGTTGTCAACGGGCCATAGAGCGCCATCCACACGGCCGCTAGGGCCGCCATGATAGTCGCCGCGACGCCAAGTGGCCGCCATAGTCGCCCGCTCCTGGGCTTGCGCAAAAACCGTCGGCGTGGCTGCGCGTCGATGCGCACGTGGTAGACGTCGATAGGCTCTTCGATGTTCTTGACCTTCTGCCGCCCCGCGAAGTCGAAGCCAAACGCGAGCTTTTTCTCGACCTCCTTCGCCACCTTACCGGAAACGCAGATGCCGGCTGGAAGCGCGAGTTGCTCAAGCCTAGCTGCGACGTTCACGCCTTCACCGTACCGGTCCTCGCCGTCAACGATTACTTCTCCGGTATTGATGCCGATCCGAACGTCAAACCGTTCCTCCTTGGGGACTGCAGCATTGCGCTCTGTCATTCCGCGCTGGAGAGACACGGCACATTCGACGGCATCGATGACACTCCCAAACTCCGCCAGAAGGCCATCGCCCATGAGCTTGAAGACGCGCCCATGGTGCCTCGCAATCTCCGGTTCAAACAGTTCGGTGCGTCGCGTTCGAAGGCGTTCAAACGTCGCTGCTTCGTCTTTCTCCATCAAAGCGGAGTAGCCGACCACATCGGCGGCCACGATTGCAGATAACCTGCGTTCCATGTGCTAGTCCCCACATGAATTCCCGCCGAGCATTGTACATGACTCGGCCGAATATTTCACGGGAAGCTAATAAAGGTGCTTTTGACCAGAGCCACTTTGGCGAGCCATATGCGCCCTCAGGTAGCCAACCTCGAGATGTTGGCTGCAGACGAATGAAACTCTTCTCCGAACCGGATGAGAGCGCAGGCGCTCCCGCTGGGCATTGGCTTCGCATGTTTCGCCACCTCTGCTTTTGGGCTACTGCCGCTCGGGGCCGCTGCTGCCGACGATCCCGAAATTGCGCGGGGGGAATATCTCGTCACAATGGGCGGCTGCATCGATTGCCACACACTGGGATATTTTTTTGGAAAACCGGACAGCTCACGCTTTCTCGGCGGGTCGGATGTAGGCTTCGAAATCCCCGGAGAGGGTGTTTTCGTCGGTCGCAACATCACGCCCCACAAGGAGACCGGCATCGGCAGTTGGAACAGGGAGCAGATCGTGACTGCCATTCAGACGGGGCAGCGCCCCGACGGCCGCATGCTGGCGCCGATCATGCCGTGGCACGCATTTGCGCAACTCACAAAAGAAGACGCAGGCGCAGTTGCAGCATTCCTTCAAAGCCTGAAGCCGGTAAGCCATCAGGTGCCGGGCCCGTTCAAGCCAGGAGAAAAGGTATCGACCTTTATGTTCAGGATCTTGCCGCCGGGCGAAACTGCGGCCGCAGCGCCAAAATAGCCGTTGCACTCGTGAGACTTGGGCTCACGGTAACCGGTGTGCGGGATCCGGTTCAGCTGCGGAAAAGCAGTTCTGAAACCACATCCGAAGTGCTGCGATGTCAGTGCGCTGTTCCAGCCCCAAGGCGCAGGCAAAATGATAGGCGTCGCCGGCGAGTGATTGCGTGAATGGGGCTTCTAGCAAACCAGCAGCAAGTGCATCGGCTACGAGCACTCGACTGGCGATGACCACGCCTTGGCCGGCAATGGCCGCCTGGACGGCTAGCATGATATCGGGAAATCGGGGGCCGGCACTGGTATCAAGGTCGGTGATGCCGGCCTGTTCACACCAGCGATTCCAATCGGGTTTCGGCGCCGGGCGGCTTCGCCCGTCGATGTGGATCAATGTGACGCGCCGCAGATCGCCAAGTTGCGATAGACCGAGGCTCGGGGCGCAAACCGGCGTCATCGCGTCGCTGCAAAGTTGCATACTGGCTGTGCCAGCGAATGGACCACGCCCGTAACGGATCGCGGTCTCGATGCCCCCGGAGCGCAATTCCTCGACCTTATTCGATGCGTGCAACCGTAAGTCGATATTCGGGATGGTTTGGCGCAGCGCATCCATCCGCGGCACCAGCCAGTGACTCAGAAACGCTATCGTTGACGTCAGGGTGACCGTTGTCGGCGCCGTCTCAGCCAGCAGTCGTGTGACGACCCGCTCGATTTCGCCAAAACCGGCGGCCGTCGCCTCGTAAAGCGCCTTACCCCGCGGCGTCAGCGTCACGGCTCTGGGCGTCCGGTCCAGAACGCGCAGGCTCATAAAGGCTTCGAGCTGTTTGATCTGATGGCTGATTGCCGTGGGGGTGACCAAAAGCTCTTCGGCTGCGGCCTTGAAGCTCGCGAGGCGCGCGGCGGCTTCAAAAGCGCGAAGCGCGGACAAGGGAGGCAAACGCGGGCGGTGCATGCTGAATCCAATTCATCTTAGAGCTGAGGATTCGGATTTTTATCGTTTAATAAGAATGGGCTACAGTGATGAAGGCTACGATACACCAAATCTAACTCATTAAAGTCGAGGTGCAAAATGGTAGAACTGATCGCAGGTCTCATCGATGTATTTGCGGATGTGCCGCTGACGGGGAATCCGCTGGCCGTGGTACAGGACGCGGACGGCCTGACGGATGACCAGATGCGACGGATCGCAGGCGAGTTCAATCAAGCCGAAACCACATTCCTCATGCGGAGCACACGGGCGGACTGGAAACTGCGATCATTCACTGCGAGCGGTGCAGAGGTGTTCGGAGCGGGTCACAATGCACTTGGGGCGTGGCTCTGGCTCGCAGAGAATGGCGACCTCGGTTCGCTGACCGCGGCCCGAACCTTTCAGCAGGAGATCGGTAGAGATGTTCTGCCGATTGAGCTCGAGTCGGTCGGCGGTCGCATCCACGGCCGCATGCGCCAGATGCCTTTGCGCTTGTCGGATCCGCTGGATGACGTCGCGCCTCTGGCTGACGCCCTCGGCCTCGATCCCAGAGACATTTTGCCCGAACCGCCTGCACGTCCGGCCGATACCGGAGCCACGCACCTTATGGTGCGCGTCCTGAATGTGGATTCCGTGGACAGAGCGCTGCCGGTCGCCGACAAATTGCTCGCCGTTCTTGAGAAGACGCCTGCGGAGGGCTGCTACATCTATGCCCTCGATGCTGATGCGCCGGATACCGCTTACGCTCGGTTTTTCAATCCCTCCGTCGGCCTCTGGGAGGATGCTGCAACCGGGACCGCAGCCGGCCCTCTGGCGGCCTATCTTGCCGCCACGGGAAACCTCACGAACAACGAACTGGTAATCGAGCAAGGCACCAAAATGGGCCGCCGCAGCATTCTGCGTATCCGACTTGCTCCCCTGCCGGAACTCTCCGGCGCCGGGATCGTCGTGGTCAAAGGAGTGATCCGGCTTTAGAGATCTTCCAGGAAAAGTGTGTAGCGGTTTCCGTGACACGCACAGCCTCATGGACAGAGCGCCTCAGTATTTCAATGAAACACTGAGGCGCTCTGGTCTTGCCGGAATTCTGCCGTCGAATCTGTCACATTGAACGACAGGAACTCGGCGTGCTCTCAAAAGCGCTTTTACGCACGCTCATTGAGATCGTCCATCGATCAAAGCACGGATACGTTTTCCGCCTTCGATTTTCCGGTCTTGCGATCTTGACCGACGTCGTAGCTGACTTTGTCACCCTCTTTCAGCGAACCGCCGTGTTGCAAGGCAGACACGTGAACGAAGACGTCCGTTCCGCCATCCTCAGGCGTGATGAAGCCAAAACCCTTGTCGTCGTTGAAAAATTTAACAGTACCTTTAGGCATGATAGTCCCTCCTTGCTCGCGCACTTTTGGCTCGCGTGCCGAACCTACAGCGCGAATGCTTTCCGATCAATGTCAGCAGCCTTTATGATCATTCCCACGTGTGATTACTTCGGTGACGAGGGATGACGGTCTCGTTTAGGCTGAGCTTGAATCCATGAAAGCGTTCCTTGGGATCAAGCCGGTCATCCTGGAAATTGATACTTGTCAACTGATGCGATTCAGGGAAATCTCCGCCGGCTTCCGGGAGGACGACCATGGCAGAGAACATTCACACGCCTGAGCAGGCAAGCCGCCGCGAGTGGGTTGGCCTGTGCGTCCTGTCCATCGCATGCCTGATCTACTCGATGGACTTGTCGGTGCTGTTCCTCGCGGTGCCCGCGATCGTTGCGGACCTCGATCCGTCCGCATCGCAACTGCTCTGGATAAATGACATCTATGGCTTCATGGTCGCGGGCTTTCTCGTGACCATGGGAACGCTGGGAGACCGGATCGGTCGCCGGCGGGTGTTGCTGATGGGCGCTTTTGCTTTCGGCGTCGCATCCGCCTTCGCGGCTTTCTCAAATACCCCGGGGCAACTTATTCTGGCACGGGCCCTGCTTGGCATCGCCGGTGCGACGATCGCTCCCTCCACTCTGTCGCTCATCGTCAATCTCTTCAAAAATGAGGCGGAGCGGAACAGGGCGATCAGCATCTGGGGCACGGCCTTTGCGCTGGGCGGCCTCGTTGGCCCCCTCATCGGCGGAATTCTGCTACAGTATTTCCACTGGGGATCGGTGTTCCTGATCAACATACCAGTCATGCTCCTGCTTCTGGCGGTCGCCCCGTTTCTGCTGCCGGAATACAAGAACAATGATGCCGGCCGACTGGACTTATTGAGTGTCGTGCTTTCGCTCGCGACCGTTCTGCCGATCATCTACGGTTTCAAGCACATGGCTGCCGACGGCTTCCAGCTTGCCCAAGTCGTCTACATCGGTCTGGGGCTTCTGGTCGGCCTCCTGTTTGTGAGGCGCCAGCGGCGCCTCAGCGATCCGTTGGTCGACCTCGCGCTCTTCCGGGTACCAGCGTTCACGGCCTCGCTGATGGTAAACCTCGCCGGTGTCTTCTTCGTCTTCGGCGTCTTTCTGTTTCAGAACCTCTTCCTGCAGCTTGTGCTTGGTCTGTCACCATTGGAAGCTGCACTTTGGTCTGCGCCATCGGCCCTAGTCTTCGCTGTCATGTCTTTCCAGGCCTACCGCTTCACCAACCGCTTCGGACCCGTCAGAACTGTGCTCGGCGGGCTTTTGATCAATGCAGCGGGAGCTGCCGCCATGGCTGTCGCCGCCTACGCCGAGAGCTTGATCGGGATCCTTGGCTCCAGCATGATTATCGGCTTCGGCTTCGTTCCTGTCGTCCTTACCACGACCGGCCTGATCGTCGGGACTGCACCGCCCGAACGGGCAGGCTCGGCTTCGGCCATATCGGAGACGAGCGCTGAATTTGGAGGCGCATTGGGCATCGCGGTGCTCGGCAGTTTGGCGACCCTGATCTATCGTATGGCGATGAACCGCGCCGACCTGAGCAGCCTCAATTCCGTGCAAGCCGAGGCCGTTTCTGCCACTCTTGCCGGCGCAGTCGAGACAGCTCGGTCGATGCCAGGTTCAACTTCCGCTGTCTGGCTGGAGACAGCGAAAAGCGGCTTCTCACTTGGCTTTGCCGTCTGTTGCGTCGTTGCAACGGTGACGCTCCTTCTTCTCGCGATCGTCGCCCGGCGGGTATATGCCACCGCACACATCGACGAGAGCACATTGGCCCCTCATTAGACCACGATGATTTAGGATGGCAGGGAGAGAGGAGCGGGTAGCGCCCTCATCGGAGTCGGCGGATAGCATGGATTGAGCCGGTCTCGCCCAAACCTTTTGGCCTCGCCAACGTTCTACCTCCTTAATCGAAGGAGGTACCAATGAAATCCGAAACCGGGCAGAAGCAGCGCGATATCCAGAAACAGGTTGAAGGGGCCGACAAGAAGGAAAAGCCGAAGACCTCAGGAGCCATGCAGGCGGGCGCTCGACGTTATCCAGAGCCGCCATTCCCAAAGGTGCATCAGGACAAGCCAGGCTCAGAGGCTGAACTCCCCGTCGCGCCAATGTATGATGCACCGTTTTACAAGGGCTCAGACAAGCTGAAGGACAAGGTGGCGCTGATCACGGGGGGTGACTCCGGCATCGGTCGGTCGGTGGCAGTCCTCTTTGCCCGTGAAGGGGCGGACGTCGCCATCGTGCATCTCGATGAATCTCAGGACGCAGATGACACAAAGGCTGCTGTTGAGAAGGAGGGACGCAAGTGCCTTGTGATCAAAGGCGACGTCAAGGATGCGAGCTTCTGCCGAAAGGCAGTGGAAAAAACGGTGATGCAGCTTGGTCGCCTCGACATCCTCATCAACAACGCCGCCTTCCAGGTTCACACTCGTGACATCGAGGACCTGACCGACGAGCACTTCGACGAAACGCTGAAGACGAACCTCTACGGCTACTTCTACATGGCAAAGGCCGCTATTCCGCATTTGAAGAACGGCTCGGCAATCATCAACACTGGATCCGTCACGGGCCTTACCGGCTCGAAGGAACTTCTGGACTACTCCATGACCAAGGGGGGAATTCATGCCTTCACCCGTGCACTTTCGGGACATCTCGTGCCCAAAGGTATTCGCGTGAACGCCGTCGCCCCCGGCCCGGTCTGGACGCCTCTCAATCCATCGGACAAAGAGGCTGAAGATGTGGAGAAGTTCGGTTCCCAAACGCCAATGAAGCGGGCAGCGCAGCCAGAGGAAATTGCTCCGGCCTACGTCTTCCTCGCCTCTCCGCAAATGTCGAGCTACATCACGGGCGAGATTCTTCCGATCGTCGGCGGTTATTGATCTCGTCTTATAATTTCAGTGCTCCGGTTCAAATCGCCTCAGGGTGAGGGGAGAACTATCTGTCTCACGGTCGGCTAAGTGCGGAATTCCCGAAGGACCGTAGCGGCGGGAATGCCGCTTCGGTACTTTGGTAGGCGCTGCGGGTCAGCCTGGGGCGTCCAGGCAGGCCTCTTGCCATGCATGACCGAGTAGTCGGGAGGGCGATTGTCCTCCCCAATTTCTCGGGCGGCTTTCGGCGGATGTTTTCTCCAAGTCACGGGACCAGCAGTGATATCCGGGCGGTCGTTTGCCGGTCCCGATAGCCCCGTTGGACGATTGAGCGGAAGCCCGGCGGTTTCTGTCGCGATGTTCTATACGCCACCGTATATTGACGTATCTGCAACGGTGTAGTATACGCCGCCGTATAGTACGGATGGATCATCACGATGAGAACGGACTTAGTCAATCGCCCTCAAGATGGGAGCGCCGGCCGCAGCGCACTTCTGGTGGCATCCGCAGTCAATGCCGTTGCCGCCATTTACCACATCATTGGCGGGACGCCCGAGGTGATGTACCCCGTCTACTCGGCCAATCTGCCACCCTCCTCGGCCGGTGTGCTCGACATCTTGTGGTACCAGATGGCGGCGCTGATAGTGGGCGGTGCCGTGGCCACGCTGGTGGCGGCATTCCGTAGCGACTGGCGCTGGCCGGTAGCCTGGATAATAGGAGGTCATTTCCTGGTGGTTTCGGGTATCTGCCTGTTCTTCACCTTTGTCTGGTTCGGAAACCCGTGGGGCCTTATTCAATGGGCGATCTTCGGCCCGGTAGGGCTCATCATATTTTGGGCGGCCGCCCGTCCGGCGGAAAGAGCCGGCGCTCCAACCCTTTGAAACGACGCACCTCCGGACGGAAAGCCGTTATACACTTTTCTGGAAGTGCCTAGCTTCGGCAGACGGGGCGGAGCGTGAGGCGGTCGAATGGCAGATAAACAAGGTGGTCCAACAAAGGCCGATTGGGTCGCGGCCGGATTGTCTGCTCTGACAACCGGAGGCATTGAGGCGGTCAGGGTGGAACGTTTGGCCGTGATTCTTGGCGTGAGCAAAGGCCCGTTTTACTGGCGCTTCAAGAATAGAGGTGAGCTTCTCGAGGCAATCATAGAGTTTTGGAAGCGTGACTTCACCGCCGATCTAATCGAACAGACTAGTCACTTCGACACACCGCGTGAACGCTTGGAGGCGTTGGCAGAACTCGCCGTCGTATCGACGTCTGGTGCTTTGGACGTTGCGAAAACAGAGTGCGCGCTTCGGGCGTGGGCGGCACAGGACCCATTGCCAAGGGCGGCAGTGCGGGAGGTGGATGCGATGCGCACCAAACACCTCACGGAGGAGTTCAAACTTCTGGGCGCGCCGCACCCGTTGGCGGAACAACTTGCGAAAGCCATCTACCTGGCGCTCTTGGGGCTTTATACGGTTCGCCAATACACGCCGGAGCTCGCCGACGAGCAATCATATCTGACCGCCGTGAGGATCGCGCTCGACGCTGCACAGATACAGTCTCACTCGACCGAAGCCAGCGCGGCGAAAAGCAGGCTTGAGCCAGACATCTAAACACGTGGAGCAATTTTGCTTCGCTATCTGATCGCTAAGCCGCCTTCTGGTCGTCGACCCGAGATAGCTTACGTAGCTGCGGCGGGCGCGACATCGTGATCCGACATCAAAGGTCTACGCGCCCCGCCATTGTTTCTTCCAACGGGTAGCCCGTCTCCAGAAGAGATTTGACGCTAGCAATGAGATGAGGCCATCCCTTCGACATAGCAGCGATGGCAACGGGAGTTTTCCACTTCGGATTATTGGAGGACCGTCAGCTTTACCGACGTGTCGATCATCTTCGATGACGTAGCTAACCTCGGAATGCCCCTCCTGGCGGAGGCCCTCATGAAGCTCGTCGCGCCAGAAAATCACAAGCCTATTCGGTCGATCCGCCTCAATGACCTCTCCGGAAGCCGCTGGCCGCCCATCCGGAGCAACCAGCCGCCATGGAGAGCCCCGCGACCAATCGCTTTCTTGCCAAGTGCCCGCCCAATACTGCCTGGTAACCTCCTGGATCGCGAGGGCTTGCCAAGGAACGTCGGGGCTGCAGCGGATGTAGGTGGAATATGTGAAACGTTCCTCATCGCCCGGTTCCTTTCGGTGGTATTCAGCGGGAGCCGGAGTTCGTCACGCCTCAGAAGCTAGCGCGATTTCCATTTCACGCTCAGCCACGGCATGAAGGGCCCAAAAGTCAGGAATGCTTATTCCAGCGATCCGTTTCTCAAGGACCGCAAGATGTGCGTGCCAGCCACCACCGAAGTTGAGCGCATCCTCAGAGCCACGAAGACCCGTGTGGGTCAGGACTAAGCGTGTTGTTCCGCTGTCTATCTCGGTCAGCGCAAACGTGACTTCCCCCGCCTTGCCGTCTTCCCATGTGAAGGCCAGGAGATGAGGTGGTTCATAGCGAGTAATGCGTTCGTGCCAGCGATGGCCAACATACGGTTTGTACCGGTCCGGCGTGGGAACGACCTCGTCCGAGAGACGGTCGTGATCCATGGTCAGCCCGAAGGCGCCGCCAACCTGCAGGTCCGTTGGACCCGACATGAACCAGCGCGCGCGGAGCTCGGGATCAACCAGGTACTGCCAAACGGTAGCGGCAGGTGCCGCGAGGATTCGTTCAAAGTGAAGCATGTCGGGCGAGATCTTGTCTGCAGTCATTGATTCAGCTCCTCCTTTAGGGCCTGTTCAAGCGCGTCCAGGCGAACGTTCCAGAACCGCTGCCACTGGGCGAGCCAGTCATTCGCCTCTTTCAAATTCCCGGCGTTCAGCCGGCAGATATTCTGCCGGCCAACCTTGCGTCGTTCGATGAGGCCGGCTCGCGCCAAGATCGCGACATGTTTTGCAGCGCCAGCGAGCGTCATCTGATAGGGCCGGGCGAGTTCGCTGATAGGCTTCTCACCAGATGTCAGAGCGGCAAGCATTCCCCTCCGGGTGGGATCCGCAAGGGCAGCGAATGTCAGAGTCAGCTTTTCGTCAACCATATGGTTTAGTATTGCCGAAACGGAAAAATGTCAACCGATTGGTTGAGCATTACCGGTTCGCATTTTCACGGGGAAACAGCTCCTTCGACATGAAGGACCGTTCGAAGGTCCGCTGCGGGCGGCACCGATGGCCGGCCGAAATCCTGGTGATCGAGATTGCAGAAGACGTGCTCGACGACGAACTTCGCTATCTCCGCCGGAAATCTATCGCTGAAAGGAGGTCGACCCTCCGGTCAGACGATTGACGGCCTTTGGCCGTTTCGAGGAAAACCGTCACAAACTTTTCCTCGAATTGCTCTAAGGCACCTGGGATCCCGTCACGGCGACATAAACTGAATAAAGCGAGCGGGTTGCCGCAATGAACAGGCGGTTGCGCCTTGGACCGCCGAATGTGAGATTTGCGACGGTCTGCGGAACGAGAATCTTGCCGATCAGCTTGCCGGCAGTGTCGAAACAGTGCACGCCATCTCCGGCGCTCGACCAGAGGTTTCCGTTCGCGTCCGTCCGGATGCCGTCCGGAATTCCTTTGTCGATGACGCAGAAGACGCGGCCGTTCGCAAGCCGGCCGCCGTCCGTCAAGTCGAAGGCGCGTATGTGCCGAGGGAGGCGGTCGTCATGGCTCGCCGATGAATCCGCCACGTAGAGGATCTTTTCGTCGGGCGAGAAGGCGAGGCCGTTCGGCTGGGTGAAGTCCGTCACGACTGCCGAAAGCTCGCCGGTCTCCGGATCGAGCCGGTACACGTTGCGTGTCGGCTGCTCCGGGTCGGCGTGATAGCCTTCGTAGTCGGACATGATGCCGTAGGTGGGATCGGTGAACCAGATTGTGCCATCCGACTTCACCACCACGTCGTTCGGCGAATTGAGCCGCCTGCCTTCGAAACGATCGGCGAGCACGGTGATCGAACCGTCCACCTCGGTGCGCGTGACGCGGCGCGTGCCGTGCTCGCAGGAGATGAGCCGCCCCCGCCTGTCGCGCGTATGTCCATTGGTAAAATTCGACGGTTGCCGATAGACGGAAACGCCGCCCTCCGGCGTCCATCGCAGAATGCGCTGATTGGGAATGTCGCTCCACAGGAGCTGGTTCGCGTCGTTGAACCAGACGGGACCTTCCGCCCAGCGGCAGCCGGAATAGAGCTCGTCGAGCCCAGCGCTGGTCACGATCATCTGCCGGAAGCGCGGGTCGTGGATTTCGTAGATGGAGGCCTCGGCCATGGCAGTCTTTCCGTTTATCGCATGCCCCGGCGACCGCCGGCGAGCATGATGACGCTGATGATGATGAGGCCGGTCATGATGAGGCGAATGCCTGCGCCGAGCCCATAGGTGTTGAGCATGGAGACCACGAGGAACATGAAGAGCGATGCGCCCCAGATGCCGGGCACGTTGGAATCGCCGCCGGCGACCGCTGTGCCGCCGATCACGACGACGGCGATCGACATGAGAAGATATTCCGCGCCCATGTTGAGCGCCGCGCCGCCGGAGAAGCAGGCGAGCAGATAGCCGCTGATCGAAGCGAGCACGGCACAGAACAGGTAGGTGACGAAGCGCGTGCCGTCGACCGGGATGCCTGCCATGCGCGCGGCCGGCATGCTCTGGCCGATGGCCGAGATCCAGCGGCCGTAGATCGTCTTCTCGAGCAGGATCCAGGCGAGGATGGAGATCAGGACAGCGACGATCGCCACGTTCGGGACGCCAAGCGTATTGGTGGTGGTAAATTCCGCAAGCACGCTCGGGGGCTTGATACGAAGACCGCGGTTCGTCCAGATCGCGCCGGACTGGACGACGAAGCTCATGGAGAGCGTTGCGATAATTGGCGGGATGCGCAGCGCCTTGATAAGCGTATAGTTGCAAAGGCCGACGCCAAGACCAATGAAGACGGCAAGGAGAAGGCCGGGCAGGACCATGCCGTTTTCGACATTCATCAGCTTCAGTGCCACCGTGCCGGCGAGCGTCATGGTGGCGGGAACCGAGAGGTCGATGTTTCCGGGGCCGAGGGTGATGACGAACATTTGCCCGATGCCGACGATCACCGAGAAGGCCGCAAAGGTGAGCGCTGCCTGCGACAGTCCGAGCGTGCCGGCGCCGCCCGTCACCATGATCGTCAGGAACCAGACGATAAAGGCGGCAAGCCACGACCAGACCCAGGGTTTGCCGAACTGGCGAATAAGCGCGTTCATCGGCGTTTCTCCCGCCTCTCGAGGCGGTTCAGCATCAGGCGGAGCGCGAGCACGATGATCAGAATCGCACCCTGCGCCCCAATCTGCCAATCCGGTGAGATGCGCAGGAAAGAGAGGAACGAGCCGGCAAGCGTCAGAGTTAGCGCCCCGATGACGGCACCAATGGGAGAGACGCGGCCGCCTGTGAATTCACCGCCCCCGAGGATGACGCCGGCGATCGACAGCAGCGTGTAGCGCAGCGCAATATTGGCATCGGCCGAAGTGGTCAAGCCGACGAGGGCGATGCCGGCTAGAACCGCAAAGAGGCCGGCGAGGGCATAGGCGGTCGCGCGCGTAGCGACGATCGACCAGCCGGCGCGCTCCACCGAGCGCTGGTTGCCGCCGACGCCACGGATCAGAACGCCGAGCGAGGACCGCTTGACGATGAAATGCGCAATGACGGCGATTATGATGCTGGCGACGATCGCCATCGGGGCCAGGGGCGGCTTGACGGTCATCAGCCACCGCACCCAGTCGGGCGCCTGCCCGCCCGGTGCCGGCAGCAACAGCACCGCAAGGCCGCCCCAGACGAAGCTCATGCCGAGGGTGACGACGATGGACGGCAGGTTGCGCAAATGGATGACGACGCCGATCGCCGCATAGGCTGCGACCGCGCCGGCGAGGATCAGGATGCCGATTGCCGGCGCGTCCCGCAGGAAAGTCGCGGTCACGCAGGCGACGAAGCTGACGAAGGCGCCCATCGAGAGATCGAGATCGTTCACCGCCATCACGAGCATCTGCGCGATCGTCGCGAGCGCGATCGGCACGGCCAGGTTGAACAGCAGGTTAAGGCCGATATAGCTCATGGCGCGCGGTTGCAGCCAGAACACCGCGGCCAGCAGCAGCGACAGCGATAGAGCGGGAATGACAAGGCGAATGGCGTCGGAGGACAGGCGGAACGTCATGCGGTCCCCTCGAAGGACGCGGAGATAATGTTCGCTTCGTCGACGGCATCGCCGCCGAGTTCGGCCGTGATGCGGCCCTCGCGGAACACATAGACCCGGTCGCAGAGGCAAACCTCGTCCATTTCCGTCGAGTACCAGATGAAGGTGCGGCCGGCCGCCGCCTCCTCGCGGATGATCGCATAGACTTCCTGCTTGGTCCCGACGTCCACGCCGCGCATCGGATCGTCCATCAGAACGATTGGTGCGCGCGTGGCGAGTGCACGGGCGAAGAGCACCTTCTGCTGGTTGCCGCCGGACAGCGACAGGATGCGGTTATTCAAATCGGGCGTGCGTATTTCGATCCGTTCTTTCCAGGCCGTTCCCCTCGTCTTTTCGCCGGCCTCGAGGACGAGACCGCGGCGGGACATGTCACCGAGCGAGGCGATGGAGAAGTTACGCAGGATGCTCCACAGTTCGAAAACCCCATTGAGGCGGCGGTCGCCGGCGACGAAGGTGACGAGCGGATTACCCTGCGGCAGCCAGTTGCCGGACCGGGCGGCATGCAGCGCGAGGAGGAGTTCGGTCTGTCCGTGGCCAGCCAGGCCAGCGAGGCCGATGATCTCGCCGGTGCGCGCCGTGAATGGAATACCCGCTGCCTGATGGGACAGAATGACTGGTGCCGCGGATTGGTCGCGCACCGGTCGCTGCCGCGTTTCCGCCTTCGCTACGCTCCCCATTGCCTCCACGAGCCCGTGATGGTCGAAGCGGTGCGCCGGACGTTCGGCGACGACGCGGCCGTCCTTCATGACGACGATACGGTCGGCGGTCTCGAGGATCTCGTGCAGGATATGCGAGATGAAGATGACGGATCCGCCCGCGACGATGAAGCGGCGGACATGATCGAGCATCTGACGGGCGAGGCTTGCATCGAGCGACGATGTCGGTTCGTCCAGGATCACCAGCCGCGCGGGAGTGCCGGCATCGGAAAAGGCCAAAGCGATTTCGACCATCTGCCGTTCGGCGATCGAAAGATCTCCCACGGTCCGGCCGCTGTCGATGCCATGGCCGGGGAAGACCGCGTCGAGGCTCTTCTCGATGATCTTCGCAGCCCGCAAACGCCAGCCGACTCCGCCGAGAGTGCGATGTACAAGACGGGTGTTCTCAACGATGGAGAGGTTGGGGCAGAGGGACAGCTCCTGAAAGACGCAACGCACGCCTCGGTCGCGGGCGGCATTGATGCCGTAGCGCTCCTGCCGCTCGCCGTCACTCGTGACGATTCCGTGGTGCGGCATGAGGCCGCCATTGATCACGCTGACGATCGTGGACTTGCCGGCCCCATTATGTCCGACGAGCCCAACGCATTCGCCGGGCATGACACGAAGCGTGACGCCGTCGAGCGCCTTGACTGCGCCGAAGCTCACTTTGGCGCCGTCGACCGCAATGATCGCCTTCGCTACGTCGTCCATACTGCTCGCCATCATCTGCTCAACAAGACTGCCGCGCGGTCATCTACGGCCACGCGGCAGCCACCGGGAGATTTCACTTTGCCGACTCGATGACCTTGATCGCGTCTTCCTGCGTGTACTCCACATTGGCGACGCCACCGGCCTGCGTATTTGCGAGGTTCGCTTCGAGATTGTCCTGATCTATGCGCAGAAAGGGAACGACGAGGTCCTTCTTTACCTCCTTGCCGTCGAGGATCTGCTGGGCGACCCAGAAGGCGAGAGTGGAGACACCAGGCGCTATCGAGACCGACATGGTTTCATAGCCGCTCGCGTCCTTCTGCTCCTTCCACCATTTCAGTTCATCCTCGCGATTGCCCATCACGATGATCGGCATCTTCCGGTCGGTCGCGGCGATGGCCTGCGCGGCACCATAACCGTCTCCGCCCTGCGTCACCACGCCGACAATGTCAGGCAAGCTCGGCAGGATGCCGGCAACGGCCTTCTGCGCCACGTCTTGCGCCCAGTCTCCGTGCACGGAGCCGGCGATCTTGAACTGGGGGAACTGCTTGACGCCCTCATGGATGCCGGCCGAGATCTCGTCGTCGACGAATACGCCGGCAAGGCCGCGGATCTCGAGCAGATTGCCGCCGTCCGGAAGCTTGTTCGAAAGATACTCGACCTGACTGCGGCCCATTTCCTTGAAATCGACGGCAATGCGCCAGGCGCAGGGTTCGGTCACGATGCCGTCGAAGGAGACGACGGTAATGCCGGCATCGCAGGCCTCCTTGACCGCGCCGTTCAGCGCTGTCGGGGAGGCGGCGTTCAGCACGATCGCGTCATAGCCCTGCAGGATCATATTCTGGATCTGCGCGGCCTGTTCCGTTGCCTGGTTCTCGGCGGTGGTGAAGGCGTCGGCCGAGGCGACGATGCCGGCCTTCACGGCTTCGCCCGTCACCTTTTCCCAACTCGTCAGCATGGCCTGGCGCCACGAATTGCCGGCATAGTTGTTCGAAAGGGCGATCTTCTTGGCCGAGGTGTCGGCAAATGCGGAGGCGGGCATCGCGGCGCAAGTGATCGCGGCCGATGCCAGAAGCATCTTACGGATGGTCATGTCTCTCTCCCTCATGATCGCCTGGCAGGCGATCGCTTCACCCGTCCCGGCCAATCGGTTCGAGTGAGATTGTTCTTGCACTGAGCTTCCTCCTCTCAGTAAGGGCAGGATGCGGGAGATCGGCGGACCTGTACAGGCGCAAGGCGGCAAGATGTTTGCGGGTTTTGCGGTACAAGCTGCGGGTTTACGCAAGACGGCGGCGCTCCCGCGGGCGCTTACTGGCAAAGCGATTGCGGCGGGTTGAGGAGCCTGCCGTTTCTGGAGGAACCCACCATGCTGCATTCCGCACCCGCAGCCATGTTTGATCATTATCTCGGCATCTCCCGGCTGCTCGCGGGCCAGCTCGACTTTCGCTCGGCCATTCGCTCCGTCGCAGCGGAGGTCGCGCACATCATCCCGCACGACCATCTCGATGTCTGTGTGCTCCTCGAGGACGGCAACTATCACACCGCCTATGAGACGGGCATTGAGACCGCCTGGGGCGACCTCGCCGGCGCACCTGTCGTCAACAGTCCGATCCGCTCCCTTCTATGGGGTGAAGTGGACTTCCTGCTGGCCGACGACGCAATGACCGACCCGCGTTTCCATTTCGACGGCGCGTTCAAGCGGCCGATCGTCGAACAGTCGCTGAGGAGCCGTCTGCATGTACCGATGAAGGTGCAGGGCGCGATCATCGCGGCGCTTTCATGTTCCTCGCAGGAAGCGGGTGCCTATACGATGGAGGACGTCGAGCGGGCCCGCATCATCGCAGACCTGCTTACGCCCTATTTCTTCGCGCTGCGGGCGGCCGAGCAAGCGCAACGGTCGGCGATCGTGGAGGCAGAGGCCAGGGCCCGCGAGGAGGGCCTGCGGCTGGGTGCGTTGAAACTCACCGAAGCATTGGAGCAGGAGCGCCAGCGCATCGGCATGGACCTGCACGACCAGACCCTCGCCGACCTGACGCGTCTCGCCCGCAGGATCGATCGGCTGTCGCGCAACGGCGAGGTGGCGCCGGAGGCACTGGAGCCCGTCTCCCGCTCCCTGCAGCATTGCATGCAGGACCTGCGGCAGATCATCGAGCAGGCAAAGCCTTCCGTTCTCCAGCTCTTCGGACTTACCCAGGCGATCGAGCACCACCTGGACCGCTCGACCCGGGACACGGGCTCCATCATCGAATGGGGCCTTGCCGACGAGACGAATGGCGCGCTGGAACGGCTGGAGCCGACCGTGATCGTCGCGCTGTTCCGCATCGCTCAGGAGGCGATCAACAATGCCGTGCGCCACGCTGCTCCGCTTGCCGTCAAGGTGCGGCTCGACGCCGACGACGACCGGTTGTCGATCGAGATTTCGGATGATGGAACCGGACTTGCCAAAACGCGGGGACGAATCGGCGAGGGCATCGACAACATGAAGACCCGGGCGCGACTGATTTCCGCGCGTTTCACGATCGGTCCGGGCCACAATAATCGCGGCACCGTGGTCCGCGTGGTGCTGCCGCTCGCGCCGCACGACTCGGGCTCAATTGAGGAGAGGGCGGAATGAAGGTTCTGATCGTCGAGGACGACCCGTTGCATCGCTCCTACCTGCATGAGGCCGTCAATGCCGCCCTGCCGGAATGCGACACTGTGATCGAGGCGGAAAATGGAACGGTCGGCGAGAAGCTCGCCCGTGAGCATAAATCAGCGCATATCGTCATGGATCTGCAGATGGCGAGCCGCAATGGCATCGAGGCGGCGCGCACGATCTGGAAGGAACGGCCGGAGACCCGCATCCTGTTCTGGTCGAATTACTCGGACGAGGCGTATGTGCGCGGCGTCTCGCGCATCGTTCCGGATGGAGCTGCCTATGGCTACGTCCTGAAATCCGCGTCCGACGAGCGGCTGAAGCTTGCACTGCGCTCGATCTTCATCGAGAGCCAATGCGTCATCGATCGGGAGGTGCGGGGTCTTCAGCAGAAGAGCCTCGGCCAGACGAACGGGTTTAACGATTCCGAATACGAGATCCTCGTCGACATCGCACTTGGTCTTACCGACAGGGCTATTGCCAGGCGCCGCGGCCTGTCGCTGCGCAGCGTACAGAATCGCCTGCAGCAGCTTTACGACAAGCTCGACGTCTACCAGGCCGCTAGCGATGACAATGACGACGGCCGCTTCAATCTGCGTGCCCGCGCCATCACGATCGCCTTCCTGCGCAAACTCCTGAACTACAGCGCGCTGGAGCGGGCGGAAGCGGAACTGCAGGAGTGGTTGGACGGAAAATAGTCTCCAGGCGTTGCGAAAGCTTCAGTCTGGCCTTGGTGAACCGCTCTGGAGAACCGTATTCCCTTGCTCTATTTCCTGCTGTGTTATGCCTTTTCACAAAAAAGGTATAACGGCAGGATGCCTCCATGCTGAAGTCGATCGATCTCATGTATCAGGCGATGCTCGCGGAACTGGGGCAGCGGTCGCTCGACGCGGCATGGTCTGCGGACTTTCCCTCGGATGGTCGCTTCACTCCCCTTACGGTGAAGCAGCGACGATATTGGTATTTCGATCGGCCTGACGGTAAAGGTGGTAGGACACGCGACTATGTAGGTCCTGCGAGCGATCCCGAAATCGCAAAACGTGTCGAGGAGTTCAAAGCGCAAAAGGACGACCTTCGGGCACGGCGTCGAATGGTGTCCACCCTCACCCGCGAAGGCGGAATGGTTGCGCCGGATAGAATGTCGGGGGATGTCATTGAGGCGCTTGCATCCGGGGGCCTGTTCCGGCTCCGGGGTATCCTGATCGGCACAATCGCATTTCAGACTTACGCCGGAGTCCTGTCAGTGCGCCTCCCGGGTCATTCGATCAAGGACGGGCGACGCGGACGTCGCGCAGGATTTCGCTGTCAGCCGCGAAGTCGGCGACAGCATGCCGCCGATCCTACAATTGCTGCAGTCGGTCGACCCGACCTTTCGGCCCGTCCCACATCGATCCGGACAAGCCGCCTTCTCGAGCTTTCAAAACAAGAATAGCTATAAGGTCGAATTCCTGACGAACCGGTCCTCCGATGACTACATGGACCAGCCGGCAAGAATGCCGGCGCTGGGCGGCGCCAGTGCGGATCCACTTCGATTTCTCGAATTCTTGATCCGCGATCCGGTCAGAACGGTCGTGCTGCACAAGAGCGGAATCCCAGTAACGGTCCCTGATCCGTCTCGGTATGCCGTTCACAAGCTGATCGTGGCCTCGCGCCGCCACAACGACGGCCAAAGTGCGGTCAAGAGGGACAAGGACATCCGGCAGGCTGGGATACTGTTCGAAGCTATTCTGCAGACCCGCCGAAGCTCCGACCTTGCGCTAGTATACAATGAAGCATGGCAACGCGGCGACGCATGGAGGGCAGGCATCCGAGCAGGAGCCGCATGCTGCCGGACGAAGGCAGGAAGCACCTTAAGGCCTGTCTGAGGACAGGAGCCGTCGAGATCGATGAAGACGTCTCCCTACCGTTTTAATTGCATGGAGTGGGGAAAGGGGGAGTAGTGATTTGGCCAGCCATCATCAGGGACCATCGCAGCGCGGCTTTCTTGATGATTGTTATGCTGCTGCCTCAATGGCTTCCGAGGCCTGAGAACTTTTGGCGTTCGCGAATGTAAGCGATGGCGGCCGCTTCGAGGCTTTTGCACTCCTCCTCGGATTTGAGCAGGGCGGCGTCGTCCTTTGATGCCGCACATCGCAGAACGTCGCGCCGCAGGCACGCATGCTCGTAGACCTCGCATAGCTTCAAGAAAGTGAGGTCATGGATCATCCAGGCACTGTCGCGAACATCAGGTGCCGCCAACAGCAGCCGAGCCATTCCAGCCTTCTGCACGTCCACTGTTACGCCCTGTATCCATCGACGAGGTGAATGCGCAATGGCTGTTGCTGAAAAATGGTTCCATGAGTGCACCGAGGCGGCGGCTTTTCGATCACGGCCGGCAAAACAACGAGGGCCGTACCCACTCGTGCGGGAAGCACGGTCATTGCGAGCTTGCTTCAGGTCTATCGCCGGGTTCGATCAATGTTGAAATCTGCTCGATCGGCATTGCAGCCAGGGTTTTGATGTCCTCGGCCAGCGCGGCGAGCTGTGCCGCTATTTCCAAGAGGTCAGAAGCAGAATTTTTCTCGCAGTTGTGATTCGTATCGCGGTCGTCCATGTCCCAATCCCCAAGCAACGGGTGGTTGCATAGCCTCGCGAGTTAAGGTCTGCCGTGGAAATCACAGGACCTCAGTCTTGCAAGGCACCAAACCGAGTGCGGAATCTAGCATGCCCTCTGTTTACGACGATGGGACATTGGTCCGACACCAAAGCGCCAAAGGTCCTACGCCCATACCGGCTGTTCCCAGGATGGGTCGGGGATCGCATTTTTTTGGTTGGACTTGGGGGCTTACTTACCGCAGCGCTTCCATCGGCACCTTGTCCATGTCGGTGAAGCTCATGTTGTCGCCAGCCATCGCCCAGATGAAGGCGTAGCGCCCGGTACCCGCGCCGGAGTGGATCGACCAACCCGGCGAGAGCACGGCTTCATGGTTCTTCAGGACGACATGGCGGGTTTCGCCCGGCTCGCCCATGAAGTGAAAGATTCGCGTCGCCTCCTGCATGCCGAAATAGAGGTAGACTTCCATTCGCCGGTCATGCACATGCGCCGGCATGGTGTTCCAGACCGAACCCGGCTCGAACATCGTGAGGCCGACGAGCAATTGGCAGCTCTGGCAGACATCCGGATGAACATATTGGTTGATGGTGCGAGCGTTGGACTCTTCTGCCGAACCCAGCATCACCTTTTTTGCCATGTCGCGGGTGATGTGCACGGTCGGACAGGAGCGGTGCGCGGGCGCGCTCAGGACGTAGAACAAGGCCGGCGCGTTCGCATCGTCGCTGGCAAAGCCGAGCGCACCACCGCCCATCCCGACATAGAGCGCTTCCTGAAAGCCGAGCACATGATCCTTGTCCCCGACGCTGACCGTGCCGGAGCCGCCGATATTGATGATCGCCGCTTCGCGGCGGTCCAGAAAGCGCTGCGTGCCTGTCTCGGCAACCCGGTCGATCACGAGCCTGTCCGCCGCCGGCACCACGCCGCCGACGATCATGCGGTCAAGGTGGCTATAGGTGAGGTTGGCTCGGCCCGGCTGGAAAAGCGCTTCGATGACGAAGCCGTCGCGCAGGCCCTGCGTGTTGCGCCTTGCGGCATCCTCTGGCCCGACCACTTGGCGAACTGATACGGAAATAGTCACGGCATCTGCCTCTTGCTTTCGAGGATGGGCATCAGGTGAGCACGACATATTCGGTCAGTTGGCTGATCGTCGTATCGGCCTTCTGCACGTCGAAGACCTTCGTGCCATGGCTCATGATCACGAACCTGTCGCAGACCTGGTAGGCGTGGTAGAGATTGTGCGTCACCAGCACGCTCGAGACATTCTCCGCCTTGAGCTTCAGCACTTGGTTCAACAACGCTTCCGTCTCGCGTACGGAGAGCGCCGAGGTCGGTTCATCGAGGAGCAGCACGCGCTTCTTGAAATAGACGGCGCGGGCGATTGCGACCGCCTGTTTCTGCCCGCCGGAGAGATTGCCGACGAGCGTATCCGGGGAATCGATGCCGGAGATGTGCACGGCGTTCTGCAAGACTTCCATGGCGATGTCGCGCATCTCGCGCTGCCTAAGGAAGCCGAAGCGATCGGTCAGTTCACGGCCCATGAAGATATTGCGGGTAATCGAGAGCGAATCGACCAGCGCGGTATGCTGGTAGATCGTTTCGATGCCGGCATCGGCGGAATCCGAGCGGCAGGAAAAGGTCGTCTTCTTGCCGTCGACGCTGAGATAGCCGTCCGTCGGCTTGTGGATGCCGGAGATGAGATTGACGGTCGTCGATTTGCCGGCGCCGTTGTCGCCCAAAAGGCCGACAACTTCACCCTCGCCGATATGGAAGCTCAGATTGCGAAGCGCGGTCAGCGCACCGAAGCTCTTCGAGATGTTATGCAGTTCGAGAAGATTGGGGGTCGACATCACGCAAGACCTCGCCGCTCGATTAGATGGTTGAAAATGGCGGCCAGCACGATCAGCGTGGCGATGAACATGTCGAGATAGAAGCCGGGTGCCCGCAGGAGAAGCAGGACGTCGGTTATCGTGTGGATGAGCAGCACGCCGAGAAAGATGCCGATGATCGATCCGCGTCCTCCGCGTAGCGAAAGGCCGCCGATGACGCAGGCGGCGATCGCCTGGAGTTCCAGACCCGCACCCTGCCCGGGCTGCACGCTGCCCACGCGGGCCGTGGCAAGAATGCCCGCGACCGCAGCCATGCCGCCCGCAATCGCAAAGGCAATCAGTTTGACGCGGCTGGTATTGATGCCGATCGCCTCGGCCGCACCGCGATTTCCACCCGTCGCGAAGACGTGGTTGCCGAAGCGGTGGCGGTGTAGCAGCAGGTGAAAGCCTATGACGAAGAGGACGATCCAGATGAAGGCGGCGTTCACGCCGAACAGAGTGCCGGAAAAGAGGCTGGTGAAGACCGGCTCCGGGTCGAAACGCACCTGGACGGCACCGTTGTAGAGCAGCACCGCGCCGCGCCAGAAGAGGAGCCCACCGAGCGTGACGATGAAGGACGGCAGGCCGAAGCGCAGGGTGATATGGCCGTTGAGCGAGCCGATCAGCAGGCCGGTCAGAATACCGATAGGTGCTGCGATGAAGGCGCTCAGCCCTGCATTGACGAGCGAGGCCATCAGCACGGCCGTGAACGTGTACACGGAGCCGATGGAAAGGTCGAATTCACCGGCGATCATCAATACGCCGGCTCCGAGCGCGAGGCACCCGAGCACGGGGATCGCCTTCATCAGGATCGTCAGGTTCTGCGGCGAGAGGTAGCGGAACTCGTCCGGATAGAGGAGCGCGCCGGCGATGCAGACAATCTGCAGGGTCATGAAGACGAGAAAGATCGCTCCCGCGGGCATGCCCATGATCTGCTTGAGGATGGATTGTCTCTGGGTCCGCGAGCGTGGCGCGGCACTTTCGGCTAGGACAGGTGTCACGGTCTGGCACTCGATCGTTGGGGAACGGGGAACCGGCCGGGCGCGCCGGCGGGCTCCCACGGAACACGGTTAGCGGTAGCTGCCGATCAGCGGTTTGACCGAGCCGATGCGCGACTTGTCGAGGAAGGCGCCCTGACCCGTGTCGATGTCGGTCGGTGTCAGCCCGTATTTCTTGGCAAGCGCGATCTGGGCGATCGGGTAATAGCCCTGCAGATAGGGCTGCTGGTCCATGGTCGCGTACATCGCGCCGGATTCCACCGCGTTTACGATCTCGACCGCAAGGTCGAAACCACCGAATGGAATGTCTACGCCGGCGTCCTTGATGGCGCCGGCGCCGACGGTCGAGGTGACCGAGCCGGTGCCGAACAGCGCCTTCACGTTCGGGTTGGCGATGAGGAATTGCGCGATGATGTTCTGCGCTTCGGCAGGGTCGAGACCAGCACGAACCGTCTCCACCTTGATACCGTTTTCGGTCATCGCCTTCTCGATGCCGCCGCCACGGGCGACCGCAAAGCTCGCTTCCGGAATTTCGCGCGGATTGAAGACGACGTCGCCGGACTTGAGGCCGAATTCCTTGATCATGCGGTTGCCGAGCTCATAGCCGGAGGCAAGCTCGTCCATGCCGACATAGGCCTGGCGACAGTTGCCCTTGGCGCCGTCGAGGTCATCGTTGTTGAAGCCGATGACGATGATGCCGGCCTTGACTGCCGCGCAGATGCTCTCGTCGAAAGCATCCGAACTGGAGATCGCTACGGCGATGCCGTCGACACCGCTGGCCGTCGCGCTCTCGATCAGGTCGTTCTGGCGCACCGGATCGTTGTTGGCATACTGAACGTCGAGGTCGACACCGAATTGAGCGGCGGCGTCTTGCGCTCCCTTCACCACCGGATTAAAGAACTGCACGCTCGGATCGAGATAGATGATCATCGTTGCCTTGACGTCTGCGGCGAGCGCAGTCGACGTCAACAAGGTGGCAAGGCCCGCAGCCAGCGCTGCGGTTCTGAGCCTGGTCAGTTTCATTGCGTATCCTCCCTTTGGATGTGCATTGCGGGTCGCAAGACCCAAGTCTCGGCTGGCGGGCTCCGACCAAAGATCACGCCAGCCGAGATATTCCTCCTCCTGACCCCAGTCTGCGGCCGGTTATGTGAACCAGGGCGCGGGACGCCCGAGCGTCACATGAACGCCCTTGAACTGGGAATATTCGTCAAAGCCGTAGCGGCCGAGCTCGCGGCCAAGGCCGCTCTTCTTATAGCCGCCGATCGGCAGCTCCGGCGTGCCGTCGATCACGCTGTTGATCCAGCATCGGCCGGCGCGGATGCGGCGGATGCTCTGCAGGGCCGTTTCGAGATTGGTCGACCAGACACTGGCCGAAAGACCGAACTCGGTGGCGTTCGCCAGCGCTACGGCTTCGTCCGCGGTCTTGAAGGTCAGCGTTGAAAGCACGGGACCAAAGATCTCTTCGCGTGCGATCGACATGTCGGGCGTGACGCCGGCAAACACCGTCGGTGCATAGTAAAGGCCGGCCTCCCTGCCGATCCTTTCGCCACCGAGCAGCAGTTCCGCGCCGGATGTGATGCCGGCCGTCACATAGGAATGCACCTTTTCGGCATGGGCCTCCGAGATCATCGCGCCGATCTTGGTGCGTTCGTTCAGCGGATCGCCGAAGGCGACCTTGCGCGATATGTCGAGCAGGCGCTCCATCAGCGCATCGCGGATGCCCTCCTGCACCAGAAGCCGGCTGCCGGAAATGCAGCACTGGCCGGCATTGTGGTAGACGCCATAGGCGATGCCGTCTGCCGCCGCGTCAAGATCCGCATCGGCGAAGACGATCTGCGGCCCCTTGCCGCCAAGCTCCAGCCCGACGCGCTTGACGGTGCGCGCCGCGATCTCGCCAAGCTTCGTGCCGACGCGGACAGAGCCGGTAAAGGCGACCATGTCGACGTTCGGGTCTTCGGCCAGCACCTGGCCGGCGGGATCGCCATACCCGGTGACGACGTTAAACACGCCATCGGGAATGCCAGCTTCGCGCGCCAACTCCGCCAGACGGATCGACGTGCCCGACGTGAACTCGGAGGGCTTCAGCACGACGGTGCAGCCGCTACCGATAGCCCAGGGCACGCGTTCCGAGGCGATGATGAAGGGGAAGTTCCAAGGCGTAATGATGCCGACGACCCCGACCGGCTCGCGCAGGACAAGGCCCAAGCGATCGTCGCCGATATTGTTGTGGGTTTGTCCTTCCAGCGCGCGGGCCTGGCCGGCGGCGTAGGACCAGAGATCCGCGCAGAAACCGATTTCGCCGCGCGCCTGAGCGATTGGCTTGCCAACCTCGAGACTCTCGATCAGCGCCAGTTCCTCCTGCCGCGCGAGGATGAGGTCGGCTACCTTGAACATCAGGCGCGACCGCTCTGCGCCGGACATGCGCGGCCACGGGCCGGCATCGAAAGCCTTCCGCGCGGCCGCGACGGCCTTGCGCACGTCGTCGGCCGACGCTTCCGGCCAGGTGCCGACCACCACGCCGGCGTAGCCGGGGCTCACCCGATCGATCGTGCTGCCTGAAGCGGCATCGACCGACTTGCCATCGACAAGCATCTGGTAGCGGGATTTAATGCGGAGGCGGGGATCATTGGAATCGGGTGCGATGAAATTGGACAGCAATAGCGTTCTCAGGCCGGCCCGCGCGGTGCCAGCCCCTCCCTGTTCATCCGGTTTGCCGGATTTCTGTTGCGCCTGAATTGTATGGTACTGTATGGTGGTTCAAATTGGATGTCAACGGATGACGGCAGCGAAAGACATGAACCTCGAATCCCTAAAGATCGACACCGGCGAAACCGCCGCGGCCCAAGTCGAGCGGGACTTGCGCGAATCCATCATCCGGCTGGAGCTCGCCCCCGGAATGCGGCTCTCCGAACAGGAAATCGCCACGCGCATGGGCGTGTCGCGTCAACCCGTGCGCGAAGCGCTCATCGCCCTCGGCAAATCGAAACTGGTGGATATCCGGCCCAACAGGGGCACAGTCGTCGTGCGGATTTCAGCCAGACAAATGATGGAGGCGCGCTTCGTGCGCGAGGCGATCGAAGTCGCGGTGGCGCGCCGGGCCAGCGAGACATTCGATAGCTGGACACGGCGCAAGATCGACACGATCCTAGCTCGGCAAAAAGCGGCGAATGAAGCACATGACCACAATGCTTTTCGCCGGGAGGACGAGCAGTTCCATATTGCGATCGCCGAGGGTGCAGGCTGCGGCCTCGCCTGGAACGCCGTCTCCGATATCAAGGCACACATGGATCGGGTCTGCAACCTTCAGCTGCGCCATCCGGACTCGATGAAGAAACTGATTGCCGAACATGAGGCGATCATCACCGCCATCGACGCGCGGGATGCCGACGCGGCTGCGGCCGCCATGCGCAGCCACCTCAACGGCATTCTGGCCGACCTGCCGCAGATCGAGGCGGACAATCCAGACCTGTTCGAATGACCGTTTTCTGGCGGCTAAGTGTGGAGCCGTGCTCGACCCACGTTCCCGTTCGGACTTGATATCCCACCCATGATCAAGGATGGCTTCTTTCGATCATCGCGACAATGGTCTCGAAAAGCTCGTCTTGCGCCTGCTCAGCCGTGATCTCTCCCGTCGAGGCCGCATCCGACAGGGCGTTAGCAGCGCCGAGCATAGCCCAGAAGCCCGCCGGTTCGATGCCTCGCCGCCCCACGAAAGCCGCCAGTGCCCTTCGACACTTCTCGATGAAAGCCAGTTGATAGTCTCTCTTTACCGCCTCCAACTCGGGAGAGCCCGCAAGGGCCGCGAGCACGCCGGGCATTTCCCGGCCCTGCGCGAGTACACAGTCGACGTAGGAGGTTGCGATGACCCTGGCTCGATCTTCGAGGGTCGGGCCGCTCCCCGCGAGTGCGGCGTCGATCATCTCCGTCTGCCGCGCATCAAAATCCCGATAAAGGGCTATCAGCAGGCCATTGCGCGTGCCGAAATGGTCATAGACCACCGGCTTGGCGACAGCAGCTTCTTGCGAGAGCCTCGGGAGCGTCAGGGCATCCGAACCTTCTTCGCGCACAAGGTGCCACGCTAAGTCGAGAAGCTGGCGCCGCCGCTGCTCGCGGCTGAGACGGACGCGCTTGGCCGGAGGCTGCATTTTGTTCGGCCTGCTTGACATCACTATATACCAAAAGTAACTTACTTGAAGTATATAGGAGCTAGCCTTCAATCGCAACCATCCACCGGCCTCGCGCCGGCGGCCGAAGCGGCATGCCTTCGCATGCCGTTCGCAGAGGATTTGTGCCCATGACCGATACTTCACTCCCCCGCACCGTCGATCGCACCGCATGGCTGGGCCTGATCGCCATTTTACCCCTGGTCCTACTTGTGGCCATGGACGGGTCGATCCTTTATCTCGCTATGCCGCATGTCACTTCGGCCCTCATGCCGACCGCTGATCAGGCGCTCTGGATCCTGGATATCTACGGCTTCGTGGTCGGATCGCTGCTGATCGCTTTCGGAAATATCGGCGACCGCTACGGCCGGCTGAAACTCATCATAACCGGCGCGGCGGTCTTTGGCGCAGGGTCGCTCGGCGCGGCCTATTCGCAAACGCCTGAGCAGCTGATCGCGTCGCGTGCCCTGATGGGACTGGGCGGCGCAACATTACTGCCTTCCGGCTTGGCAATCGTCAGCGCCTTGTTCCCCGATCCGCGACTGCGCGCCCAAGCTATCGGCATCTTTGCGGCGACCTTCGCAGCCGGCTTTGCGATCGGCCCGCTGATTGGCGGCATGCTGCTGCGGCAGTTCGCGTGGGGCGCCGTGTTTCTCATCAATGTCCCCGTCGTCATCGGCTTCATGATCGGCGCGCCGATCCTGTTGCGGGAGGTGCGATCTACCGTCGGCGGCAGCATCGACCTGGCAAGCCTCGTGCTGTCCTTTGCCGGCATCCTGCTGTTCACCTATTCGCTCAAGAATGCGGCCGCTTATGGCTTCACTCCAACACAAATCGTCGCCGGAGCCGCCGGCATATTTGCACTGGCGCTATTCGCTCGCCGACAGACGAAACTTGAATATCCGCTGCTCGACCTCGGTCTCTTCCGCGACCGTATCTTCTCTATCGCTATTCTGACCGGCCTTCTGTCGCTGGTCGTATGGTCTGCTGCCGGCTATCTGTCGGGCGTCTACCTGCAATCGGTGCTGGGCATCGATGTCTTCGCCGCCGCGCTGTTAACCCTGCCGGGCGCGATCGTGCTGACGGCCACCTGCGTGGCCACTGCTCGCATCGTAGAACGGATCGGCCGGAAGACCGCACTTGTGGCAACACATCTGCTGATCGGCGCAGGCGTCTTCCTGCTGCTGTTCACGACGACCGAGACAGGGATTGCTGTCTTCATCGCCTCGACCATGATCGCCGGCATCGGATATGGACTGTCCTTCAGCCTCGTAGCCGATATCGCGGTTTCGGCGGTCCCTGCGAACCGGGCGGGTGCGGCGGGTTCGATAGCAGAGACCAGCAACGAACTGGGCAACGCGCTAGGTATTTCCCTGCTCGGATCGTTAGCGACACTGAGCTTCCGGCTATTCGGCCCCGGCGTGGCAGGGACGCTCGACGAAACGCTCGATCAGCCCGGACTTGCACATCAAAGCCTGATTCAGGCTCAAGAAGCGTTCCTCACCGGCATGCATGTCGCGATCGGCACGGGCGGTCTCCTGACACTCGCAGTCGGGATGGTGGCGTGGCTCTGGCTGCCGAGCAAATTGCCGGAGTAATTACTCCCAACGCGCAGGATGAAGGTCCCGCCAGCGCTCCAGATGCCTCGTGCCACCGACGCTGATCTGCGCATTTTCATTTAAACGAGGGGCTGAAGGAGATCACTTCGCCGTGAGGCTCGGGCGCCGGCTTGAAACGGGACTAACGCCGCTCCAAATCCGCTCCAGCGCAATTCAGGGTGCATTCGGAGGAGTGGCGATGAGCGTCTCATTCCCGAGGGCCGGTTTCCTCGCGCTAGTCATGGTCGTGGCGCTCGCCTTCGGCGTGCCCTTCGATGCGGCGCGGGGGGAACTGCTCGCCCGCGTGCCGGCCGCGCGCGAGATGGCGGTTTGCGGCGACACATTGTTCGTCGGAACCAAGGGCTCCTCGGTCTACGCCGTGTCCTTACCCGGCGGCCGCGCCCGGCGGGTCGCCTCCGGATTTTCCAATGCGAACGGCGTCGCCTGCTCACGTGGTCGACTGTTCGTGGCTTCAAGAAGCAGCATAACGGCGTTCGAGATCGGCCGCGGCGGTACGTTGAGCGGCAGACGCGACATCCGGCGCGACCTGCCGAATTCGGGGGCCCACAGTTTTCGTTATATCGCCCTCGGCCCGGATGCCCGGCTTTATGTCTCATTGGGATCACCCTGCAACATTTGCGTTCCCCACGGGCTGCAAGGCACGATCGTCAGCATGAACCAGGACGGGTCTGACCTTCGCAGAGTGGCCTGGGGCGTGCGCAACTCGGTCGGCTTCGATTGGCGCGGCGGCAGAATGTTCTTCACCGACAACGGCGCCGACAGGATGGGAGACGATGTCCCGCCCGACGAGTTGAACGCGCTCCGGCCGGGCGGCTTTTACGGCTTTCCTTATTTCGGCGGCCAGGTGCCGCTCACAGGGTTCGAAGACGCGATGCCGCCCGCGCGCCAAGTTCCCCCTGTCTTCAATTTTCAGGCCCATGTCGCAGCGCTTGGGATTCATTTCTTCCGCAGCCTGGGCGGCGATGCTCTGGTGGCGCAGCACGGCAGTTGGAACAGGTCGGTACCGGTCGGCTATCAGGTCGTGCGGGTCCGCTTCCGTGGCGGCCGTCCGGTCTCGGCGGCCACTTTCCTCAGAAACGTCGGTCGTCCGGTGGACGTCAAGGAGGCGCCCGACGGGGCCATCCTCGTATCCGACGACGCCGGTGGCGCAATTCACATCTTCAGGCGGTGACGTCTCCCGCGGACAGGAATTTGCGGCCCTATTCGAGGTCCGGTGGCTTCGAAGTGCCTTTCCGCCTGCTGTTGGTTGAACAACCGAAAATTGCTGTTCCCTGAAGCACACCTTTCAGATATGGCGCCGGTGCCGATTGAGGTGAGATGGCACTAGGAGAATCATTGTGAATGTCGACGAGAAACTGGAACCCATTCTAGCGGAAGTCCTGAGGCGTAACGGAGGTGAACACGAGTTTCACCAGGCAGTGCGCGAGGTTCTCGAGAGCCTCGGGCGCGTGATAGCCAAACATCCCCGTTACGCCGAAAACGCGCTCATCGAGAGGATCTGCGAACCAGAGCGTCAGATCATCTTCCGCGTGCCCTGGGTGGACGACAAGGGCCAGGTCCAGATCAACCGGGGGTTCCGGGTTCAGTTCAACTCCGCACTTGGGCCGTACAAGGGCGGAATCCGTTTTCATCCTTCGGTGAACATCGGAATCATCAAGTTTCTCGGCTTCGAGCAGACCTTCAAGAACGCACTGACCGGGATGCCGATCGGCGGGGGGAAGGGTGGCTCCGACTTCAATCCCAGGGGCCGTTCGGACGGCGAGATCATGCGCTTCTGCCAGTCGTTGATGACCGAGCTTCACAGGCATCTCGGCGAATACACGGACGTTCCCGCGGGTGATATCGGTGTGGGAGGCCGGGAGATCGGCTACATGTTCGGTCAGTATAAGCGGCTTACCAACCGCTACGAAGCCGGTGTGCTCACGGGCAAGGCATTGTTCTACGGCGGTTCGCGGGCCCGAAAGGAAGCGACGGGCTACGGGGCGACCTATTTCGTCCAGCGCATGATCGCAACCAAGGGCCTGGACTTCGAGGGCAAACGGGTGACCGTCTCCGGATCCGGCAACGTAGCGATCTATACGATGGAGAAGGTGATCGAGTTCGGAGGAAAAATCGTGGCGTGCTCCGATTCGAACGGGTACGTGGTCGACGAGGACGGCATCGACCTTGAACTGGTCAAGGAGATCAAGGAAGTGCGTCGCGAGCGGATTTCGGAGTACGCGCGACTGAAAGGCGCCGGGACTCACTATATAGAAGCGGGCTCGGTCTGGGACGTTCCATGCGATGTCGCCATGCCTTCAGCGACTCAGAACGAGCTTACCGGCAAGGATGCACGAACATTGGTGAAGAACGGTGTTCTTGCGGTGGGTGAGGGCGCCAACATGCCGTGCACGCCGGAGGCGGTCCGCATCTTCCAGGAGGCGGGTGTACTGTTTGCCCCGGGCAAGGCCGCGAATGCAGGGGGCGTTGCCACCTCCGCTCTCGAGATGCAGCAGAACGCCTCACGTGACAGCTGGACGTTCGAACAGACCGAGGCGCGCCTTGCAACCATCATGCAGGGGGTTCACGACCGTTGCGCCGAGACCGCAGAGGAGTATGGCACCCCTGGAGACTATGTTCTCGGAGCCAACATAGCGGGCTTCGTCAGAGTGGCCGAGGCAATGGATGCCCTCGGCGTGATCTGAGCGCGCCGGGGGCGATCAAGCCGTTCGGGGTGCGTGCCGCGGTGCTTCCGCACTAGCGGCACTGACCCGGGTGACTTGACTTCCCCGATACCGCGGGCGATCATGCGGCCATGTTGTCCAACCGCGACATATATCCGCTTAACGCTCTTGGGATTCGCCTGATCGCAGGATCGTAACCCGGATCCGGCCTCGTCGCCCGCCGGATCCTGGGTGAACGCGTTCAGCACAAATTCTCGCTGACATGCGCGACAATCTTCCCGAATATTTCAACTGCATGCACGCGGAAATCCCGTGCCTGTTCCGGAGGTATTGCGAACGATGTCCAGCATCATGGTCTCCTCGAATCTGCCCCTGCCTTTCATTGGAGCGACGGACTACCGTCTGCTCAGCCGCCTTGCCTACCAGGCCTTGTCGAGGGACTTCGACATCGCCGCTGAATTGATCGAAAAGCTGGAGCGCCCCTGTGTTGTGCCAGACGACCAGGTGCCGCCCGATGCCGTCAAGATAGGGTCTATCGTCACTTGCGAGGTCGAGGACGGCCCCTGCCGGACCTTCTCTCTCGTCTACCCCGATGACGTCGATGCCGAGAAGGGAAGGATTTCCGTCCTCACGCCGGTCGGAGTGGCGCTCCTGGGTCTTCGGCCCGGACAGGCGGTCGAGTGGTTCTCTCGAGATGGGCAGAGAAACCATCTGATGGTCGTTCGGGTCGAGGACGACGTGAAGGACGAACTCGCCCTTTGATGCTTCGCCGAACCCAGACAGTCTCCGCCGAGGACCCCATGCATTTGCTCGATAGCAGAAAGCGGAAAGCCAGAGGAGGTCGCCTCACCGCAGGCTCGTAGCCCTGTGCCGAACCGCTCGCGGTCGGCGCAGGGAGTTCTTCGTCAGCACGAGCAAAGGCCGACTGTGATGGTCGCGGCCGTTCGTGCCCCATACTTGCTCGAGAGGGCAGGTCCATGACCCGACGGAAGCTGGAGAGATGCGCCATGTCGAGAGAAGCTTTCTGCCAACTGACTGCAGGAGACCTGAACATCCTGATGTCCATGCTGGACGAAACCGGCCACACGGAATCCTTCACGATCCTACTGCGCGAGAAGTTGAACTATGCCAGCGTGTTTTTCCGCGAAGACATACCTGAGAATGTAGTCACTCTGGACACGCAGGTGGGCTACACCGTCAACGGCGTGCGCACCGGACCACATCTTCTGGTCCGCAACGCCGCGGGTAGACCTGCCAACTCCGCCATCTCCGTGCGGACGATGCGCGGTTTGGCGCTGCTTGGGCTGGCCGTCGGCGAGAGGACCGAGATCCTCGGAGAGGACGGCTGGCCTGAAACCCTGGCGGTCGAGCGCATCGTCTTTCAACCCGAGTCAGAGGCTCGCCTGAAACAGACGAGCACCGAACCCGTGCAACTGATCGACCACGCTCGGCAAGTGGTCAATTTCCGGCCGCGGCCCAGGAAAGCGGCCATTCCACATGATGATGATCCAGGTCCCAGTGCCGCATGATGCTGCCAGGCAGCCAGCAATCTAACCCGACGGATCCGGTGATGTCGCCAGATCATTGAGAAAGTCCCGGCACCAGCGCGAGACGTCGTGTTCCAGCAAGTGATCCATCATAGTCTTCCAGCGATCCTTCCGCTCTTCGAGCGGCATGCTAAGCGCGCGCGCCATAGCGTTTGCGGTACCCTCAATATCGTAGGGATTGACGAGCAGGGCGCCTCTTAGATCGCGGGCGGCCCCGGCGAACCGCGAAAGCACGAGCACGCCCGGATCGTCCGGGTCCTGCGCGGCCACATATTCCTTCGCAACCAGATTCATCCCGTCTCGAAGCGGCGTCACCAGGCCGACTTTGCCAAGCCGGTAAAGCCCTGCAAGAATATGCCGGCCTACCGAACGGTTAATATAGCGTATGGGCACCCAATCAACAGCGCCGAGCGCGCCGTTCACCCTGCCGGCCTGTTCGGCCACAGTTCGCTGCATGGCTTCGTATTCCGGCACTTCGGACCGCGACTTCGGCGTGATCTGCAGATAGGTGACGCGCCCCTGCTGGGCCGGATTGGCCAGGATGAAGCGCTCGAACGCGTCGATGCGCTGCGTGATCCCTTTTGAGTAATCGAGGCGATCGACACCGATGATCAGGCTCCGGTGCTCGATACTTTCACGCGCTTTCCTGACGGTCTTGTTGGTCAATGCCTTTTTGGCAAATTCGGCAAAGGCCGCAGTCTCGATGCCGATTGCATAGATGCCGCCCTTGAATACGCGGCCATAGGCACTGAAGCGGCCTCCACCGAGTTCATCGCCAATGCCTTCCCGCCTGAGACAGCCGGCGAAGTTCTCAAGATCATGATCGGTCTGGAAACCGACGACATCGTAGTGCGACAGGCCGCGCATGATCTCCTCGTGAACGGGCATCGTGAAGAGTACGTCGGCAGGCGGCCAGGGAATGTGGAGAAAGAAGCCGATCCGGTTCTTCAAGCCCATTTGACGGAGTTCTGCGGCGAGAGGGATCAAATGGTAGTCGTGCACCCAGATCACGTCATCGGGCCTGACGAGCGGCGCCAGCCGATGGGCGAAGAAGCGGTTGACGCGGAAATACCCGGCCATCTCCTTGCGACCGTATTCGGCAAGATCAAGCCGGTAGTGGCAGATCGGCCAAAGAACCCGGTTGGCGAAGCCGTGGTAATATTCTCCGACGTCGGTATCAGTCAGGTCCGTGAGCGCATAGGTGATATTGCCCTGGTGCAACTGAGCAAGCGGCTCCGGCTCGTTCTCTCCGCTCGATCGTCCCGACCAGCCCATCCAGATGCCGCCATGCTCTTCAAGGGCGACTTTCAGCGCGACCGCCAGCCCACCGGCAGGCGCAATGCCTCCCTTGTCAGGGACGGGCACACGATTGGAAACAATGACGAGACGGCTCATGCCGAATTCCTTTCATTCAAGAAAATATACACTTGGCGCTCAAACGTTCAGGAGGGGGAACGCGTTTCCGACGCAGACGATCCCACCGACGCGAAAATCGTCGAGAGGGTGCAACTCGCGCGTGGAGCCGCGACGGCCGCTCCGGTGTCGAAGCCGTTTCAAGCGCTTGTGATTCGGCGGGCGTGGACGAACTGGATAAATGGCGGGTTTGTCGGCGGTGCGTGATGATTTCCGCGCCGCCGCACTTTCATGCCCCGGGTGGCAGCTGCCCGCTGAATACAAAAGGGCGGCCGGAGCCGCCCTTCCATCATCAGGGATTTGGAAGCTACGAACGCCTCCTGGAATTGCGCTTGAGCATTTGATCCAACGCACTTCCAGACGGAAATCCGTTACACAGTTTTCCTGGAAGTGCTCTAGTGATTGTGGCGGGGCATATTCTTGGCGATCTGCCGGAAGTCTGCTGCGCCTTCGAGCACCGCGCCGTCGGAAAGCTGGGTGACGGATTTGCGGTAGATGCGCTGCCAGGGCGTGGCATCGGCCGGCACGGCGGGAATGCCGTCCGCCTTGCGTCTTTCGATATCCTCGTCGGAAACCAGCATGTCGCAGCGACCCAGGTTGAAATCGATGCGAATCACATCACCGCTGCGCAGCCAGGCGAGACCGCCGCCAGCCGCACTCTCCGGCGAGGCGTTCAGGATGGAGGGACTGTCGGCCGTGCCGGATTGACGTCCGTCGCCGATGGTGGGCAGGCTCCTGATGCCGCGTTTCAAGAGATGATCCGGCGGCTGCATGTTCACGACTTCCGCCGACCCCGGCCAGCCGAGCGGGCCGGCGCCGCGGATCACCAGAATGGTGTTCTCGTCGATGTCGAGTTCAGGGTCGTTGATGCGCTTGTGGTAGTCCTCCGAGCCGTCGAAGACCACGGCCTTGCCCTCGAAAACGCCCTCGCGGCCCGGCTCCTGAAGGTAGCGCTTCCTGAAATCGTCGGAGACGACACTCATCTTCATGATGGCGAAGTCGAAGAGATTGCCCTTCAGCACCAGGAAGCCTGCCTTTTCCTTGAGGGGCTCGTCGAAGGGGCGAATAACTTCGCGATCCGTGGGTTCGCGCCCTTCGAGGTTCTCGGCCACCGTCCTTCCCGTGACGGTGCGACAGCCGCCGTCGAGCTTTCCGGCCTTCAGGAGCTCCCACATGATGGCGGGGGTGCCGCCCGCGCGGTGATAGCGTTCACCGAGATAGGCGCCCGCCGGCTGGATGTTGGCGAGCAGCGGGATATCGAAACCATGGACCTGCCAGTCGTCCGGGTAAAGCTCGACGCCGGCATGCTTCGCCATGGCCGCAAGATGCGGCTGGGCGTTGGTCGATCCGCCGATCGCCGAGTTGACGCGGATGGCATTGAGAAAGGCTTCCCGGGTCAGGATGTCGGAGGGTTTCAGGTCCTCGAAGACGAGTTCCACGGCGCGGCGTCCGGTACGATAGGCCATCTGCCCACGCTCGCGATAGGCAGCGGGGATGGCGCCGCAACCGGTGAGCGACATGCCGAGCGCTTCGGCCATCGCGTTCATTGTCGAAGCCGTGCCCATCGTGTTGCAATGGCCGACGGAGGGAGCCGAATCGAGTGCTGCCTGCATGAACTCCTCGCGGTCGATCTCGCCTGCCGCGAGCTTGCGGCGCATGCGCCAGATCACCGTGCCGGAGCCGACGAGATCGCCTTCGTGCCAGCCGTCGAGCATGGGGCCGCCGGAGAGCACGATCGCCGGGATGTCGACCGTGGAGGCCGCCATCAGGGCGGAGGGAGTGGTCTTGTCGCAGCCGGTGGTCAGCACCACGCCATCCAGCGGATAGCCGTAGAGAATTTCAACGAGGCCGAGATAGGCGAGGTTGCGATCGAGGGCGGCCGTCGGGCGCTTGCAGTTCTCGAAAATCGGATGCGTCGGGAACTCGATCGGAATGCCCCCGGCATCGCGGATGCCGTCGCGCACGCGCTTCGCCAGATCCATATGCACCCGATTGCATGGGGTGAGATCGCTGCCGCTTTGGGCAATGCCGATGATGGGCTTGCCGCAACGCAATTCCTCCGGCGTCACGCCGTAGTTCATGAAGCGCTCCAGATAGAGCGCCGTCAGATCGATATGGTCCGGATTGTCGAACCAGTCCTGTGAGCGCAGGCGGCGCTGGGGTTTGTCAGTCATGGCGGGACCTAATTCCTTGGGTTGAGCTTTTCGAGTTGCAGAAGCAGTCCGCTGTGGTCCTGTTCGCCGCCGCCGGACTCGACGAAATCGGCAAATTCCTGCCGCACTTGCCTGGTCAGGGGAAGCTCGAGGGAGAGATCATCCGCCATGGCCATGACGGCGTTCAGATCCTTCAGCTGGTTGTTCGATGCGCCGCCGGGGGCGAAGTTGCGCTCCACCATACGGGCGCCGTGCAGTTCGAGAATCCGGCTTTCGGCAAAGCCGCCGCGGATTGCGTCCCGAAAGGCCGCGCGCGAGGCACCGCCGGCTTCCACCAGAACCATGGCTTCGGCCACCGCGCCGATGGTGACGGCCACGATCTGCTGGTTGGCGAGCTTGCAGACCTGGCCGGCACCGCTCGGGCCCACATGGGTCACGCGACCGAGCACCGCAAAAACTTCCTTCAGGCTTTCGACCGCGGTGCCATCGCCGCCGGCCATGATGGCGAGCGTACCGGCGGCCGCGCCCACCACGCCGCCTGAAACCGGTGCGTCGAGGTGGCGGATGCCTTTTTCCGCCAATCTGCGCGCATGTTCGCGGGCGATCTGCGGGGCTATGGAGCTGCAATCCACCACGATCGTACCTTCCGCCAGGCTATCGGCGACGCCGCGCTCGAACAGGACCTCGGATACGGCCTGGCCGTTGGTCAGCATGGTGAAGACGATAGCTGCGCCGGCAACAGCATCGGCCGGCGAGGCAGCGATGTCAGCACCGTCGGCGGCCAGCGGCTCGGCTTTGGCGGCGTCACGGTTCCACACCGTAACCGAAAAACCGGCACCGAGCAGGCGCCGCGCCATCGGTGCCCCCATCAAGCCCGTGCCGAGAAAGGCAATCTTCGTCTTCCCGCTCACAGCTTCCCTCCCAGTTCATCCTCGATGTGAACGCGGATGATCTCGTCGAAGCTCTTTTCGGCAGTGAAGCCAAGTTCGGTGGCGCGTTTGGCCTCGAAGCCCGGCGCCCAGCCGGCGACCATCTTCATGATCATCTCGTCGGGTTCGCGGCGGATCAGCTGCACGGCCTTTTCGCCGGCAACGCGGCGCAGCGCTTCGATCTGCTCGCCCACGGTGGCACTGAGACCCGGCATGGAAAGGTTGCGACGCGGGCCAACTTTTTCAAGGTCGATGGTCGCGCCATGGATGAGGAAGCCGACCGCCGAGCGCGGCGAGGTGTGCCAGTGGCGGACATCCTCCGAAACAGGCAGCACGGCTTCCTGGCCGACCAGCGGCTCGCGCAGGATATTGGAGAAGAAGCCGGAAGCCGCCTTGTTGGGCTTGCCGGGGCGGATGCAGATCGTCGGCAGGCGGATGCCGATGCCATCGAAGAAGCCGCGGCGGCTGTAGTCGGAGAGCAGCAGCTCGCAGACCGCTTTCTGGGTGCCGTAGCTCGTAAGCGGAGTAAGATGATAATCGTCCGGGATGGGGAAGGGGAGCGGCGCTCCGACCACGGCGATCGATGAGGTGAAGACAAGGCGAGGCTTGTAGCCGTCCTGATCGTGAGCAAGGCGGATCGCATCGAAGAGATAGCGCGTGCCGTCGAGATTGATCCGGTAGCCCTTGTCGAAATCCAGCTCGGCTTCACCGGAGACGATTGCCGCCAGATGGAAGATGACATCCGGGCGCCCCTCGACGAGCCTCTCGGCTTCGCCGGAAGCGGAAAGGTCGCCTTCGCGTGCAACGACCGTTCCGGCAAAACCCTGCGGCCTTTCCGGCGCCACTACGTCCACGAGCGTCAGCTTCTCCACCCGGTTTCCGCCGAGAGTGCCGTCCTTGACGAGCCGCTGCGTGAGCTTGCGGCCGACCATGCCGGCAGCGCCGATGATCAGGATATGCATGAATGTCTCCTCCTTGAGTGAGGCCGCATGCGATCAGGTCTTCATGCGGATCAAAATTTTGTCTTGTACGGTTGTCTGATAACCTTATATGGTCGGATTGAAAACAGGATAGTGGCGGTTCGAGCGAAAGATTCTCGGTCGCGTGCAGGCATGACGGGCGCTTTCTGAGAGGCGCGCGAGGAGGGGCAAGCAGCATGACGAGCGCAGGCACGATAGAGGATGCGAAAGGCCCTGCGGAACTGCGCCTGGCGCTACGTCAGATGCTTGGTGAAGATATCGTGCTGAGCGAAACGGAGGAAATGCTCCGTTTCTGCCGCGACTGGCATGGCGACGTAACCAGCGGCACCGTGGCGGTGATTCGCCCGCGCTCGACGCAGCAGGTGGCGGCGGCCGTGAAAGCCTGCCGGGAACTTGGGCTTTCGATCGTGCCGCAGGGCGGCAATACCGGCCTCGTGCTCGGCGCGATCCCCGATGCTCCGGAGAGGCAGGTCGTGCTTTCTCTCTCCCGCATGAACCGCATCCGCAAGATCGATCCGGCCGATTTTTCGGCGGTTGTCGAGTCCGGCTGCATCCTGTCCGAGCTCAAGGACGCGATTGCGAAGATGGGCATGTTCTTTCCGCTTGCGCTCGGCGCGCAGGGAAGCTGCCAGATCGGGGGAAATGTTTCGACGAATGCCGGCGGCGTCAACGTGCTCCGCTACGGCATGACCCGCGAACTGGTGCTGGGCCTTGAAGTGGTCCTCCCGGACGGCAGCATCCTCGAAGGCCTGTCGACGTTGAGAAAGGACAATCGCGGCATCGACCTGAAGCAGCTGTTCATCGGTGCAGAAGGCACGCTCGGCATCATCACCGCCGTCTCCGTCAAGCTGACGCCCTATCCCGACCACGTAGCCACGGCGCTGCTCGGTCTTGCCTCCCTGGAAGATGCCATCAAGCTCTATCGCCGGGCGCGTCGGGACTGCTGCGACCTGATGTCGGCTTTCGAATTCATGCCGCCGCTCGCCTTCACCCTGGCGCAGGAGGCGATGCCCGATCTGCCGATCCCCATCTCGGCGGAGTATCCGGCCTATGTGCTGATGGAGATTTCCGGCTCCGGCCTCATCGATATCGACGATCTAATGCAGCGCTTCCTGGAAGGTGTGATGGAGGAAGGGCTGGTCCTCGACGGAACGATCGCCGCCTCGCAGACGCAGGCACGCAATCTTTGGTTGATCCGCGAGGGCATGAACGAAGGTCAGGCGAAACGCGGCACTCATATGCGCACCGATATCTCCGTACCGCTCTCACAGCTGGCCTCCTTCGTAGAGGAGGCGGAAAAGGCAGTGTCCGAGGCGCTTCCGGGCGCCGTCAGCGTTTCCTATGGCCATGTCGGCGACGGCAATGTGCATCTTAACGTCCTGCCGCCGGCCGGCAGTACGCCCGAGGAGCGGATCCAATTGATCTACAGGGCCAAGACGGTCGTGAACGAGGTGCTCGATCGCTATACCGGAAGCATCAGCGCCGAGCACGGCATTGGGCGCTTGAAGCGACCGGATTTCGACGCCAGGCTGCCCGCGAGCCGCCGAAAACTGTTGACGGCGCTCAAGCATGCCGTTGACCCGGAGATGATCATGAATCCCGGTTGTCAACTGAGATTCTAAAAGGGAGAGCAATCTTGGCGGCAATGGATTTCGGCCAGATCAGCAGGAGCGAGCATTTGCCCGCGCGCATCGCGGCGAAGATCGGCAGGGAGATCACCGAAGGACGTATCGCCCCCGGAGAGAAACTGCCGACGGAGCATCTGCTCGCCACGACCTTCGGGGTCAGCCGCTCGGTGGTGCGGGAGGCTATAGCTCAATTGCGAAATGAAGGCCTGGTGGAAACCCGCCAGGGCGTCGGCGCCTTCGCCACGGAAATCGATCGCCGGCAATCGCTCCGGATAGAGCAGGGAGATCTCGCTAATCGCGGAAGTTTCCGTGATTTGTTTCAACTCCGTATTCCGCTTGAGGTGGAGGCGGCTCGACTTGCGGCGATCCATCATACACCGCAGGATTTGGGCAAGATCGACGAGGCGTTGCAGCAGATGACCGGCGCGGAAAAATGGACGGAGCAGGGGATCGTCGCCGACCTCGCTTTTCATCGCGCGATTGCGGCGGCCACCCATAACGAATATTTCCTGCTTTTCATCGGATTCATCGCGGAGCGGATCAGCCTGGCGATCAACGCGGCGCGCGCCGCTGCAATACTGGAGGAGATCGTCGAAGTCACGATTGCGGAACATGTCTCCATCCGAAATGGCGTGGCGGCGCGAGATCCGGTCAAGGCCGAGGAGGCGATGCGCCATCATCTGAACGGGGCGGCGGCCCGCCTGGACCTGACGATCGAAAGCTTCTCGTCCTGAATTTTCGGGTCGGACGGCGCAGCCTGTGAGGTCTTGGTGGCGTATCAGACTTTACTTACCGATGGCCTAGACATGGCCAAAAAGTCATACTAGAAGCAGGTCATCTCGTTGTCAGACATCCTGACAATAGAGGACCCGTACCTTCGAGGTACGAGATGAGCGGAGGATTTCTCGTGAGTTTCGAACAGGCACTGAGCGCCGAATCAATCCAACCCGCGGATGCATCAAGCGCGATGCTCGTCGGGCGCGTCTGGTCCAAAACCGCCGGCGGACCTTGCCCGGTCCTGATCTCGGAAGGAGAGGTCTTCGACCTGACCCCGCTCGCGGCAACGATTTCCGCGCTTCTTGAGATCGACGGCCTTGTCGACGCTTTGCGCGACCCGTCGCGCTTTGCAAGTCTCGGCTCTCTCGATGCATTCCTCCGTGGCGAGGCGGGCGATCTTCTGGCGCCTGCCGATCTGCAGGCCGTCAAGGCGGCCGGCGTCACCTTTGCGGACAGCATGCTGGAGCGCGTGATCGAGGAGCAGGCCAAGGGCGATCCGCTGCGCGCGCAGGAAATTCGCGGCCGGCTGGCCCCCGTCCTCGGCGACAATCTCAAAGGCCTCGTCGCCGGCTCCGACAAGGCGGCCGAGGTCAAGAAGCTGCTCCAGGAGCTCGGTCTTTGGTCGCAGTACCTCGAAGTGGGCATCGGTCCGGATGCTGAAATCTTCACCAAGGCGCAGCCCATGTCTTCGGTCGGTTGTGGTGCCTATATCGGCATCCATCCCAAATCTGACTGGAACAATCCGGAGCCGGAAGTGGTGCTGGCCGTCACGTCGAAGGGCAAGATCGTCGGTGCGACGCTCGGCAACGACGTCAATCTTCGGGACTTCGAAGGCCGCTCCGCACTGCTTCTCAGCAAGGCGAAGGACAATAATGCGTCATGCTCGATCGGCCCGTTCATCCGGCTCTTCGACGGTGCTTTCACGATCGAGGACGTGAAGCAGGCGGAAGTCTCGCTTGTCGTCGACGGCAAAGAAGGTTTCAAGATGACCGGCATCAGCCCGATGTCCGCGATCAGCCGCAGTCCGGAAGACCTCGTTTCGCAGCTTCTCAACGACAACCACCAGTATCCGGATGGTGTGGTCTTCTTCCTCGGAACGATGTTTGCGCCGGTCAAGGACCGTCGGGGCACCGGGCTCGGCTTCACGCATGAAATTGGAGACCGGGTCGAAATCTCGACGCCGCGCCTCGGACGCCTCGTAAACTGGGTCGATCATAGCGACCGCTGCCCGAAGTGGAGCTTCGGCCTCGGCGCTCTGATGAAGAATCTTGCCGAACGCGGGCTCTTGCAGGCGAAACGGGAGGGATAGATGCAAAAGGCGATCGATACTTTCTACAAATTGCTCGAGCTGCTCTTGATCGTGCTGCTCGCAGGCATGGCCGTGATGGTGTTCCTGAACGTCGTGCTGCGCTACGGCTTCAACTCCGGCATCAACGTGTCAGACGAGATGTCGCGGTATTTCTTCGTGTGGCTCACCTTCATCGGTGCGGTGGTCACCTTCCGCGAAAATTCGCATGTCGGGGTCGAGACCCTGGTCTCGCTGTTCGGCCGCAAGGGCCGCATCATCTGCATGATCCTTTCCAATATCGTTGTCATCGCCGTGTCGGCGATCTTCTTCTGGGGCACCTGGAAGCAGTCGCCGATCAACGCCTCGATGGCCGCACCCGTCACCGGCATCTCGATGCTGTGGGTCTACGGGATCGGATACTTCACCGGAGCGGGCGTCGTCCTGATCGCGCTCGAGCGCCTTGTCCGCCTGCTGACGGGGCGCGTCACGGAAGAAGAAATCGCCGCCTTTGCCGGTGAAAACATGACTCTCGAGCAGCTGGCGGAGCGCACTTAATGACCCTTGTCGTCTTCATCGTTTCGCTGCTCGGCGCCATGGCAATCGGCGTGCCGGTCGCCTTCTCGCTGATGTTCTGCGGCGTCATGCTCATGTGGTACATGGGCATGTTCAATACCCAGATCATCGCTCAAAACATGATCGCGGGCGCCGATACCTTCACGCTCCTCGCCATCCCGTTCTTTATTCTCGCCGGTGAATTGATGAACGCCGGCGGATTGTCGCGGCGCATCATAGATTTCGCAATCGCCTGTGTCGGTCATATACGCGGCGGTCTCGGCATCGTTGCCATCATGGCGGCCGTGATCATGGCAAGTATCTCGGGTTCGGCGGCAGCCGACACTGCGGCACTTGCGGCGATCCTGATCCCGATGATGGCGAAGGCCGGTTACAACGTTCCCCGGTCCGCGGGCCTGATCGCTGCAGGTGGTGTCATTGCCCCGGTCATCCCGCCATCCATGGCCTTCATCGTATTCGGGGTGGCGGCGAACGTCTCGATTACGCAGCTCTTCATGGCAGGCATCGTGCCCGGTCTCATCATGGGTATCGCCCTCGTCGCCACGTGGCTGCTGGTCGTGCGCAAGGATGATATCCAGCCGCTTCCACGCACGCCGATGAAAGAGCGGCTCCGCGCCACCGGGCGCGCGCTTTGGGCTCTTGGCATGCCGGTCATCATCCTCGGCGGCATCAAGGCCGGCGTCGTGACGCCGACCGAAGCCGCTGTGGTCGCCGCAGTCTACGCACTCTTCGTCGGCATGGTCATCTATCGAGAACTCAAGCCGCGTGACCTGCCGGGTGTCATCCTCCAGGCGGCGAAGACCACCGCTGTGATCATGTTCCTCGTTTGCGCTGCGCTTGTTTCCTCGTGGCTGATAACTGCAGCGAATATACCAGCGGAAATCACCGGCTTCATCTCTCCGCTGATCGACCGCCCGACGCTTCTGATGTTCGTCATCATGCTGGTCGTATTGGTGGTGGGCACAGCACTCGACCTTACGCCCACGATCCTGATCCTGACGCCGGTGCTCATGCCCATTATCAAGCAGGCCGGAATCGATCCTGTCTATTTCGGTGTCCTGTTCATCATGAATACCTGCATAGGGCTGCTGACCCCACCCGTCGGCGTCGTATTGAACGTCGTCAGCGGCGTCGGCCGGGTTCCGCTCGGCAAGGTAATTGTCGGCGTGACGCCATTCCTGGTCGCCCAGATACTCGTGCTTTTCCTTCTGGTCCTGTTCCCGGACATCGTCATCGTGCCCGCACGCTGGCTGCATTAGAAGGGCTTTAACCCGCAACCCCTCACCAACAAATCCAAGGGAGGATACCCCCGTGAGAAAACTGCTTCTTGCCACGACTGCCATCGCTTTCGGTCTTTCGGCCGCGGCGCCGGCTTTCGCCGAGTTCAACGACCGCAACATCCGCGTGTCGAACGGCATCAACGAAGACCATCCGGTCGGTAACGGCATCAAGGCGATGCAGGCCTGTCTCGATCAGAAATCCGGTGGCAAGCTGAAGCTCACCGCTTTCTGGGGCGGCGCGCTCGGCGGCGACCTTCAGGCGACGCAGGCCCTGCGCTCCGGCGTACAGGAGGCCGTCGTCACGTCGTCCTCGCCGCTCGTAGGCATCATCCCGGCACTCGGCGTATTCGACCTGCCGTTCCTCTTCGCCAACGCTCAGGAAGCCTACACGGTGCTCGATGGCGATTTCGGCGACATGATGAACGAGAAGCTGGAAGCTGCCGGCCTGATCAATCTCGCCTATTGGGAAAACGGCTTCCGTAACCTGTCGAACTCGGTTCGTCCGGTCACCAAGTGGGAAGACTTCGAAGGAATGAAGGTTCGCGTGATGCAGAACAACATCTTCCTCGACACCTTCCAGAACCTCGGCGCCAACGCCACTCCGATGGCTTTCGGCGAAGTCTTCTCGGCGCTCGAAACCAAGGCGATCGACGCTCAGGAAAACCCCTATGTGACGATCGACACGTCGAAGTTCTTCGAAGTGCAGAAGTACGTGACCGAGACGAACCACGCTTACACGCCCTTCCTCTTCCTGTTCTCGAAGCCGATCTTCGACAGCTATACGCCGGAAGAGCAGGCAGCACTGCGTGAATGCGCAGTCGTCGGTCGCGACGAGGAGCGCAAGGTCATCCAGGACCTCAACAAGAAGTCGCTGGAGAAGATCAAGGAAGCTGGTCTCGAAGTGAACACCCTGTCTGCTGAAGAACAGGCTCGCATCCGCGAGAAGTCCATGGTCGTCTATGAAAAGCACAAGGCTGAGATCGGTGCCGACGTGGTAGACGCCATTCTCGCCAAGCTGGAAGAGATCCGCAAGTAAACAAAAGAACAGGCTACGTCACGGAACGTGGCCATGCTCTATGCCTTCCAGGAAGCCCACGGTGGACCAGCCGTGGGCTTTTATCGATTCCGTAGGACGATTGTCTCCTACGGGCGGATCGAGATAGTTTACACAGCGATTCTTCGCTTAAACCTGCAGGCATATGGAAACGTCGCTTTATCTCCCCGTCAAAGGCTTTCTCGAAAAGGCAGGTTACGTCGTCAAGGGCGAGGTTGACGGCTGCGATCTCGTCGGCCTGAGCGACGACGATCCGCCCGTGGTCGTGATCTGCGAGCTGAAGCTGCGCTTCAATCTGGAGCTCATACTGCAGGCCGTCGATCGCGCCGCTGTCGCGGACGAGGTCTGGATCGCGGCGCGAGTCTCGGCCAAGGGAAAAGGTCGCGAGACCGACAAACGCTACCGCGATCTCTGTCGCAGGCTCGGGTTCGGCATGCTCGGCATTTCCGATGCCGGCGACGTCAGCGTGATCGTCGGCTCCGTATCGCCGATGCCGCGAACCAATCCGAAACGGCGTTCGAAGCTCATGCGCGAACACCAGAGGCGACGCGGCGATCCCGCAATAGGCGGGAGCACACGCGCGCCTGTCATGACCGCGTACCGCCAGCAGGCGCTCGGCTGTGCGCTGGCGCTGACATCAGGCCCGCTGCGCGTGCGTGAAATCAGATCCAGCATACCGGATGCCGGGAAGATACTGCTTGCGAATGTCTATGGCTGGTTTGAACGGCTCGACAGAGGCGTCTACGGCTTGACGGAGGCTGGACGGGAAGCACTGCAGCGGTGGCCGCAGCTGAATATGCAGGCAAAAACGGCCGTCCCGGCCTGATTTTTGCCGACGCGCTGAAAATAGCGCATGTGGGGTACTCTATCGCATTATCGGTGGGTATGAGCACGGGGGAGGTGTTCATAGGGCAACCGGCGCTTTAGAGTTGGCGCACCTTAACGATGGGGATCGGATGACCTCTCAGCTCGACATGTTTGCCCGAGATGTGCGACCAGCAGCCGCGAGAGCCGAGGCAAGCCGTGCCCGGCGGCGGGCATCGACATCCTTCTCCGAAACCGAGATGCTTGCCGCGTTGAAGGCGACGGGTCGCTACAGGATCTTGCGAAAGCTTGAAGCTCGCACCGTCGCATCCGAGGTGAGGCCCGGTTTTCCCCTGAGGGGCGTCATCCTGGACACTGAGACGACCGGGCTCGATGCCCGCAAATGCGAGATCATCGAGATCGGGCTTGTCTCGTTCACCTACAACGAGGAGGGTGAGATCGGCGATGTGGTCGCTGTTTATGGCGGTTTGCAGCAGCCGGCCATCGCCATTCCACCCGACATCACCCGGCTGACGGGTATCACCGATGCCATGGTTGCCGGCCAGTCGATCGATAATGCTGCAGTCCAAGCAATCGTTGGGCCTGCGGATCTCATCATCGCCCACAATGCCGGCTTCGATCGGCCGTTTTGCGAAGCGTTTTCGGATGTGTTTGTCCGCAAGGCCTGGGCATGCTCGGTCTCCGAAATCGATTGGAGTGGCCGAGGCTTTGAAGGCACGAAGCTCGGCTATCTGATCGGTCAGAGCGGATATTTCCACGACGGGCATCGGGCTGTAGATGACTGTTTTGCTCTCCTCGAGGTCCTGGAACAGTCGAGTGATGGCGCCGCACTGCCGCCGTTTGCCGAACTTTACAAAACGAGCCAGCGTTCACGGGTGAGGATTTTCGCGGAGAATGCGCCGTTCGACCTGAAGGACGTGCTGAAGGTTCGCGGGTACCGCTGGTCCGATGGCAGCGACGGCCGCCCAAAATCCTGGTGGATAGAGGTCGCCGAGGAGGAGCTCGAGGCTGAACTCGGCTTCCTTCGGAAGGAGATCTATCGCTGGGACGAGGCAGATCCTGCGACGCAGCGGCTGACAGCTTTCGACAGATACAGAGCGCGAAGATAGTTCACCATCGCGGTCCAGCGTGCCCAATCCATTCGGTGGGGCGGAGGATCCCGGCGCAAAACGATCCTAGAGCATTTCCGCTTTTCTCCGAATTGCGGAAACGCTCTACCCCTTTGTTTTGCCGCAACTCCGGACGGGAAACCGCACCCACTTTTCCTCATCCCGCTCTACGCCGAGCGAAGACCATAAAGCCTTGCGATATCTTCCCGCATGAATGGGGCCCGATCTTTGTCTACCTGTTCCTGATAGGTCCGGGCATATTGATGGCCGGAATAGACGGCGGCGGCGATCAGGCCTGGCGCGAGGCAGTCGCCGAGGCGGGTCACGGTCTTGATGCCGGCGTCGGCCCACTCGTCTTCGCGAGCCTTGAGTTCCAGCCACAGCGTTTCGTCCGGCAGGCGGGCGGTGACCGGGACGAGAGTGGCGCAATCGACCGGGCGGGACCTGCCGCTGTAGACGCAGGATAGTTCCAGCTGGTCTTTCGTTCGACCGGCGAGCGCCACGGCCGTGACGATCTCGACGCCGAGATCGATGAGGCGCTTCTGGATACGTGCCTGCTCCAGCGTGTTCCTGCTCCAGGGCGAGACCTGGGATTCGGGCGTTACGAAGATGACCGTGCGCCCCCTCCTGGCGAGCAGTTCGGCGAGCACGCTGCCCATGTAGAAGCAATCGTCGTCGAAGACGACGACGGGACCGTCCGCCGGCACTGCCTCGGCGCCCTCGGAAAGAATGGCGTCGGGAGAGACGAGGATGCCTTCCGACAGAAAATCGAGCGGCATCCGGTGGGTGCGGCCAACGCCGTCGGTCCGCCAGCTCGCTCCGGTCGCGATCGCCACATGGGGGATGCCGTATTGCAATATGTCGGCGGCCGAAAGCGGACTGTGCAGGTAAAGCTCGGCATTGACGCGGGTGCTGAGTTGGCCGATGCGCCAGTCGCGCACGCGGCCCCAGGTCGCAAGACCGGGTAAGCGACATTCGCGCGCAACGCGACCGCCCCATTCGCCGCCGCCTTCCGCCAGCATGACATCGACGCCGCGCTGGGCAAGCGCCCGTGCCGCTTCCAGGCCCGCCGGTCCGCCGCCGATGATGAGGGCGGGTTCGGGAGTTTCGGACCTTGCGATGGTCTCCGGATGCCAGCCCTTGCGCCATTCCTCGCCAATCGTCGGGTTCTGCGTGCAGCGCATCGGTACGTTTGTATTGTCGCCGGAGGTGCAGATGTTGCAGCCGATGCACTCGCGGATGTCATCGATGCGCCCTTCCTCGATCTTCTTCGGCAGGAAGGGATCGGCGATCGACGGGCGCGCGGCGCCGATGAAGTCCAAAATGCCCTGCTTTATAACCCGCACCATGCTGTCCGGCGACGTGTAGCGGCCGACGCCGACCACCGGCTTGGTCGTGACGGATTTGACGAAGCGGATATAGGGCTCCTGGTAGCCTTCCTCGGAGAAACGAGCCGTCTGGCTATCGTTCGACCAGTCGGAGAGATTGACGTCCCAAAGGTCCGGAAGTTCGCCGAGCGCCGAAATGATGTCTTTCCCTTCTCCCTCGCAAGTGATCCCGGAGGGGCCCATCAGTTCGTCGACGGCAAGGCGCACCGCCAGCGCACAAGTGTCACCGATCGCCTCGCGCACATCATCGAGAATCTCTCGGAACAGGCGGAGCCGGTTTTCGAAGGAGCCGCCATATTCGTCGCTGCGGTCGTTATGGCGGCGGGACAGGAAGTGCTGCAGCACGCTCATGTCGTGGCCGGCATAAAGATAGACGATGTCGAAGCCGGCCTTTTTGGCGCGCAGCGCGGCATTGCGATACCAGCGGCGCATGTCGGTGATGTCGGCCTTGTCCATTGCGCGCGCCTGGACAGGATCGAGGCTGTCGCTGACGGCGTGCGAGGGAGCGAGCGGGATCATCCGGCTGAAACGGTTGGCGACGTGCAGGCCGTTGTGCACGAGCTGGATGGCCGCGAGGCTGCCATGGGCGTGGATACGTTCCGTAACGGCGGAAAGGGCCGGCAGATCGCCGTCGTCCCAAAGACGGGCTTCGTTGGCTGGCGTCAGGTCCGATGTCGGGTGGATTTCCGCCTCCTGGGTGGAGACGACGGCCCAACCGCCTTCAGCCTTCATGCCGCGCAGATGGGCTTCCGCATTGGGATAGCGGTAGCCCATGCCGGAACAGTGGGGCACCTGATAGAAACGGTTGCGCGCCGTGACCGGGCCGATCTTGACGGGTTCGAAAAGAATATCGAAGCGGGAGTCTCGGGACATTTCCTGCCATCCTGAAGGGAGCTGTGGTCCGCGCGCCGGAGCGCGGCGGTTGGGGCGGCCGCCAAAATATCGGGAACCTTCCGTCAGGCAAGAGATTTGTTATACGAGTGTATAATATTATGCTGCGGCGAAGTTTTTGATCCGGTCCGCGGTTCGCATCCCTTCAATGCGACCGACGTGGCCCAACAGCCAGTGGCGAACTTCTTCGGCGCCCGCCTTTGCCGCCGCGAGCGCCTTGGCCCTGAAGCGCCTTCAGGGTTCACCGGATTGGTCGGGCCACCAGATCGTGAAGCTGCCGGCCGAGTACGCCGTCGGTGTCGGCAAGGTCCAGGACGACGCTCATGTGGTTGAGATCGGGAACCGGGAGCAGTTCGGCACCTTCGTCCTGGGCACGCAGCAGCTCACATAGCCCCGCCGCCTGATCCTGGAATGGCGCCGTCTCGTCCGCCCCATAAGCGATGATGCGTAACGGGCAGGGGAGCTGCGAGCTGGTGAGAGGCGACCATGCGGCCGCTTCCATCGGTGTCATCTCCGCTTCGTGCCGAAGGAAGCTGTCCGGTATCCCCGACAGGTCGTAGATTCCGCTCAGGAGCAGCAAGCCTTGAAGCGTCGGCAGGGAGGGCGGGTAGGCTTCCTCGGGCCCGGTCGCGGCAAGAAAGGAAGCAAGATGCGCGCCTGCCGAATGACCGCTGACGGTCAGTCGCGCAGGATCCGCGCCGAAATCCCCCGCGTGGGCTTGAAGCCAGAGCACCGATCGCCGAACCTGATCCACCAGCACGTCCAGGCGTTTGCCAGGCATCAGGTCGTATTCGACCAAGGCCGCAATGCCGCCCGCCGCAAGAACCGGTGCAGCGACGAAACGATAGTTGATCTTTTCGCCGGAGCGCCAATATCCGCCGTGAACGAACACATGCAGGGGCGCGCCGGCCTGCACGCGCTCCGGTAAGATGAGATCGATGACCTCCCGCACGCCCGAGCCGTACCGTATGTCTGCCCGAACGTCGGCGCGCGCCGAAAGGGCCCAGCTGCGTTCGGCGAACTCTGCGGCGATCGTGTCGAAATCGGGCACGAAGTCGCGAATGCGGTAGAGGTCCTGTGCTGTCATCGTCTGCTCCGCCGATCAATAATCAACTGCGTAATATTTCGGCTCCATGAATTCCAGGATGCCCGTCACGCCGCCTTCGCGGCCAAGGCCGCTCTGTTTGACGCCGCCGAAGGGAGCGGCGGGGTCTGACATCAGGCCCCTGTTGATGCCGAGCATGCCGGTTTCGATGCGCTTGCCGACCTTCATCGCACGTTTGAGATCGCGGCTGTAGATGTACGCGGCGAGGCCATACTCCGTATTGTTTGCGAGGCGGATCGCCTCGTCGTCGCTTTCGAACTTGTAGACAGGCGCGACCGGTCCGAAGATTTCCTCACGTGCGATCGACGCGTTCACGGGGACGTTTTCGAGTACCGTCGGCGGATAGAAGTACCCGTTTTCCGTGAGCGGTTTGCCGCCGGTCGTTGCCCGCGCACCCGCGGCGAGTGCCTCTGAGACGAGCCGGTCGATCTTGCGGACGGCGTTTTGCGTGATCATGGGTCCACATTGCGTCTCGGGATCGTAGCCGGGGCCGATCTTCAGTGACTTCATCCGCGCCGTGAGGCCGGCGACAAACGCATCATGGATGCCGGCCTGGACATAGAAACGATTGGCGGCAGTGCAGGCTTCTCCAGCGTTTCGCATCTTGGCGATCATCGCACCGTCGAGTGCCGCCTCGAGGTCCGCGTCGTCGAACACGATGAAGGGCGCGTTGCCGCCGAGCTCCATCGAGCAGCTGACGACCGACTTGGCGGCTTCGGCAAGTAGAACGCGGCCAACGCCGGTCGAGCCGGTGAATGAAAGCTTTCGAACGCGCGGATCGGCGAGCATCGCATTCGTTATTCCGCCTGGATTGCTTGTGGTCAGCACGTTGACGACGCCAGGCGGGACGCCCGCCTCTTCCCCGAGACGGGCCATGGCATAGGCTGTCAACGGCGTCTCCGAGGCAGGTTTCAGGATCACCGTGCAGCCGGCGGCAAGGGCGGGCCCGATCTTGCGCGTCGCCATAGCGGCCGGGAAATTCCAGGGCGTGATCAGGACGGCAATGCCGATCGGCTCATGGTCAACGAGGATATTGTGCGACCCGGAGGGAGTGTGCCGGAATTCGCCCGGAATGCGGGTCGCCTCTTCAGCGTACCAGCGGAAGAATTCGGCGGCATAAGCGACTTCGCCGCGTGCGTCGGCCAGGGCCTTGCCGTTTTCCAGTGCGATTAGCGTTGCAAGCTCCTCGGCGTGCTGTGTCATCAGCTGATACCAGCGTCGCAGGATTTCCGAGCGCTGGCGAGCTGGAGTGGCGCGCCACCCGGCCGCAGCGGCATCCGCGGCATCGACTGCGCGCTGTGCGTCCTCGATGGAGGCGTCGGCGACCTCGGCCAGCAGATTACCGGTCGAAGGGTCGAGAACGGTTATTCCGCTGCCGCTTTGCCATTTGCCGCCAATGTAGAGGCCCGCGGCATGCAGGGCAGGATCGGCGTAGCCGGAAAACTTGGCATGAAACGTCATGGAGGGTCCTTTCGACTCAGTTCAGGCGGGAGCGATCGCCGCAATGGGCGGCGGCGACGAGGTTGCGCATCTCGTGCGGGTTCAAGGGGCGGGGATTGTTCTGGATTAGGCGTGCGATACCCGAGCTTTGTTCCGCCACCCAATCGATCCGGTCTTCCTCGAGGCCGAGGTCCCGCAGGGTGGCGGGAATGCCGATGCGTTCGAAGAGCAAAACGAGGGCAGGGATCACTTCATCCGGTCCGCCGAGCCCGGCCGCATGCGCGATCTGCGCGAGTTCGTCGCGGATGAGCGGCGCATTCCAAGTCATGACATAGGGCATTAGACAGGCGACCCCGAGGCCATGCGCCGTATGGGTGAGCGCGCCGACAGGGTACTGGATGGCGTGGGCCGCGGCAGTACCCGCCACCCCGAAAGCAAGACCGGCGAGCGTTGCGCCGAGCATCACCTTTTCGCGCGCGCCGGCGTCGGCGCCGTCCTTGCAGGCCCTCTCCAGCCCCTGCCACAGGAGGGTAATGGCGCTAAGGGCAAAGTGATCGGAAAGCTCGTTCTTACCGACGAAGACGCGCTGCTGCGCGATACCGGGGACGGGCTCGCGCCGGATCGCCGTGAAGGCTTCGATCGCATGCGTCAGGGCGTCCGCGCCGGCGATCGCAGTCAGGCCGGATGGGCAGGAGAGCGTGAGTTCGGGGTCGCAGATCGATACCGCCGGAATCAGGTGCGGACTTGAAATGCCAACTTTCAGGCTACGCTCGGCATCCGAAAGCACGGCGACGGGCGTCACCTCCGAGCCGGTGCCGGCGGTGGTGGGAATGGCGATCAATGGCATCACGGGTCCCGGCACGGCATATTCGCCGTAATAGTCCTGTGGCCGCCCGCCGTGGGTAAGGAGGAGGGTGACGCATTTCGCCATGTCGAGACAGGACCCGCCACCGATGCCGATGACGAGGTCCGGCGCAAAGCCTCTGGCCGCTGCAGCGCTCACGATAGCCGATTCCACCGGGACGTCCGGCAGGGTGGAGCTGTCCACCATCACCTCAAGCCCTGCCTCTTCGAGTCGCCGCACCAGTGCAAGCAAGTCGGCATCCACGGCAAGGCGCGTATCCGTGACGATCAGCGCGCGATGGCCGAGCTTGGCGGCGATGCCCCCAAGGGCATGGCGCTGCCCGGCGCCGAAAAGCAGTTCGCGCGGCGCCCTCAGTGTGCCGAATAGGTTCATTCCGTATGTCCTCCGATGAGTTCAGGCGGCCTCGAGAGCCGTAAGGTGGTCGAAAAGCGGCTGCGGCAGCTCGATGCCCGTCTTCGCTGCTGCAGCGCGTCGTGCTCGTGCCCCATCTCCCGGAATGGCGACTGGTTGCGTAGGGTCGAGCGGACGGGATAGGCGCAGGCGATCGAGATAGGCGGCAAGTGCCGGTATGCTACCCGCGCCTGCCGACGGATCGATCAGAATGAGAAGGTCGCCTTTATTGGCGGGATGAATGTCGTCGAGCGTTCCATTTACATCAGGCGCAAGGTTGGATCCGGCAAGCGCCGCGACAAGAAGCTCGATCGCAAGGCCCAGACCATATCCCTTGGCGTCGCCGAAGGGCGCGATCGCCCCTGCCTGTGCCGCGTGCGGATCGGTTGTCGCGCGACCGTCTCGGTCCACTGCCCAGCCGGGCGGGATCGCCAGACCACGCATCGCATGGTTGTTGATCTTGCCCATGGAAACGATGCTGGTTGCGAGATCCAGCACGAAAGGGTGGCCAGCCGCAGGGATGCCGATCGCGACCGGATTGGTGCCGATCAGGGCCTGCGTTCCGCCGAATGGGTGCACGAGCGCTTCGCTGGTCGACATGACAATGCCGATCAGGCCGTCTCTTGCGGCGGCTTCCGCATAATAGGCAAGCATTCCCATGTGATTGGCGTTGCGGATCGCGGCAATGGCGAGCCCTGTCTCCTTAAGGATCCTTCGCGTGACGCGCATGGCGTCCATCATGACGACTGGGCCAAGACCGCGTTCGCCGTCGACGCTCAGAAATGAGGCTCTTCGCCAGGTTCCGTTTCCACGGGTCGTGGGGTTCGCGAGCCCCTTATCCAGCCGGGAAAGAAGCAACGGCAGGCGTTGCAGGCCGTGGGAGGGCAATCCGCGCAGCTCGGCCTCCAAGAGGAGATTTGCCTGAAGACGAGCGGAGTCGGCAGGAACACCCCGCTTTTCGAGCAGAGCGACGCTCAAATTCCTCAGGCGGGCGGGCGGCAGCCTCATTTCCTAATCCTATATCAGATCATATACGATATTGTATTTGACATGCGATATGTTATTTGCAACAAAACGTCGTATGTCAATAAGCAGTCGGAGAATGGTAGTGGCAATTGCAGCGGAGCGGGCAAGCAGGGGGGCTGGTATTCGCCCGACGAGTGTGGTCGAAGGCGTCTACGACAGCATCTATCACCGGCTGATGTCGCTCGATATTGCGCCTGGTGCACGCATTCCGATCGATGTCCTCGCTCGCGAACTCGGCGTTTCGCAGACGCCGATCCGCGAGGCCCTGAGCCGGCTGGAACGCGAGGGCCTCGTTCGCAAAGAGCACCTGATCGGCTATAGTGCAGCCCCGCAATGGACGCGCAAGCAGTTCGAAGACCTCTATGCCTTTCGCCTGCTGATCGAACCCGAAGCTGCCCGGCTTGCCGCCGCCAATATGACTCCGGAGGCGCTCCAGCAGCTCGAGAATTCCGCCGCCGACATGGGCCACGGCGAGGCGCCGGTCGATCGTAACACACGCTACTCCCGCTTTGCCCGCGCCGATGCGCAGTTCCATGACGAGATCCTGAAAATCGCCGGAAACGACGTGATCCGCAGCACTCTGTCGAACCAGCATGTCCATCTGCACATCTTCCGGCTGATGTTCCATATCCGGGTGACTCAGGAGGCGCTCGAAGAGCATGAGAGCCTGCTGGCTGCCTTCCGGGCGCGCGATCCGCAGGCCGCACACGATGCCATGCGCGTCCACATCGAGCGCTCGCGCGACCGCTTGCTTTCGGCTTTCGAATGAACGCGGCTCTGCCTTCCAATGCGGTCGCGCCGCCGCCAAACCGTGCTGTTGCCGCACTCGCGGCAGAGGGCCTTGGCAAAGCCTACGGCCCGATTACCGTCCTTTCGGACGTCACGCTTGAGGTTCATGCTGGAGAGGTTCACGCCATTATCGGTGAGAACGGCGCCGGAAAATCGACGCTGATGAAGCTCCTTTCCGGCCATGTCGTCCCAACGGCCGGCCACTTGCTCCTGGAGGGCAAGTCGGTCGAGTTCCGAAATGCGGTGGAGGCGGAGAACGCCGGCATCGTACTCGTGCACCAGGAAATCCTGCTCGCTTCGGACCTCACCGTTGCGGAAAACCTGTATTTGGGTCGCGAGGTCGGCCGCGGTCTGCTGGTCAATGACAAGGCGATGAACAGTCGTGCCGCCGAACTCCTCGCACGGGTCGGTTCAGCGGCGCGGCCGCGCGACCGTGTGGGTGAGCTGCCGCTCGCCCAGCGCCAGCTCGTGCAGATCGCGCGTGCCCTTCTCGATGAGCGAAAGGTCATCATCTTCGACGAGCCTACTGCGGTTCTCGCAAACGACGAAGTGGCGGCGCTGCTCGACATCGTTCGCAGCTTGCGCGATCACGGGGTTGCGGTGCTCTACATCTCCCATCGTCTCGATGAGGTTCAGGCTCTTGCCGACCGGATCACCGTGCTTCGTGACGGCCGCATGATCGGAACCTGGCCCGCGGCAGGCCTCGGCCAGCGGGAAATGGCGGAACTGATGGTCGGGCGAGAGCTGGACATGCTCTATCCGCATAAGCGGTCAGCCACGACCGCTGCTCCGATCCTGTCAGTCACCAACCTTGCCGTCGACCACGGCTCGCAGACCGTCTCCTTTAGCGTCAGCCCCGGCGAAGTGCTGGGTATCGGCGGCATGGTCGGGGCGGGTCGTACCGAACTGATCGAGGGCCTGATGGGCCTTCGTCCGTCAGAGGCTGAAAGCATCGTCCTGAACGGCCGGGAGATCGGGAGCCGCTCCGTCCGTACCCTAATGGACGCCGGACTGGTTTACCTGACCGAGGACCGCAAGGGCAAAGGCCTGCTCCTGGAGGAGAAGCTCGGTCCTAACCTCACCCTGCAGGCGCTGGATACGATCAATCCGGGTGTTTTTCTGGACAAGCAAGGTGAGCTTTCCCGCCTTCGAAAGGCGGTGGCTGATTACGACATTCGCGTGCGCTCGATGCGCCTTGAAGCCAGCCAGCTTTCGGGCGGGAACCAGCAGAAGCTACTTCTTGCCAAGGTCATGATGGCCGATCCGTCGGTGATCATCATCGACGAGCCGACGCGCGGGATCGATATCGGCAACAAGAGCCAGATCTATGACTTCATCGACGGGATGGTGCGCGCCGGCAAGGCCTGCATCGTCATCTCGTCGGAAATGCCGGAACTCGTAGGTCTTGCCGACCGTGTGCTGGTGATGCGTGCCGGGAGGATCGTCGCTGAGCTACGCGGCGATGAAATCAATGAGGAAAATGTCGTCTACGCCGCCACGACCGGTGGGTGCGCGGACGTCGGGGAGGAGAAACATGACCGTAGCGACAGCAACACTCGCACCAACTAACGAAGGCGCGCGCATCCGTTGGGCCGATCTGGCGCCTTTCATCGCCCTTGCGGTGATCGTACTGTTCGGGGCGCTGGTGAACCCCAATTTCGTGTCGTCGGCCAATCTGATCAACGTCATCACGCGGAGCGCCTTCGTTGCGATTATCGCCGTCGGGGCGACCTTCGTGATCTCGTCCGGCGGGCTCGACCTGTCGGTGGGTTCGATGATGGCCTTCGTCACCGGTATCATGATCATGGCGATGAACCATCTCGCCCCGGCCTTTGGAGCCTGGGCGATTCCGATGGGAGCGGGCGTGGCGCTGCTGGTCGGAGCGCTATGCGGCCTCTTCAACGGGCTTATCGTGACCGTCGGGCGAATAGAGCCCTTCATCGTCACGCTGGGCACGATGGGCATTTTCCGCGCCTTCATCACCTTCATGACCGACGGCGGCTCGCTGCCCATCGATCGCAGCCTCCGGGAAGCCTATAGACCGGTCTATTTCGGCAGCGTCTTCGGTATTCCATATCCGGTGCTCATCACGTTCGTGGTGGTCATGGCTGGCGCCTTCCTGCTCTACAAGACCAAGTATGGCCGCCGCTTGAAGTCGGCAGGATCCAATGTGGAGGTCGCGCGCTTTTCGGGCGTCAACGTCGCCGGCGTGCGCACCGGCGCCTACGTGATCCAGGGCTTCTGCGTCGCCGTCGCTGCGATTTGCTATGTGCCCCGCCTCGGCGCGGCGACGCCAACGACCGGCCAGCTCTGGGAGCTGCAGGTCATCACCGCGGTCGTGATCGGGGGCACGCTGCTCCGCGGCGGGCGCGGACGCATTGGCGGCACGGTGGCCGGCGCCCTCATCCTCGAGGTGATCGCCAACGTCATGGTTCTGTCGGACTTGGTCTCGGAATATCTCGTCGCCGCCGTTCAGGGAGCGATCATCATCATCGCCATGCTGGCGCACCGCTTTACTGCCAACCGCTGAAAACAGCACCGACTTCGAAGGAGGAGAAAATGAAGTCTATTATCCGCAAGGCTGGACTCTTGTTATCGACGGCTACCCTGGTCCTGGCTCAGCCACTGGGCACCGCTCAGGCCCAGGAGAAGAGGATTGTCGCCGTGTCGATTCCGGCCGCAACGCATGGATGGACGGGAGGAGTCGTCTACCATGCGGAACAGGCTGAGAAAGAGGTCGAGGCCGCGTTTCCGAATGTAGACGTCGTGCTGTCGACCGCGTCATCGGCGACCGCTCAGGTCTCCGCGCTTGAAGACCTGTCGGCGACCCGGAAGCTCGACGCGCTGGTCATTCTGCCGTTTACGTCGGAGGAACTGACAGGACCGGTCGAGCAGATCAAGAAAAACGGCACCTTCATTTCCGTGGTCGACCGTGGCCTCACCGACCCGACCATCCAGGACCTCTATGTCGCTGGCGACAACATCGCCGTGGGTGCCAATACCGCGCGCTGGCTTTCCGACAAACTTGGCGGGGAAGGCGAGATCGTCGTCTTGCGCGGCATCCCGACCGTGATCGACGACGAACGCATCAAAGGCTTCTCGGACGTCATCGACAAGACGAACATCAAGATCCTCGATATCCAATACGCCAACTGGAACCAGGACGAAGCCTTCAAGCTCATGCAGGACTATCTTGCAAAGTACCCGAAGATCGACGCCGTCTGGGCCAACGATGACGACATGTTGCTCGGCGTTATCGAGGCCGTCGACCGTGCGGGCCGCAAGGACATCAAATATGCGCTCGGGGGCAACGGCATGAAGCAAGTCATCGAAATGGTGAAGGAAGGCAACGAGCGCACACCGGTCTCGACACCCTATCCGCCGTCGATGATCAAGTCGGCCATCTATATGACAGCGGCACAATTCGCTGGTCAGGCGCCTATGCGCGGTTCGTTCCTGCTCGGTGCACCGCTTATCACTCCGGAGAACGCCGACCAGTTCTACTTCCCCGATTCCCCATTCTGAGTCTCACCCGGCCCAATGGCCGAGCATCGATCAAACACGAGAGCGGGGTGAGGAAAAATATGTGAGGTTTCCACCCGCATTCCGCGTCTCAACTTATCTAAGGCAACAGGAGATATGACATGACCGGCAAGAAGATCCTCATGCTGACCGGCGAATTCACCGAAGAGTACGAAATCTACGTTTTCCAGAAGGGCATGGAGGCCGTCGGCCACACGGTGCACGTCGTCTGCCCAGACAAAAAGGCGGGCGACCGTATCAAGACCTCTTTGCACGACTTCGAGGGCGACCAGACCTACACGGAGAAGCTCGGCCATTATGCCGACATCAACAAGACCTTTTCCGAGGTGCGGCCTGAGGAGTATGACGCCGTCTATGCGGCGGGCGGACGCGGCCCGGAATATATCCGCACCGACAAGCGCGTTCAGGACATGGTCCGGCATTTCCACGACACGGGCAAGCCGATCTTTACGATCTGCCATGGCGTGCAGATCCTCATGGCTGTGCCTGGCGTGCTGAAGGGCCGCAAGGTCGCCGGCCTTGGCGCCTGCGAGCCAGAGGTGACAGCTGTTGGTGGGACCTACATCGACGTGGAGCCCACCGGGGCCTATGTCGACGGCAACATGGTCTCGGCGAAGGGGTGGACGGGCCTTGCCGCATTCATGCGCGAGTGCCTGAACGTGCTCGGCACGAAGATCACCCACACGTAATGGATTGAGGGTGAGATCGACGACGGCGTGCCCTCGGGTGGTCGGCCCGAGGGAGATTGCTGCCAAAGCCAATCGGGTGACGTGCGCTCTGCTGTAGCAGGAGCGGTGGCTCGACCGGACGTCGCTCCTGACTGTCGAACGCGTGATCCATAATCTGAAACGCGGCTGATTACTTTCGCAGGATTTTCTCCATCGCTTTCCCCTTCGCGAGTTCATCGATCAGCTTGTCCAGGTAGCGGATCTCCCGCATAGTCGTATCCTGGATCTCTTCCACGCGGACGCCGCAGATCACCCCTGTAATCAACGCTCGGGAGGGATTCATCCGAGGTGCTTGCGCAAAGAAGTTCTCGAGGCTGGTGCTCTTCGCCAGCTGGTCGTCCAGGGCCTGTGGGCCATATCCCGTCAGCCAACAGATGATTTCATCGACCTCCGCCTTCGTGCGTCCTTTCTTCTCCGCCTTGGCGACATAGTGCGGATAGACGCTCGCGACGCTGACCGAATAGATGCGATGTTTCTCCATGTGTCCTCCTCAGGGTTTCGCGAGACAGTGATTGATAACTGATTTGTCCTTCTGCTTATCCGAGTCCAATGCCTTGAGATTTAAGGTTCCGGGGGCCCCTGCCATTCAAGCCGCCATGTCGCGCCTTGCCTGAGGTCTTGAACAAGCGTCTTCAGGAGTGGTTGGCTCTTCAATGCACAACGGGGTGGTATGTCTGACGGCCGCCTCCATCTGGAATCGCTACGCTAAGTAGCTAGAGGACGACCACTTTCGCCCCGATCTTCACCCTTTCGTACAGGTCGATGACGTCCTCGTTCGTCATGCGGAAGCAGCCTGACGATGAGGAGCGCCCGACACTTTCCGGCTCGTTCGAACCATGAATGCGGTAGAGAGAATTACCGAGATAGAGGGCCCGCGCGCCGAGCGGATTGTCAGGCCCGCCGACCATGTGCGTCGGCAAGTCCGGTCTTCTGGCACGCATGTCCGCCGGCGGGCGCCAATCCGGCCAGGGGCGTTTGGCGGTCACCATCTCGGTTCCGCGCCAGCCATAGCCTTCTCGACCGACGCCCACGCTGTAGCGAGTTGCTGTTCCACCAGGCTCGACGTAGTAAAGAGCATATTCGCTCGTGTCGATGATCACCGTGCCGGGAGCTTCCCCGGTGCTGTAAGCCACCCGATGCCTCGGCACGAAGGCGCCTGTCTCTTCGTGGCGACCATTGTGGCGGTACTGCCGCGGCGGGTAAGCGGACGGCGACATCAGGAACTGGATGTAACCGTCTTCTATCCAGACCCGATTGTTTTTCTTGTCCATCAATGGAGGCGAAGGCTGTTCCGCATATGCTTGGCTGGCTGCCGCCAATGAAAGTGCCGTCAAGAACAGCGGCACAACGACGCGTTTCACCAGTGTTCTCAAATTGGACATGTGATGCTCTCCATCGAACGTTGAGACGCTCAAATCAAACCGTTGGCGACCAGGGCATTCGCAACCTGCTGAAAGAGCCGATCTGGAACCGGCGCCCCGATAGGGGTCCTTTCGAGATCGGCGGCGAGTGCCGCATCGATCGTCAACGGAATTCCTTTCTTCCTCGCCTGATCCCGCATCGCGGACCCGGCCGCGTCCGTGGCACGGCAGACGATGAGCGGAACGGGCGTTTCGCCGCGTACATACCTGATTCCGACCGCTCCCGACCCGCCATCCCCGATCAACAGTACGGCATTGGACAGACCGGTTTTGGTCGCGCCGACCAGGCCGGCGAGTTTGCGGCGCTCCTGCCTGATGAGCGGATCGCCTTCGGTATCCTTGTGCTCACGTTTGCTCTCGGACTTCGTCATGCGCATTTCGCGCATAAATAACCAGCGTTGGAGAAAAACGTCGAAAGTGCCCATGACGACGAATGCGGCAATTGCGATGAAGGCCGTGGTCTTGAGCATGGAGAGGCACAGCGCGTGCAGGCACATGAAACCGCATGTCGGCGCTTGGAACAATGCCTTCAGGCCCGCATGGAAGACGACGGAAAATGCAACCGAAAGCGCCAGGATTTTGAACAGCGCCTTGCCGAACTCGACGATGCTTTTCAGCGACGTCAGGCGCTTCAAACCGGTTGCCGGATTGAGGCGACTGAAATCCGGTTCGACCGGTTTCACCGAGAACACGAATCCCCTGGTGATCGCGACATTGGTGACCAGAATCGCGACGATCGTTATGCCAAGGATGGGCAGCACTGTTGTCCAGAGGGCGTAGACGGCGATGGTGCTCAGTCGGTACCAGACATCCGCGAACGGACGCCCGTAGATATGTGCCGCCTCATCCAGAAGAACGTCGATCTTCACCTGCAGACGCGGAGCGACATAGAAGAGGTAGAGGGTGCAGAAAAGAATGACGATGGCGGAGACCATGTCAGGGCTATGAAGCACTTGGCCCTTCTTGCGAGCATCCCGGATCTTCTTTTCGGATGCCGGAAGGGCTTTTTCTTCGCTTGTCTCGCTCATGTGACATCGTCCTTGGCCGATGTCAGGAGGCCCACCTCCTGAGCGCGCCTCGCAGGATCCGAAATGGACCGCAGTTTCGCAGCCTTCGCCAGGATCTGATTCTTCTGCCTGGCTGACATGTCGGGCACGTCGAAGGCGCGCGCCTTCTCGGTCTCTCCCGCCATCGCCAGCACGATCAGATAATTGACGAAGTGCCTTCTTTGCGCGAGCGGCGATCCGACCACGTTGCCCATATGTATGACGGCCCGTGGCAGGTCGTTCGAGAGTGCTTGGGCGAGTGCGAGATTGGTTGTGGTGTCCAGATTGGCGGGTTGCAGCGACAGGGCCTTGGAAAAGGCCTCTTCCGCCGCCGCGCCATTACCGCTGAAGACGAGGGCGGTACCCAGCCGATTATAGGCGACGACGGAGTTAAGAGCCTGCGCAGCCGGGACTAGGGTGCGCGCGGCCGACTCGGCTTCACCTTTGCGCAACTGTGCGGTACCGAGACCGAGCAGCGCCTCCGCGTCCTGGGGATTGACCTGCAGGGCCGCGCGGAAAGCCTCTTCTGCGCCCTCCGCATCGCCAGCCTTCAGGCGTGCATTGCCGAGGCGGACGCGCAGCGACACGTCACCCGGCGCGTTTTCAGCGGCGCGCTCGTAAAGCGCCAAGGCTGTCGCACTTTCCCCTTTGGCCTCGATGCTCTCCGCAATGCTGAGCAGCTTCTTCTGCCCACTCGACGGTTCGTCCTTCTCGTTCTCGGCAGACGTCGTCGTGCATGACGAAAGTGCGAGCAGCGCAAGGAGAGCGGCAACGCTCCTCTTATTGCCGGCACCATGCCGACCGAATTGCAGGAAGGAATCTACAGTCATTCTTCACCTGTAATGTTCGTCTCGCCGCGCCGCCTGCGGCCCTCCTCGCCGTGTCCGTCAAGATAGTTCTTGGCGGCGCGTGCTACCGGAGCGGCCATCGCCGGACCCATCTCGCGGCCGTGGATGAGATCTCCCTGGTTGTGCGCCATGAACTGCAGATTGAGATTGTTGGCGCAGCCGGGTGGCAGATAGAGCGGCTGATCGGCGGTATCGGGGGTGATGCAGGCGTCGGGTACCAGAACCTGGCGCTCCGCCACGTCATAGCCCTTGTGCACGATGCCCGCCTTTGCCGCTGCCCCCTGCATCGGAATATAGCTGTAGTTGGGAGAATACGGCTGCGGGTGTGAACCACTGCAGGCGCCGGTGCTCAGCGATAGGGCCACCACCAGCACCAGTCGGACCTTCGCCACACCATCCTCTGCCGGACGATCATTCCACATAGAAGCCGTATCCTTTGTTGACGACGGGCTTGGTCTTGCTGCGAGGGGACGTGATGGCCCCGGAGGGGCTGTCCAGCGGCGTTTTCATCGTTCGCTCGGAGGTGGGCGAGACCAGATACGGCGTGATCAGGATGACCAGTTCGGTCTCATTGCGCTGGAACCGCTTGGACTTGAACAGCTCTCCGAGGATCGGGACGTCGCCGACGACAGGGGTTTTGTTCAGCGTCTGCGATTCCTGCCGCTGGAATAGACCCGCAATTGCAAAGGTCTGGCCGGTTCCGACCTCGACCGTCGTGTCGGCCCGGCGGATCCTAAGGGACGGCACCACAAGCCCGCCGATTGAAACCACACTGTCCTGGGAAACGCTGCTGACCTCCGGGCGCACCTGCAGGGCGATTCGGTTGTTCGGCAGGAGCGTCGGCGTGAACTGGAGCGAGACGCCGAACTGCTTGTATTCTATACCGATTTGGTCATCGCCGACTGGCACAGGTACCGGAATTTCACCGCCGGCGAGGAAGCTGGCGGTCTGACCCGTGACGGCGGTGATGTTCGGCTCCGCCAGGATCGTCAATATGCCGTTCGCCTGCAGCGCGTCCAGCAGCACGTTGACGTTCACATGATCGCCCCTGGCGCCGATCGCGATGCCGGTGTCGTCCTCGTTGCTGGCGCCGCCGGTCCGGATGATGCCGAATGAAAAGGACCCGCTGTTGACGAAGGCACTCCAATCGATGCCGAAGCGCGTCAGTTCGTTTCGGGCGACTTCCGCAAAGCGTACGCGAATATTGACCTGATTGGTCCCGGTCATCGTCGTGTTGTTGAGCGCCGGCTTGTCCGGAGTGGAGTAGCTCTGCAGGACGTTTTCCATGTCCATCGCTTCGCCGACGTTGCGGGTCTGCCCGGTGCCGACATACTGACCGCCGAACAGACTTATGTCGACCTTTGTTGTCGGCTGCAGCGCCAGGGCCGATTGCTCCGCAGCGCGCGGATTGCCGCTGACGCGCACCTGCACGGTGCCGCGTGTGCTCTGGTCGGCGCTCAGGGCAATCAGGTTCGTGTCACCGATTTTCGTTGCATAGATATAGACTACGCCCGGCGAGACGACGCGCACGTCGGCGATTGCCGTGTCCGCGAGAAAAACCGACTCAACCGGTTCGTCGAAACGCAGGATCTGACCTGCCCCAACAGTGAGCTCAAGCACCTGACCGTTAATGGCGTCGACCTTTACCTGCGCATTGGCCGGCCCTACGAGAAGGCTGGACGAAAGCATCAACATCAGGATGAACGAGATTATTTTACCTGCGGCAATCGCGCGAAAACATCGCAAGCTCAGCATTCCATTTCCTATTGTTCCCCTCACCGGCGGCCCCGCGCCGGCAAAACTCAACTAAGTCTCGTGACTGTCCCCACCGAGTTCATTGGCGCGTGCCTGGGAGCTCCGCCACCCCGGTCACCGGGAGCGCGATATATCCAAGGCATTGGACGCTGAATTCCGCGGAGATCTCCTGGTAGCAAAGAACCGCCACGTTCAAATCGTGGCGCGCCAGAAGATTTCTGACGTGGCGCCGGATATCGATCGATGTAAGGATCGCGGTGCGGAGATGAGAATCAGATTTTTCCTGTCGCATTTTCAGTTCTTCCAGGATCGGCGCCGCCAACCGCTCCGGAATGCCACCGTTCGGCCCGTTATTCTTCTCGACCGCAGTTCTTATCTCGTCCTCGAGAGGCCGCGTCAAAAGATAGGCGCAAATGATCCTGTTGCTGTCGGCGAGACGGAAGGAGATTTGTCGGCTGAGGCTCACCCGCACGCTGTCGGTCAGCGCCTGTACCCCCTGTATCTGCGCGCCGCGCTCGGCAACGGCCTGGAGAATGATACGCATGTTGGTGATCGGAACGTCTTCCTCGAGTAATCTGCGCAGCACATCAGCAAGCTTCTGCGCTGAAACAGCCTCCAGAACCTCTCGGATCAGATCGCCATAGACCTCCTTTAAGCGGCTGAGCATGGCACGCACCTCCTGTGCGTCGATGAACTCCGGCGCATAGCGGCGCAGCACGCGTTCCAGAAGCGTGATGACGACGTCGTCCGCCTCGCAGTAGCCGACCCCCGCAGCGTCCAAAACCGCCGCACGCGTTTTCTCGACCCAGACGAGCCTCAGTCCCAGGAGGTCCGGTTGGGTAACATAGGGCACCGACATGATGTCGAGGTCGACCGTTTCGTCCCAAATCATGACATGATCGAGCGGCAGCCCGGTCTCGAGGACTGGGACGCCTTCGAAAGCGACACGAAGCCCGCTCCGTTCCTGCCGAGGATCCATAACGAGGCCGATCGCCGGAACACGAATGCCGAGATCCTCGAGGATCGCTGCAGCGGACGCTTCGGTTCGTTCGGCAAACAAGTCGGGCGGAATCGCCTGGGCAAGTTCCTCCCCCAGCGACACGGTAATCCTGTGCGCGACTCCACCGAGCTCGCCGGAATTGGTGGGTAAGGTCCCTGCAATATGGTCGACGACGGTCCCGCCGGAGGACATCGGCCGGGGCGCCTCACGCGGCATCGGTGCTGGCCCTAATGCATCCTCATCAGCGCTTCGGCGATGTGCGGCATAGGCGAGGAGTCCGGCCGCGGCGGCGAGAAACCAAAAGACGAGCAACGGGAAACCCGGAACAAGGCCAAATCCGAAGAGGATGGCCGCCGCGAGCGCCAGTGCGCGATCGCTCGCGCCGAGTTGGCCGAGGATTTCCGAGCTCAAGTCCTGTGGGCGGCGGCCGGACGGTACGCGCGTGACCACCGCGCCGGCGGCCACCGCCATCATCAACGCCGGGATCTGTGCTATCAGGCCATCCCCGACGGTCAGCAGTGAATAGGTATGTGCCGCTTCGCCGACCGTCAGGCCTCGTTGTAAAGATCCGATGGTGAGGCCTCCGATGAGATTGATCGCGATGATGATGAGGCCTGCGACCGCATCTCCCTTGACGAATTTCATGGCCCCGTCCATGGCGCCGTAGAATTGGCTCTCCCGCTCGAGCTCATCGCGCTTCTGGCGGGCTTCCTGCTGGTCGATCTCGCCGCTGCGCGCTTCATTGTCGATGCTCATCTGCTTGCCCGGCATAGCGTCGAGGGCAAAGCGCGCTCCGACCTCGGCGACGCGCTCGGCGCCCTTGGTGATCACCACGAACTGGGCGACGGTGATGATCAGGAAGACGATGAGCCCGACGAGCACGTCGCCGCCGACAACGAAGTCTCCAAAGGCCGAGACGATCTGCCCTGCATCGGCCTCGGTCAGGATAAGACGCGTCGTGGTGATCGAAAGAGAGAGGCGAAAGAGCGTCCCGAGCAGAATGATCGATGGCAGAGACGAGAACTGCACGGGGCGAGACACATAGAACGCGCCGATGAGGATCAGCAGGCTGTAGAAGAAGTTGAATCCGATCAGCGCATCTACCAAATAGGTCGGCATCGGGATGATCATCATCGTGATCGCGAGCATCACCAGTGCCGCAACAACGATGTCCGACCGTCGAGCGGCGGCTCTGGCGAATTGGTTGAAGGTGGCGATCGCGCTCATGTCGTCACCCTGGCCTGAAGATAGTCTTTGAACGCAGCGCGCGCCTCGTCTTCCCGCCCACGCAGCCAATGTGCCCTGCTTCTCAAGCGTGAAAGATCCGGATCGGCCTTGCCGGAAATTTCATCGATGCGATTGATAGCGGCGATTGCGCGCGTCGCCGCATCCGTAGCGATGAAAGCTTCGGCCAGGGAATGCAGTATCGAGGCATCTTCCGGAGCCATTCTTGCGGCAAGCAACAGGAAGACAAGGCCGCGCTCATGGTGTCCGCCGCGACAATAGAGCGAACCCAGCGCATGGAGAAATTCGACACTGTCGGCGCGTTGCTGCGTCAACTGCTTTGCGCCTGCATGAGCCGGCGCTGAAGATCGCGCCTGCTTTCGATTTCTTCGTTCAGCATCGAGGCCGTGAGCTTCGCGATATCCTCATCGAGGTTCAGACCCGGCAAGACTTCCTCGACGACATAGTTCAGTATCTCCTGAGAGCGTAATAGATCGAAAAGGCTGGCACTCGAGAGCCTTGCCCGTCCCCCTGCCGCGCTCGCACGGGAGCCACTTGCCTGCGCCGTCTTCTGCCTCGCCTGGCGGACTGATTGCAGGAGCCTGGCGTCGAACGCTTGCGACTGCGCCTCGACAGCCGCATCAGGCCGCACTGAAACCGCGCCCGGCTGAGCGCGGTTGCGATTGTCGTGTCGGCGAACCTCCAAGCTCATTGCGTCGTCCTCGTCCTCATGTTGTCAGAAGCGAAGCGTGAATTCTTCCCCCTGCCGCCCTGCCGTCAGGCTGCCGTCGCGGATATCCTTGATGTACCAGCCATCCTCGAGTGCGGCGCCCTTGTAGAGGCGTGTACCATCGGCGCTGATCGCATAGGGTGTTTCGCCGAACCAAACGGCTTGCAGATTGAATTTCGGGGAGGTTTTCGGAACGGCCTCGCCGACCTCGCTCGTGAGAACGTAGCGGTCGCCATAGGTTCGATCGAACCAGCTCTGGACGCCGTTCCACGACTCGCGGCCTTCGTCGTCGACCGCGCCGGAAACGGAGAACCGGGCTCCGTCCGTCTGCACCCGAAGATCACGCAGGCCAGCCTCCAGGAGCTTTACCGAAAGGGCTGACGATACATCCTCCGGGGAGAGCGGGTGGGGAGGTACGCCGCCGGTCGTCACAGTTTCTGCGCTGAAGCTCGTGATGGAAGGGGATCTGTCGACGTCAGCCACTCCGGCCTGGACGGCGGCGATGGTGAGGAGCGAGAAGGCCGCCGCTGTACCACCCGCAATCCACTTTACGCGCATGGGCCGCTGCGTCCTACTGCCCGATTGAGTCCGCCCCGGTTCCGAAAGGCTCAGGCGCGCGCTGCCAAGCGAAACCATCACAGGCGTTTTGACCTGGAGACCATGGCCGACGGGAACAGTCGTTTCATCGACGACGACATCGGCTCCGATTGCCTCGATCATCACCTTGGAACCGGCAAACTGCAGTCGCATATGGCGATCACTGACGTCGTGGTCGCTCAACATGAGATCACAATCCGCGGCTGAGCCGATCAAATAAGAGCCCTGTGCCAAGGGCAAAGAAACGCCGCTGTGGACACCTTTGAGAATATCCAGCGTCAAATCGGTAGCAGCATTCCTCAAGACCAAACTGGATGTCATCGAACGCTCACCTCGCCAATCTAGACAACGACCTCGCCCTCGGGGGGTGGTCCCGACAATTCCAAGTCTATGCAACGGAGATGAAAAGGGGCGGCGGCGAGCCGCCCCTTAAGCTTAGCGCTTAGCCGTTCGGACGCTGCTTCGCTGCGTCGAGGGCCACCTTCTTTTCGGTCGTGATCTTGGTGATCTCAGCAGACTTTTCGATAGCCTTGTCAAAGGCTTCCGTCATTGTCTTGATTGAATTGTCCGAAGTTTGCGTACCGCCTACACCGGAAACTGCCATTGTCTTCTCCTTGATAAATCGGCCGGCTCCGGAGCAATGCCCGGAAGTCGGCTGAGAGGTCTTATCGAGTCGACTACCCCTGCATCGGGGCCCGCAATGGTTAAAGTTGAAGCCGGAAAATGACAATTTGCAAGCGCATCACATAATGTTTCAGTGTGTAATTCTTCGTGAATTCAGTGATTAGACGCTCACAGCAAATGTCATGCAATTGTCATGGAATCAAACTACCAGTATAAATTCACGGTTTTTTACCCTCTTCTTGTTTAACGGCCGTAGCTGCTTGTTTTTATCCCAACTGCGAGTTGCGCGACCGAACATACTGTTATAGCTTTCGCTGACTTGAGGCGGACAGTCGGAACGTTTGACATGAAGAACGTCATGCTTGCGAGGAGCTTCTGTATGTTTGCTGTCTCTATATTAGCGATCTCGACCCCGACGTTTGCGGGCGCTCCGCCGTGGTACAACAGTGGCTACAGCTATGTCCTGATCAACCAGGACGTTCGCGACGCACTCAAGGAGTTCGGTCGCAATCTTTCGATTCCAGTCGTTGTGTCCGAGAGGATCCGCGGTCAGGTTCGCGGTGAGATTCGTGCGGAAACGGCCAAGGACTTCCTCGACAGGCTGACGCAGGCGAACGGACTGACCTGGTATTTCGATGGGTCGATATTGCACATCAATGCCAGTGACGAGTTCTCCACACAGATCATCGATATTGGCAGGGCAGATGGCCCTTCGGTCATACACGAGATCGAGCGGCTGGAGCTCATGGACGACCGGTTCTCAATTCGGGCGACAGCCAATGCGCCAGCGCTTCGCGTCTCCGGACCACCTGCATTCATTGCGATGGTGAAGCAGGTCGTTTCATCGGTACAGCCGCCTCCGAGAGCCCAGGTAGACGACCCACGCGTTCGTATATTTCGCGGCGGTCAGCACAAGGAGGTAGAGGCCGACCTCGTCGAGGACGGTCGTCAAGCGACCAATTCCCAGACCAGCGACACTCAGCAGGAGGGCAAAAGATGACCGGATCGATATCCGCGACAGCTCAGGCATCCGTTCAGACACAGAATGCGAACCCCTCACAGGCGCAATTTGAAGAGGCGCTGCAGCAGGCGGTCGCAGCAGGCGGTAGTCAACTGATCGGACAGGAGATGATGAAGATCGCTCAGGAAATCCTCAACGAAGCCTTGTCTGACGAGGAATAGTCGCTCTAGCAACAGGAGACGCAACCATGACGGTTGTCCCACCAGTTGAGAATACGACGCTCGCAACAGCGCCTGCCGTTCAGGACTCCAACTCCGTCACTTCCCAGGACCTGTTCGAGCATGCGGCGATGAACGTCATGACCTTGCCCCATGGGGCGAGCCCGGTGGATCTCGGCCGAACGATCGCCGACAACCTGAAGGGTTTCGTGGAGCGTGCCGGGAAATTCGCCAGCAGTACGGAGCTTTTTGCAAATCCGGGTCAACAGGCGGCCTCACAGTCGTTCGCACCCAAGCTGACAGCCGCCGAGGCCAATCTCGCGCGCACATCGGACAGCGAGGCGGGGCGGCTGGTGGAAGCACTGGGCAAAATATTCGATCACGCAATCGAAACGCAGATGGTCGTTCGCGGCCCGACGCAATTCACCAGCGCGACGATGACACTCGTCAAAGGTCAATGAAAATTTTCTGGCGGCCCTCAACGATCACGCGCGCGCTGACTCTCGCGCTCATGGTTCTGACGCTGCAGGCCTGCAGCGTCGATCTTTACACCAATCTGGATGAGCGGGAGGCGAACGAGATGGTCGCCACGCTTCTATCGAAAGGCATAGCCGCCAACCGCGTCCTCCAGAAGGACGGTAAGCTGACGGTCACTGTAGACGAGGATCAATTCTCTCAGGCTGTCGCCTTGCTCAATACGGCAGGCTTGCCGAAGGAGAGATTCGCAACGCTCGGCACCGTCTTCAAGCAGGAGGGGCTTGTAGCCTCGCCCGTGCAGGAGCGGGCGCAGATGATCTATGCGCTGAGCGAGGAGCTCTCCCGGACCGTCTCGGAGATCGATGGCGTGCTAGCGGCGCGCGTTCACGTTGTACTACCGGACAATGATCCATTGCAGCGCAACGCGATTCCCGCCTCAGCCTCTGTTTTCATCCGCCACGAAGCCGATCTTGACGTGAATCCGCTTATCCCGCGGATCAAGACTCTCGTTGCCAACAGCATATCGGGACTGAGCTACGAGAAGGTCTCGGTAGTGCCGGTAGCGAGCCAGCGGACGAGCGAGCCCGCCATGGGCGCGGAACTCACCTCCTTCCTTGGCATGTGGATGCTGCCCGCGAGCGTCGCCAAGGCCAAACTCATCTTTGGCTGCCTGGCAGGTGCTCTGCTCGCCGCGATGGTAAGCGTCGGTTATCTGGCGTGGCAAAAGCAAAGCAGGCGGCGGAAAGTCTATCCTCTGCAGCCATATGGGCCGGCAAAGTGACGGAGCGCTCAGCGGTAAACGGCGCAACGGGCGCCGAAGCGAAGAACATATGGGAGGTCTTCCGTGGCGCCCCGGCTCGCCTCATCCATCCGCGCCATATCGTCACCGCCTTTGGTGAGGCGATCACTTTCGAGGCAGCTGTCCGGCTGCAGCAGTCTGATCGGGTGCAAAGGACGCTTTGCCGGCTGCTAATGGAGAAATTCGACCTTCCGGATGTCGGCTCCTGTCCCTCCCCGGAAGAAGACGACCTCAAGCTCCTGGCACTGGCGCCGTCAGCTGTGGGACAGCACAGTTATCTCGCTGGAGCGGTTTTCTGGGGCCATGTACTTGCCGGCGAAATTCGCAGTCGCGAAGTCGCCTTGATGAAGGAGCGCATTGGGGAGCGTGCATTCCGTATCGGCGTAGACAATCGCGACCTCGCCGCCGGATTGGAGCCACCTGGGGACCTCGATGCCTTGGTGCAGGCGATTGAATTAGACGGCCGCAGATGCTGGGCCGGCTGGAAAACGTCCCTCCCTGATGCCTTGGCGGCGTGGCTGCGCTTGACGGACGAGGTGGACGACTACGGCATTCACCACGCCGAAGCGGCGGATCGCGCCAGGGGCGCGGCGATTATCCGGCGTCTCCAGCGCCAAGAAGACACCGATACGCACCTCGCCGGCAGGGAGGGTCAATGAAAGAACTCCCCAGCAGGCCCACGGCAAAGATCCTCCGCAAGGCAGAAGGCGGTCATTGGCTCGAAGGGTTCGCATTTCTAGAGGCGGCAAAATCCGAAGCGGATCAGCAGCTCGCGCAGGTGCGCCAGGTCGTGGAAGCGAGCAGAAAGCAGGGCTACGAAGAGGGCAGATCTGAGGGAGAGCGCCAGGCCGCCGCCCTCCTGATTAAAACGACTGCCGACGTCAACACCTATGTCGCCGGGCTTGACCGGCAGATCGCCGAACTCAGCCTCGCGATCGTCGAGAAACTGCTTGGCCATTTCGATCAAGCGGAGCTGGTTGCCAACCTTGCACAGCAGGCGCTGCAATCCTTCCAGCATGAGCGCGAGGTGACGATCACCGTCTCCCCCGTCCTGGTCGAGCGGGTCACTGAAATCATCGAGCAGCATAACAAGAATGCCGCCCTCCAGATCTCGGTTCTCGCGGACCCCCGGATCGATGGCAGCAAGTGCGTTCTCGCCAATGCCGTGGCTGTCGTCGATGCAGGACTCGACGCGCAACTTTCCGTCATTCGCGATGCCTTGCTCGGTGCTCAAGCAGATACTTCAGGCTCTGTCGCATGATCGAGCAGGCGCTCTCGGATCCTGGCGAGCTCATTCGGCGCCTGCGCCGGCGGGCGCTGACGTCCGACACGCGACCGGTTCACGGACGCGTCCGCAGGATCACGGGAATCATCGTCCATGCGACCGCCCCGATGGTCCGCATCGGTGAGCTTTGCTATCTCCGAGATACGGTCTCCGGCACAACCGTGCCAGCAGAGGTCGTCGGCTTCGAAGACGAGGAGGCAGTGCTGACGCCGATCGGTGATCTTGAGGGCATGTCTACGCGAGCGGAAGTCATCGCCACCGGCAAGACGTTGCAGATTCCCGTTGGCGAGGGCCTCCTCGGCCGGGTACTCAACCCTTTGGGAGAAGTCCTCGACTTGGCCGAGGATCGTACCGTACCGCTTGTTACAGGGACCTATTACCCGACACATCGACCGCCGCCCAACGCGCTGCAGCGCGATCTCATCACCCATCCTCTGCAACTCGGCATTCGGGCCATCGACGGATTGCTCACCGTAGCTCGCGGCCAACGCGTCGGTATCTTCGGAGAGCCGGGCGTTGGAAAGTCCTCGCTCCTGTCTGCCATTGTTCGCGGCACGAAAGCGGACGTCGTGGTAATCGGTCTTGTCGGCGAACGCGGCCGCGAAGTGCGAGAGTTCATCGAGCGGCAGCTCGGCGAGGAGGGCCGCAAGCGTTCGGTCGTGGTGGTTGCGACTTCCGATCGCCCGGCGATCGAGCGTGTGAAAGCAGCCTACTGCGCGACCGCGATAGCCGAGTATTTTCGCGACCAAGGTCAAGACGTCCTGCTTTTGATGGACAGTGTCACCCGATTTGCCCGGGCGCAGCGGGAGATCGGACTCGCGGCAGGCGAGCCGCCAACCCGCCGAGGCTATCCGCCCTCTCTTTTTGCCGCATTACCGCGGCTGTTGGAGAGGGCAGGGCCCGGGCGAGGCGGTACCATCACGGCACTCTACACGGTCCTGACCGAGGGTGACGGGACGCTGGACCCTGTCGCCGAGGAAACGAAAGCCATTCTCGATGGCCATATCATGCTGAGTTCCAGTTTGGCCGAGCGCAACTTCTTTCCCGCGATCGACGTGCTGAAGAGCCGTAGCCGTTTGATGGAAAGCGTCGCAGGCAAGGCGCACCGGGAACATGCCGCTCACATTCGTGCGCTGCTTGCCCGCTACGAGGAGATCGAGCTGTTGCTGCGGGTGGGGGAGTACGAGCGCGGTGTCGATGCGCTGTCGGATGAAGCGATCGTAAAGCGCGAGGCAATAGAAGCCTTTCTCAGGCAGGACGACAACGAGTTCTCGTCTTTGGACACGACCGAGGAGCTGCTGAAGAGGATCGCATCGTGACCCGGAAAGTCGATTTGCGCCGACTCGTCGAATTGCGCGCATTGAGGATGCGGCGTGCGGAAGCCGCGGCGGAGCTCCAGTATGGGCGCCACCGGCAGGCTACCCGCGCCGTCGAGGCAGCGAAACACGAGAGCCTTGTGCATGAGGCGGAGCGCAGACAGCAGGAGGAGGCTCTCTATTCCCAGCTCGCCCATGACCTGCTCGATCAGCGCGATCTCGAGAATTACCGTGGTGCCCTGAGCGCCTTGGATGACCGCGCCCGACAGTTGGATGGGGAAATTCACGCGGCTCGAGAGAGTGAGTTGCGCGAGGCAAGACGGAAGCAAGAGCTTGCCGCCGAGTATCGGCGCAAACAGAAGCTGCATGAGCGCATTTCGTTGGTAGCGGAGGAAAAGCGCCGCTTGGACGCCAAGCGAGCAGACGTCTTTAGCGAGTTCGATGAAGAAGATGCACTTCGCCCAAACAGCCGCAAGCGCTCCAGGTGACCAGATGAGGATGACTGCAGAGAGCCACGCCGAGGCCGCGGAGGTTCGCTCCCTTGCGCAGGACCCTTCCTGGTTGCCGGAAGTTGCCGCCGCGCATGTCGATGCGTTCAACATGTTGACAAGGATCCGTGTAGCCTTCCCGCTCCCGGTGTCGACCGTGAACGTTTCCGTCCGGCCGGCGCAGGACAGGCGACCTTTGACGGAGCCGGTAGAGCTCACCTTTTTCATCGGCGCTTCCGCCGGGCGCCTTATGATTCCCGCGGTTGCCCTCGACGAGCTCGCACCAGCGCTCGGGGTTCGTGCGAAAATCTCGACGCTGACGCCTGCCCAGCGTAATATTCTCCTTGAAGAAACCCTCTCCCATCACCTGAAAACATTGGAGAATCTTGTCGGTGAACCGGTGAGGCTCGGTTCGCTTGAAATGCCGACGGACAATCCGATCAACCTTTCATGGATGATGGAGTTCGGCGGCTTGCCTCATTACGCCGAGCTGCAGCTTAGCACTGGGGCGGCGCTCAAGATCGGTAGGGCGTTTGATCGCCCCACAAACGCACTAAACAGGTTTACAGAGGAACTGGTTCAACCAATCCGGCTCTGCGCCGGGACGCAGCAGCTAAGCGCTGGCGTGTTCGAAAGTCTGCAGGTCGGCGACGTCGTCATGTGTGAGCAGCCTCACACGGAACCCTTTGCCCTCGTTGCAAATCACATGATCGCCTCGCTGGCCCGGAGCGACGCAGGTTACATACTGACGTCCGGCTGGCGAAATCTAATAACAAGCTGGGAACATTCCTTCATGGCAAAACAGGACGCGTCGTTTGAAGAGCCCGAACCGCTCACGGACCTGCCGGTACAACTGGTGTTCGAGATCGGACGGGCCGAGTTTCCGCTCAAGGAAATCGCCAAGATGGGGGAGGGGACGGTGCTTCATGCAAGTCCGAGCCTTTCCAGCCCAGTCAATATCATGGCGAACGGCCGGCTGGTCGGGAAGGGCGAACTAATCAGGATCGGCGAAGGTCTCGGCGTGCGCATCGTGCGGCTCTCGAACGATGGGTGAGACGACCAATCTCATACCGATCATCATCATTGTATCGACGATCGGTCTTATTCCGCTCGCCGTGGTGACGATGACGGGATTCCTGAAAATCTCGATCGTCCTCTTCCTGATCCGCAACGCGCTTGGCATCCAGCAGTCGCCTCCCAATCTCGTGCTCTATGGCGTCGCGTTGATCCTTACGGTCTATGTGACGACGCCGCTGGTCGGCGAGATGTACCGCACGCTCTCCAGCGAGCCGGTCGACGTGCAATCGATCGATAGCATGATGCGGGCAGCGGACTCGCTGCGCGTGCCGCTACAGACGCATCTCAAACGCTATACCGACGAAAACGAGCGCCAGTTTTTCATGCAGGCGACGGAGCGAATATGGTCGGAGGAGGCCCGGGCCGAGGTGAAGACCGACAGCCTGTTGATCCTCGTCCCGGCGTTCGTCAGTTCGGAGCTGACACGCGCCTTTGAAATCGGCTTCCTGCTCTATCTGCCGTTCTTGGTCATTGATCTCATCGTCTCGACCGTGCTGATGGCGATGGGCATGATGATGGTGTCTCCAACACTCATTTCAATTCCGCTGAAGATATTCCTCTTCGTCGCCGTCAACGGCTGGTCGCGGCTGATGCACGGCTTGATACTGAGCTACGGATAGAGCCAATGGATCAAACTGCCTTCCTCGCTCAAATGCAAAAAGCGCTCTTGATGGTGCTGCTCGCCTCTGCGCCCGCACTTGCGATCGCCATTGTCATCGGGGTCACTGTGGGCCTGTTGCAGGCCTTGACGCAGATTCAGGACCAGACGTTGCCGCAGGCTGTCAAGCTCGTCGCAGTTATGTTGGCCTTGATCGTACTCGGACCGGCGCTCGCGGTGCAGGTGGCAAACTTCGCGAGCAATACGCTCGATATCTTTCCCGCGCTGACGCGATAGGTGGCGCGTGGATTCTCTCGTCGCCGCATCAGCGATGTTCGACGCCATCTATCCGGTGCTCGCAGGGGCAGCCATTGCCATGGCCCGAGCACTGGGAATGATCGTGATCACGCCAGCTTTTGTGCGGCTTGGCCTGACAGGACTTATTCGCTCGGGCGTAGCGATCGCAATAGCTCTGCCGCTGGTGCCGAGCTTCACGGTGACGCTGATCAACACGCCAGGTCTCACGACCATCACGGTAGCCGGCCTCTTGATGAAGGAGATCATAATCGGGATCGTCCTCGGCGTCGTCCTCGGCATTCCGTTCTGGGCTGCCGAGGTCGCTGGCGATCTCGTCGATTTGCAGCGAGGCTCGACATCGGCGCAACTCGTGGACCCGCTGCAGGCGACGGAGACGAGCATTGCTGGTACGTTTTTCGTGCTGGCGCTGGTCGCCGTCTTCTTCAAGTCGGGAGGCTTTTCCCTGCTCGCCGATACCTTCTATAAAAGCTACGAAATTTGGCCTGTGACCAGTTTTCGGCCGACGCTCGGTTCCGAATCCGCAATGGCTGTTCTCGCCATTCTTGATCGCATAATGCAAATCGGCGTTCTGCTGATCGCACCAATCGTGCTGGCGCTGCTGATCGCCGATCTGATGCTTGCCTACCTGTCGCGAATGTCGCCGCAACTGCACGTATTCGATTTGTCGCTCGCGGTCAAAAACCTGATCTTCGCGATCCTGATCGTCCTCTACCTGACCTACCTCCTGCGATATATGGAGGAGGAGCTCGCGATCCTTAAGGCCGCTCCGCAGCTGCTTCGCGGCCTTGCCGGCGCGTCGAATTAGACCTGTCGAAAGAGCGACGGCCTCGAAAAAACACGACTCCTGTCATCAATCCATTAAGCAAGCGCAGCATAGTGCGTGCGCACCGCGTTTACGCGCAACCGACATATTCGCGTCTTGAGGAGCTTACCCGTCCGCCGGCTCTCCCGGAAACGGCATCTTCGACGCGCCTCACCTCAAGGAGGACTCATGTCCTATCGGATCGATATCGATGGCCGGAACCGTTACAACGCGGCGGGCGACCGGGCGACTGCGATGTCGGAGGAACAGCGACGCTTCTTCATAGAGCAGATCAATGCCGCGGTACGCGAGCGGGCCGAGGCGGGTGGCCCGAACGCGATCGATGCGCTCAAGGAAAGAGCCATCGTCGTCGAGAAGGGGGATAGTCTTTGGGAGATTGCCAAGGAAAACCATGTGAGCCTTGACGACCTGCTCGCAACCAACCGGATCAAGCTCACTGGACAGGCGGCGAGCATTGACCCGAATGAAGTAATGATCGTGCCGCTGAGCTCACCGGAGATCGTCGCGCGAGGCCCCGTGAATGGCCAAGGCGTTCCGGAAGGCGAAGTCGCCTTCATTAGCGATCTCTACGAGCGGGGAAACAAACTCGCCTATGCTGACGATCCGTCGAAGATAGACTACAGCGCCGAAGGCAAGAGCATGCAGCGCGATATCGGCAGCTATCTAGACAGCTTGCCCGCGTCAGACCGGCAATCGGCCGCCTTGCGGCTGGCGTGCAGCGACTGGGCAGATGCGGGACCCGCCGGCACTGCCGTCAAGGCCGCGATCGAGGAGCGCGGCCTGAAGACGGATGAGGAATCCGTCTTGGCTGACGAAATTTACGAACGCGGCAATCAGGTCCAATATTCCGGCGACCCGCAGGTCGATTACCAAGCGCAAACCGGCGAGGTCGCCGAGGACGTGAAACGCTTTGTGGAACGGCTGCCGGAGGCACAACGGGTAGAGACGCTGCAACGCCTGTACGATCGTGACTGGCAGGATGCCGCCCCTGCTCAGAGCGCAATCGAGAATACCGCGAAAGCGCTCAACATCACGTTGCGTCACTCGACGCATGCCGGCGTCGAGGTCGAAGGCAGAGCGCGCAGCATTATCGATGGCGCGAACGACGCCAGTGCGCCCGGCGAAGCATTCCGTGCCGTGTCTTCCGCCTATGGCTCGGCAACGCCGGAGGTCCGGCGCGTTCTGCTTCGATCCGAAGATGCGAAATCGCTGATCGACAAGGCCGCAAACTGGGCATCGAAGCCGTTGGCCGACTACCAGCCGGACCGAAGCGTCAGCGACCAGGGCGATGCTGCGACCACGATGATGAATCTCGAGCGGCTGACCGCAGGAACCGCCCCGGAACTGGCAGTCGAGCTCGTATCCGCCGCCATGCCGACAATCGAAGCGGCGAATGTCAGGAAGCAGGAGAAGATCGGTGGCGATCTGATTGGCATGAACGGCCAGGCAAACTTGATGGGGATCATCGACCGCATTGCGGGCAGTCCGGGCGCCGATCAGCTCGTCCAGCGCTTCGCCGCCCTCGGCGGATATCATCCGAACGTCATGCCCATGGCCATCAGCAACGGTTCGCGTCTCGACTATCCGATTGCCGTCGCCGCTGAGAGCGCCGGCGCCGCTCCCAATTTCGTCGTCCAGAACATTGCTCCCAATGTGCAGCAATACGCGTCGGGCATGGTCAACCAGGACGTGATCGCCTATTCGGCGCATATGCAAGAACTGCAGTGGCTGGTCTCAAACCACGGCAAGACCATGACCGCCGAGCAACTCACCAAGGCCATCGAAGACTACAAGACGGAAAAGGGCGCCCAATGGGCAGCCACCGAGCAGCGCCTTGAGGGCAACATCGCGGCGAGTGCCGAAAAGCTGTTGTTGCAACTGACAGCGCTCGGCAACCTTCCACCGGAACTCGGCTCGCAGCAGCAGGCCGTCAATGACGAAATCGGCAAGATCCTATCAGACGAAAAGACCGCGATGGCCGTCGAGATCGCGATGAAAAAAAATCCGGCGCTGCTCGACAGTCCGGCCGTGCTCAATCTGATGGGCTACCAGGCTCGCTTGACCGATCGCGGCCGCAAGCTCGCGGAAGAGGCGACGACCCAGATCATCCGACACAAGGTTCTGCCGTCCTTCACAGAGTTGCAATCGGGCGATCCTACTGCGATCGGTAAGGCGAAGGCGAGCTTGGAAGCGCTCAAAGATAGCAAGCTTGAACACATGCTCGGCATTCCTAAGGCCGACATGGACCGGGCGATCGACGTCGTGGGCAAATCCCTGCCGGAGCCGGGCGAGACGGTCGAGCAATCCCGGGCGAAAATGGCCAGGCTTAACGAAGACCTCAATGATCTCAAGAGCTCAAGCGGGGTCCGGTCCTTCGCGAACACGACCGGCCCCGGCCAGATGCTGCGTATGGTCGGCCTGGCGGCCACGGGAGCGAGCCTCGCCAATTCGGCGGCAGCAGCGCAGAATAACCCCACGCTCCGCAACAATCTGAAAGTGGTCATCGACGCCGCTGGACTCGGCCAGCGCGCGGTCGAGATCCTGGGCGGGATGGATCAACTCGACGCCGAGTCCGCTGCCGTCAAGCACTTCGGAAGCAGCAGCAGGCCGGCAGTCAAGTTCCTCGGCGCAATTAGCGGCGGCTTCGATGCGTGGATGGCGGTCGACCATTTCAAAGCGGGCGACCCTTTGATGGGTGGCCTCTCGGCGGCCGCGGCCGGCGGAACGATCATGGCCGCGCTCGGGACCGGCACGATGTTCGGCCCGGCCGGTCTTGTCATCGTCGGCGGCGCAGTAATCGGCCAGATGATCGTCGCCGATACACGAGATTCGAACAAATATATGAACGACACCTCTATGCGCTTCCTCACGCGTTCCGGTGTTGACGAGGGGACCGCTCGCGTCCTCGTGGATCAGAGCGGCGACGGCCACAGCCCGGTCCCGATTCTCACCAGATATGCGGAACTGAAGGGCTACCAGTTGGACCAGCCATCTGACCGCCAGCGCTTCGTGGATTGGTTGAAAGCCATTCCGGAAGACAAGCTCGAGGCGTTGCGGGACAATCTTCACCACACGCTCGATGCGTTTGGGGGCAATGCAATGAAACTGGCTGCGACCGCAGTCTCGGACGAAGCCTATACCGACCCGGAACGCCTGAACGCAGGATATGTGAGTGGAGAAGTCTATCTCCCGAGCACCGCGCAGAAGATCAAAGACGGCAATGCTGCTCCCTCGTCGGCGGCGCAAATCGACATTGTCCTGGTGGAACTCGGAATTACCGTTCCGACGGCGTAATGCGCTGGCTAGGGCACGCTCCGCGCCGATAAGATAATCGGCACGGGCGTCGACGGCTGGACCCCATGCGACGGTTCAGCGTGCTGCCGTGGGGCTGGCAACAGGTGCGGGCCTTCGGGCAGCAGCGGGGCTGACGCAAAGCCAATCGGCCAAATCAACCGGTGGGCAGCGTGTAGTCGTATTCACGGGCCCATCGTTGGAAATCTTCGACCGTAGCGATCTGATGACGTTGAATGCGGGTATCGCGCGCTGCCGGGTACTGGCTGCCAGGGGGAATATAAACGCCGCGCCCCTGGGGCATCCATGGGGTTTGCCCTTCGGCTTTTTCATCCGGATCGTTCTTCAGTGGAAACTCTCCATCATCGTTCGGCTTTACCTGCAGGGCGTAATCGATCATTTTGTCGCGTTCATCTACATCAAGCTCATAGAGATAGTCGATCATCTGGCTCGGAGAGACGCCCTGCGCTTTGGCGAGCGTTGGGTTTAGCGCCAGATAAGGAACGCCATTTTCATCGCAATTGGCGAGGCTTTCGGGCTTCTCGACACCTGGCGCGGCACCCTTGAGATAGGCGCCGAGCGGGCCTTCGAGGCGATTTGCATCCTGGACGTGGCGATACTGGCTGATGCCGGTAACCAGCCCGGCTGTCAGTAGGAAGCCGATGGTCACGACTGGTCCGGCTGCAACGGCACCAGGCATTGCCGCATAGATGCTGGCCGCCGTGCCGGGAAGCCAGGCGGCCGCCATCGGCAGGTCGCCCTTGCCCAGTTCATGGCCGACCTGCAGCACCGAGAGAGCAACGCCCGCGCCATTATAGATGCGGGGCAACCATTCCCAGCCGCGCAATCCCGCAATCTGCGAGAAACCGGCCCGGCCGGTTATCAGCCCGCGGGTGCCATCGACGGCAAGGGCCAGATCCTTTGCGGCGCCGCCAGCGAAATACCATCCCCAGGCCTGATCCATAGGCACATCGGACCGGGTGAGAGTTGCCGTTCCCCACAGGTTGAGCAAGGCAGAGCCGGTGTTGACGAAGGGTATGGAGGGAGTATGGGCGTTGAGCCCGGTGCGGGCCTCGATCGTCTGTATTGGATAGGTCTTGAGCCAGAGGTTCCGGGCGACGCCCGTCAGCCCGGATAGGCGCCCAGCCGTGCCACTCTGCGCACTCAGCCGGTTTTGCAGGGCATCGAGACGCCGGTCCATCGCGTCGAAACGCGTATCGGCCGAGGGCTGAATGGGAGAAATGCCCGGAATCAGCCCGCCGCCACCCTGGGTCTGGAATTTGAAAACCTCCAGCAGGACGTCGCGTCCGGCACGCGAGAGGAAGCCGGCGTTCGGAGCGGGACGGACATCAGGCTCGGTTTGATCCCCAGTGCTGAAACGGTCGAGCAGCGCAAGCGTAAGAGCCGGGTTGTCGTGGAGTACGGCCTTGGGATCCTCCAGTGACTGGAGCTGCGTCGCCATTTCCGCATAGGGATCATCCGTCGGCAAGTTGCCGAGTTCCTCAACCAGGCGGTTGAGATCTTCCGCGGGCACATCCTTCATTCTGTCCAGGGCGGCGTCCTGCGCAACACGTTGAGATGCCAGGCCCGCACTCGGGCTCGATTGGGCCAATAGCGGAATGGAATTAATTGCGGCATCTTTTCCTTTGCCGGCCACGATCTCCTGATCGACCTCATTCTTTAGAGAGTTACGCGCATCCTGTAGATGGCGGGCACCCTCCAGGCCCTGTAATTCGGGAGGCAACTCCTGCGTCGACGCCAGGGTCAGGACGATCGCCTCGCCATAGTGGTCGGTCTTTTCGACCAGGGATTTTTCCGACTCCAGCAGCGAGTTGACGCCATCGGCATGGGAAAACGTGCTGGATTCCCCGATATTCTGCCGCCCGAGCTCGGAGACATAGACGATCTTTTCGTAAAACTCCTTCCCTGTGGACTCCGCCGTCTCCTGCAGCTTTTCGACCCCCATACCTGCCTGCCGGAGGATACTGGAGGCTTCCTTCTCGTATTTATTGCCTGTACCAACGACGCTTGGATCCATCAGCTGGCGCGCAACCTCCTGCGCAAGAGCCGGGCTGTGGCCAGCGGCGATCGCTTCTTTCAGGCCGCTCCCGATTTGGATAGCCAGGCTTTCGGATGACTGGCGGGATTTTTCTCCGGTTGAATGGATTACTCGTGCGAGCGATGAGGCGAGTTCCTGGACCGCTTCTTCGCCCTTCGACGTGTGCATCCGGTCTGCAAGGATCGTCAGCTTGGTCACGGCATCCTGAACCCGGCGGTCATCGGCCATGATCGCGCCCATGCCGTGGTCGACCTGGCTGCGGAAAAGATCGAATATCGCGGAATTTACGACGGACTGCGATCCCTCGATTCGCTGGACAGCAAGATCGGTATCGATGCCCTCGGTCTGTTCAACGAGCTCTGCCAGCTCAGGGATGGAATCCAGCGAATCGAGAGCGGCATCCAGGTCATTTGCGGCATCGTTGACGGCTCTGATAGACCGCATGACAAGGATCTCGTCCGCTGCGACGTTGACGGTCGATATATAGGGATCGTTTTCCAGGGGCGTTTCCCGGTTCGGTGTTGCCGCGGCTAGGATTTGGGCGACATTCTGCACCGCCTGGGTCTCGATCAGTTTTTTATTTGCTCCCGCGCCGCCGTTCGTTTTGACGGCTTCTTGGGAAAGGCCGTCCATCAGCGCCACCATGCCATGCTGAACGTTCTGCCACTGCGCAGAGGCGTCCCGTTGCCTCGATGCAGCCGGAGTACCTTCCGCCTCGGCCATCAGCTCACGCAGATCTGCGGTTCTCTTGCTCCCGGTGGTCTGATCGGTGAACTCGACCTTCCGTCCGAAGATGTCATTGATCTGGTCACGCGCACCGGATTTTGCCTCCTTGATGAGCGCTTCGAACCCCGGGTGCCCATCTCCGACCGGCGCAATCGCGGCCGCGTGGGCGTCGAGTGCTTCGTTCATGGCACGCTCGTCAAGCGCGTTTGCGAGCCCTTCTTCCAGCAGGCCGGGTGTAAGCAATTCCGCAGCCTCGCGCCGTTTTTCCGCGGCGGTCTCCCGGACTGAAGGCGCCTCGATCGCCATTAGCTTGCGCACATGGGGAGCCACATCGCCCAGGTTTGTGGTCATGTCTTCATAAGAAGCCTGCGCCGAGACGGCTTCGTCCGTCGTTTTGACGGCGGCTTTCACATTGTTGAAGAGCCTCTGGTCGAGAACTGTAAGCGTGCCGCCTTCCACGATCACGTTTGGGTTGTCCCGCAGATCAGGATTCATGAGTTGCAGCTGATCGAGACTGTAGCCACGCCCTTCGCCGATCTCGATGGCCGTATCACCGCACTTGATCTTGTGGATGATAATGCCGCCCGGCGTCTGCGTGTCCCTCGCCCCGTTGTTGTTCTGGGCTGCTTGGGGATCTCGTGCCCTGCCGAGCGCAGCCTGGAAGTTGCTTTCTGCGGAATGGCTTGACGAGCGCAAAAACTGCTGGCGAGCAAGACGCTGAAGGTTGATCGGCTGAGTCAAAGGGGGCCTCCTGTCCTTGGCGGTCGGGAATTCCATGCTGTCCTGATTGGGATCCGGTAAGCTTTGTGACACCGAGATGACGACCGTAGGACACAACCAGCAGTATCAGCAACCCTCATATCTTGGGGGCTGTTGCAAGATCAAAATGTCGCGATTCCGGTATCAGAAGTTCAGGACGGTCCACGCCTTTCGCAAACATCAGGAGAGACGCGCATTCGTCGCATTCAAACTGGTGCGACCGGTGGGGCCGGGAGAATCGTGGTCGAAACAAATCAGCGGCCGTCCGCTCGCTCAATCTCATCAGATTTTCGGAATGCCCTCTCTCTGCCTGCTATGCCTCCGATCTCAAAACGTTGATTACCGAGACACAGCCGGCATTGTGGGCTCACGTTCACAGTAAGACTACTTCATCGGGAGAAGCCGGGTGACCCCGGCGGTGCGTATCACTCCGGACGGGCGCTGCCTTCGTACATGAACGTCATGGGCTTCGGTCCCTGCATGTATCCGGTCTCGACCCGCTCGATTCGGAAACCGCCGCATTCGATCATTGACCGGATCGGACGATTGAGATGACAGCCGCCGCTGATCCGCCGCCAGACAGGCGTGAGAGTATCCTGCCACCAACGTACTCCGCGGTCGGGCGCAAGGCCGTGTTCAACAAACAGCAGTTTTCCGCCAGGTCTGAGTACGCGGCGCATTTCCGTCAGCGCCGTGACCGCGTCCGGAATCGTGCATAGGGTCCAAGTCGTCACGACGGTATCGACGCTCTTATCATCGAGCGGTATGGCCTCGGCAGACGCGTCGATGAAGCTGACGGGCAAGTCGGGACGCGGGGCGTCGCGGGCCATCGCCACAAGACCCGCGGACGGCTCGAGCGCCAGAACTTCACCCACCACAGGGCCGTAAAACGGGAGGTTCAAGCCAGAGCCGACGCCGATTTCCAGAACGCGCCCCTGCGCGGCGCCGATGACGCGCTCACGGTAGGGGCGCAGACGTTCATTGCGCATCGAGAGATCGCATAGCCTCGGCAAGATCACGTCCCGATAGATGCCCATGGTTCTTCTCCCGCTAGGACTCTCCCTCAGATCTTGGTTTCTGGAAAACCGCGCCGAGATAGGCTTAACGCATCGTCCTTTGCAGAATGCGCCGGTAAGCCACTCTCGACGCCCCGCACGTTCATCGGCCGCGTTTGCATCGCGCTGCGTTACATGGCGTGGGTTGCTATGAGCCCAATGCTCCCAGCGGCCATCCAGACTGCCATTGCGATCATCATTAGGTTTTCCGTAAGCGAGATGAAACCAAGGGGGACGTTGCTCGATCCCCCGACGCAGGCGCACTTCAGTTCACGCTTGTCGATGTAAACCGCCTTGAAGACCGAAACAGCCCCTACCGTACCGATGAACATCGCGACTGGAACAGACAACCAGTTCAGAGCGCCTGCCACCATGAGCACACCAGCCAATCCCTCGGCATAGGGATAAATGTAGCTGTATGGAACCCAGCGCGTTGCCAGGAGGTCATAGTTCAAGAACATCGTCGCAAAGCTCTCGACGTTCTGGAGTTTCATCATCGCCAAAACCACCATCGAAAAGGCGATGAACCATTCGGCGGCGCGCAAAGTGAATGGAGTTCCGTTGACGGCATGGCTCGCCGCCATCGCCGTGAGTGCGGTCAGCGTGAACAAAACGATAACCGGGCGGTACGTAGTCGCCTTCGGATCGGCAACGGGCTTCCCGAGAAAACGACGCAAATCGGCGTAGCCGCCGACCCGCTTGCCATCGATGAAGACCTGAGGCGTCGTCGGCACGCCGTGCTGCGCCTTGAAGGCGTCCGTCTCCTCGCGGGTGGTCAGGTGATGATCATCCACCTCGTAGCCCGACCGCTGCAGCAGATCCTTCGTCTTCAATCCGTAGGGGCAGGTGTGGCCTGGCATTACCATCCGGTACAGGACGGCCTTCCTGGCGAGATCATGCGGATTGGTCCTGTCCAACATTTTCACATCTCCTTGTTCTTGTGAAATCGTTGGCAGGACTATAAGTTCCGTAGCATGGTACAGAGTCAAGACCTTCAAGAACTGACGATCGGGAAACTTGCGGCTGCCGGAGGCGTGGGTGTTGAAACCATCCGTTTCTACCAGCGCAAGGGCCTGCTGGCGACGCCGAAGCGGTTACAAGGCGTGCGCCGCTATGGAGGCGAAGACGTGCGCCGACTACGTTTCATAAAACAGGCGCAGGCGGCCGGTTTCACGCTTGAGGAGATCGGGCAGCTTCTGGCACTGGATGCCGGGCACAACCGCTCGGCCGCACGGGAACTGGCGAAGAAGAAGCTTGAGCAGCTGGATGCCAGGATTGGAGAGCTTAATCGCGCCCGGGAAGCACTCCGTAAGCTGGTCTCTGAATGCGCAGAGGACAAGAGCGGGCCGTGTCCCATCCTGGCTTCCTTTGGAGTTTGAGCTCGGATCAGGTCGGCCGCGGAGGGAATCGGGCTTGGCGCATCGCAGCCTTCCATGGCCTCTTTGATTTTGACCATCAGGTTTCGAGCGTCTTCGCTTCTCTTCAAATCGAGAACATCGTATTGCATGCAATCTGGCGAGAGCTGGGCATGTCAACTCGGCGGCGGCTATCTTCGCGATCTGACGGCGGGCCGTGTCGACAGAATAGAGGATCGACATATTTTCTCGGCGGTACCTGTGAGGAACAGAGCGCCGGGTGGTCCGATAGCGCTGTGCCAGCTCAGACGAACAGACGCGCCGCTCTGCCAAACTTTCGCTCCTCATCATTGTAGTAGCGCGCGGCCTGGTTCACCGACTTGTCAGCGACTGCTGCACCGCTTCGGGATATTGTCCCTTGGTGCCCGGCTTGTCTTTGGTCCCTGGAAATCGACCGAGTTCTTCGTGACAAACGTCAAGTCGCCTTCGAGAATGATCGATTTGAGCTCCCAGTCCTTCAGGCCGCCCATTTTCATCCAGACGACGTGGCTTGTTTCGCCGTGGCCCTTTTCGATTGCCATTTTTGCCAGTTGAGGACTGAGGCACTCATCGATCAGAAACTTCATCCCGTCTTCCTACGACGGGGGACGCGACGATCCGTGACGATGACCAAGCCTTCGGGAATGTCGCCGGAGACGCGGGGCCGGCCGCGCAACGGGTTCGCTTCCGCGTAGATAGAGGCGAGCCTTATCTTCTCCGCGTCCAGGCTAGGCCAGGCTTCCAGGATGCGCTCAACCGAATGACCAGCAGCTACGGATGCGGCAACATCATAGACCGGAACGCGGGTGCCGCGGATGACAGGCGTGCCGCCAAGGACGTCGGGTGAGGCTGTGACGATTTCTCGCGCTGCGGCAAGGTCGTCCAGCCGTTCGCTCGCACCTCTCATAAAGGGCATAAGATCGATCGTCAAAAACTCGTGCTGCACGGTCCAATCCTCGCGCAACAGGGCCGCCCAGGGGAGTGTGCGCGCTTTTGCCAGTCGGACCTCTGCGGTGCGGAAGGCAAACAGTCGCTCCTCCGACGTCAGGCGGCGCGCGCTCTCAAAATAGAAGGCGATGAGTGAACAGGCCCCCGCCAGGACGTGGCGGCCATTGTCGAGCGAAACGAAGGCGTCTGGCAGGATGTGCTCATCGATAACGCGATTGACGTCGCGTAGGCTCACACGTGAGACAACGGCGGCCTCGCTCGCCTTCAGCATTTCCGCAACCGCGGGCATGTGAGCCTCCATATTATATCTTCGCGGTCGATCTCGCTTGCGGCCACCATCGCCGTCGGAAATGATCGATGCCGATGCACCGCTGCATCGAAGTCGCCCGAAGTAGCGTGGAGCTATCGCAAGCCGTTCTGCTGAGGCGATCGAGGCCGTGTCCGGCCGGGACTTTGCCTTGCGCCAGGTCTCGTGAAAACAGATGAATAACCGACCTTCTGCGGCCACCCGAACCGCAGAACAAGCTCATCGCAGTCCTGCTGGTCAAGGCTCACTGTATCCACTAGCAAAAATTCGCAGCTCGTAGCCCTCCGGGTCACTTCGAAAGATCAGTGCGCCCTTCCTCTCCGATTTTTGTGGAATATAGTCAATCGTGACACCGCTCTCCTCAACCACCTCTTCGCCATCGCGAAGTTCACCCTTGATCTCGACCGCAGCAACCGATTTTCCTGCACGATTGTTGGCGGCGAACTCGACCACGTAACCATCGTTCATGGCCGTGACCTCGGTCGGCAGCACAATGATATCGGCGGCCCCGTTACGTCCGCTTAAGCCGTCGCGGATGAGGTAGCCGAGGACTGCAAGCAGGGCCAGGCAGCTTACTCCTGCCACGATCCACTCCGCGATGGAGGTCCCCGGCTTTCGCGTGGGTTCCTCGTTTTCGGAGCGAGAGTTCTCTTGCCTTTTGGCTTTTGTGAAGCCCTTGTTCACAGAATGAGCCTCGCTACCGCCGCGCCAAGTGCGCCTGGGAAGGATAGGACCACGACAGCGCTGAGCGTCTCCGAAAAACCGACACCATCAGTTCTGCCGAAAGTCCAAAGGATGTAGAAGTTCACGAGCATCACCAGACAGTAGCCGACGATCGTATAACGAAAGAAGATGTTGACAAACCCGGCGCCCGGTTCTGGATTGTGCGTACCGCGGAATTCGAGTTCATAGACGAAGACATGCATTAGGCCCAGGGTGCCCAGCGCCAGAGCAATTTCGTGCCAGGGGTTCATCTTGTAGGCGATAAGGACAACCTCTTCGGTCGGTGCGATGTTCACTGACAGAAACAGCGCTCCGACCACCATCAGGAACAATTCTCCCGCATAGGCGGGCTCAAGAACGGCATCCCCCTCCAATGGACTTGGACCCAATTGGGCCCGGGCCAGCGATGCGCCCAAGCTGCCGGGTACAATCTGCACGGCAACCTTCCCGACGATCTCCCGCAACGGCATGTCTGCGTCCACGATGCCAAAGGTAACGAGAATCGCCGACGCGGCGACAGCAGCTACGAAAAGCGCCACGAATGCGTCCGCGATTCGGTCACGCAGCCCCACTGACTTGCGAAAGCCACCATATTTGTGCAGCAGCACCAGGGTGGGAACGGTGGCTACTAGCAATAGCGCAAGGCGCAAGGGGTGAAGGTGGAAGCCCAGAGCCCAAGCTTCCATCGTCATCAGTACAGGCACTGCGAAGATCAATGCTCCGGCGAACGCGCGGCCAAGACCAATCCAGAACTCGCGCGGTGTCGGACCGACGACTACTTCAGCTGGCGTCACGTCGCTCCCCGTTCACGATGTAGTTCGACCACCAGCCTCGGCGGCTGGGATCAAGTGGGGAAACAATGTCTGCTGCGCGATCTTGTTCCGCCACATCGCGTGCAACTTCGATCGCTGCGCTTCGTTGGTCGTTCCATCCTCGCGCCCAAGCAGCCGCACGGGATCGGACCTTCAACTCGCCGGGGGAACGGGCCTCCCTTGGTAAGGGGGTGCGCATTATCCTGGGAGAGTATCCTTCCGCCGCTTGAGCCGTTTAGGTCGCGCGGCGCCGATCTATGGTTTTATTCTGCAGCGATCCCCATATCTCTCCCGAAACCAGCCCGGAGAATGCAGTGTCGGAATTCATCAGCTATCTGTTTGCCATCCTTGTCGTCGGTCCGCTGCAGGCGGAAATATCCGAGCGTCTTCGAGGTGTCCCGTCAACCGAGATTGTCCAGGCAGGACGCGCCTGCGTCGCTGCCGAAGCTCCAAGGCTTCTCCAACGCGCCCAGGAAGATTGGGGATGGGCAGCTGCGAATGCCCTCGGGGTCAGCGTAGGAATCATTGACCCGGCAAGCCTGCTTGCAGGTCAAAATGCAGACTGCGACCGACTCGTACAGGTTCTGTCGCAGAGTAGCGGGGGCAACGGCGATGATGAGGCATAAGATTCTTGTCGGGATCGCTCTGTAGCAATGGCAAGGTCGAACGTCTACCGTGCTGAGGCGGTACAGCTGCCAGGCCACTGAACGAGGGCCTCGATGACGATATGCCATTCGTCCGTTTCTTGGGCGGCAACCAAATTTGCGGTAGGAGCGTCGGTGAAGCGGCCGAGGCAGAATGCGGGGCGACCGGAAGCCGAGTCGAAATCGGCAGTCCACACGCCGTGCATGCGGGTCGCGGATCCTGTCACAGGACAGAGGCGAAAAGCCTCCTCGTGAAGGTTAGCCCCCAAGTTATTCCAAAGCTGCGGCTCCTGCCCTCCTGTCATTTAGCAACTGCGCAATTGCTACGATCATTTGTGACATGACAAAAGGCTTTTCGATCATGATACTTTTAGGAACGCCTTGAGAGGCCCAATCGGGAGCACTGTCTCCGCTGATGTAGACGACCGGCATCTCAGGGTCGATCTCCCTTGCAATGCGGGCGACGTCCCAACCGCTCGGGGATTCAGCGAAGCGGATGTCCGTGACTATTCCAGCAATGGAGGACTCTGCGGCTTTCAAGTGCTCGACTGCCTTCTTGCCGCTCGTCACCGCCAGAACCATGAACCCGGCCTCTTTAAGCGCGTCTTCGAAGTCCAATAGCAGGAGAGTCTCGTCTTCTGCGAGCAATATGGTGACTGATTCCAATGCCTGTCCCCCGAGAATAAGGTTCCCGTGAACGCGCGGTTTGGCAAACGGTTCCCTTAATGTGACTGAATTCGGCGCCTGCTCAGGTTACTGGTCAGGCCAGACTGGATGTTCGCGCGGGAGCGCGTCATGGAAGTGCAACAGATGGGATACGTCTCGAGCTTCGGTGTACCTTCGCGTCGCGTTGCTTCTCGCAAACACCAACGGCTGCCGGTGAACCCCGTCGAACACGTCCAAGCGCCATCTTGCCCTGGTCTAGCTCGGCGCCTCAAGGTTGTCATGTGTGGATTATGCATACTGGACTGGAATACTTGGTAAATCTTTTACTTGCCGCGCATGTTCCCGTTCTGTGCTCAACAGATCGCATAATGTATCGACGGGAACGTGCAATGGCTTCCCGTCTTCCGTGCGGCGGGAGTTAAATGGGAACGCGATGCAATCTTGCCAATTTTTGCCATTGCCGTTATGGTCTCTCGTATGGGCACGATGAACATTTCTCTACCGGACCACTTGAAGAGCTTCGTCGATGAGCAGGTTGCGGGGCGGGGCTACGGGACGAGCAGCGAGTATATCCGCGAACTGATCCGTCGAGATCAGGACCGTCTTGTTCTGCGCCGGCTTTTGCTTGACGGAGCATCGTCCGCACGGTCCGAACCGGTCGATGGGCATTACTTCAGCAGCCTTCGCGATCGAGCACGTGGTCGGCACAGCAAGTGAATAAATCGATTGTTCCCCGAGAGCTTGCTCGCAGTGATGTCGAGGCAGCCGTCGATTACTATGCTCGCGAAGCTGGGTCCGAAGTCGCTCTCGGCTTCATCGACGCACTTGAAGATGCTTATGATCTGATCGCAAGCCACCCGGAGGCCGGATCATTGCGGTATGCATACGAGTTGGGGTTGCCTGATCTGCGGAGCGTTTCGCTGAAGCGATATCCCTATCTAATCTTTTATCGTGACCAGCCAAATCATGTCGACGTCTGGCGTGTGCTTCATGCCAAACGCGACATTCCGCAGGGGATGCAGGAGCCGGATAATCATTGAATGCAACATTTCCGCAGCCGTGGGGCCTTGAAAGATTGTGGGGCTGCGGTTCGAATCCACTCAAGGCGAGGCCTTCACACACACGCTGATCTCCACCGCCCGTCACGCCGCAATATGCGCGACGTTACTCCCGTTCGTCCTCAGCATCGCCTCACGGATCTGCTGCCGCAACCATGCGCAGCCAAGATCGCTGTCCGTCTGAAGCGGCCAAACCATTGCCACGGGTGGAAAAGAAAGCTCCAGTGGCACCGGGCTCACCTCAAGTCCCAGCAGCGGTCCGTAACGAAGTGCAATGCGCGATGATACGGTGGCAATCACGGCAGATGAGCGTGCCGTGGCCAATATCGACATGAAATCGGGTGCTGCCGCCACCACCTCCAGTTCTGCGCCCGCGTGTTTCAGCGCATCCTTGACGCAGCCATGCAGGCTGTCTGTCTGTGAGATCACCGCGTGTTGTGCGGTCATATAGGTATCGAGGCCTACCGGATTCGAAACCTTCAGCAATTGCGGATTGAAACAGCACAAAACGCTGGACTGATACAGAGGCTCGCAATGGTGCCGTGAATCGGGCAGATAGCTGCACCCCACGGACAGATCGACGACGCCTGCCTCCAGCATCGCGTCAACCTCCTGGGCATCACCACCGCGGGCCAGAATACGGATGCCCGGCGCGATATCGCGCAGCCGAGCCGTCAGATCGGGAAGCAGTAGCAGTTCCACCTCGCTGGAAAGCCCCAGCCGGAACGTGCGCCGTTCGGTGGCCGGATCGAATGCGTCTGCCATCAACACGGCCGCCTGCGCCTGTCGCAGAGCCTGCCGCACCGGGCCGGACAAATTGAGCGCCCGTGCGGTGGGCTTCATCACCTGCCCTACACGGATGAAAAGCTCATCCTGAAACAGTGTGCGCAGCGTGGATATATTGTGGCTCATGGCAGGTTGTTGGATTTTCAAGCGCTGCGCAGCACGTGTCACGCTCATTTCTTCCATCATCGCATCGAAGGCAACGAGAAGATTGAGGTCGAAGGAACGAAGATTGAAATGATCGATGACTTGCATGATCGATATCGATTTGATTGCTGACCGAGGCATCCTTAGCTGATGAGCAGGAACTTGCAAGCCGTTCCGAACCATCTTTCAAGGAGCAAACCCATGCCATCGCGTCGTTCCATTCTCAAAGGCGTTCTGTCCGGCATCATCGCTGCACCCTTCGTCGCACCGTCGCCCGCCTTCGCCAAGGCACCTTATGCCGCTGTTCAGGCGCCCGGTTTCTACCGGCTGAAAATCGGCTCCGTAGAGGTCACGGCCCTGTCGGACGGCACGGTCGCCCTGCCGCTGGCCAAGCTGTACACCAATACCAGCCAACAATATGCCCAGAACGTGTTGAAGGATGCCTTTCTGCCGGAGCTCGTACCAACCTCCGTCAACGCCTTCCTGGTCAACAACGGCGATAGGCTGATACTGATCGATGCGGGCACCGGTGCCTATCTCGGGCCATCGCTCGGCAAACTCGTGGCCAACATCGAGGCTTCCGGTTACAAGGTGGATGACATCGATGATGTCATCCTCACCCATATTCACACCGATCATTCCGGCGGGTTGATGAGCAATGGCAAGCGTACCTTTCCGAACGCCACATTGCGGGTCAATGAGCGGGAGGCCAAATTCTGGCTAAGCCCGGAGAACGCCAGGGCAGCGACCGGTATCGTCAAGCAGCATTTTCGCGAGGCGGACCAGTGCGTAACGCCTTACGTCAAAGCCGGAAAATTCGAAACCTTCGCGGATAGCGCAGCGCCCATTCCCGGCCTTGGTTCCATTCTTTATGCCGGACATACACCGGCTCACAGCGCCATCACGTTGGAAAGCGAAGGCCAGAAGATCGTATTCTGGGGCGACATCACGCATGGCGATATCCTGCAATTCGATGAACCCGGCATCGCAATCGAATTCGATATTGACCAGAAGGCCGCCGTTGATGCGCGCAACATTGCGTTCCGACAGGCGGTGGCAGGCAAATATCTGGTGGCAGGCGCACACATCGCCTTTCCGGGCATCGGACATGTGCGTAAAGACAGCACCAATTGCGACTGGCTACCGGTCAACTATTCGTAGTTCTGACGACCGGCTATCCTCCAGCGAAACGCGCGGAACAGGCAATCGCCAGGAGAGGCTCCGCAATAGCCTCTTCGTCCGCAGCGACGAATGCTCGCTTGCCACGTGCCAGCTGATCTCGCCTTTTGGACGGCGTGAACTCTCTCGCCAAGATAACCGCCTCACAATCGATGGTGGTACTGTATTGTATCGTTGAATATCGATCCAATGAGGCCTTGGTTTGCTGGCTTGGTGTAATCCGTCCGTCGCTTCCACCTGATGATTTCGAGTGGGCCATCTTTAGGCCCGGCACTTGGGAGTTGACCGGAAAACGGTGAATGATGGAGGTTTGGATCGAGGGAGCCGCACACAGTGGGAGATGTTTGCGTTCTGTGCTCAAAAGATCGCATAATGTATCGCTTGGAACCGCTAATGGAGGCACCGCCCTAGGTTGGCTTCTTGACACGTCACGCGACCGTGCTAATTATGTCGTCAACACGGCCCCTGTCGGCTTATCGTGCTTTGCACGGAAGCTGCTCAGGGGTTTTTTATTGCCTTTGCCCATTTGCGGTCCTTCCAATTTGCATCCACACCAAGGCTGTCGAGCGTGATGCCGATGTGGCTTACATCAGGAAATTCATCCGCAAGCAATTTGTTGACACGGTCCCACCATGTGGACGAAGGATTAATTACACTCATTAGCTGCTGGGCTATGCAAAAAAGCAAATATGGTCGGGCACGTAAGCGCTCATTTCCTTCGAAATCGGCGACAAAGGCGACTTGCTCTTTTGGGGGCAGCTTAGGCTGATCAACAATGTTGCGGTTCCAGAGCCGACTGTGATGCGCGCATACGTTCCGCATGTAGTTGAGCGATCGAAGCCACGTCGCAAATACACGGCCATTCGTCAATCCATATTCAGTGAATTAGCCCCCGAAAGGCCCGGACATGCTCCCCACGTAACTAAGTGGGTAGGAGTAATGTTGGTAATATGACTAGCAGCAATTTTAAGATGGAAGTCCTCTCCGGGCCGGAACGTCGGCGGCGCTGGAGCACGGCAGAGAAGCTGGCCATCATCCACGAGACCTATGAGGCGGACGCGACGGTGAGCATCGTCGCGCGTCGGCACGGCATCCAGCCGAACCAGTTGTTCGCCTGGCGCAAGCTGGCGTCCCAAGGGGCACTAACGGCGACTGCCGCCGAAGAGGAGGTCGTTCCGGCTTCCGAATACCGGGCGCTTCAGGCCCAGGTGAAGGAGTTCCGATCCCTTCACCAGCTTAGCCAAGTATATTGTAGGGTTCAGCCTGTGGTGCTGGTGGAGACGCCGCTTCTTCGATGAGCCAGTTGATGAAGGAGCTGACCTCGGCGGCCTCTCGTTTTGCGTCGGGGCAGATGCAATAGTAGTTGTGGAGGGCCGGCACGCTCAGGCGCAGCGGCTGCACCAGCCGGCCTTCGTCGAGATCGCGCGCGGACACGACTTCATCGCTGAGTGCCACGCCAAAGCCATCTCGGGCGGCCTGGAGCACGATGCCGAAGTCGTCGAAATGCACGTCGGATTCGCCCGCATAGGGAATGCCGGCTTCAGCCTGCCAACGTCGCCACTGCGAGCCATCGTCCTCATGCAGCAACCGATGATAGGCAAGGTCCGAGGGCTGGCGGATGGCGTTCGGCCCGCGCAGGAGTTGCGGACTGCAAACCGGCGTCATGTGGATGCCATGCAGCAAGCGCCACCAGAAACCCGGCCATGGCGGCATGCCGTAGATGATCGCGACATCCGTCTTGCGCCAGTCGACGCCGTGAAAATGGCTGGAGGTGAGAACCTTCAGCTGAAAATTCGGGCTTTCCGCCATGAAGGTGAAAAGCCGGGTGGCAAGCCAGGCAACGCCGTGCACCTGCGGGATGGAGATGGTGAGCGCCTGCTTTGGCGCGCCACCAAATTTATGCGCCGACAGCTGACGCACGCCGGTGTGGATGGCCTTCATGGCGCTTGCCACCGAGCGCTGGAGCTGGCTTCCGCTTGGTGTCAAAGCCAGTTGCCGGCCGCGTTTTTGAAAGAGGTCGACGCCGAGCGTCACCTGGAGCGCGCGGATCTGCTGGCTGACGGCGCCGGGCGTCACATGCAGCTCCGCCGCCGCCGCGCTGACATTGCCGAGCCGCGCGACGCTTTCGAAGACACGAAATGCATGAAGGGGTGGCAGCGCCATCGGTCTCTTCCCTCAGTTGACATTCAACGGATCAGGCATTCTGGTCACGCCCCGGCCGTAGCTGCTCGACCACACGGTCGGCCAGGGCGCGCAGCACGGGGTCGTTTGCGCGGTCGACCGGGCAGACGATGTAATATTCCCGGGCCGCATTGATCGTGGTGGAAAACGGCTGGATGAGCCGTCCCTCGCTCAGATAGTTTCGCGTGAGCACATCCGAGACCAGCGCCACGCCACGGCCCTGAACGGCGGAGGCGATCGCCTGCGCGACCGAGTTCACCCGGACACGGGTGTTGCCCTCAAGGGCGATCCGCGCTGCGACGGACCATTTTGCCCATTCTCCACCGTCGTCTTCATGCAGCAGCGCGACGGAACTCAGCTTTTTGTCGCGATTGCGCAGGTCGAGCCGCGGAAACAAGGTCGGCGAGCACACTGCACAGAGCCGAACCTCGCTGAGCGAGCGCCAGTATTTTCCGGTGAACGGCGGATTGTCGTAGACGATCGCCAGATCGTTATCCGCCCAATCCACCTCCGCGGCGGTGATCGCCTCGTTGATGGTGAGGTTGGAAATGCCGTGCGACTGCGCGAAATCGACGATGGTCGCCGTCAGCCAGGCAATCCCGAGCGCGGTCGGCACGGAAACCGACAGCGATGCGGGCTGATCGCCGGAGGTTAGTTTTCGCGATGCCCGTGTCGCCGTGTCGAGCTGCCCCAAGGATATGGCGACGGTCTGCGAAAAATCCCTGCCCGCCTGGGTGAGAGCGACATTTCGGCCCGACTTCCGGAACAGGATGATGCCCGTCGCATCGCTCAGCTTCTTGAGTTGCAACGAAATCGCACTCGGACTGAGGTTCAATTCCTCCGCCGCCTGCCGCACGCCGCCAAGGCGCGCCGTCGCTTCGAAAGCGGGCAGATACTGCAGGTAGGGTAGGAGGCGGCTCATCTGGATATCCGACTGATCGTTTAGCATTATAGAACGATATCGGTGATTTTAAATTGATTTTTTCAAACTGTCAGGGGTGCTATCTCATCGACAAAGAGGAGCTTGTTCATGATCTCGGCAAAACCATTCGACTATCCCTATGACGGCAATCTCGATGCGCGCAAAACGGCGCTTATCGTCATCGACCTTCAGGAGGATTTCCTTTCCACCACGGGTTACTTCGCCAAGCAGGGATATGATCCCGCACCGCTGCGCGCGATCCTTCCCGCGGTAAACCAGCTCATCGCTGCGTGCCGCGCGGCGGGCATCCTGATCATCCACACGCGACAGGGTTACCGCGAAGACCTCGCGGATATGACCCCCTATGAAAAATGGCGGCGGCAGCGGTCGGGCCTTGAGGGAACGACGGCATTGCTGCGGTCGAGTCCCGGTTTCCAGATCGTTCCCGAACTCGATGTGCGCCCGCAGGACGTCATTGTCGACAAGACCTGCAACAGTGCCTTTACCTATACCGATTTCGAGCATGTCTTGCGCGCGCAGGGCATCACGCATCTCTTGTTTTCCGGCTGCACCACGGATGTCTGCGTTCACACGACGCTGCGTGAAGCCTGCGACCGGAATTTCCAGTGCCTGACGATCTCGGATGCCTGCGCCAGCGGCGATCAATATGCCCATGAGGCTGCCCTCCACATGGTCACCGTTGAAAACGGCATTTTCGGCGCGCTGACCGATACCGCAGCGGTGCTTGAAGGCCTGAAGAAGCTGGGAAATTCCAAGGCATGAGTGAGATCCAGAAATACGTTTCGCTGATGCGCCTGACGCAGAAGGGGCTCGCCGAACTGACCGATAGCGCGAAGCGCCGGAAGGTCAGCGAAGACCGCGTCGCGGCACTCGGCGGGCGATCGATCGCCTTCTACGCCCTGCTTGGGACCTATGATTTCATGCAGGTTTTTGAAATGCCGAGCAATGAAGCGATGATGCAATACGTGCTCACGGCGCGCCGGGACGGACATGTCGAGCCACTCATCCTCCCTGCATTCGACACCGAGACATACGGCCAGATTCTCAACGCCGTAGGCTGATCAACAGTTTAGTTTTCCTGCCACATTCCGAGGAAAACATTTAGCTTGTTTGCGAAAGTCGCTCGCATAAGACTTCACAAAACGTCAATAGAAGAAACCAAAAACAAGGGAACACGATCATGACGAAATCAACAATGGGAACGAAAACGTCTCTTCTGGCAGGCACCATGCTTGCCGCTCTGCTCAGCGCCAGCACGGCTCTTTCCGCTGACCAGAAGCCCGATTTCGTATCGGGCGGCGTTTTGAAGATCTGCACCAGCGGTGAATTTCCGCCGATGGAATATTATGAAAATCCGGGCGACAAGGATCTCGTCGGTTTCGAAATCGACGTCATGGACGCGATCGCCAAGCGGTGGGGTGCGAAGGCCGAGTATGTCGTCGGCGACTTCAAGGGCCTGCTTCCGTCGCTCGATTCCAAGCGCTGCGACCTCGTCGCGAGCGGCATCATGATCACGCCGGCTCGCGTCGAAAAGTACGACGGCATACCGTATTTCGGCTCTCACGTCGTGCTGGTCACCGCGGCGAGCGACACGGAGACGAAAGTCCCGGCCGATGTCAGCGGCAAGATCATGGCGATCGAAGCCGGCACGACCTACGAACAGACGGTCGCCGATCTCAATGCCGAACTGGAAGCAGCCGGCAAGGCGCCGATTCAGGCGCAGACCTATCCGTCGGCGTCCGGCGTCATCGAGCAGATCCTGGTCGGTCGCGCGACCGCCACGATCACGCAGGATACGACCGCTGCCTATCGCATGCTGCAGGTGCCGGGCCGGCTGGCCATTCCCTATACCTACGAGGAAAGCGAGAACTACGGCATCTACCTGCGCAAAAGCGAGGGCGACCGGCAGATGCTGAAGGAAGCGATCGAGGCCTTGCAGGCGAGCGGCGAGATGAAGGCGTTTCTCAAGAAGTGGAACCTGCCGGAAACCTCGACCGACGTTTCCCACGACGTGAACTGACGATAGGCGGTCTACGTTGTTCCAGCTCGACCTCTTCCTGCAGGCTATCTTCAGTGCCCCCCTTTTCAAAGGGGCACTGCTGACGATCGGCCTCTCCCTTTGCGTCATGGCCGTGTCCCTCGTGCTCGGCATGGCGCTTGGCTCCATGGCAGGCTCACCGCGCCGCTCCGCCCGATGGCTGGCGACGCTCTATGTCTGGCTGTTTCGCGGCGCACCAGCATTGCTGGTGCTGCTGTTCGTCTGGAACGGCCTGCCGCAGATCTCCGAAATCTTTCGCGCCGGCTGGTTCACGCCGTTCTTCGCGGCCTTCCTGGCGCTGTCCCTGATTCAGATCGCCTATCTGGCAGAAATCCTGCGCAGTGCCTTTGCCGCCGTGGGACATGGGCAGCGGGAGGGTGCAGCGGCGCTCGGCATGCATCGCTGGCAGATCTTCCTGGTCATCACCATGCCGCAGGCGCTCAGGATCGCGGTCCCCGCGCTGATGAACGAGTTCATCTCGCTGTTGAAGACCACGTCGCTTGCGACTGTAATCTCGCTCAAGGAACTGATGACCGTCTCGCAGTTTGCGATCGCCACCAGCTTCCGCTTCCTCGAATGGTATGGCGCAGCACTCGTCTACTACCTCGTCATCGTCTCGGTGCTGACGCTCGCCCAGAACCGCATCGAACATGTGCTTTCGCGCGGCTATCGCTGATCGCCGCAAACCCATGGGTCGGATATGAACACGCAAACCGCAATTCAGGTTGCCGGCGTCAGCAAATGGTACGGCGCCTTCCAGGTCCTCAAGGGCATCGACCTTACGGTGCACAAGGGCGAGCGCATCGTCATCTGCGGCCCGTCCGGTTCCGGCAAATCGACGCTGATCCGCTGCATGAACCGTCTGGAAGTGCACCAGGAAGGCTCAATCGTCGTCAACGGCATCGAACTCACCAGTCAGCTCAAGCGCATCGACCGCGTTAGAAGCGACGTGGGCATGGTCTTCCAGCACTTCAACCTGTTCCCGCACCTGACGGTTCTGGAGAACTGCACGGTCGCCCAGCGCTGGGTGCGCAAGCTGCCGAAGAAGCAGGCGGTCGAGATCGCCATGACATATCTCGAACGCGTGCACATTCCGGAAAAGGCCGACAAATATCCCGGCCAGCTTTCCGGCGGCCAGCAGCAGCGCGTCGCCATCGCGCGCGCCCTCTGCATGAACCCCAGCATCATGCTGTTCGACGAGCCGACCTCGGCGCTCGATCCCGAAATGGTCAAGGAGGTGCTGGACACGATGATCTCGCTCGCCGCCGATGGCATGACGATGGTCTGCGTCACCCATGAGATGAATTTCGCGCGTGAGGTCGCCAGCGAAGTGGTCTTCATGGACGGAGGCCAGATCATCGAGCGCAACAAGCCCGACATGCTGTTTTCCGCCCCGACGCACGAGCGCACGAAGCGCTTCCTCGGCAAGCTGCTGCATTGAGCGAGGCCATCTTGACCAACACGAACTGGTTTTCAAAGGTCGTGATCTCGGGTCGGGTTACCCGGATCTGCGAGCCGCATGTCCATAAATTCTTCCGGGCCAACATGTTCCATGTCGTCGGCAGGGATGCCGACCTCGTCATCGATTTCGGCATGGGCCTCGGCGATCTCAGAAGCGCGTTGGACATTCGCTCAGGCAAGCCTGTGCTTGCGGTGGCGACTCACGTTCACGTCGATCACGTCGGCTCGTTGCATGAATTCGAGCCCCGGCTGGGCCACGCGGCCGAAGCCGAGGCCTTCGCACGCATGCCGGATGCGGACACGCTCGCCGGCTATTTTCGCAAGCAGCCGGACGCTTTGACCGCAGCAGCTCCCACGGGCATGACGCCGGAAGCCTACAGAATTTCGCCGGCACCGCTCACCAGGATCCTGGCGGAGAACGACGTCATCGACATCGGCGACGCCTGTTACACGGTCCTGCATCTTCCCGGCCATTCTCCCGGTTCCATCGGACTGCTCGACCATAGGACAGGGGAGTTCTTCAGCGGGGACGCCATATACGAGGGTGGCCTCGTGGATGATTTGCCGGGATGCGACATCGAAGCCTACAAAGCCACCATGAAGCGCCTGTCAGAGCTTGACGTCGACGTCGTTCACGGGGGGCATGGAACGAGGTTTAGTAGAGACCGGCTGCGTGAGATCGCCATCACCTATCTGCGCTCGAAGGAAGGCTGAGAAGATCAAAATGGACGAGCAATGGAACTTTGAGGAAGCCGTGGTCATCGGGCATATTCGACGCGGAGGCGGAGTAAATACTGATGCACGGAAGCGCCGGTGCTGCTGCGGAACAGAGCCTTAAGACCGGGGACCTGGACGCGGTCGCTGAGCACGAAGCTTACAAGCGCCTTCCGTTCTCCTTAAAAATGAACGAAGCCTTTGCGATATCAACTCGGAGCCCGACGTCCCTAGGTAAGGCTCTGGCAGCTTCGATGCTGAGACGGACTCTGACGCGTCCCCCCCAAGTGAACCAGCCAAGCGCATCTGAGCCCAGGAGTTCCGTCACAGATAGCGTCCCTTTGATGCTGTTGAGCGATCCGGGCTCCACGATGGACACGTCTTCGGATCTTGCGCCGAGAGTAGCCGGTCCCGTCGCAGATTGATCAATCTTGCAGGCGGATACATCAACACTGACGTTACCAATTTGGAATGCACCATCGCCGGATAGTTTTTCCTTCAAGAAAATTCATCGCCGGAGAACCGACAAACCCCGCCACGAAAAGACTCGCCGGTTCTCGTAGACCTCCTGGGGTGGGGCGAACGGCAGTAACGGGTCGAAGGAGCCGTCGTGCCACGGCTTGTTACGAGAATGTTCACGGCCTGTGCTAAGAAGATGGTGTAAACGGGCGGACCGGCCCGCCGGTTCGAGGGGCGGTGGTCGTCCCTCACAATGATGGTGTCGCGGGAGTGGCCTGCTCCATAGCAGCACGGAGAGACGATCATGAAGGAGCATGCCGGCATCGACGTATCACTGGAATACTCGAGTGTGTGTGTGGTGGATGTGGATGGCCGCATTGTGCGGGGAGCAAAGATCCTCAGCGAACCCGATGCGTTGATCGCCTGGTTCGGCGAGCACGCGGGACGATGGAGCGAATTGGCCTGGAGGCCGGCTCCTTGTCGCAGTGGCTCCATGCCGGGTGGGTGAAAGCAGGTCTTTCCGTTGAGCTGATCGATTGACGCAAAGCCCGTTACCGAAGATCGCATAATGTATCAACCGGAATTTTGCGCCGTGTGGCTCGACCGGTTGACCAGCAAGAGCAACGGCCATGGCCTTTTATTTAGTGTTCAGTTCCGCGTATGGGCGGGGGTGTGCAGCGACGCCCCCGCCTTTTCGGCCGCTGCCTGCAAACGCTTGTCTCTCGTCCACAAAGCCATTCGCTGATCGAGGAGAACCGAGGCCAGCAAATGGGCATCCGTGTAGCCAATCCCCATGCTAAAAATGGCGTGGCGATCGATCATCATCATGACCTCCTGGTGCGTTGCGACGAGTGCTTCGCGCTGAGCCATCAGGAATGCTATCACGCTACTGCGTTCCCGAAGGCTGCCAAGTGCAAGCTCTCCGATCACGGCCGGATGGCAGAGGAGACGATCGTCCTCAATAATCCTACGCAGCTCGGCATCGGTATGCCGGAAATGATCAATCCAGATTGAAGTGTCGGCAAGAATCACTTGGCAGCTGCGCTCCGGCGGCGTGGAGCTGCTTCCGCATCCGGCATAGTTCCCCCGAGCGCGATGAGGCGTTTTCCTGACTCCACACGAACAAGCGTCTCCAATGCCTGGCGGACCAGAGCGGCGGTTTCTTTTGTGCCGGTTAGGGACTTAGCCCTTTCCATGAGAGTGTCGTCGAGGTTGATAGTCGATCGCATCGTCGGTTCCTAGCTTTAGTGTTACAAATAGCACCATTTGGTGAAGAAATCTACGCCTGAATCGGCCGTCTTAGCGACCGCATCGGCCGCACAAGCTTAAGACTGGCTAGGGGCCGAGGGTTCGATTCCACTCAAGTGATTGACACGGCTTTCGTCCACTGCCTTCGAAGCTGCTGGATCAGTCATTCCGGGGGCTCTAGATTCAACGCAGGGCCGGCTTGCAGGACCTTGGGCCGAACTTAGGCACAAAAATCCTGCTTGGAGTTTATACGGTGAGACGTCGATTTCGAAAGGCCTCTTCTGTCGTCGGCAGCGGTGGCGCGAAATCAAGGCGATATTGAACTCGGATCGCCCGAACAGAGCGTGCTGCGGGTGGAAAACCGCACACGTCTTCGTACAATGCTGTGAGTTTCGTATAGGTTGTAAGCCTTCGCAAGTAAGAACTGAAAAGATCGATCCGTTCTGGGTGCGGCAGTGACCTGACGTGATGCCGAGGCGCAAGGAGGTAAACTTTGACACTTCGCACTTCTACTGTTCCCGACTTGTGGACCTTCATGTTGGAGCTTTATGCAATGCCGGGAGTCGCTCAGGCTTGCCTGGAGCTGCAGGACCGGTTTGAGCTCGATGTACCGCTGTTTCTTGCTTTGCTCCATGGGGCGGGGTGGGGTTACCGCATTGACGCCGATACGATCCGGGCGCTTGACAACGCCTGCTGGAAATGGCGCGCCGAGGTCGTACGTCCCCTGCGCGCGGTGAGGGTGCAGCTAAAGGCCAACCCCTGGAAGGAAAACCATGAACCCGTGGTAGCCTTTCGAGAAAGGATAAAGGCGCTCGAACTAGAAGCCGAGAAGCTGGAGGTCTCTGTATTGGAACAAGCAATAATCGCTCTAGCGCGAACCGAGAATCACGTCGATAAGCCGGCGCGGATCGCTGCCGTTGCGCATATGGTGCTCAGCCACTTCGCTGCGGACAACAACTTAACGGGAGAGTTGCCCCAAGCAAGTTTGATCGTCGACGCCGTACGGTCGCTTTTGCGACGCTAGTACCGAACCTGAAGCGGTGAGCCAGCAGAAAATAATATCAGAACGAAATCGCCGGTTTAAGCATTGGGAACCGCGTCTCGAACAACGTGTGATCAGTATCTTGCTTGCGGAGGGTACGTGGACAGATACACACAAAGCGTGATACCCCTCAAACAATATCATTATCAAGGCCGAATATGCCTGAGTCCGATCCGCACCTTTATGAAAAGATCAAGGAGACCATCGACCGCCGTGTTGAAGCGGAGGAATGGCCCGCTGAGTTTCAAGTTCCGGCGGAGGTTGAACTCGCGGAGGAGTTTGGCGCGTCGCCCCTTACCGTGAGGCGTGCACTGCGTGAACTGCAAGCCGAGGGCGTGCTCATACGCATACAAGGGCGCGGAACATTCGTCGTTGGCCGGCGTATGCAATGTGCCGTCTTCAATATTTCCGACATGGCCGAGGAGATAGCGCTCAGTGGCGGCGCCCATACTAGCAAGTTGATAAACCTTGGCGTAATTCCACGGGACAGCTCGGAGTCGAATATGCTGGTTTTGGGGCCCGATGGGGTCGTTTTTCATGTGCGATTGCTGCATTTGGAGGACGGTACGCCGATCCAGCTCGAAGACCGCTATGTGAATGCAACAGAGGCTCCGTCGTTCTTGGAGCAGGATTTCACGAAAATCACACCACATGCGTTTTTGCTTCGTGAGACGACCGTTACTTCGGTGGACAACACGATTCGCGCAATCAGGCCGGACGAAGAAGCATGCCGGCTTTTGCAGATCGACAGCAGCCAACCATGTCTGTTGCTGGATCGATCGACCTGGCGTGAAGGTGTTCCGGTGACACGCAGCCGCTTTATCTATCCTGGCGATCGGTACCGGCTGCGCAGCTCACACGAGGCGCGGCAGAGCCGCATCGCGACCACGCGTGGACCGGCTGTGTCTAAGTCGCTCAAGAAAATCAAGTGACACAGATGATCTAGTCCGGAGATCCTCCTCTGCCGCGCCCAGCAGAAGTTAAGAGAGTATGATAGCCGGTGACACGCTGTCCTTCCGTCCGTCACGGTTCGACAAGATCCGCGACTTCTCCGAGGGATATCGGACGGAGCGGCGGACGAATTGTTAGGAAACCTGCATAATCCATCGAAATATCGTGGGTCGACGCCGCCAAACTCGTCAACGTCATACCGCACATTCGCCCTTGGCACGGACCCATCCCGCAGCGCAAAAAGGCCTTTACCTGGTTGGGCCCGGCGCAGCCGGCACGCAGTGCTGCACGGATTTCACCGCAGGTCACTTCCTCGCACCGGCACGCCAGGACCCCGTCCGCGGGCGTCAATATCGCGGGAGACGGATGATAGAGGTGGTCAAGGAGCGGCCGTGCTGCAAGATGGGCCGCTCGGTCGCGACGCGTCGCCGTCAGGAGCAACTCGTCAATTGGCCGGCCCAGGCTCGCGAGAATTCCCATGGCGGCGAGCCGACCTTCAAGCAAGGCGACGGTGGCGCCCCCGATTCCGCCGGCATCGCCGGCAATATAGACGCCTGCAACCGAACTTTGAAGATGGATGTCACGATGCGGGTGGAAGGCGCCCCCAGCCTCCGACCAGTGCATCCTACACCCCAATGCGCGCGGAAGATGCGTTTCCGGGATTACTCCTTCATGGAGTCCGACGTGACTTGCGGATAGACGATGCTCAACCTCCCGCATTCGAAAGTGGACCTCAAGTCCGTCCGCGGCCGACTTGATGCGAAGATCGCCCGAATGATTATAAATGTCGACGCCCGCCCGTCGGAGCATCCAAAGCAGCTTCAGCCCCTTGATCAGATATGAAGGTCCTTTTCCGGTGAGTGCAGCCGGAACATGTCTGAGGGCGGAGACAATCGCGCCGGCCGCGGCGGTGTCGATGAGAGAGAGGTCTCGCATGCCGGCCGCAAGACATTGCGCCGCAAACAGGTAGAACAGCGGGCCCGTCCCGATCAGGACGAGCGGACCTCCGGGCAGCATTCCCTCTCGCTTGAGAAGAATCTGCAGGCCGCCGACGGTGGTCACACCCGGCAGCGTCCAACCGTCGAGGGGACATGGTCGCTCCATTGCGCCCGTGGCAATCAGGAGCCGGCGGCCGCGTTCGCGACGGATACCATGGGAATCCTTGAGCCAGACGGTGCCCTCGGGCTCGACCCGCCATGCCTGGGTTTCGAAGGAAAGCTCGGCGCCGCTGGCACGCAGCCGCCGGACTTCATCGCGGCCCGCCAGATAATCGGATCCAAGTATCCGCGCACGGGCGTCAGAAACGTCCTCGACCCCGCGCCAGATCTGGCCGCCGGGCCCGGGAGCCTCGTCTATCACGAGAACCTTTGCCCCGTTCTTGGCCAGTAGACTCGAAGCACCGATTCCCGCCGGACCTGCGCCGATGACAATGGCATCCCAGAGGCTCATTCTGCGTACCCCGCAGCGTCGCGTCGCGGGCCGATCTGACGCTCGACGATCATGCCTGCCTCGGCGGTTGTCATGCAGGCACGATGATTGTCCCGGCCATCGACCCGAACCAGACATTCAAAGCAAACGCCCATGAGGCACCACGGGCCGCGTTGACTGCCCGATACGGGCGTTTCGCGAAAATGCGTGACACCCGCCGCAAGCAGAGCACCGGCAAGCGTCTCTCCCGGGCGAAAGGCAATGGGCCGGTCTTCGAACAGGAAGCTGCCGGCGTCGGATCGGGCGACCGGGTCAAGGCGTTTAAAGGGCAAAGCGCGTGCTCCTCATGGATCGTGGGGCCGGGCCAAGATGCCCTTCGGCTAACGCCGGGCCAAGCTCGAGTGCATGCAGGCTGGCGAGAGTGACCCCGCTGTGGCAAGTGACGACGTAGGCGCCGGGCATTTCGGGCGCCTCTTCGTAGATAGGTAAACCGTCCGGGCTCATGATGCGCAATGCGCCCCAGGCCCTGATCAGCCGTGCTACCCGCAAAGCCGGGAATACCCGTGTGCCGATACGACAAAGGCGTGCGATGGTTTCGACGTCCGTTCCGGTGGAAAATCCTGCATCCTCGTGTGAGCTGCCGAGGAGCACGGTGCCTTCCCGGGTCTGGCGGATCGCATTGCTCGGGTAGCGAAGAAATGGAGCGATCCGGTCGGTGACGACGATCTGGCCGCGTTCAGGGGTGAGGCCCAGCTTCAGGCCGACCTGACGCGCTAGTTCGTTGTTTCCGAGACCCGCCGCAAGGACCACGCGCCTGCCGGAGATTTCGTCGCCGTTCGCATCGCTCACCACGAAACCGCGCGCCGGCTCGGAGCGGATGTTTCGGGCGGCGAATTGTACGACCAGCCGGCCGCCGTTCTGCTGAAAAGCAAGCTGAAGTGCATTGAGGGTCAGGAGCGGATTTGCCTCGCCGTCCAGATCGGAGAGCGAGGCACCGCGAACTTCGGGTCCTATATCCGGTACGATCTCGTGCAGCGCGTCGCGATCGAGAAGCTGTATGCGGATCGCGGCGCCTTCGGCAGACGAGCGCGCGATAAGAGCGCGACGCGCCGCCATCTCCGATTCGGAAAGACAGAAGTGCAAGCCACCGCCGCCGCGCCAGCCTATATCGATGCCCGTCTCCTTCAGGAGGAGAGTCGAAAGCTCCGGCCAAAGCTGCCCGGCGCGGATCGACCAATGCATGTAATCCGGATGCCCCAGCCCCTTGCCTTGCAACCAGACCAGCCCGAAGTTCGCACGTGAGGCACGATAGGCGATGTCGCCTTCGTCAAGAAGCGTAACCCGTGCACCTTTCCGCGCCGCTCCCCAGGCAATCGCCGAGCCGATCAGGCCACCGCCGATGACGAGCAAATCGCAGCGGTCGCTCATTTGAAATAATCCGGCGGAGCCAGCGATAGCTGCATCCAGCGTACCAATGTGACGATATCAAAGACCGGGAGCCCGAACCGCCGCGACACAGCTGCCGAGTAGGGGGGCAGGTTGGCGCATTCAAAGACCAGCGCCCCCACTTCCGAGTGATGCGCCATTAGCTCTGCGACTGTTGCCATCACGTCGGCTTCCTGGGCGGCGGCATCAACTTCCGTCGCCTGTTCGCGCATGTTGCGCAGCAGCGGCCCGTCTACCGGCAGCGCCGCCATTGGCAGGCCCGGCGCAGCCCCGACGGCGTGGAGGTGACGCTCCGTGATCGAATGCGGATCCGACAGGATCAGCCCCGGCTTCTTTCCGGCAGGCAATATGTGCTCGATCATCGGGATCTGCAGCAGCGCCGAGGAAAGAAAGGGCACGGGAGAGTGAAGCGTCAATTCGCCCTGAAGGGCGGCGAGGAATCCGCAGCTGGTCGTGATCGCGGTACAACCCAGCGCGACCAGATCATCGATCGCTGCACGGAACGCGTCGAGCGAATGTCGAGGGTTGCCCTCGATCACGTCCCTGGGGCGCACACCGCGCACGATACGAAACTGGACCGGGAACGGCCAGGTTGCGGCATGGGCGATGTCACCGGGCAGACGGCGAAAGCCTGTGTCGAGCACGATCACGCCGACGATCGTGCCATGAACTGTCGTACGGCTGTTGCTCATGTCGCTTCCTCTGCCAGGGCGTCTTTGAGGCCGCTCCAGCGTTTGACGGCTCCGGTATCGATGCCAAAGAGGTCGAGGGCGCGGGCGGTGGAATGCGTGATCATTTCATCGAGGCTCTGCGGCTTTGCGTAGAGGGCAGGGACCGGGGGCATGATGATGGCTCCCATTCGGGTGAGGGCGCCCATAGTCTCGATATGCCCCAGATGCAACGGTGTCTCGCGCAGCATGAGCACGAGTCGCCGGCGCTCCTTCAGCACCACGTCGGCGGCGCGGCTCATCAAAGTGGAGGTCACGCCTGTGGCGATTTCCGACATTGTCCGCACCGAACAGGGGGCGATCAGCATCCCGATGGTGGGGAATGATCCGCTGGCGATGGCGGCGCCAATATCGGCTACCGGATAGATCATATCGGCTTGGCCCGCGAGATCGGCCTTTTGAAGGCCGAGCTCCTGATTCAGCGTGAGAAGAGCCGAGCGGCTGACGACGAGATGTGTTCCCACCCCCGCTGCCCGCGCGAGCTCAAGGGCACGGATCCCGTAGGCCGCGCCGGAGGCACCTGTGATTCCGACAATCAACCGCCGACTGCTCATGTTCAGGCGCCCGCAAACCAGTCGGAAAGGCGGATGTCGTTGACCATGCGCAAGCGCTTGCGCTCGAATTCCTCCTCACGACCCCAGGGTTTCGTGGCATCGACAAGCAAGCGCCCCCAGTGATCCTTTGCTTCGTCCCGGTAGAAAGAAGGCGTCTCGGGAATGATCATGGTATCCTTGTCCGGGCGGCAACGGGTCAAGATTGCCCATTGCACGTCGTCCATGCTGTAGATGTCGACGTCGGTGTCGACGACCGTAATCTGCTTGGCCCAGATTGGCTCGGCGCCGATCGTCGCCAGCATGACCTGACGCGCGTGGCCCTCGAACTGGGGCTCGATTTGAACGACTGCATGGTTGACGAAGGGCTGACAGGTCACGTTCACGATGCCCGGAAGCGCGGCACTCAGCCGCTGGTAGATGTTGGCCGAGACGGAAAGCTCGAGGGTCAACACCTCCTCGGGCGAGCCGCAGAGGATCGAATGGAAGATGGCATCCTTGCGAACGGTGACGCCCAGCACTTCGAAGACGGCATTGGGGCCGACAGGGACGTAGTAGCCCATGAACTCGCCGAACGGACCTTCGGGGCGGCGTTCGTTGGGCATGAAGCGGCCCTCGATCACCACCTCGGTCTCGGCGGGTACCTCTAGGTCGATGTGGTTGCAGCGGCGCATCTCAATTGGCTTGCCGCGGAGTCGGGCGGCAACCTCCAACTCGTCGACGTCATAGGCAAGGGGGGCGGCGGCGGTAAGGAAGGCGTGGGCCGGCGGACCGATCAGCATGGCGGCCTCGAGAGGCTTGCCCATTCTCTCGGCCTTCTCGTGGTAGATCGTCAGGTGGTGGCGAGGTGCAAGGCGGCAGCGCAGCTCGTTGTCGCTGATGAACATCGAGCGGTGGTAGGAGAGGTTGCCCACGCCGGTCTCGGGATCCCTGGCGATGAACATGGCGGACGTGAAGTAAGGCGCGCCGTCGCGATCAGAGTAGGTGATCAGCGGAAGGTCGGAGAGCTTGACCTCGTCGTATCCAGGGGGCTGGTTCGCCGGAACGAGCGGCTCCCGCATTTCGGCCGAGCCGAGCGAGGAAAGTCTGCTCCACTGCCGGCAGAAATCCCCGGCGTCGATGCCGATCACCTCACCCAGCCGCTCGCGAGTGCTGTAGACATTGGTGACCACGGGAAAGCGCGTGCCTTTCACATTGGTGAACATCACGGGCTTCGCCCATTTCTTTTGAGCGAGATGGGTGACGGCAGCCAATTCGTGCGCGGGATCGACTTCCCGCTGGACGACCAAAAGGTCACCGCGTTCCTGTAGTTTGCGGACGAAGTCTCTCATGAAGGGCTCCTTCTGGCGGGCGTTAGCGGCCTGTGCCGGCTGTGGCGGGGATGGTGACGATGCGGTTGGTGCGCGCCTCATGACTGGAGCGCATGCGGTAGCGGTCGCCGGGGTAGATGAAGCGGCTGCGCGTGACGGGGATACCGTCGCGCCAGGTCGATCGGTCCAGCAACAGGCAGGGCTGACTCGCGTCGATGCGGAGGTGCTGGCGGATTTCCTCGTCTACACGGATGGCACGGATCGTGTTGTCGACAGTCGTGACGGTGGTCTCCCGGAGCAACCAACTGTGCGGACTCATCTTTGAGAAATCTTGCTCGATGTAGGCGGGTGCTTCTGCGGCATTCACATAGCGATCCTCGAGTTGAATCGGACTTCCATCCTCCAGATGCAGAAGGCGCGTATGGAAGATGGTGTCCTCGGCGCCGAGCTGGAGCATGTTTCGACCGAGGCCGTCTTTGCCCAGGATGGAGTGCTGCAGGACACGGCAGCTGTGGGCGGCCCCGGAAGACGCTATCTCTTCCGATATGTCGGCCAGGTTGAAAACGGCGCATTGCATCCGCGGACCTATGACAAAGGTACCGCGTCCCTGAACGCGCAGCAGCACGCCGTCGGTTTGCAACTCGCGCAGGGCCCGCCGCACGGTGAGGCGGGATGCGCCGAATTCGCTGGCAAGGTCCTGTTCCGAGGGGACTTGAAAGTTGGGCGGCCATTCCTCCGTCTCGATACGGCGATCGATCGCGCTCTTGATCTGCTCGTATAGGGGTTGGTCTGATGCCACTGCATTCTCCAAATGATATCATTATCTTTCAACCCAAGTCACACCAGATTGGCCTTTAAGGCAAGAGCGATTGTCAAAAAGTCGAGAATTTGCCGGTTATGCCTAATATTCGGGCATAATTAGACACAGATGGCGATATTTTAGGCATTTTATTTGTTTTTTTGCCAGCGTAATTCTGTCCTTGACACGTCAAAGGAATGTCATTTTAAATCGCAATAGATATAGAAATGACGCTGAGGCACGGCCTCACGACGCGAGGAGGAGATATATATCCATGCAAAACCTGCCGAAACTGTCCATGTATATCGACGGCCAATGGGTCGCCCCGGCATCAGGGGAATACATCGAGACGGTGGATCCCTTCACCGCAAGGCCGTGGGCCCTTGTCCCGCGCGGCAATGCGGAAGATGCAGATCGCGCGGTACGTGCGGCCCATCGTGCTTTCAGCCAGGGTCCTTGGGGCAAGATGCACCCGACCGAACGCGGACGCATTATCCAGAGGTTCGCCGCCCTGATCGAGGAGCACGCCGACGCGCTCGCCGACATCGAGGTGCGTGACAACGGTCGCCTGCTCGCCGAGATGACACATCAGATCCGCTACATCCCGCGTTGGTATCACTACTATGCCGGTTTCGCCGACAAGATCGAAGGTACGCTTCACCCCTGTGACAAGCCTGCGCTGAGCTTTTCTCGTCACGAGCCGCTTGGCGTCTGCGTCGGCATCGTACCGTGGAACGCGCCGCTGCTCCTGTTCTCCCTTAAGGCTGCCCCCGCCCTGGCGGCGGGTAACACATTGGTGATGAAGCCGGCCGAATTCACGTCCGCTACCGCGCTTAAGTTGATGGAGCTGGTCGAGAAGGCCGGATTCCCGACCGGCGTGATCAATGTCGTCACCGGCTACGGCCCTGAGGTCGGCGAGCCGCTTGTCACGCATCCGCTGACCCGCCACGTGGGTTTCACCGGTTCGACGAAGACAGGCGCCCATCTCTATTCCCTCGCTGCAAAAGACGTGAAGCGCGTAAGCCTCGAACTGGGCGGCAAATCCCCCAATATCGTCTTTGGCGATGCCGATCTCGACAATGCGGTGCGCGGCGTCGTAGGGGGGATCTTCGGTGCCGTCGGCCAGACCTGTATTGCCGGCTCGCGTCTTTTGGTGCACCGCTCAATCCACGACGAGTTCCTGGAGAAGCTCGCCGTCTTCACAAAGACGGCGCGTATCGGCGATCCGCGCAAGGTCGAAACGCAGATCGGGCCGATCGCCAACAGCATGCAGTTCGAAAAGGTCCTCGGCTATATCGATATCGCTCGCCGGGAAGGCGCCGAGCTCATCCTCGGCGGCGGGCGCCCCGACGTTGAGGAATGCGGCACTGGCTACTTTATCGAGCCGACCATCTTCGCCGGCGTGAACAACGACATGCGCATCGCGCGGGAGGAGGTGTTCGGCCCCGTTCTTTCGGCCATCGTGTTCGATGAACCCGAAGAAGCCCTCGCAATCGCCAATGACAGCGAGTTCGGTCTTGGTGCCGGCGTCTGGACCTCGGACATGCGCCTTGCGCTGAAGATGTCGGAGCGGCTCGAGGCCGGCAGCGTCTGGGTCAATACCTATCGTGACATTTCCTATACCACGCCGTTTGGCGGCTACAAGAAAAGCGGCATCGGACGCGAGAACGGCGTGGCCGGGATCTACGAATATCTGCAGACCAAAGCGGTCTGGCTGTCGACCGCCGAAGAGATCGCAAATCCATTTGTAATCGGCTGACGCGGCGGAGGAAAGAATGAGAAAAGGTGCCGAAATACTCGCTGACGAACTTGCCGTGAACGGGGCAGAGATCGTTTATCATGTCCCGGGAGAGAGCTTCCTCACTGCGCTCGACTCTCTAACCACGCGCCATCCGCGCATCCGATCGGTCAGCTGCCGCCATGAAAACGGCGCAGCCCAGATGGCGGAAGCCTATGGAAAGCTGACGGGAAAGCCCGGGATCGCCTTCGTCACGCGCAGCCCCGGCGCGACGAACGCCGTGAACGGCGTCCATACCGCGTTTCAGGATTCCTCGCCGATGATCCTGATAGTCGGCCAGGTCAAGCGTTCCATTCTCGAGCGCGAGGCCTTCATGTCCTATGACTTCCGCACAATGTTCGCCCCGATGGCCAAATGGGTGGGGCAAATCGACGATCCGGCGAGGATCCCCGAATTCATCCAGCGTGCCTGGGCGACGGCGCTTTCGGGGCGCCGAGGGCCGGTCGTCCTTGTGGTGCCGGAGGATGTGCTGGAGGAGAAGTGCGACGTGGCGCCTTCGGCGCGGCCTGCCGTCGCCTCGCATGCAGGCGCGCCGCGCGAGGAGGATTTGGACCGCATCTTTGCAATGCTCGCGGCGGCAGCAAAGCCGCTGGTGGTCGTCGGTGGTTCGGGCTGGAGCGAAACGGCGCGCGAGGACGTTCAGCGCTTCGCCACCAATCTTGGCCTGCCAGTGGTCACGACCTTCCGTCGACGTGACATCATCGATCATCGTCTCGACTGTTACGTCGGCGAGATCGGCATCGGCTCCAACCCCACCTTGCTCGCGCATATTCGCGAAGCCGATTTCATCCTGATGTTGAATGATGCCTTGAGCGACGTGAACACGATCGGTGCCGGCTACATGGAGGGTTTCACGCTGTTCTCGATCCCGCGCCCCAGGCAAAGGGTCGTTCACGTTATGCCCGATCACGGCGATCTCAATCGAGTGTTTCAGGTTGATCTGGCGCTGGCGGCGGACAATGACGCCACCGCCCGCGCATTGGCACGCCGATCGGCAACCCCGCGCGCCGAACATGCCGACTGGACCTCGACGCTGCGCGCCACCCTGATGAAGGAGCGTGAGCCGCAGCCCTGTCCAGGCGAAATCGATCTGCCCGGAGTGATGGGCTGGCTGCGCGAACGCCTGCCGGAGGATGCGATCGTCACGAACGGCGTCGGGGCCTATGCCACCTGGAGCCAGCGCTATTTCCCCCACTATCGCCTGCACACGCAACTCGGCCCGATCAGCGGCTCGATGGGCTATTCGCTCCCGGCGGCGATCTCGGCGAAGATCGCCCATCCCGATCGGGTGGTGGTGGAATTCGTCGGCGACGGCTGCTTCCAGATGAGCAGCGAGGAACTGGCGACAGCCGTCCAATACGGGGTGAATATCATTATTGTGCTCTTCAACAACGGGCTCTACGGCACGATCCGCATCCATGAGGAAACCCGTCTCGAGGGGCGTGTCAATGGCACGGATCTCACGAATCCCGATTTCTTGCTGCTGGCGAAAGCGTACGGCGCTCATGGAGAACGGGTGACTTGCACCAAGGAATTCGCCCCCGCCTTCGAACGCTGCCTCGCCGCCGGCAAACCTGCCTTGATCGAACTGGTCGTTGATCCGGAAGCCATCCACTGCCGCTACTCGCTGAGCGATCTGCGTGCCCGCCGCGCAGCGAGGGTACCCAACGAGGAATAACCATCTGCGCCAGCATCTGGTGCGGGCGGGCAGGCCTCCGGAGTCATCGAACGATGAACCGGACACATGCCGAGGCAGCGGTTCTGCCAGCCTTTCATTTGTCAGACGGGAGGAGTCACAAATGTATATTCGACATCTCATTGCCGGTGCTGCGATTTCAGTGTCCTGGGCGGGAATGGCAGTCGCGGAAGATTGCGCGTTAAGGGTTACGACCTGGGGCGGCAGCTATCAGGCCACCTATCAAGCCGTGGCGCAAAAATTCGAAGAGGAGCACAATTGCCGCATCGAATGGGTGGTGGGTGCGAGCCCCGATCACCTCATCAAGGCACGGTTGGGCCAGGTCGACGTCGTCACCAATACGCTACTGAATTCCATAGCGGGCGAGAAGGAAGGGCTTTGGCAGAAGCTCGATCCTGCAAAGATCCCGAACATGGCAAATCTTTATCCAAATGCGGTCCACTCGCCCTACACCGTCTTTGCAAACGTCGGCGACTACGTACTGGCCTACAACAAGGACACGGTCACCACCGTCCCGGCGACCTGGGACGAGCTTTGGAAACCCGAATACAAGAACCGCGTCGTCATCTACGGGATCGACCATATCCCAACCCTCAGTCTCACCGTTCTGCAGGCGGAGAAGAACGGCGGCAGTATCGACAATGTCGAGCCCGGGCTCGACCGCATGGCCGAGTTGATCAAGAGCGGCAATCTAATCGGCTCGCTGGATGTCGAAAGCCAGATGGTTTCGCTCTTCGAAACGGGGGATGCCTGGCTTGGAATGCTCGCAACCGGACGGATGAAGGAACTGCTGTCGAAAGGCGTGACGAATGTGAGCTTCGTACGCCCGGAAGAAGGCACTTTCCCGCTGATCACAAGCGTAAACATCCACAAGGATGCAAAGAATTCGGCGATGGCGGCGGCCTTCGTAAACTACATTCTCAGTTCGGAGGTCCAGGTTGCTTTCGCGACACGGAATCTCTACGCGCCGACGGTAAAGAATGCCGAAATACCCGATGATTTTGAGTTCCGGGATCTGCTTGTGCTGAACGATGCATTCGGCCGTCTCTACCTGCCGGATCAGGAGAAGATCACTGCCAACAAAGCGGGCTGGCAGCAGCAGCTGAACCAGAAGGCTACGCGCTAAGCAAGCGGCCGTGGTGCACGCACGATCGAGCGCCACGGCTAACCTTGTGAGCCGGGCCTTTCGGCAAGGCGCGTTCCCGGCGGAACTGCCAGAACAGGAACAATGCAACCATGTCCAATGATTCAATTCAGGTCGAGGGGATCACGAAGCGCTATGGCGCGATGACGGCCGTCGACAATGTATCCTTCGATGTTGGCCAGGGGGAGTTCGTGTCGCTGCTCGGCCCGAGCGGTTGTGGAAAGACCACGACGCTCAGGATGATCGCGGGCTTCGTCGATCCCTCCGGCGGCTTACTCCGGGTCCGTGGCCGCGACGTTACCCACCTACCGCCGGAAAAGCGCGATCTGGGCTTCGTCTTCCAAAATTATGCACTCTGGCCCCATATGACGGTGGCTGAGAATGTCGCTTTCGGCCTGAAACTGCGAAAGAAAAATCGGAACTTCATCCGCGACAAAGTCGCGGAAGCGCTTACGACAACCGGCCTCTCGGGGTATGAGAACCGGCTGCCGCGCCAGCTTTCGGGCGGGCAACAGCAGCGCGTGGCGCTCGCCCGCGCGCTGGCACTGGAACCGCAGGTCCTACTCATGGACGAGCCGCTCTCGAATCTCGACCGCGCGCTCCGCGTCACCATGCGCCGGGAACTCAAGGAACTCCAGGCGCGGATGAAAATGACCACACTCTACGTGACCCACGACCAGGAAGAGGCGCTTTCAATGTCGAACCGCGTGGTGATCATGAACAAGGGGCAAGTGGAACAGGTTGCAGCGCCATTCGAGCTTTATGAAAATCCTGCGACCGGCTTCGTGGCAGATTTTGTCGGCATCACCAATTTCCTCGGAGGCATCGTAACAAGCGCGGAAGGCGGAGGAGTCGAGGTGAAACTCGGCTCAGGTCAGATGTTGCGCGCAGTTACGAAACAACCCGTAGCTCTGGGTACCAAGGTGCGTGCACTCATTCGCCCCGAACGGGTGACGCTCAAAACGACCGCCGCTGACGGCGATAACATTTTGACAGGGCAAGTGGTCCTGGCCGAATATTTCGGCGCGCTGCTGCGCTATTCGGTGCGCCTCGACAGCGGCGATATCCTGCGCGCCGAAGTTCACAATTTCGACAGTTTCATCGAGAGTGGAAGCCGCGTCTGGATTTGCGTTTCACCGGAACATCTGCGCCTCATTCCCGACGAGAGGAATGCCTGAGATGACCCGGCGAATTCTTCCTTTTCTCTCGCCCGCGTTGCTCGCGCTGCTATTGTTCGTAGCCTTTCCCATGGTCTGGGTATTTCGTACGAGCTTCAATGAGCTTGCGGAAGGGGCCTATATAGTTGAGGCGATGACCCTCGAGAACTACACGCGTTTCCTGACCGAACCCTGGTACCTGGTGAATACGCTCTGGTTCTCGGTTCGCATCGCGCTCCTGGCCACTGCGATCTCGGTGATCTGCGCTTATCCGGTCGCTCTGTACATCGCGAAGACCTCGGGGCTGCAGCGCAATGTGCTCATGGCGCTGACGATGGCTCCTCTGCTGATAGGCCTAGTGACGCTCGTCTATGGGTGGATTGTAATCTTCCGGGGGGGCGGTCTCATGAACTCACTCATGATCGCCCTTCGCGTATATGACCAGCCCGTGCGCTACATGTGGGACATAAAGGGAGTGGTTATCCTCCTTGTGTACATCGGCACGCCCTACATCGTGCTTTCGCTGCTCGATTCCATCGAGCGCATCAATCCTTTCCTGGTCGAAGCTGCTCGCAATGTTGGCGCCAACCGGTGGACCGCCTTCTGGAAGATAGTCTTTCCGTTGTCGACGCCAGGTCTTTATGCCGGTCTTGTGATCGTCTTCTCGCTGAACTTCGCTGCTTTCGCGGTTCCTTTGATGATCGGCGACAGCAATACGCAGATGATCGGTTTGGTCATTTATCGCGAGGCGCTTCTGAACAACGATCTTCCATTCGCTTCGGCGCTCTCGGTGATCATGGTTTCGGTGAACGCGTTGCTTATCTTGGGCATGTCCGCGCTTGCCGGCCGCCTCATACTCAGCCGGCTGGAGGCAAAACGATGACTCGTTGGGATATCAGCACCATTGCACTGCGGCTCGTCACATTTTCGATGATGGCCTTCCTGATCTTCCCGATCGCGGTAACGCTGATCGTGGCGGTCAATCCACGTGAATTCGTTCTGCCGCCAAACGGGTTCACCCTCGACTGGTTCAGAGCCGCCTGGAGTTCGAAGACGTTTCTTCGAGGAATGGGAGTTAGTTTGGTTTTGGGCCTTGCGGCCGCTCTCATCGCCAATGCTCTCGCGCTGCCAGCTGCTATCGCGCTGGCGCGCACGAACTTCCCTGGCAAGGGAGCGATCAATCTGATCCTCATGACACCCCTGCTGATCCCGACGACGATCCTCAGTCTCGCCCTCTATATATACTTCGTTCGTGTCGGGTACGGATCCGGTTTGGTCCCGCTGCTCGTGGGGCATGCAATCCATATCATGCCCTACGCCGTACGGATACTGACCGCGAGCCTGCTCAATTTTGATCCCTCCTACGAAGAGGCGGCGCGTAACGTAGGGGCTGGGCGCATCAGGACCCTGTTTTCGGTGACGCTACCAGTGATCCGTACGGGGTTGATCTCAAGCCTTACGCTCTGCTTCATCTTGTCGTGGAACGATTTCCCGATCTCGGTCTTCCTCGCTCCTCCATCCTGGACGCCGCTTCCGGTCGAGCTCTACTCGTACATCAAGTTTCAATACGACGCAGTGGCGGCGGCGCTGGCGAGTTCGCTCATTCTGCTATCTGCCGTGGCCATGGTGGTCATTGACCGACTTGCAGGGCTGCGCCGCGTTCTGCGGTCCTGACAAGGAACAGGCCTGGCGTCAGCCTTATTCGAGCCTTCACCCGAAAAGAGAGAGCCTTTGTTCTAAAGGCAATACGCGAGGAGACCATTATGAAAAACCGTATATTCGCCGGTGTTCCGTCGGAGGAAATGGCGGGTTATGCCAAAGCCGTCATAGTCGGCACTACAGTCTATGTCTCCGGCACGACCGGGCGGGACCCGGACACCGGTAACTTTCCCGACAATGCGGCCCAGCAAGCCAGGAACGCGCTCGCCTCTATCGACAAGGCGCTTCGGCAGGCCGGCGGCAGCCTCGCAAATGCCGTTGTCAGCCGGGTGTATGTCGTTGATCAGGCCTGCGCGGCTGACGTTACGGCCGTGCTGGGCGAAGTCTTCCGAGATATTCGGCCCACGAGCACGATGCTCATTTGCGAGATTCCTGCACCAGGCGCAAAGGTCGAGATTGAGATCACTGCATCGCTGGAATGCTGAGGCGTGGGATGAGGTGGAACTCTCGTACGCAATGCGGACGAAAAGGGAAATGCGAGCGACAACGGCCGGTGGCTCGCGAATAGTTTAGGCCACAAAATGGGAGAGCAAATATGAGTGCAGTGAAAGCAAAACGCTACCAGACTGCAGTGGCGGCAACTGCTTGGGTAGCGGTCGGCGTCGTTCTAACAACAGGCGCCGTTCATGCGCAGACGGCCGCGGATATCCTACCTCATATATATAGAGATGCCGGCGTCATCAAACTCGTTACGGATGCAAAATATCCACCATTCCAATCGGTCAACGACGCAGGGGAAATCGTCGGATTCGAAGTCGACCTTTGGAATGCGATTGCTGACCGGCTTAACGTAAAAGTCGATGTTACGTCCGTTTCATTCGACTCCCTCATACCAGGTGTTCAAGCCGGGCGATGGGACATCGCCATGGAAGGCATCACAGACAATGCTGAACGCCAGAAAGTTGTCAGTTTCGTCGACTATGGCTACACGACGTCTTCCGCTTATGTCCTTGAGCAAAAAGGGTCTGAAATAAAAGACCATCTTGGCCTTTGCGGTCTAAAAGGCTCAGCCCAAAGCGGAACAGAATGGGTTGGAATGATCGCCAAGGAAATAGGGGATGCGTGCGTTGCAGCCGGCAAGGACAAGCCTTCCGTTTCCGAATTTGGAACATCAGAAGCGACCTTGCTGTCTCTCTATTCAGGCCGCAGTGATTTCGTTTTGACCTCGGCAGCCCTCGCTGGAGAAATTCAGAAGGTAGCACCGCATCCAGTCAAAGTCATTCCGATGCAAATTCTACCCCGAATGCCGAGTGGCATTGCGTTTCGCAAGGATGAAACAGATCTCGGCGACGCTCTGCTGCTCGCTCTAAAGGAGATCAGGGCGAACGGCGATTACGAGAAGATCTACGCCAAGTGGACTGTCTTGCCAATGGCAATGGAGCATGAGCCTGGCATTAATCTCGCTACCGTACCCCAGACAAAATAACCATCTCGGCCGGTGCCCTCTCACCGGCCGCAGCAAAGTGGCCATTCCTGAGAGACAGCGATCATGTCAAACGATTTAACGCTTGCCCCCACCGCTTCACCGGATCGACCAATGCTAACCTATGTGCCGGCTAGCACTTGGAAAACCCGGTCCGCTGCTACGTTGCTGATCCTCTTAGTCCTCTACTGCGCGACGATGATTGCATCGAATCCCAATTTTGGATGGGATGTAGTCGCGGACTATCTGTTTGACAGTCGCATTCTCTGGGGGCTTTCTCTGACCATATGGCTCACGGTCGTAACAATGGTTATCGGTGTGGTACTTGGAACCATTTTCGCGATCATGGCGATGGCCGATAATGTTGTCATCTCGACAGTCGCCAACGCTTACATTTGGTTCTTTCGCGGCACTCCCGTTTTGGTGCAATTGATTTTCTGGTACAATTTAGGGGCTCTGTTCCCGCAGCTTTCTGTAGGCGTACCGTTCACTTCATTGTGGGTCTCGGTGCCCACCAACACCCTCATATCGCCCGTCACCGCGGCGGTACTCGGGCTTGGGTTGAACGAGGGTGCCTATATGTCCGAAATCATTCGAAGCGGCCTGATGTCGGTCGACCCTGGCCAAAGACAGGCCGCGAAATCCCTGGGCATGACTAATGGGAAAACATTGTGGCGCATTTTGTTACCACAGGCTATGCCCATCATCATACCGCCGACAGGCAATCAGACGATCGGAATGCTCAAGACATCATCCCTCGTTAGCGTGATCTCGCTGGCAGATCTTCTCTATTCTGCCCAAACTATCTATTCGCGTAACTTCCAAACGATACCGTTATTGATCGTCGCATGCATCTGGTATTTGGCCGCGACCACCATCCTGAGTGCAGTTCAGGTTCGCATTGAGCGTCACTTCGCTCGCTCAAGCCAGCGAGCCAATATCACACAACGCCGACGTCTCTTTCGCCAGAAGGCTCGATAACATGTCCCATCCGATGATTGTCTTTGACAGGGTATCGAAAAGTTACGGCAGCATGACTGTCCTCAATGACATCAATCTGGAAATCGCTACCGGTGAGGTCATTAGCCTTATTGGTCCTTCCGGCTCCGGAAAATCGACACTTCTGCGCTGCGTCAACCATCTTGAACGAATCGAGCGGGGCAGCATCACAGTCGATGGGGAATTGATCGGCTACCGACGCGTCGGTAACCTTGCCCATGAGCTTCCGGAGAAGTTGGTTGCCCGCCAGCGTGCTGGGATTGGGATGGTGTTTCAGAACTTCAACCTCTTTGGACACAAAACCGCTCTTGAGAACGTCATTGAGGCGCCGGTTCATGTTCGAGGCCTTGCAAGACGTGATGCCGAAGCGCAGGCAACCGCGCTTTTAGAGCGGGTCGGCTTGGCCGATAAAATGCAAAGCTATCCCCGGATGTTGTCGGGCGGTCAACAGCAACGGGTCGCAATTGCACGCGCATTGGCAATGAAGCCTAAGGTCTTGCTCTTTGATGAACCGACCAGTGCGCTTGACCCCGAACTTGTCGGAGAAGTCCTCGACGTCATGCGTTCTCTGGCAGCCGAAGGTCTGACCATGATGGTGGTGACGCACGAAATGTCTTTTGCTCGAGAGGTGTGCAATCGAATTGCGTTTATGCAGGCTGGCGAGATTGTCGAATGTGGGGCGCCTTCTGAAATATTCGACAAACCCGCTTTCCAGCGCACGCGCTCGTTCCTGTCGAAAGTCCACTAAATGCGAACTCGGCAAGGCATTGGTCCATCTCAAAAGTGGGACTTGATTGTTATCGGCGGCGGTATCGTCGGCTGTTCCACGGCATTCTATGCAGCACGCTTAGGCTTAAGGGTGCTCATCGTCGAGCGTGACACACCCGGTTCAGGCCAATCTGGTCGAAACCTCGGGTTCGTTCGCCAACAGGGGCGGGACTTTCGTGAGCTTCCCCTCGCCATCGCCGCATTACGCCTCTGGAATGACCTTGAAGAGGACCTTGGCCGGAAGGTCGGCTGGCTTCGAGGCGGGAACGTTGTTTTAGCTACTAATGATCGCGAGACCGCGCGCCAAGCCGACTGGCAGTCAAAAGCAAAAGACTTTGGCCTCGATACAATCCTGCTTACATCGGCACAAACCCGCGAAAAACTTCCATTCCTCTCAGATAAAGCTAGCCTCTGCGGCGCAATGTTCACCGCTTCAGACGGGCGCGCCGAACCAGGCCGGACGACGAGAGCTTTTTTTGAGGCCGCAGTAGAGCTAGGCGTTTCTGTCATCTTGGGTGCTCACGTTACGCAGCTTGAGCTGCAAGCCGGAAATGTTCACGGGGTTTGGGTTAACGATAAGCTCTATCGCGCGGACCGGGTTCTTTGTAGCGCCGGGACGGGGAGCGGCAAACTCCTGCGAGGGGTCGGTTATAATTTGCCGCAGGAACGCATTCGGGCGACCGTCGCGCGCACGCTTCCTGCACCCGGCTTAACACTAACATGCTGCATCTCGCTCCCATTCACCGGATTAAGGCAGGATGAGAAGGGGGCATTTATATTCTCGGTCGCTGGTGGCGAATATGACGTACGGCTCGACTCCTGGCGATACCTACACCACTATAGAGAAACCAGAAGAGCCAACCCTGACGCGGCTCGCGTGAATTATTTCGGTCCAATTCTACGGTTCATGTCTTCGCGCATTGCAAGCCCGATAGCAGACATAGCGCCAAGTTCGGAAGGCGCTCGGCCTGCACATTATCGCGTACGACAAGCCCAGGACGAATTGCGTCAGTTTGTGCCCCAGCTTGCCGAACTTGCGATCGAAGCGGTTTGGGCGGGTGTCATTGACGCGCTTCCGGACGTTGTTCCGGTTATGGGTCATGTCCATGAGCGACCAGGTCTGCTCTTAGCAACCGGATTTAGCGGACATGGGTTCGGCTTGGGACCTATGGCTGGCAAAATTATGGCGGGACTTGCCGCAGGTCATTCGGCTTCGGTAGATATATCTGGATTATCACCATCTCGCTTCTCACATTAAGCGGCTCTTCCTTGCTTTGTGTGGTGGCGATTTTGGTTGAGCGGCAGCGTGCGTGCTCTGAGCAGCTACCGGCCAGCTCTGCCATACATTCACGCTTAGGCCGTTAATTAGGCCTTCCGCCTGACCGTTGCTCCACGACAGTGCTGCCGACAGCCGAAGCGCCGAAGCTCGTTGGCGAGGTCACGCAGCTTCTCCCGCTGTTCGACCTCCGGCGGTCGGCGGGACCGATAGCGCACCATCTTCCGGTCGGCGGATGTGATCTGCCAGACCCGCGACATCGCTGGATCGGCGCCGCCGCCGCAGCGGTGCTTGTCGCTGTCGTTGCCGGGGTTGCTGCCCTCGGTATCCCCGCTTGGCTGCAACAGCCTCGCCTCATCAGCAGTGACCGACCTTCGCTTGCCGTGCTGCCTTTCAACAATCTCGGCGGTGACGCGAAATGGGAACGCATAGCGGACGGGTTGACCGAGGACATCATCACCGACCTGTCTCACTCCCGCAACCTTCTCGTTGTCGCTCGTAGCTCTACCGAGCGCTACAAGGGGACAAGATGCGCAAAGCGTTGGCGGGGAGCTTGGAGTGAAGTACCTCCTGCAGGGCAGCCTTCAGGCGAGCGGGGAAAAACTGCGCATTACTGCACAGCTGATCGACGTGACGACAGGTGGTTACATCTGGTCGCAACGCTTTGACAGACAAGCAGAGGACATATTCGAGGTTCAGACCGAGGTAACCGGCAGCATTGCTACCACCCTGGCCGGCTACGATGGTCAACTCTCTGGTGCCGAGCTCGAGATCGTCAGACGAAAGCCACCCGACAATCTAAACGCTTACGAAACCTACTTGCTCGGAGCGGGCAAAGCATCAGGTTACGAGGGAAAGCCTTGCAGAGGCCGAGAGGCTGTTTAAAAAGGCGATCGAACTCGATCCCAGTATGGCGCGGGCCTATGTAGCGCTGACCTATGTCTACGGCTACATGCTCGACTTAGGCATCGCTCCACCCGAAAAGATCCTGCCGAAACATCGTGAGGCTGCGGAGCGCGCCATGGCCCTTGACCCAAATGACGGTGAAACGCACCTAGCCATGGGATCGGCCTACGCTTTTAATGGGGAACCGGAGCGCGCCATGGCCGAGTTCACAAAGCCCGAACAATTGGCTCCCAACAATGCCGACGTCCTCATTCTGATAGCTTGGTACCTGCCGAGCTTCGGCGAATCGCAAAAAGCGGTGGGGCTTGCTGACCGCGCTGTTCTTCTCAATCCCCTTCATCCTGACTGGTACAAGCAAGGCTCGCGAACGTCTACTTCTTTGGAAGGCAGTTCGAGAAGTCTGCAAGATACGCCAGGACGATCAAGGAGCCGTTTGCACTGGACAAGGCGTTCGAAGCGATGTCCCGGGCTTACCTCGGAGAGCAGGAGGAGGCATCCAAAGCGGCCTCTGAAGTGATGAAGCTTGGGCCGGATTGGAATGCCGAACAATATCTCAGCAGCATAGGCGGTTACGCCAAAGCTGAGGCGGAGCTGTTTGTCGAAGGAGCCCGGAAGGCGGGTCTGCAGGCCTGCGTGACCACAAAAGCGGCAGCCGGGCAGCCCAATCTGGTTCGCATGAAGTCGTGCGACGCAGAACGAACCAAGGCCGTCTCAGGCTAGACCAGATTGGGTTTCATCGGCTACCCGCCATCCGATCGCGAGGCGTGCGTCCTGGCACCCACTCTTGCAAGCACGACTACATCGCCCCCGAGACGCGGCTCACCCGGTGTCGCCATTGAAACTTCACCGATGCCCAAGCTGTTTTTGAATGGACCGGCCTGCAAGGCCTGAGGCAGATGTGAAGGACCCGTGATCCGGGCGGGATCGCGGGTGTCGCTGCAGCCATGTTTACGAGGCGTGGCATGCGGCATCACGGGTTGTGTGCGTCAAGTTCTGCAAAATTGGACGGTCATGCGTGCTGGTCATGCGGCTTGACGGAGTGCGAGTTTCTTGTGCTCTCGCAGGTCGTCCATGTTGATGTAGCGATTGGCCTCCATCCAGTTTTCGTGGGTTTCGACGGCGAGGGCGCGGACGAGGCGTAGGCAGCTCTCGGTATTGGGAAAGATGCGCACGACGTAGGTTCTGCGGCGGATTTCCTCGTTGAGGCGTTCCAGCATGTTGGTGCTCTTGAGGTGCTTGTGATGCTGGCGCGGCAGACGAAAGAAGGTCAGCGTCTGCTCGATGGTTTCCTCAACCCAGGAGGTCAGGCGCGGATAGCGGACCGACCATTTTCCCAGCCACGCGGCGAGATCGGCCTTCGCCTCATCAAGGTCGCGGCGATCATAGAGCCATCGAAGCTCCTGCAGGCAATCGTCGCCATGTTTGCGCGGCAGGTGATCGAGGGCGTTCCTGAGGAAATGCACGTAACAGCGCTGCCAGGCAGCTTCCGGGATCACCTCGCCAATTGCCGCGACGAGACCGGCATGGTCGTCGGAGACCACCAGTTCGACGCCCTTCAAACCGCGCCCTTTCAGCCTGACGAGGAAGTCCTTCCAGGCGGAACGGCTTTCACGGCCGGCCATCTCGACCGACAGGATCTGCCGCCGTCCGTCCCAGTCGATGCCGACAGCGATCAACACCGCCTGGCTCATCACCACACCGGCCTCGCGCACCTTCTCATAACGGGCATCGAGAATCAGGTAGGCAAACGGCTCTTGAAGCGAGCGCTCGGCAAAGGCCTTCAGGCTCTCGTCCAGCCGCTTGTTGATCGCCGAGATCGATGACGCCGAGAAGGCATGGCCGCACAGCTCCTCGGTGATCGCCTTGACCTTCCGCGTCGACACCCCTTGCACATACATCTCCGCCAAGGTTGCCACCAGCGCCCGCTCGGAGCGCTGATAGCGTTCGAACAATTCGGTGGAGAAGTGCCCCGAGCGATCCTGCGGCACCCGCAGCTCGAGCTTGCCCACCCGCGTGATCAGCGTGCGGCCATAGTGGCCCGAACGGTAGCCGAGCCGCTCCGGCGTGCGCTCGCCTTTCGCAGCTCCCAGCGCCTCGTCCATCTCCGCTTCCAGCACCTCCTGCATCACCGTGCGGATCACCTCGCGCAGCCCATCGGGGTTCGAAAGCAAAATGTCTTTGACGGCGGCGCTGGCTGTCTTACCTTCAGTCTTGGTCATGGTGGCGTTCCTTCCAGGGAATCAGGTGACGTTCAACATCACCAGCCTGCCATGACCGCCTCTCTCAGTGAATTTGCAGAACCTTCAGCACACTACCCCCACGTCGTGATGCCTAGTTGCGCAAGGGCGCCCCTTGCCTGGTTAGCGGGCCCTTCAGCGAAAGATCAATAGTGCATCCCACAGCATTCCGATCAGGCCAGGGTGTGGTTTTGCCACGTCGCGAACGCGCTCTGCGGCTGCGTCCCCACGCACCGTTACCCCCGAATGACAGCTGCAGACAATATAGTGCAACTGGCAGTCGGTGAATTCAAAGAACCTTTTCGCTTCGCCGTAGCTATCATTCGTCAACCCCTCACCACGCAGCACCGGGTCTTTAAAGGCAATGGTGATCGGGGAGCCGTCTTCTCGCATTTCATCGCGGATGATGTCAGGCTGGTATTCGGTTTCCTGAAGCGTTACGAGGGCCCGATCCGGATCCTGCTCCAAGAGTTCCGCCCATCGCGCAACACGCTCGTCACGTGTCAGGGGGTGGTGGTCGGCATCGCGGTGAATGCCAGCAACAGTATGGAGTTCTTCGCGTGTGTGATGTCTCATCGTCGAATCCTCCGTTCCCACAAATTGCAGGAAAAGTATCGCGCTTTGGACCTTTTTGGGCAAGCCAGTGAGCGGGATCGTGGCCGTCTGCCGCGATGGACAAAGCACCTGCCACGCGCGCATGTTACGCTCGATGAACGGATCGGCCGGGGATGGGGAAGCACAAGTCAATCACCGTCCAAAAGCCCCGTTCAAGCGTGGCGTTTCATCACCAGCAGGGTGCAACGGTAAGGTAGTGAACGGGAGAGAAAATTGCCTGAGACGCTCGACGACGGACAATCACCCATCCCAGTCATTCGGCAATGATCAGTTCGATGCCTGCGGCAGTGAGCGCTTCGACAAGTGCTGCATCGGGTTGATTGTCTGTAACGAGCGAATCGATTGCCGACAGCGGAGCAACCTCGAAGACCCCGCGCCGATTGAATTTGCTGTGATCGACAAGGACAGTGATGCGGTCAGACCGCTCTATCATTGCCTTTGCGACCTCCGCTTCCTGGAGATCGAAGTCCATTATGGAGGTGGCGTCGATAGCGCCGACTGTCAGGATGACGTGGCGCGCACGAAACTTGGCGATCTGTTCAAGCGCGAGCGGCCCGAGGCTTTCTCCTGCGTCCACTCCGTACGCCCCGCCAATTAGGAAGACCTTGTGGCTAGGGTTGCCGGCGACGATTGCCGCGATCCGTGGAGCGTTCGTGATGACGACAAGACCATGAAGTGCGACGAGTGCCTCAGCCATTGCCACGGTCGTACTTCCCGTGTCGATAAAGAGTGAGTCTCCAGATGCAACGAGGCGGCGTGCAGCGCTGGCAATCTTCTTCTTCGCGTCGGCGTTCTGCGCCATGCGCTGTGTGAAGGGATCTTCCGCCTCGATAGCAGCGTTGCCACGGGATGCAATCCGCGCTCCGCCATGGAACTTTCGCAGCTTCCCCATCGCATCGAGCCGGGTCAGATCGCGCCTGACTGTCTCGCGCGAGACGCCAAGCCGGTCAGCAAAATCCTCAACCGTCATCTCGCCCGAATGATCGAGAAGGCGGGATATCTCCTCGTAGCGCTTGGATGGTTGCAAGATGTCTCTCCACGGGAGCGGAGTGCCGCGCCGACTTGCGGCAATGCGGTCACCCGCTTCCGTTGCTTCAATGGCCGGAAATTGTAGGATCGTATGTATGTTCGGTCAACTCTATGTGTGGTCGGTCGCTGAACGGGCAGACGTTTGACCGAACAATTGCTGTATGGGCACAATTCGTCGGAATGTGTCTTTTCTTTGGCAAAAAACAAGCTACAGTGGCTGATGAGGCATTCATCCTCACGATCAAAGTGCATGCTTGCCGGCGCGCGATTGCGCGTCGGCGAGGGTGGAGATTGTATATTCGCCGCAGCCCCCCGCAGTGGCGGCCGCGTCGCAGCGGTCTTCCCCATTTGAGCTCCGGCTTCGACCGACCGGCGAAAGCGTTCAGTTAACGCTGCCGATTGACTGGCAAGTCGGCTTTTGTCCGTACGAGTGCGTAGCGGTTCCGTCTCCATCAAGTTGCTGGTCTCAATTCAGACTTTCTATTGGAAATGGAGCGAATACGTCACCTCGACGGCAACACATGGAAATGCGAGGAGCGTGCATGCGTGGTCTGATCGCTGTCTATGTCAGAGCGACCGAGAAAATCTCCGACTATGTAGGTTATCTGGCGGCGTCGCTGATATTCCTCATGGGCGCTACCCTTCTCTTCGACGCAGTGACGCGAAACCTCGTCAGGATGCCGGTCCACTGGGCAGTGGAGCTCACACAATTCACGCTGGCTGCCTATTATTTCATGGGCGGGCCGATAACGCTCAAGAACAACGAACATATCCGAATGGACCTCTGGTACTCGACGCTGTCGATACGCGGCCGCGCTAAGGTGGATCTTGCGACTGTCGGCTGTCTCATCTTCTATCTCGGCGTTCTGCTGGCCGGCTCGATCTCTAGCCTCATCTACGCGATCCAGACGAGCGAGCGACGCTTTTCCATCTGGAACCCATCCGTCATTCCGATCAAGTCGCTGATGGTGGCCTGTCTCATCCTCATGCTGATGCAGGCAATCGCGCTGGTGTTTAAGCATGTTGCTGCGCTGCGCGGTGAGGAATTGCGATGAGCTACGAAATGATCGCACTCCTCATGTTCGCATCGATGGTGCTGCTGCTCGTAACCGGCCAGCGCGTATTTGGGGCGATCGGCTTTGTAGCATCCGCTGCAGCGCTCCTGCTTTATGGGCCAGGTGCGATCGAGTTGCCATTCAATCAGGTGTTCAAGCTGTTCAATTGGTATGCGATGCTGACCCTGCCAATGTTTATCTACATGGGTTACATCCTGTCGGAGTCAGGGATTGCCGAAGACCTGTACAAGATGCTGCATGTCTGGTTCGGCCGTGTGCGCGGTGGGCTTGCCATCGGCACAATCTTCCTGATGGTCATCATCTCAGCCATGAACGGCCTTTCGGTCGCAGGTATGGCCATCGGCGCGACGATCGCGTTGCCGGAAATGCTGCGGCGTGGCTACGACAAAGTACTGATTTCCGGCGTCGTCCAGGGTGGTTCGTCGCTTGGTATCCTTATCCCACCTTCTGTCGTCATGGTGCTCTACGGCATGATCGCCCGCCAGCCGGTTTCCAAGCTCTGGTTCGCCGGCCTTGTTCCCGGCCTCATCATGGCCGCTCTTTTTGTTCTTTATGTCGTGTTACGCTCGCGGCTCAACCCAAAGCTTGCTCCTACCGTCGCAGACGAAGAACTCGACATGCCGCTGCGCGAGAAACTGGCGCTGGCAAGGGCAGGGATCATTCCCTTCGCGATCTTTTTCTTCATGACCGGCCTTTTTGTCTTCGGCTACACGAGCCTCGTCGAGAGTTCGGCGGTCGGCGCCACTTGTGCGACGCTGGCCGCGGTGCTGAAAGGGCGCTTCACTTGGAATCTGGTGCGCGAGACGTCTATGAAGACGCTCGCGGTCTCGTGCATGTTCCTGTGGCTGATCCTTGCCGCCTTGGCCTTTGGCGCCGTCTTCGATGGCCTCGGCGCGGTGAAAGCGATCGAAAACCTCTTCATCCGTCAGTGGGACCTTTCACCCTGGTCCATCATCATAATGATGCAGATAAGCTTCATCGTAATGGGAATGTTTCTGGATGACACGGCAATGCTGGTGATTGTGGCGCCGCTTTATATCCCGCTGGTCAAAATCCTGGATCTCGGCATTGATAACCAGCTTATATGGTACGGCGTGCTTTATACGATGACCTGCCAGATCGCCTATATCACTCCGCCATTTGGCTACAACCTTTTCCTGATGCGCTCGCTGGCGCCGAAGGAGATCACGCTGGTCGACATCTATCGGTCGATCTGGCCGTTCGCCCTCATCATGGCTGCGACGATCGCGCTAGTCATGACCTTCCCGCAGCTGGCGCTGTGGCTTCCTGAGCACTTGAATGTGAAGGGCTGACCGAACGAAAAAGCCCCAGATAACCAGAGGAGAATAGGATGACAAAGGACACGAAGGTACCAAGTGCATCGCAGCAGATCCTGTCAACCCGTCGACATTTCCTGACAAAGACTGGTCTGGGCGCCAGCGCAGTGGTTGCCGGTTCGACGCTGGCAGCCCCCTATGTTAACGCCCAGAGCGGCCCGATCAAGTGGCGCCTGCAAACCTACTCCGGCGCCCCGCTCGGCGCGCACGTTATCAAACCGCAGATCGACGCCTTCAATGCCGCTGCCAATGGCCAGATGGAGATTGAACTCTTCTACGCAGATCAGCTCGTACCGACAGCTGATCTGTTCCGGGCACTGCAAAGCGGCACGCTCGATGCAGTGCAATCCGACGAGGCGACAATGGCATCCCCGGTCGACATCGCGGTTTTTGGCGGATACTTCCCCTTCGCCACGCGCTACAGCCTCGATGTCCCCGCCTTGTTCAGGTACTACGGCTTGAAGGAGATCTGGGAAGAAGCCTACGGGGAAGTCGAGAACGTCACCTGGCTCTCTACCGGCGCCTGGGATCCGCTGCACATCTTCACCGTCAACAAGCCGATCCGCAGCCTTGCGGATATGCAAGGCCTTCGTGTTTTTGGTGTTCCGACCGCAGGGCGCTTCCTGTCGCGCTACGGCCTGGTCCCGGTAACCATTCCCTGGGACAACGTTGAAGTTGCGATGCAGACGGGGGAACTGGACGGCGTCGCCTGGTGCGGCTTCACCGAAGCCTATGAAGTGGGTTGGGCGGATGTCTGCAAATACGCGCTGGCGAACTCTGTTACAGGCGCTTGGTTCGGCAGCTATTTCGCAAACACACCCAGCTGGCAAAAAGTGCCACCACACCTGCAGGAACTCTTCCGTATTACGATCGACCAGTCGCACTACTACCGCGACGTTTGGTACTGGGGAGGGGAGGCGAAGCTGCGCGTCGAGGGCGAAAAGATGGAGTTGACGGCTCTCCCGGCCGAGGAATGGGCGCAAGTGATCAAGGATTCCGAGGGCTTCTGGGACGAGGTTGCCGCTTCGAGCCCTCGCGCAGGCAAGGTCGTCGGCTCCTTCAAGAAATATGCCGAGACCATGCAGAAGGCCGGCTACCCCTACCGTTGAGGCGCACTCAAAAACCTGGTCCGCCCTGCAATGGGGCGGATCACCATCGCCGCCTCCCGCAATCGCGCTCCAACAGCCATACTGACTGTCTGTCTACAGAGTGGAAGGAGACCCGTGATGCTCCAACGATCCAAGTTCACGACGCAAGATCTTTTCGACGTTGCCGTCATTGGCGCCGGCGTGGTCGGGTGCGCCGTTGCTCGCCGGTTTGCACTTGCCGGAGCCCGGGTAGTCGTCATCGAGAAGGGAGCGGACATTTTATCGGGCGCTTCGAAGGCCAACAGTGCCATCCTGCACACTGGCTTTGATGCACCGGCCGAAAGCCTCGAACTCGAACTCGTTCGCGCAGGCAGGCAGGAATACCTGGAGATCAGGGAAAGCCTCAATCTTCCAATTATCAGGACTGGCGCGCTCGTGTGTGCCTGGACCCCCTCGGAGGCGGAAAAGCTGGAAGCGATCGAGGCGCAAGGGCGCGAAAACAACATCTTCGAATTGAAGTTGCTGACACGCGCCGAGGCGCGCAAATCGATGCCGGCGCTCGCTGAGAGCCTGGTCGCGGCTCTTGAGGTGGAGGGCGAGCACGTCATCGATCCGTGGTCAGCGCCTCTCGCCTACCTCGCGCAGGCCTTGGCGCTTGGGGCTGTCCTACTGCGCGACGCCGAATTGCTGAGCGGCAAGTTCGACGCCGAATGGACGCTGGAGACCACCGCCGGCGCCGTGGTCGCCCGCTCCGTCGTTAATGCAGCAGGCCTGTTCGGCGATGTCGTCGATCAAAGGCTCGGCTTTGAGCCCGAGTTTCAGATCAGGCCGCGCAAGGGACAGTTCGTCGTTCTCGACAAAGCGGCCTTTCGGTTCGTGCCGCGCATCGTGCTGTCGGTTCCAACTGAGGTCACCAAGGGTATCGTGGTGTGCCCGACGGCATTCGGCAACGTTCTCGTTGGACCAACCGCCGAAGAGCAGGATGATCGGGTCCGCGCCACAGTTGCAAAGGATGCGCTGCAGGCGCTGTTGAAGCGTGGCTCGCAGATCGTGCCGGCACTGGCCGACATTCCCGTAACGGGGGTCTATGCTGGGTTGCGACCGGCGACCGAAAAGAAGGCGTATCGCGTTTACACCCGACCGGAACAGCGGGCGATAACGCTCGGCGGCATCCGCTCAACCGGGCTCAGCGCAGCACTTGGCCTGGCGCGCCATGCACTGGCGCTGCACGAGAGATTCGGCGTCGTCTTGTCTCCTCCAGCCAAGGTGCCACAGGTCAGCGTCCCAAGCCTGGCAGAAACACAGGATCGCGACTGGCAGCAGCCGGATCACGGGGAAATCGTCTGCTTTTGCGAACTTGTCACAAAGCGCGAGATCGAGGCTACGTTCGATAGCGCTGTACCTCCGGGCGACTTCGGTGGCCTCAGACGCCGCACGCGCGCCGGGATGGGGCGTTGCCAGGGGTTCTATTGTAATGCGCGTCTGGCCGAGATGACGAAGGGCATGTTCAAGACACCGCTTGCGGTTGCGGAGTTGGAACGATCATGAACGACTTGAATGCGGACGTCATCATCGTTGGTGGCGGACCTGCCGGCGTTGCCGCAGCTCTCGAACTGCGCCGCTGCGGCATTGAGCGTGTAGTGATCCTGGAGCGGGAAAGGTACCTCGGTGGCGCGACCCGTCATTGTAGCCACTCGCCTTTTGGGATGAGGGAATTCGGTCGGATTTACTTCGGAGCCGCCTACGGCAGGCGGCTCGAAAGGCAAGCTAGAATCGCGCAGGTTGATGTCCGCACTGGGCATTCCGTCGTTTCGCTGGGGGATGATGGTGTCGTAACCATTGTAGCCGACAAGGGCACCGCGACACTGTCGGCTCGCCGCATCCTGGTTTCAACCGGCGCGCGCGAGATGCCGCGCTCGGCGAGGCTGGTTTCCGGGGATCGCCCAGTAGGTATCGTCACGACCGGCACACTTCAGTCGTATGTCTCCCTCCATGGCCTCATGCCGTTCAGTCGCCCGTTGATCGTCGGCTCTGAATTGGTGTCACTGTCTGCCGTCCTGACCTGTCTGTCCCATCGGGCGCGACCGGTTGCCGTGATTGAGCCCGAACGGCATGCGATCGCACGTGCACCCTTCAACTGGTTTCCTGCCCTTGTTGGCATCCCGTTCCATTGCGGTGCGGATGTTGTCGATATCCGCGGAACGTCGCGTGTTGAGGCCGCGACAGTTCGGCTGCAGAACGGCGGCACCCAGACCATTTCCTGCGACGGAATTCTGTTCACAGGGCGCTTCACGCCGGAGGCCGCGCTGTTCCTGCAGTCTTCGATCAGAATTGCTTCGGGCAGTGCCGGGCCGGCTGTTGATCAGGACGGCCGTACGGAAAACCCCCTCTATTTCGCCAGCGGCAACGTATTGCGCGCGGTTGAGACCGGCGGCTGGGCGTTCTGCGAAGGTACAGCCGTGGGTGCGGCGATTGCGTCAGATCTAGACCGGCGAGGGGAGGAGGCCGGGTTGCCGGTTGCTCTAACTTTCGATCCGCCGGTGAAACTGGTGGTGCCGCAGATCCTACGACGCATCGAGCTGAATGCGTCCGCCTTCCGCCAATTCCAGCTGCGCTTCAATCGATGCTGTCGCGGTGTCCTATCGCTTGAACTCGATGGGCGCGAGGTGTGGCGAAAGGCGCAACAGTGGATGCCGGAACGACGGGTCCTCGTACCAATCCCGGATGCTGCACACCAAGCGCAGGCAGTCCATTTCCGCTTTCGGGAGGAATAACGAATGCGCGTTGCGGCCATAGACCAGGGCACGACATCGACTCGATGTCTTGTTGTCGAGGACGGCGGCCAAGCCCAGACTGTTGCTGCCATTCGCCACACTCAGTTTCACCCGGCCCCCGGGTGGGTCGAACACGATCCGGAGGAGTTGCTGCGAAACATCGTCACAGTCCTCAAGAAGGGTCGTTCCGCGGACGCCATCGCCATTGCCAACCAGGGAGAGAGCTGCCTTGCGTGGGATGCTGTGACCGGCGAACCTCTGTCGCGTGTCATCGTCTGGCAGGATGCCCGCACGGCGGACGTACTGGCCGAGCTCGACGCTGGCGCAGGCGCGCGCTCGAAGGCAGTATCAGGGCTTCCGCTTGATCCTTACTTCTCTGCAAGCAAACTCGCATGGCTCGTGCGAAACGTACCTGCGGTGAAGTCGGCATTGTCTGCCGGCCGCCTTCGTCTTGGTACAACCGACGCATTCTTTCTCGATCGTTTGTGCGGTAGCTTTTCAACCGACGTCGCAACCGCTTCCCGGACGGGGCTACTGGACCTCGACAGGCAGGTTTGGAGCCCAGAAATGTGCGCACTGCACGGGGTGCCCATCGAATGCCTGCCGCCGATCGCTCCCGTCGACGCGAGTTTCGGTTTCATCGGCGGAACACCGGTAAAGGTCTCCATCGTCGATCAGCAGGCGGCCCTCTATGGGCACGGATGCCGCCGGCCCGGCGACTGCAAGATCACGTTCGGCACCGGTGCCTTCCTCTTGGCGGTTGCCGGTAGCGAACGTCCGTTGGAAGGGGATCTCCTTCCGACCGTTGCCTGGCAGCGACACCATGAAAGGCCCGTCTTTGCTCTTGAGGGTGGCGTCTACGACGCCGGAGCTGCGATCGAGTGGGCTCGCACAATCGGCCTGTTTTCCTCTGTGGAGGAATTGGATGCTTTTGACGGATGCTCGGCGTTGGGTCGGGGAATCGCCTTTGTACCAGCGTTGTCTGGTCTGGCCGCACCGCATTGGGATCGCCACGCGGCACCGGTCTTCATTGGCATGGATCATGCAACAGACCGCAGGGACATGGTGCGTGCCGTGCTTGAGGGTATCGCCATGCTCACCGTCGGATTGATTAACGCTGCCGCTGATGTCATCCATACGGAAGGCGCCATTTCAATCGATGGGGGGCTTTCTCAAAGCACCTATTTTGCTCGGTTCCTTGCATCCGCCTGCGAGCGACGGATCATCGTTCCAGCCACGCATGAACTAACTGCCCTCGGTCTGGCGGAATTGTGCGGCGTAGACACAGCCGCCGCTCGCGTGGCCACTTCGACTTACATTCCTGACGGATCGGTCACGACTTCGCACCATGAGAGGTTTGCCAGAGCTCTCGCATGCGCGCGGGACTGGAGAAGTGCCAGCCGAAAACCGGCCCATCAGGGCTTGGCGGAGCGCTAGCGGCGTTTTGAAGTGTCGCTTGGCATTAACGATAAGATTCCGGCCATTTTTTTCTTGGTTGGCATTTAATTTGAGATTCCGTGGACTGAGAATCTAAATTATTAGCGAATGCTGTGGGTGGCTCCCCTGTCCGGCCTGGGCGGCAGAGAGTTGATGACCTCTGCCTGACTAAAGCTCCATCCCTATACCATCCATTCCGACATAAAGATATCTGCATACGTTATACTTGGTACATACTTGCGGGGAATTCATCGCCCGTGAATTTCAGGGGCAAAACTCTTTGATGAACTTGCTACGCTGGCGCGCATGCGCAATAAAAAGGCACGCGTCGAATCGATTCGGGCGTGCCTTTGTTTGTTTGGGCTGCGGTATACTGGTCGCCGTAGACGAACAGTGACGCTGCAGCGGTAGTCTGACAACTCCGTCATAGGTCCCGGAGGCTTGCGTAGCAAGGCCAGGGAGATAAGACTTATGGCAAGTGGCAGCAAAACAACACCTCGCGGACGAGACTCCAAATCCGGTCAATTCATTCCAGTGAAAGAGGCGGTCAAGCGTCCGAGCACAACGACTGTGGAGCGGGTGCCGAAGCCTGGCCACGGCGATACTAGAAAGAAGTGACGATGGGGACGGCGGGAGCGATCCCGCCGTCTTTTGCTGAGCTAAGGAAACAATTTCATGACTGATAAGAAAACGAACAACCCGGCGTCCACTCCCAAGACAGGCACCCACAATACCTACGACGGCAAAAAGGGAGCGTCGATTCAGAAGTCATTCACGACCAGCAACGTCCCTAATAAGATCGGAAAACCGAAACCTGACGGCGGAAACTAAGCGGCCGTGCTCGAAACCCTGTCTGATATTATCACGATCGTCGGCTTTCCGGTCGCATTTGCGGGCCTATTGTTCGTAGGTCGACAAATGAAAAATGATCGTCTGGCCGTATCCGCGGGTGCCATAGGGGCGATGCGTGCCAGTATCATGGAAAGAGTTGATCGACTTCATCAGGCAAAAAAAGCAGGTGACATCTCCGCATGGGAGGACGAGTTCAAAGAGCTTGCCAACGATCTTGAAATGGCCTGCGCTATTTATCTCGACGGTCAGATGTCGGGCCGCACCGGGCGGCTCGCGAAGAACCTGATTTGCGATTTCTTGAACATGATCAATGCGGATACTGATTTACGGGAAGAGATGGAGGCGGCCATCCACGCTCCCGACACTTTCACAAACATCAGGGACTTTCGAAAGCTAATCAGGCGTTAGAAATGGGTGAATCGTGAAGCGCATATCAATTCTGAATGTAAAGAGAACAGCGGAGCTTGTCCCCGGTGAGTTGGCGCGGGTTAACTTTGGAAGCGCCGCCGCCCTGATCTTATTTATGCAGCGCGTTGAGGGGGGCGATGCAGTCCTTGGCGTGCTCGAAAGCATGGACTTTGGTCAACCAATGACGTGGCTAAAGACGCCGCTTGATGGAGACTGCCTTGCATATGGCGTCGATTGGGTGTTGGAGGAAGAGCACGGACCGGAAACAGCTACGTCCCTTCGATACAGACATGAGCGGGCATGTCTGCACCTCGATAAGAATGGATTGGTAATGAGCTTCCGGCCTGCGCGTGGAACCCATATGTACAGTAGCTTTCATTTCAATGTCTCGTCGAGTTCGCCTCAAGAACTGAGTGACGTTGCCGCGCCAATCAATAAATGGAGGGTATGGGAAAGTAGCGAATATCGCGACAGTGGCGCGGCCCCGCTTTTCATTGGATCGACTCCGGAGCCACCCCAGCCAATATGCGAGGCTAAATATTCTCTGTGGGCAAATTCGGCGTTCGAAACGCACTGCTCTCGAGCACTGGTCAGATCTCGTCGCCATCTGCGCCAGTCTTCATGACAACGAAGCTCAGGTCATCGCCATGGGTCGCGGGTTCTGATCCATTCAAGTCGAGGAATGAAAGTCGGCTCTGGGGCCGGAAGGAGACTGGCAGGTTCTGGAGAGCGAGGCCAAGAAGGCAGACTTACGCGGTAAGCCGCGCCGGGCATCCGGTGAATCACAGCTCCAGAGGCGTGTCTTGGAAGTATTTTCCGGGAGAGGCACCGAAGGCCGCCCGAAAAACCGCGATGAAGGCGCTGGGGCCTGAGTAGCCGAGTGCAAAAGCGATGTCGCCGACGCTTCGGCCACCGGCGAGCCACTCCACCGATTTCAGCAGTTTCGCCTGCTGTCGCCAGGCGCGGAAACTCATCCCTGTCTCAGATTGGAAGTGACGCTGGAAGCTACGTGGGGACATGGCCGCACGTGACGCAAGCTCATTGAGGGGCCAATCTGCGCCCGGCTCATTCCGCATGTCTGCGGCGATGTCCCGGAGGCGTTCGGATGCCGGCAACGGGAGAGACAACGGTGCGACCGGACTCGTCTGGAGCTGGTCGAGAATGACTGCCACAAGTCGTTCGGCGCGGAGGCTGCCCGCATCCGCGCGAGGTATTTCCAGAAACGCCAGGATTAGCTCGCGCAGGAGCCGCGTCGTACCGATCACGGAGACTTCCGGTGACAGGCTCGCTACCGCGTCGGGGCGGAAAAAGAGATAGCTGCGCTCCGTCTCCTGCAGGTAGGTCACCTCGTGGAGGACCCCGGACGGCACGAACACGGCGCGTTCGGGCGGGATGATGAAGTAACCCCGCTCCGTCTCCAGCCTCAGCGAACCCCGCACGATCTGGAAAAGCTGCGCCCGGTGGTGCGTATGAAAAGCGTAGGTCCGCCCGGCGGGCTCTGCTCCGCCCTGAGCGACAGCGGTATGCGGATAATCTCCGAACCCGTCTTCCGGCAAATGAACGTTGATCAGGTTGTCGCGGGCAATCATGGCGGCTCAGAGACATAATTTGTCAGACTGCCGATAACACGTCTGACGGCAATTCACTAGGTTGGCATTAACTCAGCACAACTTGGACGAAGGTCATGACACTGGAATTCCAAATAGCCGAAATCCCGGAGCGCCTTGCCCGCGGCCTTCTGACGAAGCTACCAGCTTTGAGGTTCGGAGCCTCCGTCGTTGTGGGCTGGTGGCAACGGAGCGAGTCCGAACACGCACTGCACCGAGGTATTGCGCGTCGCGATATTCGCGAGTTCGCTTGGACTGGCACCGTCGCAGCCAGCGAGCGGCGAAACAGATCACCGGCCGCCGCCATGGATGCGCTTGCCTGCGGGGAATCCCATGCCCCGAGCGGATGGGTGGAAGCCCTCGCTGATCCCTTTCGCGACGGCTCACGAATTAATGCGATGTCCACGAAGCCGCGGTCAACGCGATAGCGCCGTCGGTCTTGAAACAAGCGTTACCAGAGAGGCAGACAGAATGCATGATGACGGGCTTTTCGACGAGAAGATCGCTGCGACCTACGATGATGATAAAGGCATCTCTGCGCCAGAGGTGATCGAGCCGGCCGTTGATCTCCTGGCCGAGCTCGCAGGAGGCGGGCGCGCCTTGGAATTCGCGATCGGAACCGGACGTATCGCACTTCCCCTCGCGCGGAAAGGGGTGCAGGTGGAGGGAATCGAGCTTTCGAGGCCGATGGTGTCTCGCCTTCGCGCTAAAGAAGGAGGCGCGGAAATCTCGGTAGCGATCGGCGATATGGTAACGACGGATGTCGCGAGACGGTTCTCACTCGTCTACCTGGTTTTCAATACGATAAACAACCTGACATCGCAGGACGCTCAGCTCGCCTGCTTCCGGAACGCAGCCGCGCATCTCGAACCTGGTGGACACTTCCTGATTGAGGTCGGCGTGCCACCGCTTCAGCGGCTGCCGGTCGGCGAGACGATCCTGGCGTTCGACCACGGCGAAACGCATTGGGGCGTCGACGAGTACGACGTGGTGAACCAGAATTTCTCGTCCCATCACATCTGGCTCCGTGACGGAAGCTATGAGCGATTCTCAGTACCGTTTCGTTATGCCTGGCCAGCTGAATTCGACCTTATGGCGCGACTGGCTGGTTTAAGGCTCAAAGAGCGTTGGGGCGGCTGGAAAAAGGAGCTGTTCACGCAGGTCAGCGAAAAACATGTCTCCGTCTGGCAGAAGGTTGAAGGTTAGGACGCGTGGAGCGAAGCGTCATCACCCTCGTCCGCAACGCGTCGATGGGAAGCCGGCCGCTTTCAACGCCATGCCGCTGCTTCCGGTCACAAGCAGCAGGCAACGAGAGCATCTCCTGCATCTTGGCTTTATCGTTGGCGTGTCCGCTTTCAGGATCTGTTGAAGCCAGCCCAAACGACCGACATTAGGCGCGAAGCGTCGATGATGATCCCGCGGTCAGGAAAGAAATGGCGTTGGGCCGAAAGTAGCGCGCCGTAAACATGAGCTTGGCGGGCTTATGCGCAAAGCGGAAAACATTTCCGCTGTCGGCCCCGAAGCGGTTGTCACAGGACAGATCTGAACATGTCTAAGATCACAGCGTTCCCGCGCCGGTCAACGATGTCGTCATTCAATGACCTGTAAGCGAAGATCGCGATTTTCCATCTCACGGACTAGCCCTCTCATGGCCAACACAGCATGGAGATGGGTGTTGAAACTACAGAATTCGCTGGGGAACCCCGCCTATGCGACAGTCCACTGTGACAATGGCCTTTGAACGTCGCTCAGAAATGTCGGATTTATCACGCAGAATCAAACGGATATGTTCCTGTTCGAAAAACAGACGACGGGTCTATGTACTTAAGTTATTAATAGCGCTGTGTGACAAGGGAGAAGGTCGTGGTCGATCCGGTAGAAGACTTCATAAGATATCAAGGGCCCTGTCTCACCAGTGCGGTCTCCGACCATCTGGTACAGAACCTCGGCCTGACCCCAGCGGCGGCCCGCAAACGTGTTTCTCGCGCCTCTGGTGAAGTGAGGCGGTTGGCCTACATCACCTTTCCCCGCAAAGCGCGGTACGTTTACCTAGAGAAGCAATTCGGCTCGCCGGAATACTGGAGCAATCTGGTCGATGCGCTGCAGGACACGAACTCGGCTTACGGCTACGCCATTGCCGCGATTAGGCTTAGGGGCGGCGTCATTCCCGAGCCCCAATTTCCAATTGCCTGCGGGTCGCCACTTAAGCAGGCGAAGCACCTGTCGCCGGAGACGGTTCTCCAACGCCTCGTTCAGGCAGGACTATTGGAACGACGGGATGTTCCCGGCCTCGGAGCCTGCATATCCCTGGTACAGTCGGAACACCATTTCGACGTCATGGCCGCTGAAATGCGCGCTCGCCTGATAACCGAAGAGTTCCTGATATTCGCTGTTCGCGACTGGGTGCGGAAACTAGGCTTCGTCAGCTATGACAAGGTTGCCATGCGCGGGCCGGACAGTGCGCCAACGGTTGGCACATTTGCATGGGACCTCACTGCGCCGTCTTATCTGAGCTTCATGGTGAAACCGGGCAAGGATGGAAAAAAGCAGAAGCCGACGTGGTCGCCCTTGTGGATGATAAGTCCGTCACATTCATCGAGTGCAAGGGCTACAATCCCTACACAGACGTGCCGGACAAGGATTTCTCGCACTGGCTCCAACATAACGTCCCGGTCATCTACGCTGCTGTAAAGGCGCACCCCGAGTGGAATAACCTCAAGGTTCGATTTGAGTTCTGGTCCACTGCATCGCTGTCAGATGACGCGTCCGCGATGTTCGAGACTGCCAAGAAGACGATCAAAGCGTCGCGTTATACGATCGAACTGCGCCTCGGAAAGCAAATACACCAACTCTGCAAAGACACCGGGGACGACGGTCTCGTGACCTCGTTCCGCAAGCACTTCATGAAATATCCACCCGTCGAGCAGCAAGGTGTTGTCGTTCACGTCCAGCCTCAGGGGTGGACGGTCAACGCCTAGCAGGCTGTTGAAGAAGTCAGTCGCGTTCGCACACGAAACCGGAATCGTCTCCGTTGTGGACGTAGATGTGTCCGACAAGGCGTCCAGCGGAGCCGAGAGCTGCCCATCCACGACCACAGACCGGGTCGCTCTCGTCTTGTCCTTCCCATGAGAACTCTGCACAGGCTGATCCATCGCGTGCGCCATAGCGAACATCGAGAAAGCCCTTGAGCGCGACGAATGCGATTTCGCCGTCCGCTGTGCCCTGGAATGTCAGATGCGCCTCTTCGACGAGATCGAGGACGTCGTTGTCCCAGTTGTCCATCTCGACGATGCGCCAACGACCGGCGAAGGCCTTGGCGAAGGGAGAAACTCTCGCCATCAGCCTGTCTCCGTCATGAGCTTCGGCAGCCGCACCAGATTATAGGCGGCGGCCGCGAAGGTGAAGGCCCATCCGACGCGGTCGCGCCCGCGGAACTTCGTCTTATCCTGCCCCGCGACGGTTTTGATCCAGCCGAACGCCTCTTCGATGCGCTTGCGGATACGCAAGCTGGCCTTATAGCCGCAATGTCGCGTCGTGCGCCCATCAATGGCCGAACGGCGACCGTTGATGTTCTGCGTCACGTGGGGTGTCACCTTTATCGATCGCAAATCTTTGACGAAGTCTTTTGTGTCATATGCTTTGTCGGCACCCAGCGTGATCGCTTGTGGCCGGTCGGAGAAGGGTTCGATCATGGCAAGCGCCGCGACACGTTCGGCATATCCGCTGGCCTCTGTTAGGCAGGCATCGACCAGTAGGCCATGGCGGTTCTCCATCAGCCCATGCCCCATGAAGCACAGCTTGGCCTCCTTGCCTTTTCCCTTCCTATAAAGCTTCGCATCCGGATCGGTCGTTGAAGCATGCGTCTCGTTGGAGCGTCTCTCGCCATGGAAGTCTGCTTCCTTATTCCGACCGCCCGCATCCGACGGTGGTTCGCCATGATCGCCCCTGGGGCCGTCCTTCGGCTTGAAGCTCTTCATCGACGCCCAAGCTTCGATCAGCGTGCCATCGACAGAGAAGTGGTCCGTTGACAGCAACCGCTTTACTTTGGGCTGCGAAAGGATTGCGACCAGGAACTTCGCGGCGATGTCGCCTTCCAGCAACCGGTCGCGGTTCTTCGAAAACACCGAATGGTCCCAAGCTGGATCGTCAATGCCGAGGTCAACAAACCAGCGGAAAAGAAGGTCGTATTCCAGCCGCTCCATTAAAAGCCGTTCAGAACGGATCGAATAGAAGGCTTGCAAAAGCATGGCACGTAGAAGCTTCTCAGGCGCGATCGAAGGCCGTCCGATCGGCGAATAGAGTGCTGCAAAATCTCGTTCCAGCGAGACGAGTGCATCGTTCACGATCTGACGGATGGCACGTAGAGGATGATCTTTTCGAACACGATCCTCAAGATCGACATAGCTGAAGAGTGCGCCTGTCCTCACATTGCCGCCGCGCATCCATCAGCTCCAAATCGCAATACAGCGAGTGAATCATGACCAGACCCCGGGCGCTAGGCTTTTTCAACACCCTGCTAGCGCACGCGCCAAACACTGGGATATTTGTCGCTCCGCCGGATTTTCGGCTCATCCATCCGGCCTCGAACCCTCGTGCCTTTTATATCGCCGATGCGAAACGTCGGGGTGCCTGCCCCCCGCTCGGCGCAAAGATATCCCCGTTCAATATTTCCGCCAAACCTGGCTTAGGTATTCCACTATCCGTCCCCCTACTTGACACTCGAGCAACGGCAGCTCTTGGATGTTGCAACCTCATTGTGAACGTCGGGAATGGGGCGCAAAAGAGACGTGGGCCTATAGCAGCATTCGGGCCCTTTGCTGCCGTTCGAGGTCGATCCGAGAAACGTGCGGTATGTGCTAGAATGCAACCGAAGGGCGGAACGCGACAGACTCACTGCGAGGGGCGGTGTGATCGAACCGGAATTCGCGCGACCGAGAGCCGGCGTTGTGCTCTTGGAAGGGGAGATGAGGACGATGCCGACACCAGAGCGACCCAGTCTAATAGTTCGACAGAAATCCCCACAGAACATCGAGTTTCCGTTTGCGTCGCTCTCCGATTGGCTGATCCCAACCGAGCTGTTCTTCGTGCGAAACCATTTCGCGTCGCCGGACCTCGATGCGCGAGACTGGAGATTGCGCGTTGGCGGGGCGGTGGAGCGGCCAATCGAACTTGACCTCGACAGCATCAAGGCGATGCGGAGCACGACTTTCACCGCCGTCGTCGAGTGCGCAGGGAACGGGCGCGTCTACTATGTGCCGCCGAAGGAGGGGTTGCAGTGGCAGAACGGAGCCGTCGGCAATGCCGCGTGGACAGGTGTTCTTCTGCGCGAGATTTTGGAAATGGCGGGCGTTAAGCGAACCGCACGTGAGGTTCTGCTCGTAGGCGCAGACAGCGGCGTCGTCGACACGAACAAGAAAACGGCTTCTCCCGGCCCCATCGCTTTTGCGCGCAGTTTACCGCTTGAGAAGGCAATGGCTCACAGCACGATCCTTGCCTATTCGATGAACGAGGAGGCGTTGACGCGCGATCACGGCTACCCGCTACGCGCGGTCGTGGGTGGCTGGTTCGGCATGGCTTGGGTCAAGTGGATCACGCATATCACGGTTGTGGAGCAACCGTTCCTTGGCTACTGGCAGGCGCGCGACTATTTCCGTTGGGAGCGCAGCCTCGGGGAACCCAGGCTGGTCCCGCTTGCGGAGATGGAGGTCAAAGCGCAGATCGCGCGTCCCGTACAGGGGGCGCATCTCATCGCCGGCCAACCGTACCGGATTTTCGGAGCCGCGTGGAGCGGAGAGGCTGTTATCCGGCAGGTGCAGGTCTGCACCGGAGATGGCACGGGCTGGCGCGAGGGAAGGCTCCTCGAAACAGAACGTCCCTTTGCTTGGCGCTTGTGGGAGTACATGTGGACCCCTGAAGAAGTCGGGCGAAATATACTGCGATGTCGCGCGATCGATGGGGCGGGGTGCGTGCAGCCTGAGCTCCCGCGTTCCGACTGCGAGAGCTACGCGGCCAATTGGATCGTTCCGGTGGAGGTTACGGTCGTTCCCGAGCCACAGACGTTCGAGGAGGAATTCGTGATCTAATCACCCGCATGGGGCGGAATGGCGACTTGGCGCAACTGCGACCCGCGTTGTCACTGCGTCATGTCCGCTTTGCGGCGACAGCGACCGGTGGCTCGATGACCATTATGCGGGCGCAATGCTGCCTTCACAGATTTAAGCGTGAACGTCGCCTCACGGCGGACAGAATCGCGCTCACGCGAGCCTTGCACGGCTTGTTGCTGTGATGTTCACCTTTTTCGGCCACGAAGATCGCATAATGTATCGGCTGGAACTGCGCGCGCTTATCCTTCTGCGGCAGTGTCCTTCTAGGACAACATCTCAAGACCGTGTTTCCGGACGATCGAGAGCAGCTTCAATGCGGGGCCGCTCGGCCGCTTCGCGCCGGTTTCCCACTTTTGCACTGTTGATTCACTGGTGTTCAGGTAGCGCGCGAAGACTGGTTGGCTCACATGATTGTTCTCGCGCAGCGCCTTGATCTCGCTTGGCGTCAGCTCCTGCGGGATGGAAAGGCAAGTCTCATCGAAGGTCTTCATGGTTTCCTTGTCGATGGTACCTGCCGAATACATGTCTTCGACGGCGCTATGGATCGCCTCAAAGGCATCGCTCTTGAACTTGCGCTTAGTCGCCATTGCAAATCTCCAATAGGGCGCCGGTCCCGATTTCCGCATCAAGCTCGGCCTGTGTCTTGCGCCGATAGAGTTCGGCAAGCTTCCGGAAAGCCAGGAGCTCGTCGTCATCGATGTTTGCGCGGTCCTTCTTCGCGAACAGATAGGCGAACACCCAGTACTCACCGGCCTTCGCCAGAACGATCGAACGATGCATGTTGTCGTTGAGCCGCTTCTTGAACACGCCGCCACCGAGGTCATCAGCCTGTCCGCGTGCGACTTGCTCAATCGCCTTGCAAAGGGCCTTGTCGGAGATCCGCGCTTTCTTCGCTGCTTTGGAAAACCACGCCGTTTTGAAAGTCCGTTCTGACATCTCTTCATATAGCACTCCGTGCTACACCTATCAAGTTTCCGGGAAAAATTTGCAGGAACTACGCTTCCATACCTGATTCAGAATCGTCGCAGCAAGCGCCGCTTTGTCTTGTGGCGAGAAGGGACCCGCAGGGTTGGCAATCATCTCCGGCGTGCCCTGGATGGCGTACCTTGGCTGCTCGCAGGATCAGGTTTGCTTCAGGATATGAGTGGCAAGGACATCGCGGACGTTGTGGGGACCATGCGGAAGCAAGCCCTTGATCGCGCCGCGACCGGTGTACGGGTTGTAGATCCCATAGCGTTAGATCGCAGTTCGCCAAGCCTTGTAGAAGGTTGTCTGGCGAAAGAGGCGTCTTTGCTCGTGGTCTTGGTCGTCTTTAGGGACAGAGTCCCTGCATCCTCAGCGCCGGCGAGCAGCACGGCAGGATGCCGGCCACCCGTCTCACCACAGTGAAGATATGGCTTCAATCCAAGCCGAGACAAGTGATAGAGGTGATTATCATATAGTCCCAGGCACTTGGGAAAAAATCGCGGGTCGTTGGTTCAAACCCGTCCACGTCGCGCGTTGCTTTTTTCTCATAGAGGTCAATGAGGTCCGCGCTGCTCGACCGTCACTGCTAGAGACGTCGTCGGTACCTGCCTTTCCGGCGAGATCAACCTACTCGAGCAATCTGGCGCGCTGAAGGCCCTGGATATCCCGTCGAGCGGTCTTGAGACTGACTTCCCAGACGACCATAATCTCCTTGGCACCACATCGGCCACCCTCAGAAACACGCGCTAGAAACCAGTGCTGTCGGTCATTGAGCTCCACGGGTTCAAGGTCATTTATAAGGTCACGATCAGGGCCATGTTTAGGGTCACTATCCCGGCTTGGATGAGGGCGACGTCTGAGCTCGGAGAACCCGCAGTTTGAGTACAGCCGTAGATTCGCTCGCATTTTCTGGTTGGTGTAAAGTCGCAGCTCCGGCTTCCCTTTGCCGCGAGCGATCCGCTCCGCTTGGCCCAAGATGGCCTTTGCCAGTCCCTTGCCTTGATGGCTGGGTTCCAACGCAACACTGTAAATGAGGATGTGGTTCGGCGCGTCCTCCATGACGAGGATGCCAACTGGTTCGGTGCCAAGCGCGGCCATCCAGACTTCTCCCCTCTCGTTTCTCGGGCGGTAGTCCTCAAATGCTCGCTTCGGCGCTACTCCGATGACGGCAGTGTAGGCGGGAATGTAGGCTCGTGCACTGATTGCCTGGACCAGATCGGCTTCCTCTATGTCAGCCAAACGGAAGATAAGGCGATCCATCGTTAATCCTCTTTGGCACCCGATTGAGCTAAATCCAGACGGTGCGTGTTGTCCAGTGCAGGCTTAAGTCGTTCATCGCGCCGGACGCAATACGGCTATGGCTCGAGGGCAGCCGTTCTGGACGAACCACTGCCCGCCTCTTGCGAGTATGTTTGCGTTCTGTGCCTCGAAGATCGCATAACGTATCCCCTGGAACGTTCGTTCCGGCGGACGCTCGATGGGTCATAGATGATCCATCTGGTTTGCAGCAAGTCAGCAAGTGGAGCTTCTGCAGATAGGTCGGAACCGGCGCCTAACTAGCAGGCAAGGCGCCTATTGCTCGCTCCCTCGGACCGAGGCTAGGGTGACCGTTCGGTTGGCTTCCTCGGGCGGGCTTGCGGAACGAGTGGTGCGGTAGATCTCCTCCAAATCCATCATGTTTGAAAGGTCAACGCTCATGGTGGCCGCGTGTCCAAAGGCGCCGCGCGTCAGGCAGGTCTTCGCAGCCGCCTCTGCCGCCTCCTTCAGGACCGTTTCTGGATGGCGGTTGTTGAGAAGACCGACGAGGACGTTGGCGATATGAGTATCGCCCGCGCCAAGAGTATCGATCGCCTCGACCGGAGTGGCCGGTGCTTCGAACACTCCGCCCTCACCAGCCAGAAGCGCACCTTCGGCACCACGGGTGACGAGGCTCCAGCGTGCGCCGGCTGCCCTCGCGTTTTGCGCAAGCGCCAGCGCTTTCTCACGCGATGCGCCGCCATCCGAGAAGGCGATAAGGAAGCAATAGGGTGCGACGCGGGCGATGCGCTCGGCGTCGTGTACCGTTGCAAGATCGTAGGATACCTTCGTCGCCTCGGCGAAGCGCGGCAGCCACGCATCGACATGGCTCGAGCGACCGGTGTGGACGGCGTCGAAGTGAGGAAGCCGCGCGAGGTCCGCTTGGGAGGGAGCGATGATCGACACACTGAGGTTCGCGCCCACGAACACCCGATCACCGTCCTGCGTCTCGATCACACAATAGGCCGTCCGCCCCGGCTCTATCCGCAGCGAGGTAACATCGACGCCTTCTTTAATCAGTGCGTCGCGGATCAGGCGTCCCGCATCATCGTCGCAGACTGCGCCGACATAAGCCGTCTCCGCCCCCGCGCGGTGGGCAAAGACGGCGTGGTTCACGCAATTCCCGCCGGGGAACATGAGGTTCTCGCCGCGGTAGCAATCGACCACATTGTCACCGAAGGCTAGAATTCTGACGGGACGTGGCATCTAACAAACTCTCCTGAGAAGATACTGAGAACGTTCTCAATTAAAGAACTGCACCTTGAAAGGCAACTGAATTTCTCCGTGGGAGTGTCTGAAACAGATACCGTGGCTTGTATGCGGGCAAAGTTCGGACGGCAGGAGCTTGGAGGGAACCCAGCGAAACTCGCGGGCGTTGGAAGAGAATCCTTAAAAAGCAGCGCCTGGGCTGATTTTGTGGGTTAGAGCCGGGCGACGGAGCCGCGTTCGATCAATTCGGCTGGCATCAACACCGTGCGAGGCGGATAGTCCTCGCCGCGAATGCGCTCGAGCAGCATCCGCGCGGCGGCTTCGCCCATGGCGAGACGCGGCTGTGCCACGGTGGTGATGCCGGGGCGGTGGAAACTCATCCAGTCGAGATCGTCGAAGCAGATGATGGAGAGATCCTGCGGGATTGAAAGCTTCAGCTCCGTGAGCGCCCGCATGGCGCCTTCGGACATTGTGCCGTCCGTGGTGAACAGCGCCGTTGGCGGGTCCGACGCTATCATCAGGCGCGGGACGACCGCTTGCGCCGCAAGCGCGGAATAGCTGCCCGCTTGCAGTGTCAGGCGCGGGTCGACGGGCAGGCCCTCAATTCTATGCGCCCGAATATAGCCGAGGAGGCGCTGCCAGCTCGGATAGAGCGTATCCGTCTCGATCGGGTCGCCGGCCACTGCGCGGGCGAGGAATGTATCGAGCCCACCGCTTCCTTCGTCGACGAGTTCCGCCACGATGGCGATCCGGCGGTGTCCGGCTGCAATCAACTGGCGCACCGCATGTTCGGCGGCGGCGATGTTGTCTGTTGCTACGCGGTCCACCATCAGGCCGGCGACCGCACGGTCGATAAGAACGAGCGGGACGCCCATGGTCCGCAGATTGTGCAGGTGCCGCGCCTTGCGCGTGTCGCTGGGGGTGACGATCAGTCCGTCCACCTGCTTCTGCGCCAACAACTCGACCGAATGAACCTCTTTGAGCTGTGTTTCGTCGCTGTTGGTGATCAGCAGGCCGAAGCCGTTGGCCTCCGCGACATTGGAAATACCGCGCAGCACCGAGGCGTAGAACGGGTTCTGGATATCGCCGGCAACGACGCCGAGCGTGCGGGTTTTGCCGGTGATGAGGCTGCGCGCGAGCGAATTAGGCCGGTAGCCGAGATCCTGGGCGGCCTTGAGCACCTGCTCCTTCTTCTTTTCGCTAGTATAGCCGTAGCCGCCAAGAACGCGGCCCGCGGTCGCCGTGGAAACGCCTGCTGTGCGTGCAACATCCGCGATCGTCGCCTTGCTTTTCGGAGCCCCGGGGAAATTTCCTCTCACATCTATGGCCTCGCTAAATGAGAATTTTTTCAGTTGGGGTTTGAGAAAAATTGTAGTCCTTTTTAGGTGTTACCAGATCGGCGTTCCATTTCAACGTCTATTGCAACTTTTTCTCCGCACCTGCACGCTTGACTGACAGCCATTCTCCGTGTCTCATATGTGAGAACGTTCTCGTTATGCACAAGGGGAACCAGAGAACGCAATCGCGGACCCACCGTGTTCGCTACAACAAGGAGGATGTCATGTTTAAATCCATTCTGGCTGGATGTGTCCTAAGTGCGGTGCTGGCGATGCCGGCGCTCGCCGAGGTCATTCCCGCGCTCCACGATGCCCTGCCGCAGGAGTACAAGGAAAACGGCGTAAAGGCCGCGGTCTTCAACGATTGGGCACCGGACGAGTTTCAGGACGCTGACGGCCAGCTCAAAGGCTGGAGCGTCGATATTGCCAAGGAGATGGAAGAGCGCCTCGGCGTGCCCTTCACCTTCGAAGGGACGAGCTTCGACGCCATCATCCCAGGCCTTCAATCCAAGCGATTCGATGCGGGCTTCTCGTCCTTCGGCACCACGGCGGAACGCCTGAAGACACTGGATTTCGTCTCCCAACGCAAGATTGGCACCTCGTTTGCCTATCCGGCCGACAGCAAGCTCGACATCAAGACGGCGGCTGATGCCTGCGGTCTGACGGTTGCGGTGCTGAACGGCTCGTGGGATCTCGGGCTTCTGGAAAAGCTGAACGACAACGAGTGCAAGGATAATCCGGTGACCATGCAGACACACGGCACGCAGGCCCAGGCGGAGCTCGCCGTTCGCTCCCAACGCGCTCAGGCGACCGTGGCCGGTTCCGTCAAGCTCGCCTACATGGCCAAGCAGACCGGGGATCTGAAGGTGTCCGAACTGGTTCTCTCGCCGGTGAACAGCTGCATCGGCGTGCGCAAGGGCGATCCGCTCGGGCAGGTCATGACGGATGCGATTCAGTCGATGATCGACGACGGCACCTATGAGAAGATCATGGCCAAGTGGGGTCTGAACGATTCCGGAATGCTGACCAAGGCGCTTTTGATCACGGAAGAAAATCCGGCGGACCTCTAGGAACGCCCCCCCGGCCCGGGCTTTTCCTCCGGGCCGGGGGGCGCTTGCGACCGGCACAGGATATGACAATGTCTCAAGAACCGTTACACCGCCCCTCGATCCACGACGTCAAGCCCATCGCGGTGCCGAAGGTCGGCCACTGGATCGGCGGCGTGGTCCTTGCCATCCTGGCCGTCGTCTTCCTGCAAGTGCTCGTCACCAACAAGAACATGCAATGGAGCGTCGTCGCCGAATACATGTTCAGCCCGGCCATCCTGTCGGGCCTCGGCATGACGCTGCTCCTGACGTTCCTCGCCATGGTTCTCGGCCTCGCGATTGGCGTCGTGCTTGCCATCATGCGCCTGTCGGCCAGCCGCGTCTTCCAGGTCGTCAGCTGGGGGTGGATCTGGTTCTTCCGAGGCGTGCCGCCGCTGGTCCAAATGATCTTCTGGTACAACCTGGCGCTTCTCCTGCCCGAAATCTCGATCGGCATTCCCTTCGGCGGGCCGAAGCTCCTTTCCTGGAACACCAACCAGCTCATCACCCCTTTCAGCGCCGCGATCATGGGCCTTGCCTTCACCGAGAGCGCCTATGCCGCCGAAATGATCCGCGCTGGCATCCAGGCCGTGAATGCAGGCCAGACGGAAGCGGCCGCCACGCTCGGCATGAAGCGCGGGCAGACGTTGCGCCGCATCGTGCTGCCGCAGGCGCTACGCATCGTCATTCCGCCGATCGGCAACGACACGATCTCGATGCTGAAATTCACCTCGCTCGTCTCTGTGCTGGCGCTGCCCGATCTGCTCTATTCCGCCCAGATGGTTTATGCGCGCACCTACCAGACCGTGCCGTTGCTGCTCGTCGCGACGATCTGGTATCTCGTGCTCACCACGGTCCTGACGGTCGTCGAACATGCCGTCGAGCACCGATTGAAATCCGAACACCACGCCGGCGCGAAGAAGGCGGGCGGGTTTTTCCCATGCCGGCTCTTCGCACGCCAGCGGGAGGCCATATGATGAACGACCAAATGACTGCCGAGCCGCTGCTGAAGGTCGAGCGCCTGCGCAAGAGTTTCGGCGCGCATGAGGTGCTGCGCGGGATCGACGTCGCGGTGATGCGCGGCGACGTGACCTGCATCGTCGGGCCCTCCGGCTCCGGCAAGAGCACGCTTCTGCGCTGTCTCAACTATCTCGAAAAGCCGACCGGCGGCGCGATCTTCCTGCGCGGCGAGCCCGTCGGCGTGCGCTGGAAGGGCGAGAAACTCTACGAGATGAGCTTCAACGAGCTAGCCCGCCAGCGTCAGCGGATGGGCATGGTCTTCCAAGGCTTCCATCTCTTTCCGCACAAGACCGTGCTCGAAAACGTCATCGAGGCGCCGGTGCAGGTCAAGCGCGTGCCGCGCGCCACGGCGGTCGACGAGGCGATGGTGCTTCTGGAGCGCGTTGGCATGAAGGACCGCGCGACCTACTATCCGGCGCAGCTCTCCGGCGGCCAGCAGCAGCGTGCGGCCATCGCACGTTCGCTGGCGATGAAGCCGGATGTCATGCTCTTCGACGAGCCGACTTCGGCGCTCGACCCAGAGCTCGTCGGCGAGGTTCTCGCCGTGATGCGTCAGCTTGCGGACGACGGCATGACCATGGTCGTCGTCACGCACGAAATGGGATTTGCGCGGGACGTCGCCGATCACCTGATCTTCATGGACGGTGGGGTGATCGTCGAGCAGGGGCAGCCAGTCGACGTGCTGACGCGCCCGCAGCACGACCGCACGCGGGCCTTTCTGGCACGGGTTCTGGCGGACGCCTAAGGCGTCAGCCGAGCGTCTGCAAAAGAGCAGCGGCGGTGAAAAGGTCGAGATGGGCGCCGCCGTTGTTCTTGAACACGGTGATCTGATCAGCGCCGGTGCGGCCTTCTCTTTTCCGCTGCACGAGCTCGAAAAGATCGGCCTCTACGGCATTCCAGGTAATTGCGCCGGATGCGACGGCCTGCGAAAGATCGCCCCCGCCCTGCATGTTGTTGCGGCTGTCGACGAAGATCGTGCCGCGCGTCAGGGCCGCGTTGTCCGCTTCTCGAAGATGAGGCAGATAGGCACCGACGAGATCGAGATGGGCGCCGGGCCGCAGAAGCGTGCCCTTGACCAGCGCCTTGTCCGACATGGTGACGCAAGACACCACGTCGGCGCGGGCGACGGCGTCATCGAGATCGTCGCCGACCACGGCGTCGATGCCCTTCTCCCGAAGCTGGGCTGCGACAGCCTCGGCCCTGGAGGGGGTGCGGTTCCAGATCGTGACCCGCCGCAGCGAGGGGCGTGCGGCGAGATGCGCTTCGGCGAAATGCGGAGCGAGCGCACCGGCGCCGACGACCAGAAGGTCTTCGACGTCCTCGCGGGCCAGGATGGCTGCGCCGAGAGCGGAATCCGCGGCTGTCTTGCGCGCCGTCATGGCTGCGCCATCGGCGATAAGCAGCGGCCCGCCGGTCTTGCTGTCGAATAGCGCCACCAGCCCTTGAACGGCCGGCTGTGGTGGCGTGAGGCTCGTGTTCTGTGGAAAGACGCCGACCATCTTCACGACGATCGGGCCGCCATTTGCCCAACCGGGCAGCGTGACGAATTGGGCTTCGCCGCCGCCTGGGTCAGATTGCACCACGACCTCGGAGGCAGGCATTTCCCCGAGATGCGCCTTGCGCAGTGCCTCGATCAGAAACTGCCAGGAAAGCGCCGCGTGAACGGCGGCTGCGTCAAAAACATGCATGTCGAACCTTTCAGGACTTGATCGTGTAGGTGACCAGATGGCTTGGGGTGACGAGCTGCGACAAAGCGAGCGGGCGCCCCTCGGCGTCGGTGACTATCTTTTCGATGCGGTAGACGGGCTGGGCGGCGCTGACGGAAAGAATGGCGCGCTCGCTGGCCGAGGCGAGGTTGACGTCGATCTGCCGCTCTGCATGGGCCGGCTCAATGCCGGCCTTGTCGCGCAAGGCGGCGAAGAAGGAGCCGCCGGCGGCGACCGTCTCTACCACATCGGGAAAGCGCGCCGCGTCGAACCAGAGGGTTTCGAGCGTCATCGGCCTGCCGTCGTCCTCCAGCAGCCGGTCGAAGCGGATCAGGGCTTCCGCCTGCATCCGGGCGCGGATGGCCGGCGCATCGGGATTGTCGGTCCGAGCAAGGATGCGATGGCTGGCTTTTCGGCCGAGCCCGTCCATCGTTTCGGAAAAGCCGGAGAGGGAAACGAGCGTCTGGCGCACCTTGCCCGGCATGACCAAGGTGCCGCGGCCCTGCTGCCGCTGCAGGCGGCCGTCGCCGCAAAGCTCGCCGATGGCGCGCCTGATGGTGATCCGGCTGACGCCATACCGCGCCATCAGCTCCGGCTCGGGGGGCAGAAAGCTGCCCTCGGCGAACTGGCCGGTTTCGATGCCGGCCAGGATCTCGCGCCGGACCTGTTCGTAGAGCGGCAAAAGGTTGGCTTGATCTTGCATCCGCCCTTCCAGGCCTTTTCAGTAGCTGATCTTCTTCATGTAGCGCCGCGCCTCAAGCATTTCGTGCTTGCGCAGGTCGGCGATCTTATAGGCGAAACGCCAGAGCGTGTCGAAGAAGATCAGTGGCACGACGTTGCCCCGGAACTGCGGGTCGATGCCGGAGAGATCGAGCTTTTCAGCATCCAGCACCAGGATGTTCTCGGCCGAGCCGAAGCGTTGCAGGAATTCGTCGGCGCGCTGTTCGAGCGGCCGCGTGCTGTCGAGACCCTTCATCAGGATGAAGGCGCGGTTCTTGTCCAGCACCTCGAAGGGGCCGTGGAAGAACTCGTTGGCATGGATCGCCTGGCTGTTGATCCACTGCATTTCCATGAGCACGCAGATCGCGAAGGAATAGGCCGCGCCGTAGCTCGCGCCGCTGGCGACCGTGTAGACCACGTCTTCCTTGGCAAACCGCGGCGCATAGTCCTCGAACATCGGCGCGAAGGTGGCGTGCGCCCGGTCGATTGCTGGCTGCAGGGCAACAAGGCTGTCGATCAGCGTCTCGGTCAAGTCTTCGCCGCCGGTGAGCGCAACGAGACCCATCACGATCTGGTAGATCCGCGAATAATTGCTGTTCTTCGCATCGATCGGCACGCCGGTCGTGTAGGGCGCTTCGAAGCCGACAACATGGTCGACCGCCTCCGCGAGGGGGGAGGCGGGCTCCACCGTCAGGCCGATGGTGGTGGCGCCTTTCGAACGGGCGAATTCGGCCGCGGCGGTGGTTTCCTTCGTGGTGCCGGTCATCGAGCAGAGAATGACCAGCGCATTCCGGTCGAGCGAGCGCGGAGCGCGGGCGACGAACTCGGCGGCATTATAGATGTCTGACGGCAGCGGCGCGTGCTGGTCGAGCAGGAACTTGGCCGGATGCATGATCGACAGCGAGCCGCCGCAGGCGATGAAGAACACATGCTTCACCGATTTTGCGTCTAGGGCGGAAAGCGCCGCAACGACGCCGGCGTCAAAGGCGGAGGGGAGGGACATGGTCGTACCTTTCTATATGACGTCATAATACGTATTGTAAAATTCGCGACGGTGTCAAGCGGACCTTGACACCTCGGCCCGAACTTTGCGAACGTTCTCACATGGAACGGGAATGTCATCGCTGCGGCGATGGGCGGGAGTGGAGCGTGACCGAGATGTACGACACCGTGGTTATCGGCGGCGGCATCATCGCCGCGGCGGCTGGTCAGCACCTGACGGCGGCGGGCTATCGCACGCTGCTGGTCGAGCGCGGCGACTATGGCGCGGGCACCTCCAGCAAGACCTCGCGGTTGCAGCATTGCGGGCTCGGCTACCTTTCTGCCGCCAGCGGATCGATTGCTGCCTTTCTGGCCCACCCGCGCAGCGCGATCGAGTGCGTCAGCCTCATGCGCCGCTCGATGCAGGGGCGGGCGGAGTTCGTGCGTCTGGCGCCCGAGCGGGTGAAGCCCGTCACCTTCATCATTCCGCTGACGCCGGAAAACGCCATTCCCCGCTGGAAAGCCCGCCTGGCTTTTCGTCTGATGGCGGCAAGCGACGGCGGCAAGGTGCCGCTCAACCTTCGCATCCTTTCCGCTGAAGAGGCGCGGGCGCATCCGGCGCTTCAGGGCATGGTGGGGCTCAAGAGCATTCGCGGGGCGATGAGCTTCACCGAATACCAGTATCACTGGCCGGAGCGCATTGTGGTCGATACGGTGATGAAGGCGCGGGCGATCGGCATGGAGGCGCTGAACCATACGGCCGTGAGGGGGCTGGCGCGGGAGGGCGATCTCTGGCGGGTCACTCTGACGGCCGCCGAGGGATCGCGCGATGTTCTAGCGCGTGCGGTCGTCAATTGCGCGGGCGTCTGGATCGATGAGGTCACTGCGCTGGCGGGGGCACCGCATATTCGCAAGAATACCGGCGAGAAGGGCACTAACATCGTTGTCCGCCTGCCGGAGGGCCTGCGCGGCATCGGCTTCGAGACCGTGACGGCGGCGGGTGCACCCTTCTATCTAATCCCCTGGGGCGAGCTTCATTATGTCGGCCCGTGGGATTCTGCCTCGGATGGCAGGCCGGAAGGCTTTCGCGCGACGGAGGCGGAGATCGCCGCCATTCTCGATCAGCTCAGCCGCCTGTTCCCGAGTTTCGGCCTGAAGCGCGAGGATGTGCTCTATGCCTGGGCTGGCGTGCGGCCGCGCAGCCTTGCCAGGGACGGCAAGGGGTCCGCGCCCGTCGTCCGCGAGCATGATCTCACCCATGAGGGCTTGCCTAATGTCTTCACTTTCACCGGTGGGCTGCTGATGACCCACCGTGATGCCGGGCGGCGGCTGAAGCGCGCCGTTACGCGCCGGCTAAGACCTTCCGGCCCGCCGCGCCAGCTCGATGAGCCGTCGCTGCATCTTCCGGATATGGACCAAGTCACGGAAGCCTCGGTCGCCCATGCTGTCCTCAACGAGCAGGCGCGCACGCTCTCAGATATCCTGCGCCGCCGCCTTTCCGTCGGCTGGGAGCCGGATCTCGGCCTACGCCATGTGGAAGGGGCCGCGAAGCTTGCGGCGCCGCATCTCGGCTGGACGCCTGAAGAGACGGCGGCAAAGATCGCCGATTTCATCGACGAGACGACAACCGAATTCAGTGTTCGGACATCTTAGCCGCCATGAAGCGGCGCGCAGACCTGCAGAATCGAATGAGAACGTTCGCATAAGTAAGCTGAAGTTGCCGCATCGGCGATCACTAGAGAGGACAGAATATGGCACTTGATGAGCGCAATATCAGCGTGATGAATTTTCACTATGTGCGGCATACGATGGACCGGTTTCTGGCCGATGTCTGCGATGCCGGGGTTTCGCGTATCGAGCTTTGGGCGGCCGCGCCGCATTTCTATATCGGCGACAAGACGCTAGCCGACGCGCGGGCTCTGGGACGGAAAGTGCGTGGCATGGGCCTCAACATCGTTGCCTTCACGCCTGAGCAATGCATCTACCCGATCAATATCTCCGCGAGGGAGCCGGAGCTGCGCGACCGCTCGCTGCGCTACTTCCTGGAGTCGATGGAATTTGCCATCGAATGCGGCGCCCCGGCGCTTCTGGTCACCGCAGGCGGCGGCTATCGCGACGAGCCGACGGAACAGGCACTGGAGCGCTGTGCCGACTCCATGGGCATTCTCTGCGACCGCGCGCAGAAACTCGGCATCGATCTCTGGATGGAATCCCTGCCGGACACCTTTGCCAACATCATCCGCTCGGCCCGGGAAATCCGCGAACTGATGGACAAGCTTAAGAGCCCCGCGCTTCACGCGGTCTACGACGTGGCCGGCGCGGTAATGACACGTGAGACGCCGGAGGACTATTTCACCCATCTCGCCGGCCGCGTGGCGCATGTGCATTTCACCGATTCCGATGCCGGCGGTAGCCACCTCGCCTGGGGCGATGGCATCATCGATCTCGACAAGCTGATCGCCTATCTACGCAGCCAGAATTACGAAGGATCGCTGACGATCGAGCTGACCAACTGGAAATACAATGTTGATCCTACCCCGCCGCTGAAACAATGCGTCAAGGCCATGCGCAAGGCCCTCGGTTCGGAATAGGCGGGGAGGGCTCGGACATGGAGGAGCAAAACCCAGCCGCTGCGCCGGCAGGCAGGGCCGATGCGTTGCTGCGACCGCTGCAGCTTGGCCGGCTTACTCTGCGCAACCGGATCATGAGCACCAGTCACGAGACCGCCCTCGAGGAGGGCGGGCACCCGCTGGAAGCCTATCAGCGTTATCACGAGGAGAAGGCCAAGGGCGGCGTCGCGCTGACGATGTTCGGCGGCTCGGCGCGCATCTCCGCCGATACGAGCTGGGGCGGCACGCAGCTCGACGTGTCGAGCGATGCGGTCATCCCGGCGTTCCGCACCTTTTCCGAGCGCATCCACGGCCATGGGGCGGCGCTCATGTGCCAGATCTCCCATGTCGGCCGGCGGGCGAATGCCACGGTCGGCGCGTGGCTTCCCGCGCTCGGCCCCTCCCATTCCCGCGAGGATTATAACCGCAACTTCGCCCATGAGATGGACAGCCATGATATCGCGCGCATTGTGCGAGACTTTGGCCATGCGGCGCGACGGGCGCGCGAGGGCGGTCTCGACGGCATCGAGACGATGACCGGAGGCCACCTGATCGGGCAGTTCCTGTCGCCGATGGTCAATCGCCGCACCGATGAATTCGGCGGCTCCCTTGAAAACCGGATGCGCTTCCTGCGCATGGTTTACGAAGAGATCCGCCAGCAAGTGGGAAGCAATTATCCGGTCGGCATCCGCTACACGATCGATGAGGATCACAAGGACGGCCTGAGCTTTGCCGAGGCAGTCACCGTTGCTAACAGGCTGGAGCGGGAAGGGCTGGTCGATTTCTTCAACTGCATCTTCGGCCGGTTCGACACCCGCCTCAACCTGCTAGTCTATAACATTCCCGACATGACGGCGGCATCCGCGCCATGGCTGCGCCAAGTCGGGACGTTCAAGGCGGAAACGAGCCTGCCGGTCTTCCACGCTGCCAAGATCGCGGATGTCGCGACCGCGCGCTACGCGATCGACGCGGGGCTGGTCGACATGGTCGGCATGACGCGTGCGCATATGGCAGATCCGCAGATCGTCAACAAACTGCGCTCGGGCAGGCAGGACCAGATCCGGCCGTGCGTCGGCGCATCGCATTGTCTCTATCGTCCGGTGCATTGCATCCACAATCCGGCAACCGGCCGCGAGACCTGGTTGCCGCAGGTGATCGGGCGCTCGGCGGATGCCGGGCGCAAGGCAGTCGTCGTGGGCGGCGGGCCAGCAGGGCTGGAGGCTGCGCGGGTGCTCGCCGAGCGGGGCCACCACGTCGTGCTCCTGGAAGCGGCGGACCGGCTTGGCGGGCAGCTCGTGCTGGCTGCAAAGGCCCGTCTCCGCCGCGACCTGATCGGCATCGTCGACTGGCGCGTTGCCGAGCTGGAGCGCCTCGGGGTGGATGTCCGGCTCAATGTCTATGCGGAGGCGCTGGACGTTCTTGCCGACGCGCCAGATCTCGTTCTCGTCGCCACCGGCGGCATTCCGGATTTCGGGTCCGTCGGGGGAAGCGAGCTGTGCCTCAGTGTCTTCGACGCTCTTGGCAATCCCGCGCAGGTCGCGGATGACGTGCTGATCTATGACGCGACCGGGCGCCATCCCGCGCCCTCGGCCGCCGCCGAGATCGCAGCAACCGGTAGAACGGTGACTTTCGTCGCCCGCGACACTTCCATCGCGCCGGAGATGGAGCATCACTCGAGCATCACCTACCGCAAGGCGCTCGCCGGGCATGACGTGCGGGTCCTCTTGGAATACGAACTGGTTTCGGTGCACGCGCGGGAGGGGTGGCGCGAGGTGGTGTTGCGCCACCTCCTCACGGGCCAGGAACGCCGCGAGAGCCACGCCCAGGTCATCGTCGAGCATGGGACGGTCCCGGTGAACGACCTCTTCGACGAATTGCGGCCCCTCTCGGCGAACGACGGGATCACGGAGATCGAAAGCCTGATCGGTCCTGCGCCTCTGCGCCCCCGGCCAGCTTCCGGTTTCGAACTGCACCGGATCGGCGACGCCGTCAGCAGCCGGTCTGTTCATGCCGCCATGCTGGATGCCCTCAGACTCGGGGTGCAGTTCTGAAGGATGTGCACTGACTAGGCGGGGGCGGCGGCGACGGAGGCGCGCTCGACGACTTCCGTCCGCGGGTCGATGCTGTTCGCCTTGCTGCCGTTTCCATTCAGCTTCTAAGATCCTAAGATCGCATGATGTATCGATCGGAACTGCGCTGCCGTTCGTGGCAAAGTGATTTCTATCGGGTTAAGCAGTGCTCAGCTGTTGTTGATCTGCTCGACTGCAGCCGCCAGCAGTTCATCCATGATGCTGCGAATCTGAGTATCTGACAGGATTACGCCGGCCGCATCGAAATCGGTGCGCACCTTGCGGAACACATCATTGTCCCCGGCCTCTTCGAAGTCTGCTTGAACCACCTCCTTCGCATAGGCGTCCGCATCCGTACCGGTTTTGCCGAGCTTTTCGGCGGCCCACAGGCCGAGCAACTTATTTCGACGGGCCATGGCCTTGAACTTCGTTTCCTCGTCCATCGCGAACTTCTTTTCGAAGCCTTCCTGACGATCTCTTATGCTCACGGCTTAGCCTCCAATCCGGTATGATTTCCGACGTGCCCGATATCCACAAAATCACGGGGTCGTCGGAACCGAGCATGGCGCGGTTGGACGATGCTCGCAAGTCCTGATCGTGTCAGTCGGTGGACGCAAGCTCGCGGCAATCCCGGTGGGCGACAGCGAAGTAGGTTCTATCCAGAGGCCTCAACTCGTCAGACCGAAGAGGACCTCTTCGAGGATCTCCCAGCTTTCATCCATGGCAAAGGCTGCAGAAATGTATGGAAGGCCGATGTGACCGTAGCGGACCGACAGCTGCCGCTCCGAGATCTCTTCGTCGGTGCCGGCGATCTGCTGAAGATAGAGCATGGAGGCCAGCCCGGTTCTATCAGCGCCGGCTTGGCAATGGATGAGTATCGGCTTGGGTGCGGTCTGCAGCAATGCGATCAGCTGCCGCGCCTGCTGCGGCGACACCCGTTTCGCAGCTGACAGTCGGAAATCGAAATGAGTGATGCCGGCGTGGCCGGCGGCTTCGACCTCCTGCAGATACCAGGCCTCCATGCTCTTGCCACGGAGGTTTACAATGGTTTTGATGCCGTATTGCCGTGCATAGGTCGCGATGTCCGCGGCAGAAGGCTGCGCCGACCGGTAGAGCTCCGCCGGCAGCACCTCGTGGAAATTGCCGGTGAGTTGGAGAACGCCCAGATAGCCGCCGAAAACGAGCGCAGTTGTCCAGGCCGTGCCTGCGATTGCCTTCAAAAATCTGTTCATGTTCAACCCTGTTGTTGCGCAGGAAAGTGGACGGAATCAGCAGACCTGGCTTTCCCGGCGGGAGCGCCATGCTCGCGACTGCATTCGCGAGACCAAGACCGAGGTCTATTGCCGGTGATCGTTCGACCCTTATCGATACACTTGCCGGGACGACCGCGCGCGGTGCCTTCCAGCCGACGCCGGGCGCGACCCCGACGACCTGACAGGTCACACGTTTGGGATAGATTCAGATAATGCACTCCGATGTTGCCGTTTGATCCATGATCGTCGGAGCATTATCTCCCGGACCTGTCCAAATACTGACGGGTCTGTGAGACTTGGCTTGGCGGCGCTTTTCGCAAGCTCCCAACGATACTGGATCCTTCCGGCAACACGCCCGCAAAGCGCGCGCCCGGCAGCCCGGCGCTCAACCCCTTTGCCTCATACGAGAGCGGCGGGTGTGGAGCGCGGAATAGGCGATGGCGCCACCGATCAAAACAGCGTTACAAGCAAGGCCCACTGTGGCGCCAGGTAAGGCACCAGGCCGAGCTCTTTTCAAAGGCCAAAATTCCAGATGATCTTCGCCCCAATTAACACGAGCACCAGCGACAGTCCGTACTTCAGGTATTTGAAATGCGCCGCCGCCGCGGCGAGCATGAAGTACATCGAGCGCAAGCCAAGGATGGCGAAGACGTTCGACGTGTAGACGATGAAGGGATCACGCGTGACCGCGAAGATCGCCGGAACAGAGTCTACGGCGAAAACGATATCGGCGGTTTCAACCATCGCCAGCGCCAGAAAGAGTGGTGTCGCGTAGAGTGTCGCGTGCCCGGTCGCGGGATGCGGGAGGTGAACGAAGAAATGGTGACCGTGCCGTTGGTCTGTCACCCGCAGGTGTCGACGGGCGAACGCGAGAATTCTGCTGTCCCCAAGCCTGAACTCCGCGCCGCGTCCGGTGATCATCTTCCAGCCGGTGTAGATAAGGAACACCGCGAAGACGTAGAGCACCCAGGTCCTGGAATTCACGACCGCGGCGCCAAGCGAGATGAAAATCCCGCGAAACACGATCGCTCCTATGATCCCCCAGAACAGCACACGGTGCTGATACTCGCGAGGGATGCAGAAGTGGGTGAAGATCAGCGAAATGACGAAGATATTGTCGAGCGCTAGTGCCGTTTCGAGGAGATAACCGGTGAAGTACTGGACGACCGCCTGGCGGTTCAGATCGGCGGGAATATCGTAATACTGCGGATCTGGCTCATACAAGAGGCCGACGTACAGTCCGAACAGCACTGCACATGCGGCGAAACTCGCAAGAACTTCGCGTGATAAGGCGCAGCCGTTTCGACGTCGGTCTACCGAGTGCTGAAGACCGACTGTACGGTGATTGGATCGGAGCTACCTTGCCGGTCATGCAGCGGCCAGGCCTCCTGAGTGACAGCTATTCGATCAAGATCAGACCGCGCTTGCGGTCGCCATCGAGCGTATCCATAGCGTTGAATAGGCGTTCCCGTTCGACGAGCCAAGGCTTGAATTTTTCGTTAACGTCCAGGACGAAAACCATGTCTTCCGCTTCGAGATAACCACCAATCGGCGAGTGATGGCCACTTCCGGCACGGAAGATGCCCTCTCGATTGAAGTTGATGATGTAACGCCGATTTGGGTCGTTGGACCGCCTCATGTGTTGCCGAAAATCGTCTGCAGTGAGGTCTCGGAGCACCGTTACGCTGCGTCTGGTCTTCATTCGCGCAAGATCCGCGAGTTCATCCAATGTCAGACCGATGAGGCAGAAGCCGGTCCAACAGTAGCCGGTGTCATCGAGTACAGCGGCCTCCGTCGTTTCCTCTTCGCCGATCGATCGAAATGCATTGGCGACACTCGCCGGGCCACAACGCGACGCGTTGGATTGCCAGAGAACCTGATGATGAAAGGTCCGCGCGACCGGCAGCGACCAGGCGCGCTGCAGGAGGGCGGGTGTCCTCGTCACCGAGAGTTGGATCGTCTCGCTTGAAACACCGGCCGGCATGCCGACAAGGGTCGCCGCACCCGCAGCGAGCAACGCGACCACGGCGGCGGCGGCAAGTGGACTAGCCCACCTCATGCATCAGCCCGGCGGCGGCCGCCAGTCAGCCGACGGAATGACGTTGATCATCCACGGCACCCCAAACCTGTCGATCAGCGAACCGAAGCCAGGCGACCAGAAGGTCTCGGCAAATGGCATGACTGGCTTGCCCCCTTCGGACAACTGATCGAACCAGCGTTGGGCCTCGGCCTTGTTCTCGGTGTGCAGAGTGACATCGAAGCCGTTCTTGGGCTTGTCAATGTTCCGGGCCCATCCGACGTCCATATCAGCGCCCATCAGCGCTTGGTCGCCAACCTCTAGCCAGCAGTGCATCAGCCAATTCTTGTATTTGGGGTCGTTGATCGGCATGTCGGGCGGGGCTTCACCGTAGGAGTGAGAAGCGGTGATCTTGCCGCCCAACACCTTAGCGTAGAACTCAAACGCCTCGCGGCATTGCCCTTGGAAGCTAAGGCTGGTCACAATCTTCATGATCACCTCCTTATGTCGCCATGTTAAGTCGGATTTCGGGCGGAAACGGCCGGGAGATTGCTCGCTATTGGCCGCTTCTTGTTCGGATGCGGGAGGTGCGCGATCAGGCGTGGGTAACCTCCGTCTCTGTCGGCAATTGCGTCCGTCGTACTGGCGGATCCAATCTCGATTGCCCGTCCGCTAAGGACTCTATAAATTGCGTCTGAACGTTGATATCAACGTAGATATTCTCCGGTGTCAACCTGAAGGCTTAAAATTAGATGAACCCGGCCAGAACGAACTCGTCCACGTCGGCGGCTGCGGGACCGGCTGGTCAAGCGACCTTTCGCGAGAGCTGCGGACGCTGCTTGAGGGAATGGCGACGAAAGCGCCCGCGGTGAGCCTGAAGAGGAAGGATGCTGTCTTCGTCGAGCCGGTGCTAATCGCCGAGGTCGAGTATCGCGCCTGGACCGACGATGGAAAACTACCGCACGCTTCGTCCAAAGAGATTAGGGAGAGGGTGGACGACCCGACGGCGTTTGATATCCAAAGCGCGCTCGCCTAGGCGGTAATCCCTACAGCCTTCACCCCGGATTGATCTAGGTGAGCTTGCCCCCAGCGGCCAAGGAACTCTTTCGCGGGTGCCTAGTTTTAGACAAGTTGCATAAAGGGAGGAACACCATCATGAGCGATCCTGTCGCCGTTCATCAAACCCGCGAGACCGTTTACGCTCCTGATCTCTCGGCAAATTCCGCCACCAACGAAATCTCTTGGGGAGCAGTGTTTGCGGGCGTCGCGCTCGCGCTCGCGGTCCAATTTCTGCTAAACCTCTTGGGCGTCGGCATTGGAGCCGCCGTGATCGATCCGACAACGACCGACAACCCAAACCCGAGTACTTTTTCGATTGCCGGCGGTCTCTGGTTCGTCGTCTCTGGCATAGTTGCGGCCTTCGTCGGCGGATACATCGCCAGCAGGGTTTCCGGCCGCCCTAGCAAAACGACGGGAAGTTACCAGGGACTGACGAGTTGGGCCGTTACGACATTGATCGTTCTTTATCTCCTCACGACCTCCGTCGGCGCGCTGGTGGGTGGTGCCTTCAGCGGTCTGAGTAGCATCATCGGGGGCGTCGGCAAGACTGCCGCCACAGTCACCTCTGCCGCCGCACCGGCAATCGCCACGTCCGCGGATCCAATGGCCGACATCGAGCGGCAGGTCAGAAGTGCGACGGGGGGCAACGATCCGGCAGCGCTCCGCGACGCAGCAGTCGCCGCTGTGCAGGCAGCAGTCACCGGCGACGAGGCGACCGCGGAAGAAGCACGAAATCGTGCTGCTGATGCCATTGCAAAGGCACAGAACATTCCGGTGGACCAGGCACGCGCGCAGGTTCAACAATACGAAGAGAGCTACAAGGCGTCAATCGAACGCGCCAAGCAACAGGCGACCGAAGCCGCCGATACGGCCGCCACCGCCGTTTCAAGCGGGGCCATCTTAGGTTTTTTCTCCCTCGTTGTTGGCGCGGTCGCTGCTTGGTTCGGTGGCGCGTTTGGAACGCCACGTGCTCTGGTCACGACTGGCGCCACGCGCCGCGCCGACTAGTAAGCAGCGCCGATCTCCCGCAGCTGCGGGAGATCGGCGATTGGTCGGGAAAGCCTTCGGCTCGCCGCGCTGGAACGCGGGGACTGCCGGACAAGTGTTTCACCATCTTGGCCTTCGTACGCGGGCGCCCACGTGAAGTCGCGATCGACGCCGATTTGCCAGCGGGCTTGCCGCTGCCAGAGGTTTGATCGTTCCCCTATATATCCGAGCGGACGGGACTCCGCCGGTTTTGTACAGCATGCCACGGCTGGCGGAGGCGCTGTGCGAGGGCATGTACCGTTCGCCGTGGCAAGCGCTTATGGCAACCGGAACCTATCGGCAGAGAGAGAGAGAGAGAGAGAGAGAGAGAGAGAGAGAGAGAGAGAGAGAGAGAGAGAGAGAGAGAGAGAGGATGAGCCGAAAGGTGGATGCGGAGGTGGTGCATTCTTGGCGTATAATGCTCCTCTGAAGGAGACCGCGGCCATGTTCGATCAGAGGGAGAAGATAGTCGTCCTCATCGACGGCGCCAATCTCTTTGCTGCCTCGAAGGCACTCGGCTTCGACATCGATTTTCGCAAGCTGCTTGAGGCTTTTCGGAAGCGAGCCTATCTGCTTCGTGCCAACTACTATTCCGCGCTGGCGGAGGACCAGGCAACGGCCACAATCCGGCCGCTGATCGACTGGCTCGACTATAACGGATACCGGGTGGTGACCAAACCCATCAGAGAATTCACCGACTCGCTCGGCGTCGCAAGGTCAAGGGCAACATGGATGTGGAGCTAGCGATCGACGCGATTGAGATATCAAAGACGGCCGATCATCTCGTGATCTTCTCAGGCGATGGCAACTTCACAAGTCTTGTCGCGGCATTGCAACGCAAAGGGTGCAAGGTCTCGGTCGTGTCGACCATGGCGACACGGCCGCCAATGATTTCAGACGAACTGCGCCGCGAAGCCGATCACTTCATCGATTTGGTCGGGCTCCGTGGCGAGATAAGTCGGGAGCATTCAGAAAACGCCTTGCACGCCGGCAAAAATGGGCACGGCGAACCTATACTGGATGCGGGAGGCAGCCCAGCGTAGCGCGCTACCGCTGCACCAGAGTACGTCAAGTATGATGAATAATAACCCATAGACTATGGCAAGGCATTGCTGTCACAACATAGCCGCGCGGATGCTACGACCCGGGCCTACTGGGCCGTGCACGGAGCCGATCAACTGCTGCACCAGCTTACCTACGCGGCCCTGATCTTTGCAGCGCTGCTGTAGGTGCTTTCGTCTCCCGCGCCACACTTGACTGGCAGGGAACGGGCGTTGTTTGCGATGGCGTTTCCGACGAAGAACCCTGGCGTCGTTCTGAGCTGAAGGGATCGCATAATGTATCGTGTGGAATGCAGCGCACTAGGCGAGCGAGGCATCCCGCTTCAACTGCCGCAGGATCGTGTCGCCGCTGACTGGCATGCCCAGCCGGTCGTATCCAAGTGCCAGCCAGGGCTTCCGCCGGCACGATGGCCGAGCAGACTAACAATCTCCGAGATTCTCCTTGTCCGGTGCGCATAAGGAGAAGCAGTCGACGGCGCTCGGTCGGTGAACGTTTGTCGTTCGCAAGTCTCATGTGTGCACCGCCAGTGCTCAATGCCAAGGGGACCGTCGCATCGCAAGGTAAGATCGTCAACGGATTATCGCCGTCGCAATTTTACCAACCGAGCCCCTCGGATATTTTCCTTGCGGCGTTCTTCAATAGAGCGATGTAACGCTGAATGTCGCTGTCCTGTGTCCGAAACGCTGGAGCGGCGATGTTCACGGCAGCAATGACCGAGCCGTCGAAGGCGAGCACCGGGACGGATACCGACACAAGCTGATCACTGACCTCGCCGCGGCTGACGCAATGCCCGGCCTCGCGAACGCGTTTCAGCTCCGCCTCCAGCCTGGCGCGGGTCGTGATGGTCCGGGCGGTGAAGCGCTCGAGCTTGTCGGGAATCATCTGCGCTTGGACCTGCGGCGGCAGGTAGGCGAGTAGAACCTTATAAGAGCCGGCATGAAGCGGTCGGCGCCTTCCGATCATAGAATGCACCCGAAGATCCCGGGTCGGCTCGAACTTGGCGATGCAGAGGGACTCGCCATTGTCGATGATCCTCAGCTGGGTCGTTTCATTTACCTTCTGCCCTAGCTCTTCCAGGATCGGGTTTGCGATTCTGACCAAGTCAACCTGCGTTGACGCGGCCGTGCCGAGCACGATCGCGGTGTTTCCGAGGCGATAAGTCCCGCTACTACTCTTCCTGACCAGTCCTCGGCGTTCCATTGTGCGTAACATTCGTAAGATTCTTGGCTTGGTTTCACCGATGTCTCTGGCGATGTCGGCCAACCTGCAGTCCGGATTCTTCGCAACGTCGAGAAGCACATCAATGCAGACATCAACGGATTGAACCGTGGAGATTTTTTCCTGTTTTCGCTCATCGTCCACGGGGGAGTTTCCTTCAGAGAAATAACTGGATTATGGCTCGGGATTGAACGTTACGATGACCGTAACATGATCGTTTTCCGTTTGACAATGAACGTCCTCGGAACCTACTCTTTTTTCCAAGAGAGGGTCAGAACCGCTCGTAAGGCTGGCATCAGACCGGCAGGGAACTCCAACTGGGATTTAACAACATGACCGCAAATATATTGACGCGAGCAGCCGTCGCTCTGCTCGGCACGATCGCCATTCCTGCACTCGCCGCCGCGCAGGAGACCCCCCTGACGATCGGCATGTCGACGACGCCCACCACCCTCGATCCGCATGAGGACAGTTCGGCGCCAAACAACGCGACGTCCCGGCACATCTGGGACAGTCTCATTAATCTCACAGGGACGTCGGCCAACGCTCCGGAACTTGCCACCGAATGGAAGGCTCTCGATGACACGCACTGGGAATTCAAGCTGCGTGAGGGCGTGAAGTTTCATGACGGAAGTGAGTTCGACGCCGCCGACGTCGTCGCCTCGCTACTGCGGGCCCGCGACAAGCCTAGCCAGGGCTTTGCGTCCTACACCCGCAACATCGCGAATGTCAGCGTCAAGGACCCGCTCACCGTCATCGTCGAGACCAAGGTTCCCGATCCGCTGATCCTCAATTCGGTCAGCCGCATCCGCATCATCAGCGCCGACTGCAAGGACGCGGTGGTCCAGGATTTCGACAGCGGCAAGTGCGCGATCGGGACCGGGGCCTACTCCTTCGTCTCCTATACACCGGGCGGCGGCCTGACGATGAAGCGGAACGACAACTATTTCGCCGGCCCGTCACACTGGTCGAACGTCACCCTGCGCTTCCTGCCCGACGACGGCGCCCGGCTGGCGTCGCTTCTGTCGGATGAGATCGACATTATCGAAGCCCTTCCGGCAGACGGCATGGCGCGAGTCGAGGCGAGCGAAAACCTCCAGATCATCAACGGCCAGTCCTCACGCCTGGTCTATCTCGGCATGGATGTGGGCCGCGACGCCTCGCCCTTCATAACGGCGACGGACGGTTCGGACCTCGGCAAGAACCCGCTCAAGGACATCCGCGTCCGCCGCGCAATGCTGATGTCGATCAATCGCCCTGCCATCGTCGACCGCGTCATGCAGAAGAACGGCACCGTCGCCGACCAGTTCGTCGCCGAAGGCTATGCCGGCCATAGCGATAAGGTCGAGAGCGTCGCCTATGATCCGGCCGTCGCAAAGGCACTCCTGGCAGAGGCGGGTTATCCGGACGGCTTCAGCATGACGCTGCACGGCCCCTCCGGCCGCTACGTCAAGGATGCCGAGGTGCTCCAGGCCGTCGGGCAGATGTTCACGCGCATCGGCATCCAGTCCAAGGTCGAGGTGATGCCCTGGGCCATGTATTCGGAAGCCTATGCGGAAGGCCAGTACAGCACTTATCTCGGCTCGTGGGGCGTCAACACCGGCGAGACGACAAATCCGACGGTCGCCCTGGTCGCCACGCGCGACGAGGAGAAGGGAACCGGGCGCTATAATGGCGGCGGTGTGTCGGACCCGAAGATAGACGAGGTGCTCGCCCGCGCGAGCTCGACACTCGATGAGGTGAAGCGCGTCCCGCTGCTGCAGGAGCTGTCGAAGCAGACCTTCGATAATCTCTGGATCCTGCCCATGCACTACGAAAACGTCGTGCTCGGTGCCCGAAAGACGGTCGCTTACACGCCGCGCGGCGACAAGTACACCCTTGCCTATGAAGTAAAACCCGCAAACTGACGGCGGGCCTGGGGGCCGTGCGAGGCGGCCCCCCATCTTGACTTTTCCAGGAGACAATCATGCAGGAACTCGGAACGGGCGATGCCAATGCCCGGGCGCAGGCGATCTATGACTACGGCCAGACGGCGATTTTCGCGTCGAGGGCCGACCCGCGCCTTCATATGCTGCTCTACGTCCCGCCGACGGCTGCCGATGGCCGCAAACTCGACCTATTGGTCGCCGTGCACGGCACTGGCCGCACCTCGGCCATCGATTTCCGGGACGGTTTCGCCGAATTCGGCCTCTACAACGATTGCGCCATCCTGTGTCCGATCTTCCCCGTCGGCGTGCTCGGCGACGGTGCGCGCTCCGGCTACAAGTTCATCGAGGAAGGCGAGATCCGCTATGACCGCGTCGTTCTCGCCATGGTCGAGGAAGTCGCTGCCAAATATGGACAGGACTGGTCGACCTTCGCCATGTTCGGCTTCTCGGGCGGCGGGCATTTCACCCATCGCTTCGCCATCCTTCACGCTGAAAAGCTCTGGGCCGCGTCGATCGGCGCTCCCGGCTCGGTTACGCTTCTCGATGCGACGCGCGACTGGTGGGTCGGCATACGTGACCTGGAAGCCCGTTTCGGCCGTCCGTTCCAGCCGCAGGAACTTGCGAAGGTCCCGGTTCAGATGGTTGTCGGCGACGCCGATTTGGAGACTTGGGAAATCACCCACCAGCCCGGCGGGCGGTATTACATGGAGGGCGCGAACGATGCCGGCGCAACGCGCCCCGAGCGTCTGGCGGCGCTTGCGAAATCGTTCAGCGATGCGGGTGTGAATGTGAGCTTCGAGCGCGTGCCGGGCGTCTCCCACGACCGGATCAAGGTGTTGGGCCATGTCAAGAGCTTCCTCGCAAAGGTATTAAAGGACCGTCGCGCAAGATGAGAAATGCAACCATTGTCGCGCCGCAGCCTGAGGCGGTGGAAGCGGGTGCTCATGTGCTCGAGCGCGGCGGCAACGCTATCGACGCCGCGCTCGCCTGCGCCTTCGTGCAGGGCGTCGTCGATCCGCAGATGGCGGGCATCGGCGGGTTCGGCTCCATGCATGTGCACATGCCGAAAAAGGGCGTGCACGAGATCCTCGAATTCTACGCCCGCGCCCCCTTGAAGGCGACGCCGGACATGTGGCTGGGCGCGATCAAGCATCAGAGCCGGGACGGCTTCGGCTACGTTCTGGAAGGCAATGTCTCTGATATCGGCTACCTTGCGGTCTGCACGCCCGGATCCCTCAAGGGCTACGAGACAGCTCTCCGGGACCACGGCACGTTCGACTGGGCCGATCTCATCGCGCCAGCGATCCGCTATGCCCGCGACGGCTTCATGATCCGCAGCCACATGCACTGGTACTGGACCAAGGACCAGTCGGACGACGGGTTCGCGAACACGTACGAAAAGCTGCGCTACTCCGTCACGGGCCGGCGCGTGTATTTCCATGAGGACGGCAATATTCGCAATGTCGGGGAAATGCTCGTCAACACGGACATGGCGCAGACGCTCGAACGCATCGCGCACAGCGGCGGATCCGACATCTTCTACCATGGCGAGATCGCCGAGCAGATCGCCGAGGATTTCAAGGCCAATGGCGGCCTGATCGACCGGCAGGATCTCGCGCGCTACGAGCTGTCGCGCGTGAAACCCGTCTGGGGCGAATATCGCGGGCACCGCATTGCCACATCGCCTCCGCCGGGTTCCGGCTTCCCGATGCTCGAACTCCTGCACATCATGGAACAGTTCGACGTTGGCACGATGCAGCACGGCAGCGCCGAGCATATCCGCATCCTGTTCGAGGCCATGAAGCGGATGACGATCGACAAGGACGCGCACATGGGCGATCCCGCCTATGTCGAGGTGCCCTACGAGAAGCTGCTGTCTCGCGACCATGCAGCCGCCCTGGCCGCGTCGATCAAGGCCGGTGAGAGAGCCAATGTCTCGCGCCTCGACCGGTCGCAACGCGAGACGACCCATATCTCGGTTATCGACAAGGACGGCAACGCCGTCGCCATGACCCACACGCTGGGCAGCCCGTCCGGCGCTATCACGGACGGCCTCGGCTTCATGTATAACGGCACCATGAGCCGCTTCAATCCGGTTCCGGGGAAGCCCGGTTCAATCGCTCCCGGAAAGCGCAGGCCGAGTTCCGCCGCGCCGACCATCGTCTTCAAGGACGAAGAACCCAGCATCGTGATCGGTGCGCCGGGTGGGAGCTATATCGCCCCGGCCGTCGCACAATGCCTGATGAACATGATCGACTTCGGCATGCCGGTCCTCGAGGCGGTGGTCGCGCCGCGGATCGTCGGGGTGTCGAACACCATCGACATCTGCAACCGCATCCGCCATTCGGTCGAGGACGAACTGCGCGCGGAAGGGTATCAAGTGGCCCGCTCGCCCCAGACCTACGCCTTCGCGGCGGTCCACGCGATCAGGATTGAAAACGGCGTCTCCAGGGGAGCCGCCGATCCGCAACGCGACGGGATGGCGATCTCCGTCGCCTAGATCACGACGATTTTGGCTCGGACCGACCTAAAATCATGAAGGTGATCGATTTCTATTGGGTTAAAGCGGGGTGCGGGCGGAAAACCGCTCGGGAGCGAAACCGCTGCGGGTTGGACAATGCGGTAAGAACAGGGCCCTGGAGAAGACAATGGTCACATCGATAATCAGGCGGTTGATACAGGCGGTGTTCGTCGTCGTCGCGATGACGGTGATCGTGTTCATCGGCGTGAACGTGATCGGCAATCCGGTCGATATTCTGATCAACCCCGACGCCAATCAGGCCGAGCGCGCCCGTGTGATCGCCCATTATGGTCTCGACCAGCCACTCTGGCGGCAATATCTCCTGTTCCTGCAAGGTCTGCTGCACGGTGATTTCGGCGACAGCTTCGTCTATGGCCGCCCGGCGATGGGGCTCATCCTGGAACGGCTGCCGGCAACGCTCGAACTGGCGATCTCGGCTTTGACGATCGCGCTCGTCTTCGGCCTGCCGCTCGGTCTTTACGCGGGACTCTATCCGAACCGGGTCTCATCGAAGCTGATCATGAGCGGCTCGATCCTCGGGTTTTCACTGCCGACATTCTGGGTCGGCCTGATACTGATCATGGTCTTCTCGGTCGAGCTTGGCTGGTTACCGACCAACGGGCGCGGCCCGACGCTGGAGCTGTTCTGCGTGCAATGGTCGTTTCTGACCGGCGAGGGGATCAGGCATCTCCTCCTGCCCGCCTTCAACCTCGCTCTGTTCAAGACGTCCCTCATCCTGCGGCTGACGCGCGCCGGGGTGCAGGAGGTCCTGCCCCAGGATTATGTCAAGTTCGCCCGGGCGAAGGGTTTGCGCGAGCGCCGGGTGATCGCCGTACACGTGCTCAAGAACCTGATGATCCCCGTCGTGACGATCATTGGCCTCGAATTCGGCTCGCTCATCGCCTTTTCGGTTGTAACCGAAAGCATCTTCGCCTGGCCGGGCATGGGCAAGCTGATCATCGACTCGATCAACCTTCTCGATCGGCCCGTCATCGTCGCCTACCTGATGATGATGGTCCTCCTCTTCGTCGTCCTGAACTTCATCATCGACGTCTGTTACACCATCCTGGATCCGCGGGTCCGGCTGGATTCAAAGGCTTAGACGCATGGCCGAACACAATATGCAAGAGACGGACAAAGCGCTGCCGGAACCCGGCCGCCTTTCCAAGTACCTCGCCGATTTCTTCGCCTCGCCGGCGGCGGCGATCGGCTTCATTACCCTCCTCGTCATCTGTTGCCTGGCGCTCTTTGCGCCCTGGATATCGCCGCAGAACCCCTACGACCTGATGCAGCTGGACATCATGGACGGGCGCCTCGCGCCGGGTTCGGAATCCATGACCGGCTTCGTCTACCACCTCGGCACCGACAGTCAGGGCCGCGACATCCTGTCCGGCATCCTCTATGGCCTCCGCACGTCGCTGCTGGTCGGCGTGCTCTCTGCCTTCGCGGCCGCCATCATCGGAACGACGGCGGGGCTGTTTGCCGCCTATATGGGACGGCGGACGGAAATCGTGATCATGCGCCTGGTCGACTTGCAGCTGTCGTTCCCGACTATCCTGATGGCGCTGATGATGCTGGCGGTCCTCGGCAAGGGCGTGCTCAATGTAGTCATCGCGCTGATCATCGCCGAATGGGCGACCTATGCGCGCACCGTCCGCGCCACCGCCCTGGTCGAGCGCGAGAAGGAATATATCGAGGCCGCGCGCATGCTCCGCTTGCCGGGCTGGCGCATTCTCTTTCGGCATCTGCTGCCGAACTGTCTTGCCCCCGTGATCGTGATCGCGACGATGCAGGTGGCGCGCGCCATCGGCCTGGAGGCGACGCTTTCCTTCCTCGGTCTCGGTGCCTCCGTCACCGAACCCTCGCTCGGCATGCTGATCTCGACCGGGTACCAGTATCTGCTGACGGGCCTCTACTGGATCAGCTTCTTTCCCGGCATTGCGCTCCTGGTCACCATCGTCGCCATCAATCTGGTCGGCGATCGCCTACGCGACGTGCTCAATCCGAGGAACGCATCATGACCGCGCTCTTGCAGGTACGCAATCTGGTCACCGAGTTCGGCGGGGGCAAAGGGCGGTCCGGCATCCGGGCTGTCAACGATGTGTCCTTTTCCGTTGAACGCGGCCGCGTGCTCGGCCTCGTGGGCGAGTCCGGCTCCGGAAAATCCGTCACCGGTTTCTCGATTATCCGGCTTCTGGAGCGGCCCGGCCGCATTGCCTCGGGCGAGATCCTCTTCGACGGCGTGGATCTCAGCCGGAATTCGGACGAGGAGATGCGCCGTCTCCGCGGCAAGCGGATCGCGATGGTGTTCCAGGATCCCACGGTGACGCTCAACCCCGTTCTGTCGGTGGGCACGCAGATGATCGAGGCCGTGCTGGCCCATGAGAGCGTGTCGAAGGATATCGCCCGGCAGCGCGCCCGCGACGCCTTGGGCCTTGTCGGCATTCCGAGCCCCGAGGAGCGGCTCGCAGCCTATCCCCACCAGTTTTCCGGCGGCATGCGCCAGCGGGTGGCCATTGCCATCGCTTTCCTGCACAAGCCGGACCTCATTATCGCCGACGAACCGACAACGGCGCTCGACGTGACGATTCAGAGCCAGATCATCGCGGAGTTCCAGAAGCTCACCGAGGAGACAAAGACTGCGGTGATCTGGATCACCCATGATCTCGCCATCGTTTCGCGGTTGGCCGACGATATTGCCGTCATGTATGCTGGCCGGCTGGTGGAGACCGGCCCCGTCTCCGAGGTTCTCAACGATCCCCGCCATCCCTACACCGCAGGCCTGATCGCCTCCGTTCCCTCGCAGAACCAACGCAGCGAGCGCTTGCGCCAGATCGACGGGATGACGCCAGCCCTCAACCGCCTCCCGCAGGGCTGCAGTTTCCGCACGCGCTGCGAGCGGGCGGACGACGGCTGTCTCGTCATACCGGAGCTCGCGCCTTCGGGCGACCGATCCTTCCGCTGCATCCATCCCGTGACGAAAGTATCAGCATCATGAAGGCTGTCGAGCCCCCCCTGATCGAGGCCAGGACGATAACGCAGCGTTTTGGCGCGAGGCCGGACCTTGCCGCGAAGATCGCGCTCGGCCTGAAGCTGGCAAAGCCCGCTCCGGTGGTTCATGCGCTGGATGGCGTCAGCCTAAGCATTCGCAGCGGTGAGGTCGTCGGCCTCGTCGGGGAAAGCGGCTGCGGAAAATCGACTCTCGGCCGCGTCATCGCCGGGATCGCTACGCCGACCGGCGGCAGCGTCTTCTGGAAGGGGGTGGACCGCAACACAATGTCTGCCGCCGAGCAGAAGGAGGCCGGCCTTGCCACGCAGATGATCTTCCAGAACCCGATGGCCGCCCTCAATCCGCGCATGACTATCGAGGAGCTCATCTGGGAGGCGCCGAAGACGCACGGCATGGCAACCGCGACGGAACGCGCCTCCTACGTGGACAACTACCTGACACTGGCCGGCTTCGATCCGTCCATGAAGACACGCTATCCGCACCAGTTCTCAGGCGGTCAGCGCCAGCGGGTCAACATCGCGCGGGCGCTGGCCGTGCAGCCGACGTTCCTCGTCTGCGACGAAAGCGTCGCCGCCCTCGACGTCTCCATCCAGGCTCAGGTGATCAACCTGTTCATGGACCTGCGGGACCGGCTGGACCTGACCTACCTCTTCGTCAGCCATGATCTCGGCGTGGTGGAGCACATTTCCGACCGCGTGGCGATTATGTATCTCGGCCGGATCGTCGAGGAAGCGCCCGTCGAGGATGTCTTCAGACGTCCAAACCACCCCTACACGAGGGCCCTCCTGGCGGAAGTTCCCCGCATCGAAGCGGGCAAACGGCGTTTCAAAGCCGTGGAAGGCGAACTTCCTAGCCCGCTCGATCCGCCCAAAGGCTGTCATTTCCATCCCCGTTGTCCCTTCGCCATGGAGCGCTGTCGCGTGGAAGTCCCGGTCCGCAAGGAAATCGCGCCGAACCACCTGTCGGCCTGTCATCTGGATGGCTGATCGCGCCGGAGGCGCTCGACTAGGACGCGGTCGCATCAACAAATTCAACCCGAGAGGCAGGAGGTCAGCCGTGGCCGAGAAGCTTTCCCATTCCGGCGTCAATGACGTGGCGTCGCTGCTTGCGGCTATCGTCGATGAAAACGAGGCGCGCTTCATCGATATCCGGAGGCGCATCCACGAATATCCCGAAATCGCCTTCGAGGAGGTCCGGACGGCTGCCCTCGTCGCGGAGACCCTGGCGAGCCTCGGGATCGAGCACCAGACCGGCGTCGGTCGCACCGGTATCGTCGCGCACATCCGCGGCAAGAGGCCCGGTCCGACCCTACTGATCCGTGCGGACATGGACGCCCTGCCGATGCAGGAGGAGACGGGGCTGGCCTATGCGAGTAAGATCGCGAACCGCATGCATGCCTGCGGCCACGATCTCCACACCGCGACGGTCCTTGCCGTCGGCGCCGTGTTGAAGCGCTTGGAGGACCGGCTGGCCGGTAACGTCCGCCTCATCTTTCAGCCGGCGGAGGAAACCGCCGGCGGCGCGAAGGAAATGATTGCCGACGGGGTGATGGAAGGCGTTGACATGGCGCTGAGCCTGCATAACCGGCCCGAAATACCCGTCGGCCAGTTCGGCGTCGTGCACGGCTATGCGAACGCCGCGGTCGATTCATTCGACATCACCGTGCATGGCAAGGGCGGGCATGCGGCCCGTCCTTACGCCGCCGTCGATCCGATCGTCATCGCGGCCCAGCTGATCGGGCAGTTGCAGACCATCGTGTCGCGGGATGTGCGGGCGCTCGATGCCTGCGTGGTGACAGTCGGCTCGATCCATGCCGGCGAGGCCCGCAACATCATCCCTGAACGGTGCGAATTGAAGGGAACCGTGCGCAGCCGGCAGCCGGAGGCCCGGAATGCAGCGGAGGCCGGCCTGCGTCGGCTTTGCGAGGGCGTGGGGTTGAGCTTCCGGGCGGGCTGCGAGCTTGCTTACAGACGCGGCACGCCCCCCATCTTCAACGATGCGGGCATGCTGCAGCGCACCATGGGTGCGATCAGCGCGCAGCTTGGCGACGTGGCCTTCGATTATGAACCAAGCATGGGAGGCGAGGACTTTGCGCTGATCGCGCAAATGGTCCCGTCGTTCCGGCTGCTCGTCGGTTCCTCCCAGCCAGGCCGTTCGGATAAGGTGCACAACCCGGACTATCAGCCCGACGAGCGATCCATCGCCTTCGGAACGCTGGCTCTGGCGCGAACCGCGGTCGATCTCCTGAGCTGACTAGCCGTTCTAGATTGCGCGAGATGTTCACGTTCTGTGCCCCAAGAAGTCGTATACAGTATCGACGTGAACCTTGCCGCGTGGGACCAGTGTGCCGCGGCCGATAGGTTGTTCTCCGACGGAAAAGGCACTAACCAGAAGCCGAGATCGTTCGCCGCATTTGCTCTGACCCCTTCTTGCCCAGTTGTCACTGGGCAATGAAACGTGAGAACTTGGCTGTCAGCCGCGTTTGGCATTTAAAGAGGTACTTCCTCACTTTATGTGGTGGCGATTTTGGTCAAGCGGCAGCACGCGTGCACTGAGCAGCTCCGCGCCAGCTCTGCCATACGTTGCACGCTTGATTGTCTTCAGGCGGTTGATTTGGCCTTCCGCTTGGCCGTTGCTCCATGGCAGCTCGATGGCGTTGTAGACGGCGTCAAGATCGCGGTGCAAGACGCGTGCGAACCGCTCAATTGCGACCAAACCCGACGGCATCGTCAATCCAGCTGTTGAGCTTGCCCGGATCGCGGCTGCGAAAGATTCCGCGGAAGCGCATGCCAAGGCTGCGCATCAAAGCGAACTCAGGCGAGCCCTGTTTCAAGGCATCGACCTTTTCGCCTGAGTGATCGTCAGCATGCTTCGCGGCTTCATGCACAGGGCAGCTGCGACTACCGGCGAGATCACATGGCCTGTCTAAGGATCGCGTATCGGGACGGCATCGCGGCCCGGTTGATACGATATGATCGGAGCGGGCGACGCGCTGTCCTTGACCGATCTCTCCGGGCGGCGCGAGCTTGCGAGAAGCCGCTCGAGATTCGAGAAACTGCCCGTGTAGCCGCGCTGTTTGATATCGTAGAGCAGATGCCGTCCGCAGCGATTGCCATCTCTCCAGCACTGGGCGAGAAACGCCTCAAAATATAAGGGGGATGTCGGCTTCAACGCCGCCTTCTGTCGGTCGGGTGGCGTCTCGAAAGTCAGCCATTTCGCAATGCTGAGCCGGCCGGTGCGGCGTGCGATCTCCGAATAGGACAGGTCTTGCTTGTTCAAAGCGTGCACAGTATCGAACACCGCCTGCCGTGATTGTTGATGAGCGTGACGCACCCGGCGCCGGTGCGTTGCGTCAACGTGCGGGTCATCCTGAATCGGATCGATTTGCGCGCTTCCGATACCTTTGTCCGGCAGCAATGCTCGTCCCGTGGCGCGGCCGGAAAGGCTCATCAACCGCGACCCGCAGATTCTGCATGAGATGGAACCGATCAGTGACTTGACGCGCTTGCGGCGCACCCTCGCGCGCAGCTTGCGCGTACAGCCCGCATCGGTTTCGGCTGACGATCTCGACAGAAGGGTGCCGCTCCAGCCATCGCGCCGCACTCGCAACGCTCCGGTCGCCAAGAATGTCGACAACCATGCGGCGCTCCAGGTCGACGATCATCGCGCCGTAGCGCCGTGATCGCCGCCAGCTCCAATCATCTATGGCAACGACCCGGATCGTGGCATCGCAGGAAACGAGCGCGGCATCCGCTTCAGCTGCCGCAGGATCGTGTCGTCGCTGACCGGCATGTCGAGCCGTCGCATCAAGCGCTCGCCGGGCCGGCCGCCTGCGCTATGGCCGAGCAGGCCGACAATCTCGGAGACCCTCCTTGTCCGGCGCGCATAAGGGGAAGCAATAGTCGGCAGCCGGTCGGTGAACGTTTGTTGTTCGCATTTCTGATGCGCGCACCGCCAGCGGCTCAACCGAAGCTTCACCGTTACGGCCTTGCCTGGACCGGCAGATCTTGGAGGCTTCGGTTGGACCAGCCATGCTGATTTCGGGTCCGCCGCCCGCAATCAGGACAAATGCCGGACGCTGGTCCGGCAGCGGAAACAATCCAACCGTCATCATCAGTGAGCGCGACACCCAGAACTTTGATGCCTGCGTCGGGCGACCATTCCATTTTCGTTCGCATACCAGACTATAGCGGCATCATGTCTAACGGCGAGTGGACCACACAAATTGAGGAAGACCCCAATTAAATGCCAAACGACAGCAAGCAGGCTTGCCTGACCTCGGTCGTAATCTCGAACTGTACGGGACGTCCAGTCTTTTGCTGAAAGACCATGGCACGAGTTCGAATTTTCTGGGCCGGTGACGAGGGTCCCGGTCTTAATCTTAACGAGATCGCAGCCGCGGAGCTTGCTGTCGATGGCGGGATCGAACAGCGCACGATCTCTCATCCGCCCTTCTCGGTCTAGGAAGAAGCGGATCGCCCAAATCTGGCGCTGCTTCAGGGGCTTCTTGACGCCAACTTGTCGGCCGACGTTTCAAGCCGGCCGGCCCAGTGGGGCGGGATCATATTGTGCGATACCCATTCTGGTTCTCCTTAGGTCACCATTGGCCTTCAGGGGTGCTCGGGCCGGCAGGCGATGGCTATGCACCCGAGCAGCTTCTGACCCCGACCGAAGCGGCCCGCCTGCACAGCGCCCAGCTGGAGACCTTTGCCGAAGAAGGTGTGGACATCACGTCGGCCTTCACCATCACCCATCCAAGCGAGACCATCGGCATGGTCAAACGGGCGCGATCTTGGCCTGCCTTTCGCACTGTCATTCACGGTGGAGACCGACGGGCGGTTGCCGACTGGGCAGGACCTCGATTCCGCGCTCAGCGAGGTCGAAGCCGCGACTGGCGGCTACGTTCGCTATTACGGGATCAACTGCGCCCATCCCGAGCATTTCGGCGAACAGTTGCCATCGCGCTGGCTCAACCGGATTGGCATGGTACGGTCAAACGCCTCGCGCCGCAGCCATGCCGAACTGGACGAAGCCACCGAGCTCGATGACGGTGACCCGCAGGAGTTCGCTTTACGCTGAAATAGCAGAGCGGCTCCCCGGATTGCGCGTCGTTGGCGGCTGTTGCGGCTCGGACATGCGGCACATCAAGGCTCTCATCGCGGCGGGCGTCTGAGCGCCGGTCGACCGGGCTTCAAGGGCAGTTGCGGCCCACGACGACGAAACAGGTGTCGGGGCTGATGTTCCAAGTGCCGCTTTGGGCCGCGGCCTGAGGACTCGGTAGCGGCTTAAATTTCGAATACCGCCTCGTCAACGTAAGCGGCAAGCAGACCCCCGTCTGGCGGAGGGGGTGAGCGGTCGGATATCGGTAACGGACACGATGAGCTGCTGTGAGCTTCTATGTCTGCGCTTAGCTCTGGAACTGGAACCTTCCATATGACCGAAGCTGTTGCCGACCGCCTTGAGGGTGCACCGCGGCAGCTTCGCCGACGCTGGTTTCAAGGCACGGGCGGTGGCGGAGGCATTAGAGCAAGGGGCGGGCGTCTCGGCGATCGCGCATCGGCTCGGCATTCACCGGCGCAGCTCTTTGGGTGGCGTCGTGTGGTCTTAGACGCTCGGCAGGTTTCCACGGAACCGGCGCGTTGTCAGATAGCCGCGGCCTCTACTGGCGAAGCGGTGATCGAGGTTGTCATTGGCGACGTGATCGTGCGTGCTCGGGTTCACCCGGTATTCCTCGGTCGGACGCCATCGTCTCCATCAATGTAGGTAATCCCGATTCCGTGGAGGCTGTTGATGTGAATCCGGGATCATAAGTGAACACGCCCGACTGATTGTACAGTCAGCGCTTCCCGGATCTGGTCGACCGCTCAGGTAACGGGCAGCTGATGGCGGCATACGGCTAGGATCCGAAGCTCCTCCGATAGGCAGCCGGGGATGTGCCAAATCTGCGGGCAAAGGATCGCCGGAAGGCGACATCGTCGCTGAAGCCTATATCAATGGCGATCTTCTTGAGTGGAATGCTGGTGTCCTCGGACAATCTGCGACCCGCCTCTAGCCTCATGCTTTCGACATAGTCGGCCGGTGTCATGCCGACCTCCTGTTTGAACTGCCTTGAAAAGTTTCGTTCGCTCATTCCCACGCGCTTCGCCAGGGCCGCCACGGTGAGGTCGGCGGCGAGGTTGTCGGCGACGAAGTCCTGGGCAGCACGAATCGGCGTTTTCTGGGCAATCTGCCCGGCAAGGAGCGTGCTGAACTGTGTCTGTCCGCCGGGCCGTTTGAGAAACACCACGAGCTCTCGAGCGACTCTGAGGGCAATCTCTAAACCGAGGTCCTGCTCGACAATCGCAAGCGCCAGATCGATCCCAGCGGTAACCCCGGCCGATGTCCAAACGCTGCCGTCCTTTGTAAAAATGCGATTTGGTTCAAGCTTCACATCCGGAAAACGCCTTGCAAACTCCGATGCCTGCGACCAATGCGTGGTCGCTCGCTTGCCGGTAAGTAAACCTGCCTCGCCGAGCACAAAAGCCCCGGAGCAGACGGACCCAACGCGATTGGCTCTGGCCGAGGCCTGCTTCACCCAGCGCAGGAGGTTTTCGGTGAGCGGCCGCTCCTGGATGAGCGGATCGCCTGCTACAAGCAGCGTATCGACTTCGGACGGTTCTTCGTCGATCAGGCGATCGGGAATGAGTGCCAACCCAGATGATCCTCTGACGGGGCTGCCAGAAGTGCTGACGACCTCTACCGAGTAGTAGTCGAGACCACTCTGGCGGTTTGCTTCCGAGAACACGTCGGACGGGCCGATCACATCGAGCAATTGCACGCCCTGCATCGCTACGATCGCAATTTTGTGCGTCGACATCACTTTACCTCGAAAAGCCTGCCGGTAAGAACGATGCACGCACTGCGGATAAAAACGACGGTGATCGCAACGGCAAGGAAGACGAACATGACCCCTGCCAGCATGACGAGGAAATTGCTTTGCACAGCCTCAGCATATCGGAAGAAGGCGATAGACAGAGCTGCGAGCGGGAAGCTGATTGCCCACCAGGTAATGCTGAAGGGAATATGCGTCCGGAAGACCATCGGCGAGAGCACAAGCATCAGGAACAGGCCGAAGTAAAAGAGAACCGTGGCGAATAGGTCGACCGAACCAGTGACGTTGGTGTAGGCGAGAAAGCCGACCGCAAATGGAGCGACCAGCACCATCAAGGATGGGCGGGCAGGCAGCGGAACGGGATCCTCGTGCCGCAGACGGGCAAAAATGAGCGCAACGAAAACTGCGGCTATGACACTGCCGATCGCGAACGCGAGCATGTTTACTTCATGCGCCCAGGAAAACGGCATGGCATACCCGGTTACCGCTATGTCCAGTGTCGCTACACCGGGAATGAGCAGGGGCGGCAGTGTCGTCTCGCGCAATTGCTGACGCCCCAGGAAGGCTTTGGCGACGACATAGGCCAACGCGAAGGTTAACGCCGACGCGGCTATCCAAACACCTTGGGAAAGAAGCGGACTGTAGCGATTGAGGAAAGCGGATTGCAGCAGAAGGCCGATAGCCACGGTGGCGAAGAAGTTGTTTTGAACCGGATGGGCGAACTCTGACGAAACTGAAGAAGGGTGCCGCACCCACTTGCTGACATAGCCGATGGCTAGGACAACAAAGACCAAAGTGCCGAGCCCGCCGATATATTCTCCCGGCAAGCTCGGTAGTCCCAGAGACTTTGCCGCCTCACGCCAGGCGAGGCTCAGCCCGGTGATCCCCATTACTGAGGCGAACAGATTAATGGGAAGTTGCGAAATCGAACGGCGCGCCAGCGGCGAGCTGCTCGAGATATTGATGGATTGAATGGTCATCGGCCGCTCCTTGTCCGAAAGATGCTGACATGATTAAAGCACGCAGCAGTTTTGTCTTAAATGGGTCTATTGGGACGATTCCAGACTCATCGCGTACGTTTCCGGACAGGATCTCGCAGACGAATCCTCAAATGAAGTAGCTGCGGCGAAGCAAACTGATTTCAGTCTCTTGCGAGAACTCGTTTCGAACATTCTCGGCCAATATCGGGATGTTCTTGGCCATACACGTTTAAACTGTGGAGAATACAGCCGCCAGGAACTTAGGTACGTCGCCCGGTCGAGGGCCTGTGCCTTTCGAGGGTCGTCGGCGAATACTGGCCGAAAATTGTGAATGACGATATGGCCGGGAGATCTCCTTGAATTCGTGGCGGGGGACGATCCGGCGGCGTTTCTGGCAGATGCGACGGCATTGGGCAGGTTCTAGCGCCTCCATCTGGCGCCTCCACGATTGCAGACGGAGCACCCACCTTACCGCCCGCCTCTGGCCGATAGTGGCCGCGGCGGGAACCCAGTTTTAGGGCTTCGTCGTGGCGCGTGTCGCCACCGCGAATATTGTGGAATTTTGCACGAATGCTTGCCCGCCCGAGCAAGCATGATCAATATAACTCGCGTCACTTATACAGCATTCACTAAAAGAAATTCCCCTGTAAATTCAGTGTTGTACAATGGCGACAATGGTGGAGCAAATCGCTTCGGTGTTCAATCCTTTGATGCAAACGAGACTCCACCCTGTAATACTTTTGTAAGCACTTTACTTTCCGAGCTCGCTTTGGTGGTCCGCCTAACTGCTCTGGGAGAGGCGCCGGAGAGGCGCCGGAGGGGCACCAGGCGATATCCGAGTTGGATGTGGTAAGTTGCTGTGACGGGGATATGGGGGTTCATGAGCACTACGGCCCGGCTACCGGCGGTCCGCCCTGATACGGCGCCGTCCGCCGCCCCTTCGATGGAGCGGCAAATAGCAAACGAACACATTTTCGATGAAATCCCGGGAAACAAGGGGCCGCGCGTCATCACCGACCGGGGTGCCGTTGCTCATGTTGTTCGGCCGCCCGGATCGCATAGGCTCCGGCCACGGGAGCATATGGTCGCGGTGATGCTCGCAGCTTCGCCCGGAATAAGGGTATCTTTCGACGATCAACGCGTCCACGAATACGATGGCGATGCCGGGACGATATCGGTTATGCCTGCAAATTCCGAGCGCAAGGTGACGTGGTCTTCTACTTGCGAGAAAGTAATCGTTACAATGCCGCCTCAGCGCCTGCTGGAGCTGTCGGCGCACGAGTTCGGCGCGGGTCGTGCCGTACTCCAACCGCCCCCATTTGGGCTCATAGACCTTCGAGCGCTACATCTCGCGGAGATGTTGAAGGCGGAACTGGCACGCGAAGTTCCAAGCAAGATCTATATTGAATCGCTGATCACCATCTTCGGCGTGCATATCGTCCGAAATTATACGGGCGCAGACAGTTTGCCACCGCGGCGAAAGAGTGGTGGCGGTCTTTCGAATCGCAGTGCCGAGCGAGTCCGCGAGCTATTGGAGTCGCGGTTTGCCAGCAAGATCACGGTGGGCGAGCTTGCGGCCGTCTCCGGTCTTTCGCCACGCCATTTCATCCAGGCATTTACGAAGACCTTCGGCGAGTCTCCGCACAGATATGTTCTTCGGCTGCGCCTCAATTTTGCTGAAGAACTCCTCGTCGAGAGCGTTCTGTCCATCGCCGAAATTGCCCATCTCAGCGGATTTTCGGATCAGAGCCATCTGACGGTGACCATGTCGAAACATAGGAACAGGACTCCTCGGCAGGTGAAGCAGCAGCGGTAGTATTTCTGTCGCTGCGGCTTTGATCTTTTCACGAGTTCGGTTCTTTCCTCAGCGGGAAGGATCGAAGAAAAAGCACGCGCGCTCGGCCGCGATCAATAGATCTATCGCGACTCACCTGCGCGATCCGTTCTCGCCGAAAAGTCGACGCCGCTTGATATCCCGTCTCTCGCTATGCGACGAAATGGCCGCACTTGCTGCAAGGCAAGCGCAGACCGGACCTTCCTAAAAAGAAATCGGAATTTCACAAAATACGGGGCGCCTCCGACTGGCCTATCGTCGCTGCAAGACAATCAGTTGGTGCGCAGTGGTATTATCTGGCAATCATTCAGTGCGGCATGCTGGATCCTCCGTGGACAACCAGTTCCCCGAAGCCGAATTCTTCGCCCCAAAGGTCGAAGCGGCCTGGAGTGCGCTCCAGCTCCAGTACGCCGGTCGAATAAGTGAGTCGGAGATTGACCATCTCTTTGCTTGTTTCGTCATGGGGCTGACCACTCCTGATTACGCCGAGCAGGAGCCCACCCTTCATTTTGAACTCTGCCGCGCGCTGGTGGCTAGCAAACTGCCGTCGGAGCGGTTGGAGACTGCGCTTCATTCGGTCCCAGAGGCGACCCAGCCGTGGGTCGAGAGCGCCCGCGGGATCATCGAGGGTAAAGGCGTGCAGATGGGAAGCGTGCTGCGGCAGAGCGCGCACAATACCGAGAAAACGACAGGCGTAGATGCGAACTCCAAACCCACGGAGCGCCTGGGCAACAACGAGGAAATGTACAATGACTGAATGCGTTCAAGGGCATACTCAGCGCATGTTCCGTTTCGGTGTCCCCGACAAGCGAACCGCAGGTGAAAGCGACAACCGGTCGCTTCGCCGGCGGCTACTAGCGATCCTCCGCCTGGCCCATCGCGTTCTTGGTTTTCGGCGCAAGGGCCTGGGGTTTGGAACGCTGGGCGCTGGCGGCAGCCTTGGTTTCGTCCTGTCGGGCGGTTTGGGAGTCCTTGCAATCGGCCTTTCGACGCCGGCCCATGCGCAATATGCCGCCGGCGGCGGCACGGCTTCAGCCGGTAACGCCGTTGCCATCGGTAACGGTACCCAAGCGAATAGCGCGAACAGCTTGGCGCTGGGCACCTCCAACAGTGCAACGGGCAACGCTTCGATCGCCATTGGCTATTCGATGGGTGTCAATGGCCTCAACGCCATTGGCATAGGTGTCTTTGCGGGCGCGACCGGCACCAATGCTCTTGCCATAGGCGGGAACGCCCAAGCCGTTGGGGAGGGAGCTAGCTCCATTGGCGTCAACTCGGTTGCCGCCGCAGGTGCGGCCGCTTTTGGCTTGAACGCGCGAGCCGACGGAGTGAACTCGACGGCGATCGGCTATGTTAGCCGAGCGACGGGGTTGCGCGCCACCGCGCTCGGGTTTGGCGCGAACGCAACCGCAATAGATGCCATGGCCCAAGGCAACAGCGCCAGAGCAACCGATCAGAATGCCGTCGCTATCGGCTTTCAGACGATCGCATCCGGATACAACTCCGTCTATCTAGGCTCGCGAACTGTCGGAACGGGCGCCAGCGGACAGAGCTCCATCGGCATCGGCACGGATGTGATTGCATCCCAAGCCGATACCATTGCGATGGGACGCGCAAGCCAGTCGACGGGCACGGGCGCCACGGCGATAGGTACTACATCCAGGGCCTGGGGCAACCAGTCGATCGCGCTCGGCCTCGGCGCGATCGCGGGCGTTCAAGCCAACACGGCCATACCCAACAGCATCGCGATCGGCACCAACGCGGTCTCTTCCGGCGGTTTCGGCGTCGCGATCGGTTCTGCCGCAAATGCAACTGCCGACGCCGGCACGGCAGTCGGCAACACGGCTGTTGCCAGCGGCCAGAACGCTTCCGCATTCGGGTCCGGCGCAAATGCGACGGGAGCCAATTCGTTCGCTGCCGGTGTCAGCGCCAATGCCGGCGGACTCGGCAGCACCGCCCTCGGCGTCGGTGCCGCAACTAGCGGCCAGAATTCCGTCGCTGTCGGCGCTGCGGCGAGCGCGTCCGCGTTGAACTCCATCTATCTCGGCGCTCGCACCTTCGGAGCAGGCGCCAGTGCACAGAGCGCCATCGCCATAGGCACGGACGTGACCGCATCTCAAGTAGATGCCATTGCGATGGGGCGCGAAAGCCGGGCGACCGCCACCAGCGCCATTGCGGTCGGCCTCCGGTCCGCTGCGACCTCCGCCGATTCCGTCGCCATCGGCACCAGGGCGAACGCAAGCGGCGGCAAGGCCGTGGCCATAGGCGCCGACAACGTTGCATATGGCGACGGTGCGGTCTCCATCGGCGATCCGAGCTTTGCCAGCGGCACCGGCGCCTTCACGGGCGGCGCGGACAACATCGCCAATGCCGACGGCACGGCAACCGCCACCGCGGCGAATATGGCTAATGGCGCGGTCGCGATCGGCAACAGCAATGTTGCGGTCGGCCAGGGTTCCGTGGCGATTGGCAATACCAGTCGTGCGGGCGCTGCGGGCGCGGTGGCCTTCGGTGATGCTGCCGTCGCAAACAATGCCGATGACGTCGCCTTGGGTTCGGGTTCCGTCACCGCTGCCGCAGTCGGCACGGCCAGCACCGTGATCGGCGGGACGACCTATAATTTTGCCGGTACCACCCCGGCGAGCACAGTCAGCGTCGGGGCGGCGGGCGCCGAACGCACCATCACCAATGTCGCTGCCGGTCGCATCAGCGACACTTCGACGGACGCGGTCAACGGGTCGCAGCTTTATGCGACCAATCAGCAGGTCACGCAGAACACCACCGATATCACCAATCTGGGCGACAGTATCACCTCGATCAACGACGGTGCCGGTATCAAGTACTTTCATGCCAATTCAGTTCTGCCGGATTCGCAGGCACTGGGGGCCGACTCGGTTGCTGTCGGCCCGAACGCGGTCGCGAACAATGCCGGAGACGTGGCGATCGGTCTGAATTCGCAATCAAATGCGACGACCGCGGTGGGCGGCACGACAATCGGCAGCGTGAACTACAGCTTCGCCGGCACGACGCCGGCAGGCGCCTTCTCGGTCGGCTCGGCGGGGGCCGAGCGCCAAATCCAGAACGTCGCGGCCGGTCAGCTCTCGGGCACCTCGACCGACGCTGTGAACGGATCGCAGCTCTTCGCGACCAACCAGCAGGTCACACAGAACACCACCGACATCGTCAATCTTGGCAATACCATTGGTGATATTGGCACCACGGTCAACAATATTGCCGGCGACACGTCGACGGCTTTCACCGACGCAAACGGAGACGGCATAAGGTATGTGCGCACCAATGACCGGACGCTTGCTGTCAGCGACTCTTCCGCTCAAGGCATCGGTTCCACCGCGGTCGGCTATGACGCCCTCGCCCTCGCCGACAATTCGCTCGCGCTCGGCCGGGGCAGCCAGGCGACGATCGATGGCGGGATTGCGCTCGGCTCCGGATCGATCTCCGATCGGGCCTTGGCGCCCGCCACCGGCCAGATCGCGGCCGGCCCGACCAACTTCATCGAATACAACACGACCGACAAGACGCTCCTGGGGGCGGTATCGGTTGGCACCGACACCTCATACCGGCAGATCACCAACGTCGCCGATGGGACGAATGCCCAGGATGCTGTCACCATTCGCCAGCTCCAGGGTGCCATTGCCTCGGTCGCAGCGACCCCGAGCATGTATTTTCATGCCAATTCAACGGCCGGCGATTCTCTTGCCGTCGGAGCTGAATCGATTGCCGTCGGTCCGACGACCGTGGTCAACGGCGACAATGGTATCGGGATCGGCAACGGTGCGATCGTCGATCAGGTAGCGCCCGGCGGCACGGCGATCGGTCAGAACGCACATGTCATGTTGGCCGACGGTATCGCGCTTGGTACGAATTCGACGGCCGCAGGCGTCCAGTCCGTTGCGCTTGGTGCGGGCGCGACGAGCAACCACATAAACAGCGTCGCGCTTGGTTCGCAATCGGTGACCACGGTAGGCGCGCAGACGAACTATGCCGGCTTCGGGCTTGCCACGTTGCAGAACTCGGCCGGCGAGGTGTCTCTCGGGTCGGCCGGAGCGGAGCGCAAGCTGACCAATGTCGCAGCCGGCTCGGCCGATACCGACGGCGTGAACGTCAGCCAGCTCAAGAGTCTCGGCAGCAACATCACCAATCTTGTCGGCGGCGGCACTACGATCAACCCGGATGGAACGATCACCGGACCGACCTACAGTATCCAGGGCGGCAGCTATTCGACCGTCTATGACGGGTTCACTGCGGTCGATGCGAGCCTCACCAATCTCACCAACCAGATCAATGGCGGCGGCGGCATCAAATACTTCCACGCCAACTCCACGTTGGCCGACTCCTCCGCAACCGGCAGCAATAGCGTCGCGATCGGCCCGGAGAGCGTAGCAAGCGGCACCGACAGCCTGGCGGCGGGTCACGGGGCCACAGCTTCCGCACAGGGCTCGGTTGCCCTCGGTCAGGGAGCGCAGGCAAACAACGCCAATGATGTCGCCCTCGGTTCGGGTTCCGTGACCGAGGCGGCTGTGGGCACCTCCGGAACTACAATCAGAGGCAAACAGTACGATTTCGCAGGCACTGCGCCGGTCGGGACCGTCAGCGTTGGCGCCGACGGTTCGGAAAGGACCATCACCAACGTCGCGGCCGGGCGCATTTCCGCGGACAGTACCGACGCGATCAATGGCTCCCAACTTCACGCGACCAATTCGGCAATCGAGGATCTGCAGGACGGCGTCGGGAATATCAACGACAATGCGGTCTTCTACGATCGCAACGTCGACGGCAGCAAGAAGAACAGCATCACGCTGGTCGGCGGCGACATCAACGCGCCAGTTGTCATCTCGAATGTCGGCAAGGGTGTCAAAGGAACGGATGCGGTCAATGTCGCTCAACTCGGTGAGAGTGTCACCCAGGCCAAGACCTATACCGACAACCGCGTGGACTTTGCTATCGAAACGGCCAATACCTACACCGACCAGAAGTTCAACCAATTGAACCAACAAATGGGCAGTATCCGCTCGGAAGCCCGAACGGCGGCGGCTATCGGCCTTGCAGCGGCGTCGCTCCGTTACGACGATCGCCCAGGCAAGCTGAGCGTGGCGATGGGCGGCGGTTACTGGCGCCAGGAAGGTGCGCTTGCCTTCGGCGCCGGCTACACCAGCGAGAACGGTCGCGTCCGTGCCAACCTGTCAGGTACGGTCGCCGGTGGTGATGTCGGCGTCGGTGCAGGCCTCAGCTTCACTTTGAACTAGCGGCATGACGAACAGGCGACCGCTCGCAGTCATATTCAACCTGGTGCTTTGCTTGCTCCTGTCCGGCCAATATGCGGCCGGGCAGGAGGCAAATTCTTCCGGCTTTCGCATCAGGCCTTCCGATGTGGCGGTGCCGCCGGCGGTCCCGCTTGGCGAGTACCAGAGGATGATCCGTCCGTTTGAAAACTGGATACTGATCTGCGACGAAAATCTAAAGGCCCGCCAAAGGGTCTGCAACGTCACCCAGACGATTGAAAACCAGGCAGGACAGATCGCATTCAGTTGGTCTCTTGCCGCCACGCCGGAAGGCAAGCCCTACATGATCTTGCGCACCGCACCGGTTGCCAGGAGCGATGGCTCGATTTCGCTGAAGTTCGAGGACCGCATGGAGCCGGTAGAGGTTCGACTCGATGGATGCAACGCAGCCGTGTGTGTCGGGATGCTGCCGATCGGCCCGATCATGCGCGAGCAGATCTCGAAGGACGCCGCACCAACGGTGTCCTATGCGACAAGAGACGGGAGGATCGTCAGCGTGACCGCAACTCTCAAGGGCCTTTCCACGGCCGTCAAGGCAATCAATTAACAGGGGCATTTTGATGAACCAGCAGTCCATTCACGATCGCATAATGTCTCGAAAGAGCGGTGATCCTCCTGAGATCGAGAGCAACGATCGGATCAAACCGAAGCGGAGTTGGCCGAAAAGGGCTGTCTTGTCGCTTCTCGGTTTCGCCGTTGTCGGCGCGGCCGGTTACGTTGCCTTGCGCTACGATGGGATCGGGAATGTCCTGTCGCAGCCGGCGGTCGCCAAAACTGAAGCAACCAACCCGAGCCGGGCCGATACACCGTTTCTACAGCACGCCAGGGAGGCTGGTTTGCTGGCTTGCTCCAACGTCTTTCCGGGCTTGGGAGTGCTGCTCACCAACGGTTCCCAATACGGCGTCCAATCGATTTGGAACGACGACAAACCGGATGCACATGCGGTGCAGGCGCTGGTAGGCATGAATTATGCCACAGAACAATATAGCGGTCCTGCCGCGGGTGTCATAGTCGCTGCGCCGACCGGATCTCTTTGTGAAGGCTCGATGGTCCGGATCGCACCGTTTTCCGCATCATGTTCGGATATGCCGGCCATGCTTCCGAAGGGCAGCAAGCTGACCAACAATCTTGCGCAGATCAGCGTCTACGAACTTCCCGATAACGGAGGAAACGCGATGCTCCTGCCGAGCGGCGACAGCTGCATCGTCATTTCCGTAGCCTCGGCGGCGGCACAGTAAGGAGGCGAAGATGAGACTGCGTTTTATTTTCGGTGCGGCAGGCATGGTGCTGCTCTCCGCTGCGCGGTTGAGCGCGGCAGATCTCTCTGCGACGGAGGCGGACATACCCGTTCCGCCGCAGGAGGAGAAAGCAATCTGGGCGGCAATCGCCTATTCCAAGAGCGATGGGAAGCACGGTTTCTTTTGGGGTGCCGATAAGCGGCAGGAGGCAATGGACATTGCCCTCGAGCACTGCGAGCGCAACGGCGGCAACGCTTGCGTCGTGGTAAGCCTATTCCGCAATCACCGGCACTGGGATGACGATGACAACACGGGCATTCCTTACAACCATTGCGGCGCGCTCGCCGTGGGCGAGGAGACGCCCGGCCGGCTCATGGGGTGGGGCGCAAAGTCGGCGCAGACCCGTCGGGAAGCAGAAGACCTTGCATTGCAGGTTTGTGAGCGGAGTGGAGATGCATGCAAAATCCGCGAGTGGGTGTGCACATGAAAAGTGTGTCGAAGTTGATCTTCGCCTGCGGGGTTTTCCTATGCCCATTGCTGTCGTCCGCCACGGCACAGCAACGGGTGGCGGCCCTACCGGGTGGAGCATCGTCCCTCCGCGAGGCATACCAGGATTGGAGTGTAGCCTGCTCGATCAGGGAGAACACCAAAGTCTGTTTGCTCTCGCAGGACCAGGCGCGGGAGAACGGCCAAAGACTCCTCGCCGTAGAGATGCAGAGGCATGCGGACGGGTCTGCAACAGCAATGCTGCTTCTGCCCTTCGGAATATTGCTCGATTCGGGCGTGACGCCGCAGATCGACGATCAGACGCCATTATCCGCGTTGCGGTTCAGGACTTGCCTACCCACGGGGTGCCTGGCCCAGTTCTCGATCGATCCTCCGACGCTTGAAAATTTGAGAAAAGGTTCGGTGCTGAAGCTCAAGGTCACGACAGCCGCTGAGACCCAGTTGACGGTCCCGGTTTCGCTCCGCGGATTGAATATAGCGCTCGATCGCATGGCTACCTTAAGCGAGGGCTGAGGCAAGCCGAGCGGTGAGCAGCATGTCTGGCCAGGCCAATTTCCCGAGGCGCCCGTAAACGAGACGGGCGTCACAAATGGGCCAATGATCCAGATCGCCAAGTGGCCCATTCAATGTGCAATGTCATTGCAGCGGAGCCATCGCGTGATCGCCACAATGCGACCGTTACGCATCTCAAGCAGGCAAATTGATCGTTGCAATCGGCGTGCGCGACCTTTAGGTGGTGCAAGAGAGAAGCTCGCACCGTCAGGCGGGAGATGTTTGCAGGGCACGACCCCCTTCTGATCGCACTTTCAGTAGTGATCGCCATCCTGGGGGGATATACAGGATTCGGGCTGGCCGCCCGTGTGCGGGGCACCGGCATTGCCGGGCGCAGGATGTTTCTTGCCTGCGCGGCGTTCTTCCTTGCGGTCGGCGTTTGGACCATGCATTTCGTCGCGATGCTGGCCGCGCCGATACCCCTCCACGCCACCTATCTTGTACTGCCAACGGTCGTGTCCTTTCTGATTTGCGCCCTTGTGATGGGGATCTCGCTGTTCTTCGTCTCGCTCGGCGAGCCTTCGCATATGCGGCTTGTCGTCTCGGCGTTGCTGCTGGGCCTCGGCATCGCATCGATGCACTATGTCGGCATCCATGGTCTTTCCGGCAGCTTTCACATCGAGCACCAGCGCCCAATGATCATGGCTTCCGTTGCGATCGCCGTGGGCGCGGCCTATGGCGGCCTACGTATCTTTCTGGACCGGCATGGCGGCATGCGGCTCGCGCTGAGCGCCACGGCGTTCGGTATCGCAGTCTCCGGCATGCATTTTACCGCCATGCATGGCATGCGCTTCGTGCCGGAAACACCATTCGACCACGCGGCAAGCGCACTGGCCGTTTCCCGGGAAGCCCTGGCCCTGATAGTCTCGCCTTTGTGTTTTCTGATTGTCTTCGGCTTCCTGCTGCTTCTCGTACCCGAACCGGTGTCGCGCGCTCTGAATTCAGCGTCCGCTGGCCAAGCCGATACTGATGCCATTTATGCCCAAGCGGCGACGCTTGACGGGAGTACCCCGGATTCAGCCGCCGCGCAGATGGAGCAGGGTCGGCTAAGGCACCGCCTTGACGGTGGACCGTCCGGTGTCGCCGCAGTGACTCGGGTGCCTGTCGAGGGCGCCGACGGAACCCGTTTCGTCGAGATCGGACAGATCCGCAGCATCAAGGCAAATGCACACTATACACTCGTTCACGACGGTCGCCGTGAGCGCATGTGTCCGTGGGCGATCTCGCAAGCGGAAGCGCGACTCGACCGAGCCACGTTCATGCGCGTCCACCGCAGCCATATCGTATCCCTCCCCTTTGTCTCTTTGATCCGCAAGGAAGGCGATGGTGCCGTCGTCGAGTTGGACGGAGAAGTGCCGCATCTGGTGCCGGTAAGCCGCGCCAAAATAGCCGAACTCAGGGCGCGTCTGGGGCTGGTCAGGCGCGGCGTCTGATTGCGGAATCAGCAAATAGGTCATAACCGCTGACGCAATTCGTGCAAAGCAGACCGCCCTTCGTGCGATTTCCGATGCTTCGTGCCGCGGCTTGGCACGCCGACTTGCGAGCACTGGCTATGAAGAACAGCTTGCCGCCACGATCTCCTGAAAGCCTGTCACAGGATTCGTTCAGGGAACCGCATAGTGGATAGAACATGCGCCGTAATGCCTCACGAGCCACCAACCGAGACCGCCCGCAACGCCCAGATACCCGAAGCGGTATCGCTGCAGGTCCTTCGTACCGCGAGGATTGCATGCTTGATCTCGATTTGCTCGATGAGCGGCACGTGTCAATTGTTCAGGAAGCAATTGCCGAAGATCGTATCGGCCTTGTCGTTCAGAACATGCACACCTTCGACGGTCCGGGGCATGTCCTGTATGGAGAGTGCTTGCCTCGTTTGACCGGCCGGGACGGGACGAAGCATGAGGACACAGTGTTTGTGCCCGCACTGGAGGCGCTGGGAGCAGCGCCGCTCCTGAGCCGGCATATGATCAAGCTCGTCCTGGACGCACTCGAATCCGACCCTCTATCCGTTCTTGGATATTCTCTCTCGGACGACAATGTTTCTGATCCTGCAAATTGGGCTCATATTCGCGATCAGATTGCCGCCAGATCGCAACTGGCCTCGAGGCTCGTTCTCAGGTTTACCGCAATTCGGCCCTTCGCAGACGCTGCCTTGGTGAGTGCGCTACTTTCAGAGGCAAGAGCTCTGGGATGTCGGGTCGCGACAGACGACCTGGCCGCTGAACGTTCATCCAAAGGCGACTAGATCACAGGCCAATATCCGAAATGGCCGCGACAATCGTTCTATGGCCAGAACCGATGTGCTCAGTGTTCCTGTCAGTGATTTGAACGTTGGCGGATGCTGGTCGCGGAAGCGCTTCATGATCATCGTCTTGCCCATGCCGCTGTCGCCATAGATAGCGACGGAAGGCATGCGCGTCCCTCGTGGATGATCGAGGAGCTGGTTCAGCCGATCGAGCGCCTGCTTGGCGCGCGCGTAGAGCACCCACCCGCAATCGCGCAAATGGGCCATGAAGACCCCCGGCGGGCGTGCGGTAACCAAGGCACTTCCTGGGCAGGGAATTGAGATGGGAGCGCAGACGGAACGAATCAGGCGCACGCTCCTCGCCTTCATTTCTGAGGTAGTCATTGTAGGAGGCGCCGGGCTTTCGGGAAGGGCGACACCTGTGCTCAGGCGAACAAGACGTCCGCCGCCGAAAGATCAGCGAGCAGGGTATTCTGGATCAATATGCCGTGGGCGTCGCCATCGAAACTGACGTAAACCCCCTCGGGCGTGTCCCGGGCGGCGGCGAGGAAGCTTTCGAAGTCGCGAAACTCGGTACCGCCAAAGCCGCGGAATAGAAGCACATCACCGTCCCCGCCGCGGAAGTCGGTGATCCGATCGACGCTCCTGTCATTGCGGACAGAGGCTTCGTCCCAAATGAACGTGTCGGCATCGGATCCACCTGTCAAAAGATCTGCGCCGGCGCCGCCGAGCAGCCTGTCCGAGTGATATTCGCCACTCAGCGAGTCGTTGCCCTCCCCGCCCAGCAGACTATCTGCTCCACTGCCGCCGACGAGTATGTCATCGCCGTTGCGCCCGTTCAAAACATCGTTTCCGCTGGGACCTTCCCTGTAGGTATCAAAACAGAAGAGCCTGTCGTTGCCATTCCCGCCGGAGAGGTGAACGCCTCGATAGGCGGATTTAACGGTAATGTTGAACTCCTCGATCGAGCCAAAACGCGATGCATCGAGAACGAAGCCGGCGGGCACATCATCGAGGGCGATGCTCGCTCGGTCGAAACCCTCGCCGCCGTCCAATGCGCCCAAGGAACCATCCGTATAGATGTGAAGTCTGTCATCGCCGGCGCCGCCGTAGAGATCACTCCATCCGCCATAGGCGGTGTCTTCCCCGCCCGCCGAGAGAGTGTCATTGCCGTCGCCGCCGAGCAGTATGTCTCCGGCGGCAAAACTATTGCTCAGGTAATCATCCCCGGCACCGCCCGTCACCGTATCCGATCCGAGGCCTCCGGTCAGAGAGTCGTTGCCGTCGCCACCATTGACGTCATCATCGCCGCTCCCGCCGTCGAGCCGGTCGTTGCCACGACCGCCCACAAGACTGTCATTGCCATCCTCCCCCTCGAGTCTGTCGTCGTCGTTGCCGCCGTTAACGTAGTCGTCGCCCTGACCGCCGTGAATAAAATCGTCGCCGCCGCCGCCAAACAGCAGATCCCGGCCGTCGCCAGCATAGATCTGGTCATCGCCGATGCCGGTTTCGACACGGTCGTCACCCGCACCGGTATGGACGTTGACGAAGCTGAAGCCCGTGGCAATGATCCTGTCATCGCCGATCCCGGTCGTCAGAGAGAGCCGCTCGATATCGAGGAAATAAAGGTGGTTTCCCTTAACCGACAGATCGCCGAAGGCTGCGTGGCCATGCATTCCATCGAACAGGAAGGCATCGGATATTGCGGCGTAATCGCCCACAAGCGTATCGACCCCCGTGCCGCCCCGTGCCGCGCCGCCGACACCGATGAACGACAGCCGATCATTGCCTTCGCCGCCGGTGAACTCGTCAAAGCCGCTTGAACTTGTCAGCGCATCGTCGCCGGCCCCGCCATCGACGAAGTCGTCGCCTGCGCCGCCATCCACGACATCATTGCCGTCGAGACTCCAGATCCGGTCGCCTTCCGCCATGCCATCCAGAGTATCGTCGGCACTCGTTCCAACAATCCTTGCCATAATAGGGCTCCTCAGCGTGAAGAGGAATTATAATATCCCGAGAGGGGAATAATATAGCTCCCAATTCTCACTGGATATTCTGCAAATGTAAGTATGAAGTGAAAGTACTTTAATATGAATATTTGAGTATCTGGAGTGAGGGGAAAAGCGCGCCGAGCGCGGGCGGCGGAATTAACCCGCCGGTGCTGGAGAGAATCCGATAGCGCATGGGCAGCATATCACTAACTGTAATCGATCGAGGTGCAGGTTTCGGTCGAAGGGCGGGGGGGTAGGGAAGGGCGCTATTTATCGTCTTGCTTCTTCATTTCCGACGTCTTTGCGGAATCAGGGGCCACAGAGTCTCTCCAGTTTTCGGTCGTGATTGCTGGCCGCACCGCCAGCGATGATTTTCACCGGATCGTCGCCCATGTTTGGGCGCAGCCTCGGGACTCCCTCTCACGCCTGCCTGTGAAACGGGATCGGAGTCCACGCCGCCGTAGCGGAGGAAAGTCTAGCTATATCGGAGGCGTGAGCCGAAGGTAAGTGGCTTTAATGTGGCTGCTCCACGACTATTGCCACGAGCCGACGCACGAGTGGTAACACGACGAGCAGCGTGGGAAATGCGACCATCCATGAGGCGACCCACGCATTCGGCCAGGCCGCAGTAAAGCTGGCTCCTGGCCCTATGTTACTAGCGGTAGCCACTGCCGATACGACCCCCGACATCAAGGTGGACAGAACAAGTGGCATCACAACTCTCGCATAGCCCGGCGGGAGCTTTCGTCGCATCAATTGCTCACGGTCGATTTGCATGACTACGAATCCTTAGCGAGATGGGGCGTTAACGGATCGTTCTGTCGTGCCAACTCCCGAATATAATCACGCAGCGAACGAGGTTCGCGGCCCAACGCAGCGGTCAACGAAAGGCTATTTCCCCCAAGTCCGTAGTTTCTGTAGTGCTCGTGGATCTTTGAGAGCAGGTGCATCTGCTGCTCACTGTAAGGTAGACGGGCGCTCTGCACCCACTCGCTGAAGCTGGGCTCAAACGCTTCTATCGGGCGTCCGAGCTCTGCCGAGATAGCCGCAACAACGTCATTACGGCTGAACATACCTGCCGCCAGCTCAAGCGTGGCAAATGCCAGCTTGTCCTCCGTAAGTGCAATGGCTGCGACCTCGGCGACGTCGCGGTAGTCAACGCGAGCGATCTTGATGTCTTTCGGGAATGGCTCTCCGAAGCGACCATGCAGAATGATCGATGGCCACGCGATCCCGATGTTCTGCATGAAGTTCGCCGGCTGCAGGATTGTATATTCGAGCCGTGACGAGTAAAGCGCCTCCTCGACCGGGATTTTGCTTGCATGGTTCTTCAGGCGCGTGTTCGTAGGCTGGATCACCGACGAGAAGACGAACTTCTTCACACCGTTTCGCTCTGCGGCCTCGACGATGGCAATCCCCATTGCTGCTTCGTCAGGCGTGAACGCGGGGCCAATATGGAAGACACCGTCCATGCCTCGCGTTGCCTCGGCAAGACTGTCTGTATTGCGGAGGTCTCCAATGAAAACCTCGGCCACACCCAGCGAGCGGGCGACGGCTGCCCGTGCATCGTTGCGCACGAGCGCATGGACGACAGCGTCGCGGCGCATCAGTTCGGGAATAACCCAGCGCGCGAATTTGCCGGTGGCTCCAACAACGAGGATCTTTGGTTGGTTCAATACCATAAGCGTGTCCTTTGCGAATTTCATGACGCGGGAGCACTTTAATTTCCTGTGGAAGATGTAACAATTGACGTCGCGATGGAGATAGAATCACAATATTCGAGATAATATGAGCCGCCTCGAAGACCTTGAAGCATTCATCCATATCGCGGAAAGTGGTAGCCTTACCCGGGCTGCGACTCGTCTCAATCGCTCGCTGCAAGCGGTGAGCCGCTCCCTTACATCACTTGAAATCGACGTTGGGCTTCAGCTTGTTCACCGCACGACACGACATTCTGCGCTCAGCGAGGCTGGTCAGGCCTTTTATCGGCGGGTGAAGCCAGCGGTGTTGGAAATCAGAGGCCCAACTTGAGGCGGCTGGTCGCAGGACGGGACCATCCGGAATTCTGCGCGTGGGTGCGCCAACGCTGTTCGGGCCAGACTTTCTAGTTCCGATCGTCGCGGAATACATTGAAAGCTATCCGCAGGCCGAGGTCGATCTAAGTTTGACAGATGCGTTCGTCGACCTTGCAAGCGAAGGGATAGATGTAGTGGTCCGCATTGCCGACCTGCCTGATTCCAACCTGCAGAGTAAAAGATTGGGTGCGCTACGGCGGGTGGTGTTCGGAGCACCCTCCTACTTTGCTCGGAATGGCCGGCCAGAACATCCTGCGGAATTGCGCCAGCACGCCTGCATTGTCAGAACAATCGGCAACAGACCGGGGCAGTGGGCCTTCCAAATTGATGGAAAGAGGCGGATGGTTGGAGTCCGGGGTTCGTTTCGCTCCAATGCAATGGCAGCGATTTATTCTGCTGTAAGAAGTGGCCTAGGGTTGGGGTATTCTCCTCTGTGGCAGATCAGGCATCTTGTGGATGCCGGGCAGGTAGAAATCGTATTGCAGGCGTTTGAGCCCAAGCCAGTGCCGATTCATGCCCTCTGGCAAGAAAGTACACGTCCGCCCGCGAAGGTGCGCGCGTTCGTTGACCTCCTAGCCATGCGGCTCAGACTCGATGACCTTTGATACGTATGCGCAGCCTGCCTCTTTTTGCCCCTCAGGGGCATCGGAGATGAGCCAGATTTCCGGGCGCGTCGTTATCGCGCTCGTCCCCTCCATCAAAAATCGCATAAAGTAATCAACAGGAACGGCGCTGTCGCCGGCCCGAGTCGGTGTGAATGCAGCATGAGACAGTTGCGGCGGCTCTAGAGTTTGTCATGCATGTGCATTACATTGGCGATGAAGGAGATTGCACATGGCTTCAAATGCACTTGTTCAGACTCGGATCGATGCCGACGTCAAAGAGCGCGCCACGGCGGTTTTAGAGAACATGGGTCTGACGGTCTCGGACGCTGTTCGAATCCTCTTAACCCGGACGGCGAATGAGGGCGCCCTGCCGCTGGAACTCTTCAGTCACAGCGAGGCGCACGACGCTTGGTTCCGCGCCAAAGTGTTGCGGGCACTCGAGGATACCCGACCCGACGTCGACGATGCCGACGCCGATGCGCACTTTCGAGAGCGCCAGGCGGCAGCTTTGCGCAAGGCTGCGGCGGGTGATCGATGAGGCTTGTCTGGGCGCGATATGCGCTGGACGATCGCGACACCATCTTCAGTTACATCGAAAGGGAGAATCCGGGGGCGGCGGTCCACGTTGACGAGGAGCGGTACGTCGTCTGCTTGATTTTCCGGAAAGCGGCCGCCCTGGCCGGGTTGCCGGAACTCGAGAGCTTGTTATCCCTCGGACTCCCTACATTGCAGCCTACATGGTAATGGCGGATAGAATTCGAATTCTGCGTGTCCTGCATGGCGCCCAGGAGTGGCCCAGCGAGCTCGACGACGAGTAGAAGCAGCCTCACTTATGGCGTCGTGGGTCCCTGCAGTCCCCTAAGCACGCCGATTATCAAGAGGTCGGAGGTTCGATCCCGTTCAAGGCGAGGGATGCACAGTCGACAGTCACGTCGGCGATAGATCGAGGGTCTCAGGTGGGTGGTCGTTCCACATTACCGATTGGGCGGTCGCTAAGCGCGTCCATTCTGCGAAATTGCAACTGCGGCTCTCGCGCGGCACTTAAGTGCAGTGGCCACGGCGCGATTGTCACGTAAAGTGCTCATCCTCGAGTTATGTGCACAGCTAAATTCTCACGACTACCTGCCAACTTCTGATCATTCTTCCTTGCCAGGAAGTGCTTGGCTTTCCATGCTGCGCGGAGGTTCGAACGGCAGAACATCCGGCACCACGCGCACGCCGGTGGTAAACTTGAACGAATTACCAAGCTCGTTCGGATAGGTCATCTCGAGGAAAAAGGCGATCCAGCCTTGGGCTGGCGTTGCCACTTTGCCGGTATAGACGCCGTCCCCTTCGTCGTTCAGCACTGAGCTGCGAAAGGCCGGCCCGATCGTCTCGAGACGGAAGTCACGCGCTGTCAGGTTGGCCGCCTGCCACAATCGCACCACCGTAGGCTCCGTCTGCGTCCTGAGACGGATCGATCCGTTCTTTTCGAAGCTCCACTCAAATCGCGCCCGCTCCAAGCCGGCGATGATCGATTGGTAGAAGGCGAGGCTACTCTCTGCCGCGTCCGAACCGCGCAGTGAATGGTCGGTGTTCGGCACATAGCGCAGATAGGTCTCGCCCTGCAGGCCATCGATGTAGAACTGCGAAGAGTCCGGTAGAAAATACTGATCCCCCGTCGAATTGACGATCATCTTCGGCATCGTCAGCCGATCACGATAGGCGTAAGGATCCTCGATGGCGAGGAGCTCGCGCGATTGCGCCGTGCCGAGCCATTGCATGAGCCCGGCTTCCTGATAGGGGCCGAGCGCAGAGGCCCAGCGTCCATAGGCGCGATAGTGATGCTCGATGGAGGGCTCGATGTTCAGCATGTCGATGACCATCGGGACGATCGCCACCACTCGCTTATCGACGGCGGCCGTGGTCCAGGCGGTCCAGCCCCGCTTCGATCTACCTCCGACCACGAACCGATCGACGACCGTGGCGCCGCCCTGCGGGCTGGCGCAAAACGCGGTCACCGCGTCCATCGCCCGGACCGCGCTCTTCGTCATCGGCAGGCGGAGCGGCCATGTCTCATCGCCGGTCCTGAGGTACTTCTCCCAGCTATAGGCGATGATCGCGTCCTCTGAGCGCGGCATTTCCTCCTCTGCGAACGTGAGCGGCTGGTTCGGCACCATGCGCACCTCGCTGACCACCGAGCGCGTCATCACCGCAAGCGAGGTGAGGAGAGGATTGATGCGCGCCGGCGGACGGCTCGCGGTTGAGCCTCCGCCTATGACGAGAACGCCGATGCGAGTCTCGACACGCTCAGGCCTGACGATGGTCAGCCAGTGCCTCCAGAGCGGCTTATCGACCTCGCGCGCCGAGCGCCATTGTTGCGAGGTCATGTCGAGGACGTGCGCGGTGTAGCCGTCGCCCGGTATGGTCGTCACCAGCTCATACCGGTAGGCCGGGTCGGCCGCGGCGACATAGCGGTCAAGCGCTGTCTCGCCGTAAGCCACCGCAGATGGCGTCGGCACCATGGCCAACATGGAAGCGAAGATGGCGGCAAGCGTTGCCTTCGGCATGGGCAGGGCTCCCGTACTGCAGAGCTGTATTCTACACCGCTCGCTCGGGAAGTCAGGGACAAAGCTGTCGTCTGCTAGCTTGCTTCACGCCCAGCCGCACACCGTGGCCGCCATCCGCAGCCTGCCATCCCAGACCTTAAGTTTCGGGGAGCGACGCCTGTTTCGCGCAGCTTCGATCGAGGGCAAGATCGAGCTTCCCGCTGAGGTTTGATGGCGGCAGGTGTGTCGGTTTCAGCTGAGGGCCGATGCCTCGAGCATTCCTTTGCAGAGCTCCGAGCTTGGGGATCGGTCGGCATGGTAAGCAGCGAAGCAGTTACCGGGGAACAATTTGCGCCTGAGGGGTTACAAAGTGCCAATTCGCAATCCGGTGCTGTGTCAGTTGTCCGATACGCAAGACAGGCGCAATACGGCGGAGGCTGCCCCCAAGTCGGCCAACGACACTAGACCGGTCGCCTACACGGCTTGTCGCGAGGAGTTCACGTTCCGGCTAGAAAGATCGCATAATGTCGACGGGAACGTGGCTCCGCACACGCGAGGATTGACCGGGATGATTGGACTGGTTAGCAAAGGCAACCGCTACGGTGTCGGAAACCTACCCACCGAAGCCTTCGTCGCCCTTCGCTGCTCAAAGTGCAGGCGGTCATTGGGACCACGGTTATCGCGTTCTAGGGAGCGCTGCTTCCAACCGAAGCGTCGAAAGCGACCGCTACGCGTCTTTGAACCCCCATTTCTGCTCCGGATCGATTTCCAGCACAACGAGTTGGCGTGGACCTCCGTCCAGTTCGTCGCGGCGGCGCGTAACAATGTCGGTGATGAACGCTTCCGTATCTTCCTGGTCAAGAAGATCCTCGTCTTCGGCGATATCAGTTTCTCTAAGGGCAGAGACGAGCATCGGCGCCGTAAAGGCGGCACCGCTCTGATCGAAGTCCTGCAGGACGTCACGAACGCTTTGCTCCAGCGTCACTTTCTGTGCTTCAGTCAACATGGTGCCTCCACGATCTGAATCTACATTTCGTTCCGTTTGTCTGGTACGCCTCGTTCCTTGACCCTGAACGCTCGACCGAGGTTCCGTAGCCCCTAAAGAGGGCGCCCTACGACCACCGCCCCGGTCGACTCTTTTCGGGTGGAGCCATTCACCCGCCGCGCGCCGCTGGGTTAAGGCTAAGAGCCAAGCTGCTCCTCTTCGTCGATTTCGCTGGTGGCCAGTTCCCAATGGCGCTCGTGGTCACCGTGAATCCCGCCTTCGCGTTCCCAAATCTCGTAAGCGCGCCTTCGGACACGCTGTTCCTTCTCATCGGCAGCACCTGAACGGTTCTCCTCCGCTTGGCTCGTCGGAGTGGGTGCCTTGTTGTCCTGGTCACGATTTTGCAATTCATGTTCAATCGTGTCCCGGGAGCCCTCGGCAGGATCTGCGTTCCGCCTGTTATTAGCCATTTCGATCCTCCGCCTGCGCAATGATTGTGCTGGGTCGTTGCAAACCGAGCAAAGAGGAAGATGTTCCGGGCTGCTGCCTTAGCGGCCGCCATGATGACAGCGGGCGCAGCAACAGTTGGAACCTGTCGCCGCCAACGCGCCGAAAAATCGAGTTGGAGCGCTAACAAAAACGCCGCGCATTCCTGCTGAAGCCGTCTGAGGAACTTTTCTGGGAGCCTCAGGTTCTATGTTCACAAGAACAAGAGCTCAAGATTGGACACGGGCAGCCGACCATCTGCATACCGGCCTCATGGGTGCAGATGCTCTGGCAGAGCAACAGTCACAATGCTGACCAGCCAGGGATGACCGCCAAACACTAACGGAGCCGTCTGAGGTAAATGGCAGGCGTAGTGCTCATAGTTGTCATGGCCCTGCCGCTCGAAGCGGCATTGGTTCTCCTGTGGTTCGGGCCTCTGAGGAACGAGCTCACCAGGCCGCCTCAACAATCCAATTTTTGGGGGACTTGCGCCTGGGTGCCGGAAGTTGGCAAAGAGTCGTCGCGGGCCCAACACTCATCTAGCCCCGATACGCTGACCAGACAGATGCGCATCTAGGCCCCATCGTCTGACCGTCGGCTTAGCGGTCGAGAGCCGTTCTTCCATGAGCCTGTGCAAAGCTTTTTGCGAGATGCTCAGGTTCTCGGCTAAGAAGGTCATAATCGAAGTCTCTTCTTTCTCGCATCGGCAATCCCACGGTAAGGCGGTGACGCCTCGGAGCTGCGTGGAGGGCAAATATGTAGCTCTGAGGCGCCACTCACTCGAGCGGCTGACGAGGATGCCGCACCGGTGACTCCGATATTCCTCAATGGTGTCGCTCGGCGTTGTGCCTTTCCAATCGATGAACCGGACCAAAGTCCGGCAAGTACATGCCCCGCGTGTAAGCAATTGCGCGTGGCGGCCTAGTCTGTCCTTCATGCCCGGGACACGAAACTGGCGACTTGAAACTCCGGCCTTCGCCTGTCCGCGAGCTAAACGAGGCCGGGTATGAGTTAGTCGACGATGTGCCATATCTGCCGACTGCAGAACTGCTGCGACTACCGGAGATGGGCGGACGAGGATCTCGATCCAGTCCCGGGCCGTCGTCCGGCCTAGCGGCAGGTTGGCGGCGGTGTCTTTCTGACAATCTTCGCTCAATGCGGGCAGCGCCCAAAGGGGAGGGGAACAGGGTCAATCGAAAGTCAAACGCATCGCGATAAACGACCAATAGACACGTTGATACGGGTGAGCCGGAGGGGCTGCTTCTGGCTCATCCCCGCAGGGGTGGCTGGCCCTGGCATCTTCTTCAAGTGCAACCTTCCTGCACGAGAGAAACGTCCCGAGCAGCGACGACCCTGAAGGCGTCAATCCGGAACGGCATCCCGAGTGCCGCGCTAAACAGCCTTTGCATTCCAGCTCGATAGCACTCCAGAAGGTCGAGTGCTAAAATTTTTCGCTGTCCTCTTGAAACCCGAAAAAGCAAAGACCAGATCGATTGCGCGCGCCCAAAAGGTCGCGCGCCCCGCGTCGGATTCGCTTCGGATGCGGCGCGGAGGACCCCTTGAAACAAGCTGCTCTAAAGGGAGGACGACATGACGTTCCGTCCGTTGCACGACCGTATTCTGGTCCGCCGCATCGAAGCCGAGGAAAAGACCGCCGGCGGCATCATTATTCCCGACACCGCAAAGGAAAAACCGCAGGAGGGCGAGGTCATCGCCGTCGGCCCCGGCGCGCGCGACGACAGCGGTCAGCTGCGGCCGCTCGACGTGAAAATCGGCGACCGTATCCTGTTTGGAAAGTGGTCCGGCACGGAAATCCGGCTCGACGGCGAGGACTTACTGATCATGAAGGAATCGGATGTCATGGGCGTGGTCGAGGCCGAAGCGCAAGCCAGGACGGCCGCATGAGCGCGCCGATGGGAAGGACCATTTACTGAGGGAGTAGGAAAATGGCTGTCAAAGAAGTGAGATTCCATTCCGATGCTCGTGAGAAGATGCTGCGCGGCGTCGATATCCTTGCGAATGCCGTCAAGGTCACGCTCGGCCCGAAGGGACGCAACGTGGTGCTCGACAAATCGTTTGGCGCTCCAAGGATTACCAAGGATGGGGTTACGGTTGCGAAGGAAATCGAGCTTGAGGACAAGTTCGAGAATATGGGCGCCCAGATGGTGCGCGAAGTGGCCTCGAAAACCAGTGATATAGCCGGCGACGGCACCACGACCGCCACGGTTCTGGCACAGGCCATCGTGAGGGAAGGTGCGAAAGCGGTTGCCTCCGGCATGAACCCGATGGATCTCAAACGGGGCATAGACAAAGCCGTCGACGCCATCGTTGAAGAACTGCGGAGCAAAGCCAGAAAAGTCACCCGAAACGACGAAATCGCCCAGGTCGGCACCATTTCGGCGAATGGCGACACCGAGATCGGGCGCTTTCTTGCCCAGGCGATGGAGAAGGTGGGAAACGAAGGCGTGATCACCGTCGAGGAGGCCAAGACCGCCGAGACCGAGCTCGAGGTCGTGGAGGGCATGCAATTCGACCGCGGATATCTTTCGCCGTACTTCATCACCAATCAGGAAAAGATGCGCGTAGAGCTCGAAGAACCCTATGTGCTCATCCACGAGAAGAAGTTGTCCAACCTGCAGGCGATGCTTCCGGTACTCGAGTCCGTTGTGCAGTCCGGTAAGCCGCTTCTGATTATAGCGGAGGACGTTGAAGGCGAGGCACTGGCCACCTTGGTGGTCAACAGACTGCGCGGCGGACTGAAGGTGGCAGCGGTGAAAGCGCCCGGCTTCGGCGATCGCCGCAAGGCCATGCTGGAGGATATCGCCATTCTGACAGGCGGCACCACGATCTCCGAGGACCTTGGTATCAAGCTCGAGAATGTCACGCTCGACATGTTGGGTCGCGCCAAGAGAATAGTCGTGGAAAAGGAAAACACGACCATCGTGGACGGTGCCGGCTCCAAGGAGCAGATCCAGGGACGCGTAGCCCAGATCAAGGCCCAAATAGAGGAGACGACTTCCGACTATGATCGCGAGAAGCTGCAGGAGCGGCTTGCGAAGCTTGCCGGCGGTGTTGCCGTCATCCGCGTCGGCGGTTCCACCGAGGTCGAGGTGAAGGAGCGCAAGGATCGCGTTGACGATGCGATGCACGCAACTCGGGCAGCGGTCGAGGAAGGCATTCTGCCCGGCGGTGGCGTCGCATTTCTGAGAGCCGTTACAGCTCTCAAGAATGTCCAGACCGACAATGCCGACCAGAGACACGGTGTCGAAATCGTTCGCCGAGCGCTCGAGGCGCCGGTGCGTCAGATCGCCGAGAACGCAGGTGCCGAGGGCTCGATCATCGTCGGCAAGCTGCGCGAGGCGAGTGAACTCAGCTATGGCTGGAATGCCCAAACCAACGAATTCGGCGACCTCTTCGAGCAGGGCGTCATCGATCCTGTGAAGGTGGTGCGCACCGCGCTACAGGACGCCGCGTCGGTTGCGGGTCTGCTCGTGACGACGGAGGCGATGGTGGCCGAGAAGCCGAAGAAGGAGGCACCCGCGCCGGCGATGCCCGGCGGAGGCATGGACTTCTGAATGGGAATGGCGTCTTCGCGCGCATCTGGCGCGCGAAGATCGATCGACCGAACTGAGAAGGAACGCGCGTATGAGTGGGCGCGGCGGTTCCGGGCATTGCTGCATACGTTGGACGCCTGATTCCAAGGAATCCTTGCCTGCCCGGACAAAAGGAGGATTGCAAAGTTCAGGGGCAAGCAAATGAACACGCGTTCGTCGAAATATATCGGACTATTCATCGCACTCGCTCTGGTCCTGATACCCACGCCGGTATCACCGGCGCAGCCGCAAACTGCAGCGAGCCCGCAGCGGTCCCTCGCCGACGTTCTCGAAACCATAACGCCGGCGGTCGTCAACATAGCCGTGAGGTCGCGCGACCCCGCCGAATCCAATCCGCTCTACAACGATCCTTTCTTCCGCCGATACTTCAATTTGCCCGAACAGCGCCAGCGTATGAGCGCCGGCTCCGGCGTGATCGTGGATGCCGACAAGGGCTACATCCTGACCAACCATCATGTCGTCGCCAATGCCGGCGAGATTGCCGTCACGTTGAAGGATCGCCGTCGCTTCACGGCGGAGCTGGTCGGCAGTGACCAGGCGACGGACATCGCCCTGCTCAGGATCGACGCGAAGAGATTGACGGCGCTTCCCTTCGGCGACTCGGCCAGGTTGCGCGTCGGCGACACGGTCGTGGCGATCGGCAACCCCTTCGGGCTCGGCCAGACGGTCACCTCAGGCATCGTCAGCGCACTCGGCCGCAGTGGCATCAATGTCGAGGGCTATGAGGATTTCATCCAGACCGACGCCTCCATCAACCCCGGCAATTCGGGCGGCGCCCTGGTGACCGCCGACGGCAGGCTCGTGGGCATCAATACCGCGATCATCGCGCCGGCGGGCGGCAATGTCGGCATAGGTTTCGCAGTCCCGGTCGGGATGGCGTCTGCGGTGATGAAGCAATTGATCGAGCACGGCGAAGTGCGTCGCGGACGCATAGGGGTTGCCGTTCAGGACCTCACACCCGACCTCGCCGAAGCCCTTGGCATTAGCGAGACTCACGGCGCCGTCGTTGGCAGTGTCGACACGGATTCGCCGGCGGCTCGCGCGGGTCTTCAGGCCGGCGATGTCATTGTCGCCTTGGACGAACATCGCATCTCCGGGTCGGCCGATCTTCGCAACCGCATCGGCCTGGCGCCGGTCGGCTCGCAGGTTACGGTGGAATACTTGCGCGACGGCAGCCGCAAGACGCTCGCACTCCGCGTCGAGCCGGAAGACGGCAACGGAGATGTATCGAGCATGCCGCGGGCGCTTGAAGGAGCGCACTTCCAGGATGCCGCCGGCAAGGTTGTCGTAACCGGCGTCGAAGATGGAAGCGCCGCAGCCGGTGCGGGTCTGGAGGCAGGCGACGTCATCGTCGCCGTAAACCGGCGGCCGGTCGGCTCTACCGCCGACCTGGCGGCTGCCCTGAAGGAGGTCACCGGTACGCTCGCGCTGGATCTGTTCCGGGACGGCATGAGGTTGTTCCTCGTGGTTCGTTGACGGGGTTCGGCGCGAAGACGTGCAGCGCAAATGGAGAAGGAGATGAAGAAGACTGCGCTTTCGATCATTGCAATGCTCATGGCCGTCGCAACGGTTCTGGGCTATCCGGCCGCCGCGCCGGGGCAGGAGCCGCAGAGCCGCACGGCGGAACTGACAGGTTTCTGGCTGACCACGCCGCATCCCGAACTGGCGATCCGCCCCGGTGAAACCGAGACGATCCCGCTCACGCTTCGCAACTCGAACCAGCCGCCGCAGCGGGCCTCCATCGAGGTGTCCGGCATTCCGCAGGACTGGAAGTGGTCGTTGAAGGGCGGAAACCGCGACGTTTCAGCGGTGATCGTTGGGCCGGATGCGACACAGGAGGTGAAACTTGAACTCACACCGCCCGAGGGTGCGGCCGGTGACCGGGTCGCGATCGATGTCAGGGCGCGTTACGGCGATCAAGTGGCCGAGCTGCCGCTATCCGTCGGCCTGTCCAGCGAGCCAGAACGCGGGCTGGAGCTCAAGCCCGAACTGCCGGCGCTGCGAGGAACGGCGAGTTCGACATTCAGCTTTAAGGTGGACGTGACGAATGATGGCGACGAAAGCCTCTTCAACCTCGTCGCGAACGTCCCGCACGGCTTCCAGACACGCTTCAAGCGCGGTTACGGTTCCGAAGAAATCACGGGCCTACCGATAGAAGCCGGGGCGACGGAGACGGTGACGCTGGAAGTGACGCCGCCGCGCTCAACGCCGGCCGGGCGTTACCCGGTCGCGATGGAGGTTTCGGGAGGCGGCGCGAGCGCCGCGGCGGAACTCACCGTCGAGATAACCGGCCAACCCGATATCACGCTTACAGGTCCTCAGGAGCGGCTCTCCGGCGATGCGGTGGCCGGTAAGGAATCGAGCTTCCCGTTCACCCTTGCAAACACCGGAAGCGCCGCGGCAAGGGAAATTGCGCTCTCGGCGAGCCCGCCGTCCGGCTGGAAAGTGGAGTTCGATCCCGAGCGCATCGATCAGATCGCACCTGACGGAACGAGCCAGGTCAACGTTAAGATCACGCCCTCTGAGCGGGCGATAGCGGGGGACTACATGGTATCCCTCCGCGCAAACGGCGACCCTGTTTCGGAATCGGCACAGTTCCGCGTCACCGTCGAAGCATCGACGGCGTGGGGCATGGCCGGGATCGGCGTCATCGCAGCCGCGGCCGTTGTTCTTGGCATGGCAGTGATGAGGTATGGGCGGCGATGAGCACGACCATCATCGAAGCAAAGGGCTTGGTCAAACGCTACGGTTCCGCCATCGCCGTTGGCGGCGTCGACCTTGCAGTCGAAGCCGGGGAGGTCGTCGGTCTCCTCGGCCCGAACGGTGCCGGCAAGACGACCACTATCCTGATGCTGCTGGGTTTGACGGAACCGAGTGAGGGCAGCGTAAGGATCCTCGGCAAGGATCCGCTGCGTCAACCGCTTGAGGTCAAGCAGGAGGTCGGTTACCTGCCCGACGCCGTCGGCTTCTACGAGACAATGACGGGCCGGGAAAACCTTGCCTATGCGGCGCGGCTAGCCGGCATGTCCCAGGACCTGGCGCGCGAGCGTATTGCGGCCGCGCTGGACAAGGTAAGGCTCACGGAGGCAGCGGACCGGCGCGTTGCCACCTATTCGCGCGGCATGCGCCAGCGCCTGGGATTGGCCGAACTGCTGATGCGCAAATGCAGCGTCGCGATCTTGGACGAGCCGACGTCCGGGCTTGATCCGCAGTCCACCCAGGAATTGCTCGACTTTATCCGGGCTCTTAGCCGAGACGGCATGACCATCCTATTGTCGTCGCACATGCTCAACGTCGTACAAACCGTCTGCAGCCGCATCGCCTTGTTCAGCAAAGGCAAGATCGGATTCATTGGCACAATAGAAGAGCTCAACGCGAGGATCGGTGGCGCCGCATTCGTCATCGACGTTGAGGCGGACGGGATAGATCTGTCCGGTTTGGATCAGATGTCCAGCGACGTGAAGGCGGTCGAGCCAGACAGAGCTGGCCACTGGTTGATCGAAGCCGAGCGCGACATCAGGCCGGAGCTTGCCCGACTGATCATCGAAAAAGGAGGGGCGTTGAAAAACCTCGACCTGCGGCGTGCCCGGCTTGATCAGGCCTATAACCGCTACTTCGAGGAGTTTAGCCATGACTCGTGAAGGATCGCCCTTCAAGGGAACAATGACAGTCGCTCTCAAGGAGGCCGCCGACCATATGACTGGAGCGCGCATGCACCTGATCATGCTGCTTGTGATGCTCACGGCCATCGGCGCGGTCTATGGCGCGATCGGCAGGATTGCAGAAACCACGGCGGAGGACCCGTTCCTCTTTCTGAAGCTCCTCACAGTGTCACGTGAACCGCTGCCGTCCTTTGTGGCCTTTTTGGGTTTTCTCTTGCCTTTGGTGGCGATAGCGCTCGGGTTCGACGCGGTTAATGGCGAGTACGCGCGCCGGACGATGAGCCGCCTCCTGGCACAGCCCATCTATCGCGACGCCGTGCTTTCCGGAAAGTTCCTCGGCGCATTGATCGTCCTTGCTATCGCGCTTTTGACGTTGTGGCTCATCATGACCGGACTCGGCATCTTGTTCCTCGGACTGCCTCCCTCGGCCGCCGACGTTGTTCGTGGCACCGCTTATCTTGCGGCCACGCTCGCCTATGCTGGCGTCTGGCTCGCGCTCGCGATCGCCTTTTCGACGTTGATCCGCTCCCCGGCGACTTCAGCGCTCGCGGCACTATCTGTTTGGCTGGTCCTGACGATGTTCTGGGGCATGGTCGCGCCCCTGATCGCCGGGGCGCTGGCACCTATCGATCCGCTCAATCCCATGACGGTGGTAACACAGTTCGAGACACAACAGGCAATCGCTCGATTGTCCCCTGAGAAGCTCTACGGCGAAGTTGCCGCCATCCTGCTCAACCCGGCGGCTCGATCCGTCGGTCCGCTGTTCTTCGATCAGGTCGAAGGCGCCATAGCCGGCGCTCCCCTGCCGACAATGCAGAGCCTGATTATCGTCTGGCCACAGTTTTCAGGAATGATCGCGGCAATGATCCTACTTTTTACCCTAGCCTATGTCGTCTTCCAGCGTCAGGAGATCAGGGCATGACGTCTGCTGCGTTCGGAGCGGGCGGCCATAACGAATTCTTCTGCGGAGCAGGAGAGCAAGGGACGGGAGTTTTCAGGTGTCGACCGGATAGACGCCCTTGAGGACATCCCGGAAGTGGCGCGCCGCGGCCGCATTGCACTCGCATGCGAGCTGCCGTAACGCACTGGCGTCACGGACAGCGATACGCCCGCGCCTGTTTCCATGACTGAGCGCTGTTTCAAGCTATGTATGATGCGGCTGAGATAGCTGCGCCCCACGCCCAGCATCGCCGAGAGCTGCTCCTGGGTAAGAACAGTCTACGGTCCCCGTGCGCTCGATCGCGGCGAGCAGCCATTTCACCGTTCCTTGCTCGAGCGAGTGGACTGCGTTGCAGGCGATCGCTTGAAAGATCTGGGCCATGAGGCAATCAGCATAGCGTGCGAATAAGTGGCGCAGTGTGGGCGAGCGCTTCTTGGCGCCCTCCAAACTATTAAGCTCAATGCGGTAGAAGGGACCGCCGACTTGCACCTCTGCACGCGTAAAAGCCGGCAGACGCCCCTGACTGACGATTCCGCCCGCGGCCCCCTCCCGGCCTATGAGCGCCGTTTCCACCGCGCGTCCTTCGCTTAGGACAACGAAGTAGGAGATCAGGCTGCTGCCCCGCGGGAAATAGGCGAAGCGTACCGTGTCACCGAGTTCATGCAAAACCGCACCCGTCGTGGCAGACCATTCCTCCAGGAGCGGCTCTAGTATGTCCCAATCCTCTTCCAGCAGCCACCGACCGATCTCCCATCCGAAAGTCGACATGTTCGCTTCGATCTCGGATGGGGATTCTTCGAAGGTTACGAAGACGCCAGACTCATCCAATTCCATGATGCCTTGGGAGAGGAACTGAGTGGCGAAAACCGTCTTTCCGCTGCCGGGCGTACCGGCAACGATGGTGGTCCGCCGCCGCGGCAGACCGCCCATCATGAGGTCGTCGAAGGCCGCGATGCCCGTCTTCACGCGTTCAAGGACGGCGTCGACAGCAGAACTATTTGCAGGTCGTCATTCCCCTCCCTCGCTGCTTCCGTCAAGATTGCAAAATATTCGAGTACCTGAGCTGGATCGCTGATATCGCCGATGAGGCGGCGGGGCGGGTTGCAGCTTTCGTCGGCAAGGGTAGGCGTAGCGATGCCTTCGGTTCTTTGGTTCAAGAGGTTGTATCCGATCTCGGTTGCTGACCATCGAAGCGCGGCATGGTTAGGCTGCCCCGCACGGCTTCAGGTCCTGCAACGAGCACTGGTGACGCGGGGGACGGCTGGCATGGCTAAGGACTTCCAAGAGATCGCGTCCGGCCTCCTGATTCCAGAAGCATCGAACCATCTGCGCCTGGCGCTTACGAGGGAACCGTCGCTGTCCGCCGACGTTTCGTTGCTGCCGGCGGAGCAAATCCTTCTTCCAGTCTGACCGGCAGCCGGGCGACGCTGCAATTCGATGGGCTGCAAACATGAAAAGGCAGATGAAGTTCAACATCTGGTACTGGATCGTGGCCTTCTTCGCGCTGATGATGTTTCAGTACATCTTCGCGAGCGCCACGCAGATAGCGCAAATCCCTTACAGCCAGTTCGAAACGTATCTCAACGAAGGCAAGATCGCGGAGGTCGCCGTCTCTGACCAGTTCATCCAGGGACGTTTCAAGGCGCCCCAGGACGGCAAACCAATGTTCATCACGACCCGGGTCGAGCCGGACCTCGCCCGGCAGATGCAGGAGCGTGGCGTCGTCGTTACCGGCCACATCGAGAGTACGTTCGTCCGCGACCTACTGTCGTGGGTGATCCCAGGCGTGATTTTCATCGGTATCTGGATGTTCATGCTGAGGCGCCTCGGGGGCGGCTTCGGCGGAGGGCTGATGCAGATCGGCAAATCGAAGGCGAAGATCTATATGCAGATCGACACCGGTGTGATGTTCAAGGACGTCGCGGGCGTCGACGAGGCAAAAGACGAGCTGAAAGAGATCGTCGATTTCCTCAAGGATCCCAAGGGCTATGGCCGCCTCGGGGGGCGGATGCCGAAAGGCATTCTTCTCGTCGGTCCGCCGGGGACCGGCAAGACGCTACTGGCACGAGCGGTCGCCGGCGAGGCAGGGGTGCCCTTCTTCTCGATCTCCGGTTCTGAATTCGTGGAGATGTTCGTCGGGGTAGGTGCGGCCCGGGTGCGCGATCTATTCGAACAGGCGCGTTCCAAAGCGCCGACCATCATCTTCATCGACGAGCTCGACGCGCTCGGCCGTGCCAGGGGAATTGGCCCGATGGCAGGCGGGCATGACGAAAAGGAGCAGACCCTCAACCAGCTGCTGGTCGAACTCGACGGCTTTGACCCCTCGGCCGGACTCGTCCTCCTCGGCGCTACCAACAGACCCGAAATTCTCGATCCCGCGCTGTTGCGGGCCGGACGCTTCGATCGGCAGGTCCTCGTCGACCGCCCGGACAAGCACGGCCGCATGCAAATCCTGGATGTACATTTGAAGCGAGCCAAACTCGCTGCCGACGTCAAGTCGGAGCAGATCGCCGCATTGACGCCGGGTTTTACGGGAGCGGATCTCGCCAATCTCGTGAATGAGGCAACGCTGCTGGCAACGCGGCGCAAGGCTGATGCCGTGACCATGGGAGACTTCAACAACGCCATAGAGCGGATCGTTGCAGGGCTAGAGAAGCGCAATCGCCTGCTCAATCCAAGAGAGCGCGAGATTGTGGCCTATCACGAAATGGGCCACGCGCTCGTCGCTATGGCGTTGCCCGGGGTCGACCCCGTTCACAAGGTCTCGATCATCCCGCGCGGCATAGGTTCGCTCGGCTACACGATCCAGCGACCCACCGAAGACCGTTTCCTAATGACGAAAGAGGAGCTGGAGAACAAGATGGCGGTGCTGCTAGGCGGTCGCGCCGCGGAATGGATCGCCTTCGGCCACCTGTCGACGGGTGCGGCCGACGACTTGGTCAAGGTCACCGACATTGCGCGAGCCATCGTCGCCCGCTACGGCATGACCGAGGACGTGGGGCATGTAGCGCTCGAGCGGGATCGCCGCTCCCTCCTGACCCCCGAGCCGCTCTATGGCCCCCGCGAGCGCGATTACTCCGAGGCGACTGCTGCCATGATCGACGAGCAGGTCCGCAGGATCGTGGAGCACGCGTTTCACCGGACCGTTGCGCTGCTTAAGGAGCAGCGACCCACCCTTGAACGGGCGGCGAAGCTGCTTCTGGAGCAGGAGACGATCACTGAGGATGAACTGCGCGAGATCGTGGCGGGCGGAGATGCGACCCGGCGCACGACGGTCGCGCGACCTGCATGAGCTTTCTGCGCTTTCGGAAGCGCGCGCCGGCCGCTCAGGGAGCGCCAGCGTAACATTCCGACGCACTCCATTCTGCTCGTAATAACAACGAGTCAGACCATGCAACAGTTCGTGCGTGGATGGTGGAGCCAGGGTAACAATTTTTGCAGTGTTGTAACGAGCTGCATCTTGTCAGTGTGGCAGGGACCCGGACGGGACCGGCGGAGGTACGCGGGCGTGTTCACGTCTATTCTGATTTGAACGCGATCGGCAGCAAGATGAACGCGGAGACCGAGACGATGACCATTGCAATAGCAATGCGTTCAACTGCTTTTTCCATCGGCTATGGTCGTAAACCTTGCTCCGGCAATTCAAGCGCTCTTGGGTGATCTTGAAGGACTACGGCGGCTAAGTTGGTCAGGATCACCGATGATATGACTAGGACGGCCGGTCGGCTAGATGGTGCCCGCCACCTGGGCGGCGGGCACCATCGCGATCAAGCGCGCGCGTGAGGATTCTGGCGCTCATCCCAGAGAGCCCAAGCTGATATCGCCGCGACAAGCAGGCCGAGGACCACATGTGTCCACATGGCATTAGCATTCGTGGCGAAATCGAGAAGCCAGGGTGCGACAACGAGCCAGATCCCGATTACAATATTCGCCCATTCCTCCCATTCTGAGAACGCGGTCAATGTGGCGAGCGCCAGAGCACCTATGACGACGCCGACAATCCACGCGTTCCAAGCGGCCATGAACTCACCAGCGAAGCCCATGACCCAAGGCGAGACGAAAAGGGCGACTGCGAGGACGAGATTCATCCAGTCCTGCGGCTTTTTCCTTTCCATCAGCGTTGCCATCACAACCTCCAAAGATTGTAGTTGACAGAACATGCCAGCTGTTTCCAGCAGGCTAATTAACAGATAGTTTCGGGAAAAATCGCATTCAATATCCACTCGCATGCATGTGGTATGGGCAACCGATCCCTTGACTGTCTTTGCCCGAGACCTTTCACTTCATCACTCTGTGACGGCGCAATCGGCTCTTGATGAAGCGTTCGAGGAGGTCCGGGGGGCGGCGGCAAATTGCTGCGAGCGCCTCAACGCGGCGCCTTCTTGAACGCGTAACACATTGAACTACATTGCTATTCGCGATGATCGCCTGCCTGGACCGGTCGGACTACATGCCTCGAAACCGGTCGCAGTCTTGTATCCATGTTGCTCGATGGAGGATGTGGCTATGAGAAACATGTTCGAATTATCTGGGCCGGCAACTGGCCCCTGTCGACCTGAACGACGTTCAATACCCCGAAGCTCGCTGCTGTCTCAAAGATACCGCCCGCGCTACCCCTCCCGGCATCGGAAGCGAGAAGCAATAGAGGATCTCAGCGCCGAGCAGCTCGCGTCGCCGCAAATTGATAGCGTCCTCAGGCTGGGCGCCGAGACACAATGGCCTTCCCACTCTTTCGGACCGGCAGCGTTCGAATCCAATCTGAGCGCTCGCATCTTCCGGCCGTGCCGATCGATCACAACGTCCGGCAAGACGGGCACAAAGGATTGGCGGCTGGTTTTCGAGCGTCGCCGTGCACCCTTTATCGATTCGCTGATGGGGTGGGCGGGGAGTGACGATCCGATGACGCAGGTGGAACTGAAATTTCCCACGCTGGAGGCCGCAACTGCCTATTGCGAGAGGCAGGGACTGAACTACGCCATCCAGTGGCCGCATGACGCCAAGCCGAAGGGCTGGGGGCGACGCAGCGTCGAGGAGCACACTCGCACAGGTACCGCCGTTGAGTTCACCGGGCCGGGAACGCCCGCGAAGGCTGATGATCGCGTCCAGAAGGGGCCGCAAGTATCGGAGAGGGGGATAGCCCATTCGGCGTGATTGGGCGATCACCGTCTCACTCTCGAGGAGAAGCGCGCGATCCTTAGAGACTGGGCTTGGACCGAATATCTGATCGACCGGGCAACGGACCAGGGCATGCCTGAAAATGGCCGCCCGTCTCGGCTCGACGAGGCCGAACTGGCATTGCTTGCGCTAGATGCGGGGAGGCCCGGCAGCAAAGGCTCGGACCGGAGACTGCAGACCTTTTCATGAGGTGACGTCATGGACCGTTCATCGTCTACGATTGTGAAAAGTTTGTCCCGAACCGTTTTGCCTTGGCGCTAGCAGCCGCTTTACGATGCAGGGCGCTGAACAGAGGCGCCGATCCGCGTACCGGCGAGCTCGCCGGCAGTGGAGTCGACCTCGCGTTTGCGTGAAATCGGCGCGGGAGCTTTCTCGAAGAACGAGCTGGCGCTCTTCCTTGCTCCGCCCCATAAATTGGAAGCAGCTGAACTGGCGCCTGCGCGTCTTCGGAAACTAGCTTCATGAATTAAGCAAGGGAACGGCCGTATTCCCGCTTGGCGACGCTCACGGTTCTACGCTGCTCTCAGGGCGCAACGCTCATTGGCGAGCCAAATCTCGGCTCTGGCTTGCGCTTTATCAGGCGAGATGTCAGGACATTGATCTCGTCTGCTCCGATCGGCCGCTTTGGTCTGCCGAGGATCCATTTTGGCAAGCTCGGCCTTGACGTGGGCGCGTCGAACCCACGATCTTCGGGCTGGAATTCTTCCCTGCGTTTCTGCGCCGCCAGATCCATCGTCTACTTCGCAGCTTGGTGGCGGGCAGTCACCGTCTGTGGCGTGTTGGCCGGAGAGAAGGACGCATTCGATGCGCAAGCGGTGTTTCCTCAGCCATGCCCGGCAGCTGGCTCCGGACCTTGACGCCGCCGCCATGTCCGACCCATTACAAGCTGGAACGGCCGCGTCGAATCTCCTGTCCCGCACCGGCCACGCCGATGATGACGGACTGCACCATCCGCGTGCGGATGACGTTGACGTTGCCGATGCCCTCAAAGGGAATGGTCGACCTAATCGCGACCGCCGCCGGCCTGCTCCGGCTCGGCAGTGGCGGTCCATAGGTCGCGCGCCATCTGCCGGAGCAGCAGCGCCTCCGCCCATCGGTCGGTCGTGTCGTGGCCGTCCCTCCCGGTGATCGCACGTGGTTTGGGACCGAGTTCTCAGGTGAAGACCAGCTCGGCGTCATCCGGCGCGCCGGGACCGCCAGTTCCGAAGACCGTAGCTCCACCAGTCCAAGAAGAGATCGACCCAGGGACGGTGATGCGGAAAGGAGATCTCGATCTGCACCTGCTTGCGCGACGCGACACGACCATGGAAAGCCTCAGCATTCCGGAGGATGCGCTGGATCATTGCGTGATTTTCCGCATCAACCGGAAAGGCAAAATCGCGGCCGACCAGGAAAGCGAAAGATCGGCCATAAGCGGCAGATCGGGCCTGTAGTCCAGCAGATCCAACGTGAAGAACAGGTCCGTAGTCATCCGGTCTCGATGCGTTTCGATGAACACCGGAATGCCCGCATCTTCGGCCAGCCGCATCCACCCGTCGAGCAGCGGCAGGCAGTCGATCCGGCGGAGGCGGATGTCGGGCTGGAGATTGATGTGGCTTACCGGGAACTCCGCGGCAAGCTCCAGCGGTAGGCGCAGCTCCTCGACGGAAGCGGGAAGCAGACGCCTTCGACCTTCAGGCCGCTGCCGCGAATGGCCTCGTTGAGGCGCACGACATCGTGTCGACTGGGATAGTGAGCGCTGAACCCATCGAAACCAGCCCCCGAAATCGCTTCGATGTTTTCATCGAGACTGCGTTCGTGCCCGTCCGTGTGCCGGCGTTCCATGGCCCAGAGCGACTGGAAAGTCAGCAGCTTTTGCATCATGCCGCCCGTGCGCTCTTCAACAGCGCCTTGAGGTTCAAGCCTGGGTCGACCAGTGCTGCGGGGTCCGGGTTCGTTCCAGAGGCAATCAACATCTCGGCCAGCTTGATGTCCTTGGCCAAGCCATTGCCGATGCCAAGCCCCGCCGCAGCCACAAGGCGCCCATCGTCCAGGTAGAACTCAAGCTCGCCGGCCGCGACTGAACGGACGACGCTCTGATGCGCAGGCTGCGGGAGCCCTGCGACTTGGAGCCCAAGGTCGTACTGATCGGACCAGAACCACGGGATGGAGGTAAAAGTCTCGGTGGCACCGGCCATGTTCCGGGCGACGGTCTCGGCCTGCCTCCTCGCGTTCCGCCAGCTTTCAAATCGAGTGTGTCCGCCACCTGGTTGCGCCACCGCCGCACAATCGCCTGCGGCGAAAACGTTTGGTGCACTGGTGCGGAGACGAACGTCGGTTAGGATTCCGTTCTTGGTGGCCAGTCCGGCCGCCTCCGCCAGCGCGGTTTCAGGCAAAACGCCGATGGCACTGACAATAAGATCGGCGGGCACCTTACTGCCATCGGTCAGGGTTACTCCATCGCCGCTGATCGCCGTAACGCCCTGACCTAGATGGAACCGCACGCCTTCGGCCGCATGCCTGGCAACGAGCTTTTTTGCAAAGCGCGAAGGGACCGCCCGGCCTAGAGGTTTCGGCGCGGCTTCGATCACGCTGACCGCGACCTCTTTTCCGCGAAGCACCGCCGCGAGCTCCATTCCGATCAAACCGCCGCCGATGATCGCAACGCTTCGCCCTGGAGCAATACTGGCGAAAATCGCCGCGGCGTCGGCATGGGTGCGGAAGTCGAGCGCGAGTTCCGCGCCTGGGCATGCGAGCCGTCTCGGACGTGCGCCCGTGGCGAGGAGCAGCTTCTCGTACCCCGACACCCGCCCGTCGCTTAAGGTGAGGGTTCCGGCGCCGGCGTCCAGCTTCGAGGCCGACACACCCTGAAGATAGTCGATGCCGGCCGCCTCCAGCGCTTCCTTCGCGCAGATCAATTTCATCTGCACCGCACCGCTCATGGGCTTCGACAGCGGCGGCCGTTCATACGGCAGATGGGGCTCGGCTCCGATCAGCGTGACCGATCCGGAGTAGCCTTCTTCGCGCAGCGCGAATGCTGCTCGGGTGCCGCATTCCCCGGCACCAATGATGAAGATACCGTCCATCGCATTCTCCACGTGAAGATGAACCGGCGCATACAGGGCAGTGCGCCGGTCAGGGGGATCAGTTCTTCTGGCTGTACTGGTCCATGTTCTCGGGCGTCACGAGTTCGAAGGGCACCCAAACCTCCCTGTCGACGCTCTTCCCCCGAGCGAGCGCGACGGCAGCATCCACCGCACTTGCTGACTGTCCTTTGGCGTTCTGGAATACCGTCACGTCCAGATCGCCCGCCGCCATTGTCGCAAGCGCATCCTGGGTCGCATCGATGCCGACGACGATCACATCGCCCATCGACATCCCCGCGGCCTTGAGCGCCTGAATCGCGCCGATCGCCATCTCGTCATTGTTGGCAAAGATCACGTCGATCGGGCGACCGGCGGTGACCCAGTTCGTGGTCAGGTCCATCGCATTGGTGCGCGTCCAGGCGCCGGACTGCTCGTCGGCGATGGTCACGCCCTTGCAATCGCCTTGCACCAGCGTTTCCTTGACCGACGCGGTGCGATCGCGCGACGCCTGGTGAGCCAAATCGCCCATCAAGATGTAGGCCTGCGCATCGCTCATCTTGCCATTTTTCTTCAAAAGCTCACAGGCGGCCTCCGCACCGAGCCTTCCCGAGTCGGTCTCCTTCGAACCGACATAGACCTGCTTCTCAGGGAGCCGATCGAGATTTTCCGGTTCGAGATTGAGGTAGACGAGCGGAATCCCTGCTTTGCTCGCAGCCTCGCTTATGCCCGGGCCGGCTGACGTGTCCGCCAAGGTCATGATAATTGCGTCCACCCCCGAGGCGATGAAGTTGTCCATCTGGCTGCGCTGTTTGGAAATGTCTGTCTGAGCATCCTCGATCTGAAGATTGACCCCGCTCACCTTGGAAGCTCTTGCATCGAGCCCCTCGCGCAGCAGTGTCTGAAAGTTGTTGTCGAAGCTCTGCATCGACACGCCGATCGTCTCGGCCGATGCGGTACCCGCCATCAGGGCGGCCAGGACAGCCGCCACAGAACTTGTTTTCATCTCATCCTCCCATCGGGTGCCGGTCCACCAGTTCATCCCGGAGGCCGGTGCGGCCCAGCCGATGACGCGCCGCTAAGCGAGCGCCACGCGAACCTCTCCGTCGATCACTTCCGCCGGATAGGTTTTCAGGTTCTCGCAGGCGGGAAGCCGGATGGCCTCGCCCGTGCGATAGTCGAAGGCGCCGGAATGCTTGGGACATTCCACCTCGAAATCCATGACCAGTCCGTCCGCGAGATGGATCGCCTCGTGCGTGCAGAGCCCTGCGGTGCAGTAAACGCTGTCGTCCGGACCGCGATAGATAGCGTAGGTGCGTCCGCCGTGGTCGAAGCGGATGGCCCCTTCCTGCTCGATATCGTCAAGCTTGCAGACTGAAACCAAGGTCATTCGGCAGCCTCCCCCATTCCGACGCGCGCCTTGCGGGCCGCGAGTTTTTCCTTCCTCCTGCGGTAGCGTTCCTGCATCCGCGCCTCGCCCTCCACGGAGCCGTCGTGCCAGGTGCCGAACCACTTATCGAGCGGGATCAGGGCATCGCCGTAGTTCACCTCAAAATACTTGTGGTGCAGGTAGTGAGCATAGGCGTGGCTATCGACCAGTTTATCCTCGCCGATCTCCACCTTGTCGAAGCCGACATGGCCGGGAATGGCCCCGAAGCCCGCGTAATGAAGCTGATAGAGCATCAGCACCGGATTGGAGGGCAGGATCAGGTGGTAGAAGGCCGTTCCGAAATAGAGCAGATGCTCGACCGGATGCATCGATAGCGAGGACCAGGGCGAAGGGTTGACCGAATTGTGGTGGACCGAGTGCACCCACTTGTAGAGCAAAGGGGTGTGGATGAGCCGGTGAATGCAGAAGAAATGGAACTCGTGGATGATCGGAACCACCAGCGCGACCAACGCGAGCGTCCAGGGATTTTCCGCAAAGTCGAGCCAGGGCGCATAACCGTTGGCATAGGCCCACAGCATCGCGACCTCGACTGCGGTCCAGATGGTCACGCCCGAGAGGAATGTACGCAGGAGGTTGTCGAGGTTCTGGCTTTCGAACCAGAATGCCTTGCTTTTCTGATCGGCCGGGAACCTGCCGTTGTACTTGAAGCGGTTTTCCTGCCGTTTCAAGACATAGAGATGCAGCTCGAAAGCGCCGTAGAATAGAAACACCGAGATCGCGTTCACCACGTAAAGCCACGCGATCCACTCGATGCCGAGTGTCTGCAGCCTTTCCACCGGCGGGATCACCCAGGCCCAGTAGGCCACTGCCGAGGCCGCAAAGATCATGTTCCAAGGAAAGATGTAGTGCGGCAGCCATTTCAGGACTGCCTTGAGGCGCGGCGGAAAGGCGAATAGGGGGGCGGTTTTGACCGGCTGGTTCGGCGCCCAGTCACCGCGCTTGTTGCGCGTTCCATATTTGAGATCGTCCATAGCGCTCTCCTTCGGGCGTGGATTGAAGGTCCCGCGCCCGTTCGAATTTTTACGGCGGAAGGAGCGATGCAGTCGCGCCGTGATCCGGTGCGCTGCTCTTGTAACTCAAGCTCTCCTCCTTGCCGCGAAGTTAGCAGGAGGCTTTCCAGGCTTCGAGACCTTCTTTGATCTAATTAGATCAAAGGCCTTCGGGCGTGATGGTGATGAAGCGAATGGGGGCGTAATCCGGTTCGATCGCCGTCAAGCCGATGCGACGCAGGATCAGATCGAGCGCACGCTGGGCCTGGGCCTCGGGCGCTTGATCCAACACGACATCCATAATGCCCTCGCGCAGGGCGGCGCGCGTGTATTCGGTCAGTTCGTGCCCGACGAACAGTACATCCCGGCCGCGTCGATGACGCCGGAGCACATCGATCAGAGCGGAGTTCGCGCCGCCCGCATTATAGAGGCCGACCAGGTTCGGATAGATTTCAAGTGCAGTGGACAGGGTTTCGGCGCTGTAGTGTTCTTCGTCGCGAGTGAAGCCGAGCCATTCGAAGGCAATGGGACCGGGGTTGTCGCGAAAGTAGTCGGAGAACCCCCGGATGCGATCGCGGTGTACCTGATAGATAGGATGGCATAGTCCAACGGCCGGCCCCTCTGCCCGCGCCATGCGGGCGATGAAGTGAGCCGCAGTCCGCCCGGCCGCGTAGTTGTCGATGCCGACGAACTCCCCCTTGTCTACGGAGGCTCGGGTCACGACATGGACGACCGGCAGGCCTCTCTCGACGACCGCCTCCACGGCCGCGCCGATTACCGGACTGCTGGGTACGGCAAGGATCAGACCGGCGCGGGTGAGGTCCGCGGACAGGATCCGCTTTGCAATCTCTTCCGGCTTCATCTCTTCGGCGAAGCTGCGGTGTACGACCACCAAAGGATCGAGGGTGTAGGCAATTCTTTCGAACGCCTTCGAAAGCCGTCGATAGAAGGTCGTCTCGGGGCGGACCAGCAGCACTTCGATGCGCAGCAATCCTCGATGGGCGTCGGGAAGCGTGCGCGGGTAGTTCAGTGCGCGCGCGGCAACGACCACCTTCTCGACCAGTTCCGGGCGAACACCTCCGCGCCCGTTCAGGACACGCTCGACCGTTGCAGTCCCTACGCCCGCATGGCGGGCGATGTCACGATAGTTCGGTTTGCTCACTTTCCGGCACCCTCTAGTGGGCTGACGCGGGCCATGGTTGTATCGAGTGGAACGCCGGCACGGCAAGGGGCGCTGAGGTTCTCATCGCGTGATCAGCTCGGCGCGGCCCGCCGGAACTTGGGTCAGGAAAGAGACGATGGCGGCAGCGATCTTGCTGCCGCCCTTTTCAGAGGGCTCGATTGCATTGGCAAAATCGCTATCCTCGTTGCAGATGACGCGGAGGTCGATCACGGCCACTCGCTGCTTTGCGGCGGCGCGCGTGATACAGTCATTGAGAATCGACAGTGCGGTTACGGCAATCCGCCTCTGATCGGCGTCCGGATACCGCACGTCGTAGATCGTGCAGATAGCCGTCGGAAGTTCTGCAGCAAGAGTGGCGTCTAGGGTGGACAGGTAATTCGAGCAGAAGCTTTCTCGTATAGCCGCCATCCTCAGCAGCGCCTCTGAGATAGAGCGGACGGGTGCATTCAACACTTCGGAAACGCCGAGCGCGTCGTTGCCGCCCATGCTCACGATAAGGTGGGTCGCGTCCGCCGGCAGGCGCTGTAATTGCAGGCGCACATCGCCCATCCGGCTGCCATCAGATGCGAGTAGCATGGCAGACCACCCGTCAGGCAAGCGGTGAACAAGTTGCTCCAAGACGTCTGAACCACCGGAGACATAGGCGCCGTTGTCGAGTACCGAATCACCGAGCAGTACGACTTTTTTCGCCATAGCGGCCTCCTCGGCCAGAGTGAGTGAGGCGTGCGCGATCGCGGGCAACACTGCCGACGCTACCAAGATACCTCTGCGCGATAGCTGCATCTGCATGGCCCTTCCTGCATCAACAGCGATGAAGGATAGGGCTCCAACTACGGTCGGCAAGGCGGGAACACGGCTGGGGACCGCCCCCATAGCCCTGCAGACGTCAGGCCCGTTTCTTGACGAATACCAGATTGATAGGCATCAAACAGTTTTGCGGCGAGCACTTCGGCTTCTCGACTCCCCTGGACAAACTGCGCCTAAGCCCCACCCTCCGATAGCTTCGGAACCAATCTCATCGGCGATGGTTCGGCACCTCCAGGCAGCGGAAGGAGGCAGGGAGATGGCGCAGCAGATACCGCTCGATCCAAATGGTCGCGCCGACAACCCGCAGAGCAGCGCGGCACGGTACGGCACACAGGAGCTGTGCTCCGACCTCGCTTACCGGCGTCTTGGCATTGTCAATGTCGTTTTTTTCGGAAGACCGTGCGCCGGCGACCGCGAGTGGGTTCTGATCGACGCCGGCGTCATCGGAACGACCGGCCTGATTACCGGGGCGGCCGAGGAACGTTTCGGACCAAAGTCACGTCCAGCCGCAATCGTAATGACGCATGGACATTTCGACCACGTCGGCGCTCTCGAGGAGCTATCCGACCGGTGGCAGACTCCTATTTACGCACATGGCCTTGAGCGACCTTATCTCGACGGCAGCGCGGCCTATCCTCCGCCGGACCCCTCCGTGGGCGGCGGCCTTATGTCGATGCTGTCGCCGCTTTATCCGCGCGGGCCCGTCGACGTGAGCCGTTGGCTGAAAACCTTGGCGGACGACGGCAGCGTCCCGCACATGCCGGGCTGGCGTTGGCTTCACACTCCCGGACACACTCCCGGCCACGTATCGCTCTGGAGGGAGGCGGACCGAACGATTATCGCGGGCGATGCCTTCATAACGACCCGGCAGGAGTCCGCCTATGCCGTGGCAGTGCAGGAGCCGGAGATGCACGGGCCCCGATGTATTACACGACAAATTGGGACGACGCTCGCAGTTCGGTCGAACTGCTCGCCTCGGTTGAGCCCAAGAGGGTGATCACCGGTCACGGCCCTGCGATGCAGGGCGCGCAGATGCGTGACGCACTCCATAGGCTCGCCGCGAATTTCGATCGTGTAGCCGTGCCCGCGGGAGGGACGTACGTGGAGAGACCCGCCGCCGAACGAAAGGACGGTGAGTACAGGCAGCCCTGATTTGCAGGAGTGGTTGATTGCTTGCCACCGCAATATGCTGGCGGGGCAACGCCGGGCGGGCTGTGATGGAACTTGTCTGCCGTGCTGTCCTGTGCGTTCGCGCCCGTTCAAGAATTGCGGCCCGGGCAGTCGCGCAGCCGCTGCTCTGTTCCTTCGAGGCAAGACGTACAGTCGGCCAACAGTTACTCGTCTCAGAGTTGATCGCCGCGGGCGCCCACCCTAGGCTAAACCTAGCGCCGCGATGGTGCTTTCCGGTGGTTGTCTTTTGGAAGTCCGGCCTGCTCCTCCTCCTCGATTTCCTTCGCCCGGTGCCAATGGCCTTCGTGATTTCCATAAGTCCGGCCTTCGCGCTCCTAGATCTCGTGGGCGCGCACACGAATACGGTCTTCCAGTTCCTTGGGAGTCACCATGGTAGCCTCCTCGTGCGGGTTCCGATGATCGTGGGAATCCGCCCCCGGAAGACGGAGCAAAGAGGAGGATGTTCCCGCATCGGCGAAACAGACCTTTGATTGTCGCTCAGCTCGTTGGAATGCCCCTGTCCCGGCCCTTTCCGGAAACCTCAGATTCTACGTCTCTGGAAAGATGAAGTATGAGGACGAAGGAAGGGACAATGGGCACACCGGCCGACCATCTGCATGCCTGACTCAGGGACGCGCACGCCATGGAAGAGCAGACAGTCACAATCCTCACCAGTCAGTCCGTGAGGCTGGAAAACTATCCCGGCGTAAAAGCACGGACCGACAACCTTCAGGAAACCCGCGATCAGATCGTCATGCTTGATCGTTGTCTGGAACGGATCGGCGGTGCTTCCACTATCAAGGATATCACCGGGAGGATTGGACCCTTCGGCCAGGGCCTCAGCGGACTGTTCGTCAACGACGAGGTCGTCAAGGGGGTCACTCGCCAGCTACGCCTTCGAGCAGATGGAAATCGCCAGCTATAAGATCCTCATCGCCGCGGCGGAGCATGCCGGCGATCAGGAGACCAAACGCGTGTGCGACGCGATCCTGCAGCAGGAACTAACTATGGCGCAGTGGCTCGACGAACATGCTGCCACTATCACCCGCAGTTTCTCGAACGCGATCAGCAAGGAATGACCGCCAAACACTAACGAAGCCGTCTCGAAGGGGCCAATGGGAGGCGTAGTGCTCATCGTTGTCATGGCCCTGCCGCTCGAGGCGGCATTGGTTCTGCTGTGGTTCGGTCCCCTGAGAAGCGAAGACACCAGGCCGCCTGGACAATCCTCTTTTTGGCGCTTTAGGCCGCAAAACCCCGAGCATGAAATCAGCGTTGATGTGACAGCGCGGGATGATTTGTACGCCTCCAACAAAAAGCCTGGCGAAACAGGGGCGTTCTTGCAGCACGCGAGACCCTATGTGGTCGAGTCGCGGCAGTATTTTTTGGGCGATAAGCGCGAATTTCGCTGAGGTGAGGTTCACCTCCAGTTTCCTTTGAAATGCGGCCCCAGATGACGGAACCGACACGTTTCTTCGCCGGTTGGGTAGCAGGACATTATGGGAGGTTCCAATGAAGGAGATCCCCTGGCGCGTACCCCTCTCGGTAAAACTCCAAAATGGCATAGAACGACGATTCTGCGGTCCTTACGACGCCCTGGACTTCCTCGAACACGAGTGGCCGAATCATGGAAGGCGCTTCCATCGTGCCGTCAGAGATTGCCGTGCCGCGCTGTCGAGCCTTCAGACGGCCGAGGTCGCAAGGCGATCTTTCATCGACGCCTGCATAGAGGCGTCCATGCCATTCGCGGAGGCTCGCCGCAATCACGCTCCGGTTTCGATGAAGAGCGCTTCCGTGCGCCGGCGACATTGATATATCTTCTTGAAGGTCGCTTCCGAAGGCGGCAGACCGGCAGCTACGGCCGAACGTCCGCTTTCTTCGAGGTGGGCTCGCTCGCGCGGCCGCAGCCCCAGCGAATCGAAGAGTGTCGCAGGCGGGGAACATCATTCCTCTTCTGGGGTTGGAGCATTCTTCGCACGCAAAGCCCGGAGGTAACCATGCGAGTGATCAACATCGCCATCGCCGCTGCGCTGATAGCTGGCGCGTCATACGCTTACGCGCAACAAATGTCGTCGGAGGAGTTCGTAGCTATGGCTGCGAGTTCCGATTTGTTCGAGGTGCAATCCGGACAGCTCGCAGCCAAGAACAGCAAGGAGGCAAGCGTTCAGCAGTTTGCTGAAATGATGGTCGCCGACCACACAAAGGCGAGCCAGGAGCTGAAGGTTGCCGCCGGCGAAGCTAAAGTCACTGTTCCGACCCAGATGATCGACAGGCACGCCGCACAATTGCAGAAACTCCAGAATGCGCAAGGCGAAACCTTCGACAAGGCTTACATCGAAGCCCAGCTCTTGGCCCACCAGGAGGCTTTGAAGCTCATGCAAAGCTACGCCCAAAGCGGCGACAGCGAGCCCCTGAAGGCGCACGCGACGAAGGCGTCTGCGGTTGTTCAGCGTCACCTTGAACATGTCCAGAAGTTGGCTGGGCAATAGCGGGACTTACTCCTGTTGGCCACGCAAAGCTCGAATGGGCTAGAGGAAAAAAGCTCCTGCGGGATCGTTGAATTTCCCCGGTGATTTCATCCGCGCGGCCATCTTGGCGCGAGCAGAGTTGGATGCGCACAGCAGGAAGGCGTCCCCAATGATTGAACCAAAAACCCAATCCATCTGGCGAGCCTATAGCTATGCCTGGATCACATTCGCGTTTTTCATCCTGTCCGTCGTCGGCCACTGGATATTCGGCTGGTTTGCCTACGTCGACGAGCAGAGTGCTCTTCGGCAACCGGCAGATTCGGGCGGTTACATCATTGAGATGTCGCGCGACACGCTCGAAAACTGGCAGTCGGAATTCCTGCAGTTGCTCTGGCAGGTTGGTGGCCTTGCCTTCCTGCTGTTCGTCGGATCCCCGCAGTCGAAGGAGGGCTCCGATCGAGTGGAAGCGAAGCTGGACGAGCTTCTAAAACTGGTGGATCGCAAGAAGGGCCAGACCATTATCAAAGAACTCGACGAACAATATGGTGGGCGGCATACGGGCGTGCCTCATCAGCATAGGTGATGGTTAGAGTCTGGCGAAGCATTCGGCCTAAGAATAGCCGTATCGCGAGAGTGCCCGCATCTCCCGCAATACGGCTGGTTAGCTACATCGAGTTGACCATAGTGAACGATGGAGCGAAGATCCTGTTCAAGAGAGACGTCTTCGCTTGGTAGCTCGCAATAGCCGAAAAAGGTTACCGTCGACATGACGATCATCGGACCTGATGCGATATCGCTGACGATCAGCGATCGATTAAGTGCGGCACGTTTCAACAGGGTTCTCGACTGGACGCCGCGCTTCAAGCCGCATCGCCGATGGCAGTCCCTGCTGCTGCATGCTCTGCTGCGCGCAGCGCAAGCCTTTTCGAGCGCAGGCGCAACTTGCCCGAGCGTGAACACCTCGCAGCGTGTCATATGCTGGGAAGGTCATCATGTAGAACTCCGCGTGCTCCAACCGAAGGGGCAGTGCAAGGGCATTTACCTGGATTTCCACGGTGGTGCATGGGTGATGGGCAATGCCCGCTTCAACGATCGAGTAAACAGTGCGATCGCGGCGGAATGCCAGACGGTCGTCGCGAGTGTGGAATACCGGTTGGCGCGCGATGATTGGATCCGCCCATCCATAGAAGACGCGCTTGCCGCGACGGGGTGGATACTTGAAAACATGCGGAGCGAGTTTGGAGTGGATCGAGTGATCCTCGGGGGCGAATCGTCGGGAGCCCATCTTGCGGCTTGCGCGCTTACGGCGCTGTCCGACGGGCAGGCCGATCTATCCTCCGTCGTGGGCGCGGTCTTATTCTACGGCACTTACGACATGGCAGGCACTCCGAGTCTCAGGAACTCTTCAGCCGAAGCGCTAATCATGCATGGTCCGTCCGCCCTTCAAAATCTCATGCGACTGACCTCGGGAATGGACGACGCGCAGCGCCGATCCCCTCTCTGTCGCCTCTGTTTTGTGACCTTGCCGGCTTGCCGGCGGCCCTTTTTATTGTCGGTGAACTCGACCCGGTCCTGGACGATAGTCTATTGATGTATGATAAGTGGCAGAATGCGAACCACAACGCGACGCTGTTGATTGTGCCGGAAGGACCCCACGGGATGAACCGCCTGCCCACGCGCATGGCTAGCAAGATCAATGATTTTGCGCGGCAGTGGATCAAGAAAGCCATCGAAGAGGCGCGAGCGAGAGATAACGTCCCGCGTTAACCCGGCTGCCACAATGGTCACAGATTGCCGCTGCTGGTTGAACGAAGCGCCTGCCGCCGCTCGCAATTAGCGCTTAACCTCATTCGCCTCCGGATGGGTGCCATCGGAAACCGAGCCTGGATGGGGATCGGTCGCGGCCTTGTCCTGCCGTGGGTCGGGCTCTTTGCGCGCCCTTTACCGGGAGGCTCCGTTTGTCCTCGCTCGGATTGCGTGTCTTGTCTTTCACGAAAGCCTCCGGTCCTATGTATTTTGTGCAAAGAATGCTCCCCCAACATAAAACGTTCCAGGAAGTCACTGGTTATGTCGACAGGCCGCCGATGGCAGAGCCGGTGGTGAGTACAAGTAGCCCCGTCCTAATCTGAGCTGAGGGTTGGCGGACGCTCAGCCGAACTTGCCGACGGTGAACTGCAGAGTGCGTCCGCCGTGGAGATCTTTGCAGAAACGATTGGCGAGCGAGAACGGAAGCTCTGGTAGCCGTCGCCCGGTAGTCCGTGGTCAACGCCTGGCGATATGGATCCGGCCATGCGCGGTGCGACCCACGGCCGAAGATGAAGTTGGAGTGATTAGTGCCACGATCGCGGACCGTTGGAATGGCTTCAGGCAGCAGCACGCTGTTCCCCTCAGTCAAGGCGTGAGCGCACTCTCAGGGTATGCTGCGCGACGCCGGCGCAGCTTTGGAACGGCATTGTGCAGCAAGCGAGACGCACTTCAACCATCTCCTCCGCTCTCGCTGGCTCCTCGTTCTCCTTCGAGCTCCTTTTCCGCCTGATGCCAGTGGCGGTCATGCTCTCCGTCGGGTCGGCCGTCCCGCTCCCAGATTTCGTAGGCGCGCCTCCGAATGCGCTCTTCCATCTCATCGCTTCTATCGGACGGCGTGGTGCCACTATGATCGCGCCTCTCCAATTCGCGTTCAATCGTCTCTCTTGAGCCTTCGGCCGGGTCTTCGTTCCCTTTTCTGCGAACAACCATTGATACCTCCTTCTAGACTTTTGTTTAGTGAGAATAAGCGTGAATCCTTGCCTCCCCTTGTGGAAGTGCGCCGCCGGCGGAAGAAAGTGATCCGCGGCGCTGTCGATAGTCGTTCGCGCGTGCCTGAGCTCCCCATTCTTGTGGCTACTGCTAGGCCGGCCTGACTGTCCGCCGGCCATGATAAAGCGGTGGCCGGAGCGCGTGAAGGAAATGTGGAATCTCTTGAGATGGGCTTGCTGCCGGATTCATCCAGACGGCAGTGTGGAGTTAATAATGTATCGCTTGGAACTTGGGACGCTACTTGGGATGCCCGCAATGGGCGGTTACAGCCGGTCGCCGCGACTTGACGTGCGCTTGAACTGTCTGACGGCTAGGGCGGCTTCGGTGCGGCGCTATGGTCCGGCGGCGGCCACCGTCGGAAGGCCAAAGATTCTCACGAATCAGAATCGAGGCGGATCAAACTACGCATCAGCGGGTTTCTCAAAGCCTACATACAGGAACTAACGGCACGATTCTTCCGTCTACAGCATGACTTCGCATCCCAAACATCGACGGCTTGTCGTCATCAGCGATTCTCAGGCCGGGTGGCCATTTGCCTCCCGGGTACCCTCCGTTGGAGATTTCCAGAAGCAGTGGGAAAAGCGTGCGCATGAACAGCCTAAGGCAATTGAACTGGCACATCGCGATCTTGTGGTAGAGGGCGGATACATCGAACGTCTTCCTCTGGCCTGCTTGAAAGTGGGGATAGTCGATGCTGTGGAGATTTGGACACATAGGCGCGGGGACAATCCTCCGGAGACAGATCCAGCGGAAGTGCGACCTCTCTTCCGACGTTCATTTCAGATGAATGGTCCGGAAGTACCGGTTGCATCAAACGACATGCTGGCTCACATTTTTACGTTTGGTCCGCCTGACGTTCTTTGCGTATGGGGCCTTGGCGTTTCCGAAGACATACTCGCCGCCTGTAAAGGCAGTTACCTGATTTACAATTCCATTGATGCGCCAGCGTTGCGTATCCCGCCTGAGATTAGCCGGCATTTCGATCTCGTGCTCACCGGTGCTAAGTGGCAGTCAGACGAGGTGACCGACCGGCATCCCGGAATGAAAACTGCCATCCTGCCCATCGGTCCGGAATTCGCGTCAGACAGAATGTTCTATCCGTTCCAAAGCCCGAAGCCGTATGACGTCATCTATGTCGCAGCCGCGCAGAGTTACAAGCGTCACGACATTCTTTTCGAAGCTTTGGCGAAAATCCCGCCCACCCATCGGGCGTTGTGCGTCTTTGGCTATGGGGAGATGAGCGAACTTTTGCGTGCGCAAGCTCGTGCCTTACAGATCAACGTTGACTTCGTCGGTCCGCCGGGCGTCCCGTTTGCCGAGGTAAACCGCTTGATGAACCAGGCCAAAATTGGCGTCGTTTGCGGCGTCGATGATGGGGCGCCAGCGATCCTGACCGAATACATGCTTGCCGGATTGCCCGTCCTTGCCAACAGCGCGCTTCGGTGCGGGCTTCAGTATATTACGCCGCAGACTGGGCGCGTCGCAGCAGCTGGAGCGTTTCACGAAGGTATTCTCGAGATGCTCTCGACGCTTTCCGATTTCTCGCCCCGTCAAACCGTGCTCGACAACTGGACCTGGCCGCACTCGGTGCGCAAGCTGAGAACACTGATGAATTTTTCAGCATATTAGATATTTTGAAGGAAGCCGCGGAACAAACCAATAAGAACGTAGTTTGCATCCGTCTCTCAAGCGCGGATGTGCAATGAATCTCTCCAGTTCGCTTTCTCAAGCGGCACACACCGTGTCCGCCCACAACACGCCCCTTATTTGTTTCTCTCACTTACGCTGGGATTTTGTGTTGCAACGCCCGCAACACCTGATGGAGCGCTTTGCCAAAGATCGGCAGGTATTTTTCTTTGAGGAGTTTATTCCGACAGACCATCATCTTGCTTATCTCGAAATTCATCCATTCGACGGAACGGCGGTCAAGGCCGTTCGTCCCCGGGTTCCGCATGGATGGAGCGAAGGCGACCGAGAGCGGGCGCTGAGAAAACTGCTGGATGATCTCCTCGGGCTTTGCGGCGCGACACGCCCAATTTTGTGGTTTTACACTCCGATGATGTATGATTTCGCCAGCCATGTGGATGCGTCGGCAATCATTTATGACTGCATGGACGAACTGGCGAATTTTAAATTTGCACCGCTCCGATTGAAGGAAACGGAAGCTGCGCTCATCGTGCGGGCCGATGCGGTATTCACTGGAGGACATAGCCTTTACGAGGCGAAGCGCCATCTCCATGCTAACATTCATCCTTTTCCATCGAGTGTCGACGCAAGCCATTTTCAGAGCGCACGGCTGAACTGTGAGGAACCGTCCGATCAACGGACGATTTCGGGCTCGAAGTTCGGATATTATGGCGTTATCGACGAGCGTCTCGATCTGGCCCTGATAGATGCAGTGGCGAAAGCCAGACCAAACTTCTCCTTCATCTTTATCGGTCCGATTTCCAAGATTTCGCGGGATGATCTGCCGAAGGCTCCAAACATCCATTATCTCGGTCAAAAGAGTTACACTGAACTGCCGGCCTATGTTTCGGGATGGGATGTGGCATTGATGCCGTTTGCCCTCAATGAGGCAACGAAGTTCATCAGCCCCACGAAGACGCCGGAATATCTGGCAGCCGGACGGCCAGTTGTCAGCACGCGGATTACCGATGTGGTGCGTCTTTACGGTGATGTGGGTGGCGTATTTCTGGCTGGAGACGCCGATGATTTCGCTACGGCATGCGAAAGTGCGCTTACCTTGAAAAGGTCAGGCACGGATTGGCTGGCATCAGTCGATACGGTGCTTGCGCGGTCATCTTGGGACAAGACGTTCCTTGCGATGAATGCTCTCATGGATGAAGCTGTGAGACGGCGGATGGTGCCTGAGCTGCCTCCCAAAAGAAGCCATCCTCAAAGATCAGGCGCCGCGATTTCTTTGGCTTACGATTGTCTGATTGTCGGTGCAGGGTTTGCCGGTTCGGTCCTGGCAGAGAGACTTGCATCCGATGGCAACAAGCGCGTGCTTCTTTGCGACCGACGACCGCATATCGCCGGAAATGCCTATGATTTCCACAATGAAGACGGCATCCTGGTTCATCGATACGGACCTCATATCTTCCACACCAACAGCGAGGTAGTCCTCAACTACCTGTCGCGGTTTACCGCTTGGAGACCCTACGAGCATCGGGTACTTGCACAACTCGGCGATCATCTAGTGCCTGTTCCCATCAACAGAACGACGCTGAACGCCCTATACGGTCTTGACCTCAAGAACGAGGCGGAAGCCGCGCTGTTTCTGGCCAGCCGCGCCGAGCCGTGCGGTGCGATCGTGACGTCGAAGGATGTGGTCGTGGCACAGATCGGCAGTGATTTGTACCGTGCATTCTTTGAGGGTTACACCCGAAAGCAATGGGGGCTTGATCCCACGCAGCTCGACAAGTCGGTAACGGCGCGGGTGCCGACGCGCACAAATACGGACGACCGGTATTTTCTAGACACTTATCAGGCGATGCCGCTTCATGGGTATACCGAAATGTTCGAAAAGATGCTGGATCACGAGAACATCACTGTCATGACTGGCACCGAGTATACCGACATTCACCGGGACAACCTGGCAGCGCACACGATCTTTACAGGGCCTATCGACGAATATTTCGGTTACCGCTTTGGCCGGCTGCCGTATCGCAGCCTGAAGTTCCAGCACGAAACCCATGATATCAGTCGCATGCAACCCGTAGCCGTCGTAAACTATCCGTCTGAGGCCGTGCCTTATACCCGCGTTACCGAGTACAAGCATTTGACCGGGCAGATCCACCCGAAAACCAGCATTTCCTATGAGTTCGCCTGTGCCGACGGGGATCCCTACTATCCGATTCCGCGACCGGAAAACCAGGCACTCTACAAGCAATATGAGGCCTTGGCACGACAGCGCGCGAACGTAACGTTTGTCGGACGACTGGGAACCTACAAATACTTCAATATGGACCAGGTTGTTGGTCAGGCTTTAGCAACCTATCGGCGGATGGTGAAGACAGTCCTGAGCAACGCCATGGCTGCCAGCGCTCAATGAACACACTTTTGCGCATAGTGCTTGCGACTGACAGCGTCGATCCATCCGGAATGGGTGAACACATGCTGACGCTCGGGCGGGCGCTCCAGGGCCAGTTCGACGTGACGCTTGCCGCCATGGATGGGATAGAAGCCACCCTGTTGACACGGGCTGCGCGTTGCGGGATTGCGGTCAAAGGCATCGATGATAACGCGTCGTTCGAACATTGGCTGGGGTTTTCGGGCGTTTCTTTGCTCCACGTCCACGCTGGCATCGGTTGGGAGGGGCATGAGATAGCGCGCGCAGGGGTCGCCTGCGGCATCCCGGTGATCCGTACCGAGCATCTTCCCTATCTGCTCACCGATACCGAGCAGAAGGAGCGCTATGCCAGCGAAAGTGATGCTCTTGCGCATCATATTGTTGTTTCGGAAGCATCGAAGTTCAGCTTCGAGAGCAACGGGGTCAATGGCAACCGAATGACGGTCGTCCGCAATGGAATCTTCCCGCTAGGCACACGGAATATTGCCGGCCGCAGCAAAGCCACACTTGGGCTCGAGAAAAAAAACGTCCTCATTACGGTGGCGCGCTTTTCTAAGCAGAAGGACCACGCCACTCTGATCAAGGCAATGCCGGCAGTATTAGCCGCGGACCCGTCGGTCGTTTTGCTTCTTGTGGGCAAAGGGGAGGAAATGGAGGCTGTTCGGGCACTGGTCGAAGACCTGTCGCTTGGTCCGCATGTCCAATTTCTGGGGCATCGCATCGCGGTCGACCAGTTGATGGGCAGCGCCGACCTTTTCGTTCTGCCGTCGCGATTTGAAGGGCTTCCCTTAGCAGTGCTCGAAGCAATGTCGATCGGACTGCCTGTCGTCGCAACCCGGATCGGCGGCACCGTCGAGGCGCTTGGATCGGAACATCCGTTCCTGGCCGAATGCGAAAATCCGTCCTCATTGGCCCGCGTCCTGATCGACGCTCTGAGAGACCCGGAACGGGCAAAAACGATCGGCCGGGCCGGCCGGGACAGGTTTCACACTGAATTTTCAGCGCAGCGAATGGCCGACGAAACCGCGGCTGTTTATCGGCGATTTCTTCCCGAGCAAACGGAGAATAAACAAGGACAGTATTTCATGGACAAGACACGTGTCGGCTTCATTGGTGTCGGGGGCATCGCCCAGCGGCATCTCGATATCTTCGCCGGTTTCGAGGACGTGGCGCTCGTTGCTTTTGCAGATCCGGACTTCAGACGCGCCGAGCGTGCCGCGTCGCGGTTCGGTGCGAAGGCGTTCGAGAGCCACAGTGCGATGCTGGAGAAAGAGGCGCTGGACGCGGTCTATATCTGTATTCCCCCCTTTGCCCATGGCGATGCCGAACGTGATCTGATCGCGCGTCGCATCCCGTTCTTTGTCGAAAAGCCCATCACTCTCGATATCGGGCTGGCAGAGGAACTGTCTGCCGCGATCGAAGCCGCAAAGCTGATCACGGCTGTCGGCTATCATTGGCGCAATCTCGATACGGTAGAGGAGGCGCGCCGGCTTCTGGCCGAAAATCCCGCTCAGCTTCTTTCGGGCTATTGGCTGGACCAGACGCCACCGCCGCAATGGTGGTGGAAGAACGACCGCTCGGGCGGCCAGATGGTTGAGCAGGCGACCCACATCATCGATTTGGCGCGATACCTCATCGGTGAAGTCACTGACGTGTATGGCCGTGTCGGCTTCAAAGACCGCCCCGAATTTCCGGGCCTTGATGTGCCGGCGGTGACCACTGCGAGCCTCACCTTTCAGTCCGGCGTTATCGGCAACATCTCCTCGACATGTCTTCTCGGTTGGAGCCACAGGGTCGGACTAAACATCTTCGCCGACCGTCTTGCAATCGAGCTGACTGACCATGACATCATGATCGATGTGGGTGCTGGTCGACCCGTGCGGCATGCCGAGGGCGATCCCGTCTGGCGGGAAGATCGCGATTTTGTCGACGCCGTGCGCGGGGGCAATAATAACATTCGCTGTGCTTACGCGGATGCGCTGGCGACGCACCGGCTCGCGCTCGCGGTCGCACTCTCGGCGCGCAGCGGTGAGCCGATAAAGCTCGATCCGCCTGTGATAGTCCGCAACGCCGTGACGACGCTGCAGAATCAACCGCCGTCCGGGACCTCGCAGGGCCTATCCCCAGGCCACCGCGCCATCCGCTCTCTTGGTATCGAAGGGCCTGGAAAAGCATTCTTCTTCGACTATGAAGAGGGTCCGCCCGCTGACGGCCATGTCCGGTTGGAAACGCTCTTTACCGGCTTTTCCGCCGGCACCGAACTTACCTTCATGAAGAACACCAATCCTTACTTCCACTCCCGTTTCGATAGCGGGCGTGGCGTGTTTGTCGAGAACGAGCCTGATCTTCACTACCCGGTGCCTTTTCTGGGATACATGGAAGTGGCGCGCGTCTCGGAGTCGAAAGCGGTCGGCTTCAAGGAAGGGGATGTCGTTGCCGCCACCTACGCGCACAAAAGCGGCCATACTGCCGATCCGTTCCTTGACTTACTGGTGCCCTTGCCAGCCGAAATCGATCCCGTTCTCGGCATCTTCGTAGCGCAGATGGGCCCTATCGCGGCCAACGGCATTCTACATGCTGATGCGGAGGCTCTGGGGAGCAACGTATCCCGTCTCGGAGTTGGCGTTGCGGGGCGTCACGTGGTCGTGCTTGGAGGAGGCACTGTTGGATTGATGACGGCGCTATTTGCGCGGAAAGCGGGGGCCTCGGAAATCGTCGTTGCCGATCCTTCGGCGTTTCGGCGGAACAAGGCGCGGGGCATGGGTCTGATTGCGATGACCGAGGATGAGGTCTGGCAGCACGCCAAAACGCGATGGCATAACGGCGGAAGCGATCGCGGCGCCGATGTGGTGTTTCAGACACGGGCGCACCCGTGGAGCCTCCACGTCGCGCTGAAGGCACTACGCCCGCAGGGGACGGTCATTGATCTCGCCTTTTATCAGGGCGGCGGCGAGCGGTTACGGTTAGGCGAAGAATTTCATCACAATGGCCTCAACATCCGCTGCGCGCAGATCGACCGCGTACCCAGAGGACTGGCGCCGCATTGGAACAGGCGGCGGCTTGCCGAGGAAACCGTCCAGCTCGTAAAAACCCACGGAGATCTCATTCGCGAGCATATGATCACGCATGTCGTTCCATTCGACGATGGGCCAAAATTCCTCGCTGATCTGGTGGAGAACCGGCCGGAATTCCTGCAGATCGTCTTCAAGGTCAGCGGATGAGGCCGCTTGAGCCACCACTCCGTATTCTGTTCGTCTTCGCATGGCTGGTGGTCGGGGGCGAGGAGACGGAAGTTCGACTTCTGGCTCGTAGTCTCAACCGAGTTCGCTACCGGATCGATGTTGTCGCCTGTTTCCACAAGCCCAACATGCCCAGCCAGACGCATGAACAATTGACGGCCCTCGGTGTCGACGTGGATACGACGCCTTACGATCTGTCGTTCGATGACACGGTTTCTTATCTTGCAAATAAGATACCGGGATATGACGTCGTCGTGGCGTGTCAGAATGTTGCGGATATTTACCCGGCGTTGGAGCGTGTCCATCTGCGACCGCCGCTGATCGAGCATGGTGGACTTGTGTCCGAAGCGCTGGCAGGGCCGAAGCATTTCACCAGCCGCTATGTCGGCGTCTGCCGATCTATACGCGACGCCGCTGCCTCGGTCATGCCGGAGCGCGGAGAAGATGCGATCGAAATCCCCTCGATGGTCGATCTGGCGGAGTTCGACGCTACCCAGCGCGCCGCAACGCGTGCGTCGCTTGGTGTGGCGGAAAATACGCTTCTTATCGGCTGGGTGGGGCGGCTCGATCCAAAGAAGAATGTCGAGGACTTCATCGAAGCAGCGGCGATTGTGCATGCGGAAAATGAGTCTGCGCGTTTCGTGATTGTCGGTGGTCCGGACGCGTTTATGCCGGATTACGCCGTGCAGCTGCAGTCGCTAGTCGCTTCGTGCGGGCTGGGCGATGTGCTGACTTTTCTTGGGGACCGGAAGGATATTCAGGCGCTTCTGTCGGCTTTCGACATTTTCACCTGGTTGTCGAAGGGCGAAGGTATGCCGCATGTGATAGCGGAGGCGGGCGCGGCCTGCTTGCCTGTTATCGCGACGCCTGACAACGGCGCCTTGCAGCAGATCGATGATGGGGTGTCGGGCATATTCGTGCCCTATAGCGACCCGGCCGCAGTCGCGGCGGCGATGAAGACGCTGATCGCGTCAGCCGATTTGCGCAGAAAGCTCGGACAGGCTCTGCGTTCAAAGGTGGAAACCCACTACAGTGTGGCGGCCGTAGTGCCCCAGTGGGAAAGCGTCATCCAGAAGGCCGTCGCCGAGAGGCGGAAGTCGGGCCCCGCGGGCATATTCCAGTCCTTTCTTCAGGGCGGCTTCGAGTGTTCCACGCATCGCTTGCGTCCACGCGGGGGCGAAATTATCGGAAAACGCCTGGATGTGATCGCTGAGACTAGGCATGATGTCCATGCCGCGGGCGACTATGCACAGCTCGCTCGCCATGCGATCCGCACCGTGCGCGACGGATTGCGCTGGCACCGGATTGAGACGGTCCCCCGGAAGTACGACTGGTCAAGTTTCCTGTCGATGCTCAGGGCAGCGAAGGAGACCAGGACGCAGGTGGTCTGGGATCTGTTGCATTATGGCTGGCCCGACGACATCGACATCTGGACTCCGGATTTTGTGACACGTTTCGCGCGCTTTGCGGGTGCTGCGGCAAGTGTCGTACGGCAGGAAAGCGACGCCGTGCCATTTTACTCGCCCGTCAACGAAATATCGTTCTTCTCGTGGGGCGGCGGCGACGCCGGCTACCTCAATCCTTTTGCCAATGGGCGCGGCTTCGAATTGAAGGTTCAGCTGGCGCGTGCTTCTATCGCGGCGATGGAAGCCATTCTTGCAGTGGAACCGAGAGCGCGCTTCGTTCACTGCGATCCGGTGATCAATGTTATAACCGATCCGTCGCGCCCTTGGGAGCGGCGCGCCGCTGAGGGCCACCGTCAATCCCAGTTTCAGGGCTGGGACCTGCTTGCGGGACGGCTCTGGCCGCAGATTGGCGGTGCTGACAAGTTCCTCGATATCGTTGGCGTGAACTACTACCATAACAATCAATGGATCCACGGCGGGCGGCCGATCGATATTGATCATCCGCTCTACAAGCCACTCAGGACAATTCTGATCGAAACATATGCGCGATATGGTAAACCGCTCTTTGTCGCGGAAACGGGGATAGAAGCGGAACGACGCGCCGATTGGATAACCTATGTTTACGCCGAGGTCAGAGCCGCTATGGACGCCGGAGTGCCCGTAGAGGGCATATGCCTTTATCCAATTATCTCTCATCTCGGCTGGGATGACGAGCGGCCTTGCGAAAACGGTCTGTTTGCGGCGCAGATTTCGGGTGAGGGACGTGCAGTATATCGACCTCTTGCCCGTGCTTTGCGGGAGATTCAGCGCAGACTTGAACTTGTCCCGGGTGTCAAAAACGATCCGTAATAATCCACACCGAAGCTCTGAGCTTCAGATTCCGAGGCAAGCCGCCCCTCATTCCGAAATCATTCCGCCCGCCAATTCGCCTGCGGTAGCACCACTTCCACCGCGTCGGCGAGCTTGGGCGACCACGCCGCAATTGCCCTGGCATTCAGGGGTGCCAGTCTCGGCATCAGGCGTAGGGTCCTTCGGAAGCACCGACAGCCGCTCGGCGTGGCGCGCATGAATGCGCTCTGCGAGACCGAGGCCCAAGAGCTGGTCAGAGGCTTCCGCGGTCTCCACATCTATTCCGTGTGCTCTGCGCGATTCATCGCGTGAAAGGGGTTTGGAGCTGCTCGACTCGAAGCGGCACGCAAAAGCGGTGTTGTTGCCGCACGAGCGGCTGACGAGGGTGCCGCTCGCGGTGACAATAGGCATTCCAAGTACCAGGCACGTCCCCAGACGGAGGTTGTCGTACTCGTCGGCGAATACTGGCCGAAAAAATGTGAATGACGATATGGCCGGGAGATCTCCTTGAATTCGTGGCGGAGGACGATCCGGCGGCGTTTCAATCCTTTGATGCAAACGAGACTCCACCCTGTAATACTTTTGTACGCACTTTACTTTCCGAAGGGAATTTCCGGCGCTTACCGCCATAGTTGGCTGCTGATCTCCGTCGCCCTGGCGGATGTTCGCTTGTCATCGGACGGGCGAGGGAACTCGGGTACGGTCCGCCGAGCTGTGCTGAACGCTATGTTCGGGAATGGCTAAATTCTCAGGTGGCCGGCGGATACGTCCTCTACCACGCGGTGAGCGGCACCTACGAACTCACGCCGGAGCAGGTGCTTGTCCTTGCCGACGAGGACAGTCCTCTCTTCATCCCCAACGCCTGGGCTGTCCCGGCGTCGATGTGGGCGGACGAGGACAAAGCGGTGGAGGCTTTCCGCACCGGCAATGGCGTAGCTTGGGGCGATCACGACGGGCGACTTTATTGCGGGGTCGCCGGCTTCTACCGCAATGCCTACAAGGCAAGCCTCGTCTCGGAATGGCTGCCGGCCCTCGAGGGCGTGGGCGAAAGGCTCAAGGCTGGCGCACTCGTGGCGGATATCGGATGCGGGCACGGGCATTCAACGGTGCTCATGGCCAAAGCTTTCCCGGCTTCGTTGTTCCGGGGCTTCGACGCGCATCGCCAATCCGTGGATGAGGCTTGCGAGGTTGCTGCCGAGGCAGGCGTTTCGGAACGGGTCACCTTCGCGGAAGCTGCGGCGGACAGTTATCCCGGGTCTGGCTACGATCTGATCTGCTTCTTCGATTGTCTGCACGATATGGGTGATCCGGTCGCTGCCGCGACGTACGCAGCCAAGGCGATCGCGCCGAACGGCGCGGTGATGCTCGTCGAGCCTTTCGCCAATGATCGGGTCGAAGACAATATTTCGCCTGTGGCCAGGATGTACTACGCGGCCTCGACCACGATCTGCTGCGCCCACGCGATTTCCGATGGCGGTCGAATGGTGCTTGGGGCGCAGGCCGGCGAAAGCAGGCTCGCCGGGGTGTTCCGCAAAGCCGGATTCACCCGTTTTCGGCGCGCGATGGAAACGCCGTTCAACCTGATCCTCGAAGCACGGCTCTAAACTTTCGGCAGCCGTCTCTTGCGCTTCGAACGGCAGCAATTAAAGGGGAGTGAGCGCCGCGCAGCTTCGCTCCCTTCCTTAACAGTGTGGAGCAGCAATATGAAAAGTACGGCAGCGACATCAGTTGCGGCATTGCCGTTTCGAGGGACGGAGCGGGTTTTGGTAGCAGCTTTGCGAGCCGGTGTGAGAAACCTTCTCAACCACAGAAGGCGTTTGGCCACTACCCGCGCCCTTTTGGCCGCGGATCAGCACATGCTGAAAGACATCGGCGTTAGCAGGTTTGAGATTGCGTTGGCAGACTGTGGTCTGCAGTCGGTCATTTGCCGCAACCAGCCGGGGCGTGCTCAAGGTTGCGTCACGAAAGAGGCGTCAACGGCATCGTGAGGCAAACGCGAGCACTATGCATGAGTCCGTATCGTGGAACGCCCGTTCAAGGTCCCATATGGCGCCTAAGCCCCTAAGCTGCTCTGGCCCAGCCACACCGGCACGCTGTCGCCGGCCCGAGTCGGTGTGAATGCGGCATGAGACAGTTGCGGCGGCTCTAGAATTTGTCATGCATGTGCATTGCATTGGCGATGAAGGAGATTGCACATGGCTTCAAATGCACTTGTTCAGACTCGGATCGATGCCGAGGTCAAAGAGCGCGCCACGGCGGTTTTAGAGAACATGGGTCTGACGGTCTCGGACGCTGTCCGAATCCTGTTAACTCGGACGGCGAATGAGGGCGCCGTGCCGCTGGAACTCTTCAGCCACAGCGAGGCGCACGACGCTTGGTTCCGCGCCCATGTGTTGTGGGCACTCGAGGATACCCGACCCGACGTCGATGATGCCGACGCCGATGCACACTTTCGAGAGCGCCGGGCGACAGCTTTGGGCAAGGCTGCGGCGGGTGATCAATGAGGCTCGTCTGGGCGCGGTGTGCCGACGACTAGCGGACAAGAACGATCAGCGGCGTGCCTGTCGTTCGCGAAACCCGCCTGTTTTTGAGAGTGCAACGGCATCGTGAGCGAGTCGCATGCGATAACACCAAGCCTCACAATGGCGCAACCGACGGCGCCGTCGGGCCTCTCGCCACCACGCGAGCGAATTTCTGATCCTCTTCAATCCAATCATTGCCCGGTTGGGCTAGGGTTCCCGTACCGGAGGCGAAAGTTGGATCGTGGAGCTGACCACTTCGGATTCCAGGTGCGAGGATCTCGGTAAAGCCAAATTATACGGTTGGAGGACCGCAGCCTGTGCTGATGCGTGCCGCCTGATCCAGTCAAGTGGGAACAAAGCGCCGAGCCGCTCGTTCGAGCGTCTGCGGGGCGCCGTCGCGCCTCCAAACCGGGAGAGAGACCCCCATGGGCAGTGCAAAGGACAAAATGGCCGGCAAGGCCAATGAGCTCGCTGGCAAGGCCAAGAAGGCCGCAGGCGATGCAACCGACAACAACTCGCTCCGCGCCAAAGGCGCAGCGCAAGAGGCAAAGGGCGGTGCCCAGAAAGCCAAGGGAAAGCTAAAGGACGCAGTTAAAGGCGCTGTCGACAAGACTTAAAGCATTGAAGCTGCGGTTGGTGCGAACCTGTTCTAGCGCCTGCCGGACCGCTTCGGGTGAAGAATGAAGGTCCACGGCCGGTGCGTATATGCGGCAGGAGGCCGGAACCCTACGTGTAGCGCCGCTCCGAACGGAGGTGAACATGGCAGAACAGCGGCGACCGTCGGCGGCTGGAATGTCGGCGTATCCAAATACTCCGAAGAGGAGGCGATTTCACTGGCAATCTTTCTGGCCGGACCTGACGTGCAGAAGCAGCGCGCCATGGCGGCCTCAAGCCAGTGGACAATCGTAAAGCTCTACGAAGGTCCGGACCTAGCCGCGGTTCAACCGACATCCCTGCAATTAAGTTCGATACAGACCCGTTGTCTTACCTAATGTGCCAGAGGCGTCGCTGCAGATTAGAAAATCGCACCCTTTCAATCAGGCGGCTTGAAGAGCGGCTCCAGCGCCATGTTCTCACAGGCGCCACCATACGATAATCGCACAGCGCCGGACGGCGGTTTCACCTTCCGGATGGGTCGCTTCGTCGCTGAATCGGTTTGCCACCATGCAGTCGCAGGAGCGAGTTTGAGCGCGCCGACGGGCGCCGCACAATCGCCTCCATCTCGGCTTTCCCGATTTGCGTTCGGGGGTAGTGTCATCCAGCTAAGCAAGGAGGTCGATATGCGAGCGGATAGACTTGCCGAAGTCGTGAAACGAGTGGCTGAAGCAGAATGCCGCGGCGCCGCCGACTGACCGCGAGATGCGGCGCCCAAGGCAAATGGCAACGACTTGTTAGATCGTCTTGCTGGTGGAGCTGGTGAGCCGAAACAGTTCTAGTTTCTCGGCGAGTTCGCTTTCCGATACCGGTTTGCCTATCGTTGCGAGCGCTGTCTCGGGATACTCAGCGGCGATCGCTTCCTGTCCGGTGACGAAGATGCTTGGAATGCCGCGCTGGCGAAGCCACTTTGCGGCAGCCGGGCCGGTGCGCCCGTCGGCCAGATCGATATCTACCAGCACCCCGTCGACCTCGATCGTCTCTATCCTGCCAACCAGGTCGGCGAAGCTGCTGGCGGAGCCTGCAAAGACATACCCCAGATCCTCGATCATCGCCTCAATGTGAAAGACGATCAGCGGGTTGTCTTCGAGATAGAATATCCGCAACGGCGACACGGAAGGGGCCATACCCTAATCTCCTATACCTCCGGCTGAGTCGGTGAAACGCGCGAAAGCGGGCCCGATACGATGCAACGCAATCCCTGCGGATGAAACAGGATGACCGGCGGGGTGCCAAACTGACTAGACAACGCCGAGCGGATGTACCGCGTTCCATATCCACTCCTCGACGGCTCCGACACTGGCGGACCTCCACTCTCGACCCATTCAAGGCTCAGCAGATCGGCCTCTTGCAAAATTGACCATTGCAAGCTGACCCGACCTTCTGGTGTCGAGAGCGCACCATACTTGAGCGCATTGGTCGCCAACTCGTGGAGGCAAAGCGCAACCGTGGTCGCTGCATCCGGACGCAGCAGGACCGTTGGACCTGTGAAGACGAGGCGATCCGTGCCTCTTACCCGGTAAGGACTGAAGGTCAGTTCAACAACGCTGGAGAATTCGACCGCTTCGCCGTCCGCCTGAAAGACCGCCGAATGTACGTTGGCAAGCGCCGCGAGCCGGCCCGCGAAATCATCGGCGAACTCATCGAGTGAAACAGCGCGTCGCCGGGTCATCTGGAAGATGGAGGAAACGCTGGCCAAGATGTTCTTTACTCGATGGTTGAGCTCGCGTCGCAGTTCGATCTCGCGCTCGATGCGATCGCGTATGTCGCGTTGACGCAGACGCGCCAGCAGAATCGACTGGATACCGCTTAGCAATTCCAGCGTGGTGACAGGACGCTGGTAATAGAGCTGGCGTGAGCGGGGCCAGGCTGCCGACAGCTCAGCGCGGACGCGGGCCTGAGGCACTGCGCGGTCCAGTAGGATAACCAGGGGCATCTCGGACCATTCAGGCTGGTCGATCAGATGGCGGCGGATAACCTCCAGTACCTTCGGATTGAGCGCCTCGTGGGTCGCGACAAGAACGCCTGGGCCTTGCTCCAACAGCGCCGTCAGCTCTTCCACGCCCTCCGCGCGCCGGACGGGCAAGCCATTTTGGGCCAAGAGCGCTTCCAGATGCTCGGCGTCGCGCCGATACGGCGCCATCGTCAACACCCAGTCGAGAGGGCTGTCGGTCGCGTCCACGAGCGATCACACCTCCGGGAGCGGGTTATACGCGATCACCGAGACGCCCGAGCTTTGAATGAACAATTCGCGTACATCGAGATCGTGCGGGCCATGCCGCTTCTTCACGACCGTGATGCTGCGCCGGAGCCTTCCCTCGTGTTCCGCAATTCGCAGCAGAAGCACGGTGTCACCCAGAAAGCTCACATCGACGTCGATGCCTACGCCCTGGCCGAGCAGACCGTGTTGCGCGACGATGAGAACGGTGAGCACGCCGGCCCGGGCGAGATATTTGAGGAGCGACTGTATGTCGCGAACCGCCTTCTCACGATGTGGCAGCGAGTTCAAATATCCAGTGAAGCTGTCGATTACGACGACCTTCACCTTTTCACTGTTCACCGCCTGCTGGACGATCTGGCCGAACTCTCCCGGCGAGATCTCGTTGGGATTGAAGTCGCGGAGGATCAGCTGGCCATCCTCATGGAACTGACGCAGAGCCATTCCCAGCCCCTCGGAGCGCCGGAAGAATGTCTCGATTCGTTCCTCGAACAGGAAGAGCCCAACACTTTCACCGCGCTTGAGGGCTGCAGTCGCATAGAGCGACGCCATCGTCGATTTGCCAGTGCCCGCCTGGCCTATGACGAGCGTTGTCGTTCCCGATTCCTGCCCGCCGCCGAACATTTCGTCCAGAGTATCGACACCCGACTTGATCAGCTGCGGCTTGACGGTTCTCGACGCCGCACCCGGTACGATTCGCGGGAACACGACGACGCCATCGCCCTCGCGGATCGCCATGTCGTGATAGCCATCGGCGACGGGAACGCCACGCATCTTGCTCACCTCAATGCGGCGGCGAACGCCCCCATATTCTTCGAGTGATTTGTCCAGGCGAATGACCCCGTGGGCGATGCCGTCGACCTCTTCGCCCGTTCGATCCGTCTCGTAGGTTTGCGTGTCGAGCAACAGTGCGACGATGTTGCGCTGGGCGAGGAACGCTTTGAAGGCGATCAGCTCGCGTCGGAAGCGGGGTGAATCGCCGGTAATCAGCCGGATTTCCAACAGGGAATCATAAACCAATCGGCTCGGCTTATGCTCTTCGATTGCGCTTTCGATGGTCTTTCTCGTCTCGTCCAGACGGAGTTCAGTCGTCTGGAAGATGGTCTGGTCGGCGGCCCGGTTTATCGAATCTGAAGCGGAAAGTTCCTCCACGCGGATTCCATCGAGGGTCCAGCCGTGCGACAGCGCGATCGCCTCCAACTCGGCTCTGGTCTGAGACAGGCTGACATAAATGCAGGGCTCGCCCAGCGCGACACCAGCGCGGAGGAATTGCAGCGCCGCGGTCGTCTTGCCCGACCCCGGTGCGCCCTGGACGATGTAGAGATTTGATGCTGGCAAGCCGCCGCGGAGGATTTCGTCTAGCCCGGAGATACCAGAGCTCACCACTGTCTGCTTCTTGCGCTCTGCCACGTTCACCTCTCGATGATGTTCAACATTGAAGACGAGAATGGAAGTTAGGGCGTCCAGGTATGATTTCGAGTTCTAAACAGAGCAGAAAGACGGCGAGCCGCTAAAGCCTGCGGGTCGCGCAGTGCTAACCCGCTTCACCCTCTATCCTACGAACAGCATAAGAGCAGCGGCTCCGTCTTCGTGACGGCCGAGAGCCGTCTCCAAGGCAAGCAAGCGGTTCACGGCATTCGCTGAAATGTTAGGGATCGATAGGGGCGGAATGTTGATCAACCCACGCTGAACCGGCTTATCGGCCAAGAGCCGGATCCTGCGACCCGCTTCGCTTGACCACTGCCGTCATGCACGGTGGCGGTCCCCATCCGTAAAGAGTAAAATGCAAACGGGGAGGGCCCTCCATGCGCCATCTTTTCGCCGCTGCTGCACTTGCATTCGCGCTTGCATCCCAGAGTGAGGCGGAAGTCCTGATCGGCGTCGCTGGCCCGATGAGCGGTAAGCTCGCCTGGACCGGCACCCAGCTTAGGCGCGGTGCGGAGATGGCCGTTGCCAATATCAATGCCGCAGGCGGTGTGCTCGGCCAGCAGGTTCGGCTCATCGTGGCCGACGACTTCTGCGATCCTCGGCAGGCGCTTGCGGCCGCCGAGAAGCTGGTCGCAGACGGTGCAGTCTTCGTCATCGGGCATTACTGCTCCGGAGCCTCCATCCCTGCATCGAAGATCTATGCGGCCGCTGGCGTTCTGCAGATTTCGCCGTCCTCGACCAATCCGATGTTGACTGAGCAAGGGCACGCCAATGTCTTCCGCGTCTGCAGTCGCGACGATGCCCAGGGCCACAAGGCCGGCAACTATCTGGCCGACCACTGGGGCGACAGCAAGATTGCGATCCTTCACGACAACACGACCTATGGGAAGGGACTTGCCGACGAGACGAAGAAGCAACTCAACAAGCGGGGCGTGACCGAAGCGGTTTATCAAAGCTACACGCCCGGAAAGGACGATTACTCGGTTGAGGTCGCCGCGTTGCAGACGGCACATATCGCGGTGCTTTATCTTGGGGGTTATCATACGGAAGCAGCCCTTATGGTCCGCGCCGCGCGCGACCGCGCCTACCCGGTCCAGCTTATCTCGGGCGACGACACCGCGACCGAGGCATTTGGCCTTATTGCCGGCCCTGCCGCCGAGGGGACGCTCTTCACCTTTGTCGCCGACCCGCGTCGAAATGCTGAGGCCGCGGAAGTCGTCGAGCGCTTCCGAGCCGAAAACTTCGAGCCGGATTCCTGGACGCTCCACAGCTACGGCGCTGCCGAGATCTGGGCTCAAGCGGTCACGAAGGCGAACTCGCTTGACCTTCAGGCGGTGATAGCGGCGCTGCGCGAAGACCAATTCGATACGGTGCTGGGCCGGATCGACTTTGATAAGAAGGGCGATCTCACAGTCCAAAGCTGGGTATGGTATGTTTGGAAAAGTGGCGAGTACGTGCCTGTTGAGTAACCCGCAGGTTTGCCTAATTGGAGCCGATCAAAGGGTAAAAAACATATACGGCGAGCTCGGTGCGTCCGAAGACACGACGGCGCTGTAGGCGCTGATCGCAGCAGCTCGCCTTATGAGAAGAGTTCCGTGCGGACCATGTTGGCCACCTTCAATCGGAAGCTAGGGGGTGCCGCGATGTTTGACCGTTTCGGCGTTCGTGGCAGATTGTTGTTCGCTTTCTTCGGCATCAGCGCCTTTGCGGTGCTTGCGACCGTAGGCGCCTTGTATGCCTTTCTTGAGCTCAGTCAGGTGCTAGAACGAGTAACGGAGCGCCGGGCCCCGTCCGCGCTCGCGTCCCTCGAACTCTCCCGCCATGCTGAACGTGTAGCCGCTACCGCGCCGGCTTTCCTTGCTTCGACCAGTAGAGCGCGGCACAGCGAGGTCTCGGCCGCGATAGGCAGCGAGATGGCGCGACTCGAAGAGCTACTAGCGGCTCTAAAGGGAGCGACACTGAGCTCGGGGGTGGTCAGCGAGATCGAAGACGCGGCGGTCGGGCTCAGGCGCAACTTGCATGCTCTCGACGACCTCGTCACCGTCCGCCTTGCTGCCGTCGCACGCAAGGAGGAACTTCTGCGTCGCCTGTCGGCAACGACAAATGCTAGCCAGCGCCTCGTCGCGCCCGGTATTCTCGTTATGAATTCCAAAGTGCCGCGATGGCGGGCAGCCACAGCCGATGCGGTGACGACGCCAGAGGCAGAGGCCGCGGCCACAAGAGACCTGGCGCGAGCGATCGCCGCCTACATCCCACAGCAGACCGCGCAGCGGGAGATCGCGGCAATCAATGACACGCTTCTGCAGGCCGCTGTCGCGCCGACGCCAGGCGACCTGTCGCTGATTTCATTCCCCCTGCGGCGCTCGATCGAGACGCTCGAGTCGCTGACCCCCCGAATTCGATGAGCAATTGCGCAAGCGTTTTCAGCAGCTCGTAGACCAGTTCGAGGCGCTGATCGACGGCCAGAGAAGCATCCCGAACGCGCGTAACGAAGAGCTCGCGGTTGTGGCCGAGGGCGAGAAGTTAGTGGTGGAGAACGATGAGCTGTCGCGGAAGCTCACTCTGGCCGTGGACCGCCTGGTGGCGGCGGCCAAAGGCGACATCGCCGAGGCGGGCTCGGAAGCCGCAACGGTTCGGCGCTATGGTACTGGGGTCGTGCTTGGCTCCGCCCTTCTGAGCCTCTTGAGTTCGGCCCTGATCGTCTGGCTCTATGTCGACCGCAATCTTCTTGCACGCCTTACTGGCCTAAGCCATAGCATGCTTGCCATCGCCGCCGGCGACCTTCGGGTGCCGTTACCGCAGACCCGTGGCGACGAGATCGGCCGTATGGCCAAGGCTCTTCGCGTATTCCGCGATACGGCGATCGAGGTCGAGGAGAAGAACCTGCGCACTGTGGCTGAAGCCCGCCAGCGCCTTATCGACGCGATTGAAAGCATATCGGAGGGCTTCGCCTTTTATGACAGCGAAGATCGGCTTCTCGTCTGCAACAGTCGATATCGCGACATTCTTTACCCGGGGATGGATGACACAGTCGTTTCCGGAAACCATTTCGAGGCGATCATCCGCGCGGCAGCGGAGCGTGGCTTGATAGAGGATGCGATCGGGCGGGAGCAAGAATGGCTCGCCGAGCGCCTCGAAGCACATCGCAATCCGACCGGAACACTCCTTCAGCAGCGCGGCCCAGATCGCTGGATCCAGATCAGCGAACGCCGGATTTCGGGCGGCGGCACTGTCGCGGTCTATTCCGACATCACGGAGCTCAAGCGCCGTGAGCAGGATCTCTCCGAAAAATCAGTTGCCTTCGAGGCGCTCTCCGCCAAGCTTGCCAAATACCTCGCGCCGCAGGTCTATAACTCGATCTTCAGCGGCAAACAGGACGTTAGGATCGAAAGCCGGAGGAAGAAGCTGACGATCTGTTTCTCCGACATTGCGGCATTCACGGAAACAACCGACAAGATGGAGTCCGAGGAACTGACCCAACTCCTCAATCAGTATCTGACGGAAATGTCGAAGATTGCTCTGTCCTTCGGGGCTACGATCGATACGTACGTAGGCGACGCCATATTGATGTTCTTCGGCGACCCCGAAACACGCGGCATTAGGGAGGACGCGATCGCCTGTGTCTCGATGGCACTCGCCATGCAGGAGCGGATGGGCGAACTCGGCGAAACCTGGCGCAGCGTCGGCATAGAGATGCCACTGCGCTGCCGGATCGGCATTCATACTGACTACTGCACGGTCGGCAATTTCGGCAGCGAGGACCGGATGGACTATACGATCATCGGCGGCGCCGTAAACCTCGCCGCCCGACTTGAAGAGGAGGCCGCCCCCGGCTCAGTGCTCATCTCCTACGAGACCTTCGCGCAGGTAAAGGACCTGATCCACTGTGAGGAGACGGGACGTGTCCAGATCAGGGGAATAGCCTATCCGGTCGCGACTTATCGCGTCGTCGACTTCAAGGCCAATCTGACCAAGAGCTGCAATGCCATTCGAACCGAGCTGCCCCATCTAAGGCTCGAGGCGGAGCCGGAACTCATGTCGACCGGCGAGCGCGAAGTGGCGATAACCGCCCTTCGCGAAACACTCGACCGACTCCGTCGTTAGACATAGTTGCCAGCGCAGAACGAACCAGATTCTCGCTAATCGCGTGCTTGTTCACAGGACCAAAGGTACCTCCACCGGCGCTGGTGCGGAAGATTTAAGTGGCCCATGGTTCGGACCCGGTCAAGGCGAGGGATAAGCTCGGCCCTAACCGCGAACGAAGCCGTCGGCGAGCTGGAGAGCCGACGTCTGGCGGCTGCGCGGCTCAGGTTTGGTTGCGCCGACAAGCGCACCTTCGATGGCTCCATCGAAGCACGCGGTGCGGCTGGAACAGTCCGATCGGGCCCGGAAGGAAGCCTTCGCCACCCAAAACTGACCCAAACCGCCGCGTGCTGTTGATCGTTGCAGGGCAGGGGACGACACAACTAAGATACCGCAAGCTGTAGAAGATGGCCGCTGGTGAGAGCCTTTACCGAGATCGAGTTCCGTTCGGAATAATCACTCTGCAGCTTCGACGAAGCGGTGGCGTTCGTAGAGGAACTTCAGCACCGACTCGCGACATGTCAGGTAAGTTCGATCGGAGGCGAGCTCAATGCGACGACGCGGACGCGCGAGCGGCACGTCGAGGATTTCACCGACTCGTGCAGAGGGTCCATTGGTCATCATGACGATGCGGTCCGAAAGCAGGACCGCTTCGTCGACGTCATGCGTGATCATCAGCACCGTATTGCCGAGCGTCGCGTGAATCTGCATGACCTGGTCCTGCAGATGCGCGCGGGTCAGGGCGTCGAGCGCCCCGAAGGGCTCGTCGAGAAGCAGCACCTTCGGTTCCATGGCAAGCGCCCGGGCGATGCCGACGCGCTGCTTCATGCCGCCGGAGACCTCTGAGGGGTGCTTCTCGGCGGCATGCGCCATCTGCACTAGCTCGAGGTTGCGCATCGTCCATTCATGGCGTTCCTGCTTGTTGCGGGTTCTCGAAAACACCTTGTCGACGGCCAGCCGGACGTTTTCGTAGACCGTGAGCCACGGCAGCAGCGAGTGGTTCTGGAAGACGACGGCGCGGTCCGGTCCAGGTTCGTCGACGACCTTGCCGTCGAGGAGGACGACGCCGGTCGTCGCCTGTGTCAGCCCACCGACGATGTTAAGCAGGGTCGACTTGCCGCAGCCAGAATGGCCGATGATCGAGATGAATTCACCCTTGTCGACTGTAAGTGAGACCTGTTTGAGAACCTCGGTGCGTGTTCCGCCGCGTTCGAAGCTCTTGTCCAGCAGTTCAAGTGAAAGATAGCTCTTGGTCATCGGGCTTCCCTCTCTAAGCGTTTGCAGTGCCGCGGGTGACGGCGCGGCCGACGAGTGCGATGAGGCGGTCGAGGAGAAAGCCGACAATGCCGACATAGATGAGCGCCACGATGATGTCGCTGATCAGCGACGAGTTCCACGCATCCCAGATGAAGAAGCCGATGCCGACGCCGCCGATCAGCATCTCGGCCGCCACGATCGCCAGCCAGGAGAGACCGATGCCGATCCTAAGACCGGTGAAGATGTAGGGGGCAGCGGCCGGCAGCATGATCTTGCCGAAATATTCGAAGCCGTTCAGTCGCAGCACCTTGGCGACGTTTTGGTAATCCTGCGGAATGTTGCGGATGCCGACCGCGGTGTTGATGATGATCGGCCAGATCGCCGTGATGAAGATGACGAAGATTGCCGAAGGGGTGCCATCCTGGAAGGCGGCGAGTGAAAGCGGCAGCCAGGCGAGCGGCGGCACGGTGCGAAGCACCTGGAAGATCGGATCGAGGCCGCGCATCGCGAGCGCGCTCTGGCCGACGAGCGTCCCAAGCGCGACGCCGACCGCCGCAGCCATCGCGTAGCCCAGCGCGACGCGCTGCAGGCTGGCGAAGACGTGCCAGAACAGACCCTGATCAACACCCTGACCGATGTAGAAGGGATGTGCAATCAGCTCCCAGCTCTCCTCGAGGACGCGCGACGGGGCCGGAAGGCTCGATTCAGGCGACGAGCAGATGAGCTGCCAGGCAAGGGTGAAGAACGTCAGTGTGACGAGCAGCGGCAAGAGGTTGGTGACCGTCTGGGTGACAAAGCGCGACAGACGGCCATCGATGCCGCGGCTCGCCGTCTGCCCGAGAGCGATGACCTGAGCGGAGGTCTGCGGAGTCGCCTGGGGTTTGAGCTTGAGATTGGTGACGGACATGCCGTTCTCCTAGGGGGGTTAATCGAAGGCGGCCGGGAGGGGACCCGGCTGCCGATGCGGCATCAGGCGATGCGGCTGATTGCCAGGCTCTTCAGGTACGTTTCGGGATTTGCGGGATCGAAGACCTTGCCGTCGAAGAAGGTCTCCGGCCCGCGCGAAGTGGAGGCGGGGATGTCGGAGATGCCGAGGTCCTTTGCCGCTTCGCGCCAGATGTCCTCACGGTTGACCTTGGCGATCAGCCCCTTGATGTCCGTATCCGATGCAAGCTTGCCCCAGCGGATATTCTCGGTGAGGAACCAGGCGTCATGGCTCTGGAACGGGTAGGACGCGTGTTCGCGCCAGAATTTCATGAAGTGGGGGCTGTTCTCCACGATCTTGCCGTTGCCGTAGTCGTATTCACCTTTCAGCCGATCGACGATGTCCTTTGGCGGCACGTTGAACCAGCTGCGCTTGCCGACGATCTTGGCGAGTTCGTCCTTGTTCGCCATATCGTCGCACCACTGCGCGGCTTCCTCGATGGCCATGACCAGCGCCTTGACGGCGCGCGGGTTCTTCTCGACCCAGTCGGCGCGCATGGCGAAGGACTTCTCCGGATGCTCGGCCCAGATCTCGGCGGTGTTGACAGCGGTGTAGCCGATCTTCTGGTTGACGAGTTGCTCGTTCCAGGGTTCGCCGACGCAGAAACAGTCCATGGTGCCGACCTTCATGTTGGCGACCATCTGCGGCGGCGGGACGACGATGGTCTCGACATCCTTGTCCGGGTCGATGCCGGCGGCGGCGAGCCAATAGCGGATCCAGAGGTCGTGTGTACCGCCCGGGAAGGTCATGGCGACCTTGGCGGCCTCGCCACCGGCCTTCTTCTTGGCGAAGGCATCTTTCAGCACCGAGGCGTCGATGCCGACCTTCAGATCGGCATAGGCTGCACCGACCGAGATCGCCTGCGCGTCGAGATTGAGGCGGGCGAGGATCGCCATCGGCAGTGGCTGGTTGTTCTGCGTCACCTTGCCAGTCGAGATGAGATAGGGCATCGGAGTCAGGATATGGGCGCCGTCGATACCGGCGCCGGCCGAGCCGAGCACCAGATTGTCGCGGGTCGTGCCCCAGGAGGCCTGCTTCACCACCTCGACCTCGGTCATGCCGTACTTGTCGAACAAACCCTTCTCTTTGGCGATGATCAGCGGGGCTGAATCGGTCAGCGCGATGAAGCCGAGGGTGGCCTTCGCGGTCTCGGGACCGGCGCCCTGGGCGAAGGCCCCGGAGGGCAAAAGCGTTCTCGCTGCGCCGACCATGGCGGCCGTCGCGGTGGTCTTCAGCACGCTGCGGCGGGTCAGGCCGCCGAACAAAGCCTTGGTCATGCGCACGTTCCCTCAATGTGGTGGCCGGTCGAAAGCCGACAAAAAAACGCCGCTTGGGCATTGCGCTCCTGGGTTGGGAAGGAAACCCATGGAGGCAAGGACCTTGCGACGTCGGTGTCTTTGGCAGGCGCTATCGGCGCCTGAGCTCGCCTCAATCGCCGTTGATCAAAGCAATGATAAAAAAGCAAGGCCCATGCCAGTTTTGGGCGGTCACGATATCCCTTTGAATCTAATAAGTAATGGGTGGTTCAGGCGCCTGCTCAAAAAAGCAACATTAGCAAATCACGATGAAATGTTGTGCACTGCAGCACGAGTTAAGTCGTCATTCCGCGTAGAAAAGCGGCGGTGCCGTTGAAATGTCGTTGAGCGAGCCTGTCAAGCCGCCAGGGCGGCCATTGCCTGGGAAAACATGCTGATGTCGGTGTATCCCGTGAATGCTGTTTGCCTCGATGCCGACTGCGCGGAAGGGTGACCCGTTCCAACCACGACGAGATCCAAGGTGACGCGGGAAAGACGAGGGGCCCGAAGGTCAGTTGGTCGAGCGGAACGCATAGCTAAAAGGCGTACTGATCTGAAACTGTGAAAAAACCCCGCTCATGGCGGGGTGAGTTGCGCATCCAGTCGCCTTCGGCGGATGCGTGGCAAGCACCGCCACAACTTGCGTCTACACCAGCAGCGCGCCACCGGCGCGCGATTTTGTGCATTGCGCGGCCTCTATCGCCAGTAACTTCGGCCCTTTTCGCTTGACGATCGACCCATACTATAACCGACCGCGAAGGCAATGGCGCCGACTGTGAGCGCCAATCCTGTTGCAGTGTATGGGTGATCTGCGGCCCCTACCACGACAGCGTTCGCTTCGCGGCCAACTGCGCCGCTGGCTACCTTAGCTATCTTTCGGACACCCGTGGGCGGTTCGGTCGGCTTCCCGGTGAAGCCGGCGCTCAGTTCGTCGTTCGCCATGTTGTTTCTCCTGCTAGGGAAGGAGGAACCGACGACGGAGGGGGAGGTTCCGGATATCACGCACCGACCCCCAACCCCCGGGTTCTAGCAAGTCAAACTCAAGCGCAAGATCAATCTGACCACCGGCAGGAGCGGACTGATTCTCTATCTCGTCATCGAAGCCGGCAATCCGGCCGACAGCGAGCGGCTTTTGCCCTTACTGGAGCGCCACATCCTTCTATGGCGAGGCGCCGCGCGCAGGCGGGCGCCGACGGCGGCTATGCGAGCCGTGAAAACATACCCCAGGCCAAGGCCTGGGGTATGCGCGATATGGCCTTCCATAAGAAGAGCGGCCGCCTCCGGATCAAAGATATGGTCAGGAGCCGCTGGGTGTATCGCAAGCTCAGAAACTTCCGGGCCGGCATCGAAGCCGGCATTTCCGGCCTGAAGCGGACCTATGGCCTGGCCCACTGCACCTGGCGCGGGCTCCACCACTTCGAGACCTCCTCGGTGGTCGCCTACAATCTCGCCCTCTTCGCCCGTCGCAGGCCAACCTGACGATGCTGGCACAGGAAGCCAGCCCGCCGAAGACGAAGTTCATCGATGTCCTCGGACAAAACGGCCTTCCGCGAATGGATTTTTACGCTAGATTCGAGTCATAGTTTCGCAGGCGAGCTGTGGCTGGCGCGGATCGGACGGATATAAAGCTAAAGATTGTTAGTTTCGCGCGAAATGCATGAAATCGAGTTATACCTTGATTTTCTTACAAATCAGCACACCATGATGGATGTATGGCTTCGTAAGCGCCCCCCAGCGGGCGCGTACGAGGTAGAGAGCGAAGGCATAACTTAATGGCACTGAGAAGCGCAAATATTTTGTTCAAGGATGAAACCGCCGGCACGTTGGTCGAAACGGCCAACGGCGGAACGCGCTTCGCCTATCATTCAGACTGGAATAAAGGCAATATCGCGTGCTGCTTCCCCTCCACGCAACGCGAACATGAATGGAAGGTCGGCCTGCATCCGTTTTTCCAGCACCTCGGCCCGGAAGGATGGTTACGCGAACAACAGGCACGTTCGGCCCATGTCGTCGAAGAAGACGACCTTGGGCTGCTCCTTCGTTACGGTGCAGACTGTATCGGGGCCGTCAGCATCCGGCCGCCGGACGATGCCGCACAGCTCCCGGAAATCACCGAAGCCACCGTCAGTCCCGGACGCACGGTTTCAGGTGTGCAGAAGAAACTGCTTGTCACCAAGGACGATGAAAACAGGTTTGTTCCCGCGAGTGCGACGGGATCAGCGCTCTATATCGCTAAATTCAATTCCGACCGAATAGACAACCTCGTTCGAAATGAACTCCTGAGCCTGCGGTGGACCGCCGCCGTCCTTGGCGAAAGGGAAGTAACCGGGTTCACGGCCTCGCTCACCGCGGTTGTTGACGAAACGGCGCTCATTGTTACCCGCTTCGACCGGAGACCGAACGGCGAGAAACTGCGCCTCGAAGACTGTGCGCAGATCCTCAGCAAGCCCAAGGGACAGGACTACGCAGGCAAGTATGATGCGGCCTACGAGGATATTGCCGCGATCATTCGTCAGCACTCATCGCGCGCGCCAATCGACCTGTTGCGGTTTTTCAATCGCCTGATTGTCTTCACCCTGATCGGGAATTGCGATGCCCACCTGAAAAACTTCTCCCTTCTGGAAACGCCGACGGGCTTACGGCTATCCCCCGCCTATGATGTGGTGAACACCGCATTTTATGACGGGTTCGACCAAACATTGGCGCTGTCAATCGGCGGTGAGAAAATCCATCTGGAAGCGGCCAACCAGGCAATTTTCCGCGCCTTCGGCAAGGAGATCGGCCTGCCGGACAGGGCCATCGACCAGACATTCAAACAGCTAAAGCGGCAGGTGGAGAAGGCTGCATCCATTATCCGTCCGCCCGACGCGGAGCCGGCGGATGGCTTCGTGCATAGATTCAAGGAGATCGTGGACAACTCATGCCTGAGAATACTGGAAACATAGCTCCGCTTGCGTGGCAACGGTACGTGGAAGAAACCTTGCGCCGTCGCAAGGCGGAAGGTCTTACTCAAAAACATCATTCGGCTTTGGCGGGTGTCAGCCATCCGACAATGGCTGCGTTCGAGCGTGGTGAAACGACCCTGACACTGGCGAAAGCCCTCGACATCCTGCGCGTCGTTGGTTTGGTGGATGAGCCTACCGAGGGGGACACGCAAGCCCGGTTTGTGCGCGATGCATTTGAGCGTTGGCGTAATCTGGTTGCTCCGCTCCCCCAGGATTCGCCTGCGCGGTTTCCAAATGGCTGGTATCGGTTCGACTACTGGCTTGAGGGCGATCTCAAGATGTCGGAGCTGACCGCCTTTGAACGCATTCTTGAAAAGGCCGTAGTTCGGAAAACGGGCTGGCCGCCGTTCTGGCTTCCGACACGCGAGGCTATTCAGCCGCGTGAAGTTGATGGACTGATTGAATGTTGGCTTGCTCCGCAAGGCGAGGAAGTCGAGCGCGGGTTCAATGATCCTGCGCATTGCGATTTCTGGCGTGCGGCCCCTTCGGGGCGCATGTTCCTGATCCGCGGTTATCAGGAAGATGGTGCGGAGACGTTCCCCGCCGGAACGATCCTCGACACGACGCTTCCCCTATGGCGGATGGGTGAGGTTCTGTTGCACGCGGAAAAGCTTGCGTCGCTCCTTCGCAAAGATGCCGATACAGCCGTGACGGTTCATTTCCGCGTGATGTTCACGGGCCTGCGCGGTCGCGTGTTGCGCTCCTGGGCTAACCCGCTGAGTGATCTGCTTGTCGAAGGTCATGCGGCACGAAGCGATGAAGCCGTGCTGGAGGCAAACTTTTCTGCCAACGATATCGAGAGCCGATTGGCCGAATGCATGCTCCCGTTGTTGACGTCGCTCTATGAGAGGTTCGGTGTGGCAGGGCTTTCGCTCAACCGCGTCGAGGCGGAAGTGCAACGCTTGTTGAATAGCCCCATCAGCAAAGAACGTCGTCCGCGCCGCTAGCGGTGACCGCAAACCGCTTGGGATGGCGCAAAGACCGCAATCTGCCGACTCGGCCACGACAGCATGATTCAAGCGGAGAGCTATTTAATCTGGTACGCAAGGCGGCGTTGCACAAACGCCGGCTTTGAACCCTCAAGAATCTTCACGATAGCGTCATTGATACGCGGATTTTCGATAGACCCGGATTCATAAGTAAACTTGTAGCCAGCCGCTTTGTCCAAAGTTACGTAAAGTACCTGCTCGGCATCCGCCCCAACCGCCAGGTTAGGATTGTGCGTGACCAAAATCACTTGCCCCCTCTTCCTGGCCTAGCGAATGCAGTTCGCCAGCACAGTAAATATGCTGTCGTTGTCAAGATTATCTTGTTGCCGGATCGGCCTGATTTTCCAGATCAACGATTTCGATATTGAGTTCGCGAAGCCGGACCTTGAGGGCGCTGATATCGATCTTGCTGTGAACGGTTTTAAGCTCTTCAAGCTCCGCGAAGGTTGACTTCCCCATACGATCAGATTCCTCGGCTATCGAGGTTATGCTGTTTTTGGTTGATAAAGGCCATGTCGACAGGAAGTGTCGGCCCCGAATTCGCAGGATCCAAATCGACTTCCCGCGACGAAACCAGTCAGTTTTGCGGCGCGCACGCCGGATCGCGCTCAGCCGACTGTCTCGAAACGCAGTCTGTCACGGCGATCTTCTGCTTGCCATCCGACTGTCCCATCGCCGCGCCGACGTGGTTGGCGTAGTTGCCCCTGGTATGCGGATCGATGGCGGCGACCGGAGCAGCGAGGATCAGGCCGGCAGCGCTGCCGGCTGCTGCGGCGGCTCCCGTCGTGCCCGCAATGAGATGGTCTCCGAGACCGATCCGGCTGTCGGTCAGTGGCTGACCTTCGGAGATGCGAGCCCCAATGAGCCGGACGACTTCCGGGGACTCGGCGAACTTGCCGTGATGCATGCCGTCGCCTGCCTTGATCTTGGTAAGATCGATGACGGTGATCTCGTTGTTCGCCAATTCCTGCTTGTAGGGATCGGCCTCGGGGTCGATCGAACCGAGCCGGGGAATGTCGCCCCAGACCCTGCGCGAGAAGGCAAGAGCCCGGTCGTCACGGGATACGAACAGGGTGAACCGGGGGTGCTGGCTGCCCATGTCCTCGATTTGCGAGCGGAAGACGTCGACATCGACATCCGGAGCCGCAAGCATCACGTTCTTGAATTTGGCGGGCAGGCCGTCATTGCGGATCGCCATCTGGCGGAGAGCCTCGAGCGTGAGCCAGTTCCCCATCGAATGCGCGAGGATCGACACCTCCTTCACCTCTTTATCGGCGGCGAGGTACTGGAAGAGCGATTCCAGCGCATTGCGGGTGTAATTGGTGCTTTCTCGGTCATAGCCATAGGCAAGCAGGCTGCCCCGCGACGGCCATGTCACCAGGACAGGGGCGCTGTGGACGCCGGAATCATGGACGATCTGGGCGAAGCGGTAGACGGAGTCCTCGAAGCGGTTGTTGAAGCCGTGAATGAACACGAGCACACTGCGGTCAGGGCTCTTCCTGACCGTGGCATTGAGCCAGGTCTTGGCTCCATCCCTGGTCAGGTCGTCCGCCTTCAACGTCGCGAAATCAGTGGCCGGATTGGACGGAAGTTTTTTCGGCCAGGCAACCTCGCCGACCTTCCGGACAGGCGGGATCGAGACCGTTATGTTCGCGAAGGCTGGCGCGCGTGCCCGCTCGCCCGTGAACATCTCCCCGGGCACTTCTGAACGGCCACGGGTGGTAGTGATCAGCATGTCAACCCGGCTCGTTGCAGGCATGCTGTCGGCGACCGGCGTCAGCACGCCTTTGGGATGCCCGCCGCATCCCGCAACGACAACGAGCATTCCGCAGACCACGATGCTTTGCAGAGGCCGGAAGAGTCCGGAGTGAATCGTGCGGCGATTTTGACCGGTCACTTGTTTCCCCATGTTAAGAGTGAGTCCCGCGAGATGCGGTATGCCGTCGATCAGCCGCCCCCGGCCCACACACAGAACTAGCCGAAGACAGAGCGGCGCGCCCGTAGCATCAGGGAGGTTACGGATCGGAAACGCGAGCAAGGACACGCATATCTCTAGCGCGACTTCGCATCGGCTGCTTCCGCTGCCGCAATCGATGCCTCCACGCCGTCCGGTATCGAAAATCCCGCCTTTCGAAGTCCCGAGACCAGACGGAGCTGGTCCTTTGGCTGGAGATTTCTCATCTTGAACTCGGCTTGGAGGTTGGGAACGAAATCCGGGCGCCTCCGCATGAACGTTTCGCCCGCTCGCCGGGCCTCATGCAGCATCCCGGCCTCCGCATAGATGACCGAGGCCACGGCGTGGAAGAGCGGGAATTTCTGCAGGTCGGCCTGTCTAATCCCGGCGACCGCGGCCGGATGGTCTCCAAGCATGTGGGCCGCGAGGGCGCGAGTCCCGTGGTAGTATCCCGCTCCACCTGGATTGAGAGCAATCGCACGGTCCAGAAGCGCCGCGCCTCGCTGCCATTGGCCGCCCATGGCCACTCGAGTTCCGAGCTCTCCCATGAGCTCGGTGTCGTTCGGGTTCATGGCGAGCGCCTGCTCTCCGGTGCGCATCGCCTCGGCATACTGCCCGTTGAAGAACAATGCGGTCATAAGCGCCTGAAGACCGCGAGTGTTGCCTGGATCAAGCTGGACGGCCCTGCGCGCCGCCTGAAGCGCCCGTTCCATGGCCGTCGGAGCGCCGGACTTCGGATTGAATTTGAACCGCTCCTCGTCGAGATGGGCAATCGACAGCATCGCCCACGCCGTCGCATAGCCTGGATAGCGGGCAACAGCGCTTTCGAGGCATGCACTGACCTTGGCGTGGCGTTCGACGCTCAGTTCGGCGCGGTAATCGTAGAAACTCAGCGTGCAGCTGTAAGCGCCAAGGTCGTCGGGCGGCGGATTGGCGGCATCCGTCTGGGCGATAATGCCGTACGGCTGCGCAACGGCCGTCGCGACCTTGCTCGCTACATCGGACTGGATTGCGAACAGATCGCGCGACTGCAGATCGTTGTCATAGTCCTCCGACCATAGGATCGCTCCGTCGGAGGCATCGACGAGCCGCGCGGTCACTCGGATGCGGCTGCCAGAGACCCGCACGCCGCCCGCGAGCAGATAGCGCGCACCCAGCTCATCCCGGACCTGCGATACGTCCACGTCCGGCGGTAGCGATTTCGACGTCTCGCGACCGAATACCTTGATCTCCTTGAATCGAGGAAGTGCGGTCAGGAGCTCTTCCGTCACACCGTCTGTATAGAGTTCTGCATTCGGCCCTTCTCCAAGATTCGCGAAGGGCGCGATCACTAGCGTTGGGCCATCGGGCACCGAAACACTGCCCGCTCGAAGAGAGGAAACCGACCCCGGCCGATCAATCGTCCAGTAGCCGAGGATCGCGGCGGCCGCGACTGCCACGACGCCTACGCTCAACAACACCCGGCCCCGCCGTCTCGCAGAGACGATGGGGCCGGACGCATCCGGAACCGCCGTCCTGTCCGATTCGGCACGCACGGCTTCCTTCCAGCTAAACGTCGGCCCATACCCGCCCTTGGGAACCTCTATCCGCAACGGATCGTTCTGCCCCGCCACCAGATAGTAGCGCTCGAGCGCCCGCCGCAGACGTGCCGCCTCGATACGCACGACCGGATCGTCCTGCGTGAAGCTCTTATCCCGCTTGAAGACCTCGATGGCGATCGAGTAGCCCTTGATCCGCTCGGCGCGGCCGGCGAGCGTCTCCTCGATGATATAGCGCAGGAGCGCGTCTCCTCGCCCGCCGCCGTGAAATTCCTTGCTCGATACTATCCGCTCGAACTGGGCGCGAACATCATCCGGACCCGGACCCGGACCCGGACCCGGACCCGGAGGCGGGCGCGCGGCAACGGGCGAGGCATCGCTGGGTCCTGCTGCCTGAGCCTGCATCGTCGGCATCGAACTTTCCGCCGCATTAGCGTCTTCCGGCGAGCCTCGCTCCGAGAAGGTGGGGAGATAACCGCCCTTGGGAATGCCGATGACAATAGGATCGGATTTCCCAGCCGTTAGGTAATAGCGCTCGAGAGATCGGCGGAGGTGGCTCGCAGCGATGCGCACGATCGGATCGTTCTGCGGATCGAACGTGCTGTCCCGGCCAAACACTTCCACGGCAACGGTATACGCCTTTATCCGGCTGCCGCGCCCGGCGAGGGTCTCCTCGACGACATACTGCAGAAAGCGGTGCTCGCGGCCGGTCGCGTCGAACTCGGCGCTCTGCCGGATGCGGGCGAGCTGGGCGAGACACCTGGAGTCCGTGGACTGCGGTTTCTCCGCTTCCGATGCTGCAGCGTGAATCACGGCACCCCCCGTACGTGAAAGCCTTCCCGCCAGCCGGAGGACGCATCCAGTAGCACAAGCTATACATCAAAGGTGTGAAACGCAACTGCGACAACCGGTGATAGATGATCTTAGTGCGACGGTGACAGCAAGAACTTGGGGAAGCACTGCGCGATCGCCTCCCGGTAGCCGGCGGGCAACAGTTTACCACGTAAGTTACAGCAGTTCTCCTGCGCATATACCGAAACTCCGCATAGGCTGCCTGCTGATGGGAGCGGCGATGACCAAGATCAACGACCTGACGGGCAGGGAGCAGGCATTTTCATCGGCGGCACGCCGCTTCCCGCAGGCCGAGTTCACGATCCGACGTCTGATGAGAATGAGCGAGGATTTCTACGACTTGTGCGGTGAGCTCGCAGAGGCCGAGGACGCGCTGGCCCGGGTTCCGCAATCCGCCAGGCAACCTGAAGAGCGGCAGCGCGAGTGGCAGGAGCTTATCGATTGCCTCGCCAGCGAAATCGGCCAGGCGCTTGCAGAGCACGGAGGGTGGAAGCCGGGTCCGGGGAGCCCCGGGTGAAGCGGTCGCCCGATAAGTCATTGGCGATGCACCCAAGCATCGTACTAGGTGAGAGTGTGTGACATGAAGCAACAGCATGTGGGTGCCAATCTCGTTTCCGGGATGCGACGTCGAGCGGGGGGACTGGCGGTCGCCGCAATGGCCGTCGCGCTGTCGAATGCGCCGTCCAGAGCCCAGAGTGTAATCAATCCGGATGCGGATTCCGTCCTGCGCGCCATGACCGATCAGTTGCAGGCACTGAAGGAGTTCTCCGTCGAATACGATACAGACCATGAGGTCGTCCAGCTGGACGGGGAGAAAATCCAGTACAGCGCGTCGGGGCGGATCGCGATGTCCCGATCCGCGGGGTTCCGCATGACGCGGCGGGGCCCGTATACGGATACCGAGATCAGCTTCGATGGCAAGGTTGTTTCCCTCTATGGCAAGCGGCTTAACGTCTACGCCCGGATCGACAGTCCTGGCCCCTCGATCGACGAAGCGGTCGCGGAGATTCGGGCGGCGACAGGATTTGACGCCGCCGGGGCCGACTTCCTGTCCGCCGATCCGTATGCCTCGCTGACGGAAGGCGTCGTTTCGGGATCGTTGGTCGGCACCGCCTTCGTGGGCGGCATGCTGTGCGATCATCTGGCGTTCCGGAACGATGACGTGGACTGGCAGCTCTGGATCAGCAAGGGCGAGCAGAACCTGCCATTGAAATACGTCATCACGACAAAATGGGTGACAGGTTCGCCACAATACACGCTGCGGTTCCGAAATTGGCGCACAGGCGGCGTTAGCTCGAAATCGTTCGAGTTCAAGCCGCCAGTCGAGGCAAGGAAGGTGGACGTGGTCCACGCCGATGTCGTCGGCGACCTGCTCCTGGAGACACAGCAATGAGCATGAAGCGGACCTCCGTAAAATATATCTCGGCTGCGGCCATCATGGCCGCCCTCGCGACCGTTGACGGCTGGACTGCAAGACAGTCGGGCCACGGCGCGGTCTTCATCGGCAATGCCCAGGCGCGCGTCGGCCGGCCGCTGACCCCCGCCAGCGTCGCCGGCGTCGCGCGGCGCACCACGCGCCGGACGATACGGCGTTCGGCGATCTACGTGGCCGCCCTGCCTGCCGCATGCGTGAAGACGAGCGTCAGCGGTACGGTCTTATGGCAGTGCGGACCAACCTATTACCAGCCCTATGGCGGCCGCTACGTCGTCGTCTACGTGGACTGATTCCAGCAATTAGCGAAAATCACGTATCGAATTGATATTGAAGGACAGGATCATGAAAATCGCCCGCAAATACGGCCCCATTGCCGCAGCGTTCGTTGCCGCGTTGGCCGTCACGACATCGTATGCGCAGTCACCGACGCCTGGCTACAACACCAAAATTCCCGAGCAAATCCTGACGCCGGACAAGGTCGAATCGAGCATAGGGACGCTGAATTTCGCGGACGGCGTGCCTACCGCAGAGACCGCCGGGAAAGTCTACGACTACCTCGACACCCTCCGCGGCGTCGAGGTCTTCCTCAATTTCATGCCGGCAGCGAGCCTGGAGGGCCTCCGGATGGGCAATGCCGAAATGGGCGCGACCAAGGCCAACCAAGCGCTCATCTTCGACCAACTGCTCGACTCCAACCCCCTTCTGCTCACCGGCAACACGGACACCGTCTACTGCTCCGTGTTCCTCGACCTGGAGACCGACGGGCCGACTGTCGTCGAGGTTCCGCCCGGCACCGGCCCCGGCACTGTCAACGACGCGTTCTTCCGCTTCGTCATCGACATGGGCGCGCCCGGACCGGACCAGGGCAAGGGCGGCAAGTACCTCATCGTCCCGGCGGACTACAAGGGCGACCTCCCGAAGGATAAGAGCGAGGGCGGCGACTACTATGTGGCGCGCTCTCCGTCTCATGTGAACTGGCTGATCCTTCGCGGCTTCCTCGTCGACGGCAAGCCGGACGCAGCGTCAAAGCTGTTCCGCGAGGGACTCAAGGTCTACCCGCTCGCCAAGAAGAGCAATCCGCCGAAGATGGAGTTCCTCGACGGCTCGAAGGTCGCCTTCAACACGGTCCACGCAAACACTTTCGAGTTCTACAAGGAGCTCGACCACGTCATCCAGAAGGAACCGATCGACCTGTTCGATCCCGAATTGCGGGGCCTGGCGGCTGGCATCGGCATTCGCAAGGGCAGATCGTTCGCCCCTGACGATCGGATGACGAAGATTCTGACCGACGCCGTCGGCATCGGCAACGCCACGGCGCGGTCGATTGCTTTCCACAACCGCGATCCTCGCTCTCCGTTGTATCCGAACAGCCAATGGAGGAGCGGTTTCGTCGGCAGCGATTATCGCTGGATTGACCTCGACGGCGTCTCTGGCCGCAACAAGGATGCCCGCACCAACTTCTTCTATATGGCCACGGTAAACACGCCGGCAATGGCCGCGAAATTGATCGGCAAGGGGTCGCAATATGCCCTCATTACCGCCGACGCCACCGGTAGCGCCTTCGATGGCGCAAAGACCTACCGGTTGAACGTACCCTCCAACCCTCCGGCAAAGGAATTCTGGTCGGTCGTGCTCTACGATCCCCAGACACGCTCCGAACTGCAGACGAGCCAGCCCTTCCCAAGCAGGAACAGCAAGCGCGACAAACTGGTCGCCAACGCCGACGGCTCGGTCGATCTCTACTTTGGACCCAAGGCTCCCGCGGGCAAGGACAGCAACTGGATCGAGACGGTTCCGGGCAAGGGCTGGTTCTCGCTCCTCCGCCTCTACGGTCCGCTCGAACCCTGGTTCGACAAGACCTGGCGGCCGGGCGAGATCGAAGAGGTGAGATAACTAGGAGGAGCGGCGCATCCGGGTGCGGCGCATCTACGAACCAAAAGGAAGTCTGGAATGATTACGAAACGCGATCTGCTTCGCTCTGCTGCGATAGGGGCACTCGTCGCCGCGACGGCGAGCTCCACTGCGGTGATTGCTCAGGACAAGGCCGAATGGCCGAGCCCGCTGGAGGCCAAGGACGTCGCCGAAGAAGGCTTCATCTACGGCTTACCGCTGGTGATGAACTATGCGGTCATGCAGGAGTTCGCCGTAAACAGGGACTCGGGTCAGTTCAAGGCACCGTTCAACGAAATCAACAACATGCACCAGGTCGCCAGCCCCGAGGATACGGCAATCATCACGCCGAACAGCGACACCCCTTACTCGATCCTCTGGCTGGATTTGCGCGCTGAACCTGTGGTGGTCTCGGTGCCGGCTGTCGACAAAGAGCGCTATTACTCGGTCCAACTCATTGACGGCAACACCTACAATTTCGGATATATCGGCTCTCGCGCCACCGGGACCGCGCCAGGCTCCTATCTCGTTGTCGGACCCGACTGGAAAGGCGAGAAGCCCAAGGGCATCAAGCAGGTCTTCCGATCGACCACCCCGTTCGTATTCGCCAACTTTCGGACCCAGCTTATCAACGTAGAAGACATGCCGAACGTGGAAAAGGTGCAGGCCGGCTACAAGGCGCAGCCGCTTTCCGCATTCCTCAAACAACCCGCCCCGACCGCCGCGCCGGAGATCGCGTTCGTTCCAGCCACCACCGCCGGGATCAAGGACAACTTCGTCCAATATCTCGACGCGGCCCTGCAATTCGTTCCTGAGACGCCAAGGGACCAGGCGATCCGTGCGAAGCTAGCCACGATAGGCATAGGTCCCGGCAAGACCTTCGAGTTCAAGGAACTATCGCTCGAACACAAAGCCGAAATGCTGATAGGCATGAAGCTAGGTGACGATAAAATCAACGAATGGCTGGCCAGCGGAAACAAACCCATCAACGGCTGGAACGTCAGCTCGCTTCTTGGCGACGAGGCATTCTACAACGGCGATTGGTTGAGGCGGGCCGGAGCTGCAAAGGCAGGCCTTTATGGCAACGATGCAGTAGAGGCCATGTACCCATTCACCAGAACGGATGCGACAGGGGAACCGCTCGACGGCAGCAAGCACAAGTACACACTCACCTTTCCACCCGGCCAGTTGCCGCCTGTGAATGCGTTCTGGTCCGTTACGATGTATGACGGCAAGAGCCAGTTCCTGGTCAAGAACCCGATCAATCGCTACCTCATCAATTCTCCGATGTTGCCGGGGATGAAGACGGCGCCGGACGGCTCGCTGACGCTGTACATTCAAAAAGACAACCCCGGTGCGGGCAAGGAAGCAAATTGGCTTCCGGCCCCGGATGGCGCAATCTATCTGGTGATGCGGCTATATTGGCCGAAGACTACGCCACCCTCGATCCTTCCTGCGGGCAAAGGGACATGGCAGCCACCCGGCGTGAAACGGGTCTCTTAGAGACATGTGATCGGCGAAGCGAATGAGGATGTCGGCAGAGAAGCGTGCGGGTTGAGACGCCTATTTTGCAGGTTTCGCCCCCGCTTGCGTCTCAGCCGCTGAAGAGAGGATACCGGTCTCCAGTTGCTGAAGATTGCCGCGTTCAGCAATGTCACCGTTGTCGAAAGCGGCGTTGGTCGCCGTTGTCGTCATGCCGTGTTTCGGATAGGCGGCAGGCGCGCTCACGAGGCGACTGATAGTCGGCGGGATATTCGGCTATATTGGCGGGCGCTTCGGTTCGCCGTTGTTTAGAGTTGGCTGCGGTCACAAGCCAGGAACGGTCCGATTTTCAGAGACGAACGTCGTCTCTGAAAATGCGGAGACGAGCATCTCGCCGGGCTTCAGCCACCCGTGGAAGATCCTGATTACGCCGGCCGCAACGCTCAGCCTCGCCTTTTTGACACTCGGCGGCTTCGTTGGGGCGTGGTCTTCTGGGGCGCCTCCAACACTGGCTTCGAGCTCACCAACACCGAGGAATTTTGCGTCTCCTGTCATGAGATGCGGGCCAACGTATATGAGGAGTTTACGCGCACGGTTCATTTCTCCAACCGCTCAACCTCGGGCCCGACGATCAATGGCCGGCAAACACCGGGTAGGACGCGATCTGGGCGAAGAGTTGGTCGCGGTGTCTTGGTTCCCATTGGCCGTGATCAATCGGGAGATCGCTCTTTTATTTCGCGGCGAGGCGATGCCGCCGCAAGATCGTTAGCGCGCCGCGGATCGCCGCGTCGGCAGGCGCGGGCGCGAGTTTCACCCCGAAGTTTTCTGCCACCCTCCCATAGACCTCGACAAGATCGTCGTCGCCGACGACCGCGATCGTGTCACCCTCCTTGAACCAGCCACCAGTCCGAGCCTCCACGAATTCCCACCCGATGATGAGACCGGAAAGGCGGCTTTTCATTTCATCCGGCGCAATCGCGCCCGCAAGCCAGCCGGTCCTGACGGCAAAGAGCCGGGTCAACAAGCCGCCGGCCCGGGTGCTCTCTTCCTGCGCGAGCGCAACGCCTTCCGCGAAGGCTTGAGCAGCGTGATCTCGCTCGGCGGTGGCGACTTTCGACAGGAATGAATGGTCGGCCAGCGTCGCGTAGATCTCACCGGTGACGAAGGTGCGGAACCGCTTGATGTGGCCGCCGCGGATCTCGGCCCATTTGGCGTGGGTACCGGGAAGGACGACGATTATGTCCTTGTCCAGGCCGAAGCCGACAAGCTGCGCCTCCTCTCCGCGCATCACATCCGGAAATGGGAATCCGGTGGGATCAGTCAAGCCAGGCAGGAAAGTGATCCTGTCCCCTTCCGGGAGGCCCTCGGTGCGGGCCGCTGCGGCCACATCCGCTGCGCTTGCCGGGGTCGGCACATAGGGCATCTCGATCCATCCGTTGCGGCTTCCAATCATCCCTGCCGCCACGATATCGAGGGGCCCATACTCGGCGCGCCAGGATGCAAGCGCCTCGCTGACGACGCGCCGATGCTCCCCTTTCGCGATCGATTGAATGCCCCGTTCGCCTTCCTTTTGATCGACGAGCGAGCCGTCCGATCTCACCAGGAAAGCCCGAAAGCCTGTGGTGCCCCAATCGAGCACGACCGTGACGGGTTTGAAAGCAGAGTTGGACAAGGTCGATCTCCTTCGAAGTTCGATGATTGACACGACCTACCATGTCCGCGTATGGTCCACAATATAGAAAACAAGTCTCACAATATGGATCATTTGATGCGGCTGACAGGAATTCTCCCGGTTCTCCCGACCCCTTTCACCGAAACGGGTGTCGACCTTGCTGCCATGCGCCGCATCGTCCGTTTCGCTTTGGATGCCGGCGTAGCGGGTGTGGTCTTCCCAGGCTTCGCAAGCGAGGTGGAGGCGTTAACGGGGGAGGAGCGTCAAGCCCTTCTCAAGGTGGTCGCGATCGAGGTGGGGGACCGCGTACCAATCGTGGCCGGCGCCAGCGCGCCGACGGTGGACGAAGTCGTCGCGTATGGTCGACAGGCGCTCGGGCTCGGGATCACGCGGCTGATGATCCAGCCGCCGAAATCGATCGGTGCCGGCGCCGGTGCGGTGACCGCTTTTCTCGCGACCGCGGCCGCGCAACTGCCTGAGGTGGAAATCATCCTTCAAAACGCCCCGGCGCCGCGTGGTTCGGATCTCGCTCCCGAGGCAGTCCTCGAAGTCGTCCGTCGGGTTGCAGCCGTTCGCTACGTCAAGGAGGAGACGCTGCCCGCGGGGCCGGCGATTACGGCCATCCTGGCGAACGCACCGGAGCATATGCTTGGCGTCATCGGCGGCGGAGGCGCCCGCTACATCCTGGACGAGTACGATCGAGGCGCATGTGCGGCGATGCCGGCACTGGAAATCGCCGATCTGCATGCCGCACTCGACCGCAGTTACCGTGACGGTCGTGGAAGCGAAGCGCGGGCTCTTTACGTCAAGTCTCTACCTCTGTTGGTGTTGCAGGCCGTTTACCGTATGCGCTTGACAAAGCATGTGCTCGGCTTGCGCGGGGTTCTCGACAACCCCATTGTACGCGCGCCGACACCGGATCTCGATGCTTTGGCCGTGCGGGACATCGAACGATGCTTCCAGGAGTGTGGCCTCGGGTCCGTCGGGGCGGACAAATGGAGGCGGACAAAATGAGCGATCGCGTCAAAAAGATCGAAAGCTTCACTCTGACGCTGCCGCGCGAAACGCCCTATCTGGGCAAGTCGCGTCCGGGCGAGGAGCCGAACGGGCGCGGCTATCTAGTGCGCAAGGGCAACCGTACCGTCTATCCAACATTCGATCGCAGCGTGCTCGTGCGTATTGAAACCGAGAATGGTGCCGTCGGATGGGGCGAGACCTACGGGCTGGTTGCCCCACGCGCCACGATGGAGATCATCGATGATCTCCTTGCGGATTTCACGATTGGCCGCGACCCCTTCGATGCGGCGGCGATCCATGACGATCTGTACGACCTCATGCGGGTGCGCGGCTATACCGGCGGCTTTTACGTCGATGCGCTCGCTGCCATCGACATCGCCCTGTGGGATCTGGCCGGCAAACTCGCGGGACTGCCTGTCTGCAAGCTTCTCGGCGGGCAGCGGCGCGATCGTATCGCGGCATATGTCTCCGGGCTGCCCGAGGATACGCGCGCCAAACGCGCAGAACTCGCCGCGGCCTGGCAGGCAAAGGGATTTTCGTCTTTCAAATTCGCATCGCCGGTCGCCGACGACGGCGTCGCGAAAGAGATGGAAACCCTGCGCGAAAGGCTGGGTCCGGCCGTGCGCATCGCCTGCGACATGCATTGGGCCCATACCGCAAGCGAGGCAGTCGCGCTCATCAAGACGATGGAACCGCACGGACTGTGGTTCGCCGAAGCGCCGGTGCGCACCGAAGATATCGACGGCTTGGCCCGGGTCGCCGCGAGTGTCTCGACGGCCATAGCGGTCGGCGAGGAGTGGCGAACCGTCTACGATATGGTGCCGCGCGTCGCTCGCCGTGCGCTCGCGATCGTGCAGCCTGAAATGGGTCATAAGGGGATCACCCAATTCATGCGCATCGGCGCATATGCCCACGTCCACCACATCAAAGTCATCCCTCACGCAACGATCGGGGCCGGCATTTTCCTTGCTGCGAGTCTGCAGGCGAGTGCGGCGCTGGCGAATGTCGACTGCCACGAGTTCCAGCATTCGATCTTTGAGCCCAACCGGCGGCTTCTCGTCGGCGATATGGATTGCCTGAACGGCGAGTACGTCGTGCCGACCGGCCCGGGTCTCGGCGTCGAGCCGTCCAAGGAGGCTCAAGGGCTGCTCAAGCAGCATTGAAAGAAGATTCTCTCGGAGGAGTGGAGGAGAAAATGAAGACCATCGGAAAATACGCCGTCGCGGCAACGGTGACCGCAATGCTTGCCTGCACCGCCTCGGCGGTGCCCGCAAGCGCGGAAGTACTCAAATTCGTGTCATGGCAGAAGGATGAGAAGGGCATCGGCGACTGGTGGGGTTCGGTGATCAAGGAGTGGGAGGCGAAGCATCCAGGCAATACGATCGAGTGGACCAAGGTCGAGCGCAGCGCCTACTCCGACACGATGACGACACTGTTTGCTGGCGGCACGCCGCCGGATATCGTCCACCTGGCCTCGTTCGAGTTCCAGACCTTCGCCAATAATGGCTGGCTTGAAGATCTCGGTCCCTGGGTCGAGAAGGCGGGGCTCGAGCTCGACGGCTGGAGCGGGCAGGACATCTGCAAGTTCCAGGATACGACCGTCTGCATCATGATGCTCTATTACGGCACGATCTTCGGCTACAACGAGGAGATGCTGAAGCAGGCGGGCGTCGACGTACCTACAAATTACGAGGAATTCCTTGCCGCGGCTCGAGCGACGACCAAGGACCTGAACGGTGATGGCATTGTCGATCAGTTCGGAACCGGCCACGAAACCAAGGGTGGCGGTGGCCAGTACATAGCCGAGATGGCGAGTTACCTTTTCGACGCCGGCGCGCGCTTCACCAATGCAGAAGGCGAGGTGACCATAGACACCCCTGAGATGGTCGAGGGGCTGACGCGCTGGAAGACGGTGGTCAAGGAAAACCTGACGCCGCGCGATCTATCGGCCGGCGAAGTCCGCAAGCTCTTTGCCGATGGAAAGATCGCGCTGAAGGTCGACGGTCCCTGGATTTATTCCATCATGCAGCAGGGAGCGGCGAAGGATAAGCTGAAGCTCGCCAGCGTTCCCTTCGATCCGCCGCTCGGCGGCTCCTCCAACATTCTCGCCATGCCGAGCGAGATTTCCGAAGAGAAGAAGCAGCTTGTCTGGGATTTCATCGCAATTGCGACTTCCGACAAATTCCAGACCAGCTTCGCAACGCTTGCCGCTTCGACGCCGCCGAGCCCGCGCGCCGATCTCACCGAAGCCAAGGCGCAGATTCCGCATTTCGACCTGATGGCGCAGTCGCAGAAGGCAGCGGCAGACCACAAGATCGACCGCATTCCCATCGGCCTCGAGATCCAGTTCAACGAGTTCTCTAAAATGATCCAGGAGGAGGCGCAGAGGATGATAATCGAAGATCTCGATCCTGCTGCGGTCGCCAAGACAATGCATGAGAAGGCCGAGGCGCTTCAATAGACGCTTGCCGCCCTCGGCACATAAAGGAAAACCGGGCGCCCCTTATGTGGCGTCTGGTCCCCGCAAGAAACAAGAGGCAATCATGAGCCTACGCTTCCTCGATCTGGCACGGCCGAGCCGGCAGCATTGGCTGGGCTATCTGTTGTTGCTGCCGGCCGTCGCGCTGGTCGCCCTGATCATCGTCTATCCGCTGTTCGTGTCCCTCGACTTGTCTTTCCAGAAGATCGGCATGGCGACGCTCAGCGCACCGCGCAAGCCGTTCACACTGGAAAACTACCACAAGCTGTTCGCCTCGCCGGATTTCTGGAACTCGTGCTGGGTGACGATCAAGTTGGTCGCGGTCGTCAGTGCAGCCTGTTTCGCCGTCGGTCTGGGCACGGCCTTGCTGGTCAACAACCGTTTCAAGGGGCGGACGCTAGCGCGTCTCTTCGTGGCTCTGCCCTGGGCCGTTCCCGAAGTCATCGCCGTCGTCATTTTCGCCTGGATCTTCGATTCTTCCTTCGGCCTGATGAACTGGCTCTTCATCAAGCTCGGCATCACGAGCCAGATGATCAACTGGTTCTCCGAACCGACCGCCGCATTCTGGGTGGTGGCGATAACGATGATCTGGAAGGGTTACCCCTTCGTCTCCATCATGACGCTTGCCGGTTTGCAGTCCATTCCGGAAGATTTCTACAACGCCGCCAAGGTCGATGGCGCGAACGCGTTCCAGCGCTTCTGGTACATCACCATTCCCGTGCTCATGCCTGTTCTCGGCGTGACGTCGGTGCTCGTTGTCCTTTGGGTCTTCCGGGATTTTTCAATAATCAAAGTGCTGACCGACGGCGGGCCGCTCAAGGCGACGCAAACGCTCTCGATCATGACTTACGATCAGGCTTTCGGCTTCTTCAATATGGGTTACGCCTCCGCAATCGGCATCGTAACCCTCGTGCTGTGCGTCGTCGCCAGCCTGTTGATGCTCGGCCGCAAGTCCCAGGCAATGTATTAGGAGGTCGAGCGATGCAGCGCACCACCCTTCAAACGCTCTCGCTCTACGCCGGCCTTGCCGTCGTCTGCGGTGTCCTTCTCTTTCCTATCTATTGGCTGTTCGTCACCGCGCTGTCGACGCTCGCGGAAATCCGCCAGTTGCCGCCGTCCTTCTGGCCGGCCGAACCGCAGTGGAGCACCTTCGCCAAAGTGGGTAGCGAGCGGCCGATCTTCCTATGGCTGTGGAACTCGACGCTCGCGGCGCTCGGTTCTGTAGCCCTGTCGATGGTTGTTTCGGTCTTCGCAGGCTACAGTCTGTCGCGCTTCAGCGTGAAGGGCGGGCGATCGCTCGGCCTCTTCATTCTCACGGCGAAGATGTTGCCGGCAACGCTGCTTGTCATTCCGCTTTTCGGCATCTTCCGCTCGATGGGGCTGATCGGGAGCCTCTGGTCGCTTGTCCTCGCCCATGCGACGCTGATCATCCCCTTCACCACCTGGATGTTGAAGGGCTACTTCGACACGATCCCGCGCGAGTTGGAGCAGGCGGCGATGGTCGATGGCTGCTCTCCGCTTGGCGCCCTGTTCCGGGTCGTGCTTCCGGTAGCGACGCCTGGTCTAGCTGCAACGGCGCTTTATGCCTTCGTCCTCTCCTGGGCGGATTATGCCTATGCTCGCACCTTCCTGACCAATGCCCAGGGCAGTTGGACGGCCAATCTCGGCATCACCACGATGAAGGGCGAGTACGTCACCGACTGGAACGAGATCTCGGCGGCGGCCGTGTTCATCGCGCTGCCGATCATCCTCATCTACCTGTTCCTCGAACGCTATTTGGTCGGCGGCCTGACTGCCGGCGCGGAGAAGTGAAATGGCCGGAATAAGCATTCAAAACGTCTACAAGGACTACGGAGCGCTCAACGTGCTCAAGGAGTTCTCGCTGGAGATCGCGGATGGCGAGTTCGTCGTACTGGTCGGTCCTTCGGGTTGCGGCAAGTCAACGATGTTGAAAATTCTTGCCGGGCTGGAGCCGGCAAGCGGCGGCAAGATCATGATCGGCGACAGGGACGTGACGGACCTTGCCCCGGGCGACCGCGACATCGCGATGGTTTTCCAGAACTATGCTCTCTACCCGCATCTGACGGTGGGTCAGAATATGGGCTTCGGGCTCAAGATGCGTGGGATGCTCAAGGCAGAGATCGACAGGCGGGTTCGCGCGGCGGCCAAGATCCTCGCAGTCGACCATCTGCTGGACCGGCGACCGAAGGCGCTGTCGGGCGGACAACGCCAGCGCGTCGCACTCGGCCGCGCTATCGTGCGCGAGCCGCGCGCCTTCCTTATGGACGAGCCGCTTTCCAACCTCGACGCCAAGCTGCGCGTCCATACGCGCGCCGAGATCAGCGCGCTTCACAAGCGCATCGGGGTCACGACGGTCTATGTCACGCACGATCAGATCGAGGCGATGACCATGGCCGATCGTGTCGTCATCATGCGTGACGGCGCCATCCAGCAGATCGCCGACCCTGATACTTTGTTCGCCAAGCCGGAGAACCTCTTTGTCGCCGGGTTCATCGGCTCGCCGGGCATGAACTTCCTGCGCGCCAGGATCGAAGCCGGCAAGCTGACGCTCTTCGACCAGACCTTCAATGCGGCTGTCGGCGTCGGCGCGGGAGAGATCATCGTCGGCATCCGGCCCGAACACCTCGCGCTCGGTCCAGGTGACGTCACATTCACCGTAAAGCCGACTTTGGTGGAAAGCCTCGGCTCGGAAAAGTACGTCTACTTCGAACCTGGCGAGCACGCCTACAGAGCGGATGCGCGCGACGAGGAGCGCGGCAAGGGTCTAATCGCCCGTATCGCACACGCAGGCCCCATCCGCGAGGGCGAAGAGCTTGTGCTCTCGTTCAATGCCTCAGAGGTCCACCTCTTCGACGCGAAGACAGAAAAGGCAGTAAACTGACATGAAAGTGCTTGTAACGGGCTCTGCCGGAAGGGTCGGCGCCTTTGTCGTCCGGCGGCTGATTGCCGGCGGCCATCAAGTCCGGGGCTTCGACCTTCGCTCGGCCGGTATCGAGGACGGCGGCTTCGACGAAGTCGTCGGGGCCTTCGACGATCGGGAAGCGGCAATACGCGCTTGCGAAGGCACCGACGCGGTGCTTCATCTCGGCGCTTTCATGTCCTGGCTGGCAAGCGATCGCGACAAACTCTTTCGGGCAAATGTCGAGGGGACGCGCATCGTGCTCGAGGCCGCGGCCGCGGCTAAGGTCGGGCGCTTCGTCTTCGCGAGTTCCGGCGAGGTCTACCCGGAAAACAAACCGGAGTTTCAACCGATTACCGAAGACCATCCGAAGAAGCCGCTGTCGCCATACGGCCTGACCAAGCTTCTCGGCGAGGAACTGGTGACGTTCCAGGGGCGCGTATCGTCGATGGAGACGGTAATCCTGCGCTTCTCGCACACGCAGAACGCAAGTGAGCTGCTGGACCCCGAAAGCTTCTTCTCCGGGCCGCGCTTCTTTCTTCGACCCAAAATCGAGCAGCAGGAAAACTTTGGCAATAAGGCTGCGGCCGAACTTCTGCGTGCGGCCGACCCCGGTCGGCCCGCGCTGGTGCTGACCCGCAATGAAGAAGGGCGGCCGTTCCGAATGCATATTACCGACACCCGCGACATGGCCCAAGGCGTGCTTCTTGCACTTACGCACCAAAAGGCAGCCGGTGGTATCTTCAATCTGGGGGCTACCGAACCTGTTGACTTCGCCCAAATCCTGCCCGTAATGGCGCAAATGACCGGGTTGCCGCTTTTGACGGTGGATCTGCCTGGCGCCGGTGTTTGGTATCACACATCCAATCAGCGCATTCGCGAGACACTCGGTTTCGAGCCTGACTGGCCGATCATGCGAATGCTGGACGAGGCGGTAGCGGAATGGACGATAAGGCAGGCTTAGGCGGGCTGGAGGATCGCGGTGCGCCGGCGGGGGCGGCAGCGCTCGCCAAGGGGCTTGCTCTCCTCGACCTCATAGCTGAGGCGCCGAAACCGCTGCGCTTCGCCGATCTGCAGAAAATGAGCGGTGTGCCGAAGCCAACGCTTGCGCGCATGCTCAAGACGCTGATGGTCTTCCGGCTGATCCGCCAGGACGAGACCACGGGGGCCTATCTGCTCGGCCACCGTTTTGTCGAGCTCTCACATCGGGTGTGGGACAAATTCGACCTCGTCAGCGCCGCCATCCCCGAGCTCGATCGCCTTGCGAGCGAGCTCGGAGAGACGGTTGCGCTTTGCCGGCTGGACGGTCAGCGCGTGGTCTATCTGGAAGAGCGGTCAAGTGGTGGCTTGGGCGTGTTGATCGAGGTCGGCCGGCGCGTGCCGATTCATTGCACTGCGGCCGGCAAGGTCCTGCTTGCGTTTCAGGAGCCGTCTTTCGCCCGATCGCTGGCGGGGCAGATCACATATGATCGATTTACGTCAAACACCATCACGGATTCGCAGGCGCTGGAGGCCGATCTCGTTCTGACACGTGCCCGCGGCTACGCCGTTTCCTACGAGGAGCATCTGGCCGGGGTCAATTCCGTCGCTGCTCCGATCGCCGGGCGCGATGGAGTGCCACTCGGCGCACTCGTCGTGCTTGGGCCGGCTTCCCGCCTCGACAGTTCCGCCATCCATCCGGCTGGGCGCGAGTTGATGGCGGCGGCGCGACGGATCACTGGCACGGTCGGGGCGGTTGCGATCAGCTCTGGACCACGCCCCCGCACGCGCTCGGGGGGCTTCAACGACGTGCAATGCGTCTTGCCCTGGGGCGCTCAGCTCGGAGAGGCGCCAGTTTGGGTCGAAAGGGAGAAGCGGCTCTATTGGGTGGACATCCTCCATCCGGCTGTGCACCGCTTCGACCCCGTCACTGGTAAGAACGAGAGCTGTAACGTCGCCAAACTCGTCAGTGCTGTCCTTCCGACGCGGAATGAGGGACTGATCGTCGCCTCCCAGGATGGCGTCGAGCACTTCGATTTCGACCGCGGCGACTTTAACCCCTTCGCCGAGCCGGAACCCGGGTTGCCGGAAAACCGCCTGAATGACGCCAAAGTCGATCCGAGCGGCCGCCTGTGGGTGGGATCGATGCGGCTCGACGTGAGCCGTCCGACCGGCAGCCTTTATCGCCTTACGAGTGCCGGCGAAGTAATCCGCGCCGGGAGCGGTTTCACGGTCGCCAATGGGCTGGCCTGGAGTCCGGACAGTTCGACCTTTTACTTCGTCGATACGGTGCCGGGCATCATCTATGCCTACGACTTCGATGCACGCGAGGGGAGCATCGCCAACCGCCGTGTCTTCGTTACGGTGCCCGAGGCGGAAGGGCGCCCGGACGGTCTTGCTGTCGATGCCGATGGCGGGGTCTGGTGTGCGATCTGGGACGGATGGCGCGTGAACCGCTATCGACCAGATGGCCGGCTGGATCGAGCCGTCGAACTGCCGGTGCCGCGCCCCACCAGCGTCGCCTTCGGCGGGGACGAGCTTGCGACTTTGTTCATCACCAGTGCGCGCACCCGTCTCCCGGCCTCAACGCTGACGGAAGCACCGCTCTCCGGCGGCATTTTTGCCTGCAATCCCGGTGAGCGCGGCCTGCCCACCTCGCTCTTCGGCGTCTGAGGGGACAGTTGTGAGCACGTATAAGGACATATTTTCGCTGAAGGGCAGAACAGCTCTGGTGACCGGCTCGAGCCGCGGCATCGGGGCCTCGATCGCACAAGCCTATGCAGCGTATGGCGCGCGTGTTGTCCTGCACGGACAGAGGCCCGGCGCTACGGCCGAGATCGAAAAGGCGATACGCGCTGCCGGCGGTGACGCGGTCTCGATCCATCGCGAGCTTTCTCCGCCCAGTGCCGGGCGCGACTTGATTGCGGCGGCTGAAGGCGCCGCAGGTCCCCTGGATATTTTGGTCATCAACGCATCGGCGCAAATCAACGGGGCGCTCCACGATGTGACACCGGAGGATTTCGCCACCCAGATCGATGTCAACCTTCGCTCTACAGTCGAGATGCTGCAGGCGGCGTTGCCCGCTATGGCGGAACGCGGTTGGGGCCGCGTCGTCAACATTGGCAGCATCAACCAGTTGCGGCCGAAATCGATCGTCTCCATTTATGCGGCGACCAAGGCAGCCCAGCATAACCTGATCCAAAGCGTCGCTCGCGATTATGCCTCCCGCGGCGTGTTACTCAACACACTTGCACCGGGACTCATCGACACGGACCGAAACGCTGCCCGCCGCGACGGCGATCCTGAGGCATGGTCGAACTACGTCCGGACGCTCAACTGGATGGGCCGCGCAGGCAGGCCCGACGAAATGGTGGGCGCTGCGCTCTTTCTCGCCTCGGATGCGTGTAGCTTCATGACCGGCGAGGCCGTCGTGATGTCGGGTGGCTTCTAGAGGGTCGTCGCATTCGATTGTGTCATGCGGGTAGCGCGTGAATTTCGCTGGTGGAACATGGCACGAATTTCGGTAGACATGGAAGCACGTGACACGGCAATGCTGTTTGGACGCAAAGACAGCGCGAAACTGGATGTGGCAAGCCACGGTTTAACGGGAGAATTGCTCGTGAAGCCCCGCATTTCTGTACTGACGCTTGGCGTTGCAGATCTTGAACGGTCTCTCGCTTTCTATCGTGACGGACTGGGACTGCAGACTCCAGGGATCGTGGGCGGCGAATTCGAGCATGGCGCCGTCGCGTTCTTTGATCTTTCGAACGGTGTCAAACTTGCGATCTGGGGTCAGGACGATTTGGCTCACGATAGCGGACTGACGAAAGTGCCGGCCAGCAGCACATCGTTCTCGATCGGCCACAACGTCTCGCAACGAAGCGAGGTGGATGAAGTCATGGAACAGGCACGCGAAGCGGGCGCGGCCATCGTGAAGCCCGCCCAAGAGACGTTCTACGGGGGATATGCGGGCTACTTCACCGATCCCGATGGCCATCTGTGGGAGGTCGTGTGGAATCCGGCCAATTTGCCGGAGGAGACTGACTTGAGCCCACTCCCGTAAGGCTTAAGGCTTCCGCGAAGAGCGATGTTGCAGAGTGCTTACCAGTTAGCCCACGTGATCGATGACTAAAGTGCCTGCGGGTAGCGGTTTGATGAGCGACTTGGCGGAAACGGTCGGATCCAGCCAATCAGCCCAGGCGTTCCGCTCCAGAATAACAATCTGTCGATCGTGGTAGGGGGCAATGTCCGCTCCCGGCTCCATCGTTAGCATGGTGAAGGCCTGGCCGACCTCCGGCGTCTCACGCCAGATTCCGGCGATGCAGAAGATCGGCTCGTCCTTCTTGGTGAAGAGCCATTTGTCCTTGCGTTTCTTCTTCGGGTCCTTCGGTTCGGTGAACTCGTAAAAGCCGTCGGCGATGATCAGGCAGCGATTTGAATTGAACTCGCGACCCTCAGATCGGAAATTATACACCGGCCGCTTGTTCGGCCCGGGCCAGCTCCAGCGCCGCTGCACGAGCTCGACCTCATCCGGGGCTCCGTCAAGCGTTCTGACGATGGGGCCGACATCGGTGATCTTGATGTCCTCGCGCGGTTCAAGATTCGGCGCGCCTTCGCCGAAACGGACCTTGATCTTCAGATCGGCGAAGTCCTCGACGATCGAGGCGACATCCACCATCAGCCGATAATCATTGCACATGCGTCCTCCATCTCAGGTCTGATTGTGTGGGGAAGTTGTTCCTGCTATGTTCTAACTATGACGAGTGCGACCGTTTTCCAGTCCGACGCTCCGCTCGACGAGCGCCGGGTGATCATAAGGCGCCATGACGGCGATGTGGAGATGGTGGAATTGCCGTGGGGGCTGCGCCCGCGCGACGGCGATGCGCGCGCCGTGAACGTCGTTCGATCGGAAGGAAGGACGTTTCCGACCCACCGCTGCCTGGTGCCCGCTTCCGAGTTTCGCCACCGAACCTTCAGTTTCTCGCTCGCGAATGGTGACTGGTTCTATTTCGCGGGGATTTGGCGGCCGGCGATCAACGACTGGCCAGACTCCTATGCCATCCTGACGATCGAGGCGAATGACGATCTTGCGCCGTTTCACGACCGGCAGATGGTTGTGCTGAGACGGGAGCAACGCATGGCCTGGTTCGACGGACTGGTACCCGAAGGCGAAATCCTTCGCCGGCTGCCGGCAGGGACATTCCGGGTTACGCGCCATTCAACCTCTCCTGTTCAGCCGATGCTGGCAGTCTAAACCACGCCGCGGGCGGCAGGATAGCCGACGGCGACCGGCAGGCCCCGCAGGTCGGGATTGTCGCGCTGTTCGACCGATGCGTAGAAGGCATCCATGTCCACATGCACGATTTTGCGCGGCCGCTCGCTGCCTTCGTCGTTTGTCATGGCCTCGCCTCCATCAGGACAATCTGTATCGCCCAGACATGGGAAGTGCGCGCCGCATTTTGTCACCCTAAGGCGTTTGTAAGGGCTCGCAGCCTATCGCCATGCGCCGGCGGATCACAGCGAAGGTCATGCCAGCGCCAAACGCTTTCACCAACAGCTTGCGCTCAAGCGCGCAGTGGCGATGACATGGGCACAGATGAATTCGAAGATCGGCTTCCGGCGATTCTTCAGTTTCGGGGCCAGATCGTTCATAGGCTGCCGTGGGCGCATGCGAAAAAATTCCCATTCCCGCCATCGATTTGAATCCGTTGGCGGAATTCTCCGATGGGCACTGTCGCTCAACTTCCGCGCGCCACATGCGCATTGACTCATGTTCGCTTTGAGAACAAATACAGAACATATTGCACCATCTCAAGCCGAAAACGGGTTGCCGTAAAGGAGATCATGTCCGCAGCCGTCGCCACTTCGAACCCCGTCCTCCACGAGTTGCGCGGGAAAATCGCCAGCTTGGAAGGGGCAGGCTCACGCAATCGGAGCATCTTACCGTTCGGGGTCCCCGAGCTCGACGCGCAACTGCCGGGAGGTGGGCTCGCCTTTGGCGCGCTGCACGAAGTGGCCGGTGGCGGAAACGGCGCGATCGATGGAGCCGCCGCGGCACTCTTCATCGGCGGCATCGCCGCCCGTACCACCGGCAAGGTGGTCTGGTGCCTGACACGCTTCGATCTGTTCTTTCCGGCGCTCGCCCAGGTCGGGCTTCATCCCGACCGCGTCATTTTCGTCGAGTGCGATAAGGAAGAGACGGTGCTCGCAAGCTTTGAAGAAGCTTTGCGTTACGGCGGCCTCGGCGCCGTGGTTGCCGAACTGGTGCGACTGCCGATGACGGCATCCCGCCGCTTGCAGCTCGCGGCGGAGAAGTCGGGGACATTGGGGCTGGTGATCCGCCGCTGGCGGCGCCAGACGGAAGCCTCGGACTTTGGCATGCCGACGGCTGCGGCAACGCGCTGGCGGATCTCGGTGCTGCCGTCCGAGCCGCTTCCCGTGCCGGGTGTTGGCCGGGCGCGATGGCTGGCGGAGCTTATGCGCGTGAGAGCTGGGGAGGGAGGCGAGTTCATCATCGGAGCATGTGATGGCCAGGGTCGTATCTGTCTTTCTTCCGAAACTGCCAACGGACCGGATCAGGCGGGCCGATCCTTCGCTATCGGTCGAAAAGCCGCTGGTGGTCATCGCCAGGAGCGGTTCGAAGCGATGGATTTCGGCAGCTGATACGGCGGCGACCAAGCTCGGCCTTCGTGTCGGCATGCCGGCCGCCAAGGCGCAGGCACTGGTCCAGGGTCTGGTGATGATCGATGCCGATACGGCAGCCGATCTCGCTGTCCTCGAACGGCTGGCGCTCTGGGCCTTGTCACAATATTCTCCGGTGGTCGCGATGGACCCTCCCGACGGTATCGTCATGGATACCGAAGGCGCCGATCATCTTCAGGGCGGCGAGGACCTGATGCTCTCCGGCCTCGTCAATCGCTTCCGCGGCCGGGGTCTCGCTGCCCGCGCGGCAATCGCCGATACCTGGGGTGCCGCGCATGCGCTTGCCCGGACCACAGATCGCGAGACGGTCACCGTCGGGCGCGGCGATGCCGCCAGGGCCGCGAACCGGCTGCCACTGTCGTCGCTGCGGCTGCCGGCCGAAACTGTTCAAAGCCTTCGAACCCTCGGCTTTACCACCGTCGGCGACTTGGCTGCCACACCGCGGGCACCGCTGACGCTGCGCTTCGGCCTGGAGGTCGGCCGCCGTCTCGATCAGATGTTCGGCCATATCGCTGAGCCGATAGATCCGATCCGGCCGGCGGAACTTGTCGAGGTCCAAAAATCTTTCGCTGAGCCCATCGGCGCGCCGGAAACGATCGAGAAATATGTGAGCCGCCTGGTGCGGCAGCTCTGTCTTGAGCTCGAGAAGCGCGGGCTTGGGGTCAGACGCGCCGACCTCATCGTCCATCGCGTCGATAACACCATTCAGGCACTGAGGGCGGGGACGGCGAAGCCGGTCCGTGACATCGCCTGGCTGACGAAACTCTTCCGCGACCGCATCGAGAGGATCGAACCAGGCTTCGGCATCGAGAAGCTCGGTCTTGCGGCCATCCTCGCCGAGCCGCTGATTGAGGCACAGTCAGCCTCGTCACTCATTGAAGAACAGGTAACCGATGTGACGCCGCTCATCGACGTGCTTGGCAATCGCGGTGGACAGCGGATATTCCGTGTGGCCCCGGTCGCAAGCGACGTCCCGGAACGTAGCGTCCGGCGGATCGCTCCGATCGCCGACGAGGACGGCGCCACGTGGCCGCTCAACTGGCCAAGACCGCCGCGGCTTCTGGCGCGTCCCGAACTGATCGAAGTGATCGCACTTTTGCCCGATCATCCGCCCGTCTCGTTCACGTGGCGCAGCAAGCGGCGCAGAGTGAAGCGCGCCGACGGACCGGAGCGGATATTTGGGGAGTGGTGGAAACACAGCTCAGAATGGGTTGCGGTCCGCGACTATTTCGTCGTCGAGGATGATAGGGGCGAGCGCTTCTGGATTTTCCGATCCGGCGACGGCGTCGATGCGGAAACAGGATCGCATAAGTGGTTCATGCACGGGATGTTTGCGTGATGCGCTACGCCGAGCTCCAGGTCACCACGCATTTCTCGTTCCTGAGGGGCGCAAGCTCGGCTGAGGAACTGTTTGCCACCGCAAAGCTGATGGGTATCGAAGCGCTCGGCGTCGTCGACCGCAACAGCCTGGCGGGCATCGTCCGGGCGCTGGAGGCGTCGCGCGCCACAGGCCTGCGGTTGGTCGTCGGCTGCCGGCTCGATCTGCAGGACGGCATGTCGATCCTCGTTTATCCGACCGATCGCGCTGCCTATTCGCGGCTGACGCGGCTGCTGACCTTGGGCAAGGGCCGGGGCGGGAAGGCAAACTGCATCATCCATTTCGACGATGTGGCGCTCTACGCCGAGGGCCTGATCGGCATCCTGGTGCCGGACTTGGCCGACGAGGTCTGCGCCGTGCAGCTCAGGAAGATAGCGGAGGTCTTCGGCGACCGCGCCTATGTCTCTCTTTGTCTTCGTCGTCGGCCCAACGATCAGCTGCGACTGCACGAGCTAACGAACCTGGCGGTCAAACACCGGGTAAAGACGATCGTCACCAATGATGTGCTGTTTCATGAGCACGGCCGCCGGCAGCTGCAGGATGTCGTCACCTGCATCCGCACCGGCATGACCATCGACGATGTCGGCTTTGAGCGCGAGCGGCACGCCGATCGTTACTTGAAGCCGCCGGAAGAAATGGCCCGTCTCTTTCCGGCTTACCCGGAAGCGCTGGCGCGAACCATGGAGATCGTCGAACGCTGCAGGTTCTCCTTGGAAGAGCTCGTCTATCAATATCCCGAGGAAGCGCTGATCCTAGGCATGACGGCACAACAGTCGCTGCAGCACTACACCTGGGAGGGGGTCAGGGCGCGCTACCCCGAGGGATTGCCGGCTCATGTCGAGAAGACCATCCGCCATGAGCTGGCGCTGATCGAGACGATGAAATATGCGCCTTACTTCCTGACCGTCTTCTCGATCGTCCGCTATGCCCGGTCGCAGGGCATTTTATGCCAGGGCAGGGGATCGGCCGCCAATTCCGCCGTTTGCTACGTGCTCGGCATCACCTCGATCGATCCCGAGACCAACGATCTCCTGTTCGAGCGCTTCGTCTCCCAAGAGCGCGACGAGCCGCCCGACATCGATGTCGACTTCGAGCACGAGCGGCGCGAGGAGGTGATCCAGTGGATCTACAAGACCTATGGCCACGACAAGGCGGCTCTCTGCTCGACCGTCACCCGCTATCGGGCCAAAGGCGCCATTCGCGATGTCGGCAAGGCCCTTGGTCTGCCGGAGGACCTGATCAAGACGCTCTCCTCCGGCATCTGGTCCTGGTCGGAGACCGTCGGCGAACGGCAGGTGCGTGAACTCGGCCTCAATCCGGACGATCGGCGTCTCACTTTGACTCTAAAACTTGCACAGCAGCTGATGGGTGCGCCGCGCCATCTCGGTCAGCATCCCGGCGGCTTCGTGCTCACCCATGACAGGCTCGATGATCTGGTGCCGATCGAGCCGGCGACCATGGCCGACCGGCAGGTGATCGAATGGGACAAGGACGACATCGAGGCGCTGAAATTCATGAAGGTCGACGTCTTGGCGCTCGGCATGCTGACCTGCATGGCCAAGGCATTCGCGCTGATCAGCGAGCACAAGCATGAGGATATCGATCTTGCCACCATCCCGCAGGAGGATCCGGCGACTTATGCGATGATTCGAAAGGCCGACACCCTAGGCACATTCCAAATCGAAAGCCGGGCGCAGATGTCCATGCTGCCACGCATGAAGCCGAGAACCTTCTACGACCTCGTCATCCAAGTGGCGATCGTCCGTCCCGGGCCCATCCAGGGCGACATGGTCCATCCCTATCTCCGCCGGCGCGAAGGCAAGGAGAAGGTCGAGTACCCGACGCCCGAATTGGAGGCGGTCCTCCACAAGACACTCGGCGTGCCACTGTTTCAGGAGTCGGCGATGAAGGTGGCCATGGTCTGTGCGGGGTTTACCGGCGGCGAAGCCGACCAGCTCCGGAAATCCATGGCGACCTTCAAGTTCACAGGTGGTGTTTCGCGATTCAAGGACAAGCTAGTGAACGGGATGATCCGAAACGGCTACACAAAGGAGTTTGCGGAAAAGACATTCTCACAGCTCGAAGGCTTTGGCTCCTATGGCTTCCCCGAGAGCCATGCTGCCTCTTTCGCACTGATCGCCTACGCCTCCAACTACATCAAATGCCATTTTCCGGATGTCTTCTGCGCGGCGCTGTTGAACTCGCAGCCCATGGGGTTCTATGCCCCCGCCCAGATCGTCCGGGATGCCCGCGAGCATGGTGTCGAAGTCCGGCCGATCTGCATCAACCGGTCCCGCTGGGACTGCATGCTTGAGCCAATCGACGGCTCCGGCGGGCATGCGGTCCGGCTCGGCATGCGCTTGGTGCACGGTCTGGCGACCGCCGACGCCGCGCGGATCGTAGCCGCCCGCGCCGACGAACCCTTCACATCGGTTGACGACATGTGGCGGCGATCGGGCGTGCCGGTCGCCTCGCTGGTCGAGCTGGCTGAGGCCGACGCCTTCCTGCCGTCTCTCAGTCTCGAGCGACGGGATGCCCTCTGGGCAATCAAGGCACTGCGCGACGAGCCGCTTCCGCTCTTCACCGCCGCCGCCGATCGCGAGGCTCGGGCAATTGCCGAACAGCAGGAGCCGGCAGTCGAGCTAAGACAGATGACCGACGGTCACAACGTCGTAGAGGACTACAGTCATACCGGCCTGACGCTCCGGGAGCATCCCTTGCGTTTCATGCGGGACGACCTCGCCAAGCGCCGGATCGTCACCTGTGCCCAGGCGATGACGGCGCACGACGGGCAATGGCTGATGGCCGCCGGCCTGGTGCTGGTGCGTCAGCGGCCGGGATCGGCGAAGGGAGTGATGTTCATCACGATTGAGGACGAAACCGGTATCGCCAACATCGTCGTCTGGCCAAAGCTCTTCGAGCGGTCGCGCCGCGTGGTGCTCGGCGCCAGCATGATGGCCATCAACGGCAGGATCCAGCGCGAAGGCGAGGTGGTTCATCTCGTCGCCCAGCAGCTCTTTGATCTCTCGGCCGACCTGTCGAGCCTTGCCGAGCGCGATGGCGCATTTCGGCCGCCGACTGGCCGTGGCGACGAATTCGCCCATGGTTCGCCGGGCAGCGCGGATTCCCGCGGAAAGGCTCCTCCGGGCGTTCGCGCGAGGGACATACTCGTGCCGGATCTTCATATCGATACGCTGAAGATCAAGAGCCGGAATTTCCAGTAGAGCGCCGGAGCGCGGCTCCTGGTCGTCACCGACTAAGGTCAGCCGTCATTTAAGGCTTCGAGCGCCTGCTCGGCAAACCAGGTGAAGTGAGCGCAAACTTTCGATCAACTCCCATGTGGTCGGCGCCGGTAGCGCCTGCTTGAGCCGTGATCGCCTCGAGTACCTCCGTTGGATCTTTCGCGAGGATCTTCGAAAGGAATTCATCAGAGCTTATGGCAACGATGCCGTCGGAAAGGTTGCTGAAATCGCGCATGTCGAGGTCACGATGACAGTGGCTCGGCAGCGACTGCTGCCGCGACAACATTCCGATCCTTGGGATCGTTCCGCATGTCCGGCTCTATTTTTCCCATCCTTCCAGCCCGCATCAGGGAATGTCTCCTCCATGACACTTCGCATCCTTCTGCCGGGATAGGTCGATACCGTAGTCGCTGACGAGGTTGCGGGTCATTTCGTCGAGAAGCCGAAACGGAGGTTGAGCGGCAGAAGCGTCATAGCGCCCGCCTGATCGCCGTACGTGATCGATCCGCGAAGCCGGTGCCCCTCCCGCGCTGGCTAAAAACCTGACGTCGTCTAAGATTGTGCGTTCGTGTCGCCCCGCCAAAGGATATTTGTCGCTCATCCATTGCCTGCGAAACTCGTGCGCGGCATGATCTGCGGCATGCTTGACCCATTCGATCCAGACCGCTTCATTGTGCGCGCCGAGGTCCATATCCTCGGCATCGAGCCCAAGATCAGCCGCACTCTCGAATTGCCGATCACTCTCAACCTTGCCCAACTCCACGAGGTGCTGCAAGCGGCCTTTGGCTGGACCGACAGCCATCTGCATCAGTTCAATATTGGGGGCCTTATCTACGGAGCCCCGGAGTTCGATGAGGACGGTCTGTCCGACAGCCGCACCTTCGAGGCGACTGAGGTCAGGATGATCGACCTTCAATTTCCCTACGATCCCGAGGAAAACCCTCTCACGATCCTCTACGAATACGACTTCGGCGATAATTGGCGTCATCTGCTGCGCCTGGAGCGCGTCGCCCGCCAGGAAGGTGTGAAATATCCCCGCTGTCTTGCCGGCAAACGATCCGGACCTCCAGAAGATGTCGGTGGCACTTCAGGCTATGCTGACTTCCTCGACGCGTGGCTTGATCCTGATCATGAGGAACATAAGGCCATGCGCCGGTGGGTAGGTCGCAAGTTCCACCCAGAAGCTTGCAATGTCGATGAAATCAACAAAGCGATTGGCAAAGCACTACGCGCATCTAAGGGCGACTATCGCTTCCGTCGAGAAAGCCATCGTGATTGACACCGTGCGGCTGCGCTTCAACGCCAAAAATACCCTGAAAAAACAAGGCGCAGGCAAAAAGATCTAAGAATCGACGTCATCCAGCTGACAGGACACTTGAAGACAACCCAAGAAATGTATCCGCTGGACGAGTTTCGCGGTTTGATGCAGCCGCGCGATCACGGTTCGACGAGGAAGAGATCGCCGCCCGCTTCAACATCTCGGTAGCGACGGTGAGGCAGCGCCTGCGGCTGACCTCCGTCTCGCCGCGCCTGCTCGAATTCTATGCCAATGACGAGAGCTCGGCCAGGCTTGGCATTTTCGACCACCAATGACCACCTCCGGCAGGAGCAGGTTTGGGACACGATCTCGCGGTCCCATAATCAGGACGCCTATTACAGCCGCCGGATGCTGACGAGACCGCGGTCTGGGCGTCCGATCGACGCGTCGTCTATGTCGGCATCGACGCCCTATGAGGCTGCCAGCCGTGTCGTCATGTGCGACCTGTTCGAGCAGGATAATGGCGAATGGCTGCAGGACCCCGGGAAGGGGCGGCTGCAGTCGGCCGGAGGAGGAAGAGAGGGGCCAGGGAGGGTTGAAGCCGGGCAATGGAGAGAGGGTTGTCCGGCCTGAACCCTGTCGCCTCTCTGGAGAGTACATCGATGTCGACATCCGTGATTGCACCCCAAAGCGCCACCATTGTCCCCGAAGCGAGTCGCCCGGAATTCCTGCCCACCCTGTTCGGTCGTTCACTCCTGATCGTCGCCGAGAATGCAGTCTATAGCTTGATGGAGCGGCTGAGCCCGCTCGACTATGGCGGTGGCTTCTGGGCTTTCTACGAACACGAAGGCAAGCCGCTCTTCCTGGCTCCGCAATCCAAATCGCGGTTTCGGATCACCGGCGAGATCACCGGATTTCAGGGGGAGGTGTCCGCCGAGGCCGCCGGCATCATCGCCACACTGTTCGCCTTCTCCCATCTCTCCTTTCAGTATCAGTCCGAACATCTCTCTGAAGGCTACGGCCGTCTCTACGCCTATTCGGCCGACCATCCAGAGGCTGTCGAGATATTCCAGGCGATCGATTGAAACCAACACGCGCCGCCCTCGGCGCGCCTGAGCGTCCCGCCCGTTTGCCGCGCCCGACAGACGCTTCGGCGAGCCGTCTTCCACCCCACCAGCCCGGTGTCGCGACAGCGATCAGCCGGGATTCTTCGTTTGAGGAGATTTGAGCATGAACACCATGATTTCCAGCCCGCGGCCGGTCTCGTCCGGCTTCAGGGTCGATATTTCCCGCGGCGAGCGCATCGGCCGCGTCTCATCCGAATGGTTCTCGCGCCCCGACGATGAGCGCTTCCTGTCGCTCTCCGATCTTCTTTGCGCGGTCAGCGCCAGAACCGATCGCGCCCGTGTTCGAACGGTTGAAAGCGCGGAGATCCGCGTGGAAGCCACCCGTGACAATGCCGAGCGTCTTGCGTTGATCGTTCCCGGCGGGCGTGAGCCGATTGCGCCGACGCATTGGAGTTACGGTCAGCTTTGCAGCCTGGCCGGTGCGCCCGCGAGCTATATGCGACAATTGCCTGCGCCATTGGCGGCGATTAATCTTCAGCACGGGCTTCTGAGCCACAAAGCCGAACTGGTCAAAACACTGGAGATGGATGACGGTCGCGTCGAGTTGCGGGCGGTGACTGGCCCTGAATACGGGCGCATCTGGGATAAAGATCTGGTTGCCGCCGTGATGAGCATCGCCGGCAACGGAACCGGCGACACGATCTGGAAGGTGCCGGGCATGCTCGACTGGTCAACCATGACCCACAATCCCTTCGTCGATGTCACGAAAGATACGACCACGCTCTACGCCAGTGACCGTGATGTGTTCCTATTCCTCGTCGACGACACGCACCCGATCGAGGCCGGTCGCCTACCGAACGGCGAGCCCGACCTCTACTTCCGTGGGTTCTATGCCTGGAACTCCGAAGTCGGGTCCAAGACGCTCGGCATCGCTTCGTTCTATCTGCGGGCGGTTTGTGCCAATCGTAATCTTTGGGGCACCGAAAATTTCGAGGAAATTACCATCCGGCACTCGAAGTTCGCGGCGCAACGTTTTGCCCATGAAGCCGCCCCGGCGTTGACGAACTTCGCCAATTCCTCGCCCGCGCCCTTCATTGCCGGCATCCGCGCCGCGCGTGAGCGGGTCGTTGCGCGAAATGACGAGGATCGCTCGGAGTTCCTGCGCAAGCGCGGCTTCTCCAAGGCCGAAACCGGCAAGATCATCGAGACGGTGCTTTCCGAAGAAGGGCGGCCACCCGAGAGCATCTTCGATTTTGTCCAGGGCATCACCGCGCTTGCCCGCGGAAAAGCCCATCAGGACACGCGGCTCGAACTGGAGGGCAAAGCGAGGAAGCTGCTGGAAAGCGCAGCCTGATTGCTGCCTCTTAGCATGCACATCCTTATCAATCCTCTTCATCGCCCGGCCATTGTGCCGGGCGTTTCGCACTCAGAAAATCATGACCAATATCGAAGCCAGCATCATCTGCCACCCGCCCATCCCTCTTGCCCACATCACGCCGCCCGAAACGCTGGTTCTGACCAATGCGCTCGAATGCAGCGAAATCGAAGCGAGCCTTGTCCCGTTCACCGATTTCGGAGCGATGCATCCGATCCGCGTGAGGCGACACGAACTGAACGAAGCCTTTCGCGCATCGGCGCCACACGTCGACAGTGCGCTCAACATCTTCATTGCCAGCCGCATCATTGCCCTTCTGCCCGCCCTGTCCGGCGACGCCGATACGGCAGCGTCAGTCGACATCGACTTGAGCGAATTCCCGTGGCCGTTCGTGGTGCAGGGGCACCGTGGCGCGATCATTGAGCCTCCGAGGAGCGGTGGTGAGGCGACGCCGATTTTTGATCTCCACGACGAACGGTTTTTTGAAGGCTTCACGAAGGTCCGATTGAATAAGACGGATAGTTGTCAATGCCACAGGTGTTCTTATCGTCTCGCCCGGTCAACGCCCCCCGCAGCTCCGTGTTCCCGTATCAAGGCAGTCGCGGCATCTCGCCTTCGGCCACTCTCCAGATCCAAGGTGCGATCTCCGGTCTCGCGTCTATCATATTGGTGAGTGCCTGCTCGTATTCATCTCCGGCGCTTGCCGGCACAATGAACATCGCGACGGGGACGGGTTTCTGTTCGGGCAATGTTACTGACACGATCGGCGCATCGCGGGGTAGGTTGAAACGCAGCCCCTTGACGCTCTTTCGCTTGAGATGACTGAGCTTTTCCAAGAGCCGCAATTCGTGAGTGTCCTCGAATGGCAGCCAATGCTCGTTGACCACCATCAGGGCGACCTCGTCGACCGACGCGATGCCGGCGGTCGAGACGCCGAAGGTGGCGATGACGATCAGATGCAATGCCTCGCTCGAGCGCCACAGTTCCAGTTCGGCCTCATAGCGCCCTGCGAGCCGCCGCCACGCGCCATCCTCGATCATCAGCGGGAAGGGCAGGTGCCGTACGACGATTCTGTGCCCTTCGCGGGCCGCGGAAAACTCCTTCACCTCGGCCACGATCATCATGAGCTTGCGCGTTCCCGAACCTGAAGTCTGGATACGCTTGAGCGCGGCGGCGCGCCGAGCAGCGATCCCGTCCTTGTCGTCAGGATGAAACACCTCAGGAACGAAGATCATGTCGCTCAACGGACCGCCCCTTGCGGTCATCTGCGAGGCGGCATTGATGAGGCTCGTACGCACCCGGCCCCAGCCGCGCCGGCCCGTCCACGTCGAGCGCCATTCCGTCAGTTCGCCGGCCTCCCAGAGATAATGCAGCATCGCCCTGAGCGACAGTTTCTTCGGCTCGCTGCGGATGCCCGGCTCCGCCGCCTCAGCCGACGCCCCCGGCGCCGATCGTGGCCCGCGTTTTGTCAGCGAAAAATCCAGCTTCAGGTCCGCCTTGCCGCTGGCACCGATCTGGATCGCATTGCCGATCAGGGGACCGAGACCGGAAAGCTCGTAGGGCGGCTCATAGGAGGGGCATGCAGGATCGTGGTCGCGCCCCGAAAGCGGCATGCGCTTGATGAGATACTGATCGTCCAGGCGCGCGATATACATTGGAACCGGAGGTTCCTTGCACATGCACATCGGGCGAAGCTTTTGCTCATAGGCGTGCGGAAGCAGCGCCCGAAACTCGGGCGAGGATTCGTCCACTGTCTGATCGCCGATCGCAAAGTTACGCACTTCTATTCTCCCCTTGCTTCGGCCGAAGGTACACGGACACCGTTTCAGTTACTATCATAAATTTGATAGTAAAGGCTCTTGGCATCTGTCCTTTCAAGTGCCGAGGCGTCAGAATCAGACTGTCTGCGCATGTCTCCGAGGTAGCAGCCAGAGGAGAAAGGGGGCGGCGGGGGATGGCAGTTTAGCCCGGAGGAGAGGCTCTCGGTGGTCCGACCCGACGCCTCAGTCCTCACCCTGGCAATTCCACCTTCATCTTCCCCAACCAAGTCCGGCGCTCCGATAGGAGCACTGGGCCTTCGGCATTTTCAGGAGAGCATCATGACTATGTCCGCATTCAATCGGCACTGCGCCGCCGCGCCCGTTTTTCTGAACTTCCGCTCGGAGTCATTCAGCCCGTGTGCTTCGCCAGCCTATTGGGGCGGCCCGGGCGACACACTCTTCTCATTCAAGGATCGGGAAGCCTTCAAACGATAGCGCGCGACTGCCGAGCGCGATTTCCTCCATGTCCATCAGCTTAGCGCAGAGAGACCGCAACCTGGATCACCGCTGGGTGCAAGGCCGTTCTGCATGACTTGTCTGTCGCCGGCGTTGCGGCGTTCGTCGAACTGGAGCTCGCACCCTGCTGAAAGTCGCGTGCTGGCTGCCTAATCGCCCCGGAGGGAGAGAGGGGCCAGAGAGGGACGGCCTGCTGGGGCTTGGAGAGCGTCCGGGCGGGCAGTTCCATCCCGCTCTCGACAGGGTTTTCCCATGAACGTGACCTCCTTTCGCGCCGCGAACGCGGCCGCCGTCCCGCTGGCTCCCTCCGTCCGTGCCGACCGTGCAGGAAAAAATCTTGTTGCAGGCCATCAGCTTTTGCCGTTTCTCGAACGCGGCCAGGCAATTGGCACCACCGATCTTCGCGCTACCCTAACCAATGTCGTCGGAGGATCGGACGCCGAAGGCTTTTCGGCGCGGAAGGACGCCTATGCGGCGACCGAGGTCGCGCAGATCCTGTTTCTGCGCAAACTGGGTGCAGCGATTTCCGCTCGCGCGAACGCGCCTCAGGCGGCGCTGGTCATGCTGAAGAAGGTCGTGGGCCCGATCCTGACCCACACACGGCGCTCCGAGGAAAGCCAACAGCTCCAGCAGTTTTCCACGCCGCTGCCGCTTGGCCTTGTCGCGGCTCACGCCGCCGGCGTCATTGCGAACGATACCCTGCATGAACCGTCCGCCGGTACCGGCTTCATGGCGATCGTACAGCCGCCGCGCTTCCGCATGATCGCCACCAACGTCAAGGCGGAACGGCGCTTCCTGTCAACAATTGCTCGGCGCCTTGACGCACTCGACGCGATTACCCGGGGTCAGCGCCAGACCGGCGGGCTTTCACGGTTTAGCCGGAATTTCGGGCTCGATCAGACGGAGGTCCTCAACGCCGACCAGGTCTGGCAATCGCTTCTCGGCGGCTCCTCGGTCGTTGCCCTCGCCGGCGGTATGACGACGTTGCGCCGAGTTCGGTTGATGGGCGACCATCGTGTCGCACTCAGTGGCTCCACCGACGGGATGCGGGACAGGCTCAAATCAATGGGTCTGTTCTCCGAGACGATCGCCTGGAAGCTCAGGTTCTTCATTCCGAGATCCGAGGAAGGATCGGCGATCCTCGCCCGCCTCGTCGAACGGCATCCGATCGTCGATGTCACTGGACCGGTGTGATCGCCATGCTGTCCGCTTCTCAATTGGCGGATCGTCTCGCGCGCGACGCCGAGGCGGTCTGCCGTCATTACCTCTCCGCCGGTCATCGGGCCGGCAACTATTGGATCGTCGGCGACGTCGCGAACAGCAAGGGCAAGTCGCTCTATGTCCATCTCTCCGGCCCGCGTGCCGGACGGTGGACGGATGCAGCAACCTCTCAACATGGCGATCTTCTCGACCTCGTTCGAGAGACCTGCGGGTTGGTGGACTTCCGTGATGTCGCAGACGAGGTGCGGCGTTTCCTAAGCCTTCCCCATCCTGCGCCGTCCCACAGGGGCGACGCCCACACCGATCCGCCGGTCGATAGACCGGCAGGCGAACGCGCAAGACGCTTGTTCCGGATGACGAAGCCGCTCGCCGGCACACTGGCCGACAGCTATTTGCGCCAGCGGGGCATCCTGCGGGCAGCTCTGCACCAGGCGCTCCGCTTCCATCCCTCGTGCTTTTACCGGGACCTCGTGACCGGCAGGACGTTTAGCTATCCGGCGCTGATCGCAGCCGTGACCGATCCCTCCGGGGCGATCACCGGTGTGCATCGCACCTGGCTCGATCCGGGGGGCGACGGAAAGGCGAAGGTGGACGATCCCCGCCGCGCGCTCGGCGGGCTGCTCGGAAATGCCGTGCGCTTCCGGTTTCCCGCCCATGGCCCAGTGCCGGTCACGGCCGCGGGCGAAGGGCTCGAAAGCATCTTGTCGGTCGCGCACGTGATGCCCGGTATGCCGATGGCCGCGGCGCTGACCGCCAATCACCTTGCCGCCTTTCGGCTGCCCGATGGTTGCCGGCGCCTTTACATCGCAGCCGACGCCGACGCGGCCGGCCGGCATGGCGCCGAGCGGTTGAGCCGCCGCGCGCAGGCGCTCGGGATCCTACCGCTCGTGCTTGCCCCGGAGCTCGGCGACTTCAACGAGGACCTGCTCCGGCTCGGATCCGACCGGCTCACTGTGCACCTGAGAGCCCAGCTCGCGCCGGAAGACGCCGAGGCGTTCTTGCCCACCTGATGCTGCTGGACGGGAAGGCGTGGGGAGGGCGTGGCGTGGCAGAGAAGGCCGAACCCTGCTGATCGCGTACGGGTGGGCGGCGCCCGCGGACCTGCCGAGAGACGACCCTTACCATACGGCAGGCGGGTCTTCAGCGGGTCAGTCAGGTTTCTTCCCCTGCCGGGCCGCTTCGCAACCCGGCATTCCTTGCGGGCCAAGAAACCCTCCCTCAGCCGCCCGGCGCTGCGCTGGGCCGCTTCGCTGCGCTCGCGGTTCCGGCCCGCCGCCGCATGGACAGGGATCGCCGTCAGGCCGCGAAAGCCGCGGCCCAAAACCGACGGAGATCATCATGAGTCTTACCTCGTCCCTCGACGACGCCTTCGAGCCCCACCACGCGTCTTCCCCAACCGACCGCTTCATCTACGAGATGCAAATCTACGGCCATCGCCCTTTCCAGGACGAACCAGACCCGCGCCCACTTCCCGAGGAGCCGGTCGTTCAGTCGGCGCTGACTGCGATGTTCGACGCCATGTTCGAGATGCTCGGCGACACGCGGCTGGAACCCGATCTCGAAGATCTGCTCTGGTCGACGGTCAATCTCTTCCACCGCGCCGGCGAGCGCATCCAGCGCGAGCTCCAGCGCAATGAGGACGCGCAGCGCGCCGGACAGAGCGAGCAGGACGGCTCGGAGGTGAAAAGCGTCGAGCTTGAACGCCTGATCGCCGAGGGCATCACGCTCCTCGAGCGCCGCAACGCCTTCGAGTTCATGCGCGACTATGCAGCCGATCTCTTCGAAGCTCAGACCGGATCCGCCTGGCGGCCGCGGACCGGCTCCAAGGTCAGCCATGCCAATATGACCGCGGCGATGATCGACAGCCGCGACTTTCTTTCCGCCCGCCGCCGCGCCGAGACCGAGGTGCTGATCCCGGCCGGCACCAAGATCGCCTTCGGCGGCGGCATCGACTACAACGATCACGAACGGATCTGGGCGAAACTCGATCAGGCCTTGGCGAAACATCCTGATATGGTTCTGCTGCATGGCGGCTCGCCCAAGGGAGCAGAGCGCATCGCCGCCTGCTGGGCCGAGGCGCGCAAGGTGACGCAGATCGCCTTCAAACCGAATTGGACGAAGCACGCCAAGGCGGCACCCTTCCGCCGCAACGACGACATGCTCTCGGTCATGCCATCAGGCGTCGTCATCTTTCCCGGCTCCGGCATCACCGAGAACCTCGCCGACAAGGCTCGCCGCCTTGGCATCCCGGTCTGGCAGGCTTCGGGAAGCGGCGCGTAAGCGCCGTTTTCTTGCAAATCTGGAAAAGATGGTTCTCACCAAGCACCAGAAACCCCGCTTCGTGCTGATGAGCTACGAATACTACGAGCAGATGCGCACCGGCGGCGATCCGCGCAGCGTCCATCGCGCTTCCGAGATGCCGGAGGAGCATAGGGAGCTCTTCGCCGCGGAGATCGACCGGCTGGCGCGGCCGAAAGGTATGACGATGAGTCGTGAGTTCCTGCCCGGTCAGGTGATTGCTTATCCCTATCTCTGGGCGTGGCAACACGAGCGCGGCGAATGGCTCTCACGCATCTGGCGCTTCTCGCGTTCACAACCCAGCCGCCGCAGGCCGATAGGATCGCCTTGGAAGTTTCTGATATCGAGTGCCGGCGGGCAGGCCTTAGCGATCGCAAGCGCTGCTGGGTCGTTGTCGACGAATACAATTACGATGTCGCCGAACGATCCTGGTACATCGGGCCGGACGAGCAGGCGCTTGGCCGGTTCAGCAAGGCCTTCATGATGAGGATTGCCGCAGCCTTTGGCGAGGCGCCGCGCAAATCGGGCCGACGCGTCAATCGGACGGAGTAAGTGAAAGCCGGAGCCACACTTTCCTAGGCCCACGGATCGGAGCATGCGAGCGTCTGTCGAGGCGACAGCGATTGTGTCGGGACGTGACCGTGGCAAGATCGCCTTGGTCGATCTCCGCACCGGCCAGCGCATCGAGATATCGCGGTGCTGATGGCTGGCATGGTCACCGCGGTCGTCTCAACATGCAGGCGAGAAAGGCCGCGCCCTTCCGCCTCACGACAACATGTCCTCGTCATGCCGGCCGGGTCTCCGTCTCTCCACGCGGCTCGACAAGCTTTCATTTCTTGAAAAATGTGTACACATTTCCCACTGAAACGGAGCCTCGCCATGCCTCAATCCCGGCAGCAGACACCAACTCCCCGCCGCGTCGGCGTGCGGGAATTTCGCGGCAACCTGACGTCCTTCCTCAAGCAGGTCGAAGACGGGCAGAGGTTCGTCCTCACGTCCCATCATAAGGTCGTTGCGGAAATCGGACCGCCGTCGTCAGACGTCGTCATACGGAAACCAGGAGCATTGCGCGGAAAGATCAAACTTGCCGATGACGTCACTTGCTCGGATCCTGTTGTCTCGTGATCTCCGACGGGCTTGGTTGCACTGCCCAAGCCGGCTCCGATCGCTCGGATGGCACGCTTGCCAGCGGCGATGTGCCTGGCGAAGACCGACGGCTCAGATGGCCGGGCGCGCGGAGGGACGAGTGGGGAAAGATCACTCGTCTGATGTCCACGCGATTAGCTTCATCCGGTACTGCCGCACGGTCTGCAGGCGCCATACCGTGGCCGCGTCGACCTCTCGGATCAACAAAGGGATGATATCGAAAGGGGTGCCCACCCGTTTGCTGTAGTTGGGAGCGGGCGAGGGTACGCAATTGACTGGCTTGCAGGCAAAACGTTCAAGGGATGCGCGGCCGATATCCCGCAGCGCTGGGTCGGGCGGCTATGGTGGTTTGTCGCGTCCTTCAGTCGCCCCGAACCATTCCCGTTTTATGTCGCTCGTATAGACGACCGCCTGCTTTTGCGGCCAACCCCTAAAGGGGTAAGTCTCGAGCCGAAATTTTTGAAAAATTCGATTTCGGTTCTTTTTCTCTCGGCGGAAAATAGAATTTTGCAAAAATTTCGGCCGAGCTGACCGCAGCAGGTCGGCCGTCTCTTCGTGCGCCATCGGGAATGGTCCCGAGCAACCGAAGGAGACAGAACCATGGCCACCACGATCGCAACCCTGACGCAGAAGACCGACGGCATCCTCGAAGGCGTCTTCGCCACCATCCGGGTCAACGCCCCGATCGCCATCATCCCGAACGCAAGCAAGTCGAGCGAAGAAGCCCCCGATTACCGCGTCATCCACCGCAAGACCGGCTTCGAGATCGGAGCGGGTTGGAACCGCATCGCCCGCCAGACGGGCGAGGAATACCTCTCGGTGAAGCTGGAGGCCCCCGAGATCGGCGTGATCTTCGGCAACCTCGCACCGGCACCCGGCGGCGATCCCAGCAAGAAGGTGATCCTGTGGAACAATCCGGACTGACGAGCCAAGCGAGCGGCCCCGAGCAATCGGGGCCGCTTTCGCCGTTTCATCGTTTCGCGCAGCATCGGGAGCAAAAACGGGCATCGAGCCCGATTGTGCTCCTCCTGCCGTGCCACACGAGAGGAAAGCCTGTCTGCTCAGATAGCCAAGTCTGCCGTGAGCATCGCGCCGCCTCAAGGACTTCGCGGCCCCTCCAATTTTCAACCGCTGCCCTGAAGGGCACCGTCAGAAAATCGGTTCCTCCGCTCGCCGCCTCCGGCGGTCGCTGACGCGATCCTTGACCCGGCCCGATCCTCACGACTCCGGGCGTCATCTTTCACACTATCCAAGGAGATGACGACGATGACGATTGCACTTGAAATCCAGGTAGAAGAACTGCGCGCCGAGCTCAGGAACGCGGACGCCGCCGAACGCTGCCAGATCAAAGCGGAGCTGGAATTGGCTGAGGCCGAACTGGCCGCAGCGATCGCCGAACTGGAGGGCACCATTGACGCCGCGCCGCCCTTCTGAGGGCGGCGTTTGCCCTCTCGCTTGGGTCGATCTGGGCTTGCGGATAAACTCTCAGGAAACGGATAGTCTCCTGCCGAGGGAACCGGTCAGTCGACAGAGCCTCAAAGCGCTTAACGCGAAACCGACGCGACGAGCCGAAGCGGTACTTTCCCTGCGCTTCGGTTCATCGTCGGGCCTCCGTTCGTGAGCGCCTTCGGCATCGTCAGAGCGGCGGTTTACAGCGCGTGGTATCTCGCCTTCCATATCCTTTGCATGCTTCGCCCAATCACAGTTTCATGATGCTATGGTCAAGGTGCCGATCTCGATCGTGGTATACGCCCGTCCTACGCGGGCCAATGGCATGTCCTTCTGGGCGTTCGATCTGACGGCGCTCGGGCTTGTTGCCCTTGCGATCGGCTACACGATTTTCCTCGACTGGTTCACTCCGCGCGGCGCGGAGGACCCGTTTGCGCGGCGGCGCCGTTCTGATCGATGGGGCTTCTCCCAACGTGACACTGGCGGCTCCTCAAGGGATCGCCTTGACGAAGCGATTGGCCTTCGCCGCCTCGTTCATGTCCTTCCGTCGGAAGTAGATCGCGCGCCCGCAGCGGATCGGGCTGTGGCCCTGGACGATGATGATCTGTTCGTCCTTTCGCATCGACTGGGTGATTTCGTGCGGCATGATCAGCGGCCGGCGCTGGTAATTGACGTTTTCCGATTTGCGCGGTGCGCTGTTCTTCGTGTCCCACCCGATATTGCGGGAGCTTCCTTTTACCTCAACCGTCATTTCTCCGCATTGCGCCGAAATGTTGCGCGCCGTGTCCAGCGCCTTAACTGCGGCATAGGAGGCGAAGGCGCATCCGTCGATCCACGACACCGCACCGTCCCTCCCGAAATGCCGCTCCAGCTGCCCTAGGGATTGGTACAGCAGCATCATGCTGATGCCGTACTTGCGGCCGCGGTCGCGTGCCTCCTCGAGGAGGCGCATGTAGCCGAGGAGATCGACCTCATCCAACATGAACAACGCCCGGCGCTTGAATGAGCCATCGGCCTGGATCATGGCATTGATCAGCGAGCCGATGATGACGCGGCCGATGCCCGGATAGGAGCGCAGGATCGACGCGGGGATGTTCAGGAAAACGTCCTTCTTGCCCGAGACGATATCGCTCGACTTGAACGCGTTGCCGCAAACGAGTGCGGCGTAGCTGTCGAGCGACAGCCACTGCGTATCCTTCGACGCCGTAGAGTAGACGCCCGAAAAAGTCTGCTCGGTCATATTGGTGAAGACGCCGAGCGTTTCGCGGATGAAAGCGGACGCGGAATGCTCCTGAATGTCACGCAGCATCGCCAGCACCGACGGCTCTGGCTCGGATACGATCTGCCGGAGACTGCGTAAGGTTCGCCGTCCGGCATAGTCGGGCGACAGCATCACATGGGCGAGCAGGCCGGTCAGGAGATTGTGCGCCTGGTTCTGGAAGTAAGAGCCGGTCGAGCTTTCGAAGCGCACACTTTCTGACAGCAGCATGTGGGCAATGCCGACGATGTCCTCTTCCTTTTGCCGTGAGTGCTCGATCCCGTCGAGCACGTTGAAGCCCATGATCGGGTTCGTCGGATCAAGCACCATCACCTCGCGGCCGAGCACGCGGGTTCGGTGCTCGACCACCATGGGCGCGACCTCGGTCGACGGATCGAGGCAGATGAGCGGCCCGGTATAACGCAGCGCCGTCGGCACGACGTTGCTGGTCGTCTTGTATCCACCCGAGCCCGCAAAGAACAGCATATGGGTGGAATCGAAGTCCTGGCGGTAGGTCAGCAAAGGGGCCTTGCCGCCTTGGCCCCAAGTCGCCGGATCGTTTGGATCGAAGGGCAGTTCGTGGACAATGTCCTTGTCGACGCGGTAGCGCTCCCCGATGACGATCTCGCCGTCCGGCGGAAACAGCTTTCCAGCCGCCGCCATCGGCAGCCAGTCCGCGTCACCGAAGGTTCCGCGCTTAGCGCGCTTTACCGGTTCGGGCACGACGGTGGAGATGCGCGCGGAGACAGCGACGGCCATAAAGCCAACGACCGCGCCGACGACAGCGACCATGTCGAGGTAGGACAGCGCCCGGTCCCATGATAGCGCACCGCTTTCCACGGAGGGGGACAGCCGGCCGAATTCACGGAGCGCGTAGAAGCCCGCGACCGTCAGAAAACAGGCGAGGCTCGCCATTGCGACTGGCCTTCGCCGGTGCAATGGCAAGGCCCAAACGGCCAACAGGCCGGCGAGCGGCCCGAACAGTAGCGCTGGCACGGGCGCCGCCCGCAGGAACCAATATGCCGTCTTCCCCGGCATGCCGGCGGCGAGCCCCGGCCAGCGCCAGCCGACGACATAGACGGCAGCGGCGGTGACGGCGACGGGGAAGAGAATGACCAACAGGCTCGGATGTGGTTTTGCCTTCAGTGCCATTCCGCCGTCTCCGCCTTGCCAGGCGAACCGCCATCAAGCGCGGGAGCCTTGAAGGCTTCCTCGCCGATATCGCGCAGCCGCCGATGCTCGGCAGAGCCGGGCGTGACCCTCGCCAGTTCGATGAAGCCGCCGAGCAGAAACGCCCGGTCCGCCTTCGTCAGTCCGGCCCTGACGACGATGCCGCCGAGCCGGAATTTCTCGCGGGCCTCGTTCTTGCGATCAGCCGTCATGAGAAACCTCCGCCGCCGTTCCAGTTGCGCCAGCTGCTGGCCGACGCGGCGAAGCAGTTGCGTGATCCACCCCCTTCTTCTCGTCATTGCGAAATCGCGCGGCCATTTCTTCGAAGATCCGGTCAAGCTCCTCCTCCGTGATCTCCATCTCCGCCAAACCTGATTTTGTCGCGGCGCGCGCAAACCGTTCGGCGGATTTTACTATCAGCGATCGTCGGCGCGCACGCAGCTTTTCGATCTGGGCGTCGATGTCGGCGATCGATGATTTTGCAGCCATTCGAATGTGTCCTTTCCGGTTCGAGCAATCTCTACGGCGTGGTTATACTATCTAGTATAATATAGTTAAATAGACTAGCCTGCAACCGAGAAGCGGCATCGGCCCTGGCAGGCCGATCGGTTTGAGGGCGCAATATACGTCGCTGGCGCGACGTGCCTGGACAAGTCTGGAGACATCAGTGGCGATCATGTTCGTCAGAGCGCAGGTGATCGGCAGGGGAGCGGGACGCAGCATCGTCTCGGCCGCCGCCTATCGCCATCGCACCCGGATGATCGACGAGCAGGCCGGAACCTCGTTCAGCTATCGCGGCGGCGCCTCGGAGCTGGTGCATGAGGAGCTGGCGCTGCCGGACGATATCCCCGCCTGGCTGAAGGCGGCGATTGACGGGCGATCGGTCGCCAAGGCGAGCGAGGCGCTCTGGAATGCGGTTGAGGCTCACGAGACGCGGGCGGACGCGCAGCTGGCGCGCGAGCTGATCATCGCTTTGCCGGAAGAGCTGACCCGGGCGGAGAACATTGCCCTGGTGCGCGAGTTCGTCCGGGACAATTTGACGTCGAAAGGCATGGTCGCCGACTGGGTCTATCACGACAAGGACGGCAATCCGCACATCCATCTGATGACCGCGCTGCGTCCGCTGACGGAGGAGGGGTTCGGGCCGAAGAAGGTTCCGGTCCTGGGCGAAGACGGCGAGCCGCTGCGTGTCATCACGCCGGACAGGCCGAACGGCAAGATCGTCTACAAGCTCTGGGCCGGCGACAAGGAAACGATCAAGGCCTGGAAGATCGCCTGGGCGGAAACCGCCAACCGGCATCTGGCGCTTGCCGGCCACGAGATCCGCCTCGACGGCCGCTCCTATGCCGAACAGGGCCTCGACGGCATCGCACAGAAACATCTTGGGCCGGAAAAGGCGGCGCTCGCCCGCAAGGGCGTCGCGATGTATTTTGCGCCGGCCGATCTCGCCCGCCGGCAGGAAATGGCCGACCGGCTGCTGGCCGAGCCTGAGCTTCTGTTGAAGCAGCTTGGCAACGAACGCTCCACCTTCGACGAGCGCGATATCGCCAAGGCGCTGCACCGCTATGTCGACGATCCCGTCGACTTTGCCAATATCCGGGCGCGGCTGATGGCGTCCGACGAGCTGGTGCTGCTGAAGCCGCAGCAGGTCGATGCCGAGGCCGGCAAGGCGAAGCAGCCGGCGGTGTTCACCACCCGGGAGATGCTGCGCCTCGAATATGCCATGGCGCGGTCGGCTGAGGTGCTGTCAAGGCGCAAGGGCTTCGGCGTCTCCAACGCGCGAGCCGCCGCAGCCGTCCGAAGCATCGAAACGGCTGATACCGAAAAGCCCTTCCGGCTCGACCCCGAGCAGGTCGATGCGGTCCGTCATGTTACGCGTGACAACGCCATCGCAGCCGTCGTCGGTCTTGCCGGGGCCGGCAAGTCGACGCTGCTGGCGGCCGCCCGCGTCGCCTGGGAAGGTGAAGGCCGGCGGGTGATCGGCGCAGCCTTGGCCGGCAAGGCGGCCGAGGGGCTGGAGGACAGTTCCGGCATCCGGTCGCGCACGCTGGCTTCCTGGGAACTGGCCTGGGAAAGCGGATGCGAACAGCTCCAGCGCGGCGATGTGCTGGTGATCGACGAGGCCGGCATGGTGTCGTCGCAGCAGATGGCGCGTGTCCTGAAGGCGGTGGAAGATGCCGGCGCGAAAGCCGTGCTGGTCGGCGACGCGATGCAGCTGCAGCCGATCGAGGCGGGTGCGGCGTTCCGGGCGATCACCGAACGGATCGGCTTTGCCGAACTTGCCGGCGTGCGCCGCCAGCGTGATGCGTGGGCGCGCGATGCCTCGCGTCTCTTCGCCCGCGGCAAGGTCGAAGAGGGTCTCGATGCCTATGCGCAGCAGGGCCGCATTGTCGAGACCGAAACCCGCGCCGAGATCGTCGACCGCATCGTTGCCGATTGGGCCAATGCCCGCCGTGACCTGCTTCAGAAATCCGCCGACGGCGAACATCCGGGCCGCCTTCGCGGCGACGAGCTGCTGGTTCTCGCCCACACCAACGATGATGTCCGGAAGCTGAACGAGGCCCTGCGCAACGTCATGATCGGCGAGGGCGCGCTTGCAGGGGCGCGGGAATTCCAGACGGCGCGTGGGCTTCGCGAGTTCGCCGCCGGCGACCGGATCATCTTCCTGGAAAACGCCCGCTTCGTTGAGCCGCGGGCACGGCGGCTTGGACCGCAATACGTGAAGAACGGCATGCTCGGTACGATCGTTTCCACCGGCGACAGACGCGGCGATACGCTGCTGTCGGTGCGCCTCGACAGTGGCCGCGACGTCGTCATCAGCGAGGACAGCTATCGCAATGTCGATCACGGCTATGCCGCGACCATCCATAAGTCGCAAGGGTCGACCGTCGACCGCACCTTCGTGCTCGCCACCGGCATGATGGACCAGCATCTGACCTATGTGGCGATGACCCGCCATCGCGACCGCGCCGATCTTTACGCGGCGAAAGAGGACTTCGAGGCGAAGCCGGAATGGGGTCGTAAGCCGCGTGTCGACCATGCCGCCGGCGTCACCGGCGAACTGGTGAAAGAAGGGATGGCGAAGTTCCGGCCCAATGACGAGGATGCGGACGAGAGCCCCTATGCCGACATCAGGACCGACGACGGCACCGTCCAGCGGCTCTGGGGCGTCAGCCTGCCGAAGGCGCTTAAGGATGCTGGCGCCGCGGAAGGCGACACGATCACGTTGCGCAAAGACGGCGTGGAGCGGGTCAAGGTCCAGGTTCCGATTGTCGATGCGCAAACCGGTGAGAAGCGCTTCGAGGAACGGCAGGTCGATCGCAATGTCTGGAGCGCAAGCCAGCTGGAAACCGCCGCGGCCCGCCAAGAGCGGATCGAGCGCGAGAGCCATCGGCCGCAACTGTTCAAGCAGCTCGTCGAGCGCCTGTCGCGCTCCGGCGCCAAGACAACGACGCTCGATTTTGAGGATGAGGCCGGTTATCAGGCGCAGGCCCGCGACTTTGCCAGACGGCGCGGGCTTTATCATCTCTCGCTGGTCGCGGCCGGAATGGAAGCGGAGGTGTTGCGGCGTTGGGCCGGGATTGCCGAGAAGCGGGAGCAGGTGGCCAAGCTCTGGGAGCGGGCGAGCGTTGCGCTCGGCTTTGCGATCGAGCGGGAACGGCGTGTCTCCTACAACGAGGAACGGACCGAAACCCTCTCGACCGGAATTCCGTCGGATGGAAAATATCTGGTCCCGCCGACCACGACATTCTCCCGCAGCGTCGCGGAGGATGCACGTCTTGCGCAGCTCTCCTCGCAACGGTGGAAGGAGCGGGAGGCGATCCTGCATCCGGTGCTCGCGAAAATCTATCGCGATCCTGATGGCGCGCTGTCGGCGCTGAATGCGCTGGCATCGGACGCCGCCATCGAGCCGCGCAAGCTTGCCGACGATCTCGGCAAAGCACCCGACCGGCTTGGCCGACTGCGCGGGTCCGAGCTCGTGGTCGACGGCCGCGCCGCGCGCGACGAGCGCACCGCGGCGACAGTCGCGCTGTCGGAATTGCTGCCTCTGGCACGCGCTCACGCGACCGAGTTCCGCAGAAACGCCGAACGCTTCGGTATCCGCGAGCAGCAGCGGCGCGCGCATATGGCATTGTCGGTTCCGGCGCTCTCGAAAACGGCGATGGCGCGCCTGGTCGAGATCGAGGCGGTCCGCGAGCAAGGGGGAGACGACGCCTACCGGACCGCCTTCACCTATGCCGTCGAGGACCGCTTGCTGGTCCAGGAGGTCAAGGCCGTCAACGAGGCCTTGACCGCACGCTTCGGCTGGAGCGCCTTCACCGCGAAGGCGGATGTGATTGCCGAGCGCAATATCGCCGAGCGCATGCCGGAGGATCTTGCTCCCGAGCGTCGCGAAAAGCTGACGCGCCTGTTCGCCGTCATCAGGCGCTTCGCCGAAGAACAGCACCTTGCCGAGAGACAGGATCGGTCGAAGATCGTTGCCGGCGCCAGTGTCGAGTTGGGGAAGGAGACTTTTGCCGTGCTGCCGATGCTTGCGCCTGTCACCGAGTTCAAGACGACGGTGGACGAGGAAGCGAGGGAGCGAGCGCTCGCCGCTCCTCACTATGCACATCACCGCGCGGCCCTCGTTGAAACGGCAACACGCGTCTGGCGAGACCCAGCAGACGCGATCGGCAAGATCGAGGATCTGATCGTCAAGGGGTTCGCGGGTGAGCGGATTGCGGCGGCCGTTAGCAATGATCCCGCCGCCTATGGGGCGCTGCGCGGTTCCGACCGCATCATGGACAAGTTGCTTGCCGTCGGCCGGGAGCGGAAGGGCGCACTTCAAGCTGTGCCGGAAGCGGCAAGCCGCATCCGTTCCCTCGGCGCGTCCTATGCCAGTGCCCTCGATGCCGAAACTAGAAGTATCACCGAGGAGCGCCGCCGGATGGCGGTTGCCATTCCCGGTTTGTCGCCAGCGGCCGAGGACGCGCTCAAGCGGCTGGCGGCGCAGATCAAGAACAAGGACGGCAAGCTCGACGTCGCCGCGGGCTCGCTCGATCCGCACATCGCCCGAGAGTTCGCCAAGGTCAGCCGCGCGCTCGATGAGCGCTTCGGCAGAAACGCCATCCTGCGCGGCGAGACGGACGTCATCAATCGCGTCTCGCCGGCCCAGCGCCGCGCCTTCGAGGCGATGCGGGACAGGCTGACGATCTTGCAGCAGGCCGTTCGCATTCAGAGCAGTCAGGAGATCATTTCGGAGCGGCAGCGGCGCGTCATCGATCGCGCTCGCGGCGTCACCCGATGAGCATATTGAAGAAAGCAGAAGGAGAGACGAATGCCTGAACGGGGAAGCTCTTACGACGCGGTCGTTCGCCCCGAGATCGCCATCGAGATCGTCAACCAGGCGCGCGATCGTCCCCGGTCGCGTCTACGAGCTTGAGGACAAGGATCCTCGGTGGCGCCAGAATTGCTCAAACGCGATTGGCGACCAGCGATTGACGTAGTTGCACAGATTTCCGCCATTCGGTGTCGATTTCTAAGGGCTGCAGTGGTGGACAGTCGAAGTGGATGCGAAGCTGCCGAACGGCAGCTTCGCATCCACTTCGGGACATATACCGGTGGCACTGCAAAGTCGTGTCTCGGACCCAGCCGCTGTGTTTGACAAATTGTGCAGCTGCCGTCTTGAGCCGGATCCATATCCGTGAAGCGGCACAAGAACGATGGCGCCCATGCACTTTCACTCCCGCAGACCAATGAACTACTCGGCGGCTGTCTCCCCCTTCTGCGCCGCGGCCGCATTCCTCTTCGCGATTGCGTCGCGTGTCGCGGCGGCGGCCGCTGTCGCTTGCGCTTCATCACCAGCGACCTGAACGGTCGGCGAGGCAAAATGGATGCTGTTGGCCGCGAAGGCATCCTTGATCATGGCCTGGGCCCGGCGCCTGATCTGGGTCTGGTGTCCGGGCTTCGTCGTCATGGCGAAACTTAAGGTGATGCCATAGTCGCCGAACTGCTCGACGCCCTTCATCTTCACCGTTTCTATGATCAGCGGCCCGAGTTCGGGATCGTCGAGGAGCGCGGCGCCTATGCCCTTGACGACCTTCTTCACCTTGGCAACGTCGGCGTCGTAGGAGACGTTGATCATGAACTTGTCGATAACCCAGTCGCGGCTCATGTTCTGGACAGCGCCGAGCGAGCCGAAAGGAACGGTGAACACCGGTCCGCGGTGATGCCGAAGCTTCACCGAACGGATGCTGAAGGATTCCACTGTGCCTTTGTAGCTGCCGCTTTGGATGTATTCGCCGACCCGAAAGGCATCGTCCATCATGTAAAACACGCCACTGAGGATATCCTTGACCAGTGTCTGTGAGCCGAAGCCGATGGCGACACCAAAGACGCCGGCACCGGCGATCAGCGGGCCGACATGAACGCCGAGGCCGGAGAGCACCATCATGCCGGCGACGACCGCGATGAAGGCCGCGAGAAAATTGCGCAGGATCGGCAGCAGCGTGCGCAACCGCATGCTGCGGGCGAGTTGCGCTGAGTCGGCACCGTTGACGCTCGCCCGCCTCAGGTGCAGATCGATGAAACCCTTCGCCAGTTGCCAGATCAGATCTGCCGCAAGCAGAATAACTACGCCTGCAAGAAGACCGCGGAAGATCCGGTTGAAAACATCGTCCTGCATCATCGCACTGCCGTTGATACGGAAAACGACGGCGAGCCAGGCGGCCGCGAGCGCTATGATCGCGAACCGGGCACCCCGGTCAATCAGGACGTTGCGCATGACCCGGACGTTATCCGCCGCTTCGGCGTCCAGCATTGTCTTTGTAGTGGCACTGGTGAAACGCAACAGCGGCGGCAGGCCGAGTACATAGATGCCGAGCCAGAACAGCACCTTCATGCCCGCGACCCAGACGAGCCACAGCAGCACAAGGAAGCCGATGAGCAGCGCATTGCGCATTATCCGCCGTCCGGCTGACATTTCCGCGACGGGTCGGCGCAACACGGTATCGATCGCCAGGCCCAGTACGACGAGGCCGAGGGCGGCAGCCGTAAGATCGCGGACGTCGGCCGGAAACGCGAGTGCCTGCATCACGTCGATAACGGCCCACAGGAAAGCAACGGAACAGGCAAACAGCACCAACCGTCTGTGCCAGAAATGCGCTGCTTCCGGCGTGAGAGATACGCCCGCCTCCAGCGCCCTGCCGTCCTCTGCTGGCTTGAACACGGCCGCAGCGATTGCAACCAGCAAGCGGGCGGCGATCCAGGCGATGAGCAGCGGTGCGACCGCCACCTCGAGCTGGCGTGGCCAGCCGGCTAACACGAAGGCCGCGATCGCTGCGATCGCGAAGACGACCAGCGGTGCGATGCGAAGAAGAGCGTCAAGACCAGGCCCGAACTGAGCCAAGCTTCGGCTTGCACTGCGCCGCAGGAGATAACGCAGCAGGAACTCGGCGCCGTAGCCGGCAAGGAGCAAAAAGGCGAAGCCGCGCAGGATCGGCATCGTCCCTTGGTGCATCTCGGCCGCGATGCGCTCTCTCGCCGCCATCCACTCGGGAACCACCCGCGGCACGGCGTTCCGCATGCCGCCAAGGTGTCTCCTGACTTCTGCGATCCATTGGGATGCGAGACCCGCCGGTGCCGTGGCGGCGGCCGGCGCCGCGGCCTGCTCGGCGGTGAGCCATTGCCGGACTTCCGGGTCGTCCAGCAATTCGATCAGTTGCTGGACCTTCGCGGGCGGCGCGGTAGCGGTCGCCGGCTCCTGTGCTGCCACCGTAGAGGCAAGCCCGAAAACGAGCTGGAGACACAGAACGATCGCGGCAAGGCCTCTATCACCATGCTTGAAGACTGCACTCATCTGCTTCCAGTCCTTTGCACCGGTTATAGACGGCCACGATACCCAGGCGGGCGGATTACGTCGTTGCACCGGCCCGTAGGCTTCCGAGACGAGCAAGAAGGCGCCGCCAGTCAAGGATCCGGCGCTCCTCCAATTCAATGCCCTGTCAGTACAAGCGTCTGCACCGGCAGGAGCAGCGCTTGCAGCCGGAGGATCATGGCGTGTACCAGCCCCACGGCGTCCACCATGTGCAGGAACAGCCAGCGCGGTGTGCTAATGTCCGGCGAGTGCAATTCGTCGTGATTGCTGGTGTAGGCGTTGGCGATGCAACTGCTTCCGGGCGGGATGCCAGTGAACTGGCCGTCGAAAAGCGGTTCCAGGAAAGTGGTCAGCGTCCCAGGACGCGACATCTGTTGCACGTCGGCGAGCTGATCGGTCGGGCGAATCTGCCCGGTGGCGATAACGTTCTGGACCTCTGTTACCACCATCGGAATAATGGTGAAGGGTTTGCCGACGCAGGTCGCCTCGGCGATCATGCCCGGCTTCATCACCTGGGCCTCGATCTGGCCAAAGCCGGCGATCAGCCCAATCCGGCGATCATCAGGCACCAGGATGCCGGCGGAGCGGATCATCGGATTGACGATGTCGCCGGGCCGCAGAGCAAACTGCTGAAGCATACCGGCGGTGCCTGCACGCACAATGGTTTTGTCGAGTTCGACCTGGGCCTGGGCTAGCGCTGCCTCGGCGCTGGCCTTCTGCGCTGGCAGAAGGGAGGCGATTTTCGTCTGAAGGGTCTGCTTGTTGGCAACGGCGGCGGCAAGCGCACCGTTGCGGCCGTCCACGGCCACCTGACGCCTTTCGATTTCCCGCCTTGCCACCACGTTCGGGTTGCGACGATTGAGCTCAACCTGTGTGTTGAGTTCGTCCAGCGCCTGTTGGTACGCGCCTTGCGCTTGTGCGATCATCCCATCAGCCGCCGCCAGTTCGGTCTGCGCGACCGCCGTCTCAGCGTCGATTTCGGCGACGCGCCGGCGGGCCGTTTCAAGCGCCGCCCGCTGTTCCGTGTTGTCGAGGCGGAAGAGGGGAGCTCCCGCCGCGACTTTCTCGTTCGTGCCGACGAACACTTCGGCCACGCGTCCGGTCGACTCGGGCAAGATGGTAACCGTGCGGAAAACGGCTGTGACGTTCTTTGTGGAAGGATGAAAATAGAAAATCAGCGTGATCAGCGAAAGGGTGAGGATCACGCAGGCGGTGATACCCCAACGCAGCTCGAACCACATGGAATAGAGATTGATCTCCCGGCCGATCCTCTTTCCCTGAACATAGCGGCGAAAGAGAAAGTCGGGAAAGATCGTCAGCATCGAGCAGATCATGAACTCCAACATGGCTCAACCCCTCCGCTCTGATAAGGTGTCGCTGGCCGAAGGCCCCGGTTCGAACGGTGTCCATTCGGGCTGCGCTGGGTGCGGTTTTGTCGGTTTCTCTTGTGGTTCCATCAACGCGGTTTCCAGCGGCCGATCGTTCCGATCGGCAATTTTCCGAAGCGAGTCGGCCATCGAGGTGATGGGAGACGAGAAATCCGGAAACTCGATCAGTGCCAGCAACAGCGCGGCGATCCAGAACAGATGATTGTGGGTGAACAGCGCGATCAGCGACAGAACGGCGACCAACTGTAGCTGAACCTTGCTCGCGCCATGCGCCATGTGCTCCGGCAGCGCGTGCAGCCGTAGATAGAGAATGCCGATCAGGAAGATCAGCAGCAGCACGAACACCACCATGACATTGAAGAGAATATCCGTGTCCCCCGGAGCGGTGATGAACACAGGGAGATGATCGACTGCGGCCGGATGCAATGTCTCTGCCATTTCTGCGACCCCTAGAATGCTGTTTTGATCTAGCCCTTGCGGGCCTGGCTGCTTCAGAGGTAAGCGGTTCAGTCGTTGACCACGTTCCAATTGTCGTCCGGATCGAAGCGGTCGATGAAGGGCACGATCTCCGCGGTGCTCGCTCCGAGGTCCCTTTCATAGACGATGCCCTGTTGGTTGACGACAAAGGTCTTCACGCCGGTTTCGGCATATGTGACCGGCCAGGCGATCAATCCGTAGCCGGCGATCATGTTGCCGTTGATGACGTAGTCGTGCCGACCGCCGGCTATGTTGTCCCCCTGTGAGGTCAGGATGCGGAAGCGATAACCGAAATAGCCTTCGCCGGCCTTAGCCTTTTCCAATGCGGCTTCGCTGATGGCGTCGCCGACAGGGCTTTCGCCATCGCCCTGGTCGGCCGGCCAGTAGAGGCCGTCGGTCTGGCCCGGACTGCTGATCAGCTTCTGGGCATATTCGAAGACGCCGTCCGCATCGCGATCCCGTTCCGCATAGTCCTTCTGCGCCTCGACATAGGCCCGTACCGTCTCTATCGCCTCGAGCTCGTTCTCGCCGACGCGGCGGTTGACGATCTCTTCGAGCCCGACATAGGTGTCGAAGGCCCATTTGCCTTCCTCGCGCTCGGTGATCGGGAACGGCAGCGGCCACAGCCGGTCGCCGATCTCGAGGATCTTGCGATTGTCGAGATCGCGCACGACGACCTTGCGGGCCGCGCCCTCGCGGATGAGATTGAAGGTCTCCATCGCTCCTTCACCCGTCCTCAGCTTTGCGGCGTCAAGGCCAAGGAGTTCTGCAAGACCGTCGAAGTCATTGGTGGTCAGCGCCGACTTGAAGGCGTCGACCGCCTTCGATGGATCGTCGAAGGCAGGCGGGTCTTCTGCGGCGGCATAGTCATCGACGCTTACCGACGGCTGCGCCTGCGCGAGTGCCACATTGATCGGCGCATTGACGAGCGTGAGCGTAATTGCCGATCCGAGGAGAAGAGTATGCAAGAGCTGTGTCATGGTCGTGCTTCCCCTTCGTTCAACGTCTGCGACCGCCACCGCCGCCACGCTTGATCGCCTTGTGCGATCCGCCGCCGCGATGGCCGCCGCCCATGCTTTCGCCGCCGCGACGCGACGACGCCACCTCCCGCCGCCCGGATGAAACATTGCCGAGGCCGGACGGCTTCTTTGGCCGGTTCTGCGCCTTGGCCGCCATCTTCGGCTTGCCAGCCGGGCGGTTGACCTGCGAGGGCTTCTTGCCCTTGGGACGGTTGACGCTGGCCTTCGAACCGCCGGGTGCGGCCTTCGCGACCGCCCGCGCGCCGCCGGGGCCTGCGGCTGGCCGCACCTCTGGTCGCGGTTGCGCCTTCAGGCCCTCGAGTGTGCTCCTGCGGACATCCTTGACCTGGGCGGCGCCCGCGCCCGGACGTGCGCCCACCCGGTCGCGATTGATTTCGGCGGCACGGTTGCGGATGTTGTTGTCGCCGTCCGCCTTGATGTTGTTCTTGATGTTCGCACGGTCGAACTTCTGGAACTGGTCCCGATCGATCTGAAGCTTGCTGCGGTCGACGTTTTTCCAGTCGATATCGCTCCACTTGATCTTGCCGTCGATATCGATGTTGTTGAAGCACTTATTGCAATCGACGTCGATGTCGCCGTTCCAGCGACCGCCCCAGACGCCCCAATCATCCCAGTCCACGACGGCGGCGAATGCCGCGCCTGTCACCGCTCCGGCGAAGAAGGTCGCAGCCGGATAGTAGTAGGCCGGATAGGGATCCGGATAGTAGGCCACCGGAGCTGGCGCGTAATCCGGCTCGTAGAGCATCTCCGGCGGATATTGCGGCACGTAGATTATTTCAGGGCTCGCCGACTGAATGATGATGTTGTCACCCTCCTCGACCACCTTCACCTTGTCATCGGACTTGATGATATCCTTGGCGAGTGCCTCGTCGCGCAATTGCTGGATGGCGATGAGCACGTCCTTCTGCTGATAGGTGATCGCCTGGCCGAAGCTTTGCGTCCATTCGAGTTCCTCGCTCATCATCTTGACGATATCGGGATAGTTGAGCAGCGAGATCACGCTGCCGTCCCAGCCTTCCTTTGGCATCAGGTCAGGGTTCTTCTTGCGCGCCTCGAGAAACCGTTCCGCCTCAACGACCTGCAGGGGAAAAAGCGACGCGGCCGAGACCAGCGCGACTAACTCGTCCGCATAGAGCGCGATACGGGCGACGAGCACCTCGAGTTCATCCTCGGAGAGCGGTTCTGGGGCGGCTTGCTCCTGCCCGGAGGGGGTAGGCGCTTCTTGTGCAAGAGGTGCGGTCACCTGCAATGACAGCATGATCGTCATCGCGCTGCTCAGTGCAATGATCCTCGGCGGTATCATCGATTCACTCCTCCCCGAACCTGTGCGGAATGCTCACTGCACGTCCTTTCGCTATCGCTACGTCCCAGGTGCCGTGCATGTGCTGACAATCTGAGGGGACCGAAGCACGTCGGATCAATGCAACCGACACTCACCATAGGTGAATTTTAGTGGTAAGCTAGCGTCTAGAATATTGTCCTTTAGGGCAACCGACGAAGTAATCTTTCAAGGTCATTTCAGAAGCGTTCCTCGATAATTTCCAGCCACCTGGTGTCGCATGATTGCTCGGTCCCAGGCACGTTTCGGCAGAATCCGTGTGAGCCCCTCATGCCTGAACGCGTCCGCCTTCATCTGTCTTCTGTTGGTCGTGATTTTCGCGGCGACCGGAATTTGTCCTGCGCAAGGCGCAGGGCCGGTTCCACGTGTCCTGATCCTCTACCCCTATGATGAGCGCATTCCCGCTACGAATATCGTCGGTGAGGCCGCGAGAACTCGGCTCGTCGAGGCGACCTCCGGCAAGGTCGAGGTCTTCTCGGAGTTCCTCGATCTTTCGAGATTTCCGAAGAAAGGCCACGTCGATCGCATAGCGCGCTATCTCGCTGAGAAGTACAGCGATGGCCGACCGGACCTGGTCATCGCCCTGGGTGAGGAATCGACCCGTTTCATTGTTGCGAACCGAAATGCAATCGCGCCGGATGCGAAAATCGTCTTCGGCGGATTCGGCAGTGCCACTGCCGAGGAGTTGCGCTTGCCAAATGACGTCGTGGGCGCATTGACGGAATTCGAGATAAGGAAAACCGTCGAGATGGCGATCGGATTGCAGCCGGACGCCCGGCAAGTTGTGGTGATTGCGGGATCTGCCGAATTCGACAAAGCATGGGTCGCGGCGGCGCAGGAAGACCTGATCGGCCTGCCGAGCTATATTGAGACGACCTATCTCACCGGATTGTCCATCGAGGAGTTTGTCGAGCGCGTGGCAGCTCTTCCGCCAGACACAATTGTCGTCGTCTTGACCGTGCTAAGTGATCGCACCGGCCGGAACTTCGTCCCGCGCAATTCACTGGAAAAGATCGCGAAAGCGGCCAGCGCCCCGGTCTATGGTCCATATTCCACATATCTGGACCATGGCGTCGTCGGCGGCAATGCGGCGACTTTCGAATCCACCGGGACCGCCGTCGCCGGTCTTGCCATCGACGCCCTTGCCGGCAAGGCGATCACCGATATCACCGTACCGCAAAGCTACATGGCCGATTCACGGCAATTGCGGCGTTGGGGGCTTTCCGAAGCCGATCTTCCGCTTGGCACCGCCGTATTGTTCAAGGAAAGGTCGCTTTGGCAAGAATACTGGAAGGAGATCATAGCGATATCCGCCTTTGTCGCAGCTCAAAGTCTGGTTATCGTTTCGTTGGTCCTTGAACGCCGTCGCCGGGCAGCCGCGGAGTTTCAAGCGCGTCATCGTCTTCTCGAGGTTATCCATCTGAACCAATCGGCCACTGCCGGTGCACTGTCGGCCTCGATCGCCCATGAGCTCAATCAACCGCTCGGTGCCATCCGCATCAACGCCGAAACCGCAGCCCTGATGCTCGAGAGACCGAATCCCGACTTGAAGCTGATCCAGCAGATTCTCGCCGACATCCGCGACGACGACCAGCGCGCTGGCGACATCATTGACCGGATGAGGGGATTGCTGAGGAAGCGCAGCGAGATCGACTGGCAAGAATTCGACTTGAACGATGTCGTTCGGAGCGCGATTCACATTCTTCACCCGGAAGCTCAGCGACGAGATGTGACCGTCAGTTCCGTTGCGTCCGCGCAAGGGCTGCCGGTTCGCGCCGATCGGGTGCATGTCCAGCAAGTCATTCTCAACCTGGCGATTAACGCGATGGACGCCATGCTCCAAGCACCGACCGCCGAGCGAAATCTGATGTTTCAAACGACGATGGTAGAGAGAAATGAAAAGGTTGAAGTGTCGATTTCCGACACCGGGAGCGGGATTCCAAGCGACAAGCTCAGCAACATCTTCGATGCTTTCTATACGACCAAGCCTACTGGCACCGGGCTTGGTCTTTCGATTGCTCGCGTCATAATAGAAATCTATGGTGGCAAGCTCTGGGCCGACAACCGCCCGCAGGGCGGTGCTGTCTTTCGCTTTGTCCTGCCCCTCGCGCGACCGGGGTGATTCAGTGGGCCCGACCGTTCATATCGTCGATGACGACAAATCGTTCCGCGCAGCGGTGGGGCGAATGCTCGCGTCCTCGGGCTTCCAAATCGAGTCCTACTCATCGGGGGAAGAGTTACTGGCACGCCTGCCAAGGGGGTCCGGCTGCATTCTGCTCGACTTGCAGATGCCTGGCCTATCCGGCTTGGAGCTGCAGGCTCGTCTTGCCGATTTGGCACCTCTCCTGCCGATCGTCTTTCTCACTGGCCGTGGCGATATCGGGATTACTGTGCGGGCGATGAAGGCTGGCGCCCATGACTTTCTCGAAAAGCCGGCCTCGAGCGCGGCGGTGCTTGAAGCCGTTGAACGGGCGCTGCAGCTTTGTGAGACGAGACGCAAGGACCACGATCGTGCCCAAGCGTTGCATACTCTTCTTGCCAGCCTGACACCACGGGAGTCACAAGTCTTCGACCTGATCGTTCGTGGCAAGCGCAACAAGCAGGTCGCCTTTGAGCTCAACACATCCGAGCGGACCGTCAAGGCACACCGTCACAAGGTCATGGAAAAGCTGGGAGTCCGCTCTCTGGCCGAGGTCGTGTCGATGGCGGAACGACTGGGCTTGCTTGAAAAAACCACATGACTGACGCGCCGGCCTTCACATTCGTCTTCCCCTAAGGACAATAGGCGACACCGCAATTTTGCCTCCTAATGGCCTTCATGACCGCATTCCGCGGCCGACCAGCACTGGAAAGGCAGTACGTTGGGAACCCGACCGGTTGCTGTCGTGGAAGACAATCCGAGCATGCGGACGAGCGTAGAGCGATTGCTGAACGCCTGTGGTTTGAGGACTGAGGGATACTCCTCGGCCGAAGCCTTTCTCAGCCACGCTACGCCGGCGAAGCTCGGCTGCGTCGTGCTCGACATGCACCTTGTGGACATGTCGGGCATGGAGTTGCGGCGCCGGCTGAAAACCGCTCATTGCCGGCTCCCGGTCATTTTCATCACGGCTATCGATGATGGCAACTGGAGGCGCGTAGGGTGGGTTGCCTCGCCTATCTCCAGAAGCCGTTTGCCGCTGCCTCGTTGATTGCTGCAGTCAAGGAGGCACTCGCTGGGGATGCAACGGATTGAGCGTCGGATCGGGGTCTACCCGCATACAGGAAGTGTCTTCCCCAAAGTACAATAGCGCCTGGTCATAAACTTCATAGAATTGCCACCAGAAAAACAGCGGAAGCGCCATCAAGGGGAGAGTGCCAGAAAATCCGACATCATTGAGGGAGGGTGTGTTCCGACCGAAGTGGCCGGACGCCCGCGGGTGTTGGTGCCACCATGCCTGCCTTCAAAGCAATCAGGGAGAAGAAAGATGAGCGATAAGCACGCAAATTCGCGCCGCCATCCAAGCCGGCGCGAGGTTCTGCTTGCGGGAGGATCTTTGCTGGCCGTAACGGCTTTGGGGTCTTTGACCGGCGCGGGCGCAAAAGCGCAAACGGCGGGCAAAAAGCCGAATATACTGGTTATCTTCGGCGACGATATCGGCTGGTGGAACACAAGCGCCTACAACCGCGGCCAGATGGGATACCAAACCCCCAACATCGACCGCATTGCCGACGAAGGGGCGATCTTTACCGACCTATACGCCCAACAATCCTGCACTGCGGGCCGAGCCGCGTTCATTACAGGGCAAAGCTGCTTCCGCACCGGGCTCCTCAAAGTTGGTCTTCCAGGCGCCAAGGAAGGCCTGTCGGACAAGGATCCAACGCTAGCTGAGCTGCTCAAGCCGCACGGCTACGCTACCGGTCAGTTCGGCAAGAATCATCTTGGCGACCGCAATGAATTCCTGCCGACCGTGCACGGATTTGATGAATTCTTCGGCAATCTCTATCACCTCAATGCAGAAGAGGAGCCGGAAAACCCCGACTACCCGAAAGACCCGCAGTTCCGCGCCAAATTCGGTCCGCGCGGCGTGCTTAGATGCGTCGCGAGCGACACGGATGACCCGACCGAAGACCCGCGCTTTGGCAGGGTAGGCAAGCAGAAAATTGAGGACACCGGACCTCTCGACAAAAGGCGCATGGAGACGGTCGATGGGGAATTCTTGGGCGCCGCGATGAATTTCATCGATAAGAACCAGAAGGCCGGAAAGCCGTTCTTCTGCTGGTTCAATGCGACCCGAATGCATATCTACACGCATCTGAAGCCGGAGTCACAAGGCAAGACCGGCCTCGGCTTGGTGGCCGACGGTATGACGGAATTCGACGGCATGGTTGGCCAGCTTCTAAAGCAACTGGACGACTTGGGCATCGCTGACAACACCATCGTGTTGTTTACAACCGACAACGGCGCAGAGGTCTTTTCGTGGCCGGATGGTGGATCCACGCCGTTTCATGGCGAGAAGAACACCAACTGGGAAGGTGGCTACCGGGTTCCTGGGGTCATGCGCTGGCCGGGGGTCATCAAGCCCGGCACGGAAATCAACGACATCGTCTCTCACGAAGACTGGGTTCCGACATTCGTGGCGGCGGCCGGCGAACCGGATGTCAAGCAAAAGCTTCTCACCGGCTACGAGGCGGCGGGCAAGACCTTCAAGGTCCATCTCGACGGGTACAATCAGCGGGAACTGCTCGCGGGAAGTGGGCCAAGTTCGCGCAAGGAATACTTCTACTGGACGGACGACGGCAATCTCGCCGCGCTGCGCTATGACCGCTGGAAGCTTGTGTTCATGGAGCAACGGGCCGAAGGTCTCGATGTGTGGCAGGATCCGTTGATAACGCTGCGTTTCCCCAAGCTCATCGACCTGCGGGCTGATCCTTTCGAGATCGCCCAGCATGTCGCCGGTGACTACGACCGGTGGCGTGTCGAGCATGCCTTTGCGCTCGTGCCGGCCCAGGCTTTCGTGGTCCGGCACCTGCAGACCTATGTCGATTTCCCGCCGCGGCAAACGCCTGGCAGCTTTGCGCTGAACGAAGTGATGGCGAAGCTGCAGGAGGGCGGCAGACACTGACCCGATTTATGAAATTGTCGCAGGGTCGCGCAAGGCAAGCAGCCGGCGCGACCTTCAGCGCGAATGAAAGGCAGACTGATGACGATAGAGAAAGCCCGTCTGACTGCGACAATTGCCCAAAGAGCAAAGCGCGAGCTGAAGGAGTATGCCCTTTTGTCCGTGTATCTGTACGTCTGCTTCGGTGCGCTCGTCCTTTACAAGATGGCTATACTTGGCAGTCAGGGCGTGCACGTCTCTGCATTCGGCGTCCCGATTATTAAGGCGCTGATCCTCGGGAAGTTCATCCTTCTCGGCCATGCAATGAAATTGGGTGAACGATATGGAAGGCTGCGGCTCGTTTCCGTTATCGCCTACAAGGCCGGGCTCTACCTTCTTCTGCTCATCGTCCTATCCATCGTCGAGGAAGCGATCGTCGGGCTCAGCAACGGCAGAACGATCGCCGCCACGCTTGCGGAAGTTGGAGGCGCCAAGCTACCAGAGCTTCTGGCAACAAGCGTAGTCATGCTGCTGATACTCATCCCCTATCTAGCTTCGAGGGAATTTGCCGTTGCACTCGGTGAAGGCCGGCTTTGGGATCTGCTCTTGGAATATCGCGATGGCCTTGATCATGGCGGCGTGACGTAACCCATGGCGTGCCTGCTGATGAGAACCGTGAGGAGATTGGGCCATGACCTATTCATTCGCGGTGCAAAGAGCTACCTGTTGCCATTGAAGGCGAGGCCAAGCAGGCTGTTGTCTCGTTCGTCGAGCGCCTAGCCGCTCGAGTACGCAGTTCGCAACGTTCTCACTCGGTCGCCGCCAACTGACAAATCTTCGACGCAACTTCCAACGATCTTTCGAAGGCTGGCACGGGCAGAAACTCGTAGCGTGAATGGAAGTTGTAGGCGCCGGTGAAGAAGTTCGGTGTCGGTATTCCTCTGGCCGAGAGAACCGCGCCATCGGTGCCGCCGCGCATCGCGATTACTTTCTTCTCGATGCCGAGTTCCTCCATGGCCTTGAACAGAAGAGCGACGGCACGCTCGTCACGAGCGAGGCTCGTGGAGATGTTCCGATAGGTGTCGATGATCTGATACCGGACATTTCCGGTGGGATAGCGAAATCGCATTTGTTCCGCGACCTCGGCGACCCGGTGTTTGCGCCGATTGAAGCCATCTGTGTCGAAATCCCGGATCAGGGCGGTCAGGCTCGCCACGCTGTCGTTGGCGATGAGGTCCTTGAACCAGAAAAAGCCCTGGCGTTCGTCCGTGCATTCAGGCGTCTCCTCGCGGTCGAAGTGGGAGATGAAGTCCATCGCCAGCAGGAGGGGATTGACCAGCATTCCCTTCGCGGACATCGGGTGCGCACTGACGCCGGTAAAGACGATCTCGCAGGACGCGGCGTTGAATGTCTCCAGGACCACCTCGCCAAGTTCGCAGCAGTCGATCGTGTAAGCAAAGTCACAAGGGAAGCGGGAGAGGTCCATCGCCTTGGCGCCGCGCATTCCGATTTCCTCGTCCGGCACGAAGGCGACAAAGACGTCGCCGTGGCCGACCTCGTGATCGAGGCGGGCAAGCAGCGTCATGATCACGGCGATGGCGGCCTTGTTGTCCGCACCGAGCACGCTGGTGCCGTGGCCGACGATGATCTCTTCCCCGACCCAATCCAGAATCTCCGGATGTTCGGCGACCCGTAGCCAGATGTCCTCTTGACGGTTGAGGCAAAGGTCCTCGCCTTCGAAGCGGAGGACTTGCGGGCGGACGACGGGCGAGAGGCCGACATCGACCGTGTCGAGATGCGCGATGAAGCCGATCGGTGGTGCTGCAGGCCTGTTGCCACGTTTGACTCCCGTCACGATGGCATGCGCGTCGATGAAGACGTCCTCCAGGCCGATGGCGCGCATCTCGTCGGCAAGCAGGGCGGCAAGTGCCGCCTGTCCCGGCGAGGACGGCAGGGACTGCGAGCGGCCGTTGCTTTGGCTCTCGATCGCGGCATAGCGAAAAAACCGGCTGACAAGTTCTTCCCGAACTCTCATGCTCGTCATCCTCATGCAGAAAATGCGACGCTTGTCGCTCATGTTTTTGGCTGGAATGGGCCGCTCAAGTGCCGCTCCTCCTAGTCGCTTTGGACTGCGAAGAAAGTTCGTGAGCTCCGCACGGGGCTCGCTAGAGCCTGATAAGACCAACACCGCCGGAAACCTCGATGTCGACGCCGAGCCTGGCCGATTGTTCTGAACACCGCCGCAAGATGCGCGCGGCACTTTCCCCGGTCGCAAGATGTGGCGCCAGGCGTCGTTCCAGCACCCTGTCTGCCAATGCCTCGTCGCCTCCGATGGCGACGGGATAAAGCGTGATCTCGATAAGTCTATTGTGCTCGCCGAACGAGCAGACCCCGACGACGCTTTCCCAGACTTCGGGTGCCGTCCACGTCGACTTCTCCGAACGCACATGGAAAATGAAATTCCCCAGGCTGTAGAAGATCGGCCGGCCCCGGTAGATCTCGATCGGCTGGAGAACGGGCGCACCGTGGCTGACGAACATGGCAGCACCAGCATCGATGCACTCTCTGGCGACGCCGCTCACCCAGCCAGGGACCTGGTACCAGTCGGACGCCCAATGGTGATGGTGCAGATACGCGACCACCAGAGATCCGTCCTTGGCCGCGGTCGCGATAGAGGCGAGATTTCTGGAAAGATCCGCCTCATCGATCCTGACGCTGCGTCCGAATTGCCCCGATCGCCTGAAGACGGCCCGCGCGATGCCGACCTCGGATTCCGCGGCGAGGCGCGGCGGATCGTCCGGCTGACTGTCATTGGTGAGATCGATCGCCGTATAACCGATCTTGTCGCGAATGGCCTTAATCTGTTCGAAGGCAGCTCCGTCGACCGCGAGTACCTGGGTGAGCCGCAGTCGGTTGACGCCCGGGCGTGCTGGTCGGTCGTCGTCGCCATCGGCAGCATACATGAAATCCGGACCGGGGCCCCCGTCCATTGCGACGATCGCGACCCGCCGCCCGCCGATCGTTGCGGTGCTCGCCCGCGAGACTTGCGCTTGATCGCGGCCGAGGCCGGCATGCAGGAAGCCTCGCTTCTCCACTTCCTCGAGCGTCGAAAGCACGCCGGACGGGCCGAGGTCGAAAGCATGGTTGTTCGAGAGCGAAAGTGCCCGAAACCCTATCGCCCGGAGGGTGTCGAGAACGACCGGATCGCTGCAGCCGAAGAACGAACCTTTGAGCGGCCAGCCGCCGTGACGCCCAAGGATCGTTCCCTCGAAGTTGGTGAATGAGAGATCCGCCTGGCGAAGAAGGGACTGAAGCTCACGGAAGGCAGGAGCAGGAATGTCGCGGATATCGTGCTTGATGAGCGATTGGCCGGTTACGGCCAATGTGAACCTGTCATTCATTGAGGTGACCTTCTGTGGCAATGCCGCGCCGCTCAGCATGTGAACCGCTGGGGGCGGGCGTTGATGAGGGCGCGGGTGTAGGGATTGTCGGATCGCGAGAAGATGAACTCGGTGGGCCCGAAATCCTCGATCCGGCCGTCCTTGAAGATGTAGACGGAGCTGCACATCGCTTGAACGATCGCGAGGTCGTGCGAGATGAAGACCATCGTCATCGCCCGCTCGGCGATGGTGTCCTTCAGGAGTTGGACGATCTCGGCCTGAACCGAGACGTCGAGCGCGGACGTCGGCTCGTCCGCGACGATGATCTCAGGCCGTGCCAACAGGGCGCGAGCGATACAGACACGCTGCTTTTGGCCACCGGAGAGCTGATGCGGATGGCGGCCGAGCAGGCTTCGCGGAAGACCAAGCCGATCCATCATTGCGGCCAGGTCCGCCGGCTCTTTGCCGGAACGGGTCCTTGCGCCGAAGCGGATGCTTTCGTCGAGCGTCTCGCCGATGGTCATGCGGGGGTTCAAGGAGACGGATGGATCCTGGAAGATCATCTGGACGCGGCCGAGAAGACCGCTGCGGCGGCCACTTCGCGAAACGTCGAAGGCGTGTTCCCCGATCGTGATCCGGCCGGTCGGCGCCTTGTCGAGGCCCGCGAGGATGCGGCCGAAGGTCGTCTTTCCGCTGCCGCTCTCGCCGACGATCCCGGTGATCGACCCGCGCGCCAGGCGAATACCGACGTCGCGCAGGCCGAATCTCGGCTTGCCCCGGCCGACGCCCCAGGCAAAACCCTGCGGCGCGAACTGTTTCGAAAGGCCTTCGGCGATGAGAAGTGGGTTCTGGTCGCCGTCTGTGGCGGGAGAGTGCGCCTGGCCGCCGTTGTCTTCCGTGTTGGCAGTGCCTGTCGGGATGCGAAGCCTTGGGACGGCGGCGAGCAGCTTTTTCGTATAGTCATGGCGGGGCTGATCGAGAATGGCGGTCGTGCGGTCCGCTTCGACCACCTGGCCCTTTCGCATGACGAGAACCCGGTTGGTGATTTCGGAGATCACGCCCATGTCGTGGGTGACGAGGATGATCGAGACACCGGTTTCGTCGACAAGAATTTTTAGAAGTTCCAGAACCTGCTTCTGGACCGTCGCATCGAGCGCCGAGGTCGGCTCGTCGGCGATGATGATGTCGGGAGAGCCGGCAAGCGCAATGGCGATGACGACGCGTTGCCTCTGCCCGCCGGAGAACTGGTGCGGGTAATTGCGGTATCGCCGCTCCGGTTCGGGAATGCCGACACGGGCAAGCAGATCAATCGCGCGGGCACGCGCCTCGCGCCTGGAAAGCGAGCTGTCGAGCGCAAGGCAGGTATCTTCGACTTGGGCGCCGACGCTCATCAGCGGATCGAGCGAGGCGGTGTGGTCCTGGAAGATCGCCGATATCCGCCGTCCTCGCAGCGTCTCGCGCTCGTCGGCAGTCATGCCGTCGATCGCCTTGCCATCGAACTCGATCGTTCCGGAGGTTTGCTGGAACTCGGGCGAAAGCAGCCCGAGGATGGCATTGCCGACGGTCGACTTGCCGGCGCCGGACTCGCCGATGATGCCGAGGATCTCGCCGCGCCCGAGTTCGAAACTCACGTCGGACAGGATTGCTGTTGTGGCCGAGCCCGAGACATGGCGAAGGCCAAGGTTCTCAACCCGCAGCAGGGGTGTCGTCACGTGTTCCACTGTCATCGCGAATGGTTCCTTGGATCGAGGCTGCGGCGAACGTCTTCGCCGACGAGATTGATGCTGGCGATCAGGCCGAAGAGGGCGAGGCCCGGGAACAGGCTGATCCAGTATTGGCCGGTCAGGAGGTACTGGAACCCGTTTGCGACCGCCGAGCCGAGCGAGGGCTTGTCGATCGGGACGCCCAGCCCAAGAAAGGAGAGGGTCGCCTCGAGTGCGACGGCATGGCCGACCTCGATCGGTATCAAGGTGACGGCGGGCGCGATGCTGTTCGGAAGCAGGTGGCGGAAGATGATCCGGGACGTTGGCAGCCGCATCAAGCGGGCCGCATCCATGTAAGGCTTGTTCGCTTCGCTGAGTGCGACGCCGCGGGCGATCCGGGCATAGGTCGCCCATTGCGCGATGATCAACGCCAGGATGATCCGGTCTATGCCGGGCCCGAGCGTGACGATGGCGATGAGCGCAATCAGGATCGTCGGCAGGCTGAGCTGCAGGTCGACCAGCCGCATGATCGCGATGTCGACCCATTTCCCGAAATACGCGGCACTGACGCCGGCGGTCAGCCCGATCAGCGCGGCGAGCGCGCTACTGACGATCGACACCACCAGGCTGATGCGCAGGCCGTAGAAAATGGTGCTGACGATGTCTCGGCCGAGACCGTCGGTTCCAAGCAGGTAGAGATAGCCGCCGCTGCCACGTGTACCGGGTGGCGAGGACGCCTCCCAGCCGTAGATCTGCAGCGGGTCATAGGGGTTTTGCGGCGCGATCAAGGGTGCAGCGATGGCAACCAGGATGTAGCTTGCCAGCAGCAGCTTGGACGCGGTCAGCACCGGTCCGTGTCGGCGCCTCTTCAGCGCGCTTACGATTTGGGCTTTCATGACGGGTCACCTTTCATGAAGACAGGCGCACGCGCGGGTCGAGCACGGCATAGAACAAGTCGACGAGGGCATTCAGCGCGACGAAGGCGACGGCAATGAAGGTCAGCGTCGCCATCACCACTGGCCGGTCGAGGAGCTGGATGGAGTCGATCAGAAGCTTGCCGACGCCCGGCCACGAAAAGATCGTTTCCACCACCACGGCAAAGGCGAGCATGCCGCCGAACTGCAGTCCGATGATCGTCACGATCGGCACGCTGATGTTCGGAAGGGTGTGGCGGAACAGGATCCTTCGCGAGGAAAGCCCCTTGGCGCGGCAAAACCTTGTGTAATCCAGGTTCTCGACTTCGATTGTTCCCGATCGCGATAGACGGGCAATCAGAGCGATGTTCGGTATCGCCAGCGCCAAGGCCGGAAGCACGAGGTGCCATAATCCATTTGCAGTCAGAAAACTCCATTCCTGACCCAGGAAGCTCGCAGTCAAGCCGCGGCCACCGGACGGGAACCAGCCGGTCAGGATGGCGCCGACGAGGATCAGCATCATCGCCAGCCAGAAGGAAGGGATGCTCAGCGCCGACACGCTCGCCTTGACCATGGTTCTGTCGAACAGCGTGCCGCTGCGTCGGCCGGCCAGGAGACCGAGTCCGGTCCCGAGCGGTGCGGCGATCAGCATCGCGATGGAGGCGAGCTCAAGCGTTGCCGGCAGTTTGCTCATCACCAACTCGAAGGCGGGCAGATGATAGATGTAGGAGGTGCCGAAGTTGCCGCTGACGACATTGCCGATGAATGCGAGGTATTGGCGCCAGATCGGCTGATCAAGACCGAGCGCGATCGTTGCGGCGTGAATATCCTCGGGCGTAGCTGTTTCGATGTTGACGACGTTGAAGACCGGATTGCCGACGCTGTGGATGCCGATAAAGCCGATCAACGACATGGCGATGAGGAGCAGGAAGGCTTGGCCCAGCCTTCCCAATGCAACCGAGATCATGCCCATGACCGCTTACTCCATCGCCGGAAGCGTCTGCATCGCGGTCGTCCAGCCGCGGGGGTGCAGGACATAGGAGCCGATCCGCGAGCCGTAACCGACGATGTGATGGAAATGGTAGAGCGGGATGATCGGCTGGTCGGCCATCACGAGTTCCGTCGCTTGCGCGAGTGCGGCATTGCGCTCCGGCCCTACCGCAATGCTTTCCGCCCTTGCGAGCATCGCGTCGAAGGCCTCGTTGCGATACTTCCCGAAGTTCAACGCACCGGTCCCACGCTCTGGGTCCGGGGATGCCAGCAGAGTATGGAGAATGATGTCGACCGCCTCGCCGGAGGTGCCGCCGTACCAGACGCCGTAATCCCCTGCCGCTCGCTTGGTGTTGAATACCGAGAAAGGCGCGGCTGCTGGTTGAGCATTGACGCCGATGCGGGCCCAGCTTTGGGCGACTGCCTGAAGGCTTTCGGCGTCACCGGGGTAACGGCCCGCCGGCCCGGCAAGAACAAGGTTGAAGCCGTCCGGGAAACCGGCCTTCGCGAGAAGCATCTTTGCTTCGTCATAGTTTGGAGCCTCAGGCAGCAGTTTCGCCGAGGTGCCCGGCAGACCATTCGGAAAGACCTGAGCGGCGGCCGTGCCATAACCGGCGAGAATCTTGTCGACGAGAATGCCCCGGTCCGTCGCCAGCGTAAGCGCTCGGCGCACGAGCGGGTTCTTGAACGGATTGGCGATCGGTTCGCCCGACTTGTCCGTCACTCCTGGAAGCGTGTCCCGCGCGACGTCGAACTGTACGAAGTTGACACGTGCAGCACCGACGCTCGCGACCCTGGCGCCGCGCTCCTTCAAGGAGGCAACGTCGCGGGCCGGGATCGCGTCGGCCACATCGACCTCTCCCGTGCTGAGCGCCGCCACGCGCGCTGCCGGGTTCTCGATCACCCGGAAGGTAACCTTGGACCAGGCAGGTTTGCCGCCCCAGTGGTCGTCGTTCCGGGCCAGTCTCAGGCTCTCGCCGGAACTCCAGCTCTCGAACCGGTAGGGTCCAGTGCCGTTGGGCGGGTGACCCGCGTTGAGGTCCTCGGTCGTCTCGAACCCCTCAGCGGGCCGGTTCATCACGAACATGGAGGAGAAGAAGAGTGGCAGATTGGGGACCGCGCCGTCGGTTTCGATCAGTACTGTGAGAGGATCGGGTGCCGAGACCGACTTGATGCCGCTGACATAGGAGCGAAAGCCGCCGCTCGGCGGTTTGAGGAAGTCCCGGATGCGCTCGATCGTGTAGACGACATCGTCGGCGTCAAAGGCCGAGCCGTCATGGAAGCGGACCTTGTCGCGGAGCTTGAACTCCCATTGCGTGTCGGACAGTGGCCGCCAGGAGGTGGCGAGGCCAGGCTTCAATTCGAGATTGTCGTCCTGGTAGACGAGCCGCTCGTAAATATGGGAGAGCAGTGAGGTATTCTCGTTGAGATTGGCATATTGCGGATCCAGCGTCATCAGCTTGTACGACGTAGCGATCCGAAGCTCTCCGCGTTCTTGCGCAAGCGTCGCCGGAGCACTCCCGAGGAAGATGGAGATCAGAAATGCGGAAAGCAGGCGTGGCCGAAATGGGCTTCCCAGTTTCATTTGAAGTTCCTTGTTTTAGTTTTTGGTAGAGTCGGAACGCAGCGTTGGAAGCAGTTCCCCAACGCGGTGTTTCCACGGCGAAATGCATGCAAAGGCGCGGTGCGCATAGCTTGTCAGGTCGGCGGCGCGCCGGGGATCACGTGTCCTGGTGAACCATTCCCCTTCAATCGCCTTGAAGCTCGGGTTGGCGTTCGGGCATAGACAGGCGGCTCGCAACAGAGCCGGTGTCAATCTTCAGGAGGTCGGCGATGACGGAGCGGATTTGTGGCCAGGGTTCTTCTTCGCTTGTGGAAGATGGTTGCCACTTCGTGCCGAGGGCGTGGAGCTTGGCCGTTGCGCCTGCGACCGATCGCGCTGGTGTCCGCCATAGGGCTTCCGCGGCGTGGTCCTCCGCGATGGATACGCGATCTTCAGCTTCGAGCGCCTTTTCGTAAGCTCGCAAACGCGCGGATTGCTCAAGCGGTGCGGGCAAAACAGCCGAAAAGAGCGATCTCTCGAGCCGCTGCTGTAGCAAACTTGATTCGCTCAGATGTTCCCGGGCGTTGCACCACTGTTTGCAGACCACGAGCGCGGGATCGTCATTGCACGCATCCGAAGGTAGGCGCGTCGCCCTGGCAAACTCTTGAGATGTGGGTAAAGACGCCGCCGCGAAGGAATAGAAATCTCCCCGGGTGACCGTAGACAAAGTTCTGCTATTGTCGGAATCAGCCATGATCCGAGCTCCCGTAAGCTTGGTTGTGGTCAGGCTGTATTCGGTGTTCCAGCACCGGATGCAGCCGCAGTTCCCTTGATTACCGCCATTCGAGAGTGAACTGCAGTCTCAAGAAACGTCTAGGTAGCACACGAGATCCGATTGATCAATTCTAAATCACATGATGCCAACGAAATCACTGGTGCGCAGATACGCGCGGCGCGCGCATTGATCCGTTGGAGCGCAAAAGAGCTTGCAAAGGCAGCTGGGGTTGGTGTTGCAACAGTGAGCCGTGCGGAAGTTGAGGATGGAACCACATCCCTTACGAGTGCAAACCTAAAGGCCATTCGACTGGCTTTGGAAACCGCGGGTATCCAGTTTATCCCCGAAAACGGTGGTGGCGTGGGTGTTCGTTTGAAGTAGTAGTCGCAGGGTCGTCCGTGGTCCGGGTCACCGATCTTCGTAGCGTCTCTCTCCGTGCAGATAGACGTTGCCGTGCTGTATCTGGCTGCTCGTGCGGTAGGGCAGGTGAGGGACCAGAGGTCCTGATTGCGAGAGATGTCACCCTTTTAGGCAGATGGAGCGACTTGCCGGAGTTCGTCGGTCCCGGTTCCCGGCCTCCAGTCGGCGCCAGGCTGACTGCGGCGAGCCTTTTTAACCGGCTAAGCCACGCGCGAACGGGACCTGCCGGTGGGAACGGCCGAAGCGTGGTACGCTCATTTCTGCCCGGCCAGATCTTCGAGGCTCCAGTACCGGCACTTCGCGGTATTGGCTCAGGGGGCCGTTGCACAGGTTCGCCGCCGGGCGGGTGAAGAGAAACGGAAAAGGTCACCGCCTCAAGCGCAGGACCATAATTAACTCGTCACTCTCCACATCATGGCCGAGAAAGCCGTTTGGAATGCGGCCAACCTCTACGAAACCGTGGCGTTCATAAAAGCGTATCGCTGCCGAATTCTCGGCATTCACCGCGAGCTCCAGCTGCAGAACACCGTGGTTCCGTGCATGTTCTGTAACCTCGTGCAAAAGGTCTGCGGCAATCCGGGTTCCGCGCTCGCTTTTTCGCACATAGACGCTGACAAGCCTCGCGCGATGCGCCATTTTCCTCGCACGCTCAAACCTGAGCCCCATCATGCCGACGGGCTGCCCACTCAGGAACGCGACAAACACCGGCTGATCCAGATGCTGGCGCCAATCGCGGTCGGAGAGATGGACCCAATCACCGAATACACTCGCAAACGAGAGCGGTTCGTGTGAAAGCGCCTCCAGACGTATGCGGCGAAAGACGTCGACGTCCCTGACTGATAAGCGCCTGATTACCGACCCTCCTTCAATCGACACATCAACCTCCACCAGTTCCTAGGTCGCGCTGGGAACGCCGTGTGCTGCCGCCCTCGGCATGTGATCGAATGGTACGAGGACCAGCATCGAAACCGCTCAGCATCCTTCTTCGATTACGAACCCGACCATTGCCACTCGACCGACCCCGAGGTGATGACCTCGCTGGCGATTTGCTCCGACAGGTTCGTCCAGATGGGATCCCCGGTGAAACTTGCGAGATCACCGCTCGACTGCACCAAAGGCATCTCCGCGTATTCTGAAAGGGGCATCGGGGCCTCTCGGAAAAGCTCCTGGAAGGGATAGCCACCGGCGGGCGTCAAGACACGGTGGCCCCAAAGCCCAGGTCGGTCGTCCCCGCGCAGTTCAGTCAGGAGATCGAAATTACCCGATTGCTCAAGGCCGACCGCAGTAATGTACCGCATGAGCGGGTAGTAGATGGTCTGGCGACATCCCCCAAGCGCTCTCACGCCGGGTAGGATGGATGTCACCAGAAAGACTGTATAGAGGCTGGGCACGATCGCTCGTTGCCGAAGGGCCGCTGCGATATTGTCCGGCTGGAACTTCAATTCGAAAACGGACGGGGCGGGTGCCCTGAGGGCGTTGTCCTGGAGGCGCAGCGGAACGATCCTGCCTTTTTCCATGCGCCAGAAGAGATCGGTCGTTCTGCGTACCCAACCCCGCCAGGGTCCAACGTTCAGGCGATCCATCGCGTGCAGGATGCTCTCGGCAGCCTTTCCGTCTGCGATGAAACCAGCCGACATCCAGGATCCCGCGTCGTCGAGATGGTCGGCGACTAGGTCCGCGATGTCGAAATCGTCAAGCTGAAGCAGCTTGATGGGGGAGGGGAGCTTGCCGCGCCAGAGCGTTTGGTTGGCCGCCCTGATCGCGTCGGCCGCTGAAGCAAATTCATCCGACGGCAGTTCGGCGAGGAGACGGGCTGCGGAGGCATTTGGTGCCGGATCGCCTTTGGCATTCGAGAAAGCGAAGCGATAGGGACCGTTCGAGCCGCAGATGCTAAACGAATCCATCCGGCTCCGACGCAAGCCGAAGACGTTGAGGGGCCCGTCCTCAATCCAGAGCCAGCCGGGACCCTTCTTTGCCTTCTCCGAGAAACTGACTGTCGAGGCGTGATAGGTGATGTACCATTCGCGGCCATTTGCGTTCAGGCCCAAAAGGCTGAACAGATGCGTGTAGAACGCATCCGGCTCGATCAGAAGCAGGCAATGCGGACCGGTCTGCAGCACCGGCGACGCCATCAACTGAATGCCGGCCCTTCGAGCTTCCTCGAGGTCGTAACCGGACCTGCGCGCCGCCCTTTCGATGCAGCTGCGGAGCAGCTCCATTGCGTGACAACGCACGGAACACTCGGAACGGAATTGCTCGACATCATAGGCAAGCGAAGCGTAGCCCCGAAGGGGACGTTCCCAATACGGGGCGATATGCGGGATCAAGGCAGACAACGCGCGTCGCACGTCGGTTGCGCTGCAATGCTCGCCGGCCTTCCGGATTGCCGTCATTTCATGGTGCCGAGCTTCGGCGCGAGCGGCACCATTGTGTTCGCGCTGCGCCACGTCAGATCAGGAGCTAACGCCTCTACCTCTGTATCGACGATCGCGGCTGGCAAACGTTCGTAGCAATAGCCTGGTGGAATTGCCGGCTTCACCATCAGTGAAATCAGCTCCAACGCGGAAGCCCGGGAGTTGGATGACACGATCGTGTAGAAGTTCCCGCTGTTCCAGGTTAGCACTGAGTATCGGAAAAACGCTCTCAGAGCGGCTACCGTGGTCGCCAGATCGACTTGAAGATCCGTCATCGTATTCAGGACTTCATCCTTTTTCTTGGAGATGTGACCCGTCGAGAAGAACCGGGATTTGAAAACCTCGTCCTTCTGCCGCTCGCGTACCTCATAGATGTCGCGGTCTTCATGAGCGAGCTTCTGCAGCTGCACGAGGAGACCGCCCGGCCGTAGACGAGGAACCACGAACTCCAGCTGCTTTAGCCGATCACGGTCGTACATCTGAAACGTCGTGTCCTCAAAGAGCACGTCAAATCCGCCCCGAAATGGGAGGAGATCGTTGTCGGTTGCGTATCGGTCGTCGTCCAGCTCAAAAAACGGGCCGTGGAAGAAGTGCGCGTGTTCGCTTCCTCGGTTCGCAAGGAACGATGCCCGGTTGGCGGCCGTTGGACTGCAGCAGAGCGCCTCAATGCGACCATTACCAAGCGTGGCAAGCGTGCGCGCAAGGCAGCCGGTGCCCGTGCCCAGCGTGTATATTGTCGTCGGGGAAGCGCTACGTGCCCAGGTCCTCAAGGCAAAGGAAAGTATCGCAGCGCCAAGGCGGCATTCCTCTTCGAGCCTATAGGGAATGCTCGCGAAGTAGTGGCTGTCGAAGTGTCCCCAAAGACGTCGATGCGTATCCGAGAAAACAGCGACCTCAAGATCGAAGTCGAGCAGGCTCAGGTCGAGCTGCGGCTGGGCAAGGTCCGGTGCACCACCTTGTCCGCTTGCGGTCCTTTCGAAGAACGGTGCGAACGATGTAAGCCTGGGAGCGTTTCGCCAGTGTTCAATTGTCAGTCGATCCACCATAGCCACCTCCGGATATCACCGGCCGAGGGCGCGCTTCATCTCAGTTGCCGTCGATATGTTTCGGCTGCGCCGGCATCTTCCGTGCGTGAGTTTGTGAGTGCCATGTGTGAACCCTGGCGACGGGGCAGCCAATCTACCGAATTCGGTAGATTGATCCTGTCGGAAAAGCCGGATGAAGGCATACAGGTCCCGAAATCCTCGATCGATCGCGCTCAGATCTTGATTAACTCGAGGAAGCTCGCCTTGGCGACGGCCTGATAACTTGTAGCAGCACTCAGCTTGATCCTTGCCGAACGCAGGTACAATTTCACGGCGTTTTCTGAGATGCCGAGGTCCGCTGCTATCTGCTTGGAAATCCGGCCCCTTGCAAGCAGCTGCAGGCACTGAGTTTCGCGCCTGGACAGGGTCCGATAACGGCCGACCTCTCGCAGACCGCTGGCCGAAAGCGTCGTCTCATGAAGATAGTGAGAAAGGATCTGCAGCTCGTGAATGCTCGAAGCGCGTAGCCGCGACCAATCGCGCTTGGGCAGGTTCGAGCTCACGGAAAGGAGACAGCGTTCGCCTTTCGAGCCTCGGATTGGGATCGTCAAGCCATGGGGCCCGATGTTGTACGAACGCGCTTCCTTAAATAAACGGTACGCCTGTGCTGACCGCCGATCGAGAGAGGACCAGTCCACCGGGAGAAATCCCCACCGAATGACGTCAATCACCGGGTCGATGTCGAAATAGCGCTGGTCTACGTATATCTCAGTCCACTTACCGGGATAGGTCGTGCAGTAATCGGGGTACAAACCCGACCTGCCTCCGCTGCAAACCACAAGGAATGTCATATGCGAGAGGCCGTATCGCGCGCAAAGCTCGTCCAGCGCAGGGTGAAGGTCATCGCGGTGCTTCGCTGACTGCAGCGTCCTCAGGGACAATGACAGTCTACGGTTGTCGATCATCGGTGGACTGCTTCGGTTTGCTGCCATTCGCTCTGTGTCTCAAACCTGGAGAACCGGATCCTAATGCCAGCGCTCCCGTAGCGAAACTGTAGGCAATACGAGTGGCAGATATGGCAAGGGGGGCATAAGGCCGAGCGGCATGCTGTTTCTCATCCTCGGGACGGACTTTTCACCGTCGCGCGAATACTTTGACGTTCCTTGCGATGAGCAGCTGAAGGGAATTCGGCAGGTCCAGGGAGGGGCTATTTCCCGCCCTGCCAGTGCTGGATGTGTCTGGGTCATCCTCTCATAGAGTCGAATGGCGCGCTGTCCACCGGGCGCCATTCGACGGCTTCACCAGGAAACGTGGCGATGACGGGCAGGCTCCCCTGCAAAAGCGCCTGAATGCCATAAAATGTTAAGATGTCTCGAGCGGAGACGCGAAACAAAAGTACGCCCTCAGTCGATCTTATGATCGCTTCACCCTCGCCGAAGTCGAGTATCCTGCCGGTCTCTAAGTGCCTGATTGCTCCACAATACTTTCCGATTCGTGCAGAAAGGCTCTCGATGGCGCAATCGGTGTGCGTTGCGTAAACGAGAGCTTCGGCGGTGTGCTTGTACATCGACTTCCTTTCCCTTTAACCTTCATCCTTGATCCTTGATTGGCTTCCGTTCCGAGCTACTCATTCCGCGATATTCATGCACGCTTCGGTCAAGCACTCGACTACTAACTCTATTAGTCGCCCGAGCGCCAAGACTCGTGTTCAGTAGTCTGCGAGCGAGATTTCTTCGGAGATTGGTGATGGAGATACTGGCTGTACCGGCCGCGGCGCGTGGAGAATTTGCTGACCTAATTGATTCGATGCACCGACTGCGTGCCTGCGTCTTTGGCGACAGGCTGGATTGGGACGTAGAGATAAGGGACGGGCGTGAAGCCGACGCCTACGATCAATTCGACCCGACCTACATCCTGGCTGTTTCCCCCACACGTGCGGTGGCGGGTTGTGCAAGGCTTCTGCCAGCTACAGGCCCGACAATGCTCGCCAACACCTTTCCGCAGCTCCTGCCAGCGCGCGGTTTGAACGCTCACCCAGGCATGGTCGAGAGCTCGCGCTTTTGTGTCAACACTGCGCTCGACCAGCACAGAACGCCAGGGCCTCTCCACAAGACCACGCTGATGATGTTCGCCGGCATCATCGAATGGTCGATGGCGAACGGGTACCACGAGATTGTCACCGCAACTGATCTGCGTTTCGAGCGCATTCTGAAGCGTGCCGGGTGGCCGATGCAGCGCCTCGGCCCGCCGTGCCCTATTGGCAACTCGTTGGCCGTTGCCGGAATTCTTTCTGCCGATGTCGGAAGTCTTGATCGGATTCGCGCTGCTGCCGCTCGAACAGGGACTCGCCACACCGTCGCTGCTTGACAGATACCGGCAACCGGGGGCGCCGCGCGGAGTGTCGTCGCTGCACGGTCGGCCGGCCTAATGGCCGCCGCTGCAGAGAATGACGCCAGAATTCGCTCGGGGATCGACCCGAATCAGACATGGAGTCCAAAGGAGAGGTCTTTGAATCCAAGCGGCCCCAGATCCTGATTGGCTCGATTGATGCGGATTACTATCTGCTGGTCATCCGTATCCTAGAATCCGAGGGATATCAGGTCATCCTTCGTTCTGGGGGTCGGGGAGATCGTCCATCTCGCAGGCGAGAACGATGTCAGAGCCATCCTTTGTCGATCGGGAGAAGAGTGGGTTCCTGCAACTTGTGTAAAGCTCGCATGAGGATTTCGCCGTCAAGATCAATCATGGTTTCATAACGTGCCTCTGTCGATTTCGTATCGAACCCATGGTCTGAGCCACCTTGCTCGACGCGGCACGTTTCCGTCGCCGGTTCAAACTCAAATACGGTCGCCGTTTTGTCCGGCAGCACCACTATCCCGCTTGCGTAGCGGCAAGGCCAGGAGAACGGGACCAATCTAAAGCGCGGCATTTGAAGCCCGACTTTGAGGCGGTTCGCTCACCTGGATCCGCCAGGAATGATCAGTCCTGGAAGATTTGCGTGTTCGGCCAATTTTTGGTCGTCAGGCGGTCTTCATAACAGCCCCTTCGATGACAACACCTGCAGTGACAAACTTCCACAGCGCGATAAGGAGCTTGCGCGCCAGGGCAACAATCGCGGCTTTCTTTAAACGTCCACCAGTCGACTGGACCCGATCCACAAACCAACGACTGAGCGCTGACGCAGGCTGATTGCGTAGCCACAGCCAAGACAATTGAATTATCGTGGTGCGCAGCCGGGGATTCCCTGCTTTTGACACCCCTTGTTCGTGGTCAATCGTCCCGCTCATCCATGGGGTCGGTGTCAAACCTGCATAGGCAGCAATCTGCCGCCGATTATCAAAATGTCGGCACAGTGCTTCGGTCCAAAGAACGGCGGCAAGTTTAGCGCCAACACCCTTCAAGGAAAGCAGCATCGCTTCGGGCGTGGTTGCCTCCACCGCTGGCTGCTCGTGTGTCGAGAGGAGAGAATTGCGCTCGTTCTCCACTGTAGCAATCTGTTCTAGCAGCAACTCGAGCCGGTCGAGTTCGCGATCGACTTGAGCCTTGAGGTCTCGGTAGCTCGCGCCCGTCTCCGGTCTGGAGCTCCTCCAGCCGCTTACGGCGATCCTTACGGAGCGGTTGATAGCCGCTGACGCCTTGCGCGAAGAGTAGACCCTTGACGCGATTGACATGTCTGACCCGTTCAGCAATCAACACTTTGCGTTCCCGGCAAATCCGACGCCGATCTTCGTCCTCCGGATCTGGCGCTCTGACCATCGCACATACACGTGGCTCAGGAGCTTCATTTCGGCCGCGCCGCGGCGATCCTGGCCATGGCGCAGCCCGCCCTCAGCGTGCAGATCCAGACGCTGGAAAGGGAGCTCGGCGTGCAGCTTCTCACCCGCTCTACCCGTCGCGTTCAATTGACCAAGCCTGGCGAAGTTTTTTATGAGCGGTGTATCGGTGTATCCGTGTTCTCAAGGAGATTGAAAACAGTTCCGCCGTCGTCCGGGCGGTTGCGGGCAAGCATGTCGATCGGATCACGATCGGTACCATTTACCCTGCGACCTTCGGTGTCTTGCCGCTCTTTCTAAGCAAGCTCGGCAAGCGATTCCCGACGTTCAGATTCACATCAGCAGTGGCTCGACCGATGCAATCATCCGCGATCTGGAGAAGGGCCGCATCAATCTCGGCTTCATCCGGCCGGTCGAAAATATCGGCTCGCTCCGCTGGCAGAGCATCGCCAACGAACGATATCTTCTGGCGGTGCCGTTTGGCAGCCCGCTGGAGATGGCGGAAACCGTCACAATGAGCGACCTCAAACGGGCGCGGATCATCGCCTTTTCCCGCTCGAATCTATCTTACACGGAAAAGTACTTTTTCGAGCAGTTCAGAAAACACGGCCTTCTCGATCAGGTCGCCTACAGTTGCGACGATACGCTCTCCCTGGTTTCGCTCGTTGCCGCCGGGATTGGGGTCGGTTTCGTGCCGGAATGGACGATAGATTTGCCCCACCGGTCGTTTCGCCTTCGGGAAGTGGAGGGAGTGGATTTTACGATCGGCATGGGGCTCGCCTGGAACAAGGAAGACCCCACCGCGAACCGTGAAGAGTTCGTGGAAATCGCCCGCTCTCTCGCATCGGTCTCGCGGCCGCTTAAACCCGCCGGCGGGCATTCTGAAAGACCCGGCAAGAGCGCCGCGGGTCGGCACATGGAGAGTAGCCAGTCGAAGTAGGGTCGTGGCAGGATGAGATTGGCGTCGTCAGCGCTGGGGGTGATGCCTTGATGTGCTTCTGCCGCGTTCGGAGCTTTTAGTTCTGCGGGGCGGCTTTGCACTGCCCTCGTTGAAAAGTAGTGGCCGACCAAATGTCCTGATTTTGGTGGGCACGAGCAGTATGAGACGGGATGCAATAAGAGGGGATTAGAAGATGGAGATTTGGTTCCAGAAGTTGATCGATGTTACGGCGGTAGCGCGCACCAGGAAGATGTTCAATGAGGCACTCACCGAGCTCGCGAGGGAACTCGGCTTCGAATATTACGCCTACCTCAATCTTCAGCCGGTCGGAACATTCGCTGTATCGAATTATTCACCCGAATGGCAGGATCGGTATTTCTCCAAGAGCTTCAGTGAGATTGATCCCGTGGTCTTGATCGCCAAGTCCACGATGAGGGCGTTCACTTGGTCTTCGGAAAACACGCGGAAAGTCAGGTCGAGGCGGGTTCGGCAGTTCTACCTGGATGCTGCCGGGTTCGGCATCCGATCGGGCATCACGATTCCGGTGGCGACTGCATTCCGGCGCATGGCGATGCTGACCATTGCCTCGCACAAGCCGAGCCTTTCGTTGAATCTCGATATCGATCCGGTCGCAGCCGCGACGGCGGTCGCCCAGCTTCATGTGCGGATCGAGCAAGCGGAACTTGAACCCACGGCAAAACCGAGCATCCGCATGACCGCCAAACAGGCGCTGATGCTCAAGTGGTCGGCCGAGGGCAAGTCCATGAGAGACATCGCCACCATCGAGAACATGACCTATGCGAATGTGAACTTTCATATGAACAATGCTCGCAGGAAGCTCGATGCCAGCACACAGGCCCAGGCCACGGCATTGGCGACAAAGCTCAGGCTCATTTGAAGCCAAGTGCACGCGGCGAGCGCCTGCGGACGATGAATCTGCTGATTAGAATGGTCGTCCGCGGGGATGTTCGCTATCACCTTCTTGCCAGCTTAGGGTTTTGGCGAGATTAGTCGGATCGAGGACAAACGGATGCCGACCGAGTTGGCGGGCGATCTCAGCAATCGGCACCTTGCGTTCGAGAAGCTGATGCACGCGTCGGCGATCGGGAAGGGTGAGCTGCAAATAGCACTGCGACATGCGAATATCTCCAAGGCGAAGCCTTTGTTTTTATTGGAATGTCGCACTTGGAAATAGAATGTACCCGGCTACATAACATGTCACAGCTATTTAAAGATGAGACAAAGTAGTCAATTTAGAAACGCGACATCATCCTATCCAGTACTACTGCATTTGCAAGTTGCTATATTTACAAAGTACGGAGACGCAAGCCGCCGACCGGGTGGAGCTGGTCAGGGTTGCGCAGCCCGGTCGGCGGCGGATGGCTTGCGGTGCAAGATAAACTTTAGCTTTGACACGCCGGTCACTCCGCCGCTTTCAGCTGCGCGAGGGCTTGCTGGCGCTTTGCGATGACCACCGGATCCTTGGTAAAATCCGTCTTCCGGCCAGGCTTCGTGCCGCGCTTCTGGTAGCCATTGCTCTGGCTGCCGTCGCGAATGCCGAACATATGGTCCGTCTGGCCGGTGCGGCGCGGCCCGCCCTTGCTGCGCTGTTGCTCTCGTCCGGCCTGCATCGCGGCGACCAGCGCCAGCATGTCATCCAGGCGCTTGTTCTCAACCACCTCGGAGCGGTGCACCGAGCGCAGCGTGTCGAACGTCCTGTAGGGCAGGGTGGCTTCCCCGTCTGTGATCTCCAGGCGTCCGTCGGGATAGTCGCAAACGACAACCTTCTTACCCGCCAGCGCCGCTGCGCGATCTGTCGGATCGAGAATGAACATCACCTTGTCATAGCGCAGCGTCAACGAATTCGACAGCTTGCGGATCTCCTTGCGGCACATGGCGCCATCGAGGTTCTCATGCGCGGCAAACGGCCGATGCATGTCCTTCGGATTGCGCGGCGCCTTGCCAAAGCGACGATTGAAGTCGGCCATGAACTCCGGCGCATAGGCATTGGCCGCCGCGATCGTATCGATGCCGCGCAACCGCAGTTCCTTGACGAGGCGATCCTGCAGCGTCTGGTTGGCGCGCTCGACGCGGCCTTTGGCCTGCGGGGTATTGGCGCAGATGATGTCGATGTTGAGCTCGTAAAGGGCCCGCCCGAACTGCGTCAGGCCACTGGTTCTGTCCTTCTTGGAAGCATGGGTGGTGCGGAAGATGCCATGCTTGTCGCTGTAGAAGGCAATCGGCTTGCCCCATTGCTGCAGGTAGGCCTTCGTCGCGTGCAGATAGTCGAAGGTGTTCTCCGAGCCCGCAAAGCGTAAGTGCAACAGCTTGCCGGTGGCATCGTCGATATAGACGAGCAGGGCGCATTTGGGACCGCGGTTCTCGAACCACCAATGAAGCGAGCCATCGATCTGGACGAGTTCGCCGAAACAATCGCGCCGGCCGCGCGGCTGGAAAACCCGCTTCTTGCGCTCGCGTCGCGACACCCAGATGCCGGCTTCCATCATCCACTGACGCAGCGTCTCCTTGCTGACGGCAATCCGGTGGCGTTCGAGCAGCTTCTCAGCCGCCAGGGTTGGTCCGAAATCCGCATAATGCTCACGCACCAGGTCGAGCACCAGGTTGCGGAAATCCTCGCTATGACGCCGGTTGCTCGGCCGGCCGCGCTTCTTCGAGACCAGCCCGTCGGCGCCGGCCAGGTCATAGGCTTGCAACAGCCGGTGGACCTGACTGCGGCTAAGACGAAGCAACTCGGCCGCCTCGACGACGGTCAGGCTACGCCCACGAATCCGCTGGATCAGTTCAAGACGATGCAATTCCTTCTGCGACATGGTGATCAAACAAGACATGACGACTCCGAACGCTCATGGTCTCAACCACGCTTCACGTCGCCAGTCTTCCTTCCAAACGTTGACGTTTGACCAGCATCCCAAGAGGCGACGACTGTCGCATCTCTAACTGGCTCATATGTCGCATCTCTAAACGGCCGTGGAGAATCTAATCCAAGTGCAACAATGACGAGTGGAGGGTAGGGGATTACCCGCAATCGCGCAAATGGGCCATGAAGACCTCGGCGGGCGTGCGGTAACCAAGGCACTTCCTGGGCAGTGAATTGAGATGGTGGGCGAGGGCGACCAGTTGCGGCTGGCTGACGGCGGACAGGTCCGTATCGCTCGGCACAAAGCGACGGATGCGCTTGTTGGTGTTCTCGACCGCGCCTTTCTGCCACGGTGAATTCGGATCGCAAAACCAGCTCCTGGCGCCGAGTCCATCTTCCAAAGCCTTGAAACCGCGAAACTCGGTACCACGGTCGAAGGTGAAGCTCTGCCGGGCAAAGGCGGGTAGCGGTGAGAAGGCATCGATGATCTTGTCGATGAGCGGACGAGAGTGACGGCTGCCATTCTTGATCATCACCGTGTAGCGGCTCTTGCGCTCGACCAGCGAGGTGACATTGGCTTCACCGAGGTCGCGCCGGAAGATCAGCAGATCACCCTCCCAGTGGCCGAACTGAGAGCGATCGGCAATGAAATCAGGGCGTTGGCCGATTCTGCAATCAAACGGGATCGAGCCGTCGCGGGGCTTGCGGGAGCGGCGTGGGCGGCGCTTGCGACGGCCTTCCGGCAGATGCCGATAGAGCTCCAGCGCACAATCTTCCTTGCCATAGATGAAGCGATAGATCGTCTCGGTGCAGACGCGGACGGCGCTCACACCATCGGCAAGCAGACGGCCGGCGATCTGCTCCGGCGACCAAAGTGCCTTCAGCTGCTCGATGACCAGTTCGCGCAATTGCGGGTGGCGGCTGAGCTTGCGCAGCCGTCGCCGACGCTCCTTGGAAATGTCGTTGGCGATACCGCTGTAATAGCCGCTGTATTCCGGAAACTCGGCATCATGAAAGGTATTGCGCTTCAGTTCACGATAGATCGTCGATCGATGCCGACCGAGTTGGCGGGCGATCTCAGCAATCGGCACCTTGCGTTCGAGAAGCTGATGCACGCGTCGGCGATCGGGAAGGGTGAGCTGCAAATAGCACTGCGACATCCAAAAATCTCCAGGGCGAAGCCTTTGTTTTTATTGGCATGTCGCACTTGGAAATAGAATGTACCCGGCTACATAACGTGTGGCGGCCATGTTGAAATGTCCGCTCCGGCGCAAAGTTGAAATGTCACTTTGGATACGTCTTCAGCCATTTAGAAATACGACACGCGGCATCTCCACTGGCGCTGAGCCAAGCCCCCGACCGGACCGGCTGGATCGGGTTGTAAGGGAAGGGAGGGGGCGGATGAGACGCACCCATCGGCTTTAGCTTTGACAGTTGCAGCAGCCAGTCATTCCGCCGCATCGAGCTCAGAGAGCGCTTGTCGCCGTCGGGCAATGACCGCTGGATCGTTGGTGAAATCCGTCCGCTTGCCCGGCTTGCGGCCACGCGGTCGGTAGCCGATCTTCTCGCTGTTGGTCTTCACCTTCGGCGCCGGCCGCTCGTCCTGGCGCGCCTTGATGTAGGCCAGGACATCACCGAGCCGCTTGTTCTCGGTGATCGCCGCATGCGTCACCCGCTGGTCCTTGTCGAATACCCGGTAGGGCAGGGAATGGCCTTTCCACCGCACATCGAGCCGGCCGTCGGCATAGGCGTAGGTCTCGACATAGCGACCGACCAGCCCGCGCGTCACCTCGGTCTCCTCAAGCATGATCCGCTGGCGCTCGAACGAAAACGTCAGCTGCGCACCGACGTAGCGCTGCTCGCGTTTGCACAGGATCTCCTTGAGCCGATCCGGGGCAAGATTCAGCGACCGATGCAGATCATCAGGTCGGGCAGGGGTAATGGCAAACTGCCGGTTATAGCCCTCCATGAACCGAGGCAGGAAGGCGTTGCCGTCGTCCATGCCACAGATGCCCTCCAGGCGCAGATCCTTAATCAAACGGTCCTGCAGCGTCCGGTTCATCCGCTCGACCCGGCCCTTCGCCTGGCTCGAATTTGCACAAAGAATCTCAATGTTTAGCTCTGAAAGCGCACGCCCGAACTGGGTCATGCCCTGGCCGCCCTTGGCGTCTTTCTTCGCCACCCGGAACACGGAATGCTTGTCGGAATAGAAGGCGACCGGAGCACCATGATTTTTGAGATAAAGCTCCAGCGCCTCGAAATAGCTGAACGCACTTTCCGAGCGCACGAAACGCAACTGCATCAGCTTGCCGGTCGCATCATCGATGAACACCAGCAGCGAGCATGGATCACCGCGATCCTCGAACCAGCGGTGCTCCGATCCATCGATCTGTACCAGCTCGCCATAGGCCTCGCGTCGCAATCGTGGCTGGTGGAAGGTGCGCCGCTGCTTGCGCGACAGCCAAAGTCCGGCCTCCGACATCCATTTGCGCAAGGTCTCGCGCGACACCCGCAAGCCATCGCGCTCGGCAAGCTTCTCTGCCGCTAGCGTCGGACCAAAGTCGGCATAGCGTTCGCGAACCAGCGTCACTGCATAATCCCGAACGCCGTCGCTGATCCGGTTGTTCGATGGCCGACCGATCGCCTTGTGCCGGATCGATGCGGCACCATCCGTCCGGATCCGCTCCAGCAGTCGACGCACCTGGCGCGTGCTTAACCCCAGAACATGAGCGGCCGTTACCAGCGTCATCCGACCATCGATGACCTTCGACAAAACCTCAATCCGCTGCAGATCACGCTCGCTCATCGCAATCAATCCCATCCGCAATCTCCCAGGTCATCTAAACCCGGGGAGAGTGACATTCTTACATTGCAGAAACAGGACACTTTAACTTTGCGGCTACATAACGAAATCAGATAATCAGCATTATGGAACTAGAGCCGACTCTTGCTCAAGCGCACCGCCGGAGCCATCTCGGGCGATTTGTTCGGCCTTGTTCGTCGCTAGATCGCCGTTCAGCTGGCCTGCACGACGAAGGGCGCCGCTAGCTAACGCCTGTCACAGCAGCTTGTCGGGCGTCACCGGCAATTCCCGATGCGCTTGCCCGTGGCGTGAAAGATAGCGTTCGCGATCGCCGGCGCGACCCCACCAGGGCGATCTGCTGTTCCCTTCACATCCTTGAGAAGGCGCATTGCCAATGCAGCTGACACCTCACCCGTGCCGGCTGCCGCACTCGGCGCTTCCGCAGCCGATCGCAGCCAGTGGAATCATGTCTGACCGATCGCGGGGTCAACCCTCAAAAAGTGGCATGTCGCACTTGAGAATCTCGGTGTCACGTTATAACATAATGCATACATACATACCTTATGGAACTGCGGCATCTTCGTCTATCATTAAGTCCTCAGTCCTAGACGACTTCCCTTTCGTCCGAGAAAACCATCAGCCGAACGGCTTCAGCCTCAACCGGCTGCGATGATCCTCCGGCCCATTGCGCCCGGACGGGCACACTCCGCGGAAATACGACTTCTGCCACTTTTCCCGTACCGCATCGGAGTTCGGATCGTTCAGCCCCTCATTGAAGCTGTTCCGGCTGTCCGACCACGCCTTATACTCGCCTTCGAGCTCCGGATTTTCCGACAGTTTGCGCATTTCCGGCGTGACGGCCTCGAGCCCGCCGCGCGAAACGGGAAAGATGTGACAGATCGGCTCGCCCGGTTCGAAGCGAACCCGATGCCCCGCCCGGGTGAACTGCCAGTTCATGGTGAATGTGTAGGGCGACCAATCCGTCTCGATGATACCCGTCAGCGCAGCGATGCCGTCCTTCGGCCTGTTCAACGGTCCCGTCACGAACAGGTCGGTTCCGCTGTCCGTCTTGAACAGGCAGGGTATGTGAAAGGTCAGCGTACCGCTTCCGAAGTGGCTGACGGCGGGCGCATGCGTGCCCGGATCCGGTTCGATGCGAACGGCATTCTCCCGTTCGCCCCCATCCCATGCCGCGGAAAAACCGGCCGCATTCAGAATTTCCCACCCATGCGCATTCGCGATGTTCAAGGGCAGGCAGCGATAGGCAAAGCGCTGGTTTGTCCCGTTCATCCACTCCCGCTCCAGGGGAGCGGGGCGGATGGTCATCTCATGTCCGTCGATCACATAGGCGGTCAGTCTCGTCATCCCGAATATCTACCATTTGATGCGCAGGCCAACATTGCCCCCGTAGCTTCGGTTGTCGCCATCGTCGAGCCCGGTTGCGAACTGCAGACCGCCATAGATGCTGACCGTCTCGCTCATTTGAGCCGACATACCCACATTCAATTCGAGCGACGTTTGCTCCAGCTCGGTTACGACCGGAACCCGGTTGAATGAGACCTTATAGTCCGCATCGAAGTCATGCCACAAGTTGATGCTGGCAAAGGGCTGGACCGGAACATCGTTCATCGTGGTGTTCGCTTCGAGCCTCATGCCGAGGCGGCCCGTCCAGGCTCCGAAAGACTCATAATCGATACCCGTGAAGCGGTCCCGCGCGTCATCCAGATCGACGTGCTGCCAGATGAGCTGACCCTGCGGTTCGAGCACCCATCCATTGTCGAACCTGAACGGGTAACCCGCCTCGACGGAAAAGGCGACAGAGTTCCCGGATGTGTCGGCCCCGATGCCCCGGTCGGAGCTCGAGCCCCCATCGAGCCATGAGTACATTCCTATACTGTCGACATACCAGCCGTCCGCGCCGATATGGGTCCAATAGGCGCCGATCGAATTCGCATGGAGGTCGATCGAGCCCACCTCGAACTGCAGTCTCCCGAGAGTATTGCCTCCGTTCGAGCCCGAAGTGCCGGTATAGGCATAGAACAGCCCAACACGATCCTGGCTTCCGTCGTCGTGCAGGGCGCCGATCAGGTCCTGACCGGCTTGAAGTCCCCATAGCTCTCCCGAGAAGGACGGACTGACTTCGAATTCGAACCTGCTGATCTTGGACGACCAGGTCTGGTCGAAGGATTCGCCGAACAGCCGTCCCCAAGCACCGGGGAGATTCCCGCTGCTGTTCAGCAGGAACTCGTCACCCTGCCGCGCGTGAAAGGTGCCTATTGCGGCGACGCCCATCTTCTGCGCAAGCGCCGGCGTGATGATGTAGCCGGGAATTTCCGGCCGGACCGACGGCGTAATCGGCGGCGGCCCCGGCGGCGGCCCCGGCGGCGGCGGTGGCGGCGGTGGTGGCGGCGGCGGTGGCGGCGGCGGCGGCGGCGGTGGTGGCGGCGGCGGCGGCGGCGGCGGTGGTGGCGGCGGCGGTGGTGGCGGCGGCGGCGGTGGCGGCGGCGGCGGTGGCGGCGGTGGCGGCGGCGGCGGTGGCGGTGGCGGCGGTGGCGGCGGTGGCGGCGGTGGTGGTGGCGGCGGTGGCGGCGGTGGCGGCGGAGAAACGCCGCCCGTGCGCAGGAACCAGTCGTCGTCGTTTTCCGGGTCTTCGGTCACACCGCCGCGATAGAGCTGGTACTCGAAAATGCCGGCCGCGACGGGGGCGCCCAGTGTGAAGGCAGTGCCCTCGGTGGTGGCACCGGCAGTGGCATCCACGACCCTGATGCCGTCGGCGAGCGTCAGCGCTCCCTCCCCGCCGACATTGGTGATCAAAATAAAGGTTTCGCCCGAAGCGCTCGCGCCCGTGCCGCTGATGACCAGCTTGTCGGAGGGCGCATCGTCGCTTTCGAGCACCGTGTGCAACTGCAGCCCGCCCTGCTGGCCGACATAGTTGCCGTAGACCGTGAACGTATCGTGCAAGCTGCCACCGGCACTCACCATGTCGTTCGTCATGTCGATGAGGCCGGCATTGTAGACCGTCACCAATTGCGACGAATCGAAAGCTTTGACGCCATACCCGAAGGAATTTCCGGCCCTGACCGCGCTCGTCCCGTCGATCGACAGCGTCCCGGTCCCGGTCGCCGAATCGCCGAGCGTCAGATTGCCGGTGCTGTAGATGAAGGTCATCTCCGACCCGTTGCGAAGCTCGATTTCCTCCCAGTTGATGAGATCGGACGGGGCGTTTCCGGCCTCGTTGCCGTGACTGTTCGAGGAATTGCTCCAGGTTAGCCTGTCGGCCCCCTGGCCGCCGTCAATGATCTTCCCGGCGCTGAGGTTATCTTCTGTCAGGTTGCGGAAAAGCGCGGCATCGTTGCCTTGGCCCATCTGCACCGAAGGCGGAATGAACCCTCCCGACCAGTCGAAGAAATCGTCGTCGTCGCCCATGTCGACGCCGGAAGCCAGAGTTCCGGAGACCAGGTCGAGTCGGTCATTGCCGTCGCCGAGTGAAATCAAGCCTGCAAAATAGCCGCGATTAACCACGTAATCGATCGAGTCATTGACGCTGTTGACGCCGTTCTGGACACTGCCGGTCGCCGTGTTGTTGATGAAATTGAAGCCGGAGCCCTGCAGAAAGATCGTGCCGGAGATCGAGCTCCTGTTGTTCAAGGTGAAGCGGTCGTTGTGCATCGCATGCACGTTGTTCGACACGGTACCGTCATTGTTGAATACGCTTGTCCCAGGTCCCTGGAACTCCGAATCGCTGTAAAAGCTGCCGCCGGTCAACAGGTTGACGGTAACCGATCCTTTGGAGTGCCAACCGGGATTGCTTCCCGAACAGTCGTACACGCCGGGGCTCGTTTCCACGCACGCTGCGCGGGCGTCAGTAGCGAGGCTGCAAAGAAGTGGGATCGAAGCGACAGAGCCGAGCAAGAGTTTGTTTAGGTCGCGTCGGATGCGCAGGGGCGATTGCGGTGCGGGGACGGGGACGGCACTATGTGTGGCAAGGGCACTGTTCGAAGGAGTGGGATTTACAAGCAAGCGGTGAGCGGTCGCTACCCTGAACGCTTCGGTGCCCTTGCGATTGGCCCCGAGCCAATCGCCGGACTCGGTGTATTCACCAGAATTGAAAGCCATTCTTTACCCCGTCGAGTTTTGCTTCCCCTGAGTGCGCTTCGCGCGGACGGTGCCCAGCAGGAACCGTCCCCATATCAAACAAGGCCGGCCCGTGGAGACCGCCTGGCGATGGTGCGTCGTGTTATCGCCAACAACGTTGTGCGCTCGGTAAAAAGTCCCGTATTCATCGTCTCCCATGCTTGCGCGCCAGAGTCGCAGATCCGAAAGGTACAATTTACGGGAAATTGTGCAACCCGAGAAAACCTAGGGCTACAGTGATCATCAGCGGCGTGTCTGGGTGGGTTCTGTGATGCACATACTGGTTCTCCGGCCAGACATGGGATCTCTCCATAAAGCACTTTAGGAAAATCGTTTGGGTCGCGGACGCCATCCGCACTTCACGGCTTCGATCGCCGAAGACAGCATGTCGCGGGAGAGCGGCTTGTTGAGGAAGCCCGCGGCGCCGGCACGCATGCAGTTCTCACGCACGCCATCTTCGTCCGCACCGGTTATCACGATAACGGCCGGCATCGGCTGTCGCGTGCGGAGCTCGTGCAAAATGTCGAGGCCGTTCAGGCTCGGCATGTGGAAGTCCAGGAGGACGCAGGACGGCGACGTTTGATCGAGCGCTTTCAGAAACGACGCACCGGAGGCGAACGCCACCGGGGTGAACGACAATGACAGCACCAGCCGACAAAGGGCGCGACGAACCAACTCGTCGTCGTCCACAATCGCGATGATGCGCTGTTGTCCGCTCATCCGTCATTCATAGCGCATCGCCTTCTCTGATCGTAGTTGGACTTCGGCCCAATGCCGCGTCGGGCGGGCCTGAGACGACGACGAGGCGAACGAGGTCGGCAACCGTTCCAGTTTCGCCATTACGCGACCACGGTGGACCTTGATCGTTTTCTCCGGCTGTCTGCTTGTTCAACAGGATCGCGACGAATGCACCGTAGCTGGCCCGGCATGAGTTTAAGCGGCCATCTTGAATCGCCGGCCGAACGTCTTCGTAGAGACGATCCTTGGCAGTCCAGTCGTTCTCGGCGCTCCAACGATGAGCGGAGGATTTTCTAGCCGGCGCGGCGGGTTGTCTCCGTGGGTACACGGTTCGGCCCGTTCCAAACGCGCCACCGAACCAACCAGCGACGGCGCCTAGAACCAGCGAGACAAAGCCCAAAAGGGCTCCGATAGAGACAACTGTGGCGGCGGTGTCGGCGGCTTCGGTAGCCTGCTGCTTGGCACGTTCCACCGAGGCCTTGTAGCTCTCTTCGTACTGTTGAACCTGCGCGCGCGCCTGGTCCACCGGAATGTTCTGCGCCTTGGCAATGGCGTCAGCGGCGCGGCTTCGGGCTTCTTCCGCGGTCGCCTCATTGCCGGTGACTGCCGCACGTACGGCTGCGACCGCAGCGTCGCGGAGAGCTGCCGGATCGTTGCCGCCGGTTGCGCTCCTGATCTGCCGCTCGATGTCCGCCGTCGGATCGGCGGATGATGCCACCGCAGGTGCTGCTGCAGTGGTCACGATGGCGGCAGTTCTGCCGACGCCCCCGATGATGCTGCTCAGGCCGCTGAAGGCGCCGCCGACCAGGGTACCGACCGAGGTCGTCAGCAGATAGAGTACGACCAATGTCGTGACGGCCCAACTGGTCAGTCCATGGTAACCCCCGGTCGCCTTGCTGGGGCGGCCGGAGACGCGGCTGGCGACATATCACCTACGAAGGCTGCGACGATGCCCGAGACTACGAACCAGAGACCCCCGACAATGGAAAACGTACTGGGATCCGGAATGCTGGCGATCATTCCTGGCACCGGCAGAGACTCACATGGAGAAGAAAAGTCCAGGCTATCAGGCCCTCCATCACGCGCCGTGCGCCGCCGAGATTACGGGCATTGATGGCGGCCACGACCACCCGGTGAAGTTCAACGCCCATCTTGGCGGGCGGAGCAGAAAGCGCTTTGTCGAGGAACATTCGCAGCAGGAGGATCGAGAACCACCTCGAGCTGCATGAAGACCGGGTTGCCCGAAGCAACAAACGGCGACCGATGGAAAGCCAAATCCGCTTCCGAAAAGCTCTGCAGGGTATCGGCCTTCTCCATGGCGCGGAATGCATCCGTGATAACCAATATTTCGTGGACCTTGGCGCGCAAGGCTGCCAATTCCGCCACGGCGGGCTCAATCGCCCGGCGCAGTTCCATCAGAGGCAGGCTCATCCGGGCCTTGAATGCAGGAGGCGCAGAGGATGACATTGTCCGAGTTGCCCGCGATGGCGAGCAACGCGGTTCAGCAGGCTCAGGAGGACATGGCGCTGATCGCCCGGGGCGAGGAAAATCGACCTCCTCTGGCGTAGGCTTGGCATTCTCCTCGATCAGGGGGCAACGGAGGGAAGCCATCTCCCGGCCGACCCTGGCGGATTCTGGCGCCAAGGCTTAAAACCGCACCACCAAACCCAGTATCGGCCCCTGCTGAACGACGTCGAAGACAAACCCGTCATCGCTGTAGTCGACCCCAAGCGCGCGATATCCGGCGACGGCAGATATGGTGTCACTGAACCGGTAACCGATCGCGGCGGCCACGTCCCAATCGAGATCGGCACCGCCGGCGCCGACCAGTCCCCATCCCGTCAGGTAGATTTCCGGCGTGATCGAATAAGTTCCGCGAAAGCCGGCCAGCCCGTCCACCCAGGCCGCGTCGTCCTCTCTCGAAACCCCGTCGAGAATGCCGCCGCTGAAGGAGAGTTCACTTTCGACGGACCAGACACGCAGGCCACCCACGACATCGAGCCGCAGGGAACTGTCGTGAAAGACTGTGTAGCCGGCGCCGATCAAGCCGGCGAAAGTCTCCGTCGAGAGTTCGACGTCGGTTGCGAGAATGCCCCTGGGCGTGCCGCCCTGACCCGAAAGTTTAGTGTACAGCACGTCGCCGAAGATGCTGTAGGGCCCATAGCGCGCCTCGCCGATCGCCATTGCAGCAAAGTCGAGGTGGTCGAACACATCGCTGAAGCTGGCATCCACGTCGACGGCAGGCAGACCGAACTGCTGAATATCTCCTGAGAGCCCCGCCGCCCAGAAGTACGGCGCGAAGGAAAACGTCCAGCCGCTCTCGGTCGTGACCTGCTGGACCTCCGGCGTCACCGGAGAATAGATATCCGCGGCCGTTGCGCCGCCGGCAAGCAGGCAGCCTCCGATGGAGATCAGGGCCCGTACGAAGCGAGACGTCATCACATCCTCCAATCAACGCGCGCTGTTTGCGGCCGATTCCGGCCAATACTTAAATCCGTTCGAATCTCTAACGAGACACATTTTCGGCCCTCCCATTGCTTGTCAACGTCTCCTCGAGATTGACCTTCTTCGGCGGCGTGCCGCGGCCTTCGATTATGGTGACCGGCGCGGTGATCGTGGCAGCCGCGACGGTGCCGACATTCTTGGCCGTGCCGGCGACGACGGCGGTGATCCCTTCGCCCAAAGTGATCTCGGAGTCGGTCAGCGTCTGCCCCTTGATGATCCGCTGCCCGATCAGTTGCACGATCTCGGGGCTCTCAGCGAACTTGCCGTGGTGCAAGCCGTCATCCGTCTCGACCTTGGTGAGGTCGATCGCAGTAATGCCGGCTGTCTCTAGCTGCGTGCGATAGGGTTCGGCGCTGGGGTCGATCGCGCCGAGCCGCGAGACATCCCCCGAGATCAGTCGCGAAAGCGCCAGCGCCCGGTCGTCCTGCGAGACGAAGATCGTAAATTTCGGCCGTTCATCGCCCATATCGGTCCACTGCTTGGCGAAGACGTCGAGGTCGATGTCGGGCGAAGCGAGAATCACGTTCTCGATCTTCGGCGCGATCTTCCCGTCGCGAATTCCCATCTGGCGCAGCGCCTCCATCGTCAGCCAGGTTCCCATAGAATGGGCAAGGATGGTGACGTCCTTGACGTTCGGGGCATTTGCCAGCGTGCGCAGCGTATCCTCGAGCGCGGTGCGCGAATAGTTGGTGCTCTCCTTGTCGTAATTATAGTCGAACACCCGCGCACGCGACGGCCAGGTGAACAGCATAGGTGTCGCCTGCGCACCGGAATCATGGACAATCTGGGCCAGCCGGAAGACGCCGTCCTCATAGCGGTTGTTGAAGCCATGCACGAAAAGAAGCACATGGCCGTCCTTGTTATGGGCGCGGAACCAGGTGCGCGCCTCGTCTTCCGATGCCATTTCGCGCACGCGCGTGACGGCGAAATCGGTTTCCGGATTGGGTGGCAGCTTGCGCGGCCACTGCACCGTGCCCGGCGCGCGGCGCGAGTCCGGCGGGATCGAAACCGCCACATCGGTCATCGAAAGCGTCGGGCTGCGCTCTCCCGAAAACAGGGTCGCCGGGTCGCCCGAGGGCTGGCGCGTGGTCGCCACCAGCATGTCGACCTGCGAGGTGTTCGACGGCTGCGCCAGAGCCACCGGAGTCATGACGCCTTTAGGGTGACCCCCGCAACCCGAAACAAGAGACAGCGCAACGAAGGCCGCAGCGGCTCGCCGGCCAAACTTCGCAACAGAGGACACATTTTCTTGCAAGCGCACGTCCCTCAGCAACTGTCCTGTCCCCCACGATTCGGCGCTGCTGACACATTTGCCACCACATCAGTTGACTGGCAATTGTGGGGCCGGAGCACGAGGTCCATCAGCAAACTGCCGGGAGGGCACCTCCCGCCTTCAGAAGCTCCAGGAGACATGCAGCTTGCCCTCCCATATGTCGAGGTCGTCCTGGCCGAGGCTCAGATATCCTCCGGTCGCTTCGATCTGGAGGTTATCGTTCAACAGCATCCTGAAACCCGAGCGGAGTGAAAACACCCAGGGCGACGGCGTTGCTTCGTTAAGATCACCGGTGAGAATCTTGCCGTCGTTCGGCCGCTCGAATTCATATTGAGCGCCGAGCTCGGCGAAGACGAGGAACGGCTGTCCGTCGGGCAGGCGAAAGAACCGGCTGACCTCTGTCGACAGATCCAGGGCCCCATAATTGTAGCTGTCGCCCGGAAGCGACACGCTCACCGGAAGATTGAGAATATTGCCCGAGAGATCGTAACCATCGCTGTCGACGTGTGAAAAGGTGACGGATGCCTTTGGGCGGATGAAATAGGCCCCGAACTTGTATTGACCATGTAGCGAAACCTCGCCGGCGAGGCGCTCTGAATCGTAGTCGCCGCTGAGTACGCTCAGGTCGACATCGTTATTGTAGCGGCCGTAGGTCAGGGATGCGTCGACCGCCCAGTGCTTCGACAGGCGATAAGCCAAATAGGGGCCGAAGCTGAAGCCTTCGGTATCGATGTCCAGGGACCCGCTGAAGGCGTCGGTCGAACTGTCTTCCAACGAAAAGGACATGCCGAGGACAAGGTCGTCGGTAATACGGCGATCGAGGCCCATGTCCAGCGAGCGGGCAAGCGTGTCGCTGTCGCGCTCGTAGCGCTCGTCGGAGATGTCGGCGAACCGCGCATCCCACCAGAAATTCCACAGCGAGGGGGCAGGCAGATCACGGCCGGGCGTCAACGGCACCGCTGGCGACTGCGCCCTTCCCTGGGCGGCTGCCTCTTCGGGAACGAGATCCGGGCAGATCGGCAGGTCGCGCCGCTGATTGGTATCAACGGAGCGGGGGTCGATACAGGTCTGCGGCGTCCGGGCCGCGGTCACGCGGCCACCTCTAGCCGGGGTCGGGGTGGGCGGAGCGAACCCAGGAAAGACGGGCTGCGGGCCGACGTCAGGGCGGCCGTCAGGCAAGGAGAAATCTGGGAAGACAGGCTGCGGGCCGACGTCGGGGCGGCCGTCAGGCAGGGAGAAGTCCGGGAAGACGGGCTGCGGGCCGACGTCAGGCCGGCCGTCAGGCAGGGAGAAATCCGGGACGACGGGCTGCGGGCCGACGTCAGGCCGGCCGTCGGGCAGCGAAAAATCCGGAAAGACGCGCTGAGGGCCGACATCCGGTAGGCCCTGCGGCCAGGTGATGTCAGGACGCGGCCCGCGCTTCTGGTTCTGCGTGTCGAGCAGACAAGGCTTGCCGGTCGATGTGTCGTAGAGCTTGTGCGTCCCGCCGTTGCCGCTCGAAACGACCGGCGAAAGCGAGAGGTGGAGACCGCGTTTGCTTTTATTCCAGGTATCGACGGTTTGATTGCCCTTGGCCGCCTCGAGGCTGAAAGAGCCAGCACTGGTCCCCGAAAGCCAGACTGATCGCGTCGCCCCTTGCGTGTTTCCGAGATAGGCCAGGCCGCCGCGCGAGTTGCAGTTCGCAGCAAATGCTTCCCCGGTTGGACTAAGGCCCGGGATGCCCGCAATCAGAGCCCCACCGAGATATATGGATTGCGCCAGTCTTCCACAATGGTGGGCTTGGTCGCCAAGCATGCTCCGCACCCGTCGCATCATGGGGTCCGCCTCACGCAACGGAAACCAACGTGGCTCGTCGTCGTGTCGATCTCCTGGGCGTGCCGCGCCGCGGGACGGTACCGCCGGCAGTAGTTCGGCGCACAAAGATGCGATCCGCCCTTGAGCACGCGCCGCGCAACCTTCACCCTGGCCGTTGGATCGACGCTCGCATCGGCATTCGTGTTCAGCGGATTGCTCGGAATGCAGCACGGCTTGGCGGCCGGCTCGGCATGGCGCACGGACCAATAGTCCGAGGTCCACTCCCAGACATTGCCGATCATGTCATAGAGGCCATAGCCGTTCTGAGGATAAAATCTCACCGGCGACGTCCGCGCGAACCCGTCCTCCATCGCATTTTCGATCGGGAAGCTGCCCTGCCAGGTATTGGCCATGTGATTTCCGCCCGGCACAAGCTCGTCGCCCCAGGCGAACTCGGCGTCGTCAAGACCGCCACGCGCGGCGAGTTCCCATTCGGCCTCGGTCGGCAGCTCCTTGCCGACCCATTCGGCATAAGCCTTGGCATCGTCATAGGCGACATGGACGACCGGGTGGTCCAGTATGGCTCCGATGCTGCTCTTGCGCCCCAGCGGGTGCCGCCAGTTGGCGCCGAGCGTGAAGATCCACCATTGCGATATGTCGTTCCCCTGCAGCGGGCGCTTCGGAGGCGTGAAGACGAGCGAGCCGGCCCTCAGATTGGCAGGAGGGGCGCCCGGATAGTCTTCGGCGCGCGGCTTTCTTTCCGCAAAGGTCACATGCCCCGTCGCATTTACGAATTCGAGGAATTGCCGGTTCGTCACCGGCGCCTCGTCGATCCAGAAGCCGTCGACGGTTACGGGATGAACGGGCGCTTCCTCGGGGTAATGGTCGTTCGATCCCATCATGAACGTCGCACCGGGAACCCAGACCATCTCCGCCGCCGGTCGATGCTCCAGTGCAGCAGACTTCATCGACGATCTCCCGAACGCATTCGACATCGGTCCTCAATCCTGGACGACTTCCCAGTCGTCGTTCGGATTGAACGTGCGGATCGCTGCTGCGGTCTTCTCGGTGTCCTCGCCGAGATCGGCCTCGTAGACGATGCCGTTGCGGTTGACCACGAAGGTCTTCACGCCGCTGACCCCGTATTTCACCGGCCAGGCCACCAGGCCGAAGCCGGCTATCATGTTGCCGTTGATGACGTAGTCGTATTTCCCGCCGGCAATATTCTCACCCTGGCTGGTCAGGATGCGGTAGCGATAGCCCTGAAAGCCTTCGCCGTCCTTCGCCCGGTCCAGAGCGGCACCCTCGGCAAGAGCCGCAGCCGCCGGGCTTTCCTCGCCGCCGAACTGCTCGGCCGGCCAATAGAGGCCATCCTGCGCGCTCTCGCTGCTGATCAGCTTCTGGGCGTATTCCATGACGCCGTCGCCGTCATGATCGTCGAGCGCGTATTCCTCCTGCGCCTCGACATAGGCGCGCATGGTGGCAAGCGTGGCGAGCTCGTTCTCGCCGACCCGGCGGTTGGCGATCTCTTCCAGGCCGACGAAGGTGTCGAACGCCCATTTGCCATCGTCCCCCTTCGAGATCGGGAAGGGAAAGGGCCAGAGTTCCTCGCCGATCTCGAGGACCTTGCGGCCCTCAACGTCCTCGACGACGACCTTCTCCTTCACCCCTTCCTTGATCTCGGCATAGGTCTCCATGACGCCCTCGCTCGCCTTGGCCTTGGCTGCGTCGAGCCCGACGAGGGCGGCGAGCTTGTCGAAGTCGCCACCGGTGACCGTCGACTTGAACGCCTCCACCGCCGCTTCCGGCGTGTCGAAGACAGGCGGATCCTCGGCCGCCGCATATTCCGAAAGCGGCGTCTCATCGCCGGCTTCGTGCGCCAGGGACGGCGTAAGCGCCGCCGGCATAAGGGCGGTGCTGCCAAGTAGGATCATCCCGAGAAGTGGGAGCGCGATCCCTTCACGAATGGACTTCGTCATCGTAGCCTCCCGATCCGATTACCGGCGACGTCCACCGCCGCGCTTCACCATCTTGTGTCCGCCACCGCCACGATGGCCGCCACCCATGGAATGACGTCCACGGTTGGACGATATATGCGTCTGCCGCTTGTGGCCGACTTTGCCAAGCGCGGAATGCTTGCCACCGGAGCGGTGCTGCACATGCGCGCCGGGCTTCGGCCTCGTGACCTTGCGGTTGACATGCGGCCTGGAGGTGGCGTGTTTTACGGTGCTGGCGCGGGCGCGGTTCACGGCCGCTTCTCCACCCGCGCGCCGCTGAACGTTCGCCGCCCGCTCGCGTTCTGCCCGACCGCGGTTCGCGTCGACCCTGCTCTTGCGGATGTCGTCGACCGAAACCTTGCCCGGCCTGTGCGCGATCGTGTCCGCGCGGCCGCGACGGACCTCCTTCGCACGATTGGCGATGTTGTTGTTGCGGTTCGCCTTGAAGTCGTTCTTGAACTTGTCGCGATCGATATTGGCGAACTGGTTCTTGTCGAATTTGATCTTGGACCGGTCGACGTTCTTCCAGTCGACGTCGTTGATCTTGAACTTGTCCCGGTCGATGTCGATGTCGTTGAAGCAATTGTCGCAGTCGATATCGACATCGCCGTCCCAATGCCCACCCCAGACGCCCCAGTCGTCCCAATCCACCGCCGCCGCCCATATCGCGGCACCGGTGATCGCAGCCGCGAAGTACGGCGCCGAGGGATAGTAATAGTTGGGATAGGGGTTCTCGTAATAGGCGATTGGCGCCGGCGCGTAGCCTGGCTCGTAGAGCATTTGCGGCTCGTACCGGGGAACATAGATTTTTTCCGGATCCGCCGCCTGGATGACGACATTGTCGCCCTCGTTGACGACCTTCACCTTGTCGTCCGTCTTGATCACGCCGTCCGCCACGGCCTTGTCGCGCAAGGTTTGGATGGCGACCAGCACATCCTTCTGCTGATAGGCGAGCGCGCCGCCGAGCGCCTGGGTCCAGTCGAGGTCGTCGCTCATCATCTTGACGATCTCGGGGTAGTTGAGAAGCGATATCACGCTGTCGTCCCAGCTATCCTTCGGCTGCAGGTCCTTGTTTGTCTTCTTCTGTTCGAGGAAGCGTTGCGCCTCGACGATCTGCAGTGGGTACAGCGACGCGGTGCTGATGAGCGCGACCAACTCGTCCGGATAAAGCGCGATGCGCGCAACCATGACCTCGAGCTCGTCCTCGGACAAGAGATCGGGTTGGTCCTCGCTTGGCGCGCTCGCCTGGCCTGCAGCGGTCCCCTGAGCAAGGCTCCGAGGAATCAGCGTCGGACTGGCGGCTATCAGCATTGCCAGGCCCGCAACACCGATTGGACGTACGAACAATCTGAGCAACTGATTTGGCATAGCATTACTCCCACGCTTTTGCCCTTCGAGGTTGCGGTTTCGGGGCGGTTGCCCGGTCCCGGTCTCATGCCTTCGTTCTGCGGCGACCTCGATCGGCGCAATGCGCCCTCCAACGAGTCTCGCTGCGCTTTAACTCACTTCGGGAACAGGAACGTGACGGCGACGCGTGCACCCCACCCCTGCGGACCATTGTCGGGCGCCGCCGCCCAGTAGCGGGCGCCGGCGGTAAAGCTCACCGGCTGTTCGCCGAATTTGACCAGCTTCGACACCTGGAAGTTGATCGGAACGGACCACTCGTCGCTCTCCCAGTCATAGGTGCTTTCGGTGTTGACGGCGAAGGTCCAGGCGTCCGGCGTGGTGTAGGAAACGAAGGGCTGCAGGAAGGTCGAATTCACGTCCGCCCTGTCGTCATCGCCGGCGAAGGACCAGATGTGGTTCACGAGCGCGCCATATGTCCAAGGTCCGTCCTGCTTCAGCGCCACCACGGTTGGACCGATGCCCCATTTCTCGCCGCCGAGGAGATCGTCCGTTGCCGTCGGGATCAGAAAGACCGGACCGGCGCCCCAGATGATCCCGCCGGCCGTCGGCTCCTTGGGCGAGAAGAAGAAGCTCTGCACGGTGTCGCCGAGGCCGAACTGATCGCCCGAAGGGCCGGCAATGTCGTCCTGCGAAATCACCGGCAGGATCGTCCGCGAGATCAGGTTCCAGTCCTCGTTGAGCGAGATCGGTATCACCGGCTGGATGTTCAACGTCAGCCGGTGTCCGTCGTCCGGACCGTAGCCGCGATCGTAATTTAACTGGAAGGGCACGCTGATCAGCGATGCGATCGGATTGGAGAGTTGTTTGGCGAGGTCCGCGCCGGACGAATCCTGTGCGTGGGCAGTGCCGGAGATGGCGGCAGTCACGACAAGGGCTGGGAGCGGAAGCCTGAGTGTCACGGATCACTCTCCTGTCTTAGGTCACCGGTGGAGGGCGATGAATCGGGGAAAATCAAGACAATCCGTGACCGCCACCTTGCTTGCAACCGGCGAATTCGAGGGGCATTGCACCCCGGGCGGCGCGCGTCGCTCCGGGCTTGATGCAGTGCTTTCGTCCAATCCGTCGCGGGCGAAGGATGGCATAAAGTGACGCCTCCCCGGACACTCGTTCGCCAAAGTACCTCGCTTCCAATGAATTACGACCAACAGGACACGACAAGTTGGCCTTTGGTCCAACTATCTCTCAGCGGAAAAGGGCCGAATCATACTGCGGCCAGGCCGCGGGCGCGGGACTGAGCCCCGCACCGGCCTTGAATCGCATCCTCTCCCCACCGGCGCTCCACCAGAGGAGAAATCCTGATGAAAGACGAGACGACGATCAAAGACGCGCGCGACACCGTCGAGAGCGGCCCCCGCGAGCAGGCCAGCCTCACCCGGCGCAGCGTCCTGCTCGGCGGTACGGCCATTGCCGCCGCCTCCACCGTTCTCACCGGCAACGCGCAGCCTGCCCGTGCCCAAGCCCAGACGCAAACCCAGACCCAAGCGCCAGCCGCTGGCGCACCAGCCAACCGGCCGAACATTCTGGTCATCTGGGGCGATGACATCGGCACCTGGAACATCAGCCACAACAACCGCGGCATGATGGGCTACAGGACGCCGAACATCGACCGCATCGCTCAGGAAGGCTTGTCTTTCACCGATTACTATGGGCAGCAGAGCTGCACGGCCGGGCGCGCCGCCTTCATCGGCGGCAATGTGCCGGTGCGTACCGGGATGACCAAAGTAGGTCTCCCCGGCGCGACCGAAGGCTGGCAGGAAACCGACATCACTATGGCGACCGTTCTCAAGAGCCAAGGCTATGCGACGGGCCAGTTCGGCAAGAACCACCAGGGCGACCGCGACGAGCACCTGCCGACCAACCACGGCTTCGACGAGTTCTTCGGCAACCTTTATCACCTCAATGCGGAGGAAGAACCGGAGAACCGCGACTATCCCAGGGACGCGGAGTTCCGCCGGCGTTTCGGTCCGCGTGGTGTTATTCACTCCTTCGCCGATGGCAAGGTTGAGGATACGGGCGCGCTGACCAAAAAACGGATGGAAACGATCGACGAGGAGACCCTCGCCGCGGCCAAGGATTTCATTACCCGTCAAAATCAGGCAGGCACGCCCTTCTTCGTCTGGTGGAACGGCACGCGCATGCATTTTCGCACGCATGTGAAGGCGGAACACACCGGCATATCGGGACCAAGCGGCGACGAATACCACGACGGCATGGTCGAACATGATATGCATGTCGGCGAATTGCTGAAGCTCCTCGACGACCTCGGAATCGCCGAGAACACCGTCGTCATGTACTCGACCGACAACGGGCCGCATTACAACACCTGGCCCGATGCCGCCACGACCCAGTTCAGGAGCGAGAAGAATTCGAACTGGGAGGGCGCCTATCGAGTTCCCGCCTTTGTTCGCTGGCCGGCTCAATTTCCCGCAGGCAAGACCCTCAACGGCATCGTTGCGCACGAGGACTGGCTGCCGACCTTTGCTGCGATCGCCGGCGCAACGGACGTAAAGGAGAAGCTGGCGAACGGTGTCGAACTCAACGGTCGCCGCTATCGCAACTACATCGACGGCTACAATCAATTCGACTACCTCGCGGGGAAAGTCGACCAGTCGCCGCGTCACGAATTCTGGTACGTGAACGACGACGGGCAGGTCGTCGCGGCCCGCTACGACGACTGGAAGGTCGTGTTCCTGGAGAACCGCGGCGAAGCCTTCGGCGTCTGGCGTGAGCCATTCACCGAATTGCGCGTGCCGCTGTTGTTCAATCTGCGGCGCGACCCGTTCGAGAAGGCGCAACACAATTCGAACACCTACAACGACTGGTTCCTCGAACGCGCCTTCGTCGTGGTTCCGATTCAGGGCATGGCGGCAAGATTCCTGCAGACGATGAAGGACTACCCGCCAAGTCAGACGCCGGGGTCGTTCAACCTCAGCAAAATAGAGGAGAGCCTGCGGGCCGGCATGAGGAATTGAGCCGGATTCGCACTCGAACGCGTGAGGACCGGCCCGTTGGCGTCGGTCCTCGGTTCCATGAAACAAGGCACAAACCGCTTCGTTCGTCCGCTCAACATTGCGGGGCACACAAGGCGCAGAAACCGACGCAAGGCGCTGCAGCTCACCAACGCTGCGGCAAACCTGAATTTGCAGGGAGTGAGAACATGTTCGAAGTCAACCGCCGCTTGGCCCTGAAGATAGCGGCGTTCGCAGTCGCGGCATCGTCCGTTGCACCCGCGCTCGCGGCCGACGCTGAAGTCCTGCCGTCATGGGTCGATGGAGAGACAAAGTCACGGATCGTCGATTTCGTTACCGCGACCACGACCGAGGGAAGCGCCGATTTCGTCGAGCCGGCGGATCGTGTGGCGGTCTTCGACAACGACGGAACGCTCTGGGGCGAGCAGCCGATGTATGTCCAGCTTGCTTTCGTCCTCGACCGCGTGAAGCAGCTGGCGCCGCAACATCCGGAATGGCAGACAAAGGGGCCGTTCAAATCCGTGCTTTCCGGCGACATGGCGGGCGTTGCGGCCAGCGGCCAGAAGGGATTGGTGGAACTCCTTGCGGCCACCCATGCCGGCATGTCCACCGAGGAATTCGAAAAGATCGTTTCCGACTGGACCACTTCCGCCCGGCACCCGGTATCGGGTAAACCCTATACCGCCCACATCTTTCAGCCAATGATCGAATTGATTGATTACCTGAAGGCCAAGGAGTTCAAGGTCTTCATCGTCTCGGGCGGCGGCGTGGAATTCATGCGCCCGTGGACCGAGCGGGTTTACGGCATCCCCCCGGAGAACGTCGTCGGCTCCAGCATCAAGACGAAGTACGAGCCGCGCAACGGCGTGCCGGCGATCCTACGCCTGCCGGAAGTCGACTTCATCGACGATGGTCCAGGCAAGCCTGTCGGCATCCACAAGTTCATCGGCCGGCGGCCGATCGCCGCCTTCGGCAATTCGGACGGCGATTTCGAGATGCTCGAATGGACGACGTCCGGACCTGGGCGCCGTTTCGGCCTGATCGTCCATCACGATGATGCGGAGCGCGAAAACGCCTACGACCGGGACTCCCATTTCGGCCGGCTTGCCCGTGGTCTGGACGAGGCGCCCGCGCGCGGCTGGACGATCGTCAGCATGAAGGACGACTGGAAGGTCATCTATCCGAAGTAAGCCAAGCACCGGCCGCGCCAAACCTCTCCGCGCCCGCAGAGGCTTCGACCGCAGCATCAAGCGAGCTCAGCCGTGCGTCTTATCGGACGCGCAGCGATCACTGTAGCATTTTTGTTTTGCTACATGTTTTTGGCCTTTAATCGGATACGATTAACAACATGCAGTAGGCTCCTCGCGCCGCTCCGTGCAGCAGGCGGATAAACCGGCCTCATTCTTGAGGCCGGCTCGACCTGGCGTTGCGATCTTCCTGCACGGCTTCGATCGCCGAAGAAAGCGTGTCGCGGGAGAGCGGCTTGTTGAGGAAGCCCGCTGCGCCGGCACGCATGCAGCTCTCACGCAGGCCATCATCATCCGCACCGGTTATCACGATAACGGCCGGCATCGACTGTCGTGCCCTGAGCTCGTGCAATACGTCGAGGCCGTTCAGGCTCGGCATGTGAAAGTCCAAGAGGACGCAGGACGGCGAAGTCTGATCGAGCGCTTTCAGAAACGACTCACCGGAGGCGAACGCTACGGGCGTGAAGGACAATGACAGCACCAGGCGACAAAGGGCGCGACGGACTAGCTCGTCGTCGTCTACAATCGCGATGATGTTCTGTTGTCCGCTCATCCATCATTCATAGCTCATTGCCTTCTCTGATCGTAGTTGGACTTGGGCCCAATGCCGCGTCTGGCGGGCCTGAGACGACGAGGCGAACGAGGTCGGCAACCGTTCGCACCCCCAGTTTCGCCATCATGCGGCCACGGTGGACCTTGATGGTTTTCTCCATAATGCCGAGATCGGCGGCTATCTGCTTGTTCAGCCGGCCGGCGACGACAAGATGCATCACCTGCGCTTCACGCGCCGTGAGGCTGTCGAGCCGCCTCACGACGCTTGCCTTTTTCTCCTCGACTTCACGCAACGCGCAGGCACGCTGGCGCGCCATGTTGACGGCGGCAAGCAGGGTCTCGGCCTCGACCGGTTTTGTCAGGAAGTCCACGGCGCCGGCCTTCATCGCCCGCACGCTTGCCGGAATATCTCCCCGACCCGTCAGGAAGACGATCGACTGGCCTCCCCCGGCGGCAGCAAGCGTCTCCTGGACGTGAAGACCGTCGGAGTCTGGCAGGCCGAGATCCAGGATGATGCAATCGGCCGTTTCGGTTTCGCCGGAGTCCAGCAGTGCTCGGGCGCTCTGGAAAGAGAGCACATGATAGCCCGAGGCGCCGAGCAACCTTCCGAGCGACCGCAATATGCTTTCGTCGTCGTCGACGAGCAGTACCTTGCCGGTGCTTTCCCTCATGGCACACCTCTAGGCTGAAGGCAGTATGACGACGGCCCGTGCTCCGCGCGTCACACCGTCGTCGAAAAACAGCGTCCCACCCTGGGACTCGATGATGGTCCGGCAGATCGCAAGGCCGAGACCAAGGCCGGTCTTCTTCGAGCTGACGAACGGTTTAAAGACCTCGGTTCGCAATTCGGGCGGAATTCCCGGTCCTCTGTCGGCGACAGTCAGTTCACAGTCACCATTTTCGCGCTTCCCGAGTGTGATTTCAACCCTGCGTCGCTTTGGCGGGATGGCCGCCATGGCGTCGGCCGCGTTCAGAAGCAGGTTGAGGATCACCTGTTGCAACTGCACGAGGTTTCCCTTCACGGAAAGGGGCGCGATCTGCTCGATGACCTCCACCTCGGTTCGGCGCGCAAGCAGCTCGGCGCGCGCCAAGGCGACGGTCGAGTGCACCGCTTCGTTTAGGTCGAGAACTTCCCGCGAAGCTTCGCCCTTCAGCATCATGCTGCGCAGTTGCGCAATGACCGCGGCGGCCCGCTTGTCGTCTGCGACGATGTCCTCGAAAATCGCGCGGATCTCGTCGATCTCCGGAGCTTCATCCGTTGCGAGCCTCTGCCCCGCCTCGGCATTGGCAAGGATCGAGGTCAGCGGCTGGGTGAGTTCATGCGCCAGGGCTCCTGAGAGTTCCCCGAGCTGAGACCTCCTGGAGAGATGAGCAAGCTCCAGGCGCTCGGAGACGAGCGTCGCTTCGAGCTTGCGGCTGCGCCGGTTCTGGTAGGTGAGCGCGGCGATGGTCAGCATCTGCGCGACGATCACCAGAAGGGCAGCGATGATGGCCAGGCGGTAGCGCTCCCAAGCGGTTGGCTGGTCGTTCAGAATCTCGGCGCCTTCCGGTATCAGGAGGTCATCTATCTCCCATCGCCGAACCTCACGCCAATCGACAAGCGCGACTTCCCGCGCGGGCGTCGTCGGAGGTGCCGAAAGGTCGCCCATGATGATGTCCAACGACAGTGCGGCCATCTGCGCTCCGATCGACTGGAACGTGCCTACGTAGCCGGCGACGACGTGCGAACCGAAATAGGAGCTGTACACGCTGTAGACCGGCACGCTCGACGCTGCCGCGATCCTGGTGGCCGCTTCGCGCGGCACGAACTTCGTGCCCTCCGCATCCTGGAAGACGGTGAGTATCACGAGAACCGAATCGGAAGGCAGCTCGGCGGCTTTGCTTCGGAAGCTGGCGAGCGAGAGGCCGGACACATATTCGACATCGAGGCCGGCGTAACGCTCGCCCAGGACGCGGCGCGCCGTCGCATCCCAGCTCCGGTCAAAATCCGCCGAACCGGACATGATCACGACCCTTCGCGCCCTCGGCTGAAGGCGGCTGGCCAATTGTACCGTTCTGCCCAGGTCGAAGCGGCTGACAATGCCCTTGACGTCCGGCGGCAGGTCGTCGCCGATGGAGTTCTCCGTGACCGCGCCGAAGACGACGGGTACGCCCTTGGCCAGACGGTCTCGGTTCTCCAGGACGAAGCGCAGAGCGCCAGGACCGCCGGCCATGACGACGTCCAGATGGAGCTGCCGGTATTTCGCTTCGAGAAAGGCCACGAGGCGGCTTGCATGGTCGGGCGACGCAAAGCGGACGGTGTCGAGATATTCCGTATAGAACTCGATGTGCTCGGACGAATTCGCCTCCATATGCTGGCGAATTCCGGCCGCCACCTGTACGGCTGCGTAGAGCGTGCTTTCGTTTTCATAAACGATGAGTACCCGCTTTGGCGCCGCAGTTTGCCCTTCGATGGCCGTCGCTGGGAAGGCCAACAAGGCAAGGACAAATACCAACGGGCGAATTTGGAGTCTCATGCGTTGTGCTGTCGGCCTCCGTGCCTCGTCAACGGGCACCACGCAGATATGATGGGCAACTCATGACAAACCCGTGACAATTCATCGTTGTGCGATTTGCTCGCCGGAATTGCAAGCCGTCAAGTTTTAGGGGTAGCCGCGCCGGCAGTTTACACCCGCAGCTGTCCGACGACGAGTGGTTCGACAAGCTGAAGTTGGCCCTTGGTCCATCTATCGTTCATCCGAAAAATCGCGGATGGATACACTCGGGGCTCACCAGCACATGCGCGTGCCCGGGGCGCCCATCGTTGAAACAGGCTATGGTGGTCACGAGCGTGAACGATATTGCGCATCCGCCGACGGGCAACCACGCGGGAGAACAGGCATCCTCTGCCGCCCTCGTCGACTTTCGCGCATCGCACGGCGGACCGTTTTTCGAACTTCAACATCGCTTGAAGCTCCTTCGGGAGAATACGCTGCGCTCGGGAACACGAGCCGTCCTGTTCGTCGCGCTGGCCTGGGGCGTGCCCTTTCTCCTCGGTATCCCGCGCAGCCTCTCACTCGATTATGGACAGGGCGCCTATCTTGCGGATCCGGGCGTATGGGCGAAGTTCCTGATCGCGATCGGCGCCTTCGTCCTTGCCGAAGGACAGATTGAGCGCGGCCTCAGGGCCCGGTTGGCGCAATTCGTGCGCGCCCCGATCATCGCTCCAGCGGCAGTCCCGCAAGCCACGCAGGAGGTCACCGAGGCGCTGCGCCAGCGCGATTCTCACGCGGCGGAACTGGTTTGCCTTGTGCTTGCGATCGTTGCCGGGCTCTTTTCCTACCTCAACTTTCACACGGTCGACGCTTCTTCCTGGGCGGTCGAGCATCGGCCCGAAGGCAACAGGATTACTGCCGCCGGCTGGTGGTCGATTTGCTTCAGTCTGCCGCTTTTCGTTTTCCTCTTTCTGCGCGGCATCTGGCGACACCTCGTCTGGGCGCAGCTCCTGCGCCGCATCGCGAGATTAGATCTCCGGCTCGTGGCCGCGCATCCCGACGGCAAGGGCGGGCTCGCGTTCCTGGCGCAATATCCGAACGCCTATGCGTTGTTCGTCTTCGGCATGAGCTCGGCCATTGCCGCGGCAATCGCCAAGAACCTCCTGCAGGACACTCTGTCGATGACGACCTTCAGCATGGTCATGAGCGGATGGCTGGCGATCGTGATCCTCTTCTTCGCCTACCCGCTTTCGGCCTTCACGCCCCCGCTCGCGCGCCTGAAGGAAGAGGGCCTCGCATTGCTCGGCGCGCAGGCGACGCGCTACCATCGGGCCGTCGAACGAAAATCCATTGGCCGCAACGTCTTTGACAATCCCACGCCCGAGCCGGAGGACGATATTCCCGATCCGAGCAAGCTGTTCGAGGCGACGCGCAAGCTTTCGACGATCCTGGTCAGCCGAACCGCGGTGCTGCCTGTCGCTGCGGCCGCGCTCATCCCCTTTGCCGTCGCCGGCGCTACGAAGCTGCCCTACAAGGAGGTCTTTTCGGTGTTGAAGAAGCTGCTCCTCCTATGAGCGGCGAAGTCCGGGCTGGGCGCAAGGGTCCAAGACGCCGAGCCGACCCCGACCCTGCAGATTTGAGTGTAGTCGTTCATTGGTTCTCGTTTAAATTGCCAAAGCGTGGAATTCCCGTTTCTCACACGGTCTTTCGAGGGGGCATCAGTGACATTCATCCAGTCTCTTCTGCACCAGTCTCCCGAAATCGCGCTGTTTCTGGCGCTCGCGGGCGGGTATTGGATCGGCAAGTTCCAGTTCGGCAAGTTCCAGCTTGGCGGCGTGGCCGGTTCGCTCCTCGTCGCAGTCCTGATCAGCCAGATCGGCGTGACCATAGACAATGGCGTCAAAGCCGTCCTGTTCGCGCTCTTCATTTATGCCGTAGGCTTCGAAAGCGGGCCGCAATTCTTCCGTTCTCTCGGCCGGCAGTCGATACGGGAGATCATCATGGCCGCGGTGCTGGCGATCACCGGCCTCGTCACCGTCGTCGTCCTTGCCCGCCTGTTCGGGCTCGATAAGGGGCTGGCGGCGGGGATTGCCGCCGGCGGCTTGACCCAGTCCGCGATCATCGGCACTGCCGGCGCGGCCATCGGGAAGCTCGGCCTTGCGGCCGAGGAGGTGCAGAGACTGCAGGCCAATGTCGCCATCGGCTATGCCGTCACTTACATCTTCGGCTCCTTCGGCGCGATCATCGTCTGCGTCAACATTCTCGAATGGTTCATGGGCCGCAGCATCCGCGACGACGCGATCAAGGCGGAAGCCGAGATGCTGGCCGGCGCCAGCGTCTACGGCATAGGCGAGCAACCGGCGCTGCCCATGCTGGTCGGGCGCCTTTTCAGCGTCGACAAGGCCGCCGGCCGAACGATCTTGGAACTCGAGGGACAGGGGCCGGCCGCAACGATCTCGATCGAACGCGTCAAACGCGGCGGCAAGCTCATCGGCAACGATCCGGGGCTGAAGCTTGAAACCGGCGACGTCGTGCTTGTCGTCGGACGGCGTGACGCCGTTGTTTCGGCGGCGCCGATGCTCGGAAGCGAGCTTCAGTCCTCCGAAGGGATGGACGTCATCGTCGTCACGCGCGACGTCGTGATCTCCAGTCGCGATTTCGTCGGCCATACGGTGGCGGACATCCGCGAGAAGACCAGTCGGGAACTGAAGCACGGAATCTTCGTGATCGAGGTCAAGCGCGGCGGGCAGAAACTTGCCCTCGCCAAGGACACGCTGATCGCAGCCGGCGACGTGGTAACCCTTTACGGCACGACCGACGACGTCGCACGCGTCGCAAATCGCGTAGGGACCACCATCGTCCCGAGCGACAAGACCGATTTCGTGTATCACGGATTGGGGCTGGTCTTCGGCCTTCTCGTCGGTCTGATCGTGGTCCGCCTAGGCTCGATACCGCTGACGCTTGGAAGCGGCGGCGGCGCACTTCTGTCGGGCCTCTTCTTCGGTTGGCTGAGGACGCGGAACATGGCGATCGGCAACATGCCGACCGGCGCTTCGACGCTTCTGCGGGATCTGGGTCTTGCCGGCTTCGTGGCGGTGGTCGGCCTGCAGTCGGGGCAGCAGGCGGTGACGACGATCGCCGAGCACGGCCTCTCGATCTTCCTGATCGGCGTGATCGTCACCATCCTTCCGCTGCTCGTCACCATGGCGGTCGGCAGATATCTGCTGCGCTATGACAATGCGGCCATCTTTGCCGGCGCCCTGTCCGGATCCCGCAGTGCCAACCCGGCTTTCGGCGAAATTCTCGACAAGGCCGGCAATTCCGTTCCGACCGTCCCCTTCGCAATCACCTATGCCCTGGCGAACGTCTTCCTGACGCTGCTCGGGCCGCTTGTCGTCGCTTTTGCCTGATCTCGCTCATGAGGGAGAACCCCGATGAAGACAGACTATAGCCGCTATGCAAAACTGAGCCCGTTCGAGCTGAAGGACGAACTGATCAAGCTCGCCTCGGCCAAACAGAACCGCCTGATGCTGAATGCCGGCCGCGGCAACCCGAACTTTCTGGCGACGCTTCCTCGCCGTGCTTTCTTTCAGCTTGGCCTTTTTGCAACCGCCGAGTCGGAGCTTTCCTTCTCCTATCTCCAGAAGGGTATCGGAGGATTGCCCAACATAGAGGGCATCGAGGCCCGGTTCGAGCGCTTCGCCTCTGAAAACCACCATATGGAGGGCGTTGCCTTTCTGGCCCGCGCGCTGAGCTATGTGCGCGACCAGCTTGGGCTTTCCGCCTCCGAATTCCTGCATGAAATGGTCGAAGGCATTATCGGCTGCAACTATCCGGTCCCGCCGCGAATGCTCAGAATAAGTGAGGAAATCGCCAAGCATTACATCGTCAAGGAGATGGTTGGCGGCTTTCTGCCGCCGAACAGTATCGATCTGTTCGCCGTCGAAGGCGGAACGGCGGCAATGACCTACATCTTCAACACCCTCAAGCAGAACCACCTCGTGAAGAAAGGCGACAGGGTTGCGATCGGCATGCCGGTCTTCACGCCCTACATCGAAATCCCGGAACTCGATGAATACGCACTTGAGGAGGTGGCGCTGAACGCGGATCCGGCCAATGGCTGGCAATATTCCGACGACGAGCTCGACAAGCTGAAAGATCCCGCGATCAAGGTCTTCTTCTGCATAAATCCCAGCAATCCCCCATCGGTGAAACTCGACGACAGAAGCCTGAAGCGGATCGCCGACATCGTCGTCAACGACCGCCCGGATCTCATCATTCTGACGGATGACGTCTACGGCACTTTTGCGGATGATTTCCGGTCGCTCTTCGCGACATGCCCGCAGAACACGATCCTCGTCTATTCCTATTCGAAATATTTCGGTGCGACCGGATGGCGGCTCGGGGTGGTCGCGACGCATCGGCAGAACGTCCTCGACCAGAGGCTCGCCGATCTTCCCGAGGAAGCAAAGAAGGCGCTCGACCGCCGCTATGGTTCGCTGTTGCCGGATGTGCGCTCGCTGAAGTTCATCGACCGGCTCGTCGCCGACAGCCGAACGGTGGCCCTCAACCACACCGCCGGCCTCTCGACCCCGCAGCAGGTACAACTCGTCCTCTTCTCGCTGTTCGCGCTGATGGATGAGGCAGACAGCTACAAGACATCGCTCAAAAACATCATCCGCAAGCGCGAGGCGGCGCTCTATCGCGAACTCGGCCTGTCCCTGGAGGCCGATCCAAATGCCGTCGACTACTACACCCTGCTGGACCTCGAGGATCTCGCCCGCAAGCTTTACGGCAAGGAATTCGCCAAATGGGTGACGAAGAAGTTCAACGGCCGTGAGCTGCTGTTCCGCATAGCCGACGAGACGGGCATCGTGCTTCTGCCGGGAACAGGCTTCGGTACGCAGAAACCGGCTGGCCGAGCCTCCCTCGCCAATCTCAACGAATACGAATATGCCGCGATCGGACATGCCCTGAAGCGGATGGCAGACGAATTCCACGAGGAATACGAGAAGCGCTGATTTCGCTGCTCGTGCGGGCGGCGATGTCGCCCGCATGAGACTGGAATTCCATCGACCTTCGATGCGCAACGGACTTGTCCATGTCGTTTCTGACCGACCCTGTCATAGCCCTCTTCATATCGCTCGCGCTCGGCTATCTCATCGGTCGGCTGAAGGTCGGCCCCGTTCAACTCGGCGGGGTCTGCGGAACGCTTTTCGTCGCGCTCGCCCTGGGACAGCTTGGAGTGCGGATAAGTCCGGATCTCAAGGATGCCGCTTTCGCCCTCTTCATCTACGCGCTCGGCTTCTCGGCCGGACCGCAGTTCTTCGCCAATGTCCGCGGCGGATGGCGATACGGGATCTTTTCGATCATCGAGGTTGTTTGCGTCCTCCTGCTCCTGGCAGTATCGATCCTCGTCTTTCGCCTCGACGTGGGCACGGCCGCGGGGCTCTTTGCCGGTTCGGCAACCGAGTCCGCCGTCCTCGGAACCGCATCGGAAGCGATTTCGAACCTGCCTTTGCCGCCCGAGAACATCGAGCTCCTGCAAGCGAATGTCGCGACCGCCTATAGCCTCACCTATCTCTTCGGCCTCATCGCCATCGTCATCTTCACGACCCAGATCGCCCCGTTGATCCTGAAGGCCGATCTCAGAAAGGAGGCGCAGGAGCTCGCGCGCAAGCTCGGCTCGACCGATGAAGAGGACGACCAGGCGGAAGGCCTTCCCGTATTCGTCGGCCGCGCCTTCCGGGCCGGCTCTGCAGCGGGCCAGACCGTCGGCGAGTTCGAGAAAAGCCGGAACTTTTCCGTCGCTCTCGAACGCGTGCAGCGCCGCGGCGAAATCCTCGAAACGGCGGGCGATTTCCTGCTGGAGCCGGACGACATCGCGTTCGTGCGCGGACGCCGCAACGCCGTGATTGCGGTTCGCGACCGGCTGGGCGACGAAGTGCCGGTTCCCCAGGAGACGAGTTTCGCCCTGACGACACGCGACGTCGTGCTCGTGCGCAAGGAGGCTTTCGGCCGCCAGATACGGCAGTTGAGGCAGATGGCGGCGCCCGAATTGCAGCGAGGCATATTCATCTCGAGCGTCCGTCGCATGGGACAGCACATCCCCGCGCTCTCCGGGACGATCCTCCAGCAAGGCGATATCGTTACGCTCTACGGTCCAGAGCAGGCAGTCTCTCGGGCTGCCGCCGAACTCGGCAAGACGCTGCCCCCCGGCGAGAGGACCGATTTCATCTTTCTCGGGCTCGGCATCGTCGTCGGTCTCCTGATCGGCCACTTCAGTCTCACGATCGGCGCGCTGGAGCTGACGCTCGGCTCGGGCGGCGGTGCTTTGATCTCCGGGCTTGCCTTCGGCTGGCTCAACATGCGCAACCCGGCGCGCGCCAACCTGCCGGTCGCCGCCGCGGACTTCGCCAAGGAGTTCGGTCTGGCAGCGTTCATCGCCGCGATCGGCCTCAGCGCCGGACCCGACGCGATCGACCTGGTCATGCAATACGGCCTGATCCTGCCGGTCCTGGGCCTGCTCGTCTCTTTCATCCCGGCTTTCGTCTCTTTGCTGGTCGGCTCGAAGCTGATGAAGATCGAAACGCCTATTCTCCTGGGCGTGATCGCCGGGCAGCATTGCAGCACGCCGACGATAAGCGCGCTCGTCTCCCAGGCCGGGAATTCCATTCCCGTGATCGGATATACGGTTACCTACGCGATCTCGAACGTATTGCTGCCGCTCATGGGGCCTGTGGTGGTCGCCCTGGCCGCGATGCTGGCGAGTTAACGCATGCCAAGGGAAGCTGCATAACCTTGGCGCGTATCTTGATGCAGCCTTCACGTGCACGGCGCAGTGCACCGAAACCGAAATGCTCGAATGCGTACGCGAATGGACAGAGGGAAACGTGATGGGCAACCGGGAAGACATCCAGGCACTCGGCAAAAGGATCGGGCAATCGATCATCGGTCAGGAAGCCATGATCGAGCGTCTCCTGCTCGGTCTGCTCGGCAACGGCCACCTTCTTGTCGAGGGTCTGCCCGGGCTTGCCAAGACCAGGGCGATCAAGAGCCTCGCCAGGAACCTGGAAGCGAGCCTGTCGCGCATCCAGTTCACCCCCGACCTGCTGCCCTCCGACATCACCGGCTCCGAAGTCTATTTCAGCGAAGGCGGCAAGGGCGAGTTCAAGTTCCAGCAGGGGCCGGTCTTTGCCAATCTGATCCTCGCCGACGAGATCAACCGCGCGCCGGCAAAGGTGCAGTCGGCATTGCTCGAGGCGATGGAGGAACGGCAGGTCACGGTCGGCGGCCAGAGCCACCCGCTGCCGGCCCTCTTCCTTGTGATGGCAACGCAGAACCCGATCGAGCAGGAGGGCACCTATCCCCTGCCCGAGGCTCAGCTCGACCGGTTCCTGATGCATGTCCGCGTCGACTATCCGGATGCGAATTCGGAAGTCGCAATCATGGAGCTCGTCCGTTCCGAGGAAAAGGAGCAGCACGCCAAGAGCGCCGAGGTGCAGAAGCTCGCCGCCGAGGTGGTGCTCGCCGCGCGAAGGGAGATATCGGAGGTTGCAGTCTCCAAGGCGGTCGAGGACTATATCGTCGCGCTCGTCATGGCGACGCGCTATCCTGACAAGATCGATCCGGAGCTCGCCAAATGGATCCAGGTCGGCGCCAGTCCGCGCGGCGTGATCGGGCTCGACAAGGTCTCGCGTGCTCACGCCTGGCTGAAGGGCCGCGATTTCGTGACGCCGGACGACGTCCAGGCGATCGTAAACGACGTATTCCGCCACAGGCTCGTGCTCTCCTACGAAGCCCATGCCGGCGGGATCACCGCGGACCAGGCCGTCGACCGGATCGTGGAGAAAGTGGCAACCGCCTGATAGGGAGGACTTGCGATGGCAATTTCCCTGCCCGCATTCGGAAGAACGAAGGAGATCGTACGCCGGGCCGCTGGCGATACGGATGGCGCCTACGTTTCCGTCGACAATCTCGTGGCGCTGGAATCGATCGCCTCCGACCTGACTTTCCTGCGCAAGGCCCCCGTTCGCCGGTTCCTCGCGGGGCGCCATGAGTCGCGCATGCGCGGTCGTGGCCTCAGCTTCGAGGAACTTCGAACCTATATGCCTGGGGACGATATCCGCACGATCGACTGGCGCGTCACCGCCCGCACCGGGCAGCCATTCGTGCGCGTCTATAACGAAGAGAAGGACCGCCCCGCCCTCATCATCGTCGACCAGCGCACCAACATGTTCTTCGGAAGCCGCCGGTCGATGAAATCGGTAGCCGCCGCCGAGGTTGCGGCGCTATGCGCCTGGCGCGTGATGGCGCTCGGCGACCGCGTCGGCGGCGTGGTCTTCAACGACTTGAAGCAGGAAGCCATCCGGCCGCACCGGAGCCGCGGGGCCGTCATCCGTTTCGCCGAAACGATTTCGATCCAGAACAATGCGCTCAGCGCAGGTTCCGATATCGAGAGGTCGCCCGGTCAACTGAATGCCGTTCTCGGCAAGGTCGCAGCCCTCGCCCGGCACGACCATCTGATCATCGTCGTCAGCGATTTCGACGGGCATGGGCCGGCGACCCGCGACCTCCTCCTGCGCATGTCCGTCGCAAACGACGTCATCGCCGTCCTCGTCTACGATCCCTTCCTTCTCGACCTGCCGCACCAGGGCGAGATGGTCGTGAGCGGCGGCGCGCTTCAGGCCGAGTTGCAGTTCGGCCGCGGCAATGTTCGCGATGCGGTAGACAGTTTTGCGCGCAACAGGGGCCGCGAACTGCTTTCGTGGCAGGAAGAGATGGGGCTGCCCATGCTGCCCGTCTCCGCGGCCGAAGAAGTGGCACCGCAACTGCGCACGCTCCTCGGCCAGCTGGCCTGGCGGCAAAGGAGGCGGTAGATGGACCCTACCCCCGCGCCCGACCCGATGCTCGACGCCACCCTAAGGCAGATGGCCGATATCGCCTTGCCGCCGCCCGTATCGATGATGCCGGCCACCTGGGGCTGGGCTGCGCTCCTTGCGGCGGTCGTGCTCGTCCTCGCCGCGGTCCTCCGGCGCCGGCTCCGCCGACGCGCGCGGAACCGTTATCGGCGGGAAGCGCTCGCGGAACTTTCGACGCTGGAGAAAGCCATCGACACGCCGGCCGGGCGCAGGCACGCTTTGCAAAGCCTGCCAGCGCTTCTCAAGCGCACGGCGCTCGCGGCCTGGCAGAGGGAAGCGGTCGCCTCCCTCAGCGGGGAAGGCTGGTCCGATTTCCTGCGCGCACATGCGGGCACGGCAAGGATAGACGATGAAGCCTATCGTTTCTTCGCCGAGAGCGAATACCGCCCGTCGGACCTGGCCGCGACGGACGAGGCTAGGGCGCGTCATAGCCTCGCGGCGGCACGCCAATGGATCGAGGCCCACGATGTACGTCCTTGACCATCCCTGGCTCCTCATGCTCCTGCCCGCGCCGCTTCTCGTCTGGTGGCTGCTGCCGCCGTACCGGGAGCAGACGCCGGCAGTGCGCATTCCCTTCTTCGAGGACATCACCAAGGCCGCAGGCATCGGCCCGACGGAAGGTTCGGTCGTGCCGCGTGCCAACCTGCTGCAGAAGATCATCGCCCCGGTCTGCTGGCTTCTGGTGCTGACGGCGCTCGCCCGCCCGCAATTCGTCGAGCCGCCGATCGAGAAGACCGAGCCTCAGCGCGATCTCATGCTCGCCCTCGACCTTTCCCAATCGATGGACACGCGCGACTTCAGCGATCCGCAGGGCAATCTCGAGGCGCGGGTCGATGCGGTGAAGGCCGTGGTGGCGGACTTCGTCGAGCGCCGCCCGCATGATCGGCTGGGCTTGATCGCCTTCGGCGACGCTCCCTACCCGCTCGTTCCCTTTACCATGGATCATACGACCGTCCGATCCATGCTGACGGGCGCCTTGCCCGGAATGGCCGGCCCGCGAACCGCGCTGGGCGACGCGATCGGGCTGTCGATCAAGCTGTTCGAGGAGAGCCAGGCGCCCGACAAGGTGCTGGTGGTCCTGACCGACGGCAACGACACCGCAAGCAAGATGCCGCCCGACAAGGCAGCCGAGATCGCGGGTCAGAACAACATCCGCATCCATGCGATTGGGATCGGCGATCCAAATGCCGAAGGGGAGGAGAAGCTCGACACGGCGGTTCTGCAGAAGATCGCTTCGGCGACGGGAGGGCGATATTTCTTCGGCCAGGACCAGCAGGCGCTTGCAGATATCTACGCGCTGCTCGACAGCATCACGCCGGCGAACCAGAAGACGCTGAGCTGGCGTCCGCGCATCGAGCTGTTCCACTACCCGCTGGGTGCCGCCGTTCTCCTCGTGCTCGGCTATCACGGCCTGATGTGGCTTCGGTCGATCCGCGCCGCCCGCAGGCGTAACAGCGAGGCAGAAGCATGATCGCCGATTTCCATTTCCTTCGCCCGTGGTGGCTGCTTGCTGTCCTGGCGGCGGGACTGCTCGTATGGCTCATGCGCCGGCAATCGGATATGCGCTCCCGCTGGAAGCACCTGATCGCTCCCAATCTGCTCGACCACCTCCTCATCGACCACGGCAAGGTCCGCGGGTTTCGGCCCGTCTATCTGGTGGCCGGCCTCATTGCCCTCTCGGGCCTTGCCGCGGCCGGCCCGACCTGGGAACGCGAGCGTCCGCCCTTCGTGGAAGACACGGCGCCGCTCGCCATCGCGGTCGACCTTGGCCAGACGATGAATGCGACCGACATCTCGCCGACACGGCTCGAGCGCGCCAAGCTCAAGGTGCGCGACATCATGGCCAGACGGAAAGGCGCCCGGACGGCATTGTTCGCCTATGCCGGCTCGGCCCACATGGTGCTGCCCCTGACCGAGGACGCGTCGCTCGTCGCCACCTATCTCGCAGCGCTGTCGCCAGCGCTAATGCCCGTCGAAGGCAAGGATACCGCCATGGCGCTCGAAGCCGCAGAGGCGGCCCTGGCCGCCGAGCCGGCGCCGGGCACGATCCTGTTTCTGACCGATGGGGTCGAGCAGGGCGCATCTGCCGCTTTCTCGCGATATAAGGGCCGCAACGACCTGATGGTGCTGGGCATCGGCACCGAAGAAGGCGGCCCCGTGAAGATCGGAAGCGGCGCGTATCTGACCGATGGCACCGGCGCCCGTGTTCAGGCGCGACTCGACGTCGACGCCTTGAAAGAACTTCAGTCCGCCTCCCCTGCGCAGGTGGCGACCGTCACCCTCGATGATGGCGACGTCGACTGGATCGTCCGGCGTATACAGACATCCTTCGCGCAAAGAACGCAGGAGGGTCTTACCCGCTGGCGCGATATGGGCTGGTATCTGACCATCGCGATCGCGATCCTTGTCGCGTTCACCTTCCGCCGTGGTCAGAACGTCCGTTGGCTCGGGGCTTTCGTGGTGTTCCTGTCGTTCGCCATGTTCGGACGGGCGGAGGCGGCGGATTTCGTGGACATCTGGCTGACGCCCGACCAGCAGGGGCAACGCGCTTTCTCGCGCGGCGACTATGCCGCGGCGGCTGAACACTTCGCCGATCCGGAATGGCGCGGTGTCTCGCTCTATCGCGCCGGGCGTTATCAGGAGGCGATCGACGCCTTCGCCCAGTCGACGGCACCGGAAAGCTATTTCAATCAGGGCAACGCCCTGATGCATCTGGACAAGCCCGACGAAGCGATCGCCGCCTACCGGCAGGCTCTCAGGCAGCGCGCCGATTGGGCCGAGGCAAAGACCAATCTGGCGCTGGCGGAACGGCGCAGGAAGGAGAAGGACAAGCAGGAAGAGGAAAAGCAGCAGGAGGCCGCCGGACTGGATCCGGACGACGTCCAGTTCGACGACAAGGCCAAGCACGGCAAGGAAGGTCAGGTCCAGGCGGGCGCGCAGACGGCGGAGATGTGGATGCGCAACATCCAGGTTTCACCGGCCGCCCTTCTGGCACGCAAGTTCGCGATTGAGGCATCGGAAGGGGACCGGCAATGATGACGCGAGCGTCCCGTTTGTACCGGCTCATTGCAGCGCTGTTCTGCTGGATCGCTGCCGCAGGCCCGGCCCTCTCCGCCGATCCGCTCGCCCGGGCTTCACTGCAGTCGAGGGGAACGCTCTATGCCGGCCAGCAAATTCTCATAGACGTCGACGTGCTCGTCCCGAACTACTTCCTGCAACCGCCGCAGTTCCCCGCGATCGACCTGCCGGGCGCGATCGTGACGCTTGACGACGGGCGGGCGCTCAACCTCAACGAAACGATCGACGGGACCTCTTACTCCGGCATTCGCCGCACCTATATCGTCACGCCCCAGTCGCCGGGCGATTTCACCTTGCCTCCTGCCGTGATCACTTTCGGCTATGCGGCAGTACCCCCTCAGGCCACCCGCGGCGAAGTTACGCTTCCACCGCTTCGCTTCACCGTTCGGGAAGCGCCGGCGAGTGCCGGAGAACGTCCCGGTGTGGTTGCCGCAAAGGTAAGCATCCGCCAGGAGCTGGATCGGGATCCGGCAGCTCTGAAGGCGGGTGACACACTAGTCCGGACGGTCACCGTGCGCGCCGTAGGACTTCGCGCCATGATGATCCCCGAGCCGGATTTTTCAGCCCCGGAAGGGGTGCGCCTCTACCGGCAGGATCCCGCACTTTCGGAAGAAACGGACCGCAACGGCCAGCCGGTTGCCGGCGTGCGCAAGGACGTTGCGGGCTACCTCTTCCAGAATTCCGGGACTTTCCTGCTCCCGGCAATGGACCTCAGCTGGTTCGATCCGACGACGGCGACGACGCAGTCGGCAAGCGCGCCTGCTGTGAGCGTGTCGGTTGCGGCTGCTCCCGCGTCGTCCGCAGCGATAGCACCGCCAATGCCCGGACCCGAGCCCGCGCCTTTCAATTGGTCGCTTGCTGGCGCCATCGCGGCCGCCGCTTCAGCGACCGGCGTTGCAATCTGGTTCCTCGCCCGCGGCCTGTCATGGCTGGAAAGTCGTTGGGAAAAGCGTCAATCGGCTCGCCGAGAATCCGAAGCGGCCTATTTCCGGCGCTTCGAGCATGCCTGCCACGACGGCTCTACAGCCGAGATGGCGAAGGCGCTCGACGCCTGGTCGCGCAGGGCGGGGCTTGTCCCCTTTGGGCGCTGGCTTGATCGCTTTGCCGACATCAAGACGCGCAACGCCTACGACGCCTATCAAAGAGCACAATATCGCTTTTCGGATAAGTCCTTGCCGGAAGCGCTCATGAAACCGCTTCTTCCCGGCATCCGAAAGGCGCGGAAGCTCTGGATGGTGAGAGGCGACGAGGCATGGGGTGGCCGCCGAGCCGCGCTGCCCCCGCTCAATCCCGCCATGATCGGAGCGGACGCCACCCGCGAGGGCAGCGGCGATCGACCGTAATGCTTATTTAATCGCATCCGAGCTAGGCCAAAAAATGCGGTAATCAAAGTGCTACAGCACCTTTGCGCGTCTGACAAAACGCGCGGCGCTGCAGGATTGGCAAGGTTCGGTCCAGCAAACCTACAACAGGAAAAGCGGGAGGCGCGGGAAATCTCGCCTCCCGCTTTTGGGCTAGCGAGGCGCCAGGCGCTCCAGCTCGCCAAGCCGCTTGAGCGCGGCCTGCTGCTGCAGCAGGTTGTAGTTGATGCCGCTAGCGTTAAGCGTGCTGCCGGGCTGGTAGGGGTACTGGTCGAAATCCTGGAAGAACTCCTTGATCTTGCTCTGGATCGGCACGAGGAGCCACATGTTTCGGGCTATGAACTCCATGGCGCCTCCGCCTTCTTTCGTCCCCCGTTCATAGGGGTCCATTCGAAGATTGGCGATGTTCGCCCAACTTGGCGTCTCACGCGTGGCTGTGGCGATGTTGCCCTCGCTGTTGACGGCAAAGCTGAGCTTCCAGTCATTCCACCGGATGGCATTCAGGTTGCCGCCCTGATCGAAATAGTAGACCGCTTCGCGGGGCGGCTCCTTAGCCTCGCCCTTCAGGAGGGCGGTGAGGTCGTAGCCGTCGAGATGGACCTTGAAGGTCTTGTCGCCGGACTTGAAGCCCGTCTTCATCTGCTCCTTGACATCAGCGATGCCGGCCGCGGCCGCGAAGGTCGGCATCCAGTCCATCAGCGTCACGGGATCGTTGATCTGCGTGCCCGGCTTCACCACGCCCGGCCAGCGCACCATCATGGGAATGCGAAAGCCTCCTTCCCACGTCGTTCCTTTTTCGCCATGGAACATGGTCATCGCGCCATCCGGCCACAAAGCGAGCTCGGCGCCGTTGTCGGTCGTGTAGAGCACGATCGTGTTCTCGGTGATGCCGAGGTCGTCGAGCTGCTGCAGCAGCTGGCCGACATGGCCATCATGCTCCACCATGCCGTCGGCGTGGATGCCCTTGCCGGTCTTGCCCATGGATTCCGGTTTCAGGTGGGTAAACACGTGCATGCGGGTCGAGTTGAACCAGCAGAAGAACGGCTTGTCGGCCTTCGTTTGGCGATCGATGAAATCCTTCGCGGCCGCGAGGAACTCTTCGTCGACGGTCTCCATGCGCTTGGTGTTGAGTGCTCCGGTATCCTCGATCTTTCCATCCGCGCTCGATTTGATGACACCGCGCGGCCCGAAGTTTTTCCGGAATTCCTCGTCCTTCGGATAGAAGTAGCCTTCCGGCTCCTCTTCGGCATTCAGGTGGTAGAGGTTGCCGAAGAATTCGTCGAAGCCGTGGTTTGTCGGCAGATGCTCGTCGCGGTCGCCCAGGTGATTCTTGCCGAACTGACCGGTTGCGTATCCCTTGGACTTCATGACGTCGGCGATGGTCGGCATCCAGTCCTGAATGCCGTGTGGGTCGCCGGGCATGCCGATCGTCAGCAGCCCCGTGCGAAACGGTTCCTGGCCGAGAATGAAGGAAGCGCGCCCTGCGGTGCAGCTCTGCTGCCCATAGGCATCGGTGAAGATCGCACCCTCGGCGGCAATACGATCGATGTTCGGTGTACGATAACCCATCAGGCCCATGGTGTAGGCGCTGATTTGTGGAATGCCTATGTCGTCGCCGAAGATGACGAGGACGTTCGGCGGCTTGCTGGTGCTTGCCGCCGGTTGCTCCTGGGCCTGTGCGGTACGAACTGCCGCAGCACCGCTTGCCGCAGCGGCAGCCGCAAGGACCGTACCGCCCAGAAGGAGGCTTCGACGATCTATCGTGAAGGAATCTTGCGCGTTTCCGCGCTTTTCGGCATCTGGACGGCTCATGCTCTACTCCTCGATCAATATTGATTAAATCCGAAATGCATACGGTGTACCCTTATCGGCACGCCACGGCCGGTACGGCAGTGATTGCAAGCCGGAGTCGCTCTCGCCGGTATATCCTCCCCTGCGGGCCTATCGCTTGTGCTGGAAGCCAATCCCCCAGCCAAAGGGCAGCACGCATCTTGAGAGCCGGCCTGATTATCGGTCGAAGGATGATCGAAGAGAAGTTGGACCAAGGGGCAACAGCGGCCAAAGGACTGAAGTCGATGTCGTCAAGAATTGGCCTGGGTGGGGATGCCCTGGATATTGACAAGCGGCAGCTCCGCGTCGGCTTCAGCCGCTGATTTGCAAGCGGCCGCTCGTCGGCCCAAAAGCTGTCGTTCGTTTAAGACGCAGCGAATGACCGCATCCCACCCTATTGAGAAGTTCAGCGTTCACGCCGCGGCCCGAATTCCCCGGAGGCGTTTTCCAGCCGCGCCGGCATAGCCGGCACGAGCGGCCGCAGCGAGCATCAGTGAGCGAAGCAGCCGAAGGGAACCCGCGCCCGCGCCGGAGGCTTGTGGGAAACGCCGGCACCAGAGGTGGAAGACCAAAATGAACCGTTGCCGGGTGCAGTCGGTCCCGGTTTCCGCCCTTAGGGCGGGTCTATGCTAAACTTCCTGCGGCTGCCCTTTTAACCGGTCAAGCGGTGCGCGAACTGGCTTCGGCCGCGCCTTCGCCTAGTATGCTCATTGTCTGCTTCGGAGGGGAAAGAGGGCTCTGCCCGCCTCTCCCCTGCAAGGGAAAATCGGTCTTCCCGTCCTTCCTCGGCTCGCCCTCGGCTCGCTCCGTGCAGGATCGACGCGGATCCGCTCCAGGCGGATTTTGCGTCGCCCCTTCGGCTCCGCCTCGGGCGGGTGTTCCCCCTGGTTAAGACCGGGTAGATTATCGGCAGATTAGAGCGGAATGATTGTCGACAGGTTAGATTGGCATCGAAGGGAGACCTTTTGATGCCGTTTTAACGAGACTTGTCGGATGGAAGAACGGGTTCGGATGCTTGCGGAGTATGACAGCGGGAACTGGAGCGTTTCGGAGCTTTGCCGTCGATACGGCGTCTGCCGCGATACGTTTTACGCGTGGCGCAGTCGGCGCGACAGCGGAGCTGCGGACTGGTTCATGGATCCCTCGCACGCGCCACTACACTGCCCGCACCGGACCGCGGAGGCGCTGAACGAAGAGATCGTCGCAATGCGGCAACGTTTTCCCGATCTGGGACCGCGCAAGCTGTTGGCAAAGCTTAGGCGTCAGACGCCGGAGGTAACCTGGCCTGCGGCGTCGACGATTGGAGACATCCTCAAGCAGGCCGGACTGGTTGCGCCGGTGAAGCGCCGCCGTCGGCCCATCGACCAGCGGCGGCCGTATGCAGCGGTAACGGCAGTGAACGACGAATGGAGTACCGACTTCAAGGGCTGGTTTCGCACCGCGGATCGCCCGCCAGAAGCTGCCGTCCGGATACCGAATCAAGTTCGGCGGAGACGCCGAAGATCTGGGCAAGGCGGCGACTAGCATGCTGAAGGCGCTGGTCATGGCGGTCATCTTCATCTATGTCGTGCTGGCGTCGCAATTTGGAAGCTTCAGCCAGCCGGCCGCCATCATGGCAGCGCTCCCTCTCTCCCTGGTCGGCGTGCTTGCCGGATTGCTGATCGCCGGAAGCACGATCAACATGTTCTCGATGATCGGCTTCATCATGCTGATGGGGCTCGTGACTAAGAATGGCATTCTGCTGGTCGATTTCGCCAACCGGGAACGCCGGCGCGGACTGCCGCTGTCCCAAGCGCTGGAAAATGCCGCCATGGTGCGGTTGCGCCCGATCGTCATGACGACACTTGCGATGATCTTCGGCATGCTCCCGCTTGCCATGACAGCCGCAGGTGCCGGCGCACAGCGGGCACCCATGGCGCACGCCGTGATCGGAGGCCTAATCAGTTCGACCATCCTGACGCTCGTCGTCGTTCCTGCTGCCCTCTCCTTGATCGACAGCGTAAGGCTGCGGGTCACGCGCCGCTCACGCGCTTTGCCGCAGCATCCCGATGCCACGCAGGCGAGATAGACCGATGGGCGGCAAGAAGAGATTTCTACCGCGCCTGCTCGGCCGGGTATTGCTTTTGGCGCTGATGTTCGCAGCGCTGCTTGGCGGTCCGATCGTCATGCTGATCATTATTTCCGGGCGGATGCTTCAATAGCAGCAAGCAGGCGAGACCGCTTACTTCGCTCGCCAGCGTCGCCCGCAGTGAGTCCACCGCCGCGGTGCCGCCGTTCGGTACCGTCTCCAGGCGGCGTTCCGAAGTTGTAATGTAGCGGCAATTCTCCTCCCCCACTCTTCCAGCGCAAACCGCTTGCTTGCGGCTTCTGCGCAGTCAAAACAGGAGATATCCAAGTGACCACAGAGAAACGACTTCGCCATGAAACAGCGAGGTCCGAAGCCTTCGCGCGTGTCCCCTTCGTCTCAATGGGTGAGGGAACGAGGGCCAATATTGCGTTCGCAGCGATCGGGATGGCTTGGATGCTGTCTCCGGCCGCCGCGCTCGCCGCCGTCTTCAATACCGGGGAAGCCGACATCCCCATCGCGAGCGAGGAGGAGGAACGCGTCGGCGGCATTCGCGGAAAGCTTCACGACTGGAAAGTGACCGCCGGCTTCGGCGCAGTCTATTTCCCGAGTATGAAGGGTCGGACGAATATGAGGTCCAGCCTTTCCCGCTCATCTCCGCGCACTTCGGCGACCGCGTCTTCCTCGATACGGACGGGCTGAAGGTCGACGTTTGGAAGCAGAGCGGTTTCAGGTTCGCCATCACCGGTGGCGCAGACATGGGCCGAAAGGAGGACGATTCCTATTACCTTCGCGGTCTGGGCGACATCGATCCGGGCGGCGTGGTCGGAGGCCTGGTGGGCTTCGAGACCGGGCCTTTCGAGTTCTATGCTGCGCTCGACAAGACGATCGGCGGCAGCGAGGGGCTGACGGGCACCGTCGGAACGAAAGCCTCCTATCAATACGAACGGTTCATCTTCTCGGCCGATCTCTCCGGCACCTGGGCCGACGACAAGCACATGGAATCCTATTTCGGGATCAACGCGGCCCAGTCGGCGCGCTCCGGTCTCGCCGAGTACGAAGCCGGGGCCGGTTTCAAACGCGTCGATATCAAGGGAACGACTACTTATCTGTGGACCGAGCACTGGATGGTCACCGGGGCCGCGGGCGCGGCTTTCTGCTGGGGGATGCCAAAGACAGTCCGATTGTCAAGGAGGATGTCCAGCCCTTCGCCATGCTCGTCGTCGGCTACCGGTTCTAAGGCGCCGACCAAAAGACATCGCGGCAAGCCAATCGCCGCGATATTGGCTTAACATCGCAACCGGCTCTGCCGACCGGCAGCGCCTTTCATCGGATCTTTCAATGCAATCATTGCGCGAACCAGGACCGATCGCCGTCCTCCTTTATGCCAAACAACCGGACATTGCCGTCCGCATGGGCGAACTGCTGACGTCTCACGGCATGGTCGTCACGACGGCCGTCACAGTGTCTGAACTCCAGGCCGCGGCGAGGATCGGCCGCTTCGACGTGGCGGCGACATACACGGCCGGCATTCAGACGATACGCCAGATCACCGCGCTTCCCGTGGTCAATATCGACGCCTTTGTCTTCCAGAACACCACACGGGCCGATGACACGAAAGCCGCAAGCCGTTTCGACACGGCTGCGTTCATAAAGCGGCTCTTCGACGTCGCCAGTCCGAAAAAGACCAGACGGTCCTCTACCGAAGACGAGGCTCGCACTGTCCTGATCGATCCGAAGGGGCCTGAGTGGTGAGATCCGTCTCGATGGACAAGGACAACATGAAACATCAAATTAAGAGCCAAGGACACTTTACCATTTACCTTGCGGTAAACGCGGAACTCGCCGAGGAGCTTGCTTTCTGCGCCGGTGGCCCGCGGCTCGCCCCTCACAGCGGCTGGGGTTTGCTTGGGATCTGTTCCGCATGTCCTGTCAAAACGCCGTCGCCGGCTTTTCGGCGCATCGCACAGATGCCGAGGTGCTAGATTTGGTCCACAGCGCACTCGACGCCTTGTCGATGATCCTTCGGCTGAACAGACTTTTCGGCGGGCGACCCAGCGATCGCATGCTTTAAGGCGCTACGATCGACGAACCGTACCGCATCCTGGCCTGGTGCATTCTCTTCGAGGTCCCTCGCCACAAATCCACCCTTGTGTTTGAATTTCTGGCGCTTGCGCCGCTGCAGGACAGTCCTGCGACGCGCTGGTCGACGTGCGCGCGGGATATCTCGGAAGGCGGCCGCACGATCCGTCCCGGCGGCTGCTTCGGCCCGATCCCTATCCGAGCCTTATCGGTGCTCTATTGTGCAGGCAAGGACCGGGCCTTGCAACTCGACGGCTTCATGCAGCGGTGGTACCCGGCCATGAGCGACGCTCATTGGAACGAGAGCCATCTGTCGAGATACGACGAGTATTTCGGCTACTGGTGTTTCTGCCGCGGCGGTCGCCAAACTTCTCGACATTCTCGACGATCATCACAAGGACCATCCGAACTATCCCTACGATGCCAGACACGAAATGGCGACGCCGGTGCATCCTGGAGCGATAATGCGCACATAAGTTCCATCGTCTCTTGTAATGCTGCCGCAATCCTAGCCGTTGAGAAGGCAGCGAGAGAAAGCGGTGCAACGATGAGACTTCTTTTGATCGAGGACGAGAAGGAACTGGCCGCGGCACTCGCCGTCGCGCTGGGCAAGCATGGCATCGTCACCGATCAAACGGCGCGCCTTGTCGATGCCTTCGAACTGACGCTACAGAACGACTACGATGCCATCCTCCTCGATCGTCGTCTGCCCGACGGCGAGGGGCTGACGCTCATTCCGATGTTGCGGCGCTCAGGGCGAGATACTCCTATTATCGTGATGACGGCCAGAAACGAGCCATTGGAACGCGTCAAGGGTCTGGACATCGGCGCCGACGACTATCTCGGCAAACCGTTTCTTGTCGAGGAACTGATGGCGCGCGTCAGGGCGGTGCTCCGCCGCCCGACGAACCTTGCCGAACCTGTCTTGACCGTCGGGCGCATGAGCATTGATCCGCTCAACTTGAGCGTCGCGATCGATGCCGCTCCGTTCGATCTTCCAAGGCGTGAACTTCTCGTTCTCGTCGCACTGGCCAAGCGCAAAGACAAGACGGTCCTGCGCTCGACGCTGGAGGCCGCCGTCTACAACTACGAGGAAGAGATCCAGTCCAACGCGCTCGACGCGCATATTTCGAGGCTGCGCAAGCGATTGCTCGATGCGGGCGCTGGCATCGCCATCCATAACATCCGCGGGGTCGGATATCTGCTGAAGGACGAATGACACGCGTGGCGAAAACATCGAACCCGTCTCTGTGGTGGCGGCTGAGCTGGCAACTCAGCCTGGTGATCGTCGCCGTGGTTGCCGCGGTGATCATCGGGCTTTGCGTATGGGCAACCACGATCATGTCTCCGAACATGGCGATGGAGGAAACAGTCGGCGCGGTCATCGGCGAAGCCGCGGCACGCGACCATCAGGGACGCTTCCTGCTGCGGGAAACGCCGGGGCTTCAGGTGCTGAAACAGCAGAACGCCACGCTCTGGTTCGTCGCGGCCACCACAGACGGTGCCCACGTCTCCTATGGAACCATCCCGCCGGCCTACGCCCAATTGGCGGGGCTGGTGCATTTGTTCGATGATGCCGACATCCGTGGCTCGGCCGTCACCAGGGAGATCGCGACGATAGACAGTGCAGAAACGGCGATCGGTGAGGTCAGAATACTTTCCGGCGGCGCAAGTAGCAAAGGTTGGCCGGTCCTCGCGTTGTTGCTGCGAGCCTATCCGATTTACGTGTCGTTGATTGCGATCACGCTGCCCGCGATTTTTCTTGCCGTTCCGCAGATCGTCAGACGCGAACTTGCAAGGGTAAGCGATGTCGCGCAGAAAGCCTCGGAGATCGAGCCACACCGACCGGATACGCGCCTGCCCGTCGAGGGGGTTGCGCGGGAAGTCGCTCCCCTTGTCATCGCGTTCAATGGTGCACTCGAGCGACTTGAGAGCGAATTTCGAAAACGCCAGCGCTTCCTGATCGATGCTGCCCATGAGCTCAGGACGCCGATCGCCATCATGCAGACCCGCATCGACGGAATGTCGGAGGGCATGGAACGCGGACGAATGCTCAAGGACGTCGCACGCCTGGCCGACACGGCCGAGCAGCTTCTTGCTTTCGAACGAAACGACCAAGCGACCGAACTTCATGAGACAGTCGATCTCGTCGCGATTGCCCAGACGGTGGTGGCCGACCTCGCCCCGCTGGCGATCGGGGCCGGCTATCAGATTTCCCTGCAAAGCGACATCGAACATCTCGTGCGCCAGGGGAGCCCCTCTGCCCTGGAACGCGCAATCAGCAACCTGGTCCGCAATGCGATCGAATATGGCGGCAACACCGGCGCAATCACCATCTCGGTGTCTGCAGACGGCCGGATCGGCGTGACCGACGAGGGAAGCGGCATTCCCGACGATCAACAGGAACTGGTGTTCGAGCCATTCTACCGGGTTTCTCCCAGCAGCAAGGGCGCCGGCTTGGGTCTCAGCCTCGTCAAGCAGATCGTCGAAAATCACGGCGGTGGTGTCAGCCTGAAGAGTGGCCCGACGGGAACCGAAGTCACGTTCCGGCTTTGACGGAAGGGACCCTCGCCTGTCTTGGCTTGGACATTCGTTGCTGCCGCGGCGCCTCTTCCTGTGCCCGGTGCGGCAAGCCCCGCCCCGTCGATGTCTGTAATGCTGCGGCAATTGTTGCTGACCACTGTCCTTAGCACAGTCAACGTCGGAGGCCCGTGAGCGTGCGCAGCAATTCCAGCAAATCTCGCCTGTCATTTCCCTTTTTGATCAAACATTTTTTCCCGTCGTCGATCGTGCTGCTTCTGACCGCCGTGGCTGCCGGATGCACGTCCGTGCCAATCAAACAGGCCGGAACGCTCGGCTCCTACACCAAGCTCAGTCCTCCCAAAGGGACGCTGGAAAAAAAGCAGATCTACGTCGACGGCCGCCATCTGGCGCAGGTGAAGACCGTGCGGATCCTGCCGACCACATTCTCTTTCAGTGCGGCGTCCAAGATCAAGTCCGACGCAGACCGTTTTCTAGTGACGAATGCACTCGATCGTGCGTTGTGCGTCGCGCTCAGCGACAAGTATCAGATGGTTCCGGCCGATCAGCCGGCGGACTTGACCGTTCATTCGACCGTCGCAGACATCGTTCCGACCAACAAGGCGATGGCGGGTGTTGCTACGGCGGTCAGCGTCGGCTCCGGTTTCGCGCTGCCTGTCAGCATTCCGCGCCTGCCGTTCGGATTGGGCGGACTTGCGGTTGAGGCTGAAGCAGTAGACAGGGCAGGAGTCCAAAGCGCGGCGATGCTCTGGGCACGGGGCGCAAACTCGATCCAGGACAATCCTCGTGTGTCGCAGGTCGGGGACGCCTACGGTCTGGCGACGAAGTTCGCAAGCGACTTATCGCGGCTGCTGATCACTGGCAAGGAGCCGAAGGGGTTGAACCTGTCGATACCTTCGCGGCAGCGCGTCAAGTCGTGGTTCGGCGGAAAGCCGGAATATGCAGCCTGCGAAACGTTCGGCCGTGCTCCGGGACTGCTGGGCGTCATTGCCTCAAAATACGGTGCTCCGCCGCAATGGGTCGACAAGAAGCCGAAGCTGGCCATGACGCCCTGATTGCCGCGACGGGAAACGCGGAAATCGACGTGCTGCCGGCCTTGCGCCTGCGGCATCGGAGGCAGATCGCGAGGCTTTTATGAGGATTTAGCCCGATGGCCGAGCGAAACCTTTGATGCATATTGGAGTTTGCACCCCCGAGCGGCCCGGTGCCAATTCCTCTTTCAGTCTGAAGGCTGATTTGTCTCACCGGAGCGCCCGAGGTCGTTTGGATCACTGGCGGCTGAGTCCCTGGTAGTATTCACCTTCACCGCCCTTCACGACCCGTAGAACCGGTTTCGCCGTGCTTGGGAAGCCATAGGTGGCGGCATTTGTCCTGATGCTACCGGTGGCGCCGCCGTCGGGTCTCTTGACGGCCGAAGCGGCGCCGCGCTTCGCATTGATGTCGACGCCTTCATAGTAGTCGAAGTTGGCGAGCGCCGGTGCGACGCTCGCAAGTACAACAAACGACGTAAGAGCGGCTGCGATGTAATGCTTGATTGTCATGGAATTCTCCTTTGTCCGTTGTTCCATCGCGCCCTGGTTCGGGAGGTATCAGGGCGCGATGGCGACGACGTCCGGACTGGTGCGAGAACACACGGCCTCGGACGGGAGAACCCTAGACGTGATTTGTCGCACGGGTATGCGACGCTATGCGCGGTTTGTGACCAAGTGTAGCAAGGTTGCGGCGGGGTTGGGTGCCTTGCGCTGCCCTCAATTATACCTCTCGGCCATGCTGCAGCGCAAATATGGGTATGCGGTAGAATGCCGTGGCCACCGATAGAAGTTTCGCAACTGATACCGTTTGATACACTTTTTTCAATGCGGCTTCTCAGCGGTGGCGGTATGTGTTTCTAAGGACAACTCCACCCCGGGCGGACCCATATGCAATCGACGCCTCACATTGCCGTTGTGGATGATCATCGCGATATTCGCGATCTGGTAGGAAAATATCTGACACAACAGGGTTACCGCGTTTCCCTCGCGGAAAGCGGCGAAGCGCTTCGACGTCTTCTGGAAAAAGGCGCCCCAGATCTCGTCGTGCTGGACATCATGATGCCCGGCGAGGATGGATTGACCGTTTGCCGTCAGTTGCGCACGACAACGGAGCTTCCGGTCATCTTTCTGACAGCGATGGCGGACGGGACGGACCGGATCGTCGGCCTGGAACTCGGCGCCGACGATTACATCACCAAGCCGTTCAACCCGCGCGAACTCCTGGCAAGAATCCGGGCGGTGCTGCGGCGTGTCAACAGCCTTCCTCCCCAGCGCGGGAGGATCAAGGCCAAGACCATCCGCTTCGATATCTGGGAACTCGACACTGGACGCCGGGAGCTCGTCGGACGCGATGGCGTCAGCGTGGCGTTGAGCACGGCGGAGTTCCGGCTGCTCAATGCCTTCCTGGAACACCCCGGTATGGTCTTGAGCCGTGACCAGCTACTTGATCTGACCGCAGGGCGAGCGGCGGAGAGCTTCGATCGCAGCATTGACAACCAGGTCAGTCGGTTGCGCAAGAAGATCGAGAGCGACCCGAAAAATCCATCTTTGATCAAGACGCACTGGGGTGGAGGATACAGCTTCGTGGCGGAGGTAGAAGCCTACTGATGCGATGGTGGAGGAAGAGCCTCGCGGCTCAGTTCATCTGTTTTCTGTTGATGGCGCTTGTGTTGTCGCAAGTGATCGGGTTTCTGATCTCCTGGGACGAACGCGACAAGGCTTTGCGTGCGGCATCGAAGGGTGAATTCTTGAGCCGCACGGCGTCGCTTGCAACTCTGCTCGAGTCCATTCCTCCAGGTTTCCATACCGATGTCCTGCGGGCAAGCGGAACAACGTATACACGCTTTTGGATGTCGGGACAGGATCCCGTCGATACGCTCGCCTGGCGAAAACAGGCAGTCGCGCAACTGGAGGAACCGCTACCCAACCTGCTCCCAGCCTATCGCCCGCCTGAGCTAACCTCGGCTGCGCCAGCCAAGGCGCCGTCAGGCAAGGGTCTCCAGCTTTTCGAGAGGGCAATTGCCTCCGAGGGCTGGACGCGCCTTTCGTCCGACATATGGACCCTGCCCCGATTTGCCAAGTTTCTGCCGCTCGGCGATTCCCACGGCATGGGGCTTGCGGTCCAACTCAGCGACGGGCGTTGGCTGAACTCCGTCTATCGCAAGACGATGCCGAATCCTTTCTGGAACACGCAGTCCCTCGTCTCGCTCGCCGTCACCGCCACGACGCTTGCGTTGATCGGTGTCTTCGTAGCTAACCGCATGGCAAGACCCATGCGCCGGCTGGCCGGCGCCGCGGAGGCTCTCGGCAGAGGCCAATCCGTCGAGCCACTGCCTGAAACCGGCCCCGATGATATCCGCAGGACGACGGAGGCCTTCAACCGGATGCAGGCGCGACTTACGCGCTTCGTCGAGGATAGGACGCGCATGCTCGCCGCGATCAGTCACGATCTTCGCACACCGCTGACTTCGCTGCGTCTGCGGGCTGAATTTGTGACGGATAGCGACGCTCAGCAGAAAATGATGGCGACTATCGAAGAGATCCAGACGATGACCGAGGCAGCGCTTGCCTTTGCGCGCGAGGAGGCGGTGACGGAGGCAACACGCACCGTCAATTTGACCGCTCTGATCGAAAGCCTCTGTGACGACCTTGCTGACCTCGGGCAAAATGTAACATTTCTCGATAGCCCCAAGATCACTTATCGCTGCCGTCCGGACGGGCTCAGGCGCGCCGTCCGCAACCTGATCGAAAACGCCGTGCGCTACGGCAACGAGGCTCGCGTCCAGCTCAATGAGACGCCCTCCTCCGTTCGAATCGCAATTGAGGATAAGGGGCCCGGGATTCCCGAAGCAGATTTCGAGCGTGTTTTTGAGCCATTCTTCCGACTGGAGTCCTCGCGAAATCGCGAAACAGGCGGGGTTGGCCTAGGCCTGTCGATCGCCCGGGCAACCGTTCGCCACCACGGCGGCGACATCACCCTATCGCGAATGAAGAATGGCCTGAGCGCGACGATAACGCTTCCCAAGTCGGATCGGGGCGCTTGAAGCGCTGCTATCTTGGCTGTGGATAGGCGTTCCGGCGGCCCCCTGCGCCGATAACGGCAACCCTACCGTCCAGATCGGCGACGAGCGCATACGGCATCCCGGCGGTGCAATGGCGATGCGTGCGGCCGCGCCCTCCCTTGGTTGGCGGGCGACGGCCCACGTCGGCTTTCAGCTTGTGTGCTGCAATGAAGATTGCGCGCCGTAGACCTGAGCCGGGGCCAGCTTCAGGCACGGCGCTTGTTTTTCGACACTTGCGGTCTGAGCCGTGCAGGTCTCTTCGATAAGGTCAGCCGCCGGAACAATCATCGCGGCGCAGAGGATCGAAGCTGCGCTCAGAAATAAACCCGCTAGTACATTCGCCGCTGGCCGCGCAACAGCTTCACGGCGATCACGAAGATACCCAGGCTCACTCTCGGCGAGTTTACGTTTCATGCTCCAGGACTTCCTTGCGGGATGAATTGATGGTCGAAGCTTAGCCGCAACTTGTCGCAATATTTTCCCAGGTTCGATGGTAATTTGTATCAGGATATGCCGGGCGGCTTGGTTTAAGGAGCCGGAAGTATAAATTAAAAGCCGCGTGGCGGCCCGAGCATGCGGCATATAAAACTCAGCAGGGCCGAATATTCATCCGGGGCACTTCCGCCAGGACAGCTCGCGCAGGCGGAGCAAACCTTGAGACGCCAAACCTATCGCCGAGGCGTGGGAACTCAATCGCCCTGCGTCTGTGGCAGGCGGCCAGCCTGTTTGGCGCGCGGCTTATCCAGCATGCTTCTGAGATAATTCGTTACAACTCGGCCGTTCCCGCGGCAAATCTCTGCGACAAATGACGACTACCTTTGGTTCTCGAAGCGATCTCCATCGGAGGCATTCCGCCCTCCCTGCAGCCGCCCGTTCGGAGGACCATTATGAAGAACAAGCATCTGATCTCCGCCTGCATTCTCGGCGTCCTGCTCTGTCCCGGCGCGAGTCTGGCACAGGAACCGGCCGCTGCCGAGGGCGAGAGGCTTTTCCGCAGCCGTTGCGGCTCCTGCCACAGTGTGGACCCAGGCGAAAATCGCGCCGGCCCGCATCTCTCCGAGCTTTTCGGGCGTGCTGCCGGCAGTGTCGCAGACGCTCGCTACTCGAAGGCGCTCAGCGCCTCCGGTTTCGTCTGGGATGAGGAACGCCTCCACGCCTACTTGAACAATCCTCGCCAGGCCGTGCCGGGTACGACCATGAGCGTGAGCGTTCGCGATCAGGCGCAACGCTCGGCCATCATCACCTATCTGCAAAATCTTTCGACAGGGCCGGTCCACTAGGCATTCCCCCGGTCGGTTCAACGCGAATGCCGGCGGTGCGCCGCCGTCGTTCTCCTCGCTAACGATAGGATCATGTCATGGCTCGATTGACCATAAACGGCCGAACAAGGGATATCGAAGTGGATCCGGAGACGCCACTTCTCTGGGTGCTCCGTGAACAGGCGGGCCTCACCGGCACGAAATTCGGCTGCGGGGTTGCGCAATGTGGCGCCTGCACCGTGCTTATCGACGGCGTGGCGACGCGTTCCTGCACCATGCCGGCAAGCGCGATCGCGCAGGATCAACAGATCGTCACGATCGAGGGCCTGTCCGAGGACGGCTCTCATCCGGTCCAGCAAGCCTGGCTTGCGCTCGACGTTCCGCAATGCGGCTACTGTCAGGCCGGCATGATCATGGCGGCTGCCGCCCTGCTCAACAGCACACCAACCCCAAGCGACGACGATATCAGCGCGGAAATCACCAATATCTGCCGCTGTGGCACCTATAACCGCGTCCGTGCGGCGATCAAGCTCGCGGCGGAAACCATGAGCACGTCCCAGAAAGGATGAGGGCCAGACCATGACAGTTTCAATCTTGTCGCGCCGCCGCTTTCTCATCGGCACCGCCGCTGCGGCCGGCGGCTTCTCGCTCGGCTTTCACCTGCCTTTTGCTGCACAGGCCCAGGAGAGAAACGCCATCCTGCCCGAGGTGAATGCCTGGGTCCTCATTCATCCGGACGACACCGTCGTCGTCCGGATTGCCCGCTCCGAAATGGGTCAGGGAACGCTCACCGGCCTCGCCCAGCTCGTCGCCGAGGAGCTCGAATGCGACTGGTCGAAAGTCACGACGGAATATCCGACACCCGGTGAAAGCCTGAGGCGGAACCGCATCTGGGGCAATTTCTCGACCGGCGGCAGCCGAGGAATTCGGGAATCGCACGAATATGTGCGTCAGGGCGGAGCCACCGCGCGCGAAATGCTCGTCGCTGCGGCCGCGACCCTCTGGAAAGTCCCGGTGCAGGAATGCTCGGCGGCGAACAGCGTCATCACCCACAATCCCTCCAGCCGGACCGTCACCTACGGCGCCGTTGCTTCGCTCGCAGCGCACATGCAACCGCCGGCCAATGTGCCGCTGAAGGATCCGAAGGACTGGAAGATTGCCGGCAAGCCGTTGCCGCGGCTCGATACGCGCGACAAGCTGACAGGCAAGCAGGTCTACGGTGTCGACCTGCAACTGCCGGGCATGCTGAACGCCTCGATTAAAGCCTGCCCGGTCTTCGGAGGGAAGGTGGCAAGCTTCGATGCCGCAGCCGTCTCGGGCATGCCGGGCGTAAGGAAGGTCGTTCAGGTCGATGAAACGGCCGTTGCCGTTGTTGCCGACACGTGGTGGCAGGCGCATTCCGCCCTTAATGCGCTGCCGATCGTTTGGGATGAAGGCCCGAACACGAACGTCACCAGCGAAACGATTGCCGCGATGCTGCGAGAAGGTCTGGACGCAGAAGAGGCAGTCGTTGGCACGGCGATTGGGGACGTTCGGGCAGCACTTGCCGAAAGCGCCAAGGTCGTCACGGCTACCTATTCTTTTCCATACCAAGCCCATGCCACGATGGAGCCCATGAACGCGACGGCGCGATATACGACGGATAAATGCGAAGTTTGGGTGCCGACGCAGAACGGAGAGACGAGCCTTGTCGCTGCCGCCGAAGCCTCCGGCCTGCCGATGGAGCAATGCGAGGTATACAAGCTGCATCTCGGCGGCGGCTTCGGGAGGCGTGGCGCTTACCAGGAATATGTCCGTCAGGCCGTGAGGCTTGCCAAAGAATTCGCGGGCACCCCCGTGAAGCTTATCTGGTCGCGCGAAGAGGACATGCTGCACGGCGCGTACCATCCGGTGACGCAATGCCGCTTGCGAGCAGCAATCGACAAGCAGGGCAACGTGTCCGCCTTTCACATGCGGATCAGCGGGCAGTCGATTCTCTGGTCGCTGCGCGCCGAGGTGCGCGAGACCGGGCGCGATCCGGCCGTGTTCCAGGGTCTGAACGACGGCGGTGCCGAAGGCGCCTTCGGCTATACCATCCCCAATCTGCTGATCGATCATGCGATGCGCAATCCCCCAGTTCCACCGGGGTTCTGGCGCGGGGTCAATCTCAATCAGAACGCTCTCTACGTCGAATGCTTCATGGACGAGCTCGCCCACGAGGCCGGCATCGACCCGCTCGAATTGCGGCGAAAACTGCTGGTCAACCATCCTAACCACCTTGCCGTTCTCGACGCAGTCGCCGAACGGATCGGTTGGGAAAAGCCGGCAGGAAACGGTATCCATCGCGGCCTTGCCCAGATCATGGGATTCGGCAGCTACGTCGCAGCCGCGGCGGAAGTCTCGGTCACAGACGGGCAGCTTAAGATCCACCGCATCGTCGCGGCGACGGACCCGGGCCACATCGTGAATCCCGCCCAGGCCGAGCGGCAGGTGGAGGGCTCGTTCGTCTACGGTCTTTCAGCCTGCCTCTATGGAGAGTGCACGATCAATGGCGGTCGCGTCGAACAGGAGAATTTCGATACCTACGAGGTCATGCGTATGGACCAGATGCCGGCCGTCGAAACCATTCTCATGCCATCGGGGAATTTCTGGGGCGGCGTCGGCGAGCCGACGATCGCGGTAGCGGGACCAGCGGTTCTGAATGCGGTCTTTGCGGCCACTGGCAAGCGCATCCGACAATTGCCGTTGAAGAACAACAGCCTCGGCGTTTGATGGGTGGTGGCGAAGGCATCGCGCGCTGCCGAGGCGCCTTTCAACGACGCTCCCGACGCGACCGCGGGTGATGGTGCCGCAGCCATGGCGGGTCAAACCCCGCAATCCCACCCTGTTGAGAAGTTCAGCGCCCACGCTGCGGCCCGAATTGGGTGAGGCGTTTTTCAGCCGCGCCGGCATAGCCGGCACAAGCGGCCGCAGCGAGCATCAGTGAGCGGAGCAGCCGAAGGCAACCCGCGCCCGCCAGGTAGCGCCGTAGGGTTTGCCGAACGCTTGTGGGAAACGCCGGCACCAGAGGTGGAAGACCAAAATGAACCGCTTGCCGGGGGCAGTCGGTCCCGGTTTCCGCCCTTCGGGCGGCGCTATGCTAAACCTCCTGCGGCTGCCCTTTTAACCGGTCAAGCGGTTGCGAACTGGCTTCGGCTGCGCCTTCGCCCGGTATGCTCATTTGTTTGCTTCAGTGGGGAAAGGGCGCGCTGCCCCCTCTCCCCTGCAAGGGGAAAATCGGTCTCCCCGTCCTTCCTCCGCTCGCCTTTATCTCGCTCCGTGCAGGATCGACGCGGATCCGCTCGAGGTGGATTTTGCGTCGCCCCTTCGGGCGGGTGATCCCCTCCGACTTGTCCCCTTGCCCCCTCTCCCCCGCTGCTCCGCGCGAGTTCGGGGAGCAGGAGCGGGGCTCCTGCCCCTTCGGGCATGAGGCCGCTTCGCGGGAATAGGGAAAAAGGGAACCATCATGACTGACATCATCACTGTTGCATTTGAGCAAGCTCGACGCCGATCCGAGGAACGTCCGCAAGACCTACAGCGCCGAGGGCATCGAGGCACTGGCTGCGATGTCGTCCCCTCACCTACTCCGACGATTTCTGCGATTTTCGGATCGACACGGAACGTAGACCCCTGACGACGAACAAGGCCGAACAAATCGCCCGAGATGGCTCCGGTGCAATTGAGCAAGAGTCGCTCTAGTTCCATAAGGTTCATTTGTCATGCAGTCTTTATGGGGCAGGGATGTTCGGAATTCGGGATTGAGGAGGCGCAGCGTCTGCTGGATGAGGACTGGCGCGCTAGATCGCCGTTCACCTGGCCTGCACGACGAAGGTGCCGCCACAACATTGAGGCCGGGATAAACGTTTTCTACTACCATCAGCACGAAGTCAGCGCATTCGCTATGCCGTCTCTCCCCTTGCTCGAAGTCGGCAAAAGCATGAGCGCCCTTGGCTTCAACCCTAAGAAGTGAAATCCAGCCAGTTCTCGACCTTGAGATCACGAACGCGTGTGAACTCGCTACTGTTGGCCGTTACCAGCACCGCTCCAAGCATACAGGCATGAGCCGCGATGAACAGGTCATTCGGGCCGATGGGCTTCCCAGCGGCCTCCAGTTCAGCCCGGATGCCGCAGTATTCGGCATCAGCAGGCACATCGAGCGCAAGCACTTGCATACTTCCAAGAATGGTCTCGATTTGCGCCAGCAGTTTCGATGATCCCTTCTTGGCGCATCCATAGCGTAACTCTGCCGCCGTAATGATGCTGACGCAGATTGCATCCGGTCCTACCTCGGCAATGCGTTTAGTGACAGCCCCTTGTGGGTTTCGCGCAAGCTCGGACACGATATTGGTGTCCAGCATGTAGAGCCTGCTCACAGGTTGATTTCCTTCACCGGCAGCAGGGCTTCGTCAACGTCAGGGAACTCATCTTCAGACCCGAGCGGCTCCAAACCAGCCAGCACTTCCAGCAAGTTCTTGCGGAGCACCGGCTCTATTATCAGCCGATCTCCGTCCCGATGGATCATCACCCGATCGCCGGGAAGCTCAAAATCAGCGGGGATACGTACAGCCTGACTTCTATTATTTCGGAAGAGCTTGGCTTCCCTTGGCGGTGTTGGTTCGTTGTGTCGGAGTTGGGGCATCTCGGCCTCCTTTGCATATACATGTGCATATACATCCCCGTGGGCTGGATTTCAAGCGCCTGATCAGAGACCCCTCGCGAGTTTAGTCGGCGCTGGCGTGGGCGCGCTGCATCGAATGCCGCCCGGGGCCGCCGTTCGACGGCCTACGGGCGGTCGCACGGGGAAAGATGGAGTTCGTGGGCACGTCGGACCCGGCTGGGGGAAGACCCTTTCGTGCTTGCGGCCTGCAAAGATCACCCGCTTGCCGCCAAACCCTCAGTCGGCTGGGCAGACCTCGAGCCCTACCATCTGATCACCGCTCATCGTTCAAACGGAAACAGAACCTTGCTGGATGCGGCCCTGACAAAATCGAATATCAAGCTGCGGTGGTTCTACGAAGTGACCAATCTGTCCACCTCGCTCGGTCTGGTCGATGCCCTTAGGGATTTCAGTCCTGCCGCGCATGGCGACCCCGCAGGATGACCATCCGCTCTTGATCACACTCCCGATTAGCGATCCCGAGATATCGCGTACCATCGGCGTGGTCCGCCGTCGCGGCGGCACCCTATCGCCGGCCGCGGAAAGGTTTCTCAAGATGCTGATGGACGTATGGGGCAGTAATTGAGGCGAGCCCTTATACGCGTCAAGTTGAGGTGAACAGATGTGTCAGCGGATCACGCACTTGAGCCTGCTGGGGTCGCTTTACCCGCTCCGTTCACAAGGGATCTTGCCCAGTGAATCCACAGAATAGCGGGGCGTTCGCTGCAAGCAGCGCCGACAGACGGTCAGCGACAGTGCGGACGGATTCCCGGTCCCGCTCGTCATCATGCAGCACGATCCACAAGTGGTGGCTCAGCTCGTCAATCAGGTGGCCCGCCCGAAGGAAGCTGGGATCGCGATCGCCGATGAAGCACGGCAGAACACCGACGCCCGCTCCCGCCTTCACAAGATCGAACATCGAACGAGGTGCGTTCACCCAGTTTGTGATGAACTGGCCCCGATGTTCAAACGTCCACCGCTTCCACCGCTGATTTGCGACGTCGGTGCCGAGCGACACCCAGTTGTTGTTGCGTTGCTGATCAAAACCCTGGGCGCAGTAGGGCGCGTAGGCGATCCGGACGGAACGGCGGGCAGCGACATTACCAGTCTCCGGCCGCTCGGCGGCTAGTCCTATGTCTGCTTCGCGGTACGTCAGGTCAAGGATGGCCTCGGAAGTTTTGAAACACACGCGAAACGCGTCGCTGGGCGACCACAGGTGGTTGAAGCTCGCGGCCGTGAAGCACGACAACGTGCTGTCGGAAAGAAGCCGCACCATTGGCAGCGAGTGTACCGACTCCTGCCAGTTGTGGATATCTTGCGCCGCCTCATACATCGCCTTCACGCGCTCCAGCAGAACGTGTCCGTCCGGTGCAAGCTCGTATCCCGTACGCGCCCGTACAAACAACGCTCTCCCAATGGCGCGTTCAAGCGCCAGCATGCGCCGTCCGATTGTAGGCGCGCTGACGCCCGCCCTCTCGGCGGCACCCGCCAGCCCGCCTTGTTCAGCGACGTGCAGGAACAACCGAAGATCATCCCAATTCTCGAGTTTCATCTCTGAAACGTGCCTTTCGCTTGTGCGTCTACATCTTCAAGCCGCCACGAACCACATTCTGGCCAGACAGCATGGCGGAGAAACGAGATGCTACTGCAATGGACGATTGTATATAGAGAGCTAGTAACCCAACACCGCAAGAAAAGAACCAATGCTTTTGCCGATCCGCTCGACGGTCGCGAATGGGACGGCTTCGGCTGGATCGTTAGCTGGTTCGAGAAATCTGCGGAGCGCCGTTCAAAGGCGACGGAAGGCGTGCCAGGCTCAGCCCGTAGCACGAAACTGACCACTAACGCGCCCGGTTTCACTAGTTCCTGCAGCTTGCGATCCGGCCCAGGCCCGCGCATCCCCTAACAAGTAGAGCTATTTTGCATTTGTCCTAATCTTTAAGTTGCGACGGACCTCGCCTCCGTTGATGCCGACAGGGGTGCCTAAATTGAAAGGTTGCTGATTGAATAGAGCGTGGATAGCGGCGGGGCGGCGCATCGTCTCGGCAGTGCGGATCCGCGGAGCTTCAAGACGGAGCTCGACCGTCTGGGATTGAAGGACACGGCCGCGATCGACCGCATCAACGAGGTCGCCAGCCTCGTCGACCGGACACACCGGGCGGAGTTGAGCCGAACCTACGAACTCACGCGGAGCCTGAAGAAGGGCCTCGGCTTGAGTATTTAGGTCACCGTAAAGTGGCCAGGGCGCCGAGCGCTTCAGTTATTGGTTGTGGGTATCCCTTAAGCCGCGACGTCGCCGATCAGTGAGCCAGCCGGAATGTTCCATTCCTTGCTTAGCTTTCGGATCTGATCCAGATTGATTTCCCGCTTGCCGTTCAAAAGATCGGCCGCCCGCGCTTTGGAGCCAATAACCGCCACGAGATCGGCACGCGTGTAATTGTTCGCAGCCATCACCGACTTGACCACCTCAACCGGGCTCGCCGTCGGGATTGGATAGTGCTTACCTTCGTAGTGTTCGATTAGAAGGACGAGCGCGTCAAAGTGCGCAGCTTCCTCAGAGCCTTCATCGGGTTCGTTCTCGAAATACGGCCGAACTTCCTTCAGCGCGGCGTTGTACTCGACCTCACTCTGAAGCGTTCGAAAAGCTTTCAAATCCAACATGTCGACTTCCTTTCACGTCAGAGGTCTTTGACGTCGATCGCATCGTACTGGGCGTGCGTCCCGGCAAACAGAACGAAAATCCGCTTTGATCGAAATGCGACCAGCCCCGCGTGAAGTTCCCAATTTGGAAATTGTGTAGTCGGGGCACTCTCAACTACCACCAAAGCAACATCGACGGAATGCAGTCTAGGAGAGCTTTTGGCGCGAATCTGGCCGGAATGGGCCGCCCCTGCATGTCAACCTCGGCTATCTCTCTTGCTCGAGCTCGAACGCGCACGCGTGGTTTCCGACGCTGCCGTGCTTGGGAATGTCGTGCGAATGGGATCGATGGTAGAGTATGAAACTGACACCGCAGACGGGCGAACAGTGACGCTTGTATTCCCAAAGGACGGATCCGTCCTGACCCCCATCGGAACTGCCCTTCTGGGCTTGTCGCCGGTCAGACGATGGGCTGGACGGGACGGGATACTGCAATGGACGATTGTATGTAGAGAGAGTAACCCAACACCGCAAGAAAAGAACCAATGCTTTTGCCGATCCGCTCGACGGTCGCGAATGGGACGGCTTCGGCTGGATCGTTAGCTGGTTCGAGATATTTGCGGAGCGCCGTTCAAAGGCGACGGAAGGCGTGCCAGGCTCAGCCCGTAGCACGAAACTGACCACTAACGCGCCCGGTTTCGCTAGTTCCTGCAGCTTGCGCTCCGCAGCTTGCGATCCGGCCCAGGCCCGCGCATCCCCTAACAAGTAGAGCTATTCTGCATTTGTCCTAATCTTTAAGTTGCGACGGATCTCACCTCCGTTGATGCCGACTGGGTTGCCTACATTGAAAGGTTGCTGATTGAATCGAGCGTGGATAGCGGCGGGGCGCGGCTGCAATAATCGCCTGGAGCAAAGCGACGCGTAAGCGGTCGTCGAACAGGCACAAGGGCCTTCCATCAGTCTCGCCGTCCGCAGTCGCCGCGAAGACGAAGTCGCCCCTGGGGCAAAGGCCCTTGCCGGCCCACCTGACGAGGGAGACGATCACTCATCCACCGGTCTGTTACTGCCCGAATTGCGGCGGGACAACGAGAACATCAGCCGTGCTTACCGCCGGTGGTCCTCTCTTGTGCCGGGCTCCGTGGAAATGCCGGCCCCTCCCCTTCGCCTTCAAGATGCTCGAACAGGCTCTGCGCAAGCGGAGTCAGTTGGGGCGCCAAAACGATCCCGAGTAAGCTGGATCCGACGGAGCATCTGCGCCGACGCGAGATTGGGACCGCTGCCACTCATGTTCACCGAGCGACTTGATGAGCATACCGACGCGTTTGCGCACCTTCAGGCTCTGGATAGCGGCATGCGGCTTGTTGCTCAACCCGATGGAGCCGCCGGCATGGCCCTGATGAAGTCGATGAAGGCCCGCAGGGGCGCCGGCACCAGCCGGCGCCCAGGATAGTAGAGGAAGGGGCCGGGAAAACTCAGCCACCATGGCTCCAGCACGGGCTCCAGCGCTCCATTTTCGAACTGCGGACGCAACCAGTCCTCGAAGAGCGAGACGATTCCAGTTCCGGCAATCGCCGCTGCGATCCCAAGATCCGAGCCGCCGCCCGCCTGCACCACGAGGGACGTGGGCGGGTCAATCGTGATCACCTCGCCGTCGCGCTCGAACTCCCAGGGACTGATCGGCCGGCCGGCAAAACGGCCGCGGATGCAGCTGTGAGAAAGCAGGTCGCGCGGATGCTGCGGCCGGCCATGCGCGTCGAGATAGGCTTGCGAGGCGCCGCTCGCATAACGCTGCACGCGTGGCCCAATCGGAACGGCGATCATGTCCTGCTGCAGCCGCTCGTCGTAGCGGATACCAGCATCGCAGCCCGCGGCGACAACATCGACGAAGCTCTCCTCGGTCACGATCTCCAGCCTAATGTTGGGATAGGCCGCAAGGAACGGTGGCACGATGGGCGGCAGGATCAGCCGCGCGGCGCTGACCGGCACGTTCAACCGCAGGACGCCCGCCGGGCGGTTGCGGAAGCCGCGAGCGAAATCGAGCGCGGCATTGATCTCTCCGAATGCCGGTCCGAGCCGCTCCATCAGCCCCCGGCCAGCCTCGGTCGGTACGACGCTGCGGGTGGTACGGTTGAGAAGCCTGACGCCGAGTTCCGCCTCCAGGCGCCGTACGGCGTCACTCAGCGCCGACGCGCTGATGTCGCTCGCCCGAGCCGCCTCCCGGAACCCACCGGCCCGAGCGACCTTCATGAAAGCGCCCACATCCGCCATGTTGGGCCTGTCCCGTTCCATATTCCCGCTCCCAATTGTTCGGCGTGCCGCACAGCCCGTTCGAATGGTAGCTGATTGTCCTGCCGATGAAACAGCCTTAATCCCGCTTTTGTGGCTCAAATGGAGATCAGTGCATGTCCAGTGTTGCAGAATCAGGAACTTTCATGCTCGGCGAGCGGCCGGTGAACCGGTTCGGCTATGGTGCGATGCAGCTTGCCGGCAAAGGTGTCTTCGGCCCTCCGCGCGATCGCGCGGAAGCGGTCGCCGTCCTTCGCGAAGCGGTTGAAAGCGGCGTCAACCACATCGACACCAGCGACTTCTATGGCCCGCACGTGACGAACGAGATCATACGGGAGGCGCTCCACCCCTACCAGGACGACGTCGTCATTGTCACCAAGGTGGGCGCCAGGCGCGGCGCGGATGCCTCGTGGAATCCTGCGTTCTCGAAGGAAGATCTGACGCAGGCCGTGCATGACAACCTGCGCAATCTCGGGCTCGACGCGATCGAGGTGGTGAACCTGCGCGCCATGTTCAGCGTGCACGGCCCGGCCGAGGGTTCGATTGAGGAGCCGCTGACGGTGCTGACCGATCTCAAAAGGCAGGGGCTGATCCGGCATATCGGCCTTTCGAACGTGACCTTGAGGCAAGTCGAGGAAGGCCGCAGGATCACCGAGATCCTCTGTGTGCAGAACATGTACAACCTCGCCAACCGCGCTGACGACGCCATGATCGACCGGCTTGCCGCCGAAGGCACCGCATATGTGCCCTTCTTCCCGCTCGGCGGCTTTTCGCCGCTGCAATCCTCGACGCTGTCGGATGTGGCGGCGCGGCTAGGGGCGACGCCGATGCAGGTGGCGCTCGCCTGGCTGCTCAAGCGCTCGCCGAACATCCTGCTGATTCCCGGCACCTCCTCGCGCGTGCATCTGAGGGAGAATCTCGCCGCCGCCGAAGTCGACTTCCCAGACGAAGCAATGGCCGAACTCGACCGAATGGTGCCCGCCTGAAGGAGAACCTGCGGATGGAGCACGGCGCGTCGGGCGAACAACGCGCTCCGCTTCCTACCGACCGAGCCCGCGGCAGCGGCGGGGACGCTTGGATACCGATTCTGGACGGCCGCAACAGAAACCTGGACTTTGACACATGGTCGCCGCTGCCCGCTGGTGGGATACCTTGCGCGAAATCATTCAGGGCGTCCTGCTCGTCGGCTGAGCGACCAGAACCTCCCCAGGAGTTCCGGCGGCCGACGGACATGACTTCCCGATTCATCCGACCACACTCGACAGGAGGATGGTGTGACGCGGGAAGAAACCGAGAAAACACTGCAGGCTTTGGCGGAAGGCGTCCGCACGTGGCGGCGAGCGCCCATCTTGCACTGCCCGCACGAGGAAGGCCTGGAGTACGAGGATGTCTTCTTTCCCTCGGAGGATGGCATTCCGCCTGAAGGATGGTTCATCCCGCGATCTGGATCGGACGAGATGATCATCGCCAACCACCCACGGTGGTTCAACCGGGCCGGACTGCCGTCACATCTCGAGCCGTGGAAGTCGTTGGGCCGTTCTGCCGGCAACGACTTCGAGGTCAATTTCGTGCCGGATTACAAGATCCTGCACGACGCGGGTTACAATGTGCTGGCCTATGGATGTCCGCAGCCGCAGTGATACGCGGGAAATGACCATCGGGCTTTTCAGCCGCTGCTTGGGCTGCAACGCCACTATGTTCGCCATGACGCGTCGGCCCGGCGTTTTCGATGGTGAACGCTGCATGGTGTCGCCGCAGCCATTGTCCAGCGGCGTCGCGCCAGCGGTTCGGCGTTCCCGCCAGCTATATGGAAGATCTGAAGGACCGCGTCGGGTTGCAGACGAGTTTTACGCTCGATCAGTTCTCGCCCGTCCCCCTGGGCCAAGAGCCTCATGATCCCAACGTTCCTCTACCAGGTAAGAGACGACCTCTATACGAGGCCGGACGACATCCAGGCCATGTTTGACAACATCCCGATTGCCAACAAGAAGCTGCACTGGATCGAGGGCACGACGCGGCGGTGGGACGGTTATACCTATTTCCTGCGAGCCGGAACAGATGCTCCACTGGTTCGCCCGCTTCATGGCCTGACGGGCGATATGGCCGGCCCGGTTCGACGTCGAAGACCTCCCCCAGCCCGGCTCGCGTCGGGCCGGGTCATACAACGGGCTTCCGGCAATCGCAGGTCTGGCGCGCCCACAGGCAGGCCGCAGCGAAGGCCGGTTACCGCTGGCTCTCGATGAGCTCCGAACTAGCCGCCTTTCTTGACGCGATAGGCGTCCGGCAGGACGAAAATCTCGTCGGCGCGGCCATATCCGCCGTCCTTTACTTCCTCGATCAGCACCATCGTGTGCGGCCTTGCCGCCTCCGAGAAGTATTCGACGAGCATATCAGTCATGCGGTGCACGATCTCTTCCTTCTGGCCGCGACTGAGCGCAGCTTCAGGGGTTTTGATGTTGACGAATGGCATGGAATTCTCCTTTAGGTTTCTTCAGATCATGCCGCCATTGGCGCGGAGCACCTGGCCGTTCACCCAGCCTGCTTCGGGGCTGGCAAGGAAGGAAACGACCGAGGCAATGTCGTCCGGCCGACCCAGCCGCCCGAGCGGAATCGTCCCGACGATCCTCTCGACCAATTCATCGGACTTGCCGGTCATGAACAGTTCGGTCTCGACCGGGCCGGGCGCGACCGCATTGGCTGTGATGCCCCGGCGGCCGAGTTCCTTCGACGCGACATGGGTCATGGCCTCGACGGCGGCCTTGCTGGCGGCATAGACGCCATAGGTCGGCCCATAGGCGCCGACCACGCTGGACGAGAAGTTGATGATGCGTCCACCGTCGCGGAGCCGCCTAGCTGCTTCGCGCATGGCGCGGAACGTACCGGTGAGATTGATCGCGATCTGCTGCTCGAAGCTCGCGTCGTCGGTTTCGGCAAGCGGTGCCAGCTTCAGGATGCCGGCGTTGTTGACGAGGATGTCGACGCTGCCAAAGCCTCCTTCGGCAGCATTGAACAGGTCAGCAGCGGCGCTCGGGCTGCTTATGTCAGCTTGCACCGCGACCGCCTTGCCGCCGCCCGCCTCAATCTCAGCAACCACGGCGGCCGCAGCCCCAGGGCTGCTGGAATAATTCACCAGGACGGCGATGCCGTCCTTTGCCAGTTGTAGCGCAATGGCCCGGCCGATTCCCTTGGATGCGCCGGTGACGATCGCGACGCGTTGTCCTTTGATGGTCACGTCATAGTCTCCTGTTTGACTAACAGGGAGATACTGCCGACGCCGGTTCAGAACAATTGGGCAAGGATTGACATGAGAATTCGGCTGTGGTGAACAAAGCCATGGACCGGCTCGACCGCATGCAGCTCTTCATCCGGATCGTTGAGCGGCGCAGCTTTGCTGCGGCGGCGTCCGACCTCGGGCTTGCCCGATCCACCGCCACGGAAGCGATCAAGCAGCTGGAACACGATGTTGGCGTTCGGCTTCTCGAGCGAACGACCCGGCATGTCGCACCGACGCTGGACGGCGCGGCCTTCTACCAGCGCTGCATTGCGATCCTCGCGGAGGTCGACGAAGCGGAAAACGCCTTCCGCGACATGCAGCCCCGCGGCCTGTTGCGCGTCGATGCGCATCCCCTGCTGACACGCACGTTCCTCCTGCCGCGGCTCACCGAATTCCTCGATCGTTATCCTCTGCTTGACCTTCAGATCGGTCAGGGCGATCGCCTGGTGGATCTCGTCAGGGAAGGCATCGATTGCGTCATCCGCGCCGGAGAGATTGCGGACAGCGGCTTGATCATGCGCCGCCTCGGGATGATTACTGAAATCACCTGCGCCAGCCCGGCCTACATCGAGAGGCACGGAATTCCCCACTCCCCCGATACGATGGAAGGTCATCGCGCCGTGGGATTCATCTCGTCCCGCACCGGACAGATCATGCCGCTCGAATTCACGATGGGTAGCAGTGTCCGCTACGTGACCCTGCCGTGCAGGTTGACCGTCAACAACTCGGACACCATGAACGATCTCGCCCTTCGCGGCTTCGGCCTAATTCAGGCGCCGCGGTACCGCTTGCAGCGGGACCTGGACGAAGGAGCCCTGATCGAGGTCCTCGCCGAGTTCCCTCCCCCGCCGACACCGCTTTCGGCGCTTTATCCCCAAAACCGCCAGCTTTCGCCGCGGGTGCGCGTCTTTCTCGACTGGGTCGTCAAACTGTTCTCCGAGGCCGACTTGTGACGATTGGTCGAATGCCGGCTGGACCACCGCTCAGTTCGCGACCACAGCAGTCTGCCGGCCCGGCATCGCTTCGGCCCGGGGGCGGCGTGCGCCTTCGGCACTACCCGTTCCTGCCTGACCGCGTGAAGACGGCGCTTGAATTCTAGCTCACCCTATAAACAGGCCCGCCCGAGAGCAGCACTGCGGCCGGGCGGCGGCGACGACCCTCGAACAGCACCGACCTTAGTGCGCAGATCCTATCACCAAACCTCAGTATCTCCACTTCGGAGCGCGTTTGGCATTATGCTGCAGCTCGGAAGCTGTGGCAAACCGGCCAAACAGCCGGCGAAGTCGGATCTCCTCTTTCCCACCCAATTGATATTGCTCGCAATATTCGCGGACGTTCCAAACCTTGGCAACGGTGTGCTTCGAAAGCTTTTCGGCTTCGACATGCTCCATCTTGCTCCTCCCAGGCAGTGGACGGCCAGACTATGCTACCAAAGTCTAATTAAGCAAGAAGTAAAATAAAGTATGACTTATTGCCTGTGCCCCTGTCGATTACCACGCTATGTTGCCTCTTCTGCGACTATCTTGCCTCCAAGACGCAGAACACTCATCCGAAAGAAAGCCCCTCTTAGCGGTAAAGATAGTGACGTGCTCACGCCCGCATGGCCTCTCCATCGTCGCAGGAACCTTCGCCGCAACCATTCTGGCTTAAGGCATTATTAGTTTGCGAGCGCCGCGCTGTGAGCCTTGTTCATTACGCGCTTTAGATCGTCGATCGCCGAGGCCGAGGGGAGCGTCTCTCCTTCGAGTTCGGGCGGCAGCTTCCAGCCGGGCTCAACCCCCTGCATGTTCGGCAGTTCGTGGGCAATGCCCTTATGGCAATCGATGCAGGTCGCCCTGCCCGGCAGCAGGTAGCGCGTATGGATTTCTGCTGCACGCTGCGTCTGCTTGGAAAGGTCCATCGCCGCTGAGGAGTGACAGTTGCGGCACTCGAGGCTGTCGTTGGCCTTGAGCCGCGCCCATTCGTGCTTGGCGAGTTCCAGGCGGTGGTCGAGGAACTTCTCGCGCGTGTTGATGGTCCCGAAGATCTTTCCCCACACTTCCTTTGAGGCCTGCATCTTGCGGGCTATCTTGTCCGTCCACTCATGCGGCACGTGGCAGTCGGGACAGGACGCCCGGACGCCCGAGCGGTTGGAGAAATGAACCGTGCGCGTAAGCTCCTCATATACGTTGGCCCGCATCTCATGACAGGAGACGCAAAACTCCTCGGTGTTGGTGAGCTCCAAGGCGGTGTTGAAAGCGCCCCAGAAGATCACGCCCCCGACGAAGCCGCCGAGTGTCAAAAAGGCGAGGCTGAGCGTTGCGGCCGGCGTAGTCAGGATCTTCCACACCCAGAGTAGGAGGCGCTTTATCCGAGCCATGGCCTACTCGCTCCCCGCCTGGCTGACGCCCATCTCGCTCATGTCCCGGAAGGTGTTGCCGACGAGCGGTCGCACGTCCGCCTGCGGCACGTGGCAGGCTGTGCAGAAATAGCGCCGCGGCGAAACGTCGGCGAGCATCTGCCCCTCCCGCGTCATGTAATGGGTGACGCTGATCATCGGCGCGCCGGACTCCTGTGTGAGTTCGCGCTTGTGGCAGGAAAGGCATCGGTTGGTGTTGACCGAAAGTTGGTAGCCCTCGATCGAATGCGGGATGACTGGGGGCTGGTCGGGATAGGCGCGCTCCTTGCGGACGTCGTCAACAACCCACTTCGGGATCGGGTGCGCCTCTACTTCGCCCATTTCTTGCGGCGGGCCGGAAAGCTCCGGCACCCGTTTGTCAGCCATTTGCGCGATTGTTCCCGTTGCGACGACCAGGATGGCCAACGGCGCCCCCAGTATCGATCCAGGGCTTCTCATCATGCGACAGAGACGATTTTGACCGCGCATTTTTTGAAATCCGTCTGTTTGGAGATGGGATCGGTTGCGTCGAGTGTCACCTTGTTGATCAGCCTGCTGGCGTCGAACCAGGGTACGAAGATGACGCCCGGCGGCATGCGGTTGCGGCCGCGCGTCTCGACGCGCGCGCGAATCTCGCCGCGGCGGGAAACGATCCTGACCTCGGCCCCCTGGTTGATACCGCGATCGCGTGCGTCGCCCGCATTCATGAAACAGACTGCACCGGGGAACGCCTTGTAGAGTTCCGGCACCCGCATCGTCATCGAGCCGGAATGCCAGTGCTCGAGGACGCGGCCCGTCACCAGCCAAACGTTGTATTCGTCGTCGGGAGATTCCGCCGGCGGCTCGTAGGGAACGGCGAGGATCACCGCCTTGCCGTCCGGACGACCATAGAACTTCACGCCCTCCCCCGGCTTCACGTAGGGATCGTAGCCTTCCCGGTAGCGCCAGAGCGTCTCCTTGCCGTCGACGACAGGCCAGCGGAGCCCCCGCTCCTCGTGGTAGCGGTCATAGGGGGCGAGGTCATGCCCGTGACCGCGCCCGAAGGAGGCATATTCCTCGAACAGGCCCTTCTGGATGTAGAAGCCGAAGGCCTCGGCCTCGCGGTTGGCGTATTCCCTGCTGATCTCGCTTGCCGGGAAGCGGTCGACATTGCCGTTCTTGAAGAGCACGTCGTAGAGGGTCTTGCCCCGATAGCCGGGACTGGCGTCGAGGATGTCGGTCGGCCACACCTCGTCGGTGGTGAAGCGCTTGGAAAACTCCACCATCTGCCAGAGATCGGAACGGGCCTCGCCGGGCGCATCGACGAGCTGGTGCCAGACATGGGTGCGCCGCTCCGCATTGCCATAGGCGCCTTCCTTCTCCACCCACATGGCGGCCGGAAGGATCAGGTCCGCGCTCATAGCAGTGATCGTTGGATAGACGTCGGACACGACGATAAAATTGTCCGGATTACGATAGCCCTGATAGGTCTCGTTCTGCGTATTGGGAGCCGCCTGGACGTTGTTGTTGACCTGCACCCAATAGAAATTGAGCTTGCCGTCTTTCAGCATCCGGTCCTGCTCAACCGCATGGTATCCGGGTTTCTCCGGAATGATGCCGTGGGGAATGCGCCAGATCTCCTCGGCATGCTTGCGGTGCTCCGGATTGGTCACGGTCATGTCGGCTGGCAGCCGGTGGGCGAAGGTGCCGACCTCGCGCGCCGTCCCGCAGGCCGAGGGTTGACCGGTCAGCGAGAACGGGCTGTTGCCCGGCTCGGAGATCTTCCCGGTCAGGAGATGCAGGTTGTACACCATCTGGTTGACCCAGACGCCGCGCACATGCTGGTTGAACCCCATGGTCCAGAGCGACATGACCTTGCGCTTGGGATCGGCATAAAGGTCGGCCAGTTGTTCGAGGAATCCGGCCTCGACCCCGGTGAGTTCGACCACCTTGTCGAGCGTGTATTCCGACACGAAAGTCTTGAAGCTCTCGAAGTCGCTCGGCGTCATTTTAGCCGCATCCTTGGCGTTCAGGGCCTTGACCTCGAGCGGATTGTCGGGCCTCAGGCCATAGCCAATGTCGGTCGCGCCGAGCATGAACGTCGTATGCTTCCTGACGAAATCCTCATTCACTCTGCCGGTCTGGATGATGTGGTTGGCGATGTAGTTCAGGATCGCCAGATCGGTGCCCGGTTTGAAGACGATCGGGATGTCGGCCAGATCCATGCTGCGGTGGGTGAAGGTCGAGAGCACCGCCACCTTCACATGCTCGTGGCCGAGCCGACGGTCGGCGAGACGCGTCCACAGGATCGGGTGCATTTCCGCCATGTTCGAGCCCCAGAGCACGAAGGCGTCCGCGTGCTCGAAGTCGTCGTAACAGCCCATCGGCTCGTCCATGCCGAAGGTGCGCATGAAAGCGTAGGCGGCCGAGGCCATGCAGTGGCGGGCATTGGGATCGAGATTGTTCGAGCGGAACCCGGCGCGCATAAGCTTCGTGGCCGCGTAACCCTCGAAGATGGTCCATTGCCCAGAGCCGAACATGCCGACGGCGGTCGGGCCCTTGTCCTTCAGCACCCGCTTCGCCTGCTCGGCCATGACGTCGAAGGCCTCGTCCCAGCTCACCGGCTCGAACTCGCCGTCCTTGGCAAAGGCACCGTTGCGCTTGCGCAGAAGTGGCGTCTTCAGACGGTCGGCGCCGTACATGATCTTCGACAGGAAGTAGCCCTTGATGCAGTTGAGGCCGCGGTTGACCTCGGCCTGCATGTCGCCATGGGTGGCGACGACCTGTCCCTCCTTGACCCCGACCATCACCCCGCAGCCGGTACCGCAGAAACGGCAGGGCGCCTTGGACCACTTTATCTGAAGCGCTTCGACGCCGCCCGGCACGGGCTGGGCCGCCGCCGGAAGCGCGATCCCCGCCGTCGCAGCGGCGATGCCGGCCGCATGCGCCTTCAACATTTCACGCCGCGTCAGTTCGCCGGTCATGGCCGATCTCTCCTTGAGTTTCGACATGCTCAAGCACCATGTTGGCTGCCACCACGCCCTCGAGCACCGCGATACGCGAAAGACTTTCACCGAGCATCCCGGTGCTGGTGCCCTCGATCACGACGACGATCTTTCCCGCCTCATGGGCGTAGATCTCGACGTTCGGCATCTCGGCAAGTTCAGCGACGACACGCTCCCGCATATGCGGCATCGTCACGATGACGGCGCTGGAGATATGATAGGACGCGCTCCGATCAGACATGGGCGCGCTCCCACTCGACCTCGCGAATGCCTATCGCTGCCACTGGACAGACGGAAAGGCAGGCGCCGCAGCCGGTGCAGGCCTCTTCGTCAAGCTCGGGCAAGAAGGGCCCGCCGGCACGCGGCCGGAAGCGGATCGCCTCCGTCGGACAGGCGTCGCGACAGGCCTGGCAATCGGTGCGATTCCTGGCAAGACAGCTCTCGCCGATCATCGCGATGTGTGGAAATTGTTGTGGCCGGCCGGCGAAGACCGGCTCGGGACAGAGTTCCGCGCATTGGCCGCAGAAGGTGCACTCGGCGACGGAGAAATCGAGCGCCGGGCGATCCTTGATCAGCCGGATAATCTGCGTCGGACAGGCGTCGACGCACCGTCCGCAGCCGGTGCAGGCCTCGAGGCCTTCCGGGGTTGCTCCCGGCGGAGAGACACGCCCACTCCCCCGCTTGTTAAAACCGCGGAGAAAATTTCGCCTCGATAGGTGGACCGGCTTGCTCATTAGTGCGCCGGAGGGCCGGGTGGGCCGAAGATGATCTGGAACATCCAGACAAGAAAGCCGTAAGCACCCACGACGCCCACGGCGACGATTGGCCAGATGCCGAAGGCCAGGACGAGGAAGGTGGTGAATTCGTTTCGCCGCTGCGATCGTGGTAGGCTCGCGGTTGGCTGATCAGCATCGGGCATTTAGCGTCTCCTCTCCGCATACGCCTGAGAGAAGTTTAGTACCTAGCAGATAAAAATAAAGGGAGATCCCAGATAATTCGTGTGTCGCAGTTTACAATGCTCCAAGGGAAATTGTTGTTTGTCAATTACTTGGGGAGCGGGGCGATAAATATTACCGAAGTCTAATACAAGCGCGTAGCGAGGCATTGAGGCCCGGTGTATGGATTGGTCTACTGTTTACCTGGCTTCGTTTATTGTTGGCCGCGGCGAGAGCTGCGTCGAGATAGCCGTTGTTGGTCGGTATAAAGGTGACTCTTTAGGCGATGTCTCGGACTACACAGCGGAGCACAAACCCATTTGATCAAGGTCAACAACGCAACGATGGGCCAGCCTTAAGATACTTGCAGAGGCAATGAGGAATATTTCCGCAGGTCGAGCGCTTGGTGCTGCAACTTGGTGCCATCAGCTGCGATGCCGATGAGCGAATGGCTTGACGAAATCAATTCCGCAACCTAATAGGAAATGCTCGTTTCCTATTAGGTTGTCAGATGAACTTCGGAAGCATCTCTAATCGCCGCGTCGGGCGGCCGCGCGAATTCGACATGAACCAGGCTCTGGATGCGGCGATCCGCATATTTTCGGAGAAGGGCTATCACGGGACCTCCATCGCCGAACTGAAAACGGAAATGGGACTGACCGCCGGCAGCATATACAAGGCGTTTCGTGACAAGCGTGACGTGTTCGTCGCCGCCTACGACCGCTATAAACAGATCCGGGCCGATCTTCTGGATCAGGCGCTGTCTTCAGCCTCCACCGGTCGCGAAAAGATTGCCCGCGTCGTCGGTTTCTATGCCATGTCCGCCTGTGGCGAGACCGGTAGGCGCGGATGCCTGGCCATTGGCGCCGCCGTGGAACTGGTTCTGTCCGACGCGGAGATCGCCGACAGGGTCGGCGGACACAATCGCAAGCTCGTCGCCCGGCTCGAGGGTTTCATCCGGGATGGCCAGTTGGACGGCTCAATCCGCCAGGACGTCGATCCTGCGGCGACCGCGCTTGCGCTGTTTTCCTATCTTCAGGGAGTCCGCATCGCCGGCAAAACCGCAGAGTTGGAGAACCAGATGCTCCCTTCCGCCGAAGCCGTGTTGCGCATTCTCGACTGAATAAACCGCCCGCCCTCCTTTCTCCCACGGAATTTTCAATGACAACTCCCGCTTCCACCGCCCAGACGCAGCATCCGCCCGGACTCTCTGCCGGCATGACATTTCTGATGGCCACCGCCTGCGGCCTGATTGCCGCCAACCTCTACTATACCCAGCCACTCGCCGGGCCGATCGCAGTCGACATCGGCCTGCCGGCAGAGGCAACCGGCCTGATCGTTACCCTGACGCAGATCGGCTATGGCCTTGGGCTGCTGCTGCTCGTGCCGCTGGGTGACCTCGTGGAAAATCGTCGGCTGATCGTGACCATGATCGGCCTGGTTACTCTCGCCCTGATCGCGGCCGGCCTCTCAACCACGCCCGGGCCCTTCCTCACCGCTTCGCTTGCCATCGGGGTAGGCTCGGTTGCAGTCCAGATGATCGTTCCCTTCGCTGCTAACCTTGCTCCGGATGCGGCTCGGGGCCGCGTCGTCGGCAATATCATGAGCGGGTTGATGGTCGGCATCATGATGGCGCGGCCGATTGCCGGGCTGATCGCCGGCCTCAGCTCTTGGCATGCCGTCTTCTATATTTCCGCTATCGTCATGGTCGGGCTTGGAACCCTGCTATGGGTCCAACTGCCGACGCGCATGCCGACGGCCCGGCTGAGTTACGGCCAGCTGCTCAAGTCGATGGCCCAGCTTCTCGCGACGCAGCCGGTCCTGCAGCGCCGCGCCGCATATCAGGCCTGTCAGTTCGCCGCATTCAGCCTCTTCTGGACCGTCACGCCGCTCTATCTTGCAGGCCCGCGCTTTGGGCTGGGTCACAACGGCATTGCGCTTTTCGCCCTCGCCGGTGTTGCGGGCGCCATTGCTTCCCCCATCGCGGGACGCCTCGCGGACAAGGGGTTGGTTCGGCCGGCGACGGCATTCGGCCTTCTCAGTGTCGGTGTCGCTTTTCTGATGACACAAATCGCTTCTGAAGGTTCAACCATTGCGCTTACGCTTCTGACGCTTGCTGCCATCCTGCTCGACTTCGGCGTAACCATGACGTTGGTGACCGGGCAGCGCTCGATTTACGAACTCGGCCCCGATTTGCGCAGCCGGCTCAACGGCCTGTTCATGGCTATCTTCTTCACTGGCGGCGCCATTGGCTCTGCCTTGGGTGCCTGGGCTTTTGCCTCTGGTGGATGGTGGTTCGCGTCCATGATCGGCTTCGCGCTGCCCGCCACAGCGGTCGCCATCTTCCTGACCGAGAAACACGGTCAGGAAAGAAGCTTGCAGCATTGAACGAATTTAGGGTCGCCTCCAATCGCCGATCTGCGGCTGTTGATGCCGTTGGGGAGCGATTTCTCAAGGCTGCGTTGATGATCATGCGCGCAGCCTTGAGTCTGCGATCGTTATGCGTCAACACGCCTGAGTTCGCCTGATACGGCGCTGCCCCGAAGATCCTCGCACTGGCTCCCGATGCAGAGAAAGTAAGAACATCCATAGGCGGTGAGCGCCCTCCATCGGTTGCCGAAAGAACATTGAGAATCTGCGCCGTGCGTAGCGCATGAAGAAACGCTTCAGACTCAATTCGAACCGCGGGCCTACAAGTTTAGGATCGAACGTAGATTTCTGTTGCACGAAATCGCCCATCTATTCGCTTGCATTGAACAATTACGTCGATTGATACCTTCAATAATTTATCGATGTCATCACGGTCCAGATTCCGTCCCCCTGCCGATTCCTTCACGAGAAGCGTTAACTGTTGGAAGGCGAGTTTGGCAGAATCGGCATGCACGGTAGTTATCGATCCGGGGTGACCGGAGTTGACGTTGCGAACGTAGTAGAATGCCGTGCCATCGCGCAGTTCCTGCAGCAAAATTCGGTCCGGCCGCATCCGGAGACAGGATTCGAGCAGCTCTTTGGGGCCAGCCCCCGAGAGTCCCTGGGCACCCTTCGAATAGAATAGGCGCACGTGGTTGGGCTGCGGAATAATGAGTTCGGGTGTGTCCTCGATCGAAATGATCCGCTCATGCTCGGGAATGTGTTTAACCAGCGCTTTCGAGAGAGTCGTCTTGCCCGAGCCGGTTGCGCCTGAGATGATGATGTTCTTCCGTGAAATGACGGCTTGCCGCAAAAATTCCTTGAAGCGGCCGGCACGGTAAAGCGCCAGCAAGCCCTCGTCCCACGTCGAGGCGCCGTCGTCGGCCGATCGCGTCTCTGAGAAAAACTCTCTCTCTTTCAGATCATTGAGGGTGAATGTGACCGACGATGGCTTGCGGATAGTGATGCTGACCGTATTCCTGGTGGTGGCTGGCGGGATGACGATCTGGATGCGTTCGTCCCCGGGCAGGGTTGCCGATAGGATCGGTCGCGTTTCATCAATTGATTGGTGGGAAAAACTGGCAACTGCCCGGGCAAGGCGCATCAGCTTCTCGAAGGAAAGCTCCGGCAGGTCATAGGTCCGCCAACCACCAGCGCCTTCCGTCAGCACTTGCCCGGGCCGGTTTACGATCACTTCGTAGAGCGACCTGTCACCGAGCAACGGCGCGAACGGAGAGAGCAGTTCACGAACGACCGTTGCGTCGGCACCTTCGGTCATCGGCCTTGCTCTACTTCGTCACGAGCGTTGACTGCGGCCTGAAGTCTCCCGGCACCGCCCGGTCGAGGACCTTGTTTTTCGACCCGGTCACCCGCAATCCGTAGACACCAGAAAAGTCGAGATCGCGCGCCACGAAGATCGAGACCAGTTCACCCTGATGTTTGTTGAGCGTCGGCGGAATGTTGATCGATTGCTCGACAGCGACCGCCGCCGCCTGCTGGCCTGCGCTCGTCGTGTTCTGCGCGTCGACGTCGCTGTCCTGCAGGCGGCTGCTGGCATAGCTCGTGGCGTCGCCTACGATGGAAAGGAGAAGCGCACTTCCAAACCGCTCCCACCAGTGAGTGTCGACGTAGCCATCCACGCCGGCTCGGCCGAGGGCATCCGTTGCCGGCGAGGCCAATGTGACGATGACGCCATTCGGGGTTTTCGCACGGTTCCAGAGCACGAAGAGGCGCTTCTGTCCTCGCTGGAGACCACCGCGGTACTCGCCGACAACTTGAGTGCCCTTCTCCATCAGCACGACGCGGCCATTATCCGAGAGGACGTCACGGTTGACCACGCAGCTTGTGAAGCCAGGTTGATCAGATGCCATGGCAGTTTCCAGGACACAGGGTATTGAGGTTCCCATCGCAACGATGAAGTTCCGGTTGCCGAGCGTGCCGGCGCGTGAGCCCTCAAGCCTGGTCGGCCGCAGCAACCCGTTGAACCGCTGTTCATCGGCATTGGCCGTATTCTGGCCCATCGTGTCTCCATCGAGCGGTATGAAATTGCTGTCCGCCGAAATGGGAGGATTTTCGGTGTCACGGTGCGATGTCGCGTTTTTCTGTCCGCTGCTATAGGCGATGACGGGCGCCCGCCGCGCCGAGTCGAGCAGTGGGTCTTCCTCCTTGACCTCCTCGGTCACGACGGGAGTTGGCAGATTCACTTCCGGCACTGGCTGAACGGGTTCCAATTTCTCCTTGGCCGGTTCGAAGTTCGTCGTTTGTCGGATGACCACGCGCTCCGGCTGGGCATTGTCCTGCCGTTTCCCTTCCCCGCCCATCGACAACAAGGCGAAGCCGACAAAGGCAACGACCGCCAGCGCCACGGCGCCGCGCTTCAGCATGGGATTGTTATCGATCTTCCTGCCGGAAACCGTCTCGGCCCGCTCGCCCGGTATTCGGTTTTCATCATCTTGAGCCATGGCAGCCTCCTATTGCACCGCTCCGGCGTCGATCCGCACGATCCGCTCGACGGAGGGCGAGGTCGTGTTAGTATCCGGATTGATGCCGACGCGGTCGTAGGCTTCGTTAAAGACGCAAAGAACGTCCCCTCCCCTCCGAAGGATGAACTTGCGGCTGATCGCGTGTACCAGCACCAGGTTGCCGTCGACAGACTTGGGAACCAGGCTCTCACTGCCGTCCGAGTTCTCGATGTAGATGGCCGGCATTTCCTGATTGCCAACGAAGGCAAAGGTCGTGACCTTGCCATTGTCGTAGACCGATTGCGGTTCCAGCGCCTGTGCGCCTTGCGCCGAATAGCGCCAGTTCCGCGGCCCATAGGCTTCATGAATGGCCAGCACGTTGTCGGCTTCCTTCGCCTGGGCGGCGATCGCACGCGCGGCCGCGGCCTGTCGCCTGCGTTCGGCTTCGTCGGCGGGATATCGGTACTTGACGTAAAAGTAGGTGTTCTGGCCGACCTCCACCTTTCCATCCCGTACCGTCAGCTCCATCTGGTAGCTTCGGGTCGATCCGTCGCGCCGGGTGGTCACGACGGAGATATTGGTGACCGGCTGATTTTCCCGCGGTTTGAGAAACAGGATGTTGCCCGCTGGGGCGACCTCCCAGGCCACACTGTTGCCGAGCGCGACATGGGCGATCTCCTCGTCGGGCGCGAACTCCACCTGCACCGAGGAGCGCAGCGAGCCGATGATGCGGGTGATGTTGTAGGGCTGGTAGTCGACGAAACGGACGCGGCTGTCCTGCGCCGCGCCGCGCGGGATTTCGAGGGCAAGCGCCGTGGAGGCGGTGGCCGTAAGAAGGAGGGTGGCGATGAAAGTAGTCCGCATCAGTTGATGGCCTCCGGATCGGCCCGGTATTCGCTAACCGCAAAACCAAGAGGATTCACCAGCCGATCCGTCGATGACATCGGCGAGTTCACATAAGAGAAGGTGAGCGTCGCAACCCAATGGGTGGGTTGAACCTCCTCGCCGCGGGTAATCGTGCGCATGTAACGGACGGACACGACATTCGGATTGATTAGCGAGATCGACGCGATGCTGATGCGCGCTGTGGCGCTGCGCCCGTACGTGTTCTGCGGCGAGTCTGGATTGCTGCCGCGATAGATGGCCGAAAAACGAGCTTGCTCCGGCTGCGTCGACAGCAAGGCGACGGTGCGGAAGTTCTCCTCCGCCTCACTCCAGACATAGCCTTCCCGCGCACGCACGTATTTCGCGGCGAAGTATTTGGTCACGGCCTCGTCGTAAGTGCCGGCCGTCGACGTCAGCGCCGAGACGACATCGACAATGCCCGTCGAATTGTCGACGCGCACGACAAATGGCTCGATCGTTTTCAGCGGCGTGAGGGCGGCGACGGCGAAGATCGAAGCTCCCGCAAGAATGCCGGCTACGATCGCAATAGACCAGGCGATGCGTGCCGAGCGCTCGACCTGGATCACGCGGTCCTGATCGAAGCGTCGCGCCTTTTCGAAGTATGTCTTGAGTTCGTCCGCCGAGACCATCGAGTCAACCCTCGCAAGGACGATAGGATGCGTCGATGTCGAGATGTGCGAAGGCGGGAAATTCCCTGCCCTCGTCGACATAAGCGGTGGCGACGGACTGAGAGGCCGCCGGTCGCGCATCGGACTGTTTCAGCTTGAAGTTGCTATTGTCTTCCCACTGCCACATCGATCGATTGAGCGGCCGGCGCGAATAGCCGTCACATTTCGGGAGCGGATAGGTCATCGATGCGCAACCGCTTAAGATCGCCGCAATGCAAAGCAGCGGAATGTTCTGAATATTCCTGGAGAGCCTTTCTCTTGTTCCAGCGAAAAGCGTCATGATCCGGAGCCTTTTGAGGTGAAGGTTCGGTCAACGGCACGGACACCACGTCCGGCTGCACGGACGGTATGGGAAGCCGCCCAGGCGAGCGTGCTTTCGTGGGCGTCGCGTGCGGCGCCGTAGCCGTAGGTCAACGACGCGCCGCCGGCGGCAAGCGCCGAGGCGATGTTCGGGAGTTGATAGAAGACATAGAGAGCCGCGAGGCAGATGGCGCAGAGTGCGATCGGCCGCATCAGCACATCGCTATATCCGTCGATCGCCGCGAAGGTGGTGTCGATGCAGGTGATCAGCAGAGAGCCGACGGCGACGACGAGGACCTGGAGGATCACAAAGTTCGCAAGCTGGCCGATCCATGCCTCGGTGAACCGACGCGTCGCCTGAAACATGGCGAGCGCCACGAAAATTGGTCCAATCGCGAGCACGATGGCAAGCGCCAGCCGCGCGTAAAGCGAGACGATATAGCCGATCGCGGCGACGATGAAGCTCGCGCCGATCACCATCATGCCGCCGACGCCGGTGACGATGTCGACCGGCCAGGAGGCACGTGACCAAATATCGGTGGCTGAGGCCTGTCCCTTGTCGAGCAGGCTGTCGAAGGTCGATGCGCTCGGCGCCGTACCGGTGTTCAGCGCCTGGGACACTTCGCGCGGAAGCACATCGAAGAAGATGTTCGTGACATAGGTCTGGTAGTCGCCGGCGTTCTTCACCAGCATGACGATGATGGCGAGCTTGATCGCGCGGAATGCGAAGTCGAGAATCGGTTCCTGGACCGAGCCACGGAGAACGAGATAGCCGTAGAGCACGATATAAAGGGTCACCGCTGCCGTCAGAGGACCTGAGACCCACTCGGAGATGTTCGATGTTCCGGTGGAGATGAAATTCTCCAACGGTGTCTTGAATTGCTCGTCGACGAAGGCGAACACCTCATACATGGGCATCAACCTCCCAAAGATTGCCGCATGCGCTGTAGCCGCAGCTTGCCGTCGGCGCTTTCCGCATTCCTGCAGTTCGCCGTATCTTGGAGCTCGCCAGGATTGTTGCGGCACTTGGTGACGATGCTGGAAAGCAGCGCTTCGTCCGCGACCAGTTCTTCGACTGTGTAGGTCCGCTCAGTCTGCTCCGAGCAGGCGGGCAAGCTAAGAGTCGTCAGAAGCAGGATCAGTTTCCTCATTGCAGGGCCGCCTTGATCGCATCCATGCGCTGGCGCCAGTCCTCGGCCTTGCGCTGTTCATCGATCTGAACCTGCGCCTGCTGCACCATGCGCAGACCCTCCATCCGCAACACATCGGTCTGAAGGAAGGCCTGCTCGGCCTGAAGTCGCGCCTGCAGGTCGGCGATATCCTTAGCGTCGCCTGCCGTCGAAATCTTCTCGCGCAGCTGGTCGATGCCGTCGATGCGCTTGGTCGCGGCATCATAAATCTGTTGGCCGAGGCTCATCTGACCGGCGTTCTTGTTCTGGATGCGCGATAGTTCCTGCGCGTAGAAGTCGTCGGCGGCGTTGGTTTGATAGGTCGTATTACCGTCGAGGAACTTTGAGGCTGAGTCAGCGAAGACGCCCGTACCGTTGCCTTTGAACAGGCCCTCGATGGCGCTGAAGTCTGCCGGCAGCGCTTTGCGAATGGCCGGATCGTTCAAGACGCTGGCAACATCCGACATGTCGGTGAGCTTGTTGAGCGAGCCGTGGAGCTGCTGTGCCTGCTCGATCTGCTGATTGAGCGCATCGAGTTGGGCTTTCAGCTGCGCGATGCTCTCGATCTGCTTGGCGATCGCGGTCTGGTCGATCACCGGGATCCCCTGCCCTGCCGCACCGGTGGCGGAAAGGATGAGCGCAGAGGCAATCACCACACAGTTAATTCGAAAGAAAGCCATCAGGTCGCACTCCTTCTTTGCTGGAAAACGGGAAGCCAATCCTTTGCATTGCTGCCGACCTCCGCACGGATCGCATCCGCAAGTTCGACATTGGCGGTTCGTCCGGAGAGGATGGCGAGTTCGTCGTCGAGGCCCTTGAGATCCAGCTCGGCGACGACGCTGTTATGTCCCTGCTTCAACACGAACCGCCGGCTCTCAATGGAGAGCTCACGCGCGACCAGCTCGAATTCGCGCTCCGTCAGCTTGAAGCCATCGACATAGTCGCCATGATTGCCGCGGGAGTTCGGCAGGAAGATCTGTGTCGGGCATTGCTCGATGATGGTGTGAGCGATCGGCGAGACGATCGCGTCGCGCGGGCTTTGTGTCGCAAACAGCATGAGGCCGTTCTGCTTGCGGATCGTCTTGAGCTTGTTCTGCGCGAGATCGCGGAACCCTTCGTCCTGGAGCGCTTTCCAGAACTCGTCGATAACGATGATGATCCTGCGGCCGTCGATCAGTTGCTCGACGCGATGGAAGAGATAGGCCATCAGCGGGGCCCGGATTTCCTCGTTGTCGAGAAAGTCGGTCATGTCGTAGCCGACCAATTTGCCACCGCCGAATTCTCCGAAACCGATATCCTCGATGACGTTGTCAAATACCCAGCCGAGCGGCCCTCCCCTCTCCCAACGCCGCAGCCTGGCTGCGATCCCTTCCGGGTTCGTGTTGTCGAGAAAGGTCCTGAGCGCGCCGATCGTCCGACGCTCGACCGGCAGGTCGGCAAGGCCGTCGATGGCGGACGAAATGTCGCGGAGTTCGGTCACGCTCAGTTCACGCGTCGCCGAGCCGACCAGCTTGCCGACCCAGCGTGTCAGAAAGACCTTGTTCTCCGGTGTTAATTCGAGGGCCTTTAAGGGGGTGCAACCGGTCGGGATGCCGTTCTTGAGAGGCAGATAGGTGCCGCCGGCCGCGCGCACGTAGAGATCGGCTCCCCTGTCCTTATCGAAGAACACCACATGCGGATCATGCTTTTCTAGCTGCGACAGCATGAAGTTGAGCAGCACCGTTTTGCCGGCGCCGGACGGCCCGCAGACGAAGGTGTTGCCGAGATCGCCGTAATGGAAGTTGAAGTAGTACGGCGAGCCGGACGCGGCCCTGAGCAGGGCGACGGCGGGTCCCCACTCGTTACCGTCCTTTTGGCCGAGCGGATAAGAGTGGAAGGGCGACAGCGCTGCGAAGTTCCGTGACGTGATCGCGCCGGACCGGGCCCTATAACGGAAGTTACCCGGTAGCTGCGCCCACCAGGCCGCCTCAAGGCCGAGATCCTCGCGCGCGACGACTGCGCCGCCACTGGTCATGCTGGCGCGTGCCTTGGCAAGATTGTCGGTCAGTTCCTTCACCGAGGGGGCAAAGACGGAAAGCGTCAGGTGGTGCTCGCCGAACACGAACCGGTTGGACTCCAGATCGTCCATCGCCCCATCAAGTTCCTCGATCTGCGAGGCCGCCTTGTCGCCGCTGCTGACCATCTGGTTCTGCTTGCGGCCCATGATCATGCGCGCGTCGGCCTTCGAGACGAAAGAGAAGGATTGCGCCAGAATGAGTTCAAACGGGCTGGTGAGCACGGCGTCAAGCATGCCGGTCCTGGTGCGGGCCGGATACTCCTTGAAGCTCAGCATGCCGGCATAACGGCTGTCCGCCTCGTGCCGGATCTCAATCGTCTCGCGCCCCACGATGACGCGATCCGAGTAGATGGCAGAAGCGATGTGCCCCTCTGTCAGCGGGATCGGCTCGCGACGGCCGCCGACGAGCTGATGGAGCACCTCGCTCGGTTCCGAGAACATGAGGCCGTCGTGCTCGTAGAGGGTCAACACGCGCGGCTCGAAGCGTCTCAAAGCGGCGGTGACGTCGATGACCTTGTCGCGGAGATGCTTGAGGGCGCCCTCATCGAGTTCGGTCCCGACCCGGCGGGCCCGACGCAGGCGCGACAGCAGTTTTGCCGCCTTGTCTGCCGGATCGCGAGCTGGTGACCAGAGAATCGACAGATAGAGGTCGTTGCGAAACAGGTCCTCGCCCACCATTCTTTCGCGGTACTTATCGTTGAGCGCCGCCGAGAACGGTGTGGTGAACGTGCCTTCCGGATAGCTGTTGTCGCGACGGCGGATGAGATGCGTCCACAAGGCAAGCCGCTCGTCGGCGATGTTGCGGTAGAGGGTGTTGAGGTGGCGATGGAGGGCATTCAGGTCGAGAATATCGGCGGTCTCGAAGGAGACGCCTTCGAGCGCGATCATCACCATCAGCGCCCGGGAATCGAGCGCGATTGTCGACTCGTCGACATGGCGGACATAGGGGATGAAGGTCTCCGGACCGAGTTCGCGAGATCTGAGTGTGGTCAGGCTAGGCAAATCCGAGGTCCCTTTCATCGTATTTGCGGGCGAGCTTCATGGGGCTAAGCGTCGCCCCGCCCCAATAGGCGCTGTTGCGGGACCGGCCGCGCGTCTCAATCCAGGCCAGCAGGATGCGAAACATGTTGTGGTCGTGTTTGACGAGGGCGCGGAACACCAGATGGAAGACCACGCCGACGAGCGCGTAAGCGACGGAGCCGGCGACGATGTAAAGAATGGTCGTGAGCATGATGTTCATGCCCATGGCTTCCATTGTTACGCCGGCGATCATTGCGGGCCGCGTGCAGGCGATGAACAGCGTATCCTCCTCGAATGCCGGTCCTGAGTCCGCCATGGTGTCAGCTTCCGACGATGGTATTCACGAGTTCGGTGGCGCCGAAGATGCCGCCAATGCCGATGATCCAGAACCCTGCCCGTCTCAGATCCATGTAACCGAACATCCAGGCGATGCAGATCACGATCACCGCGATGACGGCGAGCAGCTTGGCGATGTTACCGGTCAGCATGTCGACGATGTTCTGCAGCACGGTCTCGATTCCGGCGGCTTGCGCGAAGGCCGGCTCGACCATGGTCACCATGATGGCCGTTGCCATAACAGTGGATGCAGCTATCGGACGGATACGGGAACTGAAAGTCATTCACTCTGCTCCATTTGACTGTTCTGAAACACGAGGACGGATGATCTCCGTCGCGAACTGAAAACATCCCAGGACGGCACCGACGCCCTCTCGTCGACCGGCCGGTCGCCCGGCGGCTTCTCTGCAGCCACATCGACAGGGCTCTCTTCGGTGGTGATTCCCGTCGCCTGTCCGCCATCTCCGATCATGAGAGCGGCTAGACTTTTGCCGAGCCGCTTCACTTCCTGGCGGACCTGCTGGTCGTACTGGACCATGGCGCCGACGGACGGGTCGTCTCGGCCGTAGTAGGATTGCAGCATCACTTGTTCGGCATGGTCCGGATCCGCTCCGGCCTTCATTGCCAGTCGGTAATATCCGTCGAGCAGCGTCGCGGTGGCATGAAGGTTGAGGCACGGATCGAAGGCGTCGGAAATTGAGAGCTTCAGCCTCCGGAGCTCCCCCATGCCGATACCTCCGAGACCGAGCTGGATGTCCTGCCGCTCGGCTGCCAGCGACGTTGCCATCGCGATCGCTTCCGTCTTGGTTGCGGGCTGCTCCGAGAGCGGGACTCCGCTGTTGATCCGGATGGCGAATGGTTCGAACCGGCTTTCAAGGCTGACGACACCGGCAAGTGTCTCGGCCGCAACTATAGGGGCGCACGTTTGCGCCAGATCGAGGAACGCAGCGGGCATGGCTCAGTACCACACCCTTTGTTTGCCGCCGCCGTCGATGGTCACATCGACATAATGAGGCTGTGGGCGGATGTTCGGCCGCGTCGTCACATAGCGTTGGCACTTTATGCGGCCTTCGCTCCGCTGCCACCTCGGCGAGGTGCTCCGATCATTGTCGAAATAGCATTCATGACTTGAGACGATTTGCGGCGTGGTCGAGATGCAACTAGCCTCGCGCCCGCGATCTCCATACCGCGTCGTCAGGCGGTAGCCATCATTGCAGTAATACGGCTCGTATCCGGGGCGCGAGGCCTGGAACCCAACGCCGCTGCAGGCCGGAAAAGAGTGTCCCTTTGCAAGCGCGCGCCAGAGCTTCTCGATCGGAGGCCGGCACTCGGCATACTGCGTCGGACCACCGGGATTGGAAAGGCACAGGATAACCTGGCATCCCCAGTCGTCCGCTCGCGCTTTACCGTCGAAAACAAGATAGAATGACGCTAAGCTGGCTGCAGCGACGAATGCCCGTACGAGAGACGTGTTCATGACCACCACCCTTCACCGACGCGAACATGCACGGACCCCATCAGGCTTTGCGAGCTCGCGACTCGTTTTACAATCATATAACTGACAGTATAAAAGATGACAAGCGCACTCAACGTACATTGGCAGAGCCAGCTATTTGCGGCCTACGCATTGCAGGAAGTTCTCGACAAACCGATCGACGGAGAGACGCCGCAATCGCGGCTGAAGCAGCTCGGGATGATGACGGTCCTCTACATGATGCACCAGAGTCACGAAAAGCTAACGCTTTCAAATATCGTCAAAATTACCGGATTGACACGCAATGCCGTGGCGGAATCGGTCGACCCGCTCGTTGAGCGCGGGATACTTACAGAGACAATTGTGAAGAACTCCATGGGGCGCGGAACTGCGAGGCAGTTCGAGTTCTGTCCGGAGATTTTCGACCGACTAAGGTCGGGCAGTGAGGAGCGAAAGCGAGGAGCGTAGTGGCGGCGTTGCCATACTAAACCCGGCGCTCCCGGCGTCCGCTAAGACCATCCCGGAGCCTTGGTTGGGAGACGCGGGGTTCGCGACAGTCAAAGCCGAACCACTCGAACATCTACTATCCGAGGGCGTCATGCTGGCACACGCTAGCAATGATTTCGTCTGCACTGCTTGGGCGGGAAAAGACGCGGGCGAAGCCCGTCGCTCCGTTAGGGGCGGTTGTTCGCCTCGCCGTCGAATTCGGCCGTTTCAAGGCTGATGCCTCATAGTTGCGAGGAAGAAGCCTCGGAAAGCGCTTCACGCCGTTCCGCCTCCCGCACAGCGGGGCGTGCCTCGATGCGCGCCACGTAATCGCGATAGCACGCGGAGAGCGGGAACCCGAGTTCCTGCGCCCCGCCCGTCAGTATGAACGGATACCGATCCGCCACACCGAAGGTGTCGCCGAACAGGTAGTTTGTGCGCGTTTCAAACGGAAGGCCAGAAGGCCGAAGCGCTGCAGTATGTCCTCCCGAACCACTGCCTTTTATTCCTTAGTTACCGGCCTGCGGATTGCGGAGAGCCTTTAGGTTCGCGTCAGAACTAGCGGACGGGTTCAGGCCCGCCTCGACACGACGATGTGGGTCGACTTTTGCGACGGGACATACTCGGTCACCTCGTAGCCGAGGAGAGGCAGGTCCATGCCGGCAAAGAGCGCCTCGCCGCTGCCGAGAAGGATGGGCGAGATGGCGATATGCATCTCGTCTACTAGCCTGGCGTTCAGATATTGCCGGACAGTGGCGCTGCCGCCACCGAGGCGGACGTCACGACCGTCCGCCGCCTCCCTCGCGCGGGCGAGCGCGGCCTCGATGCCGTCAGTGATGAAGTGGAAGACCGTGCCGCCCTCCATTTGCAGCGACGGACGCGCATGGTTTGTGAGGACGAAGACTGGGCAGTGATAGGGCGGGTTTTCGCCCCACCAGCCCCTCCAGGATTGGTCGGGCCAGGGTCCTCGCACCGGCCCGAACATGTTCCGGCCGAGGATCCAGGCACCAATATTGTCAAACCCGCGTGCGGCGAAATCCTCGTCAATACCGGTCGTCCCCTGCTCTTTGCCCGACATCCGCTGAAAGGTGCGGGTAGGCAAAAACCATTCGTGCAACGCCTCTCCACCCCTGCCCAACGGATTATCGAGGCTCTGGTCGGGCCCGGCGCCGTATCCATCGAGCGAAATCGAGAAAGCATGAATACGAAGCTTGGACATGGTATGTCTCCTGAACTGCTTGGTTGATGGACGATCTGGTGGGTCGAAATCATTCGTTCGGGCGAGTGTTGGTGCGCTTGATGATTGCGGAGATAATTTTATCCCAGTCGGCCGGGTGCAGCTCGTGTCCGCCCCCTTCGATTTCGACCAGCCTGGCTCCATCAACCGCCGTTGCGACGGCCGCTCCATGTTCGACCGGGAAAACCGGATCAGCTGTGCCGTGAATGACCAGAAGGGGCACTTTCATCTCGTGCAGCCGATCTCGCCACGCGTCGCTGATCTCAAACAGGACGCTATGATCGGTGGCGCTGAGGTAGCCGCCTGAGCGGTCGAAATCCCGTTCGATGAAGGCTCTGGTCTCGGCCTCGTCGAACGGATGTACCGTGCTCGCGACCAAACGCGCATCCTCGAGCATGTAAGCGACCGCCTCTGCCCGGTCCGACCAGTCCACCTCCATGTTCATGTGTTCCATCCAGGCCGTACCGCTGGCAGGAAGGTGGGTTGTGTTCATTCCAACCGGCGAACTGCTGATCGCGGTCAGGGAAAGCACGCGTTCAGGATGTTTGAGCGCTGTTGCCTGGCCGATCATGCCACCGAGGGACATCCCGACCACGTGGGCCGCGGAAATTCGGTAGCCGTCGAGAACGCGGATCACGTCCCCGACAGCATCGTCGAAGGCATATCCCGGCTGACCTGGCGGATATTTCGTCGAGAGACCGGTATCGCGATGGTCGTAGCGAATGACAAAGCGGCCGTGTTCAGCGACCCGGCGGCAGAATCTCTCAGGCCACCATAGCATAGATGCCATTCCCCCCATGATGAGGACGACCGGCGGATGGGCAGAATCGCCGAAGGCTTCGGTGGCGATCTCGACGTCATTGCCCTTAATGATGAGCATGCTCTTGCAAGCCTCCCTCGATCTGCTGAAATGTGGTTGCGAATGGCAACTGGTTGCAGATTAGTACAACCGGTTCTGTTTTGCAATCAGTTCTTCGAAATTTCAAATTAGCCGCTCAAATAGGATGGCCTGCCCCCGCTTGGGGCTACCCCTAGATCAATCTTTGAAGGTGCTGGCGACAAAGGGTCGAATGACGACTGGATCGCGCCCATTCGCTTCGAACGGAGGGATGTTCGGCTCCGTACATGCGCGGAACATTTACTGAAGGCCCGTCGTAAGCGTCGCCACCAAGCCCCGCGACGGCTTCATCCGATTTGTTTACAGAAGCCATCAAAGCCTTAATTTATTATCAGATTAGCTAAAAGATTTGGAGGGAGATCTCTTTTAGCTGCGCACGAACTTCGGCAGCTGATGGTGACCGTCACTAGCCTCACACGCGCAAGTCGGAACTCGACTGAACACACAGGCCGCCGATAAGGTGGGGGTGTATGGCACAGTGCTGTGTCCCGGATGGGCAGACCACCATGGCTGCGTCGACTAGCACCGTAATTGCCCCAAGCGCCCCAATGGCGATGACCGCCGATTTTCTGCATCTCTGTTACGTTCGAGGCTCGATTGGCTGCCAAATGCTTATTCTGCGGGTCTCGGGCATTAGGAAGATGGCTAGCACGAAGCACACTGCAGGAACTGCGATTGGATAGATCAGCGCGTACCCGATGCTACCCGTCGCTGCGAAAGCCGCTGAGGTGATGAACGGTACCAATCCGCCACCCCAGCCGTTTCCGATGTGATACGGCACTGATACCGACGTGTACCGAATCCTTCCGGGAAAATACTCAGCCAGAAACGCCCCAACCGGCCCGTAGACCATGCCGACATAGCAAACGAGGATGAAGATGATGAAGATCGCAATTGGATAGTTGATGTTGTCAGGCTGCGTGACCGCACCGAGCCACAAATACAGCGGATAGTAGGTGAGCGCGGCGAGCAGCATTCCTCCCAGGATTACTGGCTTGCGGCCGATTATGTCGGAAAGCCAGCCAAACAGGATTAGGCTCGGCGTTGCGAGAAGCAGTGCCGCTCCGACGATGTAGGCGGAGTTCAGCGGATCCACTTTGGAGACCTGCTGCAGAAAGTACAACGCCCAGAACTGTCCGCTGTACCAGACCACACCCTGGCCGATGAGCACGATGGTGGCAATGCCCACATATTTGATGTTGGAGCTGAGGAAAGCTTCCCTCCAGGGATTTTGGGTCATCTGCCCCTTGGCCTTGATCTCCTGGAAGATTGGTGTCTCCTGGAGCTGGAGCCGGATGTAGACTGCGATGCCTACCAGCAGGAACGATACCAGGAACGGAACGCGCCACGCCCATGCGTCGAAAGCTTCACTGCCGAAATAGGTTCGTGCCGCGATGATCACCGCCAGCGACACCACGATCCCGAGAGTTGGAGAAGTCTGAAGCCAGCCTGTGTAGTAGCCGCGGCGCTCGTCAGGGACGTGCTCGGCGACGTAGGTGATGGCACCGCCATACTCGCCGCCCAAGCACAAGCCCTGGATCATCCGCAAGCTGAAGAGAAGGAACGCAGCCGTCAGACCGATCGACTCGTAGGTCGGGATTAAACCGATCGCACCGGTGCCCAACCCCATTCCAGTTAGCGTAATCAGGAACGTGTATTTGCGGCCGACCCGATCGCCCATCCAGCCGAAGAGGAAAGCGCCCAGTGGGCGGATCAGGAATCCTGCCGTAAAGAGCGCAATCGTACTCAGCAGCGCCGCAACCGGGTGTGATTGCTCGAAGAACTTGACGGACAGAACCGCAGCCAAGCTCCCGAAGATATAGAAGTCATACCATTCGATGATGTTTCCCACCGATGCCGCAACGATCACACGGCGGAAATCCGTCGGGACTTGAACAGCCATGTTGCTTCCTCCCGTTTCAAGACATGGCTCCCAGTACAATACTTTACCACAAAAAATAGCTTGGCCAAAATTGAGTATTGCTCCGGAACGGACAGATCCCTGGAAGTAAGGGCTGGCGGAAAACTCCTCACCCGCGGCAATTGTAACCGGTAACGCCTCCAAGTCGCGCCATTGGATGGGAGGCAAGACACGCGATTTGAAGCGGTGAGGCTCATCGATCCTCACTGCGTGCACGGGAACCGTGTCCGAAACGGGTACAATTCTCTTTGCCCCTTTCCTGTATCGCTGGAGTGAAGCCTATCGCCTGTTGATACGAAGGTTGAAGAAAGGAACACGGGACTTGGCACGCCTGCCCAATGTGGACTGGGCTAGCCGCGAAGGCCGGACAGGGACGATGCTAGCGCGGAGCTTCCGTAGTAGTCGGAGCGCAGGAAAGCTGACTGCAGGGCCTAGGGAAGCAGGGAGACGATAGAATTGTAAGACCGAGGAATGATCCATGGACTTGAATCATCAAGTCCATGAGGCTTGGATTCTCGGCGTTCAACGCACGCTTATCATGCGGAGTGCCTTAGGGTTCTTGGCGTCGAGATTTACCACACATGACATACTACGAGTCCGGCATGCCAACGTGCGCCGGGCTCCGTCTTTCGCAAAATTTCGCCGCTCCTAAACCCCCCCAGGGTTCCATCCGCGCCCTCTGTTGCCGAACATTTCGTATCCGTCCGTCGTGACGGCGACCGTATCCTCCAACTTGATGAAACCGCGTCGCGGATGAAGCATCGTCGTCTCGACGGAAATGATCATGCCTACCTCCAGGGGCCGATCCGCGTCCACGCCTTCATAGGCGACGGGGTGGTTGGTCATCAGGAACGGTGCTTCGTGGCTGATGAGCCCCATGCCGTGGCAGAAGAAGTCAGTAAAGGCGGCCGAAGGCGAGCTCTTCAAAATCTCTTCCACCGAAGCAATCATCTCACTGCCTGTTGCCCCGGCCTTGATCCTGGCAAAGGCCGCCTTCTGGATCGAATCGACTTCAGCTAGCAGGTCCTCGAGCTCCGCATCGGGCTCGCCGAGCACGCCCATCCGGCAAAGGTCACCGATATAGCCCTGGTAGTTGCCGCCGGAATCAATCGAAAGCACCTCACCTTTCGCCCATGCCTGCGGCGAGGCCGCACGGTTGTGACTAGCACCCAAGGTCAGCAGGCAATACTCGAAATGCAGCCCGCGATTGGTCTCTTCTCGCCTGAGTCGTTCAATGATCTCGCCCTTGGTGGATCCCTCTCGTGCAGCCGCGATGGTGGCGAGCATTGAATCGGTGATCAGTTCGGAGGCAACCTTGAGCTTCTCCAGCTCCTGCGGTGTCTTGATCGAGCGCAGTCGCTCGAGCGTGTGCGTCGCGTCCACGAAGCGCGCACCATCAAGGCGAGAAGCAAAGAGATCCCGCGCATCAGCGGGCAGGAAGGACGGTTCGATGCCGACGCGAGCACCCGCCTTTCCGATCTTCCTCAGGTGCTCGACCGCAAGCGCTGCTGCGTCGAGCGTACCCCATGTCGCCGTATGAACGGCGGGTGTCCAGAAAGGGTTGTTCTGATGTTCTCCCCCTTCCATGCGGTTGCCAATATACGCGGAATGATCGGGGGAGCCCTTCTCATAAACGACGATCGGCAGATAACGGCTGTGGCCGATCGCATCCATTGCGGCGAAGAAGATGAATTTGTAACCGCCCAGCAGGTACTGCGTGTTGTGCTTGGACGTGGCGAGCAGAACGTCGATGCCCGCCTCCTCCATGAGCCTGTCGAGTTTCGCCGCATCGAAGGGCGGCCCCGCCGCCAGCGTTTGTCTTGGGCTGATAGCCACGGAATTTCTCCCACAAAGCCGTTGTCGTGCGCCCTCAGGTACCGGGCGGGATTAGACGGAAATCCGGCAGATCCCGAAGCGCACGCTCAGGACCTGCCGGTGAATAGACCACGAAAAGCTGCATCGGGCCGGGACCCGTGTTCCTCGTCGAGTGGAATCGGCTTTCCGGTACATAGATCGTGCAACCGGGCCCAACCCTCTGCGTCACCGGATCGCCGTTCTCGTCCTCCACCATCTGCTCGCCCTCTCCCGAGACGACGAAAATGATCTCTTCCGCGCCCGGATGATTGTGACGCGTATGCCCCTCCCCGCTCGGCAAATCGACCACACCGCCCGAGAAGCGTTCGGCCCCGTTCACCTCCGGCGCGACCGTCAGCGCAAGTCGGCCCCAGTCGAAGCCGAAGCTGTAGACATCCGTCGGGTAGAGAAAATATTCTTCCTTTGCCATGCCGCGGCCTCCTCCGCATCTTGCTCGCTTCAGACCACAGTACTGATGGCAAGCGCCTTGAACTCTTCCGTCTGCCTGCGGATCGCCACCTCGGCAGGCAGGCGTTCCATTGAACTCGCGCCATAAAAACCATTGCAGCCTGGGCAACGATCCAGGATGTACCGTGCATCCTCCGGCATCGAAATCGGCCCCCCGTGGCAGAGCACAATGACGTCCTTGCGGACCGAGCGCGCGGCCGCCGCGATCGCGTCGATTTCGCTCACGCAGTCGTCGAGCGAGATCGCGGAAGTGGCGCCGATCGCGCCTCCCGTGGTAACGCCCATATGAGCGACGACGATGTCTGCACCCGCCTTCGTCATCGCGATCGCTTCTTCCTCGTTAAAGACATAGGGTGTCGTCAGGAGGTCGAGCCGGTGGGCCTCGGCGACCATGTCCACCTCGAGACCATAGCCCATCCCGGTCTCCTCGAACCCCCGCCGCATCCGTCCATCGAAGAGGCCGATGGTGGGGAAGTTCTGTACGCCGGAAAAGCCCATGGCCTTCAGTTCCGCGAGAAACTGGGGCATGAGAATGAATGGGTCGGTGCCATTGACGCCGGCGAGTACCGGTGTAGCCGTCACGACCGGCAGCACCTCTAAGGCCATTTCCTTCACGATTTCATTGGCATTTCCATAGGCGAGCAGACCGGCCGCCGAGCCGCGGCCCGCCATTCGGTAACGGCCGGAGTTATAGATGATAATGAGGTCGATGCCGCCCGCCTCCTCGGCCTTGGCCGAAATTCCCGTGCCGGCCCCACCTCCGATGATCGGCTTGCCGGCGCTGATCATGCCGTGGAACTTTTCAAGAATGGTCTTGCGGGGGATTAGTGGCATCGGTTTCTCTTTCAGGGGTTGGCAATGTCTCGATAGGCGGCGACTGCGGCCTCGGCGAACTGCGGATCGTTGATGTGGAGCGGAAGGCGTTCGATGCGGCGCCGGTCACTTCTATTGACGGTGGTCTCCAATGCTTCGAAGAGCGCCGCATCCGCCGCAGGATCGAAGAAGGCGCCGCCCTCGATATCCAGCGCCGACACGCCTCGCTCCGGGATCAGGAACCGGAGAGGTCCGCTGCAGAGGTTCAGCTTTGCGCCAATCCACCTTCCGATCGCGGCGCATTCCTCCGGAGTCGTGCGCATGAGCGTGACGTTGGGGTTGTGGCGATACAAGAGCCGGCCGGAATATCGCTCCGGTACTGTCTCTGGCGCCCAGAAATTGACCATATCCAAAGCCCCGACGGAGCCGACATAAGGCAAATCGGTGCGCGCAATTGCGCCGAAACGATCCTCGGTGGCCGGCAGCACGCCGCCGAAGAGAAGATCGCACACCTCCGTCGTCGTGATATCGAGCACACCCGATAGAAGCCCGCTGTCTGCAAGCTTCTCCATTGCTCGTCCGCCGGTGCCTGTGGCGTGGAAAACCAAACAGTCATGGTCGGCCTTCAGTCGTTCAACGATGGCAGTCACACAGGGCGTCGTCACGCCAAACATGGTCAGGCCGAGAGCGGGCTTCGAGGCTGTTTCCTCCGCAGGCCTGTTCGCCATGGCGGTAGTCGCCTCGGCCGCGTTTTTTAGTATCACGCGGCTCACGCGGTTGAGCCCGGCCATGTCGGTAACCGACGGCATCATGATGATGTCTGAGACGTCAACATAAGGTCCCACGTCGCCCGACGCGAGCGTCGAGACCATGACCTTCGGTAGCCCGAGCGGCAGCCTGCGCATGCCGGCGGTGATAATCGACGTCCCGCCGCCGCCACCCATGCCCACCACGCCGGCGACGTCGTCCCGGGCGGGCAGGAACCTTGCGAAGGCCTCGCCCATGGCAGCGATCGCTGTTCCCCGATCGTTGCCGGAAAGCACCGCGGCGGCGCCCCCCGGATGCACCGCGGCCACGGTTTCGGCGGAGATGTCGACCAGAACCGTGGGGCGACGCGTGCCGACATCGACCAAAACGGGCCGGCCGCCCGCTGCCTCAACGCAGGACGCAAGATAAACGAGTTCCTCCCCCTTCGTGTCGGCCGTGCCAACGACGTAGATACGCTTCATCTCTCCTCCCCGGCGGCCCTGGCCCTCCTCTGCCTTGAAAAGCCGCCTCATGCCGCCCGATTGCCGGCACTTGCAAAAATATGAGATGCGCGTATCGTAAAGACATGGATGTCTCACGTCAACATAGCGAATCCTCCGCACCCGCCGAACGCGGTCCCCGAGCCCGCACACGCAAACTCATGTTGGATACCGCCACGCGGTTGATGCAGTCCGGTATAACCCCCTCGGTGAGTGAGGTCGCGGAAGCCGCTGAAGTTTCGCGCGCCACCGCCTACCGATACTTTCCGAGCCAGGCGGCGCTGGTTCATGCGGTGGTGCACGAGGCGCTCGGCCCGATCCTCGACTGGAGATCCGAAGCGCCCGATGCGCTCACCCGCGTTGGCGATCTGCTCGCGACCGCCATGCCGCGCATCGATGAGTTCGAGGCGACGTTCAAGGCTGCGCTGAAGCTCTCGCTCGACCAGTGGGCGCAGCGCCAGGCAGGTACGCTCGGCAACGAACCACAGCTCACGCGAGGGCACCGCGTCGAACTCCTTCGACAAGTCACCGTGCCACTCGAGGGCAAGGTGTCGGCTGAGGCCCGCGAGCAGCTGGCTCAGGCGCTCTCGCTTGTCTTCGGTGTCGAGGTGCTGGTCGTGCTCAAGGATATTTGGGGCCTCTCGGCCGAACGCGCGCAAGCCGTTGCAGAATGGGCGGCAGCAGCCTTGGTCGAGGCGGCGGTCCGGGATGCGCAAACCGCGGCATGATCTCGCGCACTCCCGCCCGCATAGGAACTGGTTTGACCAATTTAGATGATGCGCGTGCATAACGACTTAGCGACAGCTCTTTCCTGCTTGAGCTGAGGTAAAGTATACAGGTTCAATTCCGTAGGAGAATCCAGCGTTATGAACGGTGATCTGCGGCAGATGGCGACGAACAGTAATCTTGACGCTCGTTGGCTTTGGTACTACCAGATTGGTGCTGCGTTCGTTTGGGCCTGATATCTGTCCCAAGCCGCAATGGGTCGGAGGAGGACCCGCCGCAGAAGCGCCAATCAGGAGGATTTGACAGACGGACCGCCGTTGTAAAGCGGGCGGGATGCACAAAAGGGGAGGAAAAATTATGCGCAAGACAGTGGCCGGGCTGTTGGCCGGTATCAGCTTTATGATCGCCTGCGGGACGTCCGCACAATCACAAGAACTGACGATTTTCTGGGCCGAATGGGACCCGGCCAATTATCTCCAGGAGCTTGTAAACGAATACGAGGCCGATACCGGCGTGAAAGTCACGGTCGAAACGACTCCATGGGCGGACTTTCAAACGAAGGCCTTTACCGAATTTAACGCCAAAGGCTCGGCCTATGACATGGTCGTCGGCGACTCACAGTGGATCGGCGCCGCATCTGAGGCCGGCCACTACGTCGACCTCACCGAGTTCTTCAACCAGCACAAGCTAAACGAGGTGATGGCTCCTGCTACGGTGAAGTACTACTCGGAGTATCCTGCGAACTCCGGCAAGTACTGGTCGATCCCTGCCGAGGGCGACGCTGTCGGGTGGTCATACCGCAAGGATTGGTTCGAGGACCCTACGGAGATGGAAGCCTTCAAGGCGAAGTATGGCTATGATCTCGCTCCGCCCAAGGACTGGAAGCAGTTGCGCGACATCGCCGAGTTCTTCCATCGTCCGGACCAGAAACGCTACGGCATCGCGATCTACACCGACAACTCCTACGACGGCCTCGTTATGGGCGTGGAGAACGCCATCTTCTCTTTTGGAGGAGAACTCGGAGACTACAGCACTTACAAGGTCGATGGGATCATCAACTCGGAGAAGAACGTCAAGGCTCTGGAAGCCTACCGCGAGCTTTACGGTTTTACGCCTCCTGGATGGGCCAAGTCCTTCTTCGTTGAGAACAACCAGGCCATCACTGAAAATCTGGCGGCGATGAGCATGAACTACTTCGCCTTCTTCCCGGCGCTGGTCAATGAAGCATCAAACCCAAACGCGAAGGTCACCGGCTTCTTTGCCAATCCGGCCGGCCCCGAGGGCGACCAGTACGCCGCGCTCGGCGGCCAAGGCATCTCCATCGTCTCCTATTCGGAAAACAAGGAAGAGGCGATGAAATTCCTTGAGTGGTTCGTCAAGGACGAGACACAGAAGCGCTGGGCCGAGCTCGGCGGTTACACGGCAAGCGCCAAGGTGTTGGAGTCCGAAGAGTTCCAAAACGCGACGCCCTACAACAAGGCCTTCTACGAGACCATGTTCAGAGTAAAGGACTTCTGGGCAACGCCGGAATATGCCGAGCTGCTGATCCAGATGAACCAACGCATTTATCCCTATGTGACGGCCGGCCAGGGTACAGCAAAGGAGGCGCTCGACGCTCTCGCCAAGGACTGGAACGCGACCTTCAAGAAGTACGGTCGCCAATAACGCTAAGACACTACGGGAGGGTGCCCGGCTCCCTCCCGTTCTTCAACTTGGCACCGGACAGGCTCGGACGCGGCGACGCGCGGGCAACACATGGCGCAAGTGCGCCCGGCGTCGGGCTCTGGGAGGAGGAGCACATTGGCCACCGTGGTTATGACATCGTTGGATTCGAAGTCACGCGCGGCTTCGCGCGGCTTGAGCGACATCAAAATTCGCAATCTTTTCATTATTCCGACGATCCTGTTCCTGATCGTCTTCAACATCTTCCCGTTGATCTACTCGCTCGGCTATTCTTTCACCGACTTTCGTGCTTCGACGAACGCGCCGGCCACCTTCGTCGGCCTGCAGAACTACCGGGAACTGTTAAACGACCCCTTCATCTGGGCGAACTTCGCCATTACGGCGAAATACGTGATCGTGTCGGTTACCGGTCAGGTTGTCGTCGGTTTCGGCACGGCGATGCTGCTCAACCGTGAAATTCCGTTCAAGGGTCTCATCACGACACTGCTTCTGCTGCCGATGATGCTGTCGATGGCGGTGGTCGGGCTCTTCTGGAAGCTGCTCTACGATCCTTCCTTCGGCATCATCAACTACGCGCTCGGCCTCGGCTCTTTCGAGTGGCTGGCGAATCCCGAAATGGCACTTTACGCTGTCGCCATTACCGACATCTGGATGTGGTCACCATTCGTGATGCTGCTCTCGCTCGCAGGCCTCTCCGCCGTACCGAGGCACCTTTACGAGGCGGCTGCCATCGACCGAGCGGGACCGTTCTACACGTTCTTCCGTATCACTCTGCCGCTCGTTGCGCCGATACTCATGATCGCGATCATCTTTCGCACGATGGAGGCTTTCAAGACTTTCGATCTCGCCTACATTCTCACGAGCCAACCGACCACAGAGGTGATCTCGATCCGCCTCTACAAGATGGCGTTTCAGGAATGGCAGACCGGGCGGTCCTGCGCACTCGCCTACATAGTGCTGATCATGGTGCTCGCGATCACCAACATTTACGTCAAATACCTCAACAGGGTGAAGGAGCGCTGAGATGGCGGCCGTCCAAACTCGCTCCGAGCGCGCGCTGAACCGGCTAGCGATCGCCGCAGTGCTCGTAATCACGCTGCTGTTCCTCGCACCGATCTATTGGATCACGTCAACGGCCTTCAAACCGCGCAACCTCGCAACGACCATCCCCCCGACGGTTATCTTCGAGCCGGAGATCTCGCCTTTCGTCAAGCTCTTCACCAAGCGCTCTCAGTTGCGGTCAGCACCTGAGCCCGAAGACTATGCCGCCGCTCCCTGGTGGGAACGGCTGGTCTTCGACGGGGGTGAAAAGGTCGTGCGTTCCGGACGCGGTCAGGTGCAGTTATCCGGCTATCCCAATCGCTTCATGAATTCGCTCATCGTGGCGATCACCTCTACAGTGCTCGCCGTCGCCATGGGCACCTTCACGGCCTACGGCTTCTCGCGTTTCAAAGTGAAAGGCGAAGCGGACCTGTTGTTCTTCATTTTATCGACACGCATGCTGCCGCCCGTGGTCGTGGCTATCCCTATGTTCCTAATGTACCGGGCTGTCGGGCTGAACGACACTCACTGGGGTCTTATAATCCTCTACACCGCCTTCAATCTATCCTTCTCGGTCTGGCTGATGAAGGGCTTCATCGACGAGATTCCGAAGGAGTATGAGGAAGCGGCGCTCGTAGACGGCTACACGCGCTTGGAAGCCTTCTTCAAGATTGTGTTGCCGGAGGCCGCCACAGGGATCGCCGCGACCGCCGTGTTTTGCTTCATTACAGCGTGGAATGAATATGCTTTCGCGCTGATTATGACGAACCGGCGCGCGCAAACGGCACCGCCCTTCATCCCAAGCCAGGTCGGTTCTGGCCTACCCGATTGGACGGTCATCGCTGCAGGTACCTTCCTGTTCCTGCTACCGGTCGCAATCTTCACCTTCCTGCTCAGGAACCATCTCCTGCGCGGCATGAGCTTCGGAGCGATTCGCAAATGACGTTTCGTGCGATAAACCAGAAGTATCTCGCGCCAGGCGCGCAGCTTCTGATGATATTTGGGATCATCGCCCTGTGCCAGCCATGGAACCTGTTCCTTCATCGCTATGGATTGACGATGACGTTAGTTGGGCTGATTGCCTTCATGATCACGTCGAAGGTTCCGCCGGAACAGAAAGCTGACGAAGGCAGGAACCCATGACGCAAATTGAATTACGCGGGATTGAGAAGCACTTTGGTGCCGTTCAGGTGATCAAGGACCTCAATCTCACCATCGCCGACAACGAGTTCATTGTTCTGCTTGGCCAGTCCGGCTGCGGCAAGACGACCACTCTACGTGCGATCGCCGGGCTCGAAACGATCGATGAAGGCGACATCCTCATAGACAGTCAGCCGGTGCAGCACATAAAGGCGGCGCACCGAGACATCGCCTTTGTATTCCAGTCCTTCTCCCTCTACCCGCACATGACGGTGTTCGAGAATATCGCTTTCCCGCTCCGCGCCACACGCGGCAACCGTGCGGATATCGAGCGCGAGGTTCAGGCGGTTGCAAAAACGCTCCAGATCACCCACCTCCTCGTCAAAAAACCCTCCGCTCTTTCCGGCGGCGACATGCAGCGCGTGGCGATTGGTCGGGCACTCGTCCGGCGTCCGAAGGCGATGCTCATGGATGAGCCGATCGGCGCGCTTGACGCGAAGCTCCGCGAAGAGATGCGCGCTGAAATCAAGCGACTTCACATCAAACAGGGCTCGACAACGATCTACGTAACCCATGACCAGGTCGAAGCGATGTCCCTCGCCGACCGCATTGTCGTCATGCACGAAGGTGTGCTGCAGCAAGTCGGCAGCCCTCATGAGGTCTACGCTCGTCCTGCCAACATGTTCGTCGCGCAGTTTGTCGGGAGTCCGGTCATGAACATGTCTGACGTGACGGTTTCCGAGGACGCCGGGCATGCGCGCGTCGTGGTCCGAGGTGCTCCAACTTCCTTCGATTTTCCATCGAATCTCACGGCCCAGCTCGCTGTCGCTGGGGCTCAAAGCGGTAATCTCACCCTCGGCGTACGACCTGAAGGGGTTCTCGTGTCCAGGGAAGCACGTGAGGGCTTCGTGCCCGTCGAGGCCCATATCATCGAACCGCTCGGCTCGCATGACATCATAGACCTGAAGGTTGGCGACCAGATGCTGCGCGCGCGGACAAAAAGTGGTTTCGTACCCCGGCCCGGCGAGGCCGTCTGGGCTCGAATAGATCCGGCTCAGGCGCATTTCTTCGACAGCTCGACTGGCACATCTTTCGGGATCAGGCTCTGATGGCGCATATCGAACTCAAAGGCATCACCAAGACCTTCGGAACCCACACCGCCCTGAGGGATCTCAGTTTTGAAATTGCCGACGGAGAGTTTTTCGTGCTGCTCGGCGAGACGGGCGCCGGCAAGACGACGACCCTCAGGCTGATTGCCGGGCTCGAAAAGCCGACGGGCGGACAGATCTTCATCGACGGTGAGGATGTTGCCGACTGGGGCGCCGCCGAGCGCGACGTGGCACTTGTGCTGCAGCAGTATTCGCTCTATCCGCGCTATACCGTCCGCGAGAATCTCGAATTCCCGCTGAAATCTCGCATCCGGCGTGTCGAACCGGCCGAGATCAAGGAGCGTGTCGCGCGTGTCGCGAGGACGCTCCGCATCGAGCATCTACTCGACCGCAAGACGGACCGCCTTTCGGGGGGCGAGATGCAGCGCGTGTCCATCGGCCGAGCCATCGTGCGCAAGCCGCGCCTCTTTTTGATGGACGAGCCCCTTTCCGCCCTCGACGCCAAACTCCGGGAGGCGCTGCGCACTGAACTCAAGAACCTTCAGATGAATCTCGGCGCGACCTTCCTCTTCGTCACCCACGATCAGATCGAAGCCATGTCAATGGGCGACAAGATCGGCGTACTCAACAACGGCCAGCTTGTTCAGACAGGCACCCCACAGGAGATCTATCGCTATCCAGTCAACACCTTCGTTGCACGTGCGGTCGGATCGCCGCCAATGAACCTGATCTCCGGCAAGCTCGGGGCCAGCGAGGCTATCGCGGACGAAGGCTACCGCTTGCCCTTTGACGCCGCCCTCGGCGCTGGGCTTGACGGACGGCCACTTACCTTCGGTATTCGCCCTGAGGATCTCTTTCTCGAAAGCGGCGCACCAGGTGAGGCCCGCGTACACGACGTCGAGAACCATGGCGTCGAGAAGATCGTCACGCTCCGTACAGGTAACCATTTCTTGCAGGCGACGGTGCCAGCTCAGACCGACCTCGAGATCGAGGAGTGTGTTCGCTTCTCCTGGAATCCGGAAAAAGTCGTGCTCTTCGACGGCGGAAGCGGGATGAGCCTGCGCCATGCTGGCTGAGGCGTCATTGACGGCAAAAAAACCGATTCAGTCCTGGTCGTGCCTTTCCGCCCGTTTGCCCGTCATTCACATGGCCACCATGACGCGTCCACCCGGAACGGGCGAAGCCCTATCGAGGGAACCGCCGCCTGTAGTGTTCGACGACCTCAGGGTTGCGGAGATTAACGGGCAATCCCCCTTCCATGACGCGGATCGCTTCGGCCGCAGCTCCTTTTCCCATGCGCATCATGCTTTCCTCGGTGATGCCGGCGAGATGAGGCGTCACAATCACATTGTCCTGCCGGAAGTAGGGATGCTCGGGCGGCAGGGGCTGTGTAGAGAACACGTCAAGGGCAGCGCCGCCGATACGCCCCCTCTCTAGCGCCTCGATCAAGGCAGCATCGTCCACGACCGGACCGCGCGACACGTTAACGAGGATCGCGCCCGGCTTCATGCGCGCAATTCGCTCGCGGCTTAAAAGCCCGGTCGTCTTGGGCGTGAGCGGGCAACAGAGAACGACGATATCCGCCGTCGACACCAAGTCGTCGACTGAGAGAAACCGGACACCGTCCGGCAGGCTTTCCGGCGAGCGGCTGTTCGCAACGATCTCCAGCTGGAACCCGTACTTCGCGATCCGGAAGACCGCCTTTCCAACATTGCCCATGCCGATGACACCCATGATCCGGCCGGCGAGATCAAGTGCTCGGTCGGAGTGGGCTCGCCCAGCACTCCAACCCATGTTTCTGAGATCGCGGTCCATAGGACGGAACTGTCGCAGCAACGCAAGCGTCACCATGAATACATGCTCCGCAACGGTCGGTGCGTTGACCGCCGGCACGTTGGCGATAAGCACACCGGCGGCCGTGGCCGCGTCATAGGGAATCATGTCGAGCCCCGCACCGTGCCGGACTACGGCGCGCAGGGCCGGTACATTTCCGAAGAAGGCGGGCGGTATCGGAGCGCGCACGATGACAATCTCCGCACCCTCACCTTCACGAAGCAACGTTTCGGGATCCGGGGCGGACGCGACGCGGAGATCACCCGCCTTCAGCATAGCTTCGGCATCGGGGTGCAGGCGGTGGGTCGAGAAAATGAAACTCATCGGCCTCCTCATTGCCGACCGGGGACTACTCCGCGGCTGTTGCAGGCCCGCCGATGAGACCCTTCCAGTAGCTTTCCGCGCCCTGAAGATGCGCGTTCATCAAAGCCTGTGCGAGATTGCCGTCGCGTGCGAGCAGCGCCTCATAGATACGGATATGTTCTTCATGCGAGCGGCGGCTGCGGGCGATATCAGCGAAGTAGATAGGCAGTCGCTGTTCGCCCATGGTGTAATAGACGCTGCAGATCCGGTGGAACACGCTGTTCTTCGTCGCCCGCACGATCTCCAGATGAAAGTCCCTGTCCTCGCGCGCGAGGCCCTCGCCCGCAGCAATCTTCGTCTCGGAAGCGGCGAGAATTTCGCGCAGCCGTTCGTAGTTCTCTTCCGTCGCCCGTGCGCAGGCGAGCTCCGCAGCCTTGATTTCGTGGATCTTGCGGAGTTCTACCGTCTCGTAGATCACGATCGGGTCCAGTGGTACGCCAGCGCGCGCGAAGAGTGCTATAGCCTCAACACTCGCCTCCGTCGTCGTCAGATAGATACCCGACTTCGGCCGGCGCTCCACAATGCGCATGGCCTCCAGGATTGCCAGAGCCTCCCGGACCTGTCCCCGGCTGACGGCGAAGTGCTCGGCGAGCTCCCGCTCCGAGGGTGTTCGCCCACTGCCGCTCGAAGTCGAAAATAGATGGGCCGCCAGATCCGAAAGCAGATTGTTTTCTTTCATAATTAAAGTCTTTGCGCATGAGTCTCCAGGACGCGCTCATTTATCGTAAATCCCAAGCCTGGTTTATCGGGAATCTCTAGCATCCCGTCCTTAACGGCGACAGTTTCCTCGACGAGGTCGTGAATCATCGGGTTCGCGCCGACCGAGTATTCGACGACGAAGCTTGCCGGGGAGGCCGCGCAGATGTGCAGGCCAGAGAAGAAACACGGCGCACCGGCCCACAAATGCGGTGCAAGACGGAGGTTGAAGGCACTGGCGATCGCACCGATGCGCATGGCCTCCGTAATGCCGCCGCAGAACGCCGGATCAGGCTGGAAAATATCGGCTGAGCGCAGCACCGCAAGGTCGCGGAAAGCGAAGCGAGTGGCCTCGCTCTCGCCGGTGGCGATCGGCACGTTTCCAGCGGCGCGCACTTCCGCCATGCCGGCCTTATCGTCTGCGATCACCGGCTCCTCGAACCAGGCAAGATCGCAATCCCGGACGAGCTGGATGAAACGTTTCGCGTCGGCAACCGTGTAGGTGCCATGCGCATCGACCATGATATCCACCGAGGGGCCCAGCGCCTTGCGGGCAGCACGCACGCGGGCGGCCGAGACATACGGCGCGCCGTCCATCGCGCCGACCCTCATCTTGACCGCCTTGAAACCGCCACTGGCAAGGTAGGACTGCAGTTGGCCGCCGATCTTTTCGGCACTCTCCCACCCGCCCGAAGCATAAGCAGGCAGCCGATCCGCCTTACGCCCGCCGAGCAGCTTCCATACCGGCACGCCCAGCGATTTGCCAAGGATGTCCCACAACGCGATGTCCACAGCACTGATAGCGGCAATCGAGAGGCCCCGGCGTGAGAGCTCCGGCATAGCATGACCCGACATCGCCGCCTTTTCGTGGCGCACGCCATTGTAGAGCATCTCCCAGACGGCGGAGATATCAGCGGCATCGCGACCGACGAGCCTCGGCCCTACCTCATAGTTGAGCATGTGCACGAGCGTGCCGTAAGAACCCGCACTACCCGCAGCATTCTTGCCCTCACCCCACCCCACGATCCCGTCATCTGTTTCTATGCGCAGGATCGCCGCGTCGAAGGTTGTCAGGCGACCGAAATCGCTTTGATGCTGCCGATTGGCTGCGATAGGTATTCGAACCCACCAGGCTTGGACGGTCTTGATACGCATTTCGCCTCCCAACCTCGCAGCACGAAGGCCGCAGGGCATGCTCCGTCCTCACTTGATCAGCGGCAGGATCGTCTCTGCGGTGATCCGCATCTGGTCATCGTAGAATTTCTCGGTCAGTAGGCTCGATCCGTGGTCCTGGATGAATTTGAGCTGCTCCGGCGGGATATCGACCGGGTTGCGCTCGACCATATCGGGGTATTTCGCCGCCGGCGTGCGGTCTACCGGAGCCACGAACTCATTGGTGAGCGCGCCGTCGTATCCGATCTCTTTCAACGTGGCGACGATCTTCGGCCAGTCGAGATGACCGAGGCCCGCCGCAAAGCGGTTGTTGTCCGCCACATGGAAATCGAAAAGCCGGTTTCCGGCAAGCCTGATGGCGTCATATATGTCCTCCTCCTCGATGTTGAGATGAAAAGCATCGAGGCAAACGCCGCAATCGGGATCAACTGCATCGGCTAGCGCGAGCGCTTGGGCAGCACGGTTGAAGAGATAAGTCTCGAACCGGTTCAGCGGTTCAATCGCCAGCCGGACGCCCTTTTCCCGGGCGTGGGCGAAGCACTCCTTCGTCGCATCCACGACCCACTGCCATTCCTCCTCCTCGGTGCCATCCGGAACAACCTTGCCGACGGTCGCAGGTACAAGGGTGACGATCTCGCCTTCGAGCTCACTGACCATCGTTATAACACTCTTGACGTAGTCCACCGACTTTGCTCGCTGGCTCTCATCCTTGGCTGCGAGGTTGCGCTCACCGAGCGTTAGCGTTACCGCTCCCCAGCAGCGAATGCCGTGTTCTTTGAGCAGTGCGCGGGTGTCCTTGATGTCGTACTGGGCCGGCTCGCCTGAAATCTCGATGCTCTCGTAGCCGTACTTCTTGATGCGTTTCAGCGTGACGGCGAGAGGCTCCGCCCGCATCCAGTTGTGCGTCGAAAGGTGCATAAACGTCCTCCCAAACTATCGTAGCTGCCGCGGCACTCGAGGGTGCCGGAGCATCTCCTCCACTCCGACCGAACCTATTCTGGTTTGGCCAATTCTACTTCCCTAAAAGGTCTATCCCAAATTACATGTGCCGGCAAGGCGGCTTACGCAACCTCGCGTTTCTGGGATTTTTCACAAGTGTCCATCCTATCTCGGTGCTTCGGTCCAAAATCATCGCCGTTGCTAACTTGACCAGATCGCCGCATTTGGTATTACCAGATGGCGACCGGGTGGGGAGGCGTTACCGCGGCAGTGAGAAACGGGAGGAAGGAACCATGAAGATCGGTATGTGCATGTTTCTTTGGACGACGAGCGTCAGCCGGAAACATGAAAAGCTACTCCGGGACATCAGGGCGACTGGCTTCGACGGTGTAGAAATACCGATCTTCGAGGGCACTCCGGACGACTACCGCCGCCTCGGCGCATTGCTCGATGGCATAGGTCTGGAGCGCACTGCTGTTTCTGCCATGAGCGACCCATCCATGAACCTGATTTCGCCTGACACTGCGAGCCGCAAGCGCGGCATCGCCTACATGCAATGGGCTATCGATTGCGCGGCCGCCCTCGGCGCTCACGCGCTAAGCGGTCCACTGCATTCTACGCTAGGCCAGTTCTCCGGTACCGGGCCCACCGCCGCGGAACTGAGGCGGTCCATCTCCTCGCAGCGCACGATCGGCGATCATGCCGCCCAGCGCGGTGTCACCGTTGCGCTCGAGGCGCTGAACCGCTTCGAATGTTATCTCGTCAACACAATGGACGACCTTACTGCTCATATTGATGCAATCGGGCATCCGAACATTCGCGCCATGTATGACACCTTTCACAGCAATATCGAGGAAGCCGATCCCGTGGGGGCCTTCACCCGCAATGCGGACCGAATCGTTCATGTCCACATCTCAGAAAACGACCGCGGGGTACCGGGTCATGGCAACATTCCATGGCCGGAGACCTTCAAGGCAATCCGTGCGAGCGGCTATGACGGCTGGCTGACAATCGAGGCCTTCGGCCGCGCATTGAAAGACCTCGCGGCAGCAACGAAGGTCTGGCGCGATTTCTCCGAGACGCCCGAAGTCGTCTATCGCGATGGATACCGTCACATCCGGGACGGATGGAAGGCAGCGGCATGACGAACCGGCCTTTTGGACGAAATCACAGAACTCCAGTTGAAATAGTCTTTGTGGCGCGCTCACCAACGCTCCCGAACAGTTGAAGTTGGGCGCGGTGGCAGCGCGAGCGTCACCAGGTTCGTTGGGGCCGGCAGGACTAAGCGTCGCCTTGCCTTACCGATTTTGGATTTGTGGAATTCCTCCTGCTCGTCCAAAGCGTTCAGCATGGAAGTTAAAGCTTAGATCCGTCCGCTTGACTGGTTGGAAACCTACGCAATCACTGTGCGGGTTCTGATTCCGTAGTTTACCGATGGGCTACAGTCGACGTGCCAGTTCTCGAAAGGTCAATTCGGCCTGGCCGGCTGAATCGGGTCAGATTTTCTGCAGCGAGATCGGCTGCTTCACCGCTGTCAGATCAGGGCCGCGGACGACGCGATACCGCGCTTCAACGAGGTTATAGATGCCGAAAGCAGCAATACCGGCAGCGGCCGCGATGTACAGAATCGAGCCGAACGGCAGTTGTCGAAGCCACTCCAGGGCATCGCTGATGCTGCCAGCCTGTTCCGGGTCGACCCGGAATCCCGCATAGGCAAACAGGATACCGATAATCACGAAGACTGCGCCACGCGCGACGAGGCCGTAAATGCAGATCAACGTAAGGACGCGGTTCCGGTCGGGAATGCGAAGATATCGCTCGAACTTTCGGGTGAGGCCTTTGTAGGCGGTGACGACCCCACCGACGATGAAGCCGATCCCGACCGCGATTGCCAGGTACGAGCCGAATGGCTTCGACATGATCCATTCCGCCAGCCCTTTCTCACCCGATTCCTGGTCTCCTCCCGCGAAAAATAATGCATGTCCAAGAGCGTAGCCGGCAAGCCCAAGGTAGATTGCAGCGCTGCCGAACAGTGCACTGCGCACAGTGAGCCCCTTGCGACCGGATCCGTGGCCATCACTATCTGCAAGGGACTGGGCCAATCTCCAGGCGACGAACCCGAGCAGGCCGAGCCCGATCAATCCGACCCAGACCCGGCCGAAGGGCTGTCCAAGCAGCGTCAAGAGCGCTGATTTCATTTCCGGTTGACCGCCTGTCACTCCGGAGAAAAGAGCGAGTCCGGCAACGAGAATGAACACGACACCACGGGCGGTGTAGCCGGCTTTCGCAAGTACGTCGAAACGAAATCTTGAGATCATCGTGCTCTCCGCGCTCCAATTTTCTTCGTCTACTAACCCACGACCTGCCGGAAGGTTGTCGCGGTCCGATCCAAACCCTCGGTCGGCCACAGGCAAACACCCATTGCAAGATCGAATGCCCGGACATTGCCCGAACAGCCGCTTGTCATGGGAATTCGGGTGTTGCGGTTCTTCACTCCCCACGTTGTTCCTTGCCATTAATCGCTGAGACATGCCATCAAGACACAGACGCAAGCGCCCGCGAAGACCGTTGCAGCCAAGCCGACATCACAAGGTGCGCAGCAAAGGTATGCTCCGAGCGTATCTTCGTCAGGCAAGCCCACACACTTCAGGAGAAACTCATGTTTGACCATGTCAAGTTCGGCGTCAGCGACTACGCAGCGAGCAGAGCGTTCTTCCTCAAGGCACTCGAACCGCTCGGCGTAGCCGTAGTCTCTGAGGGTCTGCCGGCGTACGGTGTCGAGCTTAGCCCAAAGGGCAAGGCTTCATTGTGCCTGTACCAAACCGAGGAGAAGCCAGCGCATCTTCACTTGGCGTTCACGGCCGACAATCGCCAGCAAGTCGAAGCCTTCTACCGCGCGGCTCTCGAGGCGGGTGGCAAAGACAATGGTGCTCCTGGCCTGCGCCCCCACTACCACGCGAACTACTATGCAGCATTCGTCATTGGTCCGGACGGGCACAACATCGAAGTGGTTTGCCACGAACCCGAGGCCTGATCCCGCCATCGAGGGACATCCACAAGGGGGCTTCGCTTACCTGCGGCCGCCCCTCATGTCGGACATTGAGCATCGGTTTCCGGCGGCCCCCCGCTACGCTGGATGAACGCCCGGTCTTGGTTGGATCCTCGGTCAAAGTCTTGAATCAGGCCCCGAGTAAAAGCTCCTGAAAGATCCGAACCGCAGGCCCGTTCATTGTGCAACCCTTGCTTTGACAGGCATCAATGCACCTCAGCGACGCATCTAGGGCAAGGTTTGGCGCGCTTGCGGGACACGGCCTCCCACCAATGTTCGTGGCCGCCGCTCGACATGCGCCGTCTAGAGCAGATCCTGTTCAATCCGGGTCATACCCGGCAGCCCTGAAGTAGTTGGCACACTCGTCAGGAGTGAAGCGGGGTATCAAGGCGCCGACTGCGTCCCACAGGGCATCGATCTTTCGCTCCGCGCGGCCTCGCAGCATGGCTTTCAGTTTCGAGAATGCATTCTCGATGGGATTGAAGTCTGGGCTATAGGGCGGGAGGAACATAAGCTTGGCCCCGGCGCGCTCGATGGCATCCCGCACACCGGATGTCTTGTGTGCTGGCAAGTTGTCCATGACTACGACGTCCCCGGCCTGAAGGGTCGGCAGAAGTACCTGTTCGACATAGGCCAGGAAGACGTTGCCGTTCATCGCGCCGTCGTAGACAAACGGTGCGGTCATTCCGGTTAGGCGCAAGGCGCCGGTGAAGGTCGTTGTCTTCCAGTGCCCGTGCGGTACGCCGGCCCGGCAACGTTCGCCTCGCAGTGCACGCCCGCGCAGACGTGCCATCTTCGCGGAAAGGCCGGTTTCATCGATGAAGATCAGCTTCTCCGGATCGAGATCGAGCTGACCATCAAACCAGACGCGCCGGCGCTTCAGGACATCCGGCCGGTCTTGCTCCAGTGCGTGTGCGGTCTTTTTTTAAAGGTCCATCCTCGGCCTCGAAGCCAGGCGCCAAGTGCGCTACGGCTGATCTTCACCTGCCGTTCGACGGACAAGCGCTGGACCATTTCATCGAGCGTCACGTCCTTCCGCTCTTCGATCAGGGCGACAACAAATTCCTCGTGTGCGTCTACCGCCGATGGCCGCCTCCAGCCCTGCGGCCGAGGGGTCAGCTCGTCCTCTTTCGCTCTCGCGATCCAGCGGATCGCTGTCGAGATCCCAACTCCGAACCGGGCTGCAGCCTGTCGAGCTGACATGCCCGCTGCAGACGCTTTCAAAACCCGTATTCGAAGATCGTCGCTCAGTGCCTGGCCCATCATCCACCTCTTCGCTGTGGATGTTGAATCAGCTTCGGCCTGCGTCGTCACTTCACAATCGATTCATCGATCGCAGCACGTGCTCTAGTGATGGCCCAATAACGACAGCGAGACGTTAACATCAGGCGTCCAAGGCCGGGGCCGGAGCCCGCTCTTGGGGACGGGCTTATCCCGTACCCACTTGCATTCACTGGGAAGGAGGCTTCCTCAAAGCCAGAAGACTGACTGAAGGCGGCGCGCCGAAAGTCCGGCGGAAATCATTGGTGAAATGCGCTTGATCCGAGAAGCCCGCGGTGTGGGCGGCCGTCGTAAAGTTGCTGCCGTTCACGATCTCACTTATGGCCACACGCATCCGGTTCCAAGCGCGGTAGCGACGGAAAGGCACACCCACCTCTCGGGTGAATACGCGTTGAAACTGCGACGAGGAAAGGCCTAGGCTCTTTGCGAGAGGCGATACTGAGGTGAGTTCGCCCGGGTGTGTTCGCAGGTAATCAATAGCCGCCGCTATTCGCGTGTCTCTGTTTTTAGCGGCCCGTCGTGCGGAAAAGCCGAGCAAGTCCTCCAGAGCCAAACCGGCCGATCTGGCGGCGGCACTATCCTCCCACAGCTCGCGCATGACGGCAACCTCGCCACTGCGCCCCATAACAACGCCGTCCACTTCCCAAATGTTGCCGGACAGCGGTACAAGTACTTCGATGCCGCCATGCTTTGGTTCGACGTAAAATACGGCCAGCGGATAGCCGCAGAGATCAAGCTCGTGAAATACACCAGCGGGAATGACCGCCGTACGGCACGAATGCCAATGGCCCCCATGGATTCGCAGCCGGAATTCGCTGTAGATTCCTGCCAGAAAAACGGGAGCGCCATGCTGGTGGAGCCTGTTATACTCGAGAGGTCCTACAAAGAACGTATGCACTTCATCCACGTGCCAAAAGGGCCGGAGCATGCCGTCCGGAGCAGCACGTTCATACAAGCCATCCGGTGCCGACATGGCTAACCTCCCAATACTTGCGACCACCTAGCCTCATCTCGATCGCGGGACTGCAGTGTAGGTGAACCTCGCAGAAATGGAATGACCTGTGCTGGAGCGTTATGCCGTCAGATCGGCTGCGGCTAACGCGGCTCACTGCTTCGAGCGGAGTGGAGCTGCTCTAGCAGAGACCAGTACCCACGTGGAGGATACCGCATGATGCTTCTACCCCACTTATCTCGACGACAAGTCCTGGCCTCGGCCGCTTCGTTGGTAGCAGCTCCGGCGATAGCCGGCCTGTTCGGGTCGGCGGCACAAGGTGCCGGAATGCCGCTCGGTCCGTCAATGCCAACGCACTATCGTTTCAAGCTCGGAAGATTTGAAGTGACCAATATCCTTGATGCCGGCCCCGTGCTCGATGGACCGTGGCCCATCGTCGGGCAAGATCGCCCGCGGACCGAGGTCGAAGAGTTGATGCGGCAAAGCCTGCTTCCGGAAAGGAAATTTCGGCCGGGCTTTACCCCCACAATCGTGAACACGGGCAAAGAGCTCGTGCTCTTCGATACCGGTAACGGCGAAAACGGCTTCGTCCCGAGGCCCAATGGCGGCTGGCTCGCAAACCTGTTGGGCCCGGCCGGCTTTGCACCGGAGCAGATCGACGTCGTGGTCCTGACCCATGGCCATGCTGATCATATAGGCGGCCTCATCGAGGGTGGAAGACCACTATTCCCCAACGCTCGATATGCAATCGGTGATGTGGAGTTCAATTTCTGGTCGTCCGAGGACCGTCTCGCAGCCCCTCCCAGTGACAACGAGTATGTGTCGGCAAAGCTCTTCGCCAGCAATGTCGTTCCCTTGGCCGAACGTACAAGCTTCATCAAACCGGGTGGTGATGTGGTTCCCGGCATTCGTGCGGTCGAGGCCCATGGGCATACACCTGGCCACCTCGCGTTTCACATCGAAAGCGAGGGCAAACAACTGCTCGTCTGGGGCGATTGCGCCCATCACGAGGTAGCATCGCTTGCGTATCCCGAGTGGCACGCCTTTTTCGACATGGATAAGGCCAAAGGCGCGGAGACCCGGCAGCACATCTATGACATGGTTGCAACCGATCGGCTTCCCGTCGCCGGATACCATACGTCATTCCCCTCGCTCGGGTTTGTTGAGCGGAAGGATAGAGGCTATCGTTGGCTGCCGATTTCCTATCAGTTCAGTTTATAGGCCCGTTGCAACCGTAGAGCGTGACCTGATTGTCTCGCATCAATTCCTACGGGCCGGGGAGCCAACACCCCATTCCTTGCAGTGAGGGTTACGATTGGCGGCGTATTGGTCGTCCAAGGGCGCCGACGTTGCCTCGGCGGCTCTTGCATCGCGCCGTCAGTTACCGATTCCTCTGGAATCGAGCAGCGTTCTCATAATTTTTCCTAGTAGAACTGGCAGTCACGCGCGCGGCGACCAGCTTGAATGCCTTCACACCGAGCAAGGCCACTTGGCTGACGGGGCAGCTGCAGGCTGAGGGGCGCTTTCCGTCAAAGTCGGTCACTCATTCTACCGCTTGCGCGCATTTCTGCGGCGACGGCACTTTCGACCGCGCTCGGTCGAGACCGGCACCTTCGCGCGAAGTGTCGTGTCGAGCTAAACCTGTCGCTATCTCACCGGCCTTAGAGCCGGGTCGATTTCGTTCGGTGTGCGCCAGGGATACCCTCCCCAAACCCTCATCCGCGTGCCGCAAAGGCTGCGAGCGGAGGCGGGCCGTCCCGCTGAGACAGGTAGACGCGGGCTTTCAGCTTAGGCCTTCCGTAGGAGACAGAATCGCCTCTAGCCCTTCAAGCGGCTGGCCGCTTTGTCGGCAGCGTCGCGGTCGCTGCCGTGCTGTTTGATGATGCGGCGTGCATCCGCAGCGGCGATGCCGTGCTTCCTCGCAAAGTAGTCGACCTCGTACTTCTGGGTGCCCGATACCAGTCGGCGGTCAGCTGCCGTCTTAGTCTTGTCGTCTGCCATCCAAGGCCCTCCTTCCGTTGACTGACGAACAACGCAGGCGGGAATCGCAAGTTCCCCGCACGACCATCACGCTTCAACCCAACACATGGGGCACACTCGAGCGCAGGCGGGAAAGGGAGCTGGCGCTGTGACATTTGAAAGCGTGCAAACAGGAGGAGTGGAATGTAGGTGCCGCGATCGGCTTCGGCGGGGCAGTCTTTGCCGAACAGCAGCTCGGAATGTGGGTCGAGCTTTCGGCTGTGCGGTTCTGCTTGCTCTCCGTTCTCGGCACTGGTCGGCCTCGTTTTGGCCTTTACTCGGCAATCCGCGCATCGCACAAGTCGCCGTTGGAAGCACTGCGCTATGGACAAGCATTTGATCAGCAATCCGCACTCCGGCACTCACAAAGGACGGCTTTGGGTGGCATTGCTATGTGGTGCCCTTGGCGAACTCAGTGGAGACAATGTGGCGCTGGAAGAGCACGAAAAGGATAACGACTGGCACGATCGAAATGAACGCACCTGCCAAAACGAGTCCCCAATCACCCTGCACCCCCCCGAACGAACGACGTAGGCTGAGAAGCCCGACTTGGATCGTCAGCGCTTCAGGTGGGCTGGTGATGAGGACGAGGGGCCAAAAGAAGTCGTTCCAGGCGCCTTGAAACGCGAGAATCGCGTTGACCAACAAGGCCGGTTTGGCGTTTGGCAGAACGATCTTCCAGAACACTTGAAAACGGTTTGCGCCGTCGACGATTGCAGCTTCCTCTATCTCTCTTGGAAACCCCTCGAAAAACTGTTTCATCAAGAGGACGTTGGCTGAGGCGACAAAAACGACGATTACGCTCCAGGGTGTGTTCAGAAGCGACAGATCCCTGAAAATCAGATAGTTTGACACGAAGGTCACTTGCGCCGGAATCGTCATGGAGAAGAGTGCTGCAGCGAACAGTAAGCGGCTGCCTCTGAACTTGAGCCGCGCGAGCGCATACCCCGCAAGGCTAGCGACGACGAGCGTCAGGACCAGGCGCCCAGTGGCGATCGCAAGACTATTGCCAAGCCAGCTTCCAATCAGGCTCTTCCCAGTCTGCAGGTCAGCCGTCTCGCTTATCACCCTCCGGTAGTTGTTGAAGATCAACCCGAGAGCGCCTGGTGTGATGTTATCCCAGCTCAGCAAACGTCCGCGACGCTCGGATCGCGATGGCGAAATCGGACTGTCGATAAGCGTTTGAGAGGTCGGAGCGGTAAGATTGACGGGCGTACGTTCGATCCAGGGGCCATTATGGCGGTCGGAGCGGTAGGTGATCTCATAGACGAATGTCCGCGCCTGCCAACCCTGCCGAATTCCCCTCTTGTCACGAGCCTGCTTTGTTGCCGAACTGGAGCTTCTCAATGCAATTGACGCATAATCCGCCGCATAATGCCGCATGAGCGCAGCGGCGATGCCCGAACCCGGGCGGCGGCGGGGAATCTCGGCTCTGGGTTCAACAATCCTAGCATCGGCGGGTGCCGCGTACGTCACACTGAATTGAACGTTGGCGCCAGGAGCAAGCCCTCCCCACAAAGCGTCACCCGCACCTTCCCGTCCCAAGCGAGCGGCGGCGACCCATGCGGCCGGATTGAGCTGATCGAAATAGATGCGGAACGGTCTCTCGAGTGGGTCGACCTTCAAGCTCGCTATAAAGGCGAGAACGAATGTCCCCGCCATGATGGTCGCAACGGCGAGAAAGGCCAGATATACCCAGGCGCTCGCTGCAAGCTGCCGCCGACGAAGCGCGCCAGCCGGCAAACGGCGGCGCGAGGGCGAGACTTCCGCAGCCGGCATGCTCGCCATCATTCGCCCTTTTCGTTCACGCCGACCGATTTTTGCACGTAGACGGCTGCGATTGTAAGAATGCCAAGGACCAGGGCCGCAGCACTTGCCATACCGATTCTCGAAGAGGCGCCTGCCGGAAAGGCGTTCTCATAAACGTAGTAGGCAAGCGTTACCCGGCTTGCGAGGGGAGCCGCATCTCCTAGAATTGCGACCTGGTCGAACATTTGTAGGGTACCAATGACGCCCATCGTCACGACGGCAAAGGTCACCGGCCTGAGCGCCGGCACGGTTATGTGGCGAAATCGCTGGAAAGCGTTGGCTCCGTCGACCTCGGCCGCGTCGTATAAGCTGCTCGGGATCGACTGCAGGCCTGCCAGGAACAACAGCATCAGCGTCGGGACCGTCGTAAAAACGTTCATTAACGCCACGGACCACAGCGTGACCGGCATGAAAAGGAAATGGCGCTGCGTATTTAGCCAGGAAATAAGGAGATTATTGTCGAAAACAGACAGCAATCCCGCGAGGGCACAGGAAGCAGCAAGCGCCAGCGCGCCGACGGCGGCGACGAGCAGGAAGAACGGATCGAAGATCGAAATGCCTTCGTAGCTGCGTCGTGCGTTGAGAACGAGCGCGCCCTGCAGAGCAGCCATGCCCACGAGGAACAAAAGGATGTGCTGGCGATAAGCAAGCACGACGCTGACGATCGCGGTCATGAAGCCATTTCTCTGGAAGAGCCACAGGAAGATAAGCGTCATGGCCGCACTGGACATGATCGATGGCAGGTAAAACACCGTCCGAATGAGTCCCCTCGCCCGGACGGCATGGTTCACGAGAACTGCCAGACCAAGTGCGAGCACAGTCTGGGTCGTTGTGACGATGAGCGAGAAGCCGATAGTGTTGCGCAAGGCGAGGAGGAAAAGTTCGTCGGAGACCAATGCAGTGTAATTGGACATCCCGACAAAGCTTGGAGCCTTGAACAAGTCGAAATCGGTAAAGCTGTAGTAAGCTGTCCGAACAATCGCGTAGGCAAAAAACAGCATCATCGAGATCGTAAAAGGCAGTACGAAGAGCCAGCCGCTCCTCTCTTCTGACCTTGCTCGTGACATGCATGCTCCTCCCGCGGGCGCCTGCTTCGTGCGTTCTCTAACCGTTGCTAGCCCGAGAGAAACTTACTTGGCGAGCATCCGGTCAAAGGCGCTTTGTGCCGATGGCAAAGCTGTGTTCGCATCCTCCTCCCCGAGGATGACAGAATTGAGCGCAGCATTGATCGGCTGCATCCAACTCCCTCCGACGTCTCCAAAGAAATACGGCATAACGTGATCGTCCGAGAGGCCTTCAAGGACCACTCGGCTTGCGATCTGTTCAGGCTGGCCGCCGCGCAGCCACGGGTTGTCATTCAGACTAGTCCGGCTCGGGAGGGCCAGCCCCTGCTCCAAAACCCATTGCTGGGCCTCCTCGGTAGTTAGGAGCTCGGCGACTTTTGCAGCAGCCTTACTGACCTTCGAGGCCGCGTTGACGGTCCAGCCGACGGAGAAGACGATATTGCCTCGTTTGCTGCTTTCTGGGTCTTTCGGCATCCGGACAGTGCCGAGATTCATGTTTGGAGCACTATCGCGCAACGCGCTGAGGATCCAAGCACCCTCTATCGCTACGGCAGCCCGCTCCGACGCCAAGCAACCGCCAGTCCAGCTGTGCCCCGCGTCGGCGGCCATAACGGCGGCCCCGGACTTCACGAGGCCGGTATAGAAATCGAATGCCCGACGAAAGCGCTTATCCAGTACGGTTTTTCCCCGATCATCAAAGGGCGACCAGCCTGTCGACAACGCAAAGGCGCCGAACCGGGCATATTCCGGCACAACACAGAGACCATCGACCTCCGGAAGCGACTTGTTCACGGCCACCAATTTCTCTTGCAGCGTCGTCCACGTGTCGTCGTCGCTCGGATAGCCGACGCCCGCGTCATCGAAGATGTCCTTGTTGAAATGTATGGCTAGCGTATTGAAGTCTTTGGGGATTGAGTAAAGCTTCCCATCGTAGGTGAAGGCGGTCAGCAGATTGGCTGCAAAACCAGAAACGTCGTTTGTTACCGGTGCGGCTTGACCGGCGCTGAATACCGACCGCGCCCAAAAGGTGTCGACGTAAAAAAGGTCTGGAGCGGTGCCCGCCGACAGGCCGTTGATGATGAATTGCGAATAGTCGCCATCAACAGGCTCGTACTTTACCCTGATCCCCTCTTCCGCGAGCTTTTCGGCAAGAACGTTCGTTAATAGCCCGTTGACAATGGCGACCTCGGACCCACCCCAGCCGGATATCCGCACAATCTCCTCAGCAGAGGCCGGCAACCCAAAGAGCATGGTCGCTGCAACGAGAGCTCCAGGACGGAACAGCATGTCGGTCCTCCCTCCGATCAAAAGCCACGTCGCGCGGGTACGGACAAAAGCGTCCCGCTTTTCAGGAGGTAGATAGCTCTGTCTGCGGAAACGTCGAGCGGCGGCCCATTACTTGCCAAAATCGCCGAGCTATTCGAGTATACTCGCTGAGCGTTGGCAACGTTGAGATCAGGGCAAGCCCACCCCGAAATCTGCGACAAGCCGGTCGGCGTCATCGGCGCGCTCAGGGAATTGCAGCAGGGATCCACGAAGTAGGAAGTGGAGCCGCTTCTACTCGTCTTCGAACTCGCTGGGCGACATCTGGGTGCCATGTAGGACACGCAGAATCCGAATCATATCTGCCAGCACCATATAGGCTGCAAGATAAGGCGTCCTCGGGATGACAAGCTCTCGAGTTCCGGCAATCCGGTCAGGCCGGCCGCTTTCGGAAAAGCAGACGACGTGCAGCGCTGACGATCTCCTCGTTGACGTGGACCGCCGCCTTAAGGACACTCACTTGAGTACTGTGCTACATCGATCGGATGTTTGGGCCCGTTTGCGCAAGCATCGGCCGTGATTGCGGCAACAGAGCGTATTGAGCTTCGAGCAAGTCGTTGCAGGTCGCCCATTTGAGCAAGCATTACAAGCTGGGGTCCGGCCCGTTCTCGCCCAAGCGGGAGTTCAGGGCCGTGGACGATGTCAGTTTCACGCTTCGTCGTGGGGAAATCGTCGGCGAGTCCGGTTGGGGCAAATCCAGCCATTGCACGCATGCTAACAGGACCTCGCCTTGTGCGGCATTCCGAGGCGCTTTCGGCGCGTCGGCATGGGGCACGGCCGACATCAGCCGGCGGGTATAGGCGTGGCTCGGATTGGTAAAGACGTCCTCGGCCTTGCCGCTCTCCACCACCTTGCCGCCGTTCATTACGATGATCCGATCATCCGCCACGGCCGCGGCGACCTCGAGATCATGGGTGATCATGATCAGAGCCATGCCGGTCTCGCGCTGTAGGTCCCGCAGGAGTTCCAGGATCTGTGCCTGAAGGCCGTCGGTCGTCCGATCGGAGGGTCGGCCGGTTGTCAAAACGCGAATCTAAAGTGTCCTGATTCTGCAAAGTAAGAATGTCACTCTCCGACGTTTTGACGGCGTGGGAGATTGCGGGTCGGATCGATTGCGATGAGCGACCGCGACTGCGAGAAGCCCGGTATTCATCTGATGTTGAGACCGTCAACGCCGGCTATGCCAGCAGCAGTCCGCCGTCCACATGCATGACCTGCCCTGTGATATGGCGTGCTCCGGGTGACAGAAGGAAGGCGACCAATTCTGCCACGTCGATCGGCTCGCCGAGCCTGCCATTCGGTGTCACCGCACGTGCGCTTTCCATTGCTGCTGATGAAGTCGCGGCATGGCCTCCGGTGTCCTTGCGCGTGAAGCCGGGTGCGACGCAGTTTACCGTCACACCCACCGGCGCGAGCTGGGCAGCAAGCGATTTGGCTAGAGCCTCCAACGCAGCCTTGGCGGCACCGGATGCGGGAAAATGCATCCCATTCGTTCCAAAGCCGTGGGCGACGAAGGAACTGACGGCGACCACTCGCCCCTGCATGGATGTTCTCAGGTCCGGCAGAGCGGCGTCGACCAGCCGGAAAAAGGCCATCGGCATCATGTCGAACGCGGTCTGCAGGTCTGCGTCCGTCAGTTGACCGAACGAAGATCGCTGCGCGCGGCCGGCATTCGAAACGATCTGGTCGAGCCCGCCGAAGGCTGCACGCGCCGCCTGGACGAGATGTCCGGGAACGGTCGGATCGGACAGATCTCCGAGTTCCGTGGCAACCTCGGCGCCTCTTGCGCTCACCTCCTTCGCGACTGTCCTTAGTCCTTCCGCATTCGCGCCCGTGTGCAAGAAAAGCCGCATGCCGGGCGTCGCGATGCGCCGCGCGATTGCGGCGCCGATTCCGCTGCCAGCACCGGTAATGAGAATTCTTGGTGCGTCTGTCATGGCATCCTCATGAAAATGCGCGCAAAAGCAGAACAAGAGCTGAAGCCGCCGACACGATGAGGACGATGACTTTCACATGCCCTCGGTCGACGAGTCGTCGTCCCCAGCCCGACAGCAGGAAGCCGAGGAAGGCGAAGGGGAGCATGGTGGCGGCAAGAAGGAGATCGGAGAGGCCGAAACTGCCGGCGACGAAAAGCGCTCCGATCGAGATGATGCCACCGACGACGAAGAAGGCGTTCAGGGTCGCACGCATGCGTGCGCCGCCGGTATTCTGATAAACCATGGCCATGGGCGGAGCCCCGATCGAGGTCAAGGTGCCCATGAACCCCGAAAGGACACCGGCGAGAAAGAGCGAACTGCGCGTCGTGTCGATCCTCAGCCCCGCAAGGCTGAGCGCCACGGCGAAGAGCACGCCGAAGCCGAATACGGCCGCGAAGGCATCTGGGCTTAGCAATTGCAGGCAGAACGCGGCCGCCCCTGCCGCCAGCAGGCGTCCGGTCAGGGAGAAGGCAAGGTCCTGCCGGTTGACGTCGCTCCATTCCCGAACCGTACCGCCGGCGCTCACGGCTATCGCCATTGCCAGCATCGGGCCCGGTACGAAGGCGGGATCGATGATGGCGAGCATCGGCGCTGCGAGCATGTTGAACCCGAAACCGGTGGAACCCTGAACCGCGCCGGCAAGAATGAGCGCAACGGCCGCGGCTATCCCCTGAGGGCTGATCAACAATTCCATCATGCGTGACGATTCCAGCAGGCGGCAAAGTGATCGCCGGTCTTGCGCAGGAGCTGCGGAGCCTCTTCGCGGCACCGGTCGGTCGCAAGCGGGCAGCGCGGATGGAAGCGGCAGCCGGTCGGCGGACTGGCGATATCGACGGACTCGCCCGGAGGCACGATGCGCCTCCGGGCGCGCTGGAGCTTCGGATTGGCGACCGGAACCGCAGACAGCAATGCCTCTGTATAGGGATGGATAGGCCGCTGGTAGATGGCGTCGCGCGGCGCGATCTCGACGATCCTCCCCGCATACATGATCGCCACCCGGTGAGAGATGTGCCGCACGATCGCGAGATCATGCGCGATGAAGAGGTAGGATATTCCGAGATCGCGCTGCAGGTCCTGCATAAGATTGACGACCTGAGCCCGCACCGAGACGTCGAGGGCGGAGACAGGCTCGTCAGCCACAATGAGCGCCGGCTTCAGCGCCAAGGCCCTGGCGATGCCGATCCGCTGGCGCTGTCCGCCGGAAAAGCTGTGCGGATAGCGGTCGGCGGCATCGCCGGGCAGTCCCACGCGCTCCAGCAATTCGGCAACGGCGGCACGCGCCTCCTCTGCGGAAGCGGCGAGGCCGTGGACGATAAGCGGTTCCGCTACGATGCTCGAGACCTTCATGCGCGGATTGAGCGACGTATAGGGATCCTGCAGGACGATCTGCATGCGCGCACGCAGGCGTCGCAGCGGCTCGCCACCGAGATGGGTAATGTCCTCGCCGCCGAAGACAATCCTGCCTTGCGCAGCGGGAATGCGGCGGAGCACCGCACGGCCGACGGTCGTCTTGCCGGAGCCGGATTCGCCTACAAGACCAAGCGTTTCGCCCGGTGCCAGGTCGAAGCTCACATCGCTGACGGCATTGACGCTCCGGCGTTTGCGGAAAAGTCCGCCGGACGAGAGTTCGTAATCGATGGCGAGGCCGGAAACCGAAAGCACGGGGGCGACCGTCATACTGCCTCCCTCCATGCCTGTTCGCCGGCCTTGCGGCAGGCCACTGTGCCCGCACCGACCGCACGGAGAACTTGAGGCCCCTGGCAACCGTCGTCGCCAATCGGACAGCGAGGCAGGAAAGCGCAGCCGGAAGGCGGCTGCAACAGCCCCGGCGGAGCTCCGTCTATCGCCGTCAGCCGCTCCTCGTCGGCATCGAGGCCTGGTGTCGAGCGGATCAGGCCCTGCGTATAGGGATGCGATGGATTCTCGAAAATGGCATCCACCGGACCGGTTTCGACGATCTGCCCCGCATACATGACGGCGACGCGGTGACAGAGGCCTGCGACGATGCCGAGGTCATGGGTGATCAGAACGATCGCCAACCCCATCTTCTCCTGCAACTTCGCCAGAAGCTCCAGAATCTGGGCCTGGATCGTTACGTCCAGGGCCGTTGTCGGTTCGTCGGCGATCAGGAGCTTGGGCTCGCAGGCGATTCCCATGGCAATCATGACGCGCTGTCGCATGCCGCCGGAAAACTCGTGCGGATACTGATCGAGCCTCCGCTCCGCCCCGGAGATGCCGACTGCCGAAAGCAATTCCGCCGCCCGACGTCGCGCCGCTCGCCTGCTGGATCCCAAGTGAACCTCGATCACCTCGGCGATTTGCGCCCCCACCGTCATCAGCGGATTGAGCGATGTCATCGGGTTCTGAAAGATCATCGTGATCTCCCTGCCCCAGATATCGCGCGCAGCATTGGCGACATCGAACCCGGCGAGCGGCTTTCCCTCCCAGAGAATCTCACCGTCCGAGATGCGCCCCGGGACGTCGATCAGGCCCATGACCGCCTGTGCCGTCACGCTTTTGCCGGATCCGGATTCGCCGACGATGCCGAGCGTTTCGCCCGGTGCGACGGTCAGGGACACCCCGCGCAGGGCCTGGACGGTCCCGGCGCGCGTATCGAAACAGACATGCAGGTTGTCGATCTCGAGCAGAGGCATGGTCATGCTTCCGCCCTCCGTCGCCCGCGCCGCCGCCTGGCCGCCTCGGCGCGCGCAAAGCGTTTCTCCCGTTCCTCGGGGTCGGTCGTTACCCGTAACCAGTTGGCGAAGAGATTGATGGACAGCACTGTCACGACGATCGCAAGGCCCGGAAAGGTCACGAGCCACCACGCGATGAACAGGTAGTCCCGTCCCGAGGCGACGTCGAGCCCCCATGACGTCGCCGGAGGCTGAACGCCGAAGCCGAGAAACGACACCGCTGCTTCCGCCAGCACGATATTGGTGAACTCCAGGATCGCGAGCGTCATCAGCGGCGAGACGATGTTCGGCAGGATATGCCTGAAGATGACCCTTGCAGGACGACAGCCGATCACTTCGGCTGCTTCGACGTAAGGGGTCTGACGGGTCGACGAGACGATGCCGCGCACGAGCCGGGCATAGACCATCCAGTTCGTCACCGACAGGACCGCAACAAGCGTCCAGACGCCTGGCCCCAGAACCGCGACGACGAGGAGGATGAGAAGTATGCCCGGGAAGCTCACCTGAATGTCGACCAGACGCATCAGGATCGAGTCCGTGCGCCCTCCCATGAAGCCTGCCCAAAGACCGATGACGGTCCCCAGTGTCGCCGCCAGAAGGCAGGTGACGGCGCCGATCGTCAGCGTCGCCCTCGCACCCCAGATGATGCGGGACAGGACGTCGCGGCCGAGATTATCGGTTCCGAGCAAGTGTTCCCAGGTACCGCGCTCCATCCAGACCGGCGGCTTCAGCCGTGCCATGATCGACTGCGCGGCCGGATCGTAAGGTGCGATGAGCGGAGCGAACAGGGCCAGGAACACGATGAGCAGGATGAAGGCGAGGCCGATGGCGGCGGTCTTGTCGTGCCAGAGCTCCGATATCCTTCCGCGCGGCACGCGCGTGCCGACAGGAGTGGGTGAAGCGGCGGAAGCGGAAGCGGCCATCAGTTCAATTCCATCCTCGGATCCACCGCCTTCGACAGGATGTCGAGCGCGATGCCGATCAAGACGATCAGGAAAGCGATGACGAAGACGATGGCCTGCATCAGAAACAGGTCGCCCCGCTGGATCGCCTGCACGGCCGTCAGGCCCAGCCCCGGCCACGCGAACACCGTTTCGACCACAACCGTATAGCCGGAGAGAGTGGCAATCAGTTCCCATCCGGAGATAGAGAGAAAGGGAACCAGGATGTTGCGTAAGGTATGGACGCGCAGAATACGCGTTAGCCCGAGGCCCTTTGCCCTTGCCGTCTTGACATAGGGCTTGTTGAGTTCGTCGATCATTGACGCGCGCACCATCATCGTGAAGCGCGCAAGCGGCGTCAGGGCGAGCGTAAGGGCTGGAAGAACAAGGTGAGCGGCCGTGCCCATGCCGGAGGTCGGCAGCCATCTCAGCGTGACCGCAAAGATCATGATGGCGACGAGACCGAGCCAGAATTGCGGCATCGCGAGCCCGAGAAGGCCGACCGACATGGTCAGCCGATCGACCAGTCCGCCCGGACGCAGAGCCGAAACGGCGCCCAGCGGTATCGAAAGCATGACTGCGGCTCCAAGCCCTGCCGCGATCAACAGCAGCGTGTTCGGCAAGCGCTCGAACACGACTTCGATCGCAGGGCGACGCTGCCAGAGGCTGTTTCCGAAGTCCAGTGTGGCGATGTCCCCGACGAAACGCAGGAACTGCGTGGCGATCGGCTGGTCCAGGCCGATCTGCTGGGCAAAGGCAGCCCTTTGCGCCTCCGTTGCGCTGAGCGGAAGCATCAGCGCAACCGGATCGCCCACCAGTCGGGTCACGACGAAGACCGTCGCTGTCACCCCGAAGACGACGAGCACGCCCTGGAACAGGCGGCGGAGGATGAATTCCAGCATATGAGGCATTCCTGTGGTCGGGGCGACCCTTGCCGCAGAACAGGTCCGCGGCAAGAGTTAATCCACCTGCGGACGACGCTATTCGGTTACCTTCATTTCGCTCACCATCAACTTCGCGTCGACACGTGGCTGCCATTCCATGCGTTCCGACATTCCGTAGATGTCCTGGAGATTGAACAGCGGGACGGTGTAGTTCAGGTCGTGCCCCTTCTTCTGGATATCGTCATAAAGCGCCTTGCGTTTTGCAGTATCCGTTTCGACGCGTGCCGCCTCGATCATGGTGGCCATTTCGGCATCCGAGTTCGATGCCGCTGCACCGTCCTTGTGGTAGATGAAGGACATTTCCCGGTCGGCATCGAGCAGTTCGTTGGAATTGGCGATGAAGATCGCGTCGGGACGCGGCCCGTCGCCCATCAGGCTGTCGAGGTACTGCGAGAATTCCTGGATGTCGGTCGTGACGTTCAGCCCGGTCTCGGCCCAGTAACCCGCGACCGCCTCGATCTGCTCACGGTCCTTCAGCCAGCGGCCGGATTCGCCGACGACCACGAGGGGCTTGCCCTCGGCCCCTGCCTCCTTGATCAGCGCCCGCGCCTTCTCGATGTCATGGGGATAGTGCTCCAGTTTTTCGTTGAAGCCGAAGGCGGCCGGATTGATGTGCGACCCCTTGGCGAGGGTCGCATAGCCCATGAACAGGCCCTCGGCCATGGCCTTGCGGTCGATGGCGAGATTGAGCGCCTCACGCACCTTCGGGTCCTTCGTAACTTCGTTGTCCGTGCCCAGAACGAAGACGGACGTCTCGAGGCCGGGAACGGCAGCGAACTTCGGCACATTCGTCGTGAACTCCGGCAGGAGGTTTGTGATCACGTCGAATTCGCCGGAAAGCAGGCCGGAAAGGCGCGTGCCCGGCTCCGTCACGAAGCGGTAGGTGACGTCGTCGATCTGCGGTTCCCCGCCCCAGTAGTCCGCGTTTGCAACGAGCTTCAGGTCCGTCCCGCGGTTCCAGCTGTCGAACTTGTACGGGCCGGTTCCGACCGGCGCACCGGCAAGATCGCCGTCCTTGGCATAGCCGGGCGCGATCATCTTCATCCAGTACATGCGCGACGGCAGGATCGGATCCGGGCCTGTGGTGACGAGGTTGACTGTCAGGTCATCGACCTTTTCGGCCGTCTTGATCGTACCGAAATACGCCATCTGTTCGGAATTGTTGGCAGGATCGATGACCCGCGAGACGGATGCAACCACGGCATCGGCATTGAAAGGTTCGCCATTGTGGAACTTGACGCCGTCCCGCAATTTGAACTGCCAGGTCGTGGCGTCGACCTGCTTCGGAGGCTGCGCGGCCAGACCCGGCACGAGTTCGCCGGTCGGCGTCCTTGCCATCAGCGTCTCATAGATGTTGTCGTTGACCTGTCGCTCGCCGCCGTCATCCCTAAGCTGCGGATCGAGCGTCGAAGGCTCCGACCCGATGGCGATGGTGATGGATTGTGCCCATGCTGCCGATGCGGCAAGTGTCGACGCGAGCAACATCACGACGCCGGCAGTCAGTCTCTGTATCTTCTTCATCCAAGTTCCCCTGTTTTTTGCTTCAGATATCACATGGCTCGAGCCGGAAGTTCTAGTTTGAACAGGCAAGGCTCGGGCCGGCCCTCCAGTCCCGGAGGCGTCCTGGCCGCAAACCGCGATGGATCAGCCCTTTCGAAGCTCTCGGCAATGTCGAGCAGCCGATGCTCGGAGCGCGGCACCCCCATGATCTGCACTCCGACCGGCATCCCGTCGCCGCCAAAACCCGCCGGAAAGGCGAGAGCGGGAAAGCCAGTATAATTGGCGACGATATTCGGAATGGGGTCCTTCATGAAATAGAAGGGGTCGACCGACGCAAGCGGCCCGGGCGGCGCGAGTGCGCCGGGGACCAGCAGGCAATCGACGTTCGACATAGCGTCCAAGAGCCTCTTCCTCAAAACAGGGCGCAGACGTTCGGCCAGTCGGAAGTCATGAACCGCTATCCCCTCACCGACAAGTGCGCGAGCCCGGAATATCGCGCCGAACTTGTCCCAGGCCGCACGGACGGAAGCGGCATGCTCCGCAGCAACCTCGCACATCATGAGAACGGTGCCCGGGGCGTGGAAATCCTCCAGCGAAGGAAGCCGGAGCGGCACGATGTCTGCGCCTTCAGACCGGGCGACTTCGATGGCGCCGTCGATAGCCGCCCGCACATCGGGATGTATCAGCCGTCCAACATCCCATTCATTCTCCGGGACGCCGATCCGAAGGCCTTTTAGCGACCCGACGAAGGGTGAACCGGGGCTGCGGCCTGCCATGACGTCGAACAGGATGCGGGTATCATCGGCGGTCCGGGCGACCGGGCCCACATGGTCCATCGTGGCCGCGAGGACAGCGATACCGTCGAGCGGCAGCGTATCGTGACCGGGCTTCAGGCCGAAGACGCCACACATCGTGGCCGGAAGCCGGATCGAACCGGCCGTGTCGGTCGCCAGCGATCCGAGACAGAGGCCGGCAGCGACGGTGACGCCGGATCCGCTCGACGAGCCACCGGGAAAGCGGTCAAGATTCCAGGGATTGCGGGCAGGCGGGAAAGGCAGATCGAAAGACGGGCCGCCGAAGGCAAGCTCGTGGCAGTTCGCCTTGCCTATCACGATCCCACCCGCCGCCTTCATACGGGCAACGACAGTCGCATCGGCAGTGGCCGTGCGCCCTGACCGTGACGCCGAGGCCCCCGCAGAGGGAAGCCCGGCAACATCGGCTGTATCTTTGATGGAGAGCGGTATGCCGGCAAGCGCCCCCGCCTCGCCTCCTGCATTCAGATACGTATCGAGATCGTGTGCGGCGCCCAGAGCTGCTTCCGGTGCCGGCACGTTGAACCCGCAAAGTGCATCGTCGTAGGCCACGATCCGGCCAAGGAAATGGGTTGTCACATCAACGGCGGAGATCTCACGTGCCCGGATCATCGCCGCAAGTTTCCTGATCGACAGGTTTTCAAGCGCGGTCATGGCTGCATCTCGTCTGGGCTAGCCTTTCGGCCACGCGACGCGCCCGCAACGTCACGTCATCGAGTATGGCGAGGCCTCGAACAAAATCCGCGATCTCTTCCTCAGAAGCCCCATGAGGCAGCCTGACCTTCGCAATCGCCCTCAACTGCGCCTCGATCTTGCCAGCGTCACTCATTGACCTTCATTTCCCTGACAATAATCTTTGAATCCACCCGCGGCTGCCATTCCATCTTTTCGGACATGCCGTAAATGTCCTGATGGTTCAGAAGCGGGACGTCATAGGCTTCGTCGTGCAGCTTCTTCGTGATCACGGCATAGGCGGCCTTGCGTTTTTCCACGTCGACTTCCGAACGTGCTGCACGGATGGCCTCGCCGAGGGCCTTGTCGCTGTTCGAGGCACCGCCCTGGCCCGGTTCGTAAGCGAAGGCCATTTCACGATCGGCGTCAAAAAGCTCGTTCGAGTTGAGGACAAAGTAGCTGTCGGGCCGATTGCCCATGTCGAAGATGCGGTCGAGATACACCGAGAATTCGAGGATCTCGACATTCACCTTCAGTCCGACCTCGGTCCAATACGCGGCAACCGCCTCGATCAGCTCCCGGTCCTTCAGCCAGCGCCCCGCCTCGCCGACGAGATCGATCGTCGTTCCGGCCGCGCCCGCTTCCGCGATCAGCTTCTTCGCACCCTGTGGATCGTAAGGCCAGTTTTCCAGACTCTCGTTGTAGCCGAAGGCGCCCGGCAGGACGAGCTGTCCCTTTGTTACCTTCGCGTTGCCGGCAAACAGGCTTTCCGCAAGGGCGTGCCGATCAATTGCCATGTTGAGCGCCCGGCGCACTCGCACATCCTTCACGGCCGGATTGTCCACGCCGAGAATGATGACCGATGTCTCGAGGCCGCTTACCGACTTTGCCTGAGGCACGGAGTCGGCAAATTCGGGAAGCAGATTGACGACAACGTCGAATTCACCGGCGACCAACCCCGATAGCCGCGTGCCTGCCTCGCTCACGAAGCGGTAGGTCACATCATCGATCTGCGGCTCCCCACCCCAGTAATCGGTGTTGGCCGTCATTGTGATACTGTTCCCGCGGTCCCAGGTGCCGAACTTGTAGGGGCCGGTTCCGACCGGCTTCTCCGCGATGGCGGTCGCGTTCTTCGAGTAGGCGGCAGGGACCATCTTCAGCCAATACATCCGGGCCGGCAGGATCGGGTCGGGGGCGGATGTGATGATGCGGACAGTCAGGTCATCGACTTTTTCGGCTCCTGAAAGCGGACCAAGATAGGCCATCTGCTCCGAATTGTTCGCCGGATCTATCACCCGCAGCACCGAAGCGACGACGGCATCGGCGTTGAATGGCTCGCCGTTGTGGAACTTGATGCCTTCACGCAGCTTGAACTGCCAGGTCCTGGCATCCACCTGTGTCGGCGCATCTGCGGCAAGGCCCGGCACGAGATCGCCAGTCGCAGTGCGCGCCATCAGCGCTTCATAAATATTGTCGTTGACCTGTCGCTCACCCCCGTCATCGCGGAGTTGGGGATCGAGGGTCGAAGGCTCCGAGCCGATCGCTACGGTGATCGACTGCGCCCAAGATGTGGACGCGAACAGGACGGCGAGGCCGGCGGCCAAACCCAGTATTCTTGTGTTCATCTGTGTACCCCTCTTATTGGAATTTTTGTTTTGCATCCTCGATCGTAAGGGTAAAAGCGAAGCTCGCGGCGGCAACCCCTTCCTCAACGGGCCTGCAGCGTCATGCCGAGATCTCCTCCATATGCCGTTCTGTCAGTGTGTCGGCGTTCGTGCCAGCTTTTGCGAGCGACGACAGAGCTACGGGCCGCAACGGCCAACGGCAAGCGCCCATTTCGGCGATGCTTGACGGAGAGGCTGTGGGGCGCAGTTCGGACAGCAGTGAAAGCGTCCATTCGGAGCAGAAGCGCCCCTGGCAGGCGCCCATGCCGAACCGTCCGTTGAGCCGCAATTCTCGTGCTGAAACGGTGTCCGGCCCCGACAATTGCGCTTTCAGATGGCTGATCGTCCGGTTCTCGCAACGACAGATCACCGTGTCGCCGGGACAATCGTCCAGGATCGGTGCACCGTGGCCCGGCGCGAAAAGGCGGGAAAGGCTGGTCTGCAGAGAGCGCAGGCGTCGAATCCCGTTCGGGCCACTGCGCGGCGGGCGCCCTGTCAGCCGTGCCGCAGCTTCGCGGCCCGCTTCGGCTCCATCCGCCTCGGCGGCGTGCGCGCCGAGCACTTCGCGCACATCTCCGGCCCGCAGGATGACGAGGCCTGCCGCGGCATCGTTGGCCGGCAGGCCGAAATCGTTCGGACGCAGCCCGTCATGGAGACCGATGCGGTCGACCTCGATCCGCTCCTCCCGCCCGTTTGGCGCGATGAGGCACGCGGTGAGCTTATCGCCGGATTGGGTGATCTCAGTCAGACGCGTGCCGCGGCGCCACACGACGCGGCGGAAGAGGACAGGTATCATCAGGGCAGCCATGTCCGGAAGGATGGATGGATGAGCCAGCAGACGGACACCTGCCAGGGGCCGCGAAGCAGGATCTCCCTCCTCGATGACGGCCACGGGCGGATTGCCGGCTGCCGTCATTTGTGCGGCCAAAGCGAGCAGCAGCGGGCCGCTCCCCGCAAGCAGGATGCGTCCCTCCGGCACGCGGCCCTCCTTCAGCATCACCTGGAGACCGCCTGCCGCTGCGACGCCGGGCAAATGCCAGCCCCGACGCGGTCTTACCCGCTCCACGGCCCCGCAGCATAAAATCAAGGCGCGCGGCCGGCGTACTTCGACCTTGCCAGCTGCCCGGTCTTCGATCAGCACGGCGCCTGTGCTGTCGACGCCGACGAATGCCCGGCGCGTCCGAACATCCACGCCCGAGGCGGAAAGCTCCGCAGACAGGGCCTGCCAGCGGCCCCTAAGTGACGGTAAGACGGCAACGGGGGTTGCGCCTTCGGCCGGCTGGCGATGGATGGCGCCGCCGAGCGCCGGCCTCTGCTCGCAAAGCATCACCGAGAGCCCCGATTTCGCGGCTTCGATCGCCGCCGCCACGCCGGCCGGTCCACCGCCGACGACGATGACGTCGGCCTCACGCATCGTCATCCTCCAGCGCCATCACGACCATTCCGTCATAGACCGGTTCGAGGCAGGCCTCGGTTGCGCGCCCATCCACACGGACGAGGCACGATTGACAGGCACCGATGCCGCAGAAATACCGGGTTGGTGACCCGGCAGGATCCTTTCCGAATCCATGGATGTTCGAACCGGCAAGGGCGGCTGCAATGCTTTCGCCTGCTCGGAACGGCACCTCGGAGCCCCGCCAGAAAAAAGTCCGGACGGCCGTCATGCCGCGATGCTCCTACCGGCGAACCGGCCCGGATCGAACGGCGAAACATCGATCTCCGGCTCCTCCCCCCGAACAAGATCCGCCACAATCCGGCCAGTCAGCGGACCAAGGCAGATGCCGTCTCCTTCAAACCCGGCTGCGACGAAAAGATTGTCGATACCGGGCATCCTGCCGACCATCGGCAGGCCATCGCATATCGCAGTGCGGATTCCGGCGAAGCACCGAAGGATGCGCAAGCGCCCTAGCGCGGGCACCATGTCCCCAGCGGAGGCCGCCAGGTGAGCCACCGCGTCGATATCATTTTCAGGGATGTTGCGGCCCTCCTCCCGTGTCGAGCCGATCAGGAACTGGCCGGTTTCGAGCGGGTCGATGACGACGCCATATCCGCGCTGATCCGCATCGCCCCCTTGCTTCTTGCTGAGGAGATAGCTGCAGGAGAGAAGCGATCCCGGCAGGGCGGCATTCAGGGTGGGTGCCCGCTCGGTCACCAGTTGCTGCCCCCTACGTGGACGCGACACATCGGGAAGTCCTATAAGCCCGCCCGCGCCGCCACCTGCGGCGACGACCACCGCCGAGGCTTCGATCACCGCTTCCCCGACACGAACGCCGCTGACGCGGCCGGATCGTCCGTCGTATTCCAGCGCCGCAACGGGGGAATTGCGCTCCACCTTCAACCCTGCGGCGGAAATCAGGCGCGAAACTATGCTGTAGCCGATCGCGTGCCCCTCGTCTTCGACTTCAAGCACTGCCACCGTCTTTCGGGAGAGCGGGGCCAATCGGTCTGCAGCCATATCCCGGGTGAGCCAAAGCACCGGCGCACCGACCTCGGCGAGAGCTTCCGAGTGGTCGGAAAGGACGTCGGCTTCCGCATCGCTCGTCGCAACGAGGAAGGTGGGCCGCCTGTGGAAGAGGCCTTGGAACAACCCCTCCTCCGCGAGTTCGCGATAAAGCGCCGCTCCGGCCCGGGCCATCGTCATCATCGGACCCGGGCGCTTGCTCGCCACCGACACCGCACCATCTGCAGCGCCGGTCGCCCCGCTGGCCGGCGTCGAAGCGTCGAGCAGCCGAACTGGCGTACCCGCGAGCGCGAGAAACGACGCGGTCGCGGCGCCGACAATGCCCGCGCCTATCACAATGACTGGTGGTGAAGAATGCTGCTCGCGCACCTGATCTGAACGCCTTGCAAGGAGGTCTCGGGACAGATCGTAGCGCGCCCGGCAAAACCGCGTCGATAAAAGAACAAGGGCACGAGTTATGAAAAAACTTACAACTTGCCGAAGCTACGCCTTGCGGCCCTGCCCCTGCTCACCGTAACGTCCTCGGCGCGAATGCCCACGAACCGCAGGAACCGCCACTTGCCCAGCATCAGCCTCTCACTTGTCCAGACGTTCTACCAACTCGGACGGACCGGCTCCTATTCCGCTGCGGCCCGGGAGCTCAATCTCAGCCATCCATCCGTGGCGAACCATATCCGGCGGCTGGAACACCTCCTCGGCGAGCGGCTGGTCGTTGCTGAGCGCGGGGCACGGCGCGTGGGACTGACACCGCGGGGACTTGCGCTTTACGAGTTGATCCGCCCGGAATTCGACATCATGCTGACGCGTCTGACGCGACTGATGGAGAGCCAGCGTCCGGTGCTGCGGATCGGCATGCCGCAGGGAATCTTCCATGATCTCTTTCCCAGGGTCGTCCGGAAATTCCATGAAAGCCGCCCTGACGTGGAGCTTGTCGTCTACGAGCGTGACACCGCCCTGTCCGACCTGGTCCGCCAGGGCAGCCTCGACATATTCATTGCGGAGCGGCACTTTGGCGACTCCGTCGTGATCCAGCAGTTGATCGGCCGCTACAGCCTTTCGCTCGTCTATCCCCGAACCTGGGGACCCGCTCCCGCCGAGGGAGATATTCCCGAATGGGCCCGCGGTCGTCCTTTCGTTTCGCATGAACCGGGACAGATAATAAGGGACATTGCCACCGGTTTCCTCAGCAGCAAGGGTGCGGTCGTCGAGCCGCTGATCTCGGTTTCGTCAAGCGTCAGCATCAAGCGCTATGTCAGCGAAGGCCTCGGCTTTTCCATATTGCCTACCTGGTCCGTCGGACCGGACGACGACACGATAACCCGGGTGGAGCTGCTGAGCCTCACGCCTGTTCCCATCTATTTCGGGACGGCGCACTTCCTGAAGGACAACGAGACCGTCCGGGCCTTCTTCAGCCACTGCCAGTTCGAGCTCTCCGGCAGATCCTGATTGGCCATGCTCGCCTCAAAGCGCCTTTTCGAGTTCCGGCAGGACTTCGAAGAGATCGGCGACGAGGCCGTAGTCGGCGACCTGGAAGATCGGCGCTTCTTCGTCCTTGTTGATGGCGACGATCACCTTGCTGTCCTTCATGCCGGCGAGGTGCTGGATCGCACCGGAAATGCCGCAGGCGATGTAGAGATCCGGGGCGACCACCTTGCCGGTCTGGCCGACCTGCCAGTCGTTCGGCGCATAGCCGGCATCGACGGCGGCGCGGGAGGCGCCGACGGCGGCGCCGAGCTTGTCGGCAACCGGCAAGATGACTTCCTTGAACTTCTCCGAGGAGCCGAGCGCCCGGCCGCCGGAGATGATGATCTTCGCCGAGGTCAGTTCCGGCCGGTCGGAGGACGACAGGGCATCGGAAACATGGGCGGAAAGGCCCGGATTCGCCGCGGCGGCAACCGTCTCGACCGGTGCCGAGCCGCCTTCTTGAGCGGTGGCAAAGGAGGCGGTGCGCACGGTGATCACCTTCTTCGGCTCGCTCGTCTGCACCGTCTGGATGGCGTTGCCGGCATAGATCGGCCGCCGGTACGTGTCGGACGAGACGACCTCGATGATCTCCGAAACCTGGGCGACGTCGAGAAGGGCTGCGACCCGCGGCATGACGTTCTTGCCGACCGAGGTGGCGGCGGCAACGACGGTGTCGTAATTGCCGGCGAGCGAAACGATCAGGGCCGCCAGCGGCTCGGCGAGATTGTTGGCGAGCGAGGCGTCCTCGGCGGCCAGCACCTTGGCAACGCCCGAGAGCTTGGAGGCTTGTTCGGCGATGCCTTTGACGTTCTGACCGGCAACCAGCACATGCACGTCGCCGCCGATCTTCGCTGCCGCCGTCAGTGCCTTCGCCGTCTGGTCGGAAAGGTGGCTGTTGTCGTGGTCAGCCAGAAGCAGAATGGCCATGGTAGAATTCTCCCTTTCGATTGAGCTCAACGATCCGTTCCGGGTCGGAGCTCATGAGTCTGAAGTGGTTCATGCGTTTGTCCGGAAACCGGTATCCACTTTCCGGACGCATGAACTTAAAGCACGCCGGCTTCGGTCTTGAGCTTCTCGACGAGCTCGGCGACCGTCTTCACCTTGACGCCGGCCTTGCGGCCGGACGGCTCTTCCGTCTTCAAGACTTTCAGCCGCGGGCTGGTGTCGACGCCGAAGTCGGCCGGGGTCTTCTTGTCGAGCGGCTTCTTCTTCGCCTTCATGATGTTCGGCAGCGAGGCATAGCGCGGTTCGTTGAGCCTGAGATCGGTGGTGACCACCGCCGGCAGCTTCAGTTCGACCGTCTGCAGGCCGCCGTCGACCTCGCGGGTGACGTTGACCTTGCCGTCGCCGATCTCGACCTTGGAGGCAAAGGTGCCCTGGGCCCAGCCGAGCAATGCCGACAGCATCGGGCCGGTCTGGTTGGAATCGTCGTCGATCGCCTGCTTGCCGACGATGATCAGCCCCGGCTGTTCGGCCTCGGCCACGCCCTTGACGATCTTGGCGACGGCGAGCGGCTCGACCTGGTCCTCCGTCTCGACCAGGATCGCCCGGTCGGCGCCCATGGCGAGCGCGGTCCTGAGCGTCTCTTCCGCCTTGGCCGGGCCGATCGACACGACCACCACTTCACTCGCCTTGCCGGCTTCCTTCAGCCGCAGCGCCTCTTCGACCGAGATCTCGTCGAACGGGTTCATCGACATCTTCACATTGGCAAGCTCGACGCCCGATCCATCCGCTTTGACCCGGATCTTGACGTTGTAGTCGACGACCCGTTTCACCGTCACAAGTATTTTCATGGATTCCTACTCTCTGTCAGCAACAGTTGCGGAAACGCTCGACCATCACGTCCAGCACCTCGCCGGGATCGCGTTTCCACCAGTCGTTCGCGGAAAAGATCTCGACCTCGCAAGGGCCGCGATAGCCGGCGCCTTCAACGAATGAACGGATCGCCTTGAGATCGGCGACGCCGTCGCCCATCATGCCGCGGTCGAGAAGCACGTCATTCGTTTCGGCGAGCCAGTCGCAGAGGTGATAGCCGTAGATTCGCTCGGCGCCGGCACGCTTCAACTGCCGTTCAAGCTCCGTGTCCCACCAGACATGGTAGACATCCACGGCTATACCGACATTCGGGGCAGCTATGCGATCGCAAAGGTCCACGGCGTCGCGCAGCGTCGTGAGGCACGACCGGTTGCCGGCGTAGACGGGATTGAGTGGCTCCAGCGCCAGTTTCACGCCGCTTGCTTGTGCACAGGGAGCGGCTTCGGCAACGCGGTCCGCCACGATCTTCAGGCTCTCGGCAACCCCTTTGGTCCCCGGATGCACGCCTCCGACGACGATCGTTAAGACCGGAGCCCCCAAGGCTGCCGCCATGTCGATCGACCTTTTGAAATCGTCCATGACGCTTTCGACATCCGTCGCCTGGGTGCCTACCAGAAAGGGGGTCCGGCACAGACCCGCCACGGTCAGCCCGGCAGAACGAACCCGTTCGCCGATCTTCACGGCGCGTTCACCGATCTCGCGCCGCCAGAACACGATGCTCCCGAAACCGCGCTCGGCACAGGCATCGATGACCTGTTCGCTCGTCCAGCCCGCACCGTGGCCCTCGAGGTTGTGGCCGAGGCTCGCCGTGTTCAGTGCGAGGGCCGAGTGGTCCGAAGAGAAGTCCCTCATCTCAGACTCCGTAGACTGCGAGGAGGCGCTTCATGCGGGTGACGGCCACTTCCGGATCGCGAAGCAGACCGCATTGATCCGCGAGCCTGAAAACCTCGGTGAAATAGGGAAGCGGCCGCATCGCCTGCGCGCCGTTCAGCATCACGAAGTGATCCTGAAAGCCGTTCAGCCAAGCCAGGAAGACCACGCCCGTCTTGTAGTGTTGCGTCGGCGCCCGGAAGATCAGCCGCGCCAGCGGCACTGTCGGATCCAATGTCGCGCGGAACGCACTAACGTCGCCCTCGCCAAGTCTCTGTACCGCAAAGGCGGCAGCCGGCGCGAGCGGATCGAAGATGCCGAGAAGTGCGTGCGAAAAGGCCTGCTCGTCCCCCTCGATCAGCTCCGGATAGTTGAAGTCGTCGCCGGTATACATCTTGACGCCCGCCGGCAGCAGCCGGCGCATAACGATCTCCTTGTCCTTGTCGAGCAGGGAGATCTTTATGCCGTCGACCTTGCGGACGTTCGCTCCGATAACGGCCAACGCCGTCTGCATCGCGGGCTGGAATGTCTGGCTACCCCAATATCCGGCAAGCTGCGGGTCGAACATGTCGCCCAGCCAGTGCAGGATGACCGGGTGGTCACAGGCATCGAGCACGTCGGAATAGACGCTGATGTAATCGTCCGGCCCCCTGGCCGCCCGAACCAGAGCCCTCGACGCCATCAGGATGATCCGCCCGCCCAGCTTCTGCACCGCTTCGACCTGATCGAGATAGGCACGTCTCACGTCGTCGATGCTGTGGGATCTGGAAAGGTCCAGGTGGTCGGTTCCGCAGCCGTTCGCAACCAGCGCGTCCGGCAGCTCGGCCTTCGTGCGGCGAATGAGTTCCAGGGCGCCCGCCCAGTCCAGACCCATGCCGCGCTGTGCCGTGTCCATGGCCTCGGCGATCCCGAGCCCCAGCCCCGCAAGATAGCGGCGGAACTCCAGCGTCTTCGGCCAGTCGACGGTCGCCCGTCCTGAGGGCTCGTTGGCGGTGAACGGGTCTGCCACGACATGCGCGGCGGAATAGACGACACGAGCACGACCGGGACCGAGGGCCGCGCCCGCTATCGCGTTGCCTGAAAGGCTGTATTCGGCCAGCCTGCCTTCGGCATCGGGAAGAGCAATTTTCATTGGAGACCTCAAAATCGCGGAACGAGCATGCCGGCATCTGCCGAGATCGTCTGTCCTGTCGTGTAGGGGAGCCTTCCGGAGGCGAGCGAGGCAATCACCGCCCCGACCTCCTCGGGCTCTCCGACGCGCGGAAAAAGCGTCAGCCCCTGCTCCGCACGCTCTCGATAGGAGTCGATCACCGGAGCGGTCATTTCGGTGGCGATCAGGCCGGGCTGGACGTCGTAAACAGCGACGTTTTCCCGCCCAAGGCGGACCGCGAGCGCCTTGGACACCATCGACGCCGCCGCCTTGGAGGCGCAATATTCCGAGCGCTGAACGGCGACCGCCACGGAATTCGACGAAGTGACGTTGACGATCGAGTGGAAAAGCGGGCTTCGCTCCCGAGCCAGAAGTCGGCGCGCGAAAACCTGGCTCAGAAAGAACATCGCCTTGGCATTCACCGTGAGGCAACGATCCCAGCTCTCTTCCGTCACATCGAGGAGGTCGCCGCGCTTCAGAACGCCCACCCCGGCATTGTTGACGAGTGTCGTGAGCGGGCCGAGCTCCGCCTCGATCTTCGTGAGCGCCGCCTCGTGAGCAGCCAATTCTGCGACGTCGAAGGCCACCGCGATCACCGGCGCTCCGTGCCTGGAGACGCGTGCGGCAGCGGCCGCCAATTCGTCGTCGGCCGTCAGCCCGTTGATTGCGACGGAGAACCCTTCCCGCGCCAGGGCTTCGGCAGCGGCAAGACCGATACCGCGTGACGAGCCCGTCACCAGTGCCACGGGTTTCGCGGTCGGATTACTCACGCCCTAGCCCCCTTCTTCAGAAGTTCACGCGCAATGATCATCCGCTGGATCTGGTTCGTGCCTTCGTAGATCTGGGTGATCTTTGCGTCACGATAGAGCCGCTCGACTTCGAAGCCGCGAATATAGCCCGACCCGCCGAAGACTTGGACCGCGTCGGCTGTGCGCTGAACGGCCATGTCCCCGGCGAAACATTTTGCGATCGAGCAGGCCTTCGTCGCGTCCAGGCCCCGGTCGATCTTCGAGGCGGCCGAATGGACGAGAAGACGCGCGGCTTCGATGTCCTTTGCCATGTCGGCGAGAAGCCACTGCACGCCCTGGAAATCGGAAATGGCCTTGCCGAACTGCTTGCGTGTCCCGGCATAGTCCACCGCCGCCTCCAGCCCCGCCTGGGCGATGCCGACGGCGAGTGCGGCGATGCCCACGCGGCCTTTGTCGAGAACGGACATCATCATGTGGAAACCGCGGCCCTCCTGGCCCAGCAGAGCACCGCCCGGCAGGCGCACATCGGTGAAGGTCAACGCTCCCACCTGGCTGGCTCTCTGGCCCATCTTGTGCTCTTTCGGACCTCTCTCGACCCCTGCGGAATTGAGATCGACGATAAAGATCGACATGCCGCGGTTGCCGGCCTCCTTGTCGGTCCTCGCCAGAACGAAACCGACATCGGCAACGGGCGCGTTATGGATCCAGATCTTGCCGCCGTTAAGCATCCAGCCGTCGCCGTCGCGTTCCGCCGTCGTCCGAATGCCCGATACGTCGGTTCCGGCCTCGGGCTCGGTGATGCAGTAAGCGACCTTGGCGCTCATGTTCAGAACGTCGGGGAGCATGCGTTGCTGACCTTCGGTCCCGTGACGGACGAGCAGTGTGGAGATCAGCTCCACCAGCCCGCACTGATCGGCAACCGACGCATAACCGCGGCTGAGCTCCTCCATCACGACCGCATAGGTCAGCGTATCGAAGCCCGGTCCGCCGAGGTGTTCGGGAACGCCGATACCGAACAATCCGAGCTTCGCCATTTCCCCGTAAAGTTCTGCGGGGAAACGTTCCTCGCGGTCGAGAGACTCCGCCATCGGCCGGATCACTTCGTCGGCGAACGCGCGCGCCATATCACGCACCTGCCCCTGTATTTCCGTTAGATACATAGACTTATCCCGCATTCAGTAACTATCCAGTTACATACATCGGGATGCGGCAGACGGTCAAGCCGGAAAATCGCCGATCGCACCACAACGAGGCTTGCGCACCGGCCGTCGCCGCGCGTATTATGCACCATCCAGTTACTTACATGAGGAGATTTGCGAATGCATCCGGGAGAGAAACGGAAGTTCGGCCGCGTGGACCTCGACGTCACCGCATTCGGGTTCGGGACAGCGCCGCTCGGCAACATCTTCCGTGAAATCGACGAAGAGACGTCGCAATCCATGTTTGAGCTCGCCTGGGATGCGGGCGTGCGCTTCTTCGATACCGCGCCCATGTACGGGCATGGCCTGGCCGAACTTCGTACCGGCCAGGGCCTGCGCTGGAGGGATCGGGACGAATACGTGCTTTCATCGAAGGTCGGCCGATTGCTGACGCCCGCCAAGCGATCGACGATCGACTTCGCGCCCTGGGTGAACGCCGCGCCCTTCAGCATGCGCTTCGACTACAGCTATGACGGCACGATGCGCTCCTTCGAAGACAGCCTGCAGAGGCTGGGCCTGGAACGGATGGATATCTGCTTCATCCACGACATCGACGTTTTCACGCGGGGAAGCGAGCAGCCCGAAGTATTCGGCCAGGCCATGGACGGGACCTGGCGGGCGCTCGAGAAACTCCGGTCGGAAGGCCTGGTCAAGGCGATCGGGGTCGGTGTCAACGAATGGGAGGTGTGTCACGAGGCGTTGAAGCAGCGGGATTTCGACTGTTTCCTGCTTGCTGGGCGCTATACGCTTCTCGAACAGGACGCACTCGAGGAATTCCTGCCCCTTTGTGAAGAGCGAGGCGCAGCCGTGGTCGTCGGCGGAGGCTTCAACTCAGGGATCCTGGCAACGGGGGCGAGGGAAGGAGCGAAATACAATTACGCACCGGCGCCGAAGGCCATATTGGAGAAGGTGGCGCGAATCGAGGCGGTGTGCAGGACACATGATGTGCCCCTTGGGGCAGCCGCACTCCAATTCGTGGTCGCGCACCCGGCCGTTCCCTCCTTCATGGCTGGCACACGGACGATCGAACAGCTGCGCCAGAACCTTTCCTGGTTCAGCCACCCGATTCCGGCTGGGTTCTGGACGGAACTCAAGTCCAAGGGGCTCCTGCGCGAGGATGCTCCGATCCCCGCGTGAGGCGACTCAAGAGAGATTGCGCCCTCTCCGATCGTCTTTCTCGGGCTTTGGCCCGAGGAAGACGTTTGAAGAGGGTGCCCGCATCCACTGCCGGGAGAGAAGGTTAGCCGCCTTTCACCGGACCAGAATCGCCCTGAAGTCATTCACATTGGTACCTGTGGGCCCGGGCACGAACAGATCTTCGAGGCAATTGAAAGCAGTCCAGGCGTCGTTGCCCGAGAGCAATGCGACCGGATCTCTGCCGAGTGCGCGCAAGCGCGTGGCGCTGCTTCCGTCCGCAAACGCTCCCGCATTGCTCTCCGAACCGTCGATACCGTCGGTGTCTGCCGCCAGTGAGGCGAAGGACAGGCCTTCGGCTGCGATCGCAAGCGAAAGGAGGAACTCGGTATTGCGCCCTCCCCTTCCATGCCCGCGAAGCGTCACCGTCGTTTCACCGCCCGACAGCAGAACCACGGGACGCTCGAAGGGGCGGTTGCGCAAAACCACTTCGCGCGCGATTGCGGCGTGGACTTTGCCGACGTCGCGCGCCTCCCCTTCGATCGCGTCCGACAGGATGATGGCAGGAATTCCCAGTGCATCGGCCCGAGCCGCGGCAGCCTCCAACGAAAGCCGCGCCGAGGCGATAACCTGGACCTCGTGCCCCGCAAAGACGGGATCGTTCGGCGACGGAGCCGTCCCGTTCTCGCCCTTCAGCCAATCGACCAGCCTCTCGGGCAGTTCGATTCGCCAGGCATCCCTCATTGCGCGGGCAGCAGCTCGGTCCGTCGCGTCGGGAACGGTGGGTCCCGAGGCGACCTGTGCCGGGTCGTCGCCCGGGACGTCGGAAACGATGAAGCTTATCACTTTCGCCGGATGGCAGGCGGCGGCGAGCCGCCCACCCTTTATGCGGGAGACCTGCTTGCGAATCGCGTTCATCACGGAAATCGGTGCGCCGCTTGCGAGCAGTGCCCTGTTCAGGGCGATTTCATCTTCGAGTGCGAGTTCCTCGGGCGGGCAAGGCAGCAGGGCCGAGCCTCCTCCGCAGAAAAGAGCGACGACGAGGTCATCCGGCGTCAGACCCCGAACGGCTTCGAACAGCGCGTGCGAGGCGATCAGTCCGTTGCAGTCGGGAACCGGGTGTGCCGCCTCGATCACTCGTATCCGATCGCAGTGAACGGCGTAGCCGTAGCGGGTGACGACGACGCCTTCGAGCGGGCCGCCCCACAGGCTCTCGAATGCCGCCGCCAGCTGGGCCGCGCCCTTGCCCGCCCCAACGACGACAGTGCGCCCGCGCGGGCGCTGCGGCAATCGCGCGCGAAGCGCAAGCTTCGGGTCTGCCGCCCCCACGGCCGCTTCGAACAATTCCGAAAGAAAGTCCCGATCTTCAGGCGACATGAAAACTCCAGTTCATTGACCGAACCGCGCCGGCCGCCTCTCACGGAAGGCCGACAAGCCTTCCTGCAGCTCGTCGGACGCGGCGGCGACGGCACCCGCCAAGGCTTCGACGACCCGCTCGCTTTCCTCTCCCTCGGCCGCGTTGATGAGCATCTTCGTAAGTTCGGTCGCGCGCGCCGATCGCTTCATTACGCCTGCCGCTGCAATTTCCGCCGCGGCGCGCCCCTCGCCCGTTGCGACCACCTGATCCACCAATCCCAGAGCGAGCGCCTCCTCAGCGCCATAGACATGTCCGAAGAGCGCCATGCGCCGGACGAGCTGCGGACCGAACCTTCGCACCGCGCGCTGCGTTCCGGACCAGCCGGGAATTATTCCGAGCCCCGTCTCCGGCTGCCCTATCCTGACGTGCGCCTCGGCGATCCGGAGATCGGCGCAGGCGGCGAGCTCGAGCCCGCCCCCTAATGTGTGCCCGTTCAACACCGCGATCAGCGGAACCGCGAGCCGGGCCAGAGCATCGAAGGCCGCATGGCCATCACGCACCCAATGGCGGCCGAAGGCCTCGGGCGAAGCATTGCTCCAGGCATCGATGTCGCCGCCGGCGCAGAACGAACGCTCCCCCTCACCGGTCAGTATCGCCACCTTCGCCGCGGAACGCTCGATTTCACGACAGGCCGGGACGATTGCATCGACCATTTCGCCGTCAAGCGCGTTCAGCTTATCCGGCCGGCTGATCGTCAGCCAGGCGACACCTTCCCCGATTTTCAGTCGAACCGGCTCGCTCACAGGCCTAGCCCCATCGCAGTTGAAAGAAACAGGGCCTGGTCCATCTCCTTGAGGCCGTCGGCTACCCGCAGGGGCGTCGCTGCCTGATCGAGAACGTCCCGTCTCAGGTCCAATCCGGGGGCAACCTCGCTGACGACGAGCCCGTCGGGCTCGAGCTTCATCACGCAGCGTTCGGTCACATAGGTGACATCCTGACCTTGAACGCGTGCGCGCCTGCCGGAAAAACTGACCTGATCGACTTTCGGGACGATCTTCGCAATTCGTCCTTCCTTGTCGATGACGAGCCGCCCGTCCTCGATACGCATTTTCGCGCCCGCGTTGAAATTGCCCGAGAAAACGATCTTCCTTGCGCGCGCAGTAATGTCGACGAAACCGCCCGCGCCGGCCGTGCGGTGGGGTGTCGCTGCGAGACGGCTGACATTCACCGAACCTTCGGCGTCGATTTCAAGAAAAGAAAGCAAAGAGCAGTCGAACCCGCCCGCCTGGAAATAGCAGAACTGATGCGGCGAGGCTACGAAGGCCTCGGCGTTGGAGGCACAGCCGAACTTGAAATCGAGCAGCGGCACGCCGCCCACTGCGCCCTGCTCGATCACCCAGGTGATCTTGCCGTGATGCCCTTCCTCTATCAGCACGCGCGGAACGTTTGCCGAAATACCGAACCCGATATTGACCGCCCAGCCGGCCTTGAGTTCCTGCGCCACACGGCGGGCGATCACCTTGCCAGGGTCCAGCGCCGGCGTGCGGAACGTATGAAGCGGGCGGAACAATTCCCCGGATATCGCAGGATCGTACGGGGTCGCAGTCGTCTGCAATTGATCGGGCGCTTCGACGATGACGTCGACGAGTATCCCCGGAACGCGCACATCGTGAGGACGCATCGTTCCCTCGGCCGCGACCCTCTTCACCTGGGCGATGACGATCCCGCCGGAATTGCGCGCCGCAAGCGCCATCTCCATCGCGCCGAGCGTCGCACCCTCGTGCTCGAAGGTCAGGTTGCCTCTCTCGTCGGCGGTCGTCGCCCGGATGATCGCGACATCGGGCTGAATGGGCGGAAAGTGCAGCCAGTCGTCGTCGGCAAAGCGCACGCGCCTGACGATCGGCTCGCTCCGCGCTGCGGCGTTCATGGCGCAGCCTTCCTGTTCGGGATCGACGAAGGTGTCGATGCCGACCTTGGTCAGCACGCCGGGGCGTTTCGCCGCACCTTCCCTCAGCATGTCGAAGACGATGCCAGAGGGCACGTTCCAGGCGGCCACCTCTTCCTTCAGGATCATCTGCCAGATGAGCGGCGGCTCGGCATTGCTCGGACCGGAAGGATACGAACCGCCGATGATCTTCTTGAGCATGCCTCGTTTGGCGATGTGATCGACACCCTTCGTCCCGAAGAAATCTCCGGCGGCGATGGGATGAACCGACGTCAGTCCGCGCGGATGTCCCTCCAACTCGAACCGCTCTCCGAGCGCCTTCAGAACCTCATCGGGACAACCCAGGCCGGACGACGAATTGACCGCCAGCACCGCCCCGTCCCTGACCAGCCCGGCGGCCTCGTTTGCGGTCATCACTTTTGCCATGCCAAGGCTCCTTTTCTTGTTGCGTAAGTAACTAACCAGTTATAGCTTAAGCATGATGAACGGTAGAGGCAAGGGGGCATTTTTCCTCAGCTCCCGTTTTAATGGCTAACCAATGGGAGGACCGATGAGCGTCTATTTCGAGAAGAGCTATCAGAGAGGCTTCGGCACCTACCCACTGAAGGGCGAGCCGTTGAAGGCTGCCGTTCGCGAGGCCATCACGGTCGGGTACCGCGCCTTCGACACCGCGCAGATGTACGGCAACGAGGCCGAGACGGGGGAAGCGCTTGCCGAAAGCGGCCTGGCTCGTGACGAGCTATGCATCACCACGAAAGTGCACCCCGATAATTATTCCGAAGAAGCATTCCTGCCTTCGGTCGAGGCGAGCCTGAAGGCCTTGCGGGTCGATCAGGCCGATGTCCTGATGCTGCATTGGCCGGAGATCAATGGTGAGAACGCGCGATCCCTGCGGCTGCTACAGAAGGCATTCGACATCGGTCTCGCCCGCAACATCGGCGTCTCCAATTACACGGCCCCGATGATGCGCGAAGCACAATCGATCGTAGAGGCGCCGTTGGTGACCAACCAGGTCGAATTCCACCCGCTCATCGACCAGAGCCGGCTTCTCGACGCAGCCGAGGAAACGAAGATTGCGCTGTCATCCTACTGTTCGGTTGCCAGGGGCGAGGTGTTCAAGCATCCGGTCTTCGCCGAGATCGGCGCAAGATACGGCAAGACGGCTGCCCAGACGGTGCTTCGCTGGATTCTTCAGAAGGGCGTGTCCATGAATACCATGTCCACCAAGCCGGAGAATATCCGGGCGAATTTCGAGATATTGGATTTTGCGCTTTCGCCGCACGACATGAAGCGGATCGATGCGATGAACGCGACAAACTATCGGATTCTGAAAGCCGGGATGTTGCCCTGGGTTCCGGACTGGGACCGGTAGGTCACGCACCTCCTCCGCCCGTGGGACGCCTGAAACATCCAATGAGCGGCGTGAAGGGAGGAGCTTTATTCCGCCAGCATGCGTGCGAGCATATGCCTGATGTGGTCTTGCGCACCATAGAAAATTGCTGCCACAATGATTGTACGGCTACGTTCTACCGGTAGAAACCATATTGCCGTCTTGTCCCGCCGAAGAAACCGGATCCCGGAATGTATATCGGGCCGCAAAGTCCCGATATAAGGCGTATCCACGAGACGATCGAATTCGAGGCGCAGTTTGCGGATTCGTTCAGCGCTACGCTCCAACGCCTCGTCGGGCAGATCTCCAAGTTTGACATAAGCGTCGAACAGATGATCGAAGATCAGCTCGAAATCGCGTTCGGCATCCGCAGAATATTCAAGTGTCCACACGCACAGTCCGTCGCTTCCGCTCAATCATTGCCGCGACGCGGCCTTCCATTTCCGTCGCAGAAATCATCGGTCCTGTTAATCGACGCTGGATCACCTCACGAAGCGCTGCCGTTTCGACGGCCTCCGCTTCCGTCTTTTGACGAAGCAGTTCGAGGCCCTGCTGCAGGACGGAACTCAGGCTGGAATACCGGCCGCTCTCTACCAACGAACGGGCGAACGCATCCTGTTGATCGGTCAGTGAGATCGATGATTTGACACTCATCGGCTGAACTCCTTTGGCCCATCATGCTACTCAGTAGCACACTTGTCAAATTGCGTCGGGACTCATCCGTTACTGCGTCGCAGTCAAGCGTCGCGTCGGATCGTGGCCACGCCCAGGCGCTAGGCTGTCGCTTGCTAGACTAAAGTGGACTTCAGCAGATTTCACGCTAGCCCACCGTACCTTTCTCTGCGTGGTCGGCAGAGAAAGGTGACGCCGCTCCCGCGCGTTCAAATGTTGCCCCGTATCAGATCGGCCGCCTTCTCGCCGATCATGATGGTAGCCGCATTGGTATTGGAGCCCACGAGACTGGGCATCACCGAACTGTCGCAGATGCGGATGCCGTCAAGGCCGTGGACGCGGAGCTGCGGATCGACCACCGACATATGGTCGCGACCCATCTTGCAGGTGCATGTCGGGTGATAGGACGTCCGCCCGTATTGCCGCGCATAGGCCTCGAAGTCGGCCTGTGTCCTGACGCTCTCGTCGGGGAAGCGGATCGTCTTGATGTACTTCTGCAGCGACGGCTGCCCGAAAATTTCCCTGCTGATCCTGATGCCTTCGACCGAGATCCTGAGATCATCCGGATCATCGAGGAAGTTCGGGTCGACGATCGGCAGGGCACGGGGGTCGGCAGAACGAAGGGTGACGGAACCCCGTGACTTCGGCCGGACCGTGTAGGAATTCAAGGTCACGCCGGAGGAACCCTTTGGGACGCTCGGCACCCCGGCCTCGGCTCCCGCCCCCGCAAGAAAGTGGAATTGCAGGTCGGGATAGGGGCTTGCCCTATCGCCGTACCAGAAGGCTCCACCCTCCACAACATTCGAGGCGACCGGCCCGGATTTGAAAAGCGCGTATTCGATTCCCGCCAAGAGCATCCAGTGGAACTTGTTGTACTTGTCGAGGCTGTCATGCCCCTTCAGTTCGGCAACGATGTCCACGCCGAAGTGATCGTGGAGGTTCTGGCCGACCCCCGCCATATCCTGCACGACGTCGATACCGTGGCTCCGCAGAGAGGCGGCCGGGCCGACGCCTGAAAGCATCATGAGCTTAGGCGTTCCGATCGCACCCGAGGTGACGAGAACCTCGCTTTCCGCCCGGGCGATCTTCGCGGCGCCCCCGGTCGAGTATTCGACGCCGACGGCGCGGCGGCCCTGGAATACGATGCGCAGGACAAGCGCACCCGTGATGAGCGTGAGGTTCTTGCGCGCGAGCGCCGGCCGCAAATATCCGACAGCGGCCGAGCAACGGCGGCTGTTGCGGATCGTCGTCTGGTAGACCCCCGCACCTTCCTGGACCGGCCCGTTGAAGTCGGGATTATAGGGGATGCCGAGTTCCTGGCAGCTCTGGACGAAAGCCCGTGTCATCGGCTGCGGATCGGGAAGGTTGGAGACTCCGAGAGGACCGTCCGTCCCGTGCCACTCGCCGGAGAGGATCGTATTGCCCTCGGATCGCAGGAAGTAAGGTTTCACCTCCTGAAAGCTCCAGCCGTCGGCCCCCTCTTCCACCCAGCGGTCATAGTCCCGCGGGTGGCCGCGCGTATAGACCTCGGCATTGATCGAGGACCCTCCGCCGAGCACTCTCGCCTGGGCATAGGGAATCTCGCGGTTGTTTGCATGTTTCTGCGGGGCGGTCGTCAGGCCCCAGGTCATCGGCCCCGCGGTCATCTTTGCGAAGCCGACCGGTATGTGGATCAACGGGTGACGGTCGCGCCCGCCCGCCTCGATCAGGCAGACGCGCACCGAAGGGTTCTCGGAAAGGCGGGCGGCCAGAACGCAGCCCGACGATCCGCCGCCGATGATGACGTAATCAAAACCTTCCATCATCAGGAGATCCAATGCGTGCGCTTGCCGATCTCGACATGGACCGATTTCACCTGCGTATATTCCTCGACCCCGTACATGCCGGCTTCGCGGCCCCAACCGGACTGCTTGAAGCCTCCGAGCGGCATCTCCGGCCCGCCGGCCATCATGGTATTGACCCAGAAGCGGCCCGCACGAACGCGGCGCGTGACGGTCAGGGCCTTGTCGATATTCTTGGTCCAGACGCTTGCAGCCAGTCCGTAAACCGTGTCGTTTGCCAGTTCGACCGCCTGCTCGACCGTGTCGAAGGTCATCGAGCAAAGCACCGGCCCGAAGATCTCGTCACGCGCGATCGCCATCTCACGCGACACGCCCGAAAACAGCGTGGGCGCGATGTATTGCCCGCGGCCGAGATCGATGGCGTTCCCCCCGGTCACGAGCTCCGCTCCTTCCGTCTTGCCCTTGGCGATATAGTCGAGAATGGTCGTGTTCTGCGCTTCGGTCGTGATCGCGCCGACCTGGGTCGTCTCGTCCAGCGGGTCCCCGACGCGTATGCGTTTCATCTTCTCTGCAAGCAGCGCTTCGAATTCGCGCGCCACCGATCGCTCGACGATCAAGCGCGATGAGGACACGCAGCATTGTCCCGTATTGAAGCTGATGCCGAAAGCTGCGCCATCGGCGGCATCCTCTAGATCGGAGTCGGCAAAGACGATGATCGGGTTCTTGCCTCCAAGCTCCAGGCCGAGCTTCTTGAAATTGCTGTCGGCGGCCGCATGCACGCAGGAACGGCCAACGGCGGTCGAACCCGTGAACGACAGCATGTCGATGTCCGGATGCTCACTCATGGCCTGGCCGATCGTCCGGCCCGAGCCGGTGATGACGTTATACACGCCGTCGGGCAGTCCGGCTTCGGCGAGCACCTCGGCAAGGATGAGAGTCGTCGCGGAAGTCACCTCCGACGGTTTCACGACCATCGTGCAACCCGATGCGAGAATGAAGGGAACGCGCTCGCACAGGATAAGGAAAGGAAAGTTCCATGGCGTGATGAGCCCGACGACCCCGATCGGCTCGCGCAGAACCATGCCGAACAATCCGTCTCCGAGCGAATTGAAGCTGTCGCCGTGCAGAAGGCGGGCTGCACCCGCGCCTACTTCGAAGCAGGCGATGCAATGGTCGATCTCGCCGCGCGCCTGAGCGATCGGTTTGCCATTTTCCAGCGTCTCCCAATAGGCGAGCTCATCGCGGCGGGTGCGCAGGATCTCGGCCACCCGCAGCAGTACCGAGGCACGAGAGCCCCCCGGGAGACCGGACCAACGCCGGTCCTCGAAAGCCCGGCGTGCGGCGGCGACTGCGGCATTCAGGTCGTCGACGCTGCATTTTGCCGTGCGGGTGACCGCAACGCCATGTCCGGGCGAGTGCCGCACGAAGAAGTCATGCCCGCTTTGCCATTTGCCGTCCACGAAGAAACCGAAATCCCGCGGGGCGGCCGGAGGGGAAAGGAAGTTGTTCAGCTGGTCCATCGGGTGCCTCCCTATTCTAGTAACTAAACGGATATTGCTGTTAGCTGCGCACTCGACCACGATGGCTTTAGGTCCGGTCGACCTGAAGTCATGGCCGTAATCGATTCAAAAAACTGGAGCGGGATGCGGCGGAAAACCGCGCAGACACTTCCTCATCCCGCACTAAGCGTCCAGCAGGATCTGGGTCTTGAGGTGCCCGGTTCTTGCCGGAATCGTTTCGAAGGCCTCCTGAATGCGTTCGAGCGGATAGTGAGCAGCGGTGAAGGCCGCGGTCCGGAACCTGCCATGGGACAGAAGCGTCAGCGCGTCATGCATGTCCTCCCCCATTCCGGCAACCGAGCCTTTGAGGCTGTTTTCCTCGAGTACAGTCCTGAGTATCTCGATCGGAATGGTCTCGCCTGGCGGGGTAATCCCGAAGAAAGCCACATGACCGCCCTTGCGGACCAGGTCGAAGGCCTGGCGATAGAGCTTCGAGCTGCCGACGCTTTCGACGACGAAATCTGCGCCGCGTCCGCCCGTCATCTCCAGCACCTTGCTCCTGAGCGTCGCCGGCTCCGATACAGCAGCATCCGCGCCCGCCTCAACCGCCATGCGGCAGCGCTCGCTCGACAGATCCGCAACAATGATCGGGGCCATGCCGACAAGGCGCATCATCTGGACATGCAGGTTGCCGATGGGGCCCGCTCCCAGAACCACTCCCGACCGACCGAAGGCCGCACCGGCCTTGCGCGCCGCCCGGACGACGCAGGCGACCGGTTCGACGAGGGCAAGAACGGCTTCCGGAACCCCATCCGGCACCGGTAGCACCAGACGGCCGGGAAGAGCGACATACTGCGCAAAGGCTCCATCGCGCCCGATCCCGATCTGCTCCACTTCGCCGCAGTTCAGAACCTCGTTGCGTCGGCACCAGTAGCAGTTGCCGCAACCGATATTGATGTCCGCGACCACACGCATCCCGGTCTTGAGGTGCGTCACGCTTGCGCCAATCTCGGCGATCGTCCCGCAGAACTCGTGCCCAGGCACTATCGGCAACCGATCGGCCGCGTAATGGCCGTTGAATATGTGGAGGTCGGTACCGCATATGCCCGCCCGCGTTACGCGGATCAGGACGTCGGCGGGACCGATCTCGGGAATGCCGACCTCTCTGACTTCAAACCGGCGCGGCTCCACGAGAACGGCAGCTTTCATCGTCGCCATCCTTCTCTCCTACTTCACGGTCCTGAGCTTGGCCCGGTCGATCGTCAAGGCGATGGCGCCGATGAGGACGATGCCGAAGACCATCTGCTGTTGTGTCGCATCGATCTCGAAATAGAGCATCGAGGCGCGAATGACCGCCACGATCAGGGTGCCGATAACCGTGTTGAGGACCCCACCCACGCCGCCCGTCAGCGGAGTTCCGCCAACGAGAACGGCGACGATAGCCGGCAGCAGGAAACCGTTGGCGATCGTCGGCGCTCCGCCCGACAGCTTGACTGCGAACAGGAGGCCGGCAATCGCCGCAAGCGCACCGGAAATCGCAAAGGCCAGTATCTTGTAGCGGGCCACGTTCAAACCCGATGCGGCGGCGGCGAGCTCGCCTGCGCCGACGGCCTTCAGCGCCCGTCCGAGAATGGTCCGGCGCTCGATGAAGAGGCAGACGAGGAGGAGCACTGCCGCGATGAGGAGTTCGTTCGGGACCCCCCATGTCCGGCCGATCATCCAGCCGAAGGTCTCGTTGCGTTGCGCCGCGTCCATGTTCAGCGCGCGCTGGCCGGACAGCCACTGTGCGACCGAAAAAGCGACGCCGCCTACGGCAAGAGTGGAAATGAAGGACGGAACGTAAAGCCTCGTGGTGATGTAGCCCGACAAGGTGCCCAGCAGGAAACCCGCGGCCACGCAGAGAAGGGCCACCCAGGCTCCCATCGATGCAAGGTAGACCGAGGCAATCACGGTCACCATGTTGGCCATGGACTGGGCCGACAGGTCGATGCCTCCGATATAGATGGCGAAGGTCAGGCCGAGCGCCATGATGAAGAGCGGCACGATGTCGCCTGCGAGGCTCATGAGGTTTTGCGGCTTGAGAAAGCCGGGATCGGCCATGCCGACGATGGCGACGAGCACCGTGAGCGTGATCCAGGGCAGGTGCGGTTTGAGGCGTTGTATGTCCATCTTATCCTCAGATCATGTAATGCAGGAGGTCATAGAGGGAGGGCTTCGCGCCAGGCACGCAATCGAACCGTTTCTGGATCCTGCCATCCTTGACGACGACGATCGTATGGGAGAGTCCGATCGCTTCCTCGAGCGTGTCGGCCACCAGGACGATCCCGACGCCCGCATCGCTCATGGCGCGGATCATTTCGTAGACGTCCTCCTTCGCCCCGATGTCGAGACCGCGCGTCGGGTGATCGAGGAGCATGATATCGGCGCCCGCGGAGCGCCATTTGGCGAGAACGACCTTCTGCTGGTTGCCGCCTGAAAGGTTGCCGCAGTCGGCGAGCTCGGAATGGGCCTTGATGGAGAGCTTCCTGATCCACTCCCGCGCAAGCGCGCGCTCCTTTCCGACCTGCAGAACGCTCGCCGTCGAATGCTTCTTCAACTGCGAGAGGGTCATGTTCTCGTAGACATTCATGCCCGCCACGATGCCCTCGATCTTGCGCTCGCGCGGAACATATCCGACGCCGAGGCCGACCGATTGACGCGGCGAATATGTCCTCACCTCCCGTCCCTTGATCTTCAGGCGTCCGCCGGTGGGGCTGAGCATGCCGTAGATTGCGCGCAGGATCGCTTCACGGCCCGAGCCTTCGGTTCCGACGAGGCACAGGACCTCACCGGCGTGAAGCCTGAGCGAGATATCCTTCGTGCGGCCTGGCAGGTCGATGCCGGACATTTCGACGAGGACTCTCGAGGGATCGTAGGGCTTTTGAAGCTGCTCCCGATAATATTGCTTGTCGACGTTCCGCCCGACCATCTTGTGCTGGATCGATTCGGCATCGGCTCCGCCCCCGCCCCGCTCGACGACGTCGACCACCTGTCCGTCCTTCATCACGTAGATCCGATCCGACAGCTCCATGACTTCGTCCATTCGGTGCGAGACGAATATGAAGGAGGCACGGGTCACGAGCTCGCGCACGAGCTTGAACAGAAGCTCGACTTCGTCCTTCGACAGGACCGAGGTGGGCTCGTCGAGGAGGATGACGAGATCGCCGTCGACCCGCTCTTCGAGTGTGAGGACCTTGGCGAGTTCGACCAGCTGACGCTGAGCGAAGGACAGTTTCGATGTGACCGTCGAAGGATCGATGTCCAGCTTGACCTTCGCAAGCTGTGCTTTCGCGGCCTTGGCCATCTCCTTCCAGTTGATGACGCCGAGGCGGACGAACTGCTGCTCGTAGCCGAGAAAAATGTTCTCCATCACCGTGAGGTTCGGGATGAGGGACTGCTCCTGAAACACCATCCCGATCCCCTTTTCCATCGCCTGGCGGGGGTTCGCGAAGCGCACGGCATCGCCGTTGATGAGGATCTGCCCGCCATCGGGCTGGTAGGCGCCATAGATCACCTTCATCAGGGTGGATTTTCCCGCGCCGTTCTCTCCCACCAGCCCGACGATCTCGCCGCGCTTGATATGGAAGTCGATCGCCTTGAGCGCATGAACGCCGGGAAACTTCTTGTCGAGGGACTTCAGCTCGTACATGTCCTCACCCTCACTTCACGAAAGAGACCAGCTTGCGATCGGTCGACAGCACGACGGCAAGGATGACGAGGAGGCCCAGAACTCCGTCCTGAAGGAAATCCGGCAGACCGATGACCACCATGCCGTTGTTGATGACGCCGACGATCAGGACGCCTATCAGCGCATTCCACACGCCGCCGATGCCGCCCCACAGAGCCACTCCGCCGACGACGACGGAGGTGATCGATACGAACATGAAATTGGAACCCGTCACCGACTCCGCTTGACCGATGCGTGCGACGACGAGGACTGCCGCGATCGCGTAAAACACGCCTGCAAGCGCAAAGCCGGCGATCCGCACGCGGCTGACGTCGAGGCCCGAGGCATGCGCCAGCTCTTCTCCGCCGCCGACCGCATAGAAGTTGCGGCCGAGCCTCGTGTGCTCCTGGATGAACCAGGCCACGATCAGGAATACGGCGGCCACGTACACCATGAGCGGGAAGCCAAGCCATCTGACGGTCAAGAGGCCACGGAACGCCGGATCGCTGACCCTCACTATGTCGCCGCCGGTGATCAGAATTGCCGCGCCGGTTCCGACGAAGCCCATCGCGAGGCTCGCCATGAACGAGGGTACCCGCAGTTTGACGTGGACCAGGCCGTTCAGGAAGCCTATGAGCCCGCCTATGATCAGGATCAGCGGAAGGGCGAGCCACGCCGTGCCCAGCAAGGTGCCGCCGAGCTTTATGAAGGCAAAGGAGAAGAGCACGGCCGTAAGCGAGATGACACCTTCCATGGAAAGGTCGATCGAGCCCATGATGATGATGAAAGTCACGCCCACGGCCACCATCAAGGCGGGGGCGGATGCGATGGCGATGCGCGCGAAGTTGCGGGCCGAGAAGAATGTCGGGTTTAAAACCGTAAAGAAGATCACAAGCGCGATGAGCACCAGAAGGGGCGCCCATTTGATCAGGGTCTCGCGCGATATGGGCCGGGTCACGATGGGCACCTTTCGCAGGGTCTCGGATAGGAATATCGGGGACGGTCAGCTGTGCGCCGTCCCCGGAAAGAGGGTCAGGACCGATACTGAATTTGTCCGTTCGAGGGACCCCAGAAGTCGGCCCAATCGTATTTCGGTACCGAATCCAGATATTTGGCCTTGAACTCCTCGGCATCCTTCTTGCTGACCAGGACGGTCGGTCCGTAGAACTCGCGATGTTCTTTCGGCTCTTCCGACGGCTTGAAGCTGCCGGTTGCCGCATGGTAGGCGAGCGCCGACGTGATGCCACCGCCCCAGTGCGGATTGGTGAAGACCGTCGCGAGCAGCTGGCCGTCCATGACCATCTGCACCGCTTCGGGATTGCCGTCATAGGACACGATCGGCATGCCCTCGATGCCTTCGGCGCGCAGCGCCTCGATGACGCCGTAGGCGATGTTGTCGTTGGCGCAATGCACGCCCTTGATCCTGTCGCCGTAGCGGGTCAGGAAGGAGGACATCAAAGCCGCGCCCTTCTGCGTGTCCCAGTCCGCCGGCTGCGCGTCGAGCAGTTCGATGTTGGGAAAGTCCTTCAGCGCATTCTTCAGACCGTTGAGCCGCTCGACCGCAGGGTTGTTGGCGGCAATGCCGCCCAGGTGGACGACACCGCCCTCGCCGCCCATGGCTTCGAACAGGATGCGCGCGGTTTCTTCGGCGGGCTTCTCGTCCGACCAGGTCATGTGCGACACGTAGTTGTCGCCGAAATCCCATGGATGGAGATCATCGGTCTTGTTCCAGATCGTGGAGATGTAGCCGCCCGCAGCCGCCACCGCCTCCACGATCGGCCGCGCATTCGGGCTGTCATTGGCATCGCAGGCCAGGGCGCAATTTCCATTGTTCTTGGCAAGGAAGGCCTTGATGTCGGCCAGAGATTTCTCGGATGATCCTTCGTTGATCAGACTTACGAGCGCGCTCTTCGGCTTGCCGAGCGATTCGACGAATGCTTCGCCGCCGGAGACGACCGAGTTCCAATAGGCCGAAGCGCGGTCGCGATAGCTCCAGGCGATCGCGGGATCCGTCAATGCAGCGCGCGCGCTGCCGCCAAGCGGGTTTGGCAGGACCGCTGCCCCCAGACCTGCGGCCGAGGCAAGCAGAAAGTGGCGACGGCTGATCGTCTCACGCTCGATGAAGTTCTTGATGAATGTCGACATTCGCATTCCTCCCAATGCAGTTGAGTGTCCGGCACCGACGGCTTCATGGAGGAGAATGATCCTTCCCCGCCCGCACCCTTCTTCCGCCGCCACTACCGTTAACGCACTAACTAGTTACTTGTTTAGTGTTGCATGAGTCAAGGGTTTTCATATATTTTCATCAAGCCGACCATCTCGGCAGGCGGCTTTGACGGCTATACCGGCAGGCGTGTATGAGTCGGACAACACAAGCCATGAACGCGTGAAGGTCAGACCTTGAGAACGACGAGTGCACAGAAAGCGAAATCAGCCGGGAAGCCGCGGCTACGCGATGCCGAAGCAACCAAGGCGCGCATCCTCGAGGCCGCGAAGAAAGAATTCGCAAAAAACGGATTGGGGGGCGCCAGGGTGGACGTGATCGCCGAGAAGGCGAACGCCAACAAGCGGATGATTTACCACTACTTCGACGGCAAGGACCACCTCTTCCAGACCGTTCTCGAAGACGCCTATAACGGGATACGGACCGCGGAACAAAAGCTCAACCTCAATGACCTTGAACCCAAGGCTGCCCTCGAGAAGCTCGTACGTTTCACCTGGGAATACTATCTGAAGCACCCGGAGTTCATAACGCTGGTCAACAGCGAGAACCTTCATCGCGCCAAGCACTTGAAGAAGTCCCAGGTGGTCCGTGCAACCAGTCGAAAATTCGTCGGCATGGTCAAGGAACTGCTGGAGCGGGGCGTTTCCGAAGGGGTTTTCCGGCCGGGAATCGACCCGGTCCAACTGAACCTCACCATCGCGGCCATCGGCTATTACTACATCACCAACCGCTTCACCGGTTCGATCGTTTTCGAGCGTGACCTGATGGCGAAAGACGCGCTCGAAGAGCGCGTTCAATTCAACATAGAGACCATCATGCGCATGGTTTGCGCTTAGATCACGACGACTTCAGGTCGGGTCCGTCGAAATCGGTCCAATCAAGGACGATGAACGGTTCCTCGTTACGTCTTGCGGCAATTTCTGCGTAGAGAGAGGCAGGATCGGTCGGAGGAACACGGCGCAGCAGTCCGCCGAGTTCGATTCTTCCCTCTGCCAGCCAGTCGAGCGCCCGGGCAAACCCTCCGAAGACGCTGTGGCGCGCGTTATTGTAACCGCCCAGCAGTTCCTCCCACTCGAATGCACGGGCATGAACCGGCAATTCCCATTCCCAGCCCGACCGCAAGGTCACGAGATTGAAGAAAACCGCGTTCAGAAGCTCATGCGCGGAGATCTCGGTCAGCTTGCGCCATGGAACGCCAACCAGGACGACCTCGCCCAGGCGGCGAACGATGCGGCATGCATCGAGCACGGCCCCTTCATGGCCGGAACAATCGAGAACGAGCGCGACCTGCCCCTGAAGCGACGACTGAAGCGGGACACGCTCGCGGCAATCGGAGATGCCGCAACTGGCGAGCTGCGCCCTTCTCAGAGGATCCGGATCGACGACGGTCACGCGGTAACCGGAAATCTTGAAGAGCTGCGCCGCGAGAAGACCGACCGGGCCGGCTCCAGTGATGACGACGTGATCGCCAGGCCGGGCCTTGGTCGTCATGAGGCTCGTGAGCGACACGCCCATGAGGCGTGAGAGAACGGCGATCTCGGGCCTCAAGCCGGCCGGCAATGGAACCGTGTCCCGCGCCGTATGCGTCTGAGTGCTTCGGTGCATGCCCATCGCGAAACGCAATTCACCGGGCCGAATACCATCCACGCCGTCCGCCACCTCTTCCACCTCGAAGACGGCAGAATAGCCGGGCCGAATCGGAAAAACATCGCCATTCGCCCAGCCGAGTTCGGTTCCGGGGCTGACCAAAGTACAAACCGTCCGCCCACGGATTTCGCCGGAGTTTAGCGGCAAGTCCACATACCGGTCGAGTCGGAACGTCTGCTTTGCAGGGATCGTTATCTCGTGGGGCAAGCGCACTCCTTTCCGTGGCGACGGCCTTCTTGCGATCGGTGATGAAATCACTCTCCGGTTACCGGGGACCACTGTTTCGGCCCACCGGCCCGCTCATAGCCCAGCGCACCGTTCATGCTTACGAGCTCGAGGAACTGCCCCCACGGCGTACGCAGGTAAAGCCAGGTGAGACCCTGCATCGCTCCGGCATCCACGAAAGTCGGCCCCTCCAGCACGTCGACGCCCGCCTGCCGCAGCCGATCCGCGGCCGAGTGGCAGTCATCCACCTCAAACGCCAGGTGAAAGCCGCCGGATTGACTATTGCGCTTCAATGGCTCTTCGCCGTCTTCCTCGCCCGAGTATTGAAAAAGTTCGAGATTGGTGCCGTTGCCAATTCGAAGAACCTTTATGTTCTCGATCCTGCAGCCGGCTGGCACGCCGAGCCTTCTCTGCATGAAGGCGTCGTCGGCTTCGATGCGTCCGGTCTCCAAACACGTCACGGCACCGAAGGCAGCTTCGAAGAATCGAACCGCCTCCTCCAGATGCGGCACGGTGAAGCCGATATGCTGCATGCCGAAAACTCTCATCGATCCCCTCCCCGGTCATCGCTCGGAACAACAGCTACACCGCAGTTAACTATGTAACTGGTTAGTGCGTTATATTCACTGCAGGAGACTTGAGTCAAGCGCTCGGGGACAGCGCACCGGAGTATCCGGCCGGACCCGACCGGACACGGTTTCAAACTTTCCCGGAAATGCTCTACCCTGCGATCGGCGCCGGATCGCTCCGCAACCACTTCGGCTGCGGGACGGCCCTCAGCAGAGCTTGCGTGTATTCGTGCTGAGGCGAGACGAAAAGGGCTTCGGTCTCGCCTTCCTCGACGATCCTGCCGCGCTGCATCACCAGGATTCGGTCGGCGAATTGGCGCACGATGGGCAGATCGTGGGTAATGAAGACGTAGGAGAGGCCGAGGCGCTGGCGCAGATCGGCCAGAAGCTCGATGACCTGCATCTGGATCGACACGTCGAGCGCCGAGACCGCCTCGTCGCAGACGATCAGCTCGGGTTCGCTGGCGAGCGCCCGGGCAATGGCGATGCGCTGCCGCTGCCCGCCCGAAAACTGATGCGGATGCCGTGCAGCATGCTCTGCCTTCAGGCCGACAAGCTCCAGCAGCTCCACGACCCGCTCGTTCCAGCGTTCGCGCGGCAGAATGTCCCTGTGGATCGCCCAAGGCTCGGATATGATCGAACGGACGTTCATGCGCGGGTTCATCGACCCGAACGGATCCTGGAACACCATCTGCACCCTTCGGCGGAAACCATCGAGCGCCTTGCCCTTGAGCTCGAAAATGTCCTCGCCGGCAAAGAGTGCCGCGCCCGATGTCGGCTCGTTCAGTCTCAGCAGCATGCGTGCAATGCTGGATTTACCCGAACCGGACTCGCCGACGATCCCGACGGTTTCCCCACGACGAAGCGTGAAACTGACATCGTCCACGGCCCTGAACTCCCGCTTGGGCGAAAACGGGCCGGACCCCAGCTTGTAATGCTTGCTCAAATGGGCGACCTGCAACAGGACCTCGCCTTGTGCGGCATTCCGAGGCGCTTTCGGCGCGTCGGCATGGGGCACGGCCGACATCAGCCGGCGGGTATAGGCGTGGCTCGGATTGGTAAAGACGTCCTCGGCCTTGCCGCTCTCCACCACCTTGCCGCCGTTCATTACGATGATCCGATCCGCCATGGCCGCGGCGACCTCGAGATCATGGGTGATCATGATCAGAGCCATGCCGGTCTCGCGCTGCAGGTCCCGCAGGAGTTCGAGGATCTGTGCCTGAACGCTGACGTCGAGTGCCGTAGTCGGCTCGTCGGCGATCAGAATATCCGGCTTCAGCGCGATCGCCATGGCGATCATCACGCGCTGCCTCTGTCCGCCCGAGAACTGGTGCGGATAATAGTCGATCCGCTCGTCCGCTTCCGGAATTCCGACCCGTTCGAGCAGCCGAACGACCTTGTCGCGCACCGCACCGCCCTCGCCTTCCCCGTGGCTCTCGAACACCTCGGCGATCTGCCTGCCGACGGTGTAGACCGGGTTGAGATAGGCCAGCGGGTCCTGGAAGATCATGGCGATGCGGCGGCCGTTCAGTTCACGCCGGCCTTCGTCATCGAGGCGGGAAAGGTCGGTGCCGTCGAAAACCAGCGAGCCCGAGACGATGTCGCCCGGCGGACAGTCGATCAGCCCCATGACCGTTCCGGTGCTGACGCTCTTTCCCGATCCACTCTCACCGAGGATGACGAGGGTTTCGCCCGGGCAGACATCGAACGAGACGTCATCGACGGCACGCACGGGATCGCCTTCGGACAGGAAGTCGACCGTGAGTTTGTCGATCCGCAGAATGGGTTTGTCCGGCGCGTTCATCGCGGGGCCTTTCGCAGCGATTGCAGACGCCAGCGCTGCAGCGGATCGGCGACGGTCCGCGCCCAGCTGGCGAGAATGTTTAAGGAAAGCGTCGTCAGCAGGATCGCGAGCCCCGGCCAGAAAGCGATCCACCACGCCGTCTTCAGATAGCCGCGGCCGTTGGCCACCATAGCGCCCCAGGTGAAATCCGGAGGTTGAATGCCGAGCCCGAGGAAGCTGAGGGAGGATTCGGCCAGGATGACGGTAGCGAAATCGATGGCCGCGATCGTCACCAGCGTCGGCAGCACGAGCGGCGCGATGTGACGGAACAAGATGCGTCCCGTACTTGCGCCCATGGAGCGCGCGGCACTCACGAACATGCGCTCGCGCAGTTCGAGAACCTCGGCCCGCGCCGTGCGGATGAAGATGGGCATGCGGGTAATCGCCAGCACGATCACCAGGTTCGTCATGCTGGGACCGAGCGTATAGAGCACGATCAATGCGAGCAGCAGCGAGGGAAAGCTCATCACCACATCGGCAAGCCGCAGGATGACGTGACTATACCAGCGCTCCGAATACCCGGCGGCAAGTCCGAGGATGCCGCCTAAAGCCATGGAGCAGAAGACGGCGGCGGCCGCGATGCCGAGCGTGTTCTGCGCCCCGACGATCAGCCGCGCCAGGATCGGCCGCCCGAGCGTGTCGGCTCCCAGAATGTAGATGAACCCGTGCTCCAGGGCGAAGGGCGGCAGGTTGCGCTGCCTGAGCCCGAGCTTGCCGGCAAGTTCGCCGACGAAGAGCGGCCCGACAAGCACGCAGACGATGAGCACGAGCAGAAATACGGCTGCGCAGAGCGCCAGCTTGTCCCGGGTGAGATAGATTGCAAGCTGCCGCAGGGCTCCGGGCGATCTTACAGATGGCAATGCCAGGTCGGTCATTGTCGCCTCCCCTCAGTAGCGGATGCGAGGATCGAGCACTGCGTAGAGCAGGTCGATCGCGATGTTGACGATGAAAATGGCGATTGCCGTGACGAGGATCGTCGATTGCACCACGGCAAAATCGCGCTGGATGATCGAATCGATCATCAGTTTGCCGATGCCCGGCCAGCCGAAGATCGTCTCGACGACGACAGCACCGTTGATCAGCCCGGTCGCCAGGTCACCGGCGACGGTGATCACCGGCAGCAGCGAGTTCCTGAGCGCGTGACCGAAGATGATCTTGCGACGCTTCATGCCCTTGGCGTGGGCGGTCTTGATAAAGGGCGAGGCGAGCGCGGAGATCATCGTGCCACGCACCACCTGGACCAGCAGCCCGAAAGGGCGCAGCATCAGCACCACGATCGGCATGATCCAGTGCAGGGCAGTGCCCGTACCCGACGTCGGCAACATGCCGAGCCCGACCGCGAAGACGAGAATGCCGACGATCGCGATCCAGAAATCGGGGGTGCTCGCTCCCGCCAGCGAAACGAGGCCGGCGATGCGGTCGAAAAGGCTACCGGGACGGGCAGCGGCCAGCGCGCCGACGACGATGGCCAGCACGGTCGCGAGCGACATCGCGACCAAGGCGAGCTTCAGCGTGGCGGGAAAGGCCTCGAGAGCCACCTCGATCGCCGACCGGTTCTGTCGCAGGGACTGGCCGAAATCCAGGGACATGAGGTTTTGCAGGTACTGGAAGAACTGCACGTAAATCGGCTGGTCCAGGCCGTTCAAGCGTGCAAAGGCCTGGCGCGCCTCGAGACTTGAATCGAGCGGCAGGTAGAGCGCCGACGGATCACCGGTCAAACGCGTGAGGAAGAAGACGAGCGTCAGCAGGCCGATCACCGAAATTACGCTGTGATATGCCCGCCGGCCGATATAGCCGAGCATCATGCGGAGCCTCTGGATTCCCTTGCAGTTCAATGCGAGCGCGCGAACCTGTCGCGCGCTCGCCCGGATGGCACTCAGTCCTTGAGAGCGATATTGGCGAGCGGGATCTCGCTGTTGGTCGTGATGTCCGGCTTCCACTCCAGGCGGCTGCCGACCCGGGTGTAGCCGATCATGTGGAACATCGGGATGTCGACCGCGAGATCGTCATGCACCTTCGCGAAGATCGCCTTGAACTTTGCCGTACGGTCCTCACCGGTGGCAGCCATGGCATCGGCGACCTCCTTGTCGAGTGCCGCGTCGCTGAAGGTCGAATAGCTTCCGGCCGAGGTGTAGAAGATCGGAATGGTGAAGGCGGCATCACCCTTGTTGTTGTCATGCATCATCTGCAGCAGGTTCGGCCCGCGGCTCTCCGGGAAGGGCTTCTGCAGGTAGCGCAGCCAATCATTCACGTCGAGCATCGTCAGCTTCACGTTCAGGCCGACATCCTGCCACATGGCCATCATGGCTTCCATGGCTTCCGTACCGTTGGGGTAGATGCCGTTGCGGCCGATCAGCTCGATTTCGGTATCGACCGGAACGCCCGCGGCCTTGGCCTCGGCGATGAGCGCACGCGCCTTTTCGGCATCGAACGTCCAGGGCGCCAGCTTGTCGTCGTGGCCGTTGATGCCGGTGACGACCATCTGCGAAGCCCGCTGCACGTCCTCGCCGAAGAGCTGCGCGAGGCCATCCCAGTCGATCGCCAGATTCAGCGCCTTGCGGATTCGGACGTCGTCGAGCGGAGCAAAACCGGCATCGATGCGGATCGCGGTAGTTTCGGAGTTCAGATAGGCGAAGTCCGTTTCCGGATTGGTCGCATCCTGGATCGCGATCGACGGCGTCAGGTCGGCCTCGCCGGTTTCCACCATGGCGGCGCGGATCGAGGATTCCGGGCGCCAGACATAGCTGGCCTTGGCGATGGCCGGCTTCTCGCCCCAGTAGCCGTCGAAGGCTTCCAGCACGACTGTCTGCGGCGTGAAGCTCGAAAGCTTGAACGGCCCGGTACCGACCGGGTCGTTGACGGCCTTGTCCGCCGGCGTGTTCGGCGAGACGATCATGACCACGCTGAGCAGCGTCGGCAGGATCGGCTGCGGCTTGTCCGACTTGATCTCGACCGTCAGCTCATCGAGCGGCGTGACCGTCAGCTTGGCATCGCCGAACTTGGCAATGTTGCTGCAGGTCAGCTTGCCGCCGGTCATCCGCTCGATGGAGAATTTGACCGCCTCTGCGTCGAAGGCGGCTCCGTCCTGGAACTTGACGCCTTCGCGCAGCTTGAGCTGCCAGGTGTTCGGATCGGTCTGCTTCCACTCGGTCGCAAGACCGGGTGTCGGCTGGCCGCTTTTCGGATCGATGATGGTCAGCGGCTCGACCACGTTGCGGCTCAATATCTGGCCGACATTGGTGATGATGGTACCGCAGGGCTCGAGATTGGCCGGCTGCTCCGGCAGGACGATCTTGATTTCCGAGGCACTTTGCGCAGCGGCGTAGCCGGCCCAGCCGGCGACCACCATTGCTCCCGCGATGACGCGAACAGATTTGTTTCCCATTGCACTCCTCCCCAGTTGGAACGACGACGTTAGAGACGGGCGCCATCCTCCTGGCGCCCGCCCGATGTTTCTTTTCAGCGGCGCGATGCCTCTATCAGTCCCTGCAATATCTCCCGCTCCTCGCCGGTCAGATCCACCAGGGGCGGGCGAACCGGGCCGGGCGCAAAACCGGCAAGCTCGACGCCCGCCTTGATGATCGAGACCGGATAGCCGGCCTTGCGGTCGCGCAGGGCTGCGAAGGGGAAGAAGAACGTATGAAGGATGCCTTCCATCACCGCCCTGTCGCCGGCTCGCATGGCCCGGTAGAAGCGCTGCGCCAGTTCCGGCACGAAATTGAACACTGCCGACGAATAGGTCGTGACACCGACGCCGTTGAAACCTTCCGCGAAGAGCTCATGGGTCGGCATGCCGCCGATATAGCAGAGCCGGTCGCCGAGCTTGGCCGTCACGTGACGCACGAGGTCCACCTTGCCGGTCCCGTCCTTGAAGCCGATCAGGTTGGGGCAGGCCTCGGCAAGGCGCGCGACCGTGTCGGCATTGGCGACCGAATTGGCGCGGTTATAGAGAATGACGCCGAGGCCCGTCGAATCGCAGACGGCCTTCACATGAGCATAGATGCCTTCCTGCGGTGCTTCCGTCAGGTAGTGCGGCAGCAGGAGAATGCCGTCGGCACCCGCCTCCTCGACGATTTTCGCCGTCTCGACGGCAAGGGACGTGCCATAGCCGCAACCCGCAATGATCGGCACCTCGCCCGATACATCCTTGGCCGCGCGGGTAACCTGGCCCACTTCATTCGGCGAGAGCGAAAAGAACTCGCCGGTGCCGCCGGCAGCGAACAGTGCCGCGGCCTCGAAGCCGGAAAGCCACTCGACATGACGCCGATAGCTCTCCAGATTGAGCTTGTAGTCCGACGTGAAGTGAGTGACCGGAAAGGACAAGAGCCCCGAACCGACACGCGACTTGATTTCTTCAGGCGACAATGAATTCCCTCCGGCTGCGAGCTTAAGACGGAAAATTCATATGATGACTTTTGAGATGAGTCAATCAACCGCATCGGTTTTTTCGCTCGGTCGCCAGGTCGTCAGCGAGCGATACCGCTTGATCCCGGTGACGAGATGGCGACGCATGGCCTCCCGAGCCCGGTCCGGATCCCGCGCGAGGATCGCCTCGGCGATCTCGCGGTGCTCGAGGAGAATGGGCTCGTCGCGGTTCGGCAGCGGATCCACGCCGCCCATGACCGTGCGAAACTTCACGCGCGGGATCATGCGGCGCCCGACATGCTCCAGAAACGTGCGGAAGCGGGTGTTGTTAGTGGCCGTCGCTATAGCCATGTGAAACTGGAAATCCGCCTCGTCCGTGGGCTTCCCTTCGGCGACAAGTTGGGCAAAGCGCTCGACCTGAGCCTGGATTTCGGCCTCCTGCGCCGGGGAACTGCGTGCCGCCGCCAGACCTGCCGCTTCGACCTCGATACCGATGCGCAGTTCCAGCTCCTCGATGATGTCGGAAATCTTGTCGGTCTCGCCGGTGAAAAGCTTGAGGCCCGGGTCGCTCTGCCGCGGCCCTATCACGAAGACGCCCGACCCCTGCCGCGACTCCACCAGGCCATCGGCCCTGAGCGCCGCAATCGCCTCCCTCACCACCGTCCGACTGAAGCCGAACTTGTCGATCAAGGCCGGCTCGGTCGGCAACTTGTCGCCCGGTGCATAGTATCCCGCCTCGATCTGCGCCTTTATAGCGTCTGCCACCTGCGAGGACAGCGATGGGCGACCGCCCCCTTTTTTCGTACTCGGCATGAATATTCCCATACCCCACATCCAAAATCATCATATGACTACGACCGATAGTTGTCGCAGACATCTTATGGGATTATCGGACGGCGGTACAGCAGATTTCGAACCGGCTACTCGCGGACGAGATGTCGCAAGCCAGAGACGAAGTCGGATAAGGGACCACTGCAAGCATGTTCCGGAACATTTCGCCTCGCCCAATGTTCGAGAGAGTTGGCACGCACCTGAGGAGCCAAGACTGACGCCGGGCGGGCTTCAAGGAGGAAGCCATGATCCGTCCAATGCCCTCAATTTTCCTTCCGCGCCGTCGCCTTTTAGGCATCGATGATTCCGATGCAGGTTCTGACGCCGGCCCGGTGACCGGCGGCAAGCAAGTTTCCTTCGATACCCCTGCGATCGGCGAGTTCATGCAGGAGGTAGCCGAAAACGAACTTGCCCACGTCAGGTTCTATCGCAAGACGCTCGCAGATCAGGCTGTGCCGAGGCCGGCCATTGATTTCGACGCCGGCTTTGCCGCGGTTGCGAAATCGGCAGGGCTCGGCGAGGACTTCGATCCGTTCGGTAATGAGACGAACTTCGTGCTCGGCGGCATGCTATTCGAAGATGTTGGCGTTACCGCCTATGCCGGAGCAGCCACCGTCCTCAAGAACAAGGACTTTCTCGCCGCCGCCGCGGGCATTCTGGCAGTCGAGGCCTACCACATGGGAATGGCGCGATCGACCCTTTATCGAAAGGGCGAAGAAGCCTGGAAGGCCGCGCAGGCGGTATCGGACGCCCGGGACAAAATCGATGGGCCGGAAGACAAGGATCAGGGCCTTCAGGTGGATGGCAAGGCCAACATCGTCCCCTCGACGCCGGATGCGATTGCGTTCACCCGGACCCCGCAAGAGGTCCTACGCATTGTGTATATCTCCGACAAGGAAGGTGCCAGCAAGGGCGGCTTTTACCCCAATGGAATGAACGGCAAGATAAAAAGTACCTGAATCGGGAGCAAGTCACTGTGTGCCGATGCGTCCCCGGGCGAGCACGCGTGGTTCCCATTTGATCGCGTTCTTCCTAAATTTGTTTGGTTCCCGCCTCAACATGATGCCGCCGTGGGCATGAGGAGAGGCATCCTGGGATACGCAAGAGATCTCACATCGTTGCGGAGATCTCAGGCGAGCGATACCCGGCGCGTCTCGGCGTCGATCAGAAAGGCCGCAACGGCAGCCACGAGCAGAAGGCCGGCAAAGATGCCGATGGCGAGACCGAAACTCTGCGCCACCACGAGCCCCATCAGCGACGGGGCGAGCAAGCCGCCCAGCCGGGCCATAGCGCCGGCCGCGCCCATGCCTGTCGCCCGCGATGCGGTCGGATAGAGTTCCGGCGTATAGGCATAAAGCGCACCCCAGGTGCCGAGCAGGGCGAAGCTCATGATCAGGAGCGAGACGCCGATCAGCATGGCCGTTCCCGCCGCCACGAAGAGCAGGCAGCCGAGCGCCGACAGCAAACAGAAGCCTATCAGGGTCGGCCGTCGGCCCCATTTCTCGACACCGTAGGCAGCGAGCGCATAGCCGGGGATCTGGGCCAATGCCAGGACGACGAGGAAGCCGTAGCCGCGAACGAAGCCGAAGCCTTCGCCTGCGAGCCTCGGAGGCATCCAGGTGAAGACGCCGTAATAGGATATGGAAACCAGAAACCAGATGGCCAGGATCATCAGACTGCGCTTGCGCATATCCGCGGAAAAAATACCCGCACTCGCCGTCGGCGGCGGCGGAACCAGCGATGCGCCGGCGCCAAGTCGCATTTTGCCGTTGACGACGAGGATCTCATCGACGATGGCCTTCGCCTCGGACGTCTTTCCCAGGCGGAGCAGATAAAGCGGCGATTCCGGCACCAGGAAACGCAGGCCCACGCCGATCAGTGCCGGGATTGCCGTCACTGCGAAGATGTATCGCCAGGCATCCGCGACGCCGGCGAGGCTCGCAGCCCAGGCGGCGAGCGCCACGATGAGCGTGCCGACAGCCCAGAAACCTTCCAGCATGACCAGCCAGCGGCCGCGGTTCCGGGCCGGCAGGAACTCCGCCATCATCGCATAGTCGACCGGCAGTGTGCCGCCGACAGCTGCGCCCGTGAGAAACCGCAGCAGAAGCAAAACGGTAAAGTCCTGCGCAAAGACGGACAGCAGACCGAAGACGGCATCGCAGGCGACGGTGGCGATCAGAACGCGCCGGCGGCCGATCCGGTCCGCGAGCCTGCCGAAACCCGCGGCGCCGAACAGCATTCCGAGAAAGAAAAGCGTGCCCGTCTGAAGTGCCTGCGGAACTGTCAGGCCGAAAGTGGCGGCGATCGATGCGGCGGTGAAGCCGACCGCCAGCACCTGCATGGCATCGGCAGCCCAAACCAGACCGAATATGGCCATCAGTCTGCGCTGGTAAGTTCCCGTGCCGGCGCGATCGAGCGCATCGTCTACTGTGATTGTCGTCATTCGCCCTTTCTCCAGTTGGCGAGCCGCTGCAATCAGCACCTCGGCCTTGCTGCGCCGGTCGGGGCATGCTGGTGGCCGCAGCGTGCCGCAGCCGCACCGTCAACCGGCAAATCCGTCCTTGCGCAGTTTGGAAACGACCTTGCTCTCCAGCAAGTGCCTCAAGACAAGTCAACATCGCGGCGCCTGATCTCGACGCGGGGGAGCACGAAATCGATTGCCGACTGGCCGGGCATGGCGAGAGAGTCGACAAGGCTGCGTTGCTTGCCGGTCAAGCGCCCGAATTCGTCATGGGTCGCCAGGGCATCGGAAGGCTTGCCGCGGTCGGTGATGCCTACCAGACCGTTTTTCGTGATGTTCACGGCTCAGCTCCATATGGGTAATTACCTACGTACACCATTGGCAGAAGCGATCGCAAGCCGACCGGACGCCGGTGAACCCGGATCAATGTGAAACCCCCGCCACCCCGACACGGGCGGCCCGTCATCCCGTCAGCCCGATATCTCCACCGCGACTGCAGTCGCCTCGCCGCCGCCGATGCACACGGACGCGATGCCGCGTCTAAGGCCACGGCGGCGCAGCGCATTGACGAGCGTGACGATCACCCGGGCGCCCGAGGCGCCGATTGGATGGCCCAACGCGCAGGCGCCGCCGTGGACGTTCACCTTCTCCGCATCAAGGCCGAGCTCGCGCATTGCCGCCATCGGCACGACGGCAAAGGCCTCGTTGATTTCGAAGAGATCGACCTCACCAATGTCCCAGCCGATGCGCCGGCAGAGTGCCTTGATCGCTCCGATCGGCGCCGTCGGAAAGAGACTGGGGGCGTCCGCATGGGTGGCATGACCGCAGATCACCGCCAGAGGCCCGATGCCCTGTTTATCCGCCGCCGACCGGCGCATCAGCACCAGCGCCGCTGCCCCGTCGGAAATCGAAGAGGCGTTCGCGGCCGTGATCGTGCCGCCGTCGCGAAAAGCCGGTTTCAACAGAGGAATTTTGTCGAGCCGCGCCTTCTGCGGCTGCTCGTCCAGGTTGACGGTCCGTTCCCCCTTGCCCGAGGCGATGCTCAAGGGGACGATCTCCTCCGCAAAGCTGCCGTCGGCGCTTGCCTTCTGCGCCTTCTCCAGGGACGCAATGGCATACTCATCCTGGGCGCTGCGGGTGAATTGATAGGCTTCCGCGCAATCCTCGGCAAAGCTGCCCATCAGGCGCCCCTTGTCATAGGCATCCTCCAGCCCATCGAGGAACATGTGGTCCAGAACCTTCTGGTGTCCGATGCGATAGCCCTGCCGCGCGCGGTCGAGCAGATAGGGGGCATTGGTCATGCTTTCCATGCCGCCCGCAACCACGATCGAGGCCGATTCCGCCTTGATCAGGTCATGCGCCAGCATCGCCGCCTTCATGCCCGAACCACACATCTTGTTCACGGTGGTCGCGCCGACGCCGGGCGGAAGACCCGCACCGAGCGCCGCCTGACGGGCTGGCGCCTGTCCCTGTCCCGCGGTCAGGACACAACCGAACATCACCTCATCGACCGCATCCGGCGCAAGTCCGGCGCGCTTCAGAGCATCGACAATCGCGGCCGCGCCGAGGTCGGCGGCGGAAAGGTCCTTCAACTCACCTTGGAAACTGCCAAGCGGGGTTCGTGCCTGCCCGACGATGACCACAGGATCCTGCTTGTTCATTCGAACCTCCCTGCATGGCCATGCTTACCGGGGCGCCATGCGCAAAGCCCCGTCGAGGCGGATGACCTCGCCATTGAGCATCGTATTCTCGCAAATATGCTTCACGAGGGCGGCATACTCCTCCGCCCGACCAAGGCGCGGGGGAAAGGGCACGCTTGCCGCGAGCGCATCCTGAACATCCTGAGGCATGCCGGCCATCATCGGCGTATCGAAGATGCCGGGCGCAATGGTGACGACGCGAATTCCGAAACGCGCGAGCTCGCGCGCGGCCGGAAGCGTCAGGGCGGCGACGCCGCCCTTCGACGCAGCGTAGGCGGCCTGGCCGATTTGCCCGTCGAAAGCGGCGATAGAGGCGGTATTGACGATCACCCCCCGCTCGCCGTCGGCGTCCGGCTCTCCCTGCGACATGACCTCGGCGGCAAGCCGTATCATGTTGAATGTCCCGATCAGGTTGACGGCGACCGTGCGGGCGAAACTGTCCAGTGCGTGCGGGCCGCTCCTGCCGAGAATCTTCTCGCCGGGCGCAGTGCCGGCACAATTCACCAATCCGTGGACGTGCCCGAATTCCTGTTTCGCAAATGCCAGAGCGGCGGTGGCGTCGGCCTCATTCGTCACGTCGGCATTTCGGAAGCGCACCGCCGCGCCGAGCTCGGCGGCAGGCTCTTCCCCCGCTGGCGGCTTCAGGTCCAGCCCGAGCACTGTCGCGCCCTCCTGAGCCAGCATGCGCGTCACAGCCGCGCCGAGCCCGGAACTGGCCCCCGTAACGATAAAGACGCGGCTCTTGAGTTGCATGGGCTCCAGCTCCAACTGTTTCCAATCGGATGATGCAGAGGAAAAATATGGTATGCAATGACCGAATGGCTCAGCTTATGTGATCGCTTTTGCAATGTTCAATGAGAAGGGACCGTCGCACATGGAACGCCGGATGATCGCCCCATGTTTCATGGACGACACGCTCGAATGCCTCCGGCGCCATGGAGTGGATGCCGGACCCCTCCTTGCACAAGCCGGCCTGCCATCCATCGTCACCGGGCCAGTTTCGGCCAATCAATACGGCGCCTTTTGGCATGCGGTGGCGCAGGCGATGGATGACGAGTTTTTCGGCGAGGGCGCACGGCCGATGCGCGCCGGCAGCTTCGCATTGCTCTGCCACGCCATTCTTTCCACCGCGACGCTCGAACATGCACTGCGGCGAGCACTGCGCTTCCTAAGGGTGGTCCTCGAGAATCCGCACGGCGAGCTGGTCGTCGAAAACGGTCTGGCACAGATTGTTCTGAAGGACGCCGGGGCGACACGCTCCGCCTTCGCCTACCGTACCTTCTGGATCATCCTGCATGGCGTCAATTGCTGGCTGATCGGGCGCCGGCTTCCGATCCGCTGGGTCGACTTCCGCTGCAGTGCGCCACCCGCCGGAACCGATTATCGGCTCTTCTTCGGCGCGCCCGTCCACTTCGATCAGCGCCGGACGCGGCTTGTCTTCGATGCCGAGTACCTGAAACTGCCGCCCATCCGTGACGAGCGGGCGCTGAAGCACTTCCTCCGGCATGCGCCTGCAAATATTCTCGTGCGCTATCGCCACGACGCGGGATTGTCCGCGGCAATACGCCAGCGGCTCCATGCTACGGCTCCATCCGCTTGGCCGGGTTTCGAGGCGATTGCTGCGCGCATGCGGATTGCAGCGCCGACCCTTCGGCGGAGATTGAGGCAGGAGGGCCAGACCTATCGATCGATCAAGGAGGACCTGCGCCGGGCGCTTGCGATGGAAGCCCTGGCTGACGGCCGGACGAATGTGGCCCAGCTTGCCGTCGAGCTCGGCTTTTCCGAGCCGAGCGCCTTTCACCGCGCATTCCGGAAATGGACCGGAAAGTCCCCGGCGCAATTCCGGCGTAATGCTACGCAGACGGATTTCGCGGAAAGCAGTTCACCACGGAAACGCACTCAACCCCAGGAGAGCTGATCCTTAGGAAGCCGACCACTTGGATCATACACGTCGAGGCGATGCGGCAGATCCGGTCCCCACGTCCAAAGGACGAGATTCCGGTCTCCCGCTTCGGTCCCCGGTGCGAAACTCGGAACCAGAATGCCGGCGGTCCCGCGCGGATGGAGGCGGTTGTAAATGGCCCAGGAAGCCGGACGCCTCCCCTCGGCAAACGCGCCCGCCCAGCTGCAGGCCATCTCCTCCAGCGATACCCCGTGTTCCGCTCTCCCCCTCTCCGCCGTGAGATCAGCGATGTCAGCGCAATCGATGTCGTAGGAGCAAAGAACGCAAGGATCGATACGATGAGCGAAGCCCTGATTGGCCTCCTTGACCGCTGTCATGATGCTGAGTGCAAGGTAAAGCGTCTTCACACCCTTCGGATTGAAGCGCGCGCCCTTTATTGCCGCGCCATCGCCGGATGCAGGTTTGAAAGCCCAGCGAGGGTCATGCGCGCGATAGCAGGTTCCCGTGAACCTCAAGCAAAGCCCCCGAGGGCCATGTGATCGAGATAATCGCGCACGGCCGCCGCCTTGCCGTCCTTCACCAGAGCTTCGGCCGTTCGCCCGCCGAATGCCGGGAGGGGCTGGGCGCGATACCACGCCATTGCCTGCTCCTTGCCGCCCGCCCAGTCGGTGACCCGGCTGATGATCTCGAGCATTTCGCGGAGACGGTTCTGCGTCTTCGTCCCCCGGCTGCGCTCCGGCCGGTAGAGCGTTTCACGCGCAAGCCCGGCCGTTTCGGCAAGTTGCGTTTTCGACATGCCGAAGCCGACCGCGACCTGCTGAACTGCGATCTTTCCGCCCTTGTCCATGTAGGAAAGTATCAGCGGTCCGCCATCGCTTTGGATCTTTTGAGCCTGAGCCATATTGCGTCATATCCAAGAACATATTTCCTGTGCAAAATATATGTCAGTCCATGCAATTTCGCAAGACCGACACGACCGCCAATCGATGATGAGCGGGCTTTGCACTCTTATCCAGGCTTCTGGCGGTTCTTCGACTTCGAAAGCAAAACGGCCTTCTTCCAAAGATCAGCATCGACGCAAACGGGCTGCTTTCGTCCAAAGTGGCCGGGAAGCCTTACCCCGGCGGCGTCATGGGAGGCGACCAGATTATCCATCGCTTCGGAGAAGTGACCGGCGGCGAAGTGATCAGGGTCGATGGCGATCAGGAATTGGCCGACATGCGGCGGCCCACCCTCCTCGTTTCCAAAGGCGCTCGCCTCCGTGCTGAGGGCCGAACCCGTCAGGGCCGCAGCAAGGACTTCCACGAGAAGGGCGATATTGGCGCCCTTGCGACCGCCGGCGGGCAGCAGAGAGCCTTCCAGCCCGGTGGCCGCGTCGGTCGTCGGCTGTCCGTTCCCGTCCTGCGCCCAGCCGATCGGGATGGCCTCGCCGCGATCGCGGCGCAGGATCATCTCCGTCTTGGTGACAGCACTCATGCTCTGATCGACCACGATTGTCGGAGCCCCTTCTTTCGAAGGTACGGCGAAGGCAAGCGGGTTCGTGCCGAAGAGCGCCCGCGTCGCACCGGGCGGCGCGACAGAGGCAGGCGCATTCGAAACGCAGATGCCGATAAGGCCGGCGTCGGCAAGGGGCCGGACGTGATGACCGAGCGCGAGGCAATTATAGGAGTTGCGCACCGCCATTGCCGCGAGGCCCGCCTGGCGTGCAAGGTCGATCAGGGCCGGCGTGCCGGCGGCTGTGGCGGGATGTGCGAAGCCGGATCTTGCGTCGACCGTAACCGTCACACCGCGCGTCGTCACCTCGGGAACGGCTTCTCCATCGACCTTTCCGATCGCCAGGTGCCTGCAGAAGATCGGCAGGTAGTAAAGGCCGCAGACGCGATTGCCATCGGCCTCAGCCCTGGTGATCGCGCCCGCCACGGCGCGTGCGGTTTCGGCTGCCGCACCATGGAGCGTCAGCGCCTCGAGGCAAACCGCCTCGATCTCTTCCCAGGAGGTCTCGACCGGCGTCATCGGCTTGCCGCGTAGCGTCCTTCGCCTTCGGCGACCAGGTCTTCGGCGAGCTGGAAACCAAGTCCCGGCTTCCTGAAGGCATCGAGCCAGCCGTTTTTGGGCGTGAGATCGGGCGAGGAGACGATGTCCTCCTGGACGAGCTGCCACATGATCTGGTTTCCGTCGTCGAGATTGGGAATGGCAAGCCCGATATGGTGCTCAGCGCAGGTGGTGATGCCCGTGGTGAAGGAAGAGTGGATGCAGATCTTCAGTCCGGCGGCCTCCGCCACGGCTGCCGCCTTCATCATCGGCTGTATGCCGCCGATCTCGCGCGGGCCGATGCAGATCATGTCCGCAGCACGCTGGCGGCATATCTCGTAGACGTCGTAGAGCGTGAAGGCAGCCTGATCCGCAACGATCGGAATACCGACTTTCTCGCGCACATGCGCCATGGCCGGAATGCTCCAGCTGACGGTCGGCTGCTCAATGAATTCGATGTCGTATTTTTCGAGCTTGCGGCACATGTTGATCGCGTCATGGACGCTCCAGCCTTCGTTCGCATCGAGGCGAAGCCGCGCATCGGCGATCTCGCCGCGAACCGCCGCGGTGATCTCGAGGTCGAGTTTCTCTCCGCGGCCGACCTTGAGATAGAAGACCCGCTCGCCCTGGGCGTGGCCGACGGCGGCATCGCGCGCAAGCTCCTCGGCGGTTTCGCCCTGCAGGAAATAGAAGTAGCCGACCGCCTTCCGGTGAGCGCCCCCAAGCAGCTGGTGAACCGGCAGGCCGGCGAGCTTGCCTTGAAGATCCCACATAGCCATGTCGATGCCAGAAAATATCTGGTTGGCCGCCCGCATGATATTGGCGCCATGCCCGAGATATTCCTGGTGGAAGATGCGAGCGATGAGCGGTGCCACGTCGTGAGGCGAATGGCCGACGAGATGTTTGGCGAGGCGATAAAGGATCGCCGCCGTACCGGTCTGGTCCGGCGCGACCGTGCATTCGCCGATGCCGACCGTGCCGTCATCCGCCTCGATCTCGATAAGGTTGACCGCAAAAGATTCGCGGATGCCGTAGGACCAGTGGTAGGGCTGCTTGAGCGGCAGAACCAGCGGGCGGACGCGGACGTTTGATATTTTGACCATTCTCGTTCCTCGAAAAGACGGCCGGCACGGCCGATCCGGTATATCCGCGCCGGGTTCTCCGGCACGCATCCTTCCCGCCCGCCGGCAGGAAACCTGCAGGCGGGACGAGACGTTCGGCGGCGCGTTTTACATGCCGAGCGACTTCAGATAGTCGGCGGCGACCGTTTCGATGGTCTTCTTCTCCACATCGACCTGGCTGTTCAAACGCTGCATCGTGGCGTCATCGAGCTTCTTCGAGACCGTTTCGAGCGTTTCCCTGAGGTCCGGATTCGCGTCGAGCACTTCCTTGCGCACGACGGGGGTCAGCGCATAGTTGGGAAAGAAGCCCTTGTCGTCCTTCAGCGTCTTCAAGCCGAGTGCCGCGATCTGGCCGTCGGTCGCCTGCGCGGCGATGGTGTCGAGATCGCCGTTGGCCAGCGCATTGTAGGCAAGACCAAGGTCCATCGGCCGCACATTGGCGCGCCCGGTCTCGAAGCCGTAGACCTTCTCCAGGCCGATCAGGCCGTCCGGCCGCTTCGGAAATTCGGCCGTCGTGCCCATGAGTATATCCTTGCCGTCGTTATATGCCTTGGCGAGGTCGGAGATCGTCTCCATGCCTTCCGTCTTGGCGTTACCCGGCTTGACGACATAGGCGTAAGTATTGTTCGCTGCGGACGGTGCGAGCCAGACGAGGCCTTTTTCGCCGTCCAGTTCCTTGACGCGGTTGTAGGTCTCCTCCGGCGAAAGCCGTTCCGTCACCTTGTTGAAGGTGATGAGCGACGTCCCCGTATATTCCCAGTAGAGATCGACCTCGCCATTCTCCAGTGCGGCGCGGACGATCTTCGTGCCCATGCCGTCTTTCTTGTTGACGGTGTGGCCCTTGCTCTCGAGGAGCTGCTTGGTAATCTCTGCGATGATCAGCTGCTCGGTGAAGTTTTTCCCGCCGACGGTAATGGTGGCGGCCCAGGCGGTCGTCGTTACGAGCGCGATGGCCGCCGCCGACAGAAGGGTCTTGGCAAGTTTCGGTGCGAAGTTCATTTCAGTTCCTCTCTCTCATTTTGTTATCGCAGCGGATTGATGCCCCGTGGAACGAGGTAGTACTGAATCTGGCCGACGATGAAATCGACCAGGACCGCGAGCATTGCCGTGGGAATGGCCCCGGCCATCATCATCGGGAGTTCGTCCAGCGAGATCCCGGTGAAGATCAGTTCGCCAAGCCCGCCCGCGCCGATCAGAAAGACCAGAGGCGCGGAGCCGACGCAGATCGCGAGCGCCGTGCGGATGCCGCCGAAGATCACGAAGAGGGCGTTTGGAAGTTCGACCCGCCACAGAACCTGCCGCGGCGTCATGCCCATGCCGGTTGCGGCCTCCACGAGGTGGGGCGGCACGGCGCGCAGGCCGGCATAGGTGTTGCGCACGATCGGAAGGAGGGTGGCCGCCCAGAGACCGAAGACCGCGGGCACCGTACCGATCCCGAGCAGCGTCATGGAAAGCGCCAGAATCGCAAGCGTCGGCACGGTGCTGCCGATATTGAAGACTTGCATCACCGCCTCCGAAACGAGGCGGAAGGCGGGCCGCGAAAGCACGATGCCGACCGGTACGGCCACAAGGATGGCAAGCCCTCCCGCCCAGGCGACCAGTTCCAGATGCTGCACGGTGAGATAGGAGATGTCGTCGGAATAGGCGAGGATTTCCTCTGCCATGCCGCTCCACCACAGCCAGGCGACGGTTCCGGCCAGCACGATGAGCACGATCAAAGGCGCGGTCTCGATCCGGCGCCTTTGCTGCGGTGCGGCCGGGCTGACGAGAGCGCTCATGCCTTTGCTCCATGGGCGAGATAGTGCACGATGGAACGGTAGCTCATCACGCCTGCCATCCGACCGCCCTCGTCGACGCAGGGCAGCAGCGGCATGTCGTGGGCGAACATTATCGACACGGCCTGCCTAAGATCGCCGGTGGTCGGGACGGCAGACTTTACCGGTTCCGCATGATCGCCCACCGTACCGGAGCGCAGCTCCGCCACCTGCTCACTCAAGAGAGATTGCGGTGCGCCGTCGGCGTTCAGCACAAAGACTGCAGCGCTGCGCGACGATCGCATGCGCTCAAGCGCATGCTCGACCGAGTCCGAGCTCCGGACCGTGATGAAACCCGTCTCCATGGCGTCGCGCACCGAGACGAGCCTCAGCCGCTTGAGTGCCCGGTCCGAGCCCAGGAAGTCTTCGATGAAGCTGTTGGCGGGACGGGCGAGCAGTTCGTCGGGCGCGGCATATTGTTCGAGCCTGCCGCTGCGGAAGATCGCGATCTTGTCCGCCATCTTCACCGCTTCGTCGAGATCGTGCGAGACGAAGATGATCGTCTTGCGGATCTCCCGCTGCATCTTCAGGAACTCCTCCTGGATGGCTTCGCGGTTGATCGGATCGATCGCCCCGAACGGCTCGTCCATCAGCATGACCGGCGGATCGGCCGCAAGGGCGCGCAGAACGCCGACACGCTGCTGCTGGCCGCCTGAAAGTTCCTTCGGGTAGCGCTTGAGGAAAAGGTCGGGCTGGAGGCCGACAAGCTCGAGGAGCTCTTTGGCGCGGGCGCGCGACTTGCGGCGATCCCAGCCGAGAAGGTCCGGCACGACACAGATATTTTCCTCGATCGTCTTGTTCGGGAAAAGGCCGATCTGCTGGATCACATAGCCGATGGTCCGCCGCAGCTTGATCGGATCGATGGTGCTCGTGTCCTTGCCGTTGATGAAGACCTTGCCGCTGGTTGGCTGGATCAGACGGTTGATCATCTTCATCGTCGTCGTCTTGCCGCATCCCGAGGGACCGAGCAGCACGCAGATCTCTCCGGTGGGTAAGTCTAGACTCACATTGTCGACGGCAATGAGCGGATCATGCGCCGGGCCGTAGTGTTTCGTCAGATTCTCGAGCCGGATCATGGCGTGACCTCCCCCTGAATACCGCGTGACGTGAGAAGGCGCTGCACGAGCGCGAGGAAAAGGTCGGCTGCGATCGCAAGCAGCGAAACCGCCAGCGCTCCGGTCACCAGTTGACGGGGATCGGACTGGCTGATGCCGCGCGAGATGAACGTGCCAAGGCCGCCTGCGCCGATATAGGCCGCAATCGCTGTCACGCCGATGTTCATGACGACGGCAGTCCTGACGCCGGCCATGATGACCGGAATGGCAAGCGGGATTTCGACCTGGCGCAGACGTTGCCATGTGCTCATCCCCATCCCTTTCGCGGCCTCCCGAAGAGCCGGATCGACATTGGTGATGGCGGTGTAGGTGTTCCGGATGATGGGAAGCTGGGAATAGAGAATGACGGCTACGACCGCCGGGACATAGCCGATGCCATGCCCGATCGGCGAGAGCAGCGGGATCATCAGGCCGAACAGCGCAATCGAGGGAACGGTGATCATCATCGACGCGAGATAGAGAACGGTGTCGGCCGTGCTCTTCGACTGCGTGATCGCAACCCCGATCGGAACGGCCGTCGCGATCGCAATCCCAACCGCCAGGAAGACGATCGAAATGTGCTCGATCGTCCGCGTGCCTATGATGTCCAGATTGTCGATGATGAACCGAACGATCTCCATTCGTTGCCGCCTGCCTCTCCTAAACTGCATCACGATGTCTCAGGCCGGTTCGACCTGAAACCATGCGCGTGACCGATTCCAATAAATCAGAGCGGGATGCAGGCGGGACACCCGGCCTTCCGCTCTGATGCGTGCCCCTATCAACGCTCGTCAGAGTTCGCCGTAAAGTTTAGCGGCATTCTCGAAAGTGTAGCGCAGGGGCACCGATCCCTCGACCCGCCATGCTTCGACCGTATCTCCTTCCAGAAGGGCGCAAGCGGCTTCGGTACCGACGACCGCACCGCCATAGAGGCGGTTCGCCAGATTGAGAATGCCGGTCTGGTGCATCGCAAGGCCGCCGCTGCCGCAGCCATCCTTTACGAGTAGGACATGCAGGCCAAGGTTGATCGCGTCCTTGACCGTTGCATCGACACAAGCCTCGGTCCAGACGCCGGCGACCACCAGCCATTCCACGCCTGCGTCCCGCAATTCGCCGATCAAGGGGCTCTTGCCGAAGGCGCTCGCTTCGTTTTTAACAAGCAGCCGCTCCGACGGAAGCGGAGCGACCTCCGGGCAAATCGCCGTGAGCGGATCGTCCTTGTCGCTGAAGGCGGAACGTCCGTCCGGTCCGATCGGATGGAACGGGCGAAAATTGTCGGCGAGATCGACGATATAGGCGCAGTGAAAGACGGGGATGCCGCTTCGGCGGGCCGCCGACTGAAGGCGTGCGGCATTGCCGAGCACCGTATCGTAACCTTCGACGAGATAGCGCTCGTCGCGGCGATGCTCCTCCTGGAGATCGATAAAAATGGCGGCGGCTTTCGCACGGTCGATCCGCAACGGTTTCTTCATCAAGTCTCCCCGCTCAGGAATTCGTCCTCATAGGGAAAGCGCGACAGGAGCTCCGTGCCGTTCTCCGTAATGAGGATCTCGTCTTCGAGTTTCACGCCCTCTCGGCCGCCCTTTTCGCCGATATAGCTTTCGACCGACACGACCATTCCGGGCACGAGATGTCCATCGCGACCGTAGGTCTCGTAGTCCATCGCATGGGCGATGAACGGCGTCTCGCCGTGCATGCCGACGCCGTGCATCACGGACGTGTAACGCTGATCGACGAAGCGGTCTGGTATCTTCCAGGCCTTTTCGGCGATCTCGCGGAAGGCCATACCCGGCTTGACGATGTCGATATTGTGCTGAACCTGGTCGTAGGCCATCCGGTAGAGCGACTTCTGGTAAGGGGTCGGCTTGCCGGGACCGCAGCGGAAGGTTCGCGAGAAATCGGAATAGTAGCCGTAGCAGCCGATCGTATCGGTATCGAGGGCCACGAGTTCACCCGGCCTGATCTTGCGGCCGCTTGCCTCGTTGAACCAGGGATTGGTTCGCTGGCCGGAACTCAGCAGCCGGGTCTCGATGAACTCGCCGCCCTGCCGGATCACTTCATGATACATGATCGCGAAGAGCTCGTTTTCGGAAACGCCCGGCTTGATCGCTTCGCGCACGGCGGCCACGGCAGCTTCGGCGCCGGCCATGGATACCTGTAGGCATTTGATCTCTTCAGGAGTCTTTACGGCCCTGACGGCGAGAATTTCGCCCTGGCAGTCCTTCACCTCGCACCCGCGCTTTTCGAGCGCCAGTGCCTGCAGATGGCTGCAGCGGTCCATTCCGAGCTTCATCGACCCGCCGCCATGCTGCTTGAGCAAATCGGTAATCTCGTCCGCGAACGGCCCGGCGGTCTCGTCGTCCTTACCGGAGACGGAGGACCAGACAAGTTTGGAGGGGCGAGCCTCGTCTATCGTGTCGAGGACCATCGAGACGTGATAGCTCTGCGGATATTCGAAGAGGACGACCGGACCTTCAGTGGGGATGAAGAAATAGCGGGTGGAGTTACGCAGGAAATACCCGAACATGTTTCGGGAGCCCGTCGCGTAGCGTTGGTTATAGGGGTCGAAAAGGACCACCGCGCCGTAACCGGCAGCGCGCATCCAGTCGCGAAGCTTCTTCAAACGCCCGTTGCGCAGGGCGTCGGCGTCGATAAAGGACGGTTCCGTGTCCGAAAGCCACATGCCGCCGGCCGGATCGGCTGTCTCCGGATGGCGCATCCGCTCCTTGAAGTCCACGTCATCCACGCTGTCGGGATCGAATACAACAATGCTCATGATATTCTCCTTTTCCAGCAGGATGGAGAAGAGTCGGAGCGCGCATTTGCGCCGATTCCGCAGGATCTATGCCAGAATCCGCGCGGCTTCATTATTTCAGCCCCGCGAACGCGCGGGGCGCCTCGCCCGCTCGCGAGACGCGGCGGCGAACGCTGTGCGGGACATATCCGAACTGCTCTTTGAAGGCGCGGGAGAAGTTTGCGGCATTTACGAAACCGCACGCGACGGCGACTTCATTCACCTTGAGGTTTGAATGCGTCAGCATGTCTGCCGCATGACCGAGCCGCAGATTGCGATAGTAGCTGTTGGGCGACACGCCAAGTTCGGCCTTGAAGGCGCGTTCGAGCTTATCGGATGAGACATTCAGCCGGCTTGCCAGGTCCTCGATCCGCAAAACGTCCTCGATGGCGTCCTCCATCATCGCCACCGCGGAAAGGACCAGGTCGTCGGCGATGCCGCTCCGGATACGCAAGGTCAGCTTCCGGCGATCGGCGTCCGGCCGCAGCGGGCTGTGCATGAACCAGCCGGCGACGCCGTCGGCGAGCTCGGCGCCATAGTCCCGTCCGATCATGTCCAGCATCATGTCGAGGCTGCCGATGCCGCCGACGGAGGTGAAGCGGCGGCGGTCGATCACATAGAGGTCCGAGCGCATGTCGAGATGCGGGAACGCTTCCTTGAAGGCCGGCTGGCTGGTCCAGTGGAGCGTGCAGGAGTGGCCGTCGAGCAGCCCTTTGCGCGCCAGGAAGAAGGCAGCATCGGCCACCGCACCAAGTTGCGCCCCGGCGCGGAGATTCTTGCGGATCCACGCCATCTCCTCGTCCGCGACGAGATGCTCTGCGTCACCGCCCGAACACACGACAATCCGATCGACCTCTGGTGCGTTGCGCACATGAAAGTCCGGCTCGATACCGATGCCATTCGACGCGCTGATCTTCTCGCCGGCAGCGACCGTGAGCCAGGAATAGCAGCGCCTGCCGGACAACGTGTTGGCTGCGCGCAGCGGCTCGATGACCGAACTGAAAGCCATCAACGGAAAGTTCGGAAACATCAATACCGCAAAGCGGATTTCCTGCGTATCCCTCATCTGCCCCTCAAGGTTCGCCCGCCCCGATCTCCGCGCGCCGCTTGATCGTGTAGGCATCGAGCTCTTCCCGGATCGCCGGGTCGAGTACCGGCTCCTCATATTCTCGCAGGGCCTGCTGCCAGATGTCGGTCGCGCGCTCCAGCGCGTCGCGGCCGCCGGCTTCCTGCCAGCTGCCGTAATTCTGCCAGTTGGACAGCATCGGCTGATAGAAGGCCGTCTCGTATCGTGCCATCGTGTGTTCGGAACCGAAGAAGTGCCCGCCCGCCGGTACGGATCTGATAGCGTCGAAGCCGAGATCGTCCTCGGAGAAGGGCATGGGCTCGAGGAAGCCCATCATGTTCTGCAGGATCTCCACATCGAGCACGAGCTTCTCATAGGAGGCCGTGAGGCCGCCTTCGAGCCATCCCGCCGCGTGATAGATGAGGTTGGCACCCCCGAGCACCGCACCCCAAGTCGCCATTTCCGTCTCGTAGGCTGCCTGAAGGTCGACGGCGTTAGAGGCATTTGCGTTCGACGTGCGATAGGGAAGCTTGTAGCGCCGCGCGAGCTGGCCCGCGATAATGTTGGCCTTGGCGTTCTCCGGCGTGCCGAAGGCGGGGGCGCCGGAGCGCATGTCCACATTGGACGTGAATGCACCATACATGACCGGCGTACCCGGATTGACCAGCTGCGCAAGCGTGACGCCGAACAGCGCCTCGGCATTCTGCTGGCAGAGTGCTGCCGCAAGCGTCACCGGCGTCATGGCGCCCATCAGCGTGAAGGGCGTGATGGTCACCGGCTGCCCGTGCTCGGCCATGGCGATCAGTCCGTCCGCCATCGCGTCGTCGAAAAGCCGCGGCGAGTTCACCGAGATGATCGTGATGACGCCGGGGGATTGGCTCATCTCCTCGACGCTGATGCCGCGCGCGATCGCCATCATGTTGATGCCGTCCACGGCCCGACCCCGCCCGATGGCGGTGCAGTGGAAGCAAAGATCGCTGAGCGCAAGATTCGCCTTGTAGGTATCGAGGTGCCGGGAATTGGCCGGCAGCTCCATCGGCGCGCAGACCTGGTTCCCGAGAATGTGGATAGCGTTGAAGTGGTGGGCCAGACGCGTGAAGTTCTGGTAATCGGCGAGATTGCCTTGCCGCCGGCCGTTGACCCGGTCGTGCACGTTGGGCGGACCTGCCACGAGCCCGAAGGCGATCGTGTTGCCGCCGATCGTCAGCCGTTTTTCGGGATTGCGGCTGGTCAGCGTGAAGGAAGACGGCGTCGTGGCGAGCGCCGCCTCGACGATGGATTCGTCGATGCGGATCATCAGGTTCTCGCGGTCGACGATTGCGCCCGCCTTCTCGAACAGCGCCATCGCCTTTTCGCTCATGACGCGAATGCCGATTTCGGAGAGGATGCGCATCGAATTGCGGTGAAGGGCCTCAATACGCTCCTCGTCGAGAAGCTGCATCGGGGCATAGGTGTTGACGACCTCCTGCCATGGCAGCTGCGAGATACCATCGCCGCCCCGGATTGCCCGCGATCGTCTTCCCCCGCCGCGTCTGCCGCTCATCGAGAACTGCCTTTCATCCCCTGATCCGCGCAGCTAGGCCACAGAAGGCCTGCTCCGAATACTTGTGCTTTTTCTGTTCCGCTCACCGAAACTATGGCCAATGATGCACCGGTCTTCACATGATAAGTTCGGCGGCAATGCCCAAAAAAAACCATGTCATTGCACGCTTGCGTCTTGCAAGTGCCGGAGCGGGCAGGCTAGCGTCGCACAAAAGGGAACTTCAGATGAAGCCGCCGCCGCCATTGAACTACATCCGCTCCTTCGAGTGCTCTGCCCGGCATCTCAGCTTCACCGAGGCGGCCAGCGAACTGGGCTATACGCAGGCCGCCATCAGCAATCATGTGCGGGCGCTCGAGCAATATCTCGGGCGCCAGCTCTTCATCCGCTATCCGCGCAGCCTCAAGCTGACCGAGATGGGCGAGGCCTTTCTTCCCACCCTGCGCCAGGCTCTGAACCAGATCGATTTCGCTACGGAAGCGGTTCTTGCGTCGGCACGCAACAAAACCGTCGTCATCTCCTGCCCGACGAGCCTTGCCGAAAACTGGCTGGCAAGGTGCGTGGCCGGGTTCAGCAGGAAACATCCCGACGTGGAAATCCTTCTGCACGGTACGATCTGGGAGGATTCGACCGAGCAAATCGCCGACATCCTGATTTCGATCCGCCGATTCGACAACATGCCGGCAAGCGGCATGCAATTGTGGAACGACCGGCTTGTGCTTCTATGCGCGCCCCAGCTCGTCCACGGCCAGAATGCGGTCAGGACGCCGGCCGACGTTCTTAAATCGAATTGGATCGCCGTGCACGGGCGGCAGGAGTTCTGGCAGGAAATGGCCGATGCGCTCGGCATAGATGCATCCGCAAACGACAAGCGGCTTTCCACCAATTCCACCAATATCGCGCTGGAAATGGCGGCGAGCGGCGCCGGCTGCATCGTGACCACCCAGTCGCTCGCGCGGACCTATGTGGATCGCGGCCTGCTCGTCGAGCCGTTTCAGATCCGCACCAGGAGCGCGTGGAACTACTACCTCGCCGAAGGACAGGCGTCGAAAGGAACGACCGTCTCGAAGGTGCGCGACTGGATCATCGCCGAGGCTCAGAAGGTGATCGGCTGACCGGTGACCCGTTGGCTCGATGCCGGAAAGGGCCGATTTCAAACTAGCCGGAACTTGCCGCGCAACAAACGAAAATTGCGAGATCAATGACCTCGTTTTATTTGTCCATCCGATGACAAAAGGGCCCGATTTCCCGCTTTACGCAGCTTTGCAAAAAACGGCCCGTCCCTAAACTGGAGCCGCGCCGGCAGAGATCCGCCGGCGGCAGAGGTCATCGTTTCAAGGCTGGATTTCCATGCGCTCCCACGCTCAAGCGGTCGTCATCGGCGGCGGTCTCATCGGCTGCTCCATTCTCTACCATCTCACCAAGCTCGGCTGGTCCGACGTCGTGCTTCTCGAGCGGAGCGAACTGACATCAGGGTCGACCTGGCATGCGGCCGCCAACATCCACGGCCTGCACGACTCCACCAATATCAGCCTGCTTCAGCATTATACGATGGCGCTCTACAAGGAGCTGGAGGTCGAGACCGGACAAGGATGCGGCATCTTCCAGCCGGGATCGCTCTATCTTGCTCAGACCGAGGCGCGCGAGCACCAGCTCCGGCTCCAGGAGGCCAAGGCGCGCCGCTACAAGATGAACTTCTACGAGATCGGCCGTGACGAAGCCGAGCGGCTGCATCCGCTCGTCAACTTCGACGGCATCCGGTGCATCATGTACGAGCCGGAGGGCGGCAATGTCGACCCCTCCGGTGTGACGATGGCCTATGCCGCAGGCGCGCGCAGGCGCGGCGCCGAAATACACCGCTTCACGCCCGTCACCGGTACAGAGGCGCAAGCGGACGGCAGCTGGATCGTGCGCACCCCGAAAGGCGACATACGCACCCGGTGGGTGGTCAACGCCGCAGGATTGTGGGGCCGTGAAGTCGCCGCCATGGCGGGCCTCGAACTTCCGCTGATGCCGACGGAACACCAGTATTTCGTCACCGAGACCATAGCGGAGATCGCCGCCCTTGACCGGCGGCTTCCCTCCGTCGCTGATCGCGACGGCGAGTATTACCTGCGGCAGGAGGGCCTGGGCCTCCTGATCGGCGCCTATGAGCGCGACATGCGCTTCTGGGCCGAGGACGGCACGCCGCTCGGTTTCGGTCACGAACTCTTCCCCGACGACCTCGAACGCATCGAGGAAAATATGATGCGCGCGATCGATCGCGTGCCGGTGGTCGGAACGGCGGGCATCAAGCGCGTCATCAACGGGCCGATGATCTGGTCGCCAGATAGCGCGGTCCTCTTCGGTCCGGTACCGGAAATGACGAATTACTTCTGCTGCAACGGCATCATCCCCGGATTCTCGCAGTCGGGCGGGATGGGCAAGCTTGCAGCGGAATGGATGATCGAGGGCGAGCCGTCGCTCGACATGTTCGGCTGGGACATGGCGCGCTTCGGTCACTGGGCGAACAAGGCCTTCACCAAGGCGCGCGTCCAGGACCAGTACAGCCACCGTTTCAAGATCCACTTTCCCAATGAGGAGCGGGCAGCCGGACGACCCGTTCGCACCCGGCCGGCTTATGAGAAACAGAAGGCGATGGGCGCCGTCTTCGGCCTGAATTTCGGCTGGGAGCATCCGCTCTGGTTTTCCGCCGAGGGCGAGCCGAAGGAAGAGACGATCGGGTTTACCCGCCAGAACTGGTGGGCGCCCGTCGGCCGCGAGGCCCGCATGCTGCGCGAAAGCGCCGGCATTATCGACATCTCGAACTTTGCGAAATACGCAGTGAAGGGAGCGGGTGCCTCCGACTGGCTGAACGCGCTTTTTGCCAACCGCATGCCTACTGGGGTCGGCCGCTCGTGCCTGACGCCTCTCATCGGCAAGCGGGGCGGCATCGCCGGGGATTTCACGGTGACGAAGCTCGGCGACGACGAGTTCATGATCTTCGGCTCAGGCATGGCGGAACGCTACCATCAGCGCTTCTTCAATGCGGTTCCGCTTCCCGACGACACGACCTTCACCTCGCTCACGGAGCGCCTTTGCGCCTTCAACATCGCCGGGCCGAAATCGCGCGAATTGCTGATGCGCCTGACAAATGACGACCTTTCCAACGAGAACTTCTCCTTCATGCGGTCGCGCAGGATGCGCGTCGCTGGCGTCGAGGTCATCGCGCTGCGCGTCTCGTTCACCGGCGATCTCGGCTGGGAACTCTACTGCGACGCCGAAAGGCAGGTCGCGCTCTACGACGCCTTGCTGGAAGCCGGCGCGGATCTCGGCGCGGGTCCGGTCGGCTCACGCGCACTCGCCTCGCTGCGCATCGAAAAGGGCTATGGCAGCTGGAGCCGCGAGTATTCGCCGGAATACTGGCCGCAGGAATGCGCTCTCGACCGGCTGATCAAGCTCAACAAGGACGCGTTCCTGAACAAGGCCCCTTACCAGGAAATCGCAGGGAAGCTTCCGAGGCAGAAGCTCGCCATGATATCGATCGACGCCACGGATGCGGACGCCACCGGCGGCGAGCCGATCTTTCTCCGGGACGGCACCCCGATCGGCCAGGTTTCATCCGGCGCCTACGGCTATACGGTCGGCATGTCGCTAGCGCTCTGCTACATCAAGGCTGAAATGGCGAAACCGGGTAACAAGGTGAGTGTTGCGATCCTCGGCCGCGCCCATGACGCAGTCATCCTGGAACGGCCGCCCTTCGACCCCGCAGGCGAAAGGCTTCGAATGTGACGGACAGATGCGTGCCGTCCCTCTACAGGCGGCACGGTAGAACAGGTGCGAGCATGATCTTCAGGACAGTCGTTCGATGCGGAGTGGAAACTTTCCGCGCGTGAGCAAAGGTTCGACGCCGCCATCCAGCCGGCCAAGCCGGATCAGACCGGCCGAGTAGCGATAGCCAGCGTAGAAGAATGCCAGATTACCCCAGGGAGCATAGCAGCAGAGGTCGCCCGGGGCTTCGTTGGAGAACGAACCGCTGCCTTCCTCCGTCAGCTTTCGGGGCAGATAGGCGATCTTCTCGTTGTTGGCGTAATTGTCGATCTCCAGCTCGAGCGGGAGCATCGACCAGAGGTCGCGCGCCGGGGGGCTGTCGTAGAGCGTAGCCGTGAACACGTGATCGGCAAAGGCAATGCGCATCTTCATGTTAGTCTCCTTTTGAGCCCATACCAGGCGCGGCAGTACGGCCCTGGTGATGGCGCCGCCGATCAAGACCCGCGGCGCGCAATGAGCGCCAGCGGAACCACGAAGAAGAACGCGCCCCGCCAGCCGATGTAATCCCAGAAAGCTGCCGAGCGGAGCGGAGAATCGTGGCAGCGATAGCGTTGCCGGCATTCAGCAACGCAAGGCCCTCCGGCACCGCACTCTCCGGCAGGAGGCGCATGACGACCGCGGTGGACATCGACCAGAATCCGCCGATGGCAACGCCGAGCAGCGCCCGACCGACCATCAGAGCCGTAGCGCCCCAAGGAACGCGATGATCGCTCGACGCTCGTCGGCGTTGTTGAAACGCTGGGCCATGCGCGTTCCGCGAACCATCGCGGCGGGATTGCTCAGGAAGGTTTCCAGCGTTTCGGCGGTCCATGCGATACCGGAACCTTTAAGCGCCGCGGAATACCTGAAGCCGTCAACGCTGCCGGCCGTTCGGCCGACGACACCCAGCAGATGCGGTCCGACGCCGTTTCGAGGTGTCTCGAGCTGATGGCACGCACCGCAGCGTTGCTGAAACAGCTTCTGACCTGGCGCAGCCTCCTGAGACAGAGCCGGCGTGACGTGGCCTGAAACAGCAAGAGAAACGAGCGCAGCAATGACGACCTTGTTCAACCGTCGACTCCTTTGAAATCGTGTTTGGACAGCGGCAGGCTTCGAACGCGCCGCCCTGCCAGAACGGAAACGGCGTTTGCGATGGCCGGAGGCACCCCGGGCAAACCGGGCTCGCCAATGCCGCCCATGGGAGCGCCGCTTGCTACGATCCGCACATGAACCCGCGGCATGCGATCCGGCGTCAAAATCGGATAGCCATCGTAGTTGCGGGCCTGCGGCATGCCGTCGACATAGACGACCTCTTCCAGCAAAGCCGAGGAAAGCCCGAGCGCGACGGCCGAGTTCACCTGTGCCTCGATAATCGCCGGATTGACGATACTGCCCGGATCGATAGCCACCCAGACGTCGTGCACGACGACCTCGCCGCTCCGCAACGACACTTCGGCAATCGTCGCCACCTCGCTGCCGAAGGGTGAGGCCATGGCCACGCCCCGGGCGCGGCGCGTGCCGTCGTCCGCGATGAACGGTCCTCGCCGCCAACCGCCGGAGAGCTCGGCCACGGCTTCCAGCAGGGTTCTGTGCCGCGGGCTGTCCGCGAGGAGACGCCGCCGCAATTCGTAAGGATCCTGCTGACCCGCATCGGCCATCTCGTCGAAGAACGTCTCGTAGAAGAAGTCGTTCATCGAGTGACCGACGGACCGCCAGAAGCCGATGATCGCGGGGTCGTCCACATGAACCTGGCCGACATGCCGGTTGGGGATCGAATAGACTTTGCCCGCAATGCCCTCGACGGAAGAACTATCGACCTTGTCCGGCTGGCGGCCGAACCAGCGGCCCGTCGGACCTTCGCCCACCGCCACCGCCTCCAGTGCCACCGGCAATCCTTCGGCGTCGAGCCCGGCGCGGAAACGAACGGCGCCCATCGGCCTCAGGGTGTCTCGCAGGAACTCCTCCTCGCGGCTCCAGATGAGTTTGACCGGCCGAGCGACAGCCTTTGCAAGCAGGATCGCCTGTGGGAACGGATTGGCCGTTTGATAGAGGAAATGCCTCCCGAAGAAGCCGCCGAGCATCGGCGAGTGGATGGTGACCTTCTCCGGCGCGATGCCGGCTACCTTCGCGGCCTCTGCCTGAAACATCTCCGGTGCCTGATTGGGAACCCAGAGGTCGAGCGACCCGTCGTCGTTCCAGCGCGCAAGCGCGGATGGCGGCTCGAGTTGCCCATGCACCAGATATGGCGCGTCATAAGTCGCCTCGACCACCCGCGCAGCATCACCGAGCGCTGTTGCAGCATTCCCGACGGTCTCGTAGGCGACGCCCTCCCCCGGCGTCGCCTTCAGCATCGCCATGTGCGCCTCGGTGGAAAAATCCGCCGACATGACGTGGGCCGTTCCGCGAGTCGGCTCCGTCCAGGTCACCTGCAGGGCTTCGGCTGCCATGCGCGCGCGCCACCAGCTATCGGCGACCACGGCGACGGTGCCGGGCAGGCTGTGAATGGAATGGACGCCGGGCATGCCGCGCACGTCCGCTTCATTCTGCAAAGCACCGGGCTCGCCACCGAGACGCGGGCTGTGCTGGACCGCGGCATGCAGCATTCCGTCGACTTTCAGATCGATTGCGTACCGAGCCTTGCCCGTCGACTTGTCGCGCACATCGAGCCGCGGCACCGGCTTGCCGATCCAGCGGAAGTCTGCGCGATCGCGCAGCACGACATTGGTGGGGAGCGGCAAGCCCGCTGCCGCATCTGCGATCTCACCGTATTGAAGGGTCCGCCCCGAAGCGCCGTGCACGACGCGGCCGGGCTCCGTCGACAGCTCCGATACCGGCACGCGCAGCCGTACCGCAGCGGCTTGAATGAGCATGTGGCGCGCGGAAGCGCCGAGCTTGCGCATGGCGTCGTAGCTCATGCGCACGGACATGCTGCCGCCGGTGAACCGCCCGCCGCCGGTCAGCAGATAATCGGGACCCGGAGGCGCGCCTTCGACGACGAACTGCATCGGATCGACGTCCAGTTCCTCACCGACGATTTGCGCCATGGCGGTGAATATGCCCTGCCCTCCCTCGATGAAAGCACTGCGGAACAGGACGGTCTCGTCGGGCAGGATCTCCAGAAAAGCGGAAATCCGGGTGCCGGGCGTTATGGTCGTAGCGGCTGCCTGTGCTCTGGCCCGGCCGACCGGAAGAGTGACGCCGAGGACGAGGGCGCCGAGCGAGGCGCCGAGAAAGCCGCGCCGAGAAAGCTTGAAGGGCTTGCCGATCTCGCTGGCAGTGATTTCAGAGGTAACCGGTGTCATGTCGTTCATGGTGTCGCTCCCGATCAAGCCTCAGCGGCCTGCCGGACGGCAGCCGCAATGGCGTTATAGGTGCCACAGCGACAGAGATTGATCATTGCGCCGGCAATGTCCTCGTCGCTCGGCCGAGGACTCTGCTTTATGAGCGCCGTCGCGGCCATGACCTGGCCCGACTGACAGTAGCCGCATTGAGGTACCTGATTGGAAACCCATGCCTCGACTACTTTCTGGCCCACTGGATCTTCGGTGATGGCCTCGATGGTCATGATCTCGGAACCGGCAACGCTCTCCACCGGAGTGACGCAGGAGCGCGTCGCCTGTCCGTCGACGAGAACCGTGCAGGCGCCGCACTGGGCGAGGCCGCAACCATATTTGGTTCCGGTCATGCCGAGTTCATCGCGAAGAACCCAGAGCAGCGGCGTATCCGGCTCGATGTCCACCTGGTGTCTAGAGCCGTTGATGGTGAGTTCCATGGCGGTGTCTCAATGCAGCTTGCGGGAAAACGGGCGCGGAAACAGCGAGCAAACTGTTTCAGCTGGGACGGTAGCAAAAGCATAGCCTATGGATTAGTGGGCATAGTTCTCTTACATCTATCGACATGAACCATAAATCGAGCGTGCGGATGTAGAGTATGCCCAAGGAAGACTTCAACGATCTGCTGTGGTTTCTCGCCGTGGCCGAGGAGCGCAGCTTCACCAGGGCCGCTGCCAAGCTCGGCATAACCCAATCGACGCTCAGTCACACGATCAAGCGCCTCGAAACGAGGATGGGCCTGAGGCTTCTGACCAGGACCACCCGGAGCGTTGCCGTGACGGAAGCTGGCGAGCGCCTGCTTCGTTCGCTGGCGCCGCGGATATCGGCCATAAGGGACGAAATCGCGGCCCTTATGGCCTTTCGCGACAAACCGTCCGGCTCGGTCAAAATCACTTTGTCCGACCACGCCCTGGAGAGCCTCGTCTGGCCGAAACTACAGCCGGTTCTTCTGGAATACCCCGACATTCGGCTCGAGTTGAGCAGGGACAACGGCTTCAGGAACATCGTGGAAGATGGTTTCGACGCAGGCATTCGCCTCGGCGAGAGCGTCGAAAAGGACATGATCGCGGTCCGTATCGGACCGGACTGGCGGCTTCTGGCAGTGGCTTCGCCCGACTACCTGGCAGATCGTCCGCTGCCAGAGCATCCACAGGAACTGATCCAGCACAATTGCATCAACTCGCGCCAGGCAACAGGCGGCGGACATTATGTATGGGAGTTCGAGAAGAACGGGCAAGAGCTCCGCGTCAGGGTCGACGGACAACTCACCTTCAATAGCTCATACCCCATGGTCGATGCCGCCCTGAAAGGTCACGGCATAGCCTATCTGCCGGAAGATCTCGTCGCGGGGCACATTGCGGGAGGACGCCTGGTAGCGCTGCTCGAGCCCTGGTCGCCTCCATTTGCCGGGTACTACATTTACTACCCTAGCCGATACCACAACTCACCCGCATTCAAGGTGATCGTGGACGCCCTGCGACACCATGGCACACCAGATTCCGAGGGAACGCGAGATGCTTAAGACATAGGCCGCACGCGGACGAGCCGCGGGCGGTAAGGGCTCCGAGATCAGGAGCGAAAGATCTTCCTGCGTGGCCCGTACGCCAGCATGGACGATGGCAGCGAGGGCAAGATGTGGATTGCCAGCCACGTTGGCGGCGCGTCGACGTTGAACTGGGCAGCGCGGACGATCTGCGTTCCGTGTTCGCCGCCGCCGCAGGTGTCCATCCGTGCTACGTGTCGGGGTCGTCTGCACGCAAAGATTTGCAGAATGCACAATATCGGAAGAGAGCGTCTCTCCCGCGTGCCGAAAACTGCGTCCGGCATGGCACGCGCTATCGCAGTCGGTTACAAGCCGACCGGTGGCCTTGTCTTCGTGGCGGATGATGCCCTCAGGCATGACCCCGGAGCTGAAATCAGATTGCCAGCTGTACGATATGAGCAAAGGGAGTCATCGCCCATTTGCCGCTATTATCCTTCGCAGTTCTGTAGATTATAAAGTCGCTGCCGACTGTGAACCTTCCATGCATGGTGATTTCGTTTCCGGTTGACAGCACGGCTCGCAGCTCGGTTGCATGCCGTTGCTCAATTTGTTCGCTGATTAGCTCAGCCAAGGTAAGGTGGAGCCTTTCGGGTTTTGGATCGCTCATTGGAAGCCCCGCCTTTGCTAGTCAAAGTTCACACGTTTCAGAGCTTAGCAGAAACCAGCGGGCGACGCTTCCTTACCATTTTCCTTGGCCTTGGGGTTTTGCGCGACTTGGTCACCCCGGCTCGGGATCTGCGGCAGCGGCTGGAACCTGGTGGCCGATGCGTCGATCTCGCCTGAAAAACGGCTCCAAAGGGCGCACCTGCAAAGGCTGGCGTGGATAAAATTTTCTTATCGAACTTCTAAATAAACTAAACTTTACTTAACGCCGCCTCTGCTTGCATCTTTCTCCCGGCAACAAACGCGCCGGGACCGCCGGCAGAGGAATGCTCTGATGAATGCTTTTTCCCCGCCGCCCCGCCTGCTGATGGGCCCCGGTCCCTCCAACGTCTCGCCGGAAGTGCTCGCGGCACAGGCGCGACCGACGATCGGCCATCTCGACCCCAGCTTCGTGGGATTGATGGACCGCATCAAGGATCAACTCCGCCTCGCTTTCCGAACAGATAACCGTGTGACTTTCCCCCTATCGGCCCCGGCCTCGCTCGCCATGGAGATGGCGTTGGTGACGCTGCTCGAGCCAGGCGACACCGCCATTATCGCGCAAAACGGCGTGTTCGGTGGACGCATGGCCGAAATTGCCCGGCGCGCGGGCGCGGAGGTACGGCTGGTTTCCGTCGAATGGGGCAAGCCTGTTGACCCCGAGGCGGTTCGCGCGTCGATTCTGGAGGCACCGCAGGCCAAGCTGCTCGCTTTCGTGCACGCGGAGACTTCGACCGGAGTGCGATCGGATGCGGCCTCCCTCTGTGCCCTCGCGCGCGAAGCGGGGTTGCTGTCGGTCGTGGATACCGTTACGGGCCTCGGCGGGATTCCGGTGTCGGTTGACGAATGGCAGGCGGACGCCGTCTATGCCGGTACGCAGAAATGTCTGTCCGCGCCGCCAGGCCTTGCGCCGATCACCTTTTCCGATCGCGCCGTCTCGGCAGTGAAGGCGCGCAAGACGCCAATCCAGAGCTGGTTCCTCGATCTCGGTCTTATGCTTGGGTACTGGGAGGGGGAGGGTGCCAGATCCTATCACCACACCGCGCCGGTCAATGCGCTTTACGGCCTGCACGAAAGCCTTTCCCGCCTGTTGGGCGAAGGCTTGGAGACTGCCTGGGCGCGTCACCGCGCCGCCCATGACCGGCTGGTCGAACGGTTACAAGGGCTGGGCATCGCCTTCGTCGTCGACAAGGAGCACCGACTGCCGCAGCTGAATACGGTTTGGCTCCCGGAAGGCGTGAAGGACGTGCCCGAGCGAAGACGGCTGCTTGACGAATTCGGGATCGAGATCGGCGGAGGACTCGGGCCGCTCGCCGGGCGCATCTGGCGCATCGGACTGATGGGCGAGACTTGTCGGATCGAGAATGTCGATCGCTTGGCCGAAGCGATCGCGGCAGTTCTGCCGTAGGGCGTACCAGCCCCCGCAGGAACTGTCATTGGCGCAATCGGGAGGGTTCCGCTCCGTGGGCGGCGGCGATAGCGTGCATGTGCTGTGAGAGGTTCCCGCCTCCTCAGGCGGAGTTGCCGCTCCACCAATGCGAGCGCCGTACGGATGTCGACTGCGCGACCTCGCCGTATCGACGCACGCAATCCAGTCGCTGGAACGCCCTCAAGCGGCACGCGCCGGGCCGGCAGGAAAGATCCCCGACATGACCGTGAAGCCTTTGATCCGCTTGAGGCGATCGCACCAACGACGGATTGCCGGATAGTCCTGCCGGGGAATGCCCCCCTCTTCCGACAGCATGATGTAGGGGAAACAGGCGATGTCAGCGATGGTCGGGTGTGGGGCCGAGCAGATCCAGTCGCGCCCTTCCTGCTCGCCGAACCAGAGATGCTCGTCGAGGATGCGAAACAGCCTATGCGCACCGGCCCGAGCCGCCTCGACGTCCAGTTCGTAGAACAGGCCGTCATGGAGACGCGCGGCCGAAGCCGTGCCCGTGATCCCGTCCGCAAAGGCGAGCCACTGACTGATCTCGCCGAGCAGCGCCGGGTTGTCACGCGGATACCAGGTGCCGGAAGGATCATATTTGGAGCCGATGTAGACGAGGATCGCCTGCGCGTCGCGCAGCACCAGTCCGTCATCCTCGATCACCGGGAGTTGTCCAAGCGGATTGAGCTTCAGGAACCAATCCGACTTGTGTTCGCGGCCGGGATAGAAATCGACCGGTACCGTCTTGTACTCGATGCCGAGCATGCTCATCAGAAGTCTGAGCTTGTAGCAGTTGCCCGAGAGTTCGTAATCGTAGAGGGTGATCATCGGGCAGCTCCTAGAGATCGAGGACGAGGCGCGCGGATTTGGCGCGCGACACGCAGGTCATGATCTTGGTGCCGGACTTGCGCTCGGCGTCGTTCAAATAGACGTCCTGGTGATCGGGCTCACCCTCGATCACGGTCGCAAGACAGGTGCCGCAGGCACCCTGCTCGCAGGATGACGGCATATCGATCCCGACTTCGCGCATCACATCGAGGATGGTCCTGCCGGCCGGCACCTTGAATGTCACGCAGGAGCGCGCCAGCGCCACCTCGAAGCTCGAACTGTCGTCTATCGTATTGGTGTTCTTGAAATACTCGAAATGCACCGCAGTTTCCGGCCAGCCGGCCTCCGCAGCGATCCGGCGCGCCGCCTCGAGCATGGGCCCCGGACCGCAGAGATAGACATGCATGCCGGGCCGATACCCGGAAAGAATGTCCTTGAGCTTAGCTGCGGTCCCTTCCGGGTCGAGCCCGAGCTGGGGCTTCAGCGCCTCGCCGAGGAGAGCGGTCTTTTCCGGAAAGGCGAGCTGTGCCTGGTTCTGGGCGAAGTAGTGGAAGGCGAAGTCCAGGCTCTGGTTCTTAAGAGCCTGTGCCATGGCAATCAGCGGCGTGGCGCCGATGCCGCCGGCGACGAAAATCGTCTTCTCGGCATCGCGACGCAGCGGGAAATTGTTGCGCGGCTCCGAAATCGCCAGGACGTCGCCCGCGCGAAGCGTCTCATGCATGCATCGCGAGCCGCCCTTCGATTCCCGTTCCAGCTTGACCCCGATAACGTAGCTGTCGCTTTCGCCCGGGCCATTGGTGATCGAATATTGGCGGATCAGCCCGTTCGGCATGTGCACGTCGATATGGGCGCCGGGCTGGAAAGTCGGCAGCAGGCCCTTGATCGGGCGAAGCTCGAACGCCGCGATCCCGTCCGCGGCCATCCACTTTCGCGCGACCGTGACACGGATCGTCGCCTTGCGGCCGTGGGCGGTCATCTCCGGCAGCTCGGCCAGTTCCGGCGAAACGCGCTCGATCACCGGCTCGAGCGGCGCCGGCTGCGGTGCGGCTTGAGCCTCGCGCTCCACGATCTCGCGAAGCTTCGAAAGCCTTTCGTTGTGGTGGTGCAGGACGGTAAGCCGTTCGGCGCCGCGCGGCGAGGAATCGAGTACGCCGCGGATGACCGAACGGTTGGAGTCGACCGGCTGGACGAAGAACACGGCAAGCGTCTCGGCGCCCTCTTCGCGGGCCGTGAGCGCCACCGAGAAGCCGTCGCTCGCCTTAAGCGACATATCCGCCGCTCTGCCTTCGAGGCAGCCGTTCGGCTGGAAGCGGTAGCCTGTCAGAGCCGCCACCACGACATCGGCCGGCGCATTGACCGGAATGCCGCGAAGGGTGAGAAGATCGCCTTCGGCGAGGCCTGTAACTTCCGGCACGTCCCCTTGAGGCTCCTCCGCCGTCCAGACGAGGCCATAGCGCTCGACGCTCGCAAAGGTACGGTTGGTAATGGTGCGGGCCGGAGCGTCGGCCGGGTGCGCCGGAATATAGGTACAGCCGGCGGTGCGGTTGGAATAGCGCCAGCCATGATACTGGCACTTCAACTCACGGCCATCGTTGATGCCGATCGAAAGGCGGACGCCGCGGTGCAGACAGCGGTTCTCCCAGATATTGACGTAGCCGTCGTCGGCACGCCAGACGGCGAACTCGCGGCCGAGCAACTGGGCATGAAAGATGTGGCGGAACGGCAGATCATAGGATGCGGCAACGGGATGCCATCTGGTCTTGGCGGTATCGAGCATCGTTCTCTCCAGAATTCTGAAACGTCAGGTGGCGGCCGGGATGACCCCGTAGGTCACGCCCTTCTGGCTGAGCCAACGGCGGTAGGCGATCGCAGACTTGTCGGCGCGGATCGGCGTCTCGGCCCGCGGGTCGAGCGGGAGACGCTTCGGAAACTGGTTTTCCAGGATCGGCTTGTCCTGGCCGAAGATCGTTTGCTGGAAGCGTTTGATCACCTTGTCTTCGTTCTCTTCGTCGAGGACACAGAGCATCATATGCGCGCGGACATGCTCCTGATCGACCGGCTGAAGGAAAACGGCGATGACGTCGAGGCGGCTCTCGTCGACGGGGCTGGATTTGTAAAGCACCGAGCAGTAGGGGTGCGGCACCCGATAGATGTACTCGACATCGGCACCGCCGGTCGATGCGGTCGAGGCCATCGGCTGAAAGAAGCGACAGCGCGTGGCGACGATCTCATCGCGCTCGACCGAAAGCTCGACGTCGTACTCCTTGACCTCCGTGTGCGGTTCGGCTCCGAGAATGTCGGTGTGGACATAGGGGAAATGGCCCATGTCGAGGAAATTCTCGATCGCGCGCGGCGCCGAGACATTGACGCCGATGCTGGCAGCATTCAGTCTGCGACGGTCAGACTCCGCATATTCCGGAATCGCGAACAGCTCGGCCGGCGGCGTGCCCAGCGAGGTCCAGATATACCCGTAGGCCATCTTGACCGGAAGACCGCCGTCGAGCGTATCGATATCGACCCGGCGGCCGGCAGGGAGCTCCGGGCGCGAATGCCAGGCGGCCGCCTTGCCTTCGCCGTCCGAGACATAGCTGATGCGTTCCTCGAGCAGCACCGTATCCTGAACCGTCCTCGCCGGCATCTCCTCCAGCGCCGCCAGCGGGTGCCAAAGATCGAGAACCACCTGGTCCTGGCATTTGGTCGGGCTCATGTCGTTCATCTCCGTGAATGGCGTCTGATCATAAGGCGGTTACATCCGGGCCGGGATCGCGCCGAAGGTGACCGCGCGATCGCGCAGCCATCGGCGGTAATAGACGGAAACGGCATCGGCTCGGATCGGGGTTTCGGCGCGCGGGTCAAGCGGCAGCCTTTTCGGCAGCTGATTTTCCAGGATCGGCTTGTCCTGGGCGAAGATCAATTGCATGAAGCTGCGGATCGAGGCCTCGCTGACGCCTTCCTTCAGGTAGCAGAGGAACGGATGGGCGATGCAGCGTTCCTCGTCAACCGGCTGCACGAAGAGCGTGATTACGTCGAGCCGCGCCTTATGAACAGGATTGCTCTTGTAAAGCGCCACCGTGTACGGACGGATCACCTTGTAGATGTAATCGACGACGAAGCCTTCCTTCGCTGTTGGCGATGCGACCGGCTGATAGAACTTGCATTCGGTCGCCACGACCTCGTCGGCGTCGGTAAGCTCGACCTTGTAGGGCGCGACCTCGGTGTGCGGTTCCTCACCGAGCCAGCCCGTGTGAATGAAAGGAAAGTGCCCCATGTCTAGGAAGTTCTCGACCGCGCGCAGCCCCGAGACGTTCACGGCGATCGATCCACCGGTCACGAGATAACGGTCCGCCTCGTTCGCCTCCGGCACGAAGACGATGTCGCGCTCGGGCTTGCCGAGACAAGCCCAGAGAAAACCGTAACGGCTGTCGGAATTCACCGGCTCGCCGCCATGGCTGCGAACCACCTGTCGGCGATAGCGCCCACCACAGTGGATGGTGAGATCAACACCGAGCAGGCGGGTGTGAAAGGGCGCGGTCGACGACAGGTTCGTCAGGTCCGCAACGACATGCCAGTCATTAAGAAGAACTCGATCGCTACAAAGGGCAGTTCTGCTCATCGCACCCTCCCTGGCTAGCGCTTCCCGATGAACCTAGCTCCTTGATGAACTCATTGGAACCACAAGATTGGATACCAATCAATAAAAATTTGCATGGCAAAACGTGTTTTTTGATTGACAGCTTGATTTGATTGAATACCGATATGGAATTCGTAACGCCGGATATGTGGCCATGCAACATTCCGGTGCGACCGTCCCGCAGATTTTCTGCGGGAGATGGAGAGACCCGTCATGAGCAGCCGTTCGCAGGCGATTGCCGATATCCTGACCCGGGCGATCATCGATCACCGGCTCGTACCCGGATGCAAGCTCGGCGAGCGCGAACTTGCGGAAATCTTCGAGGTCAGCCGCATCGTCATCCGCCAGGCGCTGATCAGGCTTGCCGACGACGGGCTGGCGCAGATCGAGCGCAATCGCGGCGCCTTTGTCGCGCGCCCGAGCATGCAAGAGGCGATGGAGATATACGACGCGCTGACGCTCGTGGAACAGGGCGTCGCCGCCCAGCTCTGCGACCGGCTCGGGCCCGCCGGCTTCGCCGAGTTGCGCCAGCACGTGGAGCGGCAACGCCAAGCCGTCGCATCCGGCAACGACGCGCTTGCCGACGTTCTCGGCCAGGAGTTTCATACTCTCTTCGTTCGCCTCAGCCGAAACAAGGTCATGCAGGAAATTCACGCGCAGCTCGTCCGGCGCACCACGCTCCTGCGCTCACTGATCTCCGCCGATTTCGACTATTGCAATCTGCTGGACGACCACCAGCGCGTGATCGATCTGCTCGAAAAGGGCCGGCTGAAGCCCGTCATGGAACTGATCGACACCCATCACCGCAGCGTCGTACGCGGTTATATCATGGATCGGCAGGTCTTTCCGGAGCTGACGCCGCGGGAGGCGCTTCAGCCCTATCTCGACGGCAAAGCAGACGAGGCGCCTAAGCCGGCGCCTCGCAGGAAAACGGGAGAAAGCGGCGGGACCGGCGCGGGTCGCCACGTTCACGCCACGAAATAGATCCGGCGGACACAAGCCGGAGAAACGACACGAACGACAAAGGGGTACTGCCATGTTCAACCTGACCAGACGACAATTCCTTCGATATTCCGGCGCGACCGGTGTGGCACTCGGAACCGGAAGCCTTGCCAGCTTCGCGGGCGCGGAGGAGCCGCTCAAGATCGGCGTCGTCTATGTCTCGCCGATCGCCGAGATTGGCTGGACCAAACAGCACAGCCTGGGCGTCGACGCGATCAAGAAGGAATTCGGCGACAAAGTCGCCATAACGGTCATCGACAACATCTTCATGCCCCAGGATGCCGAGCGCGTCTTCCGCGAGCTCGCCGCCTCGGGAAATCAGCTGATTTTCGGGACCAGCTTCTCGCACGGCACGCCGATGCAGAAGGTGGCGCCGCGCTTCCCCAAGACGGCCTTCGAACACTGTTCGGGCATCGTGCACCGCGCAAACCTCGGCACCTTCGAGGCCAAATATTACGAGGGCACCTTCGTCGCGGGCGCTGCCGGCGGGCATATGAGCAAGTCCGGCAAGATCGGCTTCATCGGCGGCTTCCCGATCCCGGACATTGTCGGGCCGGCGAATGCGCTTCTTCTCGGCGCGCAGAGCGTCAATCCGGAGGTCACCTGCAACGCCATCTTCCTCAACTCCTGGTTCGACCCGGGCAAGGAGAAGGAAGCCGCCAATACACTGCTGTCGCAAGGCTGCGACGTCATCTGTTCGATGACCGATACGGCAACCGGCGTACAGGTGGCCGGCGAAGGCGGCGCCTGGTCGATCGGCTACGCCAGCGACATGGCCAAGTTCGGCTCCGGCAAACAACTCACGGCCTTTACGCTCGACTGGTCCAGTGAGTATCTGCGTGCCGCAAAAGGCGTCGCGGAGGGCACCTGGAAGGCCGAGGCGCGTTGGGATGGGCTTGCCGCCGGCGTCGTCAAGATGGCCCCCTATAACGAGGCGATCCCTGCCGACATCCAGGCCAAATTGAAGCAGCTCGAAGCCGATATCGCAGCGGGCAAGATCCATCCCTATGCCGGCGAGCTCAAGGACCAGGACGGCAACGTCAAGGTCGCTGCCGGGTCGGTTCTTTCGGATACCGACATCCGGGGGATGAACTGGTTCGTCAGGGGAATGATCGGCAAGCTCAGCTGAGCCGCGTCCTGAAATCGGCGTGCCGCGGCGGAATCCGCGCCGCGGACACGTCGTCGCCAACGCACAACCACGGCAGGAGCGGCCATGATCCCCCGCCTCGAACTGCGCAGCATTACCAAATGTTATCCCGGCACCGTCGCGAACGACGCCGTCTCGCTGTCGATCCTGCCGGGAGAGATACACGCCGTCCTCGGAGAGAACGGCGCCGGCAAATCGACGCTGATGAAGATCATCTATGGCGCGGCTCAAGCCGATTCGGGCGAGATCTATTGCGACGGCAGACGGATCGAAGCGCACAATCCCGCAATCTCGCGTTCGCTCGGGATCGAGATGGTCTACCAGCATTTCGCGCTCTTCGAATCCGTCTCGGTGGTCGAGAATATCGCCCTGGCGGTCAAAGGCACTTTCGACCTCGACCGGCTCGCGGCCGAGATCAAGACCCTCTCGGCACGCTACGGCATGCCGATCGATCCGCACCGCAGGGTGCACGATCTCTCCGTCGGCGAGCGGCAGCGCGTGGAGATCGTGCGATGCCTCCTGCAGTCACCCAAACTTCTGATCCTGGACGAGCCGACCTCGGTGCTTACGCCGCAAGCCGTGGTGAAGCTCTTCGAAACGCTTCGCCAACTGGCAAGCGAAGGCTGCAGCATCGTCTATATCAGCCACAAGCTCGATGAAGTGCAGGAACTTTGCGACACCGCCACGGTGCTGCGCAACGGCAAGGTGACCGGCACGGCAAAACCCAAGGAATCGACGTCGCTGGAGCTCGCCCGGATGATGGTCGGCTCGCAGCTTCCGCAAATGCATGTCAGTCCTTCAGCCCCGAGCGCCAAGCCGCTGCTGGAAGTCCGAGGGCTGTCCGCTCCCGCCCGGGACAAGTACGGCACCGAGCTGACGGATGTATCCCTCGAGGTGCATGGCGGCGAGATCGTCGGACTGGCCGGTGTGTCGGGCAATGGCCAGGCGGAGTTGATCGCGCTGTTGAGCGGCGAGCGGACCCATCCGCGTGCGGAGACGATCCTCATCGGCGGCAGACCGTCCGGCCATCTCAACGCCGGCGAACGGCGCAAGCTCGGCATGGCCTTCGTCCCGGAGGAACGCCTCGGCCGTGGCGCGGTTCCGCCCCATGCCCTATGGGAAAACGCAGTGCTGACGGCCCACCGGGCGGGCCTCGTGCGCAACGCTCTCGTCGACCGCAGGCGGGCCGGCGAGTTCGCGAGGCACATTATCGAGCGCTTCAAGGTGAAGGCGAATGGACCGCAAGCGAGCGCGCAAAGCCTCTCCGGCGGCAACCTGCAGAAATTCATCGTCGGCCGCGAACTCACCCTGGAGCCGAAGATTCTTCTCGTGTCCCAGCCGACCTGGGGCGTGGATGTCGGTGCAGCTGCCTTCATCCGCCAGACGCTTGTCGATCTAAGCCGCGGCGGCGCCGCGGTGCTCGTCGTATCGGAGGAGCTCGATGAACTATTCGAGATTTGCGACCGTTTGCTGGTCATTTCCAACGGCCGCGTTTCCCCTCCATTGATCAGAAAGCAGACCAATCGCGAAGAGATCGGCCTGTTGATGACCCGGGTCGGCCATGGCGAAACGAGGAGAAGCGAAGTTGCGCTTGAGGATTGAACAACGGCAGGAACCATCCGCCCAGATGCGCATCGCCGCTCCGGTGATCGCCACCGCGCTGACCTTTCTCGCCGGGTCCGTACTGTTTGCCGCGCTCGGCTATGATCCGCTGGCGACGCTGCACGCCTTTTTCGTGGCGCCCATCAATTCCACCAACGGCCTTTCGGAGTGGCTGCTCAAGGCTTCGCCTCTGATCCTGATCGCCTGCGGACTGGCGGTCGGATTCCGTGCCAACATCTGGAACATCGGCGCCGAGGGACAACTCATCATCGGCGCTATCGCAGCCTGTGGCGTCGGCCTTTTCTATCCCGATCCCGAAAGCCCGCTCCTCATTCCCCTGATGTTTCTCGCCGGCGCAGGAGCCGGCATGGCATGGGCAGCGATCCCGGCATTTCTCAGAGCCCGCATGAACACCAACGAGATCCTGGTCACGCTCATGCTGACCTATATCGCGACGCTGCTGCTGTCCTTTCTGGTGCACGGGCCGTGGCGCGATCCGGCGGGCTTCAACTATCCGCAAACGGCGCTCCTGCCCGCGGCGGCAATGTTCGAGCCTTTCGATTATTCCTACCGGCTCAATCCGTCGATCTTCATCACGGCCGTGGCGGTCGTCATGATGTGGCTCTTCACCGATCGCAGCTTTCTCGGCTACAAGATGTCGGTGAGCGGCGCCGCTCCGCTTGCGGCACGCTATGCGGGCTTTCGCGAGTCCTCCGCAGTCTGGACAGGGCTGCTTGCGGGTGGCGCTGCGGCAGGCATCGCCGGTATGGCGGAAGTGGCCGGCCCGCTCGGACAATTGTCGCCCCAGATCTCGCCCGGTTACGGCTTTGCCGCCATCATCGTCGCCTTCATCGGACGGCTGAACGCCTTTGGCATCGTGCTCGGGGGGCTGCTGATGTCGCTCCTCTTCCTCGGCGGCGAAACCGTCCAGATGACCCTCGGCCTGCCGGCGGCGCTCACCCGCATCTTCCAGGGCATCCTCCTGTTCTTCCTGCTCGCTGCCGACTTCTTCATCTACTATCGTCTTCGTCTTCCGGAGCACGCCTGATGGATCTTTTCATTGCCATTTTCACCGGGACCATTATCGCCGCGACGCCATTGATATTCGCAGCCCTTGGCGAGCTCGTCGTCGAGAAGTCCGGCGTGCTCAACCTGGGACTCGAGGGCATGATGCTGATGGGGGCGGCCTTCGCCTTCTGGGCGGTGATCGCCGGCCTGCCGATGCCCGTGGCCATCGCCGCCGGCGCACTCGCCGGCGCCGCCACCTCGCTTCTCTTCGGAGTGCTGGCGCTGACGTTTCTGACAAACCAATATGCCGCCGGCCTGGCGCTCGCCATATTCGGGTCGGGGGTTTCGGCGTTTCTGGGCCGCGGGTTCGGCAGCGCGCCGATCGATGCGCTGAAGCGCGTCCATATCCCCTTCCTCTCCGATATCCCGGTGGTCGGGCCGATGTTCTTCCGCTTCGATCCGATGGTCTATCTGGCAATCGGGATGTTCGGCCTCATCACCTGGTTCCTCTACCGCACCAAGGGAGGCCTCATCTTGCGCACCATCGGCGAGTCGCCTGAGACGTCGCACGCGATCGGCTATCCTGTCATCAGGATCAGATATCTGGCGGTGCTTTTCGGTGGTCTGATGGCTGGCCTTGCCGGGGCATACCTGTCGGTCGCTTACACGCCGCTCTGGGTGGAAAACATGACGGCCGGCAAGGGCTGGATCTCGCTGGCACTCGTCGTCTTTGCGACATGGCGGCCGTTGCGCGTGCTGATCGGCGCCTGGCTGTTCGGCGGCATGACGATCCTGCAGCTGCAGGGCCAGGCTCTCGGCATCGCGGTCCCTTCGGAGCTGCTCTCGGCGCTTCCCTATCTCGCGACGATCATAGTTCTCGTGATCATCTCGCAAAATCGCCAATTGCTGACGCTGCACTTCCCGGCGTCGCTGGCAAAGCCATTCCGGGCGGCGAGCTAGCGTTCCAGGAAAGGTGGCGGTGATGCTGGAGCTTCCGCTCTCGGGTTATGGAAGCTCTATCTCACCCGCCACTACGTGATTGAGATCGGTGCCTTCCGCCGTCAGCGTCATGCGGACTTTCAACTTGTTGCCGTCGATCTGCCCCTTGCGCACCGTCTCCTCGATCTCTCGCTGCGACGTGACTCCAACTTCTTTCAGGAACTTGCGGATCGACATATTGAAGGCATCTTCGCTCATGGCAGGACTCCTCTGTCTCTGGAAGTGATTGTAGGAGAAGGGGCGTGAACAAGGAAGCAACGGCCGCGCGGATTGCTGAAAACCAGATCAGCCGCGAGGCCGCCTCCGCCATGTGGGGATCGGGTTCAGCATACCGCCGGCAGATGCTGTCGACGCCGGTTCCTTGCCCCCTCATTGCAAGTGGAGCGTGACGGCTGTACCGTGAGGCTGACAGGTGCGCAAAACGCGCGCTGCTGCATGTTGCCTTAAGAACCTGGCCGAACCAAGGATGAAGTCATGCAGCGATCCAGAGTGCCACATCGTGCTCTGCGCGTCCGACAACATGCGCGCCGGGCAACGGACTCAAAGTCATGGAACTTATCGTCGCCCTCGGCGTGATCGTCTTCAAGGTCGCCTTGGTGATCGCGATCCTGCTGTTGCTGCCCCTGCCGCTGACGTGGTTGGAACGCAAAATCGCCGGGCACATGCAGCAGAGGATGGGACCGATGCGCGTGGGCTGGCACGGACTGCTGCAGCCGGTGGCGGACGGGATCAAGCTTCTGACCAAGGAGGATCATATACCGGCCGAAGCCGACCGCTTCCTGTTCAAACTGGCACCGATCCTGGCGCTTGCCCCGCCCTTCGTGGTGTTTGCAGCAATCCCGTTCGGCGAAAGCGTTTCGGTCCTCGGCAACGAGATCACGCTCTACATTTCCAACCTGAACGTGGCGCTGCTTTTCGTCTTCGCGGTGATCGGGCTGGAGGTCTATGGCGTCATCTTCGGCGGCTGGGCGGCAAACAGCAAATATGCGGTCCTTGGTTCTCTGCGGACCTGCGCGCAAATGATCAGCTACGAAATCCCGATGGGGTTCGCGGTCATCGGTGTCGTCATGCTGGCGCAATCCATGAGCCTGCTGGACATCGTGCGGGCGCAAACCGACGTCTGGAATGTCGTTTATCAGCCGATCGGATTTTTCGTGTTCTTCGTCGCGGGCCTTGCAGAAGCGCAGCGAATTCCTTTCGACCTTGCGGAAGCCGAAGGCGATCTGGGAGCCGGGTTCCACACCGAATATAGCGGCATTCGCTTCGCCTTGTTCATGGTCAGCGAATATGTCGTGATGGTGCTGGTGTCGGTCCTCACCGTGATCCTGTTCTTCGGCGGGTGGAACGGCGTGCTCATCCCGCTGCCGCCGCTCCTCTGGTTTTTGCTGAAGGTTGCCTTCTTCGTCTATTTGTTCATGTGGTTCCGCTTCACCTTCCCCCGTTACCGCTACGACCAACTGATGGCGATCGGATGGAAGGTCTTGCTTCCCCTGTCTTTGGCGAACATAATCATCAGCGGTGTTGTATTTTCTTGATGCATGCCGCCCCGGAAGCTCTGGGCACGGACATGCAAGACGACTCTCAGGAGCCGCAGCGAGGCGGCCATGTCGCGTGCACTGGACAAAGCTGGAAGATGGATCGGCTGGGCCTTCTTCGCCGATCTGGCGAATGGTTTGGCTTTGACCTTCGGCTACATGTTTTCCAGACCCGTCACCATGCAATATCCGGACAAGGAGAAGTGGCTGCCCTATTCGCGCTATCGCGGGCATCATTTCCTCAAGCGTGACGACGAGGGCGAGATCAAATGCGTCGCTTGCGAACTTTGCGCGCGCATCTGTCCCTGCGACTGCATCGAAGTGGTCCCCTACGAGGACGAGAAGGGCAATCGGCGCCCTGCCAAATTCGAAATCGACACGGCCCGCTGTCTCTTCTGTGGGCTCTGCGAGGACGCCTGCCCGGCGGACGCGATCGCTCTTGGCCAACAATATGAATTTTCGAGTTTCTCCTCGCGCGACTTGGTGATCGGCCGTGACGATCTGCTCGCCAAGCCGGGCAAGGCGATGACCGGCGGCGGTGTCGTGGCTGCGCGCTTGAACACCGAACGGGATGTTCTGGTCGAGGCCAGCGAGCCGCGCGGGTACAATTGGTGGCGGAATATTCGACGAAAGTGAAGGCGCGCCGGGCGTTGCGCCGAAGCAGGGACTGGAGGTTCAGATGCACATCTGCCAAATCCTGGGGAGCAAGTCTCCCGAAATCTTCTCGGTCACGCCGGATCAAACGATGGTGGAAGTATTGCGGCTGTTTCGCGACAAGAATATCGGCTTCGTCGTCGTCGGCCGTTCGCCAGGGGAATGCCTGGGCACACTCTCGGAGCGGGACTGCTGCTATGCCGTGGCCGAGTACGGCACCGAAGCACCCCTGATGCGGGTGGGAGAAATCATGAACCGCACTGTCGCGACCTGCTCGACGGAGGATTTCCTCCCATTCGTGATGTCGATCATGACCGAGCGGCGCACGCGCCATGTATTAGTCATGGACGGCAACGATGCCGTCGGCGTGGTCAGCATCGGCGACGTGGTCAAACACCGGCTCGAAGAAGCATTGCAGGCGGAGCGGGACATGCACGATTACATTTGCGGAGCCAACTATCGCTGACGAAATCGCCGGACGCAGATTGCCTGGGAGTCGACCCGATCAACAGCAAGGCTGCAGCATATACCCCCTCTGCCCGTCGATCCGGATGCAATCAGACCCTGTCGTCCTCGAGAGCAGGTTCTGCGCGCTTCGCACACTCTCGGATCTCCACCAGACATGGATACTCGCCCCGCCGCATCAGGCTGTTGAGCCGCAGGGCGCGGTAGTTTTCGGGAACGAACACGAGCCCGTGCGGAAAGCGCCTGTTGACCTTGAGCTTCGCCGTCAGCTCGCCCCGGGCAGATCGCACGAGCACCTGATCGCCGTCCGAAAGGCTGAGACCAGCGGCATCCTGAGCGCTCATCTCGATAAAGGGGTCATCTGCGACCGAATTCAGGGTTTCCGAGTGCTCGGAAACATAGCCATTGTGGAACAGGCAGTTGCCGGTGATCAGCTGCAGCACGTCCGTCACCCCAGGTGCAGACAGAGGAGCGAAGAACCCGCTTGTCCAAGGCTTCGGGGCTGACGTGGTGAAGGCACCGTCGGCACCAAGCCCTTCCCACGTCAAGCCTTCATAGGCGGGAACCAACCGGGTCATCTCCTCGAAGATGACGGTCTCGGTCGATGGCTGCAGCGGCTGCTCCCGAAGCGCCGCGATAAAGCCGAAGATCGCCAGATTGCTCCTGGCGTCAAAAGCCGGTTCGCGGAATTTGCGGAGCGCCTGGGTACGACCTTCATTGTTGGTGAACGTGCCGGATTCTTCGCCGTAACCGGCCGCAGGCAGCACGACGTCGGCCAGTCCGGCCGTATCGGTGAGAAACGCGTCCTGCACGATCAGAAGATTGGCGGCACCGAGTGCGCGCTCCACGAACTCCCGGTCGGGATAGGATATCAGCGGGTCGCTTCCGACCACATAGAGCACGCCCATCCCCCCCTTTTCGCAGAGTTGCAGCATCGCGTCGACATCGGCGCCCGGTTCGCGTGGGATCTCTGCGCCCCAGCTCCGTTCGAACTTCGTGCGTGTTGCCTCATCGGCGATGGGGCCCAGCCCCGGCAAAACTCCCGGCAGAACACCCATGTCCCAGGCGCCCATCTGATTGGCACGATCAAAGAGGAACTGCAGCGAGGGTTCCTTGCCTAGCAGGCGCAGGAGTTGCAGGAGATTGCCGAGCTGCTCGAGCGTCTTCCGCGCCAGCGGTGATCTCAGCAGATCGACGCTTACCAGGAGAGTGACGCTCCGACCTTCCTTGAGCGTTGAGACCAGACGGTCCAACGCGTCATTGGCGCCGGAACTGGCGATCGTCCCGCTGGTCTTCGCAAGGATATCGTCTGGCAAGCCCTCATCGGTTACGGCCACGAGAGCAGCCACGACCGCGGCAAGGCTCTGACCCTCGCCGCCGGGATGGGCGCGAAGGACCGCCCGGGCATCGGCATCGAGGCGCGATGGCCGCGCCGAAAGCATGAGCAAGCGGGTATGCCGCTGCCGCGCGGCATCGCGCAGGAGGTATTCGGTGACCGGGTTCTCCTCGGTCACATTGCCGCCGATGATAAGGACGGAGTCCTTGCCGATCACCTGTTCGAGAGGGTCGCGGCTGTAAAAGCTTGCCACTATGGGGACCAGAATGTCGAGGGGCGCGGACCAGCGCGACGAGCAGTCGACATTATTGGTGCGCAACACCGTCCGCATCAGCTTCTGGAACTGGTAGAGCACCTCGTTCGGCAGACGCGGCGAGATGAGCCCGCCGGCGGCCTTGCCCTCCGCTACCCCGAGGCGCTGGCGGAGAAAATCGCCCGCCTCCTCCCATGACACCGGCGTGAGCGCCCCATCGCGGCGGATCATCGGCCGCTTGATCCGATCCCGGCTCTCGATGAAGTCGAGGCCGAAGCGGCCGCGCACGCAAAGCGTTTCGCGGTTGACCCCATGCTCCCAGTCCGAGCGGACGCGCATGAACTCGCCTTTGCGCGCTCCGACAGTGAGCTGGCATCCGGTGCCGCAATGCGGGCAGATCGTGTCGGTCTCGGCGAGATCCCAGGGCCGTGCCCTGTAGCGATAGGGGAAACTCATCAGCGCACCGACCGGGCAGACCTCGACGCAATTGCCGCACTGGTCGCAGCTTGCAAGACTTCCCTCGAAACCGGTGACGGCGGTGTCCATGCCCTTTTCGACGGTGCCTAGCGCCACCGCGCCCACGACCTCCTCGCACATGCGCACGCAGCGCTGGCACTGGATGCACCGGTTGACATTCATGATGATGACCGGGCTCAGACGGATGTCCTTCGAATGGAACACACGTTTTGGATCGCGGAACCGGCTTTCGCCGGGCCCATACGCCATGACCATGTCCTGAAGTTCGCACTCGCCGCCCTTGTCGCAGATCGGGCAATCGAGCGGGTGATTGGCGAGCAGCATGTCGAGCATGGACGAGCGCGTTTCCTCAATCAGCGGCGTATTTGTCCGAACCACCATACCGTCTGCTGCCACAGTGGCGCAGGCCGGCTGCAGCCGCCGCAGTCCCTCGATCTCCACCAGACACATGCGGCACGAGGCGAGTGGCGGTAGGCGCTTCCAGTAGCAGAAGGTGGGGATCTCGATGCCCAGACGCTCGGCGGCGGCAAGCACAGTGGAGCCGGCCTCGACCTCCAGCGATTGTTCGTCGATCGTGACCTTGATCATACTTCCTCCCAGACCGGCCCGGTGCCCCTCAGTGGAAAGGGCACCTCCGCTCTTCGATATGCGCGACGAACTCCTCGCGGAAATGCTTGAGCGCGGCTCGCAGTCCCATGGCCGCGCCGTCGCCCAGGGCACAAAACGTGTTGCCGAAAATGCCCTTGCAGAGCATCTCCAACTGCTCCAGGTCGCCGGTTTCACCCTCGCCTGCCTCGATGCGCCGCAGGACTTTCACAGTCCAGTCCAATCCTTCCCGGCATGGCGTGCACTTGCCGCAGGACTCATGGTGGAAGAACTCGATGATCCGCGTGGCGAGCTTGACCATGCAGGTCGAGTCGTCGATCACGACCACGCCTGCCGAGCCGAGCATCGAACCGGCGGCAGTGAGCGAGTCGAAATCCATGCCCACCTCGAGCTCGCCCTCCGGGATAACCGGCGCCGATACCCCACCGGGAATCACCGCCTTGAGCTTTCGCCCCGGCAGGGATCCGCCGGCGTGCTCCTCGACGAGCTCCCGCAGCGATATGCCCATCGGCAGCTCATAGAGGCCGGGTTTGCGAACCTGACCGCTGAGGCAGTAGAGTTTCGGGCCGGGGCTCCTGTCCGGCCCTATGCCGCGGAACCATGCCGATCCGCGCATCACGATATGCGGCACGCAGGCAAGCGTCTCGACATTGTTGATGACAGTGGGGCTGGCATAGAGCCCGGCCACGGCCGGAAACGGCGGCTTCAGTCGCGGCTGCGCCCGCTTGCCCTCGAGTGACTCGAGCATTGCGGTCTCCTCGCCGCAGATATAGGCGCCGGCACCGCGATGGATGTGGACCATGAAATTGAAGTCCGAGCCAAGAATGCCGATGCCCAGATAGCCGTTTTCATGTGCCTCGGCGATCGCCTGTTCCATGCGGCGTATAGCCGTCACATATTCTCCGCGAATGTAGACGTAAGCCGTCTCGGCTCCGATTGCATAGGCGCTGACCGCCAGCCCCTCGATGAGCTGATGCGGGTCACGCTCCATGATGATGCGGTCCTTGAAGGTGCCGGGTTCCCCTTCATCGGCATTGCAGCAGAGGTATTTCGGCTTGCCGGCCGCTTTCGGCACGAAGCTCCACTTCATGCCCGTCGGGAACCCGGCACCCCCGCGGCCGCGCAGGTTGGACTCCTTGACGAGCTCGACGATCTCGCCGGGCGTATATTCGCCGAGCGCCTTCCTGAGCGCCCGGTAGCCGCCGCCGGCCTCGTACGTCGACAGCAGATGACCGTCCGGTACATCGACATTCCTGAGCAGGACAGGCTCGAACATGGCTTACTCTCCTGGCGCCGCAGCAGCGCGCTCGACGCTCGTCACCCGCTCCGCCGCGCGGAAGCTCTCCAGCAGCGCATCGAGCCGCGCGGCATCAAGGTTGCCGTGGTAATCGTCGCCGACCTGCATAACCGGAGCCATTTCGCAGGCCCCGAGACATTCGACGGTCGAAAGCGTGAACGCACCGTCCGGCGTGGTCTCGCCCTTCCTGATCCCCAGTGTCTTTTGCAGATGCGTCAGCAGCGCCTCGGATCCGCACAGCATGCAGGAGACGTTGTCGCAGAGTTGCAGGTGGAACCTGCCGATCGGTTCGGTATGGAAGAGCGTGTAGAAGGTCGCCAGTTCATAGACCCAAACGCGCTCGACGCCGAGGATTTGGGCGACCTCTTCGAGAACCGGGCCGGGCAGATGACCATGCTCCTTCTGCGCGATCATGAGCGCGGGCATGATCGCCGACCGCCGGTCGGGGTATCGTGCCGCCGCCGCCTCGATCTCTTCGCGCATCGTCATCGCGTCCGATCCTCCCTGCTACTTGTCCACCTCCGCCATCACCGGGTCGAGGCTGCCGAGCACCGCGATCATGTCGGCGAGGTAGCATGCATTGGTGACGCCGAAGAGCGCCTGGAGATTGACGAAGGAAGGCGCCCTCACCTTCATGCGGAACGGCTTCGGCGATCCGTCGCTGATGATGTAGAAGCCGAGTTCCCCCTTGGGCGCCTCGATTACCGAATAGACCTCACCCGCGGGTACGTCGAAGCCATAGGCGGAGAGATCGAAATGCTGGATCAGGGCCTCCATCGAGCAATGCACGCGCTCTTTATCGACGGGGAAGGCGATCGTCGGAATATCGACCTGAAACGGCCCCTCCGGCATCTGCTCCATGCATTGTTCGATAAGGCGGATGCTCTCGCGCATCTCGTCGACCCGGCAAAGCCAGCGCGAATAGCAATCGCCCTCCTCGCGCGTGATGACGTCGAAGTCGAGCCGGTCGTAGATTTCATAGGGTTCGTCGCGCCGGATGTCCCAGTCGACGCCGGAGGCACGCAGGTTCGGTCCGCTCAGGCCGAGGTCGATCGCGTCCGTTGCGGAGATCACGCCGACCCCTTGCGTACGGCTGAGAAACACCCGGTTGTTCTCTATCAGGCGCTCATAGTCTCGGATCCGGTTCGGGAATATCTCGCAGAACTCCCGGATCTTCGGAAGGAATCCATCGGGCAGGTCCTCGCGCACCCCGCCGACGCGGCAGTAGGACGTGTGCATGCGCGCACCGGTGATCATTTCCAGGAGGTCCATGATCATTTCGCGCTCGCGCATGGCGTAAAGCAGCGCCGTCATGGCGCCCAGGTCCATAGGCAGCGCGCCGGTGATCAGGAGATGGCCGGAAATCCGTGCGAGTTCGGCCATCATGACGCGGATATATTGCGCCCGGATCGGGGCTTCTATGCCGAGCAGCTTCTCCACGGCGAGCGCGAAGGCCAGATTGTTCGAAGGCGGACAGAGATAGTCGAGCCGGTCGGTCAGCGGGAAGATCTGCGTATAGGTGAAGCTCTCCGCGAGCTTTTCTGTGCCACGGTGGAGATAGCCGATATGCGGGTCGACGCGCTCGACATATTCGCCGTCGAGTTGGAGCACGAGCCGCAGAACCCCGTGGGTGCTCGGGTGCTGCGGACCGAGATTGAGAAGCACCTCCTTGGTATTGAGCGCTTCGCCTTCCGGCCTCATGAGCTCGGTGACTTCGGTCATCTCAACTCTCCGGCGTCTAGCGGCCTCCTTGGGGTATATCGTTAGTGGCGAGGTCCGGCTGCGTCGGCGGCGGCCCCTCGGCACCGAAGGGGTTCAGCTTGTCCTTGTAGCCCCTCAAGGGGAAATCCTTCCGTTGCGGAAAGCCCTCGAAGCCTTCCCACATGTAGATGCGGCGCAGATCGGGATGCCCCTCGAAGCGGATGCCGTACATATCCCAGGCCTCGCGCTCATGCCAGTTGGCGGTTCGCCAGACTCCCGTGACAGTGGGAACATGCGGCGGCTCGCCGAGCCGGCACTTGATGCGAACACGCCATTTGTTCTTCAGCGAATAGAGGTGGTAAACCGTCTCGAAGCGCGGCGTCTCGGGATAGTGATCGACGCCGCATATGTCCGAGAGGAAATCGAACTCAAGCGCCGGGTGTTCTTTCAGGAACCGACAGAACTCGACGATCTGCTCCGGTGGGACGGCAAAGGCGTAAATACCATGCGCAGCGCCGAGATTCTCGACCGCTCCCCCGAAGCTGCCAATGATCGCCGTGAGATGGACGGGCCGCTCCCCGGTCATGATGCTATAACCCGTCCCAGGGGCGTCCCGGTAAGTGCGCGGGACTTCTTGATCTTCTCCTGAAGCAGGAGAAAACCGTGCATCAGCGCCTCCGGCCGCGGCGGACAGCCGGGCACATGCACGTCGACGGGGACGAAGGTTTCCGATCCCTGCACCACGGCATAGGTGTTGTAGACTCCGCCCGAAATCGCGCAGGTCCCCATCGCAATCACCCAACGCGGTTCCGGCATCTGGTCGTAAAGCCGCCGCACGACGGGCGCGAATTTCCGCGTGACTGTGCCGGCAATGATCATCACATCGGACTGCCGCGGAGAAGGCCGGAACACCACGCCGAACCGGTCGAGGTCGTAGCGCGCGCAACCGGCCGAGATCATTTCGATGGCGCAGCAGGCAATGCCGAAGGTTTCGGGCCACAGGGCCGACCTCCGGCTCCAACTGATGATGCTGTCGGCCGTGGTGAACAGTACGCTGTCGCGAATCGCGTCGTTTACTCCTGCCATTCCAGCGCCCCCTTCAGCCAGGCATAGGCGAAGCCCACAAGTAGCAGCAACATGAAGACGAACATCTCGATATAGCCGACGAAGCCGATCTCCTTCAGGACGACCGCCCAGGGAAAGAGGAACATCGCTTCGACATCGAAGACCACGAGGAGGATAGCGAGGATAAAGAACGGAACCCGGAAGCGCCCGCCTGCGGCCTCGCCCGCCGCTTCCATACCGCATTCGTAAGGGGCGTTCTTCTCGGGATAGGGATTGGACGGACGCAACAGCGATGAGACGAAAAGCGTCGCCGCCGCCACCAGGACTATCCCGGTAGCCATAAACAGAACCGGCAGGAACTCCATTGCCGTCATAGCGTTGGCCTTGGCCAACCAGCGGCTTTTCTCAGCCGCGATCGGCCCCTTCGGAACCGGGGATGCCGGCGCCTCGATAGGCGGCCTGGGCAATCCTTTTCCTCCAAGGCGAGTCTATGCCGTCGGGCGGATCAATGCAAATCCAATTGATTAGTAATGCATGATCCGAATCGGCCCGCCTGTAGCAAACGCCGATACAGCAGCGAAAACCCGCCTTACCCGCCGAAAGCCGACTGTTGAGCAAGCCTCAGGAACCACGCCGGAAACAGGCCGATGCCGATGGTGCCGGCGGCGGTGAAGGCGAGCGTGGCGCTGACGAGCGGCGTCAACGCAGGTTCGAACGCCCTTTCCGGCTCACGCATGTAGATCACCATCACGATGCGGATATAGAAATAGGCGGAGACGACGCTGAGCAGGACTGCGATCACCGCCAGCGCGACGAAACCGCGCTCGACCAGCGCGACCAGCACGTAGAACTTGGCGAAGAACCCGGCCGTCGGCGGAATGCCGGCGAGCGAGAAGAGATAAAGGAGCATCAGAAGCGCGAGTCCGGGATGGAACTTGGCGAAACCCGCGTAGTCTTCGATGACTTCGCCGGAAAAGTCGCCGTTCCGCATCATGATCACCGCGCCGAAAATGCCGAGATTCATGAAAGTGTAGATGAGCAGATAGAGCATTACGCTGGCGATCCCGTCCTGGCCGCCGGCCACCACGCCGAAAATAGCGAAACCCGCATGGGCGATGCTGGAATAGGCGAGCAGGCGCTTGAAATTATCCTGCACAAGCGCGACGAAACTGCCGAGCGCCATCGTTGCCACCGCAATGGCCGCGACGATGATCCAGGCGTTCGAGGCTTCGACAAGCGGATTGAGGAACACCCGGAGAATCACCGCGAATCCGGCCGCCTTGGGCGCGACCGACATGAAGGCGGTGATCGTCGTCGGCGCGCCTTCATAGACATCCGGCACCCACATATGGAACGGCACGGCGCCGATCTTGAAGACGAGCCCCGCAACGATGAAAACGACCGCCAGCAGCAGGGCGGGATCGAGCGGACCGCCGCTCACCGCCTCAGCCATCCGGTCCAGCTGGGTCGTTCCGGTGAGCCCGTAGATGAGCGAGACTCCATAAAGGAAAATCGCCGTCGAGACCGCGCCGAGGATCACATATTTCAACGCCGCCTCGTTCGACCGCCGCTCTTTGCGCAGGAAGCCTGTCAGCACATAGGTGCAGAGCACCATCAACTCGAGACCCACATAGATCGACAGGAGGTCGATCGCCGAGGCCATGATCATCATTCCCACAAGGGCAAAGAGCAGCAGGACATAATATTCGCTCCTGCCGATCCCCTCTATCTCGGCGTATTTCCGCGACAGGAAGAAGGTCAGGATGGTCGCCAGATAAAACACCAACTTGAAGAAGACGGCGAAGCGGTCGGAAATGAACATGCCCGCATAGGCTGGCCGCATCTCGCCTGCCAGCATGAGCGTGGCTACCGCGGCGAGGAGCACGATCGCTACTGAAGCCCACAGGAGCAGATCGTCGCGTCCCTTGCGCACAAGCTCTCCGACAATCAGCAGGACGCAGGCACCGGTGACCACGATGATCTCGGGGACGCTCGCCAAGGCCCATTGGAGAAGCGCGGCAGCAGTCATCGACCACTCCCTTCACCGTGTACCTGCACCAGCAGATTTCGAACCGACGCATCGATGATCTCGAGGAACGGGCGCGGATAGAGCCCAACCCAGAGCACGAAGATGGCGAGCGGCAGGATGGCAGCCATCTCGCGCCCGTTCACGTCATGTATCTCATACCTCGCACTCACACTCGGCGGACCAAGCGCCACTTTCCCGTACATGCCGAGCAGGTAGGCGGCACTCAGCAACGCGCCCACCACGGCCGCGGCGCCCGCGGCGAGGTTTGCCGCAAACCCGCCTGACAGCACCAGCAGTTCGCCGACGAAAGCGTTCGTCCCCGGCAGCGCCATCGAAGACAGGGTGAAGAGCGCAAGAAAGGCGGTATAGACGGGCGCCGCCTTCATCAGCCCGCCGTAATTCGCGATGCTGCGGGTATGCGTGCGCTCGTAGATCAGGCCCACGAACAGGAACAATGCGCCCGTCGTTATCCCGTGATTGAACATCTGCAGGATGCTGCCCTCGAGCCCGCGCAGATTCAGCGCGAAAATCCCGAGCGTCACGAATCCCATATGGCTGATGCTGGAATAGGCCACCAGCTTTTTCAGGTCGTCCTGGGCCAGAGCCAGCAGGCCGCCATAAACGATCGCAAGGGCCGAAAGCGCGAGCATGAGCGTCGAATAATAGAGCGATGCTTCCGGCAGCATCGGCAGCGAGAAGCGCAGGAATCCGTAAGCACCCATCTTCAGGAGCACGCCCGCGAGAATGATGCTGCCCGCAGTCGGCGCCTGCACATGGGCGTCCGGCAGCCAGGTGTGCACCGGCACCATCGGCACCTTGACAGCGAAGGCCACCAGGAAGGCGAAGAACAGCCAGGACTGGACGCCGAAGGGCAGATCCTGCCCCGTCAGGGCGAGTATGTCGAAGGTCTCGCCCCCCTGGAAATAGAGCACGATGACGCCGATCAGGAAGAGGATGCTGCCGGCCAGCGTGTAGAGGAAGAACTTGAACGCAGCATAGACCCGGCCTTCGCCGCCCCAGACGCCGATGATCAGATACATCGGAATCAGCATCGCCTCCCAGAAGACGTAGAACAGGAACAGGTCGAGCGCGCAGAAGACACCGAGCATCAGCGCCTGCATGACCAGCAGGCTGACCATGAACTCCTTCACCTTGCGGTCGATCGCCACCCAGGAAGCGAGCACGGAGATCAAGCTCAACAGCGCCGTCAGGAACAGGAAGAGCGCGCTGATGCCGTCGACGCCGAGCGCATAGGTGATCCCGAGCGCGGGCACCCAGGGACGGCTCTCGGTGAACTGCATTTCGTGGGTCGTCGTGTCGAAGCCGGCCAGCATCACCACGCAGAGAGCGAGATCGACAATCCCGAAACCGAGCGCAGTCCACCGCACCGCATCGTCGCTGCGCATGAACATCAGAACGGCCGCCCCGGCGACGGGCACGAAGACGATGAGGCTCAGCAGCGGGATCGACATCGCGCCCTACCTCCAGACGACCGCGAAGACGAGGATGGCCGCGATCAGACCGGCGATCATCGCCAGCACGTAATGGGTGATGACGCCGGTCTGCAAGCGCCGCAATACGCCGCCGCCTTCGAGGATCGATCGGGCGACGCCATTGACGACTCCATCCACGCCATTGAGATCGAGCCGCATCCCCGTGCGCGCCGAGCCGTGCAGGAAGGGCAGAACCGTGGTCTCCGACACGTCGCTGACCGCCTTCTCATAGCGCGCCAACGGTCTTTCTGCGAACCACATGAAGGCGCGGGCGCCCTTGCGATAGAACCAGTCGGTGTCGAGACTGATCGTGTTTTCGGGATCGAGCGCCCGGAGGAAGATCACAAAGCCCAGAGCCGTGAACATCAGGATCCCGAGGCTCTCGGTCACGTGGACGCCGGTATAGGGCTCGAAAACGACAGGATAGGGCAGAAGCGCGTAGAGCGGTCCGGGGAATACGCCGATGGCAATGCAAAGCGCCGCCGCCATGCCCATCGCGGCCAGCATGTTGCCGGGCGGCTCCCGTGCCTGCAGCCCCCGGTCGGTACCGAAGAACATGTAATAGGGGAGTTTGAGCCCGGTGTGCAGGAACGTCCCGGATGACGCCATCGTCAGCGCCAGCATCACCAGCGCGCGGTGATCCTGCCCTGCAGCGGCCACCACCATCGATTTGCTGACGAAACCCGAGAAGAACGGAAATGCCGAGATCGCAAAGGCGCCGATCATATAGAGCGCCACCGTCAGCGGCATTGCCTTGTAGAGCCCGCCAAGCTCCGTGAGCTTGCGCCGGCCTGTGACGTAGATCACCGCCCCGGCGCCCATGAACAGGAGCCCCTTGTAAAGGATGTGCGCGAAGGCGTGACTGGTGGCTCCGTTCACCGCCAGCTCGGTGCCGATGCCGATGCCCGCGACCATGTAGCCCACCTGGCTGACGATATGATAGGCAAGAAGGCGGCGGCAGTCGTTTTCCAGCACCGCATAAATGACGCCATAGAGCGCCATCACCGTGCCGAGCCAGACCAGCAGTTCGATACCCGGAAACGCCCGCGCCAGCACGTAGACGGCGGTCTTGGTCGTGAAGGCGCTCATGAACACCGCCCCGGTGACGGTCGCCTCCGGGTAGGCATCGGTCAGCCAGGCATTGAGCGGCGGCACCGCCGCGTTGAGCAGGAAACCGGCAAGAATGAGGTAGGCACCCGCGCCCAAAGGGCCCTCGACCGGACCGAAGAGCAGCGAGCCTGCGGCTGCCCCATGGAGCAGAATTCCCCCGAGCAGGACGACGCCGCCGGTGACGTGGACCATAAGATACCGAAAAGCGGCGCGGATCGCCTGTCGGCCTCCTTGAGCGAAGACCAGATAAGCCGAGGCGAATGCCATGCCCTCCCAAAACAGGTAGAGGGTCAGATAGTCGCCTGCGAACACCACCCCGAGCGCGCTGCCGACATAGACGAAGGCAGCCACATGCTGGCCGGCGCCGGAAAGGTGCAATGCATAGACCGTGCCGATCAGCGCCATGATGGTGAAGACGGTCGCGAAGACGATGCTGAGCTTGTCGGCCTTCGCAATCAGAATGTTCTGGCCGAGGAACTGCGTCTCGCCATAACTGCCGGGCTCTATCGCCGTGACGGCGACGATCGCCAGTACCGGGATCAGCACGAGATAGGCTTTACGCACCGGTCCCGTTAAGAACGGGATCGGCAGAGCGCCTAGAATGAAGATGAGAGCCGGGTGGACGAAATCAATCATAGTAGTCCTCGCGCCGCATCAGCCCGGCGCGATGGCCGAGAAACTTGGAAACGAAGATGAGCAGCACGCAGGAGCCGAAGCCGTACGCCGCCGGCCAGCCCGGCAGGCGCTCCCACAGGTATTCGGCGTGGTCGCGGGGAACCAGGAAGTCGGCGGCGACGATCAGGACGAGCACCACATAGAACAGCCGCCGGCGCAACCTCGCATATTGCGCGTCACCAAAGAAATCGACGACAGGCTTGATCATCGGATCACTCCGTCCGCGAGGGTGAGGAAATAGTAGGGGAAGATGCCCATCAGCACTGATAGGATCGCGGTCGCGACCAGCGGGATCGCAACAAGCGGGATTTCGCGGACCGGCGCCCGGCTCTCCTTGGTCTCCGCCTCGAAAAAGGCGGTGTAGCTGACCGGCAGAAAATAGGCGGCATTGAGGACCGAACTTGCGAGCAGCACGGCCAGGAAAGCCATCTGTCCGGCCTCTACCGAGCCCTCCGCCAGATACCACTTGCTGACGAAACCTGCCGTCGGCGGGATGCCGATCATGCTCAGCGACGCGACGAAGAATGCCCCCATCGTCCAGGGAAGCCTCCGGCCGATGCCCGCCATGTCGCTGATGTTGCGTTTTCCGGACGCGCAATAGATCGACCCCGCGCAGAAAAAGAGCGTGATCTTGGAGAATGCATGCGCGGCGATGTGGATGATCCCGCCGACCATGGCCAGCGGCGATAGGAGTACCGCGCCCAACACGATGTAGGAGAGCTGGCTGACGGTCGAATAGGCAAGCCTCGCCTTCAGGTCGTCGCGCGTCAGCGCGTAGACCGATGCCATCAGGATGGTGAACGAGACCAAATAGGCCGTGGCGACCCCAAGGCCCAGTTCCCCGACCGTGCTGACGCCAAAAACATGAAAGATCACCCGCAGCACGCAGAAGACGCCCATTTTGACGACCGCCACGGCATGCAAGAGCGCGCTGACAGGCGTCGGCGCCACCATTGCGGCGGGCAGCCAGGCATGCATCGGCATCACCGCCGCCTTGGCGAAGCCGAACAGATAGCAGAAATAGACGACAGTGAGCAGCGTCGCCGAGGCATTGGCGCCGGTCAGCAACCCGCCCCTCACGAAGTCGAGCGACCCGGCGATGTGATAGGTCAGCGCCAAAGCAGCGAGAAGCACGCTTTTCGAAGCGCCCATCAGATAGACGAGATACTTGCGGCTGCCCCGCCATCCTTCTTCGTCCTCGTGGTGGTAGACGAGCGGATAGGTGACGAGGCTCAGCACCTCGTAGAAGATAACCAGCGTGAACAGATTTGCGGCGAAGGCGCCGCCCACTGCGGCCGCGAGGCTGGTGGCGAAGCAGGCGAAAAACCGGGTCTGCGCGTGCTCGTGCAAGTGCCGCATATAACCGATGGAGTAGACCGCGGCCACGATCCACAGAAGCGAAGAGACAGTGGCGAATACCATGCCGAGCGCATCGGCCCGCAAAGCGACGTCGATCCCTGGCAGGACCTCGAACAACCGCAGTTCGACGGTGCCGCCGGCCAGCACCGTCGGCGCCATGGAGACGACGATCGCAAACATGGCGACCGCGGCGATCGGCGATACCGCGTCGCGGAGTTTTTCGCGCTTGTTGAGAAAGAGAATGGCGAGGGCCGCCAGTCCGGCGACGGCGACGGCGAGCAGCGGCCGGGTCGATATCACCGGGTCCAAGCCGCTATCCTTTCATGATGGTGACGTCGTCTACCTTGAGGGTGGACTTGTTCCTCACCAGCGCGACCAATATGCCGAGGGCTACGGCAACCTCCGCCGCGGTGATCGCGATGACGAAGATCGCAAAGATCTGTCCGCGGAAGTCGTCGTAGTACTGCCCGAAGGCGATGAAATTGATGTTGACCGAATTGAGCAGAAGCTCCAGCGACATCAGCACGATCAGGATATTGCGCCTCAGAAGGACGCCCCCCGCTCCTATCACAAACAGGGCCACTCCGAGCAGGATCGACCACCAGAGCGGGACCATCAGCCAGGCTCCTTCCGCGCCAGCACGATGGCGCCGACGAGAGCCGCCAGCAGGATGACGGAGGCGACTTCGAACGGCAGGAGATAGTCCGAGAAGAGCGTCTTGCTGAGATCTCTGATCGCATCGCCGCCGCGTTCGGCGACGGGCGGCGATTCGATAAAGCGATCACTCCAGAGCACCAGCACGACCATCTCGGCGCCGAGCAGGACGAGAAGCGCGAGCGCCGGCAAGTTGCCGCCGGGCATGAAACGCTGCAGCACCGCTTCGCGCACGTCGACCATCATGATCACGAACAGGAACAGGACCATGATCGCGCCGACATAGACGAAGATCTGGATGACCGCGAGCAGCGGCGCGCCGAGCATAACGAAGATTGCGGAAATCTGCAGGAAGCACGCCATCAGCGCCAATGCGCTGTGAACCGGATTGCGCGCCAGGACCAGCGTCAGGGCTGTGACCACGGACACCGTAGCGAACAGAAGAAAGAACCCCTGATGCATCGACGCCGACCTTTCGCCCACGAACTCTCGGCGCAAGACGGCCGGAGTCGAGATAGCGCCGCACTCACAAATTGTGCCCTAGTATCGGATTTTTCACAAGATTATTGTCGCTCTGACAAATTCCGATGCTCTATCCGTTCTGCGGCCGTCGGCTCACACCCTAAGACCTTGCCGGCGCGGCGCCGGATCGCTAGCGAATTGTTCGCGCCATTTGGCCTTGCTATTGCAGGCTCGTCACCCTTTAATGTTCGAGAGGCCATTGCCGGCCAACTGGCTGAGGAGAGCGCGCCCTCATGAAGCCAATGAACGAAGAGCACCTCGCCGTTCTGCGCAGGCACATGGTCGAGGTGGTCGCAATCTATGCCGACCTTGCAAGTGAAGAACTCGGCAAGGCGGCGCTCGATGAACGGGTAATGGCAGCGATGCTGCGGGTACCGCGGCATCTGTTCGTGCCCGCCCAAGCTGCGCCCTTTGCCTACCAGGACATGCCGCTTCCGATCGGCTTCGATAAAACCGTGTCGCAGCCCTTCATGGTCGCACTCATGACCGATCTCCTTGCTCCCAAACCGCATGAGGCCGTGCTTGAGATCGGCACCGGCCTGGGCTATCAAACCGCAATCCTCGCTCAACTCGCCGGGAAGATTTGGAGCGTCGAGATCATTGAGGAATTCGCAAGCCATGCCGAGGCTCTCCTGCACGGCCTCGGCATGTCTAATGTCGGCATTCGTATCGGCGACGGTTCACGCGGCTGGCCTGAGCACGCTCCATTCGACAAGATCCTGGTCACGGCGGCGGCTGAGGAGCCGCCTCCGGCTTTGCTCGAGCAGCTCAAGCCAATGGGCCGCCTTGTTCTTCCTGTGGGTTCGGAAGAACAGGTGCTGACTGTCATCGACAAGGATTCGGAAGGGCAATTCCTGGCGCGGCAACTCATCCCGGTTCGGTTCAGCAAGCTCGAGGCGGTCTAAGGCGCGCGTACCCTGCCGCAGGAGCGGCTGTATCTATTCTCCGGGAACAATTTGCAGTCGCGATCAGTTGACCGAGTTTGCACAACCTAGTGGGGATTTCTTCAATGCGCTACAGCGCCTCACCGGTCTAAGTGTCGTGTCATGAACGCACCGACGCCCGAACCGCCCTCCCATAGATCCCATGATCTCTTCCAGCGGCTTATGGATGGCATCGCCGAACCGGTGATTATCAAGGACGATGCGTCACGGTTCGTCTTCATCAACGACGCGGCATGCAACCTTCTGGGGAAAGACCGGAACCAGCTCATTGGACGGACCGACCACGACATATTACCGGGGGAGCAGGCAGACAGGATCGTCTCGCTCGACAGGATCGTACTTTCGACAAGCGAAGGCCACGAGCTCGAAGAGCAAATCACGACGCCCGATGGGACACAGCGCACGCTCCTGACGAAAAAACGGTGCGTGAGCATTCCCGCCGGTTCGACACAAGAGAAGTTCGTGGTCGTAACGATCGTGGATATCACCAACCTGCGCAGGACCGAAGAGACCCTCCGAGCGAGCGAAGAGCATTATCGCTCTCTGGTCGACCTTCACCCGCAAGTTCCCTGGACCGCAGACACGGCGGGAGAGGTCCTGGAGGTTGGCCCGCGATGGAGCGAACTGACCGGACTGGGCGAAAAAGAGACACTCGGCAGCGGATGGGCCAAAGCGGTTCATCCGCAGGACGCGGGGGCATTGCAAGAGGAATGGCGCCGGTCCCTGGCAAGCGGTGCACCGTTCGACTGCGAATACAGGCTCTTGACCAAGACCGGCGATTATCGATGGTTCCGCGCTCGCGCAGCCGCAAAGCGTGACGCGGATGGAGAAATCGTGCGCTGGTACGGCGTTTTGGAGGATATCGACGAAAGGCGGCGCGCTGCCGACGACTTGCGCGAAAGCGAGGCCCGCTTTCGAGCCATCGCTGACGACGCCCCCGTCATGATCTGGGTAGCGGACCCCACAGGCGACACAAGCTTCTTTAATCGCTTGTGGTTGGAAACGACTGGGCAAACAGAGGCTGAGGCGCTCGGTTTCGGTTGGGTCGACGTCATCCATCCCGATGACCGCCAGGCAGTCCAGGAGACATTCTTTAGGGCGACTGCGGGCAAGGAACCGGTGCGCAGCGAGTACCGGTTGCGACGAGCCGACAGAAGCTGGGCATGGGTCATCGACGTCGGGCAACCGCGCTTCTCCGCCGACGGAACCTTCCTCGGTTATGTTGGATCCGTTCTCGACATCACGGAACGCCGAGCCGCGGAGATCGCTCAACAGGAAGCTCAGGCGTTTATCAGAAGCATCTTTGACAGCAGCCCCGACTGTGTGCGCGTGCTCGACATGGAGGGACGGCCCCTGCTCATGAACGAGGCCGGGCGGCGTATCTTCGGACTGAACGAAGGCGCGCCGGTGACGGGGCAGACATGGGACTCCATCGGGCGAGCTTCCGACGCCGACAAGGTCGAGGCGGCCTGGGAAAGCGTCAGACGCGGCAAGACAGCGCGTTTCGAGATTTCCGTTCGGGATGCTGGCGGTGAAGAAAGATGCATGGACGTGATCTCGGCCCCGATCACAGACCATCACGGAAAGCCGTTCCGAATCCTGTCGATCTGGCGCGACATTACCGTTGCGAAGCGAGCAAGCGACGAAATAAGCCGTGCGCAAAGGCACGCCGAAGCCGCTGCCGACCAACTTTCCTCGGTTCTCGAGAGCACCATGGATAGCGTCATGCTGCTCGGCGCAGACTGGCGCGTGCGCTATCTCAACGAGAATGCCCGGAAGCTCCTGCAGGTCGGAGACGAGGCCCTCGGAAGAGTGTTCTGGAAACTCTTCCCCGAAGAGGAGGAGGGGAGCTTCGCCAAGCATTGCCGCGAAGTGATGGACCGACGGGTCCGCTCCTTTTTTGAGGACCATTTGTCGTCGCTCGGCCGCTGGGTCGAAGCGAACGCCTCCCCAACGCGAGACGGCATTTCCATTTTCTGCCGAGACATAACCGAGCGGCGTCGGGCTGAAGAGGACACGCTGCTCGCCCAAAAGCAGATGGCGCATATGGCCAGACACGACATGCTCACGGGCCTCGCGAACCGGATGTTCTTCCGCGAATGCTTCGAGGAAGCGCTGAACGAGAGCAACCATGCGCGTATGGCAGTGCTGTGCCTGGACCTTGACGGCTTCAAGGCCGTCAACGACACGCTCGGCCATCCGGCCGGCGACGCTTTACTGCGCCAGGTTTCCACAAGACTGATCCAGGCAGTCAGGACCACGGAAACCGTCGCGCGACTTGGGGGTGACGAATTCGCCATAATACAACCTCTGACGGAGTCACGTGACGAAGCTTTCCGCCTCGCACAGCGACTGATCGATACCCTTTCCGAGCCCTTCAGCATCGAGGGCGCCGCCGCAAACGTCGGGACCAGCATCGGAATTGCCTTTGCGCCAGAAGACGGAACCTCTGCAGATGAGCTGATCAAGGCGGCTGATATCGCACTCTACAGTGCGAAATCTAGCGGCCGCGGCACCTACAAGCTTTTCGACGTGGCGATGCATGCGCAGCTGCAAGCACACCAGCAGATGAAGATCACAATGCGGGACGCGCTGGCGAAGGGAGAGTTCGAGCTGCACTATCAGCCGCTGGTGAGCTTGGAGTCGCGTTGCGTGAGCTGCTGCGAGGCGTTGTTGCGATGGCGGCACCCTGAGCGTGGGATGATCGCACCGTCCGAATTCATTCCAATTGCCGAAGAAACCGGCTTGATCGTTCCGATTGGCGAGTGGATCCTGGGCGAGGCATGCCGCCAGGCCGCTCGCTGGCCGGAACGTGTGAGTGTTGCCGTAAACCTCTCTCCTGTCCAGTTCAAGCATCGCAACCTGGTGAGGGCCGTCGCCAAGGCCCTTTCAGCCACCCGGCTTGATCCCGCTCGTCTGCAACTGGAGATCACGGAGACGGTTCTCCTGGACGAGAGCGAGCATAATCTCGAGCTGCTACAGGACTTGCGAAGGCTCGGCGTCAAGATCGCGATGGACGATTTCGGAACGGGTTATTCCTCACTTGGGTACTTGCGCAGCTTTCCGTTCGACAAGATCAAGGTTGACCAGGCCTTCGTCCGGGACCTGCCGCACGGCAAGGAGTCCCTCGCGATCGTCAAGGCCGTCGCGGGCCTTGGGCAAAGCCTTGGCATGACGACATCGGTCGAGGGCGTCGAAACGGAGGATCAGCTGGCGGTGGTGGATTCGGAGGGCTTCAATGAGGTGCAGGGCTACCTCTTTTCTCGCCCCCTGCCCGCCGCGGAAATTTCCAAGTTGATCGCGGCCGGTTCCCTCTAACTCGATTGGTGCAGTTGCCAACAGGGCAGGAATTAGCCCTACACGTCTCGCGGCGTGTGTGGCACAATCCAATTACTACCAGTCATTGATGGAAATGGCGGGAACTCATTCGCGGAGACGATCGTTAGTTGCAAGTCGACTAGACGGGTTCGGAAGCCCTTGGCGTGAGCCAGCGAGCGGGGATAGCGTAATGAATGCCTCAGGCGTCGCACTTATTGCCGATGACGATGAATTCTTCAGGATTGCGCTTGGCTTCATTTTGAAGAGCAAATTGCGCTTTACCGAGATTATCGAGACTGGGTCACTCGACGAGGCAATCGAGAGGCTTTCCGAACGCGAAGACGTCTCGCTGGCACTATTCGACCTGGCGATGCCGGGCATGCAAAGCGTTGCCAGCCTTGCTGCCGTGCGCGACGTCCACCCGGATTTGAAAGTCGCGGTCGTTTCGGCATCGTCGCGTCGATCGGATATCCTCTCCGCCCTGACGGCAGGCATAAACGGCTATGTCCCCAAGGGGCTCGGCGCGACCGATCTCGCCGAGGCGGTTCGCGCCATTCTCAACGGATCCGTCTATGTCCCGCCCTCCATCGCAGGCCGCGCCTCCCCTTCCGAGGCAGAGACGCCCGCGCCTGGCGGGGGCGTCCAGAACGAACGCCACCGTACGATCGAATTCCTCACGCCGAGGCAGCGCGAAGTCTTGCAGCTCCTTGTACAGGGCTTCTCGAACAAGGAAATCGCACGCAAGCTGAAACTCGGCGAAGGCACCGTGAAGATCCACATGGCAGCACTATTCCGAAGCCTACGGGTCAGGAACCGCCAGGAGGCGGCCGCAGCCGGAGCACGTCTTTTGCCGATGACCGAAAACCGACAATAGTCCGCTTGGATAGGCCGCCCTCTAGGTCATCCGGACGAATAGCGCAAATGCACGCCAGGACGTAGTGACGACAGCAGTCAATGTATGTGGAACGAAAATGCGCCAGCCGGTTTCGACAGAGAGCTTCATCCCGAACGGGCAACGAGGTGTCCAGTGACCAGGCGCGGCCCGTCGCTGGAGCTCGCTGAACAGGTTGCAGGCAGGATCGGCCTGAGCTTCCCGGCATCCCGGAAAGAAACCGTCGCTTCGGCGATAGACCGGGTCATGGTGCGGCGCGGCATTGGCGAGGGTCGCTTGCTTCTCGACCGGCTGGGATCGGACGAGGATTTGACCGAGGACGTAATCTCCGCGGTTACAGTTGCCGAAACGCATTTCTTCCGCGGGCCCGAGCAATTCGAGCTGATACGGCAAACAATTCTCCCGGAACTGCTGCGACGTCGGCCCGAGGGGTCTCCTCTGCGAATCTGGAGCATCGGCTGCGCGACGGGCGAGGAACCGTATTCGCTTGCCATTCTATGCGAAGAGGAAGGCCTCTTGGACGGCGTCCGGATCGATGCAGCCGATATTTCGAGGAGGGCGCTCGCCGCGGCCAAGGCTGGCGACTACGGCGAGTGGGCCTTGAGGAATACGGGCCCGAGGCTGAGACAGCGATATTTCACTTCGTGCGAGGGGCGTTTTCGACTGAACGAGCAATTGCGCCGGCAGGTCGACTTCGCTCATCTGAACCTCGGCACCGACGCGCTTCCGGCACCGGAAAAGCGATTGTCTGAGTTCGATTTGATCCTTTGCCGCAACGTGCTCGTCTATCTCGAAGCGAGCGCAGTGCGCCGCATCGCCCGTCAGCTTCTGGCTTGCCTTTCCGATGGCGGCTGGCTGCTGACGGCCCCGACCGACCCGCCCCTGTGGAAATACGCCCCCTTCGAGACGTCGATCACGCCCGCGGGCATTGTCTACCGCCGCATCATGGCTCCGGACACACGTAAAAGCTCGACCGCGTGCGTCGCTCCCGTTCGACGCGAAACCGGCAACCCGGTCGCGGGCGTTCCGCTCGCCCGGGCTCGCGCCGCGGCCTCGCGAAAAACGACGGGCGACGATACGGCCAAGGCCATCGCCCGGCAAATCCGATCGCGTTTCGACCTGGGTGAGCCCCGTGAGGCCGCGCGCCTTGCCGCCCGAGCGATCGAGAGGCATCCGCTATCAGCGGAACTGCACTTCCTTGAAGGTGTCTCCCGGATGGCCAGCGGCGAGACCGATGCGGCGAAGGCAGCACTCCGGCGGGTGGCATATCTCGACGGCAAACTGGCGGCTGCACAGTTCTTACTCGGTGTCTGCCTCAAGGACAGCGATCCGCGGGCGGCCCTGCGCGCCCTCGAAAATGCGCTCTCGTCCTGCCTATCTCGCTCGCCCCGCGAACACGTTGAGTTGATGCCCGAGGCGACGGCCGGCCATCTGGCACAGCGTGCACGGCGAGAGATCGCCACGATACGCCAACATCTCGGGAGCGAACCCGGATGAAGACACCTTCCCGTCCCGCCGCCCGTCCGCTCGACTGGACCGCCGTCAGAAGCCGTATGGCAGCCGCGATAGAACAGACGGAGGCGCTTCTGGAAGCGGCACAACAGGATTCGGAAGCGCAATACGAGCAACGATCACCCGGTGTGGCCGTTGACGTATCCGCGGGGCAAAGCGAAGAACAGGCCGTCGGTCTTGTGATCTTCGTCCTGGCGGATCGCCAGTTTGCCTTGGAGATCCGCTACGTTTGCGAAATCGTTTCGAGGGCACGCGTCAGCCCGCTCCCCGGAATGCCCCCGCATGCCTGTGGCGTTTACGACCTGCGCGGTCAACTGCTTCCCGTGTTCGATCTGCGCGGACCGCTCGATCTCCCGCAAGAGGCCCGTATCGCCGACGACTGGGCGATCGTGTGCGGGCAGGAACGGCCCGAATTCCTGATACTTTCCGAAGCCGCCCCAGAAATATCGACGCTCCCGCTGGAGGAAATCCGAGCAGCGGAGCCCGCTCCAGGCAAACCATGGCATTGGGCGACGACGAAAATCGGGGCGGTCATTCTCGACGGCCGCCGCCTTTTGGATGACCGCCGCTTCTTTCTTGAGGATGAGCAGATCACCGCCAGCGACGAGACGGAAAGGACCGAGTTCCATGAGTCCCCGACCAGCGAATAGCCTCTATGGCGCATTGGGGTTGGCAATGCTCCTATTCGTGGCAGCATCGGCGCTGCTTGTCGGGTCCAGCTTCATTGCTCTGGAACGCGTGCGGGCCGATCTCGCGGCAACGTCCTCGCTTGGCAAGGAACGGCTCGCCTACCAGATGATCTACACGGCCAGTCACCTGGAACGAGCGGAGGGTCCGGCTCGGGCCGCTGCTACCGATGAGCTGCGCCGATTGATGGCTCGCAATGAGCGGCTTCTTGCGAGTCTGGCGAATAGCGAAGAAGGGATCGGTCTGGCGGCGGCGAACGATCCTGCTGCTCTCACGCAGCTTGAGCAAGCCCGCCAACAATGGCTGGATGAAGTCAAGCCCGGTCTGGAAAGCGTTATGGCCAGCGCTCCGCTCAGTCGCGGCGCACTGGACGAGCTGGATCCGGAGATCAGAGCGTTTGCGGCGCGTCTGGACGGATTGATCAGCCGCATCGAACAGGCCGGAGTGACCCGGCTCCAGCGCTCCCAATTGCTGCAGTTTGGTTTTTCGGCACTCGCCGTGCTGCTGCTCCTTCACGTGCTGCGGGTCGTGCGCCGTCTGGCCCGCCGCACGCGCGCGCTCGCGGTCCTGGCGGAAAAGGTCAGCGCCGGCGACCTGGCGCAGAAGGCATCCGTGGAGGGCAGCGACGAGCTCGCGGTTCTCGGCGACTCCTTCAACGCGATGACCGCAAGGCTTGCCGGTATGATCGACAACGAGCGGGGCAGCAGGGAGCGGCTCGAGAAGTTGCTCGCCACGATTTCTGAAACGGCGCAACACCTCTCATCGTCAGCTGCCGAAATTCTCGCCGGCACCACGCAGCAGGTCGAAGGCATGCGCGAGCAGTCCTCGGCCGTTGCCCAGACGGTCACGAGCGTCGACGAGGTATTGCAGACGTCGGAACAGGCAGCACAGCGCGCGCAGCACGTTGCCGCCTCCTACGACAACGCCGTCAAGATCAGCAATGAGGGCCGCAGAGCGCTCGACGACACGGTGCAGGTGATGAATGCCGTTAGTGCCCGGACGGAGACGATCGCTGCGGATATTCTGTCGCTTGCGGAAAACAGCCTCGAAATCGGCGAAATCGTCTCGGTCGTTGCCGAGATCGCGGACCAGACGAACCTCCTGGCATTGAATGCTGCGATCGAGGCATCGCGTGCCGGCGAACACGGCAGGGGCTTCAATGTTGTCGCCAGCGAGATCCGGACGCTTGCCGACCAGTCGAAATCTGCGACCACCAGGGTCCGCCGCATCCTCATGGAAATTCAAAAATCGACAAACTCCGCGGTGATCGGCGCCGAGGATGGATCCAAGAGCGTCAGCCGTGCGCTCGAGACGGTCAGCGAAGCGGGCGAAACCATTCGGCAACTCGAGGCAATCGTCGCCGATTCCGCGCGATCGGTGGCTCAAATCGCCGCCTCGGCGGGTCAGCAACGCGCCGGAATGAAGCAGATTCACGAAGCGATGCATTACATCGAACAGACCAGCAGCCAGAACCTCTCGGCGATACGCCAGGCAGAGGAGGCCGCAAAAGATCTGAATGAACTCGGCTCGAGGCTGAAGGAAATGCTCACCGACCACGGCAACGAACATGATAACACCTGAAGAACTCGACCCCGGCTTATTGACCATGTTCACTCAAGAAGTGCGGGAACGCGCGTCGGAGATGGAGAACGCCGTGCTGGCAATTGAGGCGTCCGGCGATGCAGATCGGAAACGGCATCTGCAGGAACAGCTTCTAAGAGTGGCGCATAGCCTCAAGGGTGCCGCCGGCCTGCTTCAGGTGCGCGGCGTCGAAACGATTTGTCACTGGATGGAGGAAATTCTCTCGATGGCTGCGAATGTAGGGCTTGTTCTCGAACGATCGAGGCTTGACCTGCTACTGTCGGCTGCGGACGCAATCAGGGACGCGGCCAATCTGCTTGAGAGCGGCGAAATCCCCTCTCCCGCGCATGGCCAGGACGTGGTCGAAAAGCTGAAGGCCGTCGCGACCGCGGGTTCCGATGACGGCTTAAAAGAAGCGCACCACCATCCGCCCATGGCGGAGCCGGGGATCGCCATTCGCGCCACCGACACCGACGGGTCCATGCGCGTCTCAGCCGCGCGCCTGGATGCACTCCTTTACAGGAGCGGTGAGATGCTGACCTTCAATGCCGTCATGCGGCGTCATGCCGAACAGGCCTCTTCGCTGCGCGAGGAAGCAAGGAAAATGCGCGCACCGGGTTCTGATCCCACCGGACAGGTGGCGAGCGTCGAAGGCGGCCTGCGTCAGCTCGCAGCATTCCTCCGCCAGGACGTTCGCCTGATGCAAAGTGCCGTGACCGCACTCGACGAGGAGATCAGACTTGCGCGCACGCAGCCCTTTGCAGAAGCCTGCAAGGGTCTGGGCCGCATCGTCCGGGACGTGGCGGCGGCATCGGGCAAACGCGCAGAGCTGGAGATCAGCGGCGGAGAGTTAGAGGTCGATCGCTCCATTGTTTCAGCGCTGCAGGATTCGCTTCGCCACCTCGTCCGCAACGCGGTTGCGCATGGAATCCAGACGCCGGAGGAGCGTCGGACGGCAGGACGGCCGGAAAAGGGCAGGATTCTGGTTTCGGCCGCGATGCGCGGAAACCGCATGGAGGTTCGCGTCGAAGACGACGGCCGCGGCCTGAACTTGGCTTTGCTGAGTGCGGCGACAGGCGAAAGCACACATGGCAAGCAGGCCGAAGCGGATATCCTGCGGCGTGTCTTCGAGCCGGGCGTCTCCACCTCGGCGACCGTCACCAGCCTCTCAGGGCGAGGTATAGGTCTCGATATCGTGAAAAGGAATGTGGAAAAGCTACGTGGCGCGGTCGACGTATCGCAGGTACCTACCGGCGGTGCTGCCTTCACCCTCACCCTGCCTTTGACCCTTGCAACGGTTCGCGTTCTGGAAGTTCTTGCAGGAGGACATGTGTTCACGATCGACACCACGTCCGTCCAGCGCGTCATCCGGATCGACCGGGGGGACTTCACGCTGATAGAGGGCAGGAATTTCGTCCGTACCCCCGCAGGTCCGATGCCCTTCGTCGATGTTTCACTTTGGCTCCGCCTCCAGCCGAATCGCAGTCCTGCGAGCGAAACGACGCCGGCAGTGGTCGTCGACTCGCCGAGCGGGTCCACGGCAGTGCTCGTCGACGAAATCACCGGGGAACAGGAATTGCTCGCACGATCGCTCGGTCCGCGCCTGGCAAATGTCCGGCGTTACAGCGGTGGCATGGTCCTCCCGGACGGGCGCATCGCCCTCCTTCTGAACGTCGCAGCTCTCGCGGAAGCTGCCGCCGAGGTGCGGCCTCGCAACGAGGTCGGCGCGCGCCGGAGCGTTGCGGCCGCTCGTCGGAAGGTCCTTGTCGTCGACGATTCGAAATATGTGCGAACATTGGTGAAGCTCATACTGGAAGGCGCAGGATACGATGTGACGATGGCGACCGACGGCACGGAAGCGTTAAAGCAGCTTCGCGACCATGGAGCCGACGTCGTCGTAGCCGACGTCGACATGCCGTCGATGAACGGCTTCGAGCTCACCCGGGCCATTCGCCAGTCGGACCGCTTTACCGGCACGCCCGTCGTACTCGTCACCGGGCGGGAATCCCTGGAGGACAAGGTGAAAGGACTGCGCGCAGGCGCAAACGCCTATCTGAGGAAGGATCAGTTCGATGCGCACGACTTCCTGGAAACAATGCGGCAGGTCGTTTGAGGGACGAGGATGGTACGCATTCTTCTCGCGACATCGACAGTCGAGCTCGAGGATCTCGTAAAGAGGGCTATCGAGGGGGACGCCTCAGCGGAGCTCGTACTGATCGCAAGAAGCGGGAGAGAAGCCGTTAGAATGACCGGCGAACTCTTGCCGGACATTGTCGCCGTGGAGCTCTGCCCCTCCGGGGATGACAGCGCAGAAACGGTCAGGGAGATAATGATCGCGGCACCGACACCGGTCGTAATGCTCTCCCATCGGGACGGCTCGCAGCTCGGGACCATATCGGCGCGGGCACTCGAAGCGGGCGCTCTCGCGGTCATCCCGGCGCCGGCCGCGCACGGCATGCCGCTCGAACAACCGGCCATCGAAAAGTTCCTCTCAACGATCAAAGCCATGTCGCAGGTAAAGGTCGTCCGGCAATGGCGCCAGAAGGTCCGCGGAGATCGCGCGGCTAAAGACCAACCGCCAACGGCAAGGACGCCGATCGGAATCGTGGGAATCGCGGCCTCGACCGGTGGGCCGGCGGCGATCCGTGCGATACTGAAAGACATCTCAGCCGATCTCCAGGTGCCGATCCTCATCGTCCAGCACATGTCGAACGGCTTCATCGACGGCGTTGCCGCCTCTCTCAACGCGACCGTGCCGCTCACGGTGAAGGTCGCCAGGAATGGAGAGCTTCTCAAACCCGGCACGGTCTACCTAGCGCCGGACAACTGTCAGCTCGGCGTCTCGGGCAGGTCACGCCTACGCGTCTCGGACGATGCTCCCGTCAACGGCTTCAAACCGTCCGGATCCTACCTCTTCGGCTCGATCGCGCGTGCCTTCAAGGGAGAGTCCCTCGCGGTCGTCCTGACCGGAATGGGCGATGACGGAACCGAGGGGCTTCGGGCACTGCGCATGGCGGGCGGCAAGGCAATCGCGCAGGATGAGAAGAGCTCGGTCGTCTTCGGCATGCCGAAGTCGGCGATCGGTGCCGGTCTCGTGGACCTGGTGCTGCCGCTGGAAAGCATAGCCGAGAACATCACTGCCATCGCCCGGGGGCGGAGCGAACCGGAAGGGGAAACGAGGACATGAAAGCTGTGGCGCCCACGCGTCGGATTTGACGCGCAGGCGCCAGACCGCCCCCCTCTAGGTGCTCATGATCTGAATGACCGCCGGTGTGATGATCACCGCGAAGAGGACCGGCAGGAAGAACAGGATCATCGGCACGGTGAGCTTGGGCGGAAGGGCAGCCGCTCTTTTCTCGGCCTCGCTCATGCGCATGTCCCGGTTCTCCTGTGCCATCACGCGCAGCGCCTGACCGAGCGGCGTGCCGTATTTCTCCGCCTGGATGAGGCTGGTCACGACGGCGCGCACGCCCTCCACGCCGGTTCTCTGCCCTAGATTCTCGAAGGCTTGCCGCCGGTCCTGCAGGTAGGAAAGCTCCGCAGTCGTCAGCAGGATCTCCTCCGCAGTTTCCGGCGATTGCGTGCCGATCTCCTCCCCAACCTTTCGGAAGGCGCTTTCGATCCCCATGCCGGCTTCGACGGTAATCAACAGAAGGTCCAGCGCCTCCGGCCAGGAACGCCGGATAGACTGCTGCCGCTTGGTGATCCTGTTCCTGACGAAGATCGCCGGAGAGAAATATCCGAGCGCGCCCATGGCGGCAGCCATCGCCACCACCAGAAGCAGCGGTGCCTCCGGGCGAACCACCAGCAGGATATAAAGCAAGCAGGCCGCGAAGATGGCAACCGGCGCAATCAGCCGGAAAGCAAGGAAGGCGGTCACGGCGGCATGGCCCCTATAACCCGCCATGCTCAACTTGCGCACGATCTCGCCGTCCTCCGCCTGCTTGGCAAGACGGAAGCGGTCGACGATCGCCTGAAAGAGGCGCTTGGGTTCCACACGCAAGGATACCCTGCTCTTCTCTTCCAGCCGGGCGCGTTCGCGCTGGCGGATACGCTCGCGTTCGCCCTCCACCCTTCGCATACGGTCTGACAGCGTGTCCCGGAAGACGTAAGGCCAGGAAACGACCACGACCGCTGAAAAGGCGGAGAAGCCGGCCATTATAGCCGCCAACTGTTCCGGATCGGGGATATGGACGCCAAGGTTCATCTCAAGTTCTCAGAAGTCAAAGTTGATCATCTTGCGCATGACGAGGATGCCGATGCCCATCCAAAGGCCGCAGCCAACGACGACGACCTTACCGATCATCGTCGTGAACAGGAGCGCCATGTAGTCCGGGCTCATGAAATAAACGGCGCCGGCGACGAGAAACGGCAAGGCACCGATGATGCCGGCCGAGGACTTCGCCTCCGAACTCATCGCCTTGATCTTGCCCTTCATCTTCTTGCGCTCGCGCAGCACCTTGGAAAGGTTCCCGAGCGCTTCCGAAAGGCTGCCGCCGGTGCGGCTCTGAATGGCGACGACGATGGCAAAGAAGTTGGCTTCGGCCAGTGGCATGCGTTCGCTCATGCGCTTCACGGCCTCGTCCACAGGGATTCCCAGCGTCTGATCCTGAACGATCGCGAGGAACTCGCCCTTGACCGGCTCCTGTGCCTCCATGGCAATCACCCTGAGGCAATCCGGCATCGGCAGGCCTGCCTTGAGCCCTCTGACGATGACGTCGACGGCGTTCGGGAACTCGGCAGCGAACCGGGTAAAGCGCGCATTGCGCTTCATGTTCACATAGAGGTGCGGCAGGAGCAGCCCGCCCGCGATGGCGAAACCGACCGACACCAGCGGGCCGAGGCCCAGCAGTAGCAGCATCACGACCCAGGTGGCCAGCGTAGCGCCGGCACAGACGAGAAAATAGGCCTTGCGGGACCAATGAAGGCCGGATTGACGGAGCCTGGCCGAAAGCGTCACCTTGCCTTTGCGCGCATTCGCCTGGCGCTTCTCCTCAATCTCGCGCAGCGTCTTTTCCACCGACCGACGCCGGTCGCGGCCATCCGTCTCCGCTGGCTCGCTTCGCTTGTCTTCCGCCCGCGCCGAAATGCGCTCGAACCTCTGGCGATAGGCGCTTGCCTTGGAGACACGCGGATAGAACGCCGCCACCATCATGCCGCCGATGCTGGTGGACGCCAGGAGGAAGACGAAGACGGGAAACAGCAAAGAAGTCGCCATCTGTTTTGGCCCCTGTGTCAGCGTGTCGTCAGGCGGCGGCCTTCAATTCCGCCGCGTCGAGGGCGGCGGCAAGCCGGGCCTCTTCGCCGTAATAGCGTGCGCGATCCCAGAATGCCGGGCGACCTATCCCGGTCGACCGGTGTCTTCCGATGATGTTTCCCTTCTCGTCTTCGCCGAGAATGTCGTAGACGAAGAGATCCTGCGTCGTGACCACCTCGCCTTCCATGCCGAGCACTTCGGTGATGTGGGTGATCCGGCGCGAACCATCGCGAAGTCGCGCTGCCTGCACGATCACGTCGACTGACGAGACGAGCATCTCCCGGATCGTCTTGGCCGGCAGCGAGCTCCCGCCCATGGTGATCATCGCCTCGATGCGTGCCATCGCTTCGCGCGGGGAGTTGGCGTGGAGCGTTCCCATCGAGCCGTCGTGGCCTGTGTTCATCGCCTGCAGCAGGTCGAAGGCCTCGGGCCCGCGCACCTCGCCGACGATGATCCGCTCGGGCCTCATGCGCAGGCAGTTCTTCACGAGGTTGCGCATGGTGATCTCGCCCTGCCCCTCGATGTTCGGCGGCCGCGTTTCGAGGCGCACCACATGCGGTTGCTGCAGTTGAAGCTCTGCCGCATCCTCGCAGGTGATGACGCGTTCGCCGTGGTCGATATAGCCGGTCAGGCAGTTCAGAAGCGTTGTCTTGCCGGAGCCGGTACCGCCGGAAATGAGGACGTTGCAGCGCACACGTCCGATGATCTTGAGAACCTCGGCGCCCTCCGGCGAGATCGAGCCGAACCGGACCAACTGGTCGAGGGTCAGCTTTTCCTTCTTGAACTTGCGGATCGTCAGCGTGGGGCCGTCGATTGCCAGCGGAGGCGCAATCACGTTGACACGGGAACCGTCGCCCAGACGCGCGTCGCAGATAGGGCTCGATTCGTCGACGCGCCGGCCAACCTGGCTGACGATGCGCTGGCAGATATTGAGTAGCTGCTCGTTGTCGCGAAAGCGGATTCCCGTCTCCTGCACCCTGCCGTTGACTTCGATGAAGACCTGGTTTGCGCCATTGACCATGATGTCGGCGATGTCGTCGCGTGCGAGCAGGGGCTCGAGCGGGCCGTAACCCAAGATGTCGTTGCAAATGTCGCTGAGAAGGTCGTTCTGCTCGGCCATCGAAATGCCGGCCTTCTTGGCCGCGACGATGTCGTTTATAATCGCGCCGATTTCGTTGCGCGCCTGCTCGCCATCCATATTGGAGAGTGCTGCAACGTCGATCGTCGCGATGAGGGCGCTGAAGATTTCCTTCTTCAAGCTGTAATATTGTTCGGCGTTCTCGGGTTTCGCAGTTGCCGGAACCTGGGGTGGTTTCCGAACTTGGACAGGGGCGTGCGCGGCCTGCAGTTCGTTTTCGACGACGGGCTGGACCGCTGCTTCGGCTGTCCGTTCTTCCGAAATGGATTTCTTGCCGAACATCGTTGTCGCTCTGTTCCCGAGATTGAGAAGTTTGAGTTCGTTGAATGCGAAAGCGGAAGGCATGCCTTCCGCTTCGCTTGGCAACCGGCGCGCGTTGTCGAGAGCGTCAGCCGCCTGTGAGCGCCGTGCCGATAGCGGTGAATCTGGTGGTCAACCCCGTGCCTATGGTCCCCATAACGGTGATGAGCACGACAGAGATCAGACCAGCGATCAGGCCGTATTCGATGGCGGTTGCGCCGGACTCATTGCGAGCAAAACGGGCGAGAAGATTTTTCATGGTTCGGTCCTTCATGGGTTGGAGAAAGTGCCGAAACCAGGTTCGGCGTCACAGGGCCGGGCCGGGTTCTGCCTCGTGTCCCGCTTGCTGTGTGGCCCTTATATAGACTTTGTTAACCCTCCTGATCCATTCAGCCTGATGGCCGATCCGGCGGTGCAAGTGGCTCGTCCGGTTGGTCTAGTCCGATCGCAAGAACCGCAATTTGCGGTACCTTGAAGTTGCGATGCGCCGCGACGCATGGATCGTCCGAGACACTGCGCCCCGCTCCAGATAACCGTCACCGCCGCCCAGAGATCGTTGCAAACACGCCAGTTGAAATTCGCCGGCCTTGGCTGGAAGCTCAATCACCCGATCGGGATGCGCCGCGACAGATTGAGGCTGACGGGGCTTTGGGCGAGACCGGGGACGACGAAGGTGAAGGGATAGCGGATCGAGAGCACGCGGAAGGCTATGCCGTCCACGGTTTCCTTGGTGACAGCGATAGTGAGCAGCGTCGGATCGCCGCTGTGAAAGCTCTCGCGCACCGCGCCAGCCAGCTTGGTCAGTGCTTCGCTGTCGGTCGCATCACGCGCGATCTGCCCGATCAGCACCCGCCGAGCGGCAACGTCGACGGCGTGCGAGAGTTCATTGCGCACGTAAAAGGCGCGGCCGAACTCGATGATGCCGAAGACGAGCAGCAGCAAAGGCAGGCAGACGAGCGCGAATTCCACCGCCGTAGCGCCTGACTGACTCCGAAACAGACGGCGGAGGATGGCGGGCGGAGCCCTCATTGGACTTGCACCTGCATGGAGGACCCGAGCTCGAACACGGGAAGTACCGCCGGCAGGGACATGGGCCGATAGGACTTTGCAGCCGCGAGCCGATAATACACGAATTGCGGTTTCGCGTTCGCGCAGGTCACCGTTCCGCATTGCGGCGCGGCTTCAGGTGCGACATCGGCATTTTCCGGGCAGGCGCAGTAGCGCTTCACTGCCGGCAGCACGGCACTCGCCAGACGCGGGCTCTCGGCCAAGGTGGAAACGAGCACCTTTTGGACCTGCGCCGCGCCGGGATCGGCCAGAGCGGCCTGCGCGCCGGCGCGCAGGACATGGTCGATCGTCATGCGCTCATGGATCGCAAGACCGAGATCGGCCGTAGCCACGAGACCGAGAGCGAGGACCGGCGCGACTAGCGCGAATTCGACCGCCGAAGCACCGGCCTCGGACGTCTTCAATTCCCCGGCCTTCTTGCGCAACGTGGACGGAGCCTTCGGCTTGCCGCGTTTGAAGACCTTCTGCAGCAAAGCTTTGACCCCTTTCTGCCGCGTCCGTCTCTCCCGCGTCCCGCCAACCCGCCAGGCGAGCGAAACTATGGCTTTTCCCGCCTTCGAATCCGGTGCCGACTCGATGACCAGCCGGCCATTATTGGCCGCCGCGCCGAACAAGGACGGCTCGAACGCCAGAGAGACGCCCTCTTCCAGGCCGACAGCCGCCACGAAATCCTTCGGCTTGATCTCCTGAAGTTTCGGGGTGCCAACCTTGTTGAGCACAAGGCGCGGCGGCGGATCGTTCGGCCGCGCCTTCTTCAGGAAATCGATCAGGTTCTTGGCATTGCGCATGCCGGCCAGGTCGGGCGTCGCCGTCACGACGATTTCGTCCGCCTCTAGCAGGATCTTCCTCGTCCACTGCGTCAGAATGTGCGGCAGATCGACGACGACATGCCACGAGCTCGAACGAGCGACGTCGAGGAGATGATCGACATCGCCCTCCCGAAGATTAATGAACTTGTCGAGATCCGTGGTCGCCGGAAGCAGGTGCAGGCGGTCCGTGTAGCTGACCGCCAGGCGTCGCAGCAGCACGTCGTCGAGACGATCGGGGCTCTGGAGCACATCCACCATGCCGTGTTTCGCCTCGATGTCGAAGTTCAGTCCGAGCGTACCGGACTGAAGATCAAGATCCGCCAGAAGAACATCGGCATCCACCCGCTTGGACATGGCGTATGCCACGTTGTGCGCGAGCGTGGAGGAGCCGGTTCCTCCCTTGGCACCGACGAATGCGACGATGCGCCCCAGCTTTTCCTCGGTAGAGTCGCGGAAGCAGCGGTGCACCGCCGCGACGAAGTCCATCGGCTCGAGCGGCTTGACGAGATAGTCGCTCACACCGGCGTCCAGAAGCTTCTTGTAGAGACCCACATCGTTGGAGCGGCCGATGACGATGACCTTGGTCCCCGTGACACACTCCATTGCGAGCGTTTCCAAGGTGGCCATCAGACGGGCCTCGCCATCGTCGCTCTCTACGACGACGAGGTTCGGCGATGTTACGCCGCCATAAAGCGCAGTCGCCTCTTTCATTCCTCCGGCCTTCACCGTTACGGTGGCGCGCGCCATGCGACGATCGATCGCCGCCGTGCCGACGGCCTCTCTCACCTCTTCCGACTGGCAGAAGACGGCGATGTCCACCTTCGGTATGGGCAACAGCGGTGCAGCGGTCATCGGCTGCGGTGCTTGCCTGGTTTCGCTATCGAGCTGTTTCATGTTCGGAATTTCCATAAAGGATCAGCTGCCGCCGGAACGGGAGGGAACTTCCACCATCGACATGCGTCCGCCGTTGAAAAAGCGCACCACGCCGGGTCGGGTTCCCTCTGCTTCCACGACCGAGGCTTCGTGATTGTCGGTAATCGCACGAAGTGCGAGCGAAACCGTGCCGGAGGCTTCCGCCGCCGCGACGGCTGAGATCTGTTCGGGATCTACTTCGAGCGTGGCGGTCTTCCCGATCACCGAGGCTCCATCGGATGCCTGTGAAACGGTCTGATCGACCGCGAGGACGCGAATGTTGGATAAAATCGCCCGGCTGACGACCTTACCGGCGTCGCCGGAGGCGTCAGGCCGGGCGACGGTGTGAATAACGTCGACATGGTCGTTCGGCAGGATGAAGCCACCGGCGGTGCTCTCGGCCGTGACGCGAACGGCAATCGCCCGCTTTCCCGAAGGCAGCAAGCTGGACAGATAGCCCGTGCCGCCCTGCGCAAGCTTGTCGTCGCGAATGGGTTCTCCCGCTACGAAGCCGCTTAGGGCGAGCGAACCCTTGAGCGCTGTCGTCGCATCGGGTCGGGAGCTGCGGCTGATGAAGACAGGGGGGATTTCGCCCTCCCACGGCTGCCAACGCAGCTGGTTCTCTTCGATCACTGCACCGCGCTTGAGCTCTGCAGCTGCGACGAGCACCTCCTGCGAGGGCGTTTCTTGAACCTCTGCAACCTCGACCGCGCGCTGATCGCCGGTGCCGAGCGCCAGCCAGGAGGCGGCCCCACCGGATGCCAGTGCGAGCAGGAGAATGACGATACGGATCATGGGTCAAACCTCGTCTTGCGCGGCGGATCGCCACGCGATGGTTTAAAGGAGGACGGAGCACCAGTGGCTTTCCGGAAGCAGCAGAAGGGCAGCCGGCGCCATAGCTGCGCCATAGGGAATACCCGTCTCGCGGTCGAGAAGACGCTTCGCCCAGGCGTTTTTCTTCAGGGCGAGCGGTAGAGGTACCCGTCGAAGCTGAAGAAGCCCAACGGTCAGGGCCGCGCCGATAACCGACGTGTAGAGGATGAAGGGGAGCGCAAGGTCGGCGCCGAGCCAGAGCACGGCAACTGGCAGCAGTTTTGCGTCACCGCCGCCGATCCAGCCGGCAGCAAAGAGTACGAAAGTGCAAGCGAGCACGGCGGAGGCAACGACAACGCTCGACATGACCGTCGCGAGGTTCAGACCTGCAGCGGGCGCAAGAATGGCGAAGGCGATCACCAGGAAGACGACCAGGCGGTTGGATATGGTCATCGTCGCCACGTCCCTGATGCCGGCGTAAGTCATCGCTCCGGCGAAAAGCAGGAAAGCGAACCAAGCTGCGGATGTCGAGATCATCGTCGATGCCTCATGCACAAGGGCCGATGCGGGGCCGGTTGGAATGTCCGGAATGTGCCCACTGCGCTAAGGAATATCCATTCGACCTGATGGACTAAGCACGCCACGCGAAGGGCTGCGGCCCGGACTAGGCCGACTGGCCGAATCGTCGGCAGGCGGCAGGCGGGATATATCGTCCCACTGGAACGCCCTACTGCATCTCACCCAAAGAATGCAGCGGTTCCGAGTAACGATATGCCTTCGACTTCGGGAAACCTGGATGAGCAAGAGAATTGACGCAATCGGTGAAGCGAGCCGTTCGCCTCGGCGACAAAGGCTCGCACGCCGATTTCTCACTGCCGAAGACGGCGCCGTCGCCGTCATCGCTGCCGTCGCTTTTCCCGTGCTCGTCGGTGCGATGGGTTTGGGGGTCGAGACGGGGTACTGGTATCTGGAAAAGCGTAAACTGCAGCATGCGGCGGACGTATCGGCCTATGCCGCAGCCGTGCGCCATCGCGCAGGTGATCAACAATCCGCACTCGAGACCGCCGCGCGCAGGGTAGCAGGTGGCTCCGGGTTTTCGCCTGGGGGCCTCACCGTGTCCACGGCCCCGGGCTCTGCCGGTGGATCGAACAAGGTGACGGTCGAGTTGACCGAGACGCATCCGCGCATGTTTTCTTCCGTGTTCGGCACTGGGACCATCACCATGAAGGCACGCGCGGTCGCTCAGGTCACTGGCGGCTCCAAGGCTTGCGTGCTTGCGCTGTCGAACTCCGCTTCGGGCGCCGTCACCGTAACCGGCTCAACGGAAGTCCTATTGTCCGGCTGCAGCGTGGTTTCCAATTCTAATGCCGCCGACGCCTTTCTGATGAAGAACGGCAGCGCGCTCATGTCGACCGATTGCGTGTATACCGTCGGCGAAGCCGTAACGACGACGGGCCTCACGCTTACCGGTTGCAGCAAACCCGTCCAGCAGGTTCCGCCGACGCCGGATCCTTTTGCATCCGTCGCCGAACCCGACAAACTGCACATTCAGCAGCTTCCTTGCCGAGATCTGACCTATGTCTCGAACTCCACCTATGTCTTCGACCGGCTTGCAAGCGGATTCGAGGCAATCCGTTTCTGCGGCGGAGTGGACATCAAGGGAACGATCACGCTAAAGCCTGGCCTCTATATCATAGACGGCGGCGAACTGACGATAACGGCCGGGGCAAAACTCACCGGCGAAGGCGTTACCTTTTTCTTCACCAACTCGGCGGCCGCCAATCTGCTGGGCAACGCCGACATCGATCTGTCCGCTCCGACCGGCGGACCCTTTGCTGGCCTGCTGTTTTTCTCCAGTCGCCAAAGTGCCGGCGTACTCCATAAGATAACAGGCAATTCCGAGTCGACCCTGGTTGGAAACCTCTACGCGCCGACGGGCAAAATCGACTTCACCGGAAACTCGACCGTTTCCGGAGGGTGTACGCAGATCATTGCTGATCAGGTCACTTTCACGGGCAATTCGACAATGGAGACCTGCGCCTCGCCGACGGAGGAAATCCTGGTCGGTCGGACCGTGTCGCTAATCGAGTGAGGGCGACACGCCGCCATGTCCGCAAGCGGAGCGGCAACTTCTTTGTAGCTGGCCGGAACGCAAGAGACGTCCAGCCGTTGACTTCGACTGTCATCAATGCAGGAGTTTTCCCATGTCCAGGAGCTCAAAAGGGGCCGTCTTGTTGCTGGCGATGTCAGCTCTGGTCAGGCCCGCAGCAGCGGACGAGCAAAAAGCGGCTATTATTCCGGTTCAGCAAAGGAGCACAGCAGCCGAAGGGGTGGAGCGGCTTGTCGTCGACTTTGCCAAGACCGTTGCGCTTCCTCGGCCGGCGAGCACAGTCATCATCGGCAACACGGGAATAGCACAAGCAAGCCTGAGCGACGACAGGACCGTGATCCTCACCGGCAAGACACCCGGCTCTACGAACCTGATCGTGATCGACAGCGACGGCGCCGAAGTGGCGAACCTCGTTCTGGATGTCGTTGCGAGCAGCGGCCGTCTGGTCACGGTTCATCAAGGCGCGCGGCGGGCGACCTTCACATGCGCGAGGCGCTGCGACCCGGTTCTGCTCGTCGGAGACGACGCTGACCACTTCAACGCCACGGCCTCTCAAATTGCCGCGCGCAACGGCTTTTCCGCCCCCTCCCCAGACAACCAGCAGTGACGGCATTATGTTGGTCCAAGGGACGCCGCCGCTGTTAACCGAACGATGACGCGTTGAGTGAGGAGGCGTCCGTCCGCCGAGCAGACTTTTGACTGAATCTATCCTCGCGGCGGCCGCTGAATCTCCACCGGCGTCTTCATGATGATTTCTCGATGCGGAAAGGGGATGGACACCCCAGCCTCTTTGAATGAATCCCATAGTGCCATCAGAACTTGGCCGCGCACATTCGTCAGGCCGTTTGCCGGATCCGAGATCCAGAACCGCAGTCGGAAATCCAGCGAGGAGGCACCAAAGGCGGTCATCCAGCAGACGGGCGCGTTGTAGTCATTGACGACGCGGGGAACGGCCGATGCGGTTTCGACGGCGATCCGTACCACCTCATGCGGATCGCTGTCGTAGGAGGTGCCGAAATCGACGTCGATGCGGACGTAGTCGCTCGAAAACGACCAGTTCACCACCTGCTGCGAGATGAAGTCCTCATTGGGGATGAGGTATTCCTTCCCATCGCGGGTAATAACCGACACGAAACGCGCGCGGAGGTCGCGGATGGATCCGAACGTTTCACCAAGCGTAATCGTGTCGCCGGGCTTGATCGATTTGTCGAGCAGGATGATGATCCCGGATATGAAATTGGACACGACCTTCTGCAGTCCGAAGCCGACGCCGACTCCGACAGCACCCGAAAAGACCGTCAGCGCCGTGAGATCGATACCTGTCGCGGACAATGCTATTGCACCGGCGATCATGATTAGAGCGATCTTGATGACCTTGCTGATCAGCACTTTGAACGATGGCGAAAGGTCACCCGAACGCTGAACCCAATGGGCAAGCACATTGCCGACGAGCACTGCGACCCAGATAAGGGCGACTGTCAGAACAACCGCCTTCAGAACGATCAGCAGTGAAAGACGCATCACGCCCAGATTGACTGCGGCAGCATCGAGCGCCGACAGGATAGGACCGTCAAGGCCGGTGGCATATACGGCGAGGTATCCCCAGCTTACCATGGCAACCAGGCGCGACAGGGTCGGGTTGCGGATAATCTTGGTCAGCACGGAAATTATGAACCAGGCGGCCGCCAGGGACAGCGCCGTAGCGATCAGCCATCGTTGTGACGGCCAGGTACCCTGTTTGAGAATGACGCTCGCAAGCCACAACCAAAGGGTCAGAAAAAGCCATTTCAGGCGGCGCATGAAGGCGATGATGACGCGCAGCAGATCTGGATTGCCCTTGATACGCCGAGCCCTGGATTCCATCGCCGGCTCGGTTCTCGATGCGACGAAGGAGGCGAAAACGTACCCGGCGGCGATAATCCCAAGCTGATAGAATGTCCATTCGCTGAGCACGAATGTCCTGAGCCAGATTTCAAGCGGTCGAACCATCTGCATGAAATCCACGGCGGTGCCTCTTGAACTAGATCTTTAAACCCCCTGTTACAAAATGTTACTCCGAAGCGGTCCAGTGGAAAATAGTTCACTTCCGCAGTGCCCTGCTGCACGGGGCCCACTGCATGTTTCCTTTGATCGTAGCCGATTGAAGGACAAAACATTCAGCAGATTAAAGTGCTACAGCGCCGCGTCGACCTACACTTTGAAAGTACGCACTTCCGCACGGAACACCGTTACACACTTTTTCTGAAAGTGCTCTAGATAGAGACTCCCGCCTCGCGGAGACCTTCCACCAGCCGGTCCATCAGATGGGGATCTTGGTAGGGTAAAGATCGCCTCAGATGATCGACGGAAAAGCTCGGGTTGACCCCCAATACCTCCCGCCAGTAGCCTCGCGCTTCTTCATGCCGCCCGGTACGACCATAGAGGCAGGCAAGATAAAAGCGTGTCATATCCGACCGGGGCGCAAGCAATAACCGACGTTTGAAGGCGACCTCGGCCTCGTCAAAACGGCCGAGATTCAACAGAGCCCTCCCTTGGAAATGCAGCGACAGGTCGAATTGGGGGTCCAGCCGGTGGGCTCGTGTATACAGCGCCAAAGCCTCTTCGTGCCGGCCCTGGAAATCCCGAATGGTACCGAGTGCCGTATAGGCGTTGGCGGAATTGGGGTCGAGTTCGATAGCCCGCTCTGCAGCGTGCTCTGCCTCGTCCAGACGCCGCATCCAGGAAAGGGCAAGCGCGAGTGTGTAGTGACCTTGCGGCTCGGAACCGTCGGTATCGATTGCCTCTTGGGCCAGCCCAAGTGCCTGTGTGAGATTGTCAGGCGTCGCGCCGTTCCACTGATTGATGAAGTCGGTCAAGGCGATAATCGAAAGCGAAGCGTGGGCAGCCGCCATCCCTGGATCGATCTCGAGGACGCGGTGCAGCATGCGGCGGGCCTCCATGGAGGACAACGCGTTGAACTGCAGGATCGCCTGACGGGAGCGGACGAGCAGGTCATAGGCCTCTGGATCGACCTTGCCGCGGCTCTCGCGCCGCTCCTCCTCGCCGGCGGTCAGCTTGACGCGCAGCGCATTGACGATGGTGCGCGTCACCTCGTCCTGAACGGCGAAAATATCTTCAAGCCCCCGATCGTAACGCTCTGCCCACAAATGGCCGCCGGTCGTGCCGTCGATCATCTGGGCGTTGATGCGGATGCGGTTGGCCGCCCTGCGTACGCTGCCTTCCAGGACATAGCGTACACCGAGTTCCCGGCTCACCTTGCGGATGTCCGGCGTCTTGCCTTTGTAGGCGAAAGAGGAATTTCGGGCGATTACGAAAAGGCCGGAAACCTTCGAGAGATCCGTGATGATGTCTTCAGTAATACCATCGGCGAAGTAACCTTGCTCCGGGTCGCCGGACATGTTGTCAAATGGAAGGACGGCTATGGACGGCTTCGCCGGAAGCTGCGGGGGCGGTTCGGCAGCAATGTTAGGGGGCTCCCTCGCGCGGTCCTTAGGCGACCAGGTCCAGATGTGCACCGGCCGCTCGATGTTCTTGACTTCATGATAACCACTGTCGACGAAGTCGATATCGGTGCGGCCGTGCACATATTCATGAATTCCATCCGAAATCGCCACGCCGCCGGGGTCGGCAAGCGCCTCGATGCGGGCAGCTACATTGACCCCGTCGCCGAAGAGATCGCTGTCCTCAACCATGATGTCGCCGAGATTGACACCGACGCGGAGTACGATGGCACGGTCTTCCGGCAGGTCTCTGTTTGCGGCCGCCATGGCCTGCTGAAGTGCTGCAGCGCATTCGACGGCGTTAACCGCGCTGCCGAACTCAACGAGCACGCCGTCACCAGTCCTCTTGAAGACACGGCCCTGATGAATACCGACGAGCGGCTCCAGCACCTCTTTCCACCGAGCCATAAGCAAAGTGTGGGTGCTCTTTTCGTCCCGCTCCATGAGCCGGCTGTAACCGACCGCATCAGCGGCCAGAATGGCTGCAAGCCGGCGTCTGATGGATTCCTTGGCCATACGCGATTGCGCCTTCCCAGTGCCCGCGGATCAAAAAATCTGCCGTCCCTTTCCGTCCATCAACGTCAAAACATGCAGAACCACTTCGAGAGCAGAGCTCAGCCTTGCTTCAAAAGTGCCCGTGCGAGCTCTTCCCATTCTTCATCGACCGTCAAGGTCGATGGGACGATATCGCACCTGCGATACCAATATTCTGCGTTCGATTGATCGCCTTCCTTGCGATGGAGATAGGCATGCACATCCATACCCGCCCTATTCTCGTGCTCCTGCGCGCGTTCGTGCGCCTTGTTCCAATCGCCCTTTCCATCCCACCACAGCGCCTCCAGCGCAGGGCTTAGACCGACGGGCGGTTGTGGCTCGGCGAGCGAATCTCTGAAGGCCTGTAAATCCAAATCATCCATCCTCGTGAAGTCGCAGCCCCGATAATACGCTCGCCCGGGCCCGAGCGGTAGCATGCATCGGGCGATATTCGCAGTCCGCCTGGGTTGCCGAAAACGATCGAATCAGGCGCCACACCTTCTACTCGAACTCCACCTCAGACGTCCGTTTTTTCGCTATTCGATCACCAGCGGAGGCTACCGAGGCGTCAGTCCGGCGATTTGTCCAGAATGGGGTGCAATCCCGCTATACCACATCAAACCGCGAGAGCTTCTTCTTGAAAAGCAAGTTGTGCATGAAGCTGTCCCGCCAACAGCCGCCTGAGCCGCTTGCTCGCTTTCGAGGAGTGCCCCTAGATCTTGTTCGAGCCTAAGATCCTGGCGGGCGCTCCTGCTGCCTCGGCACATCGAGCTCTGCTCCGCCGGCGGTCAGAATCACTGCTCGTGCAATGTCGACATCGCCCGCATCTCGCTAAAACCTGAATTTGTCGGAGTGCCGGTGCGATTTCAGCTGAGAAGGGCATAACAGATGCGACGCCTTCTCCTTCACGTCGCGCTCCAGAGTCCTCAGGTCCGTGTCTCCCCAGATTGAGTTTTGGGACTTTTGGCTGTCGTCGCACCGACATTGATTCCCCAGCGAATCTCCGTTGTGGCGTTCATAGCCTGTCGGTCCCAAGCAAAGTGAAAAGGACAACGCCGGTCGGGCGCGCCGCGCCTGATGACCGCACCAATACAGCCCCTCCCCGCGCCTTTCAGCTCACGCGCGGCTCTATGCTTTACGTGCCCACTCGCAGCTAGCGAGCCTTTCGCGAGGTGACGGCGGGGAACCAGCAGCGCATCATTTTGCCGGCCCAATTAGAAATTGGAAGCAAACTCGAGCTTTTGGCGTCACGCAGTAGGACGCCGAAGCGACCGTCGAGCCTGCGCATCCCGGTCGTGACTAATCCAGCCCAAGCCTCTTGCGCAGGTCGGCATTTTCCGCTCGCAACTTCTCCGCCAGAAGCTTGCGGAGCCTCTGGTTTTCTTCTTCGAGTCGAACGAGATCCGCCAGCTCCTCGCCGGTGGGAAGACGTTTCTCGGCCTTTTGCTCAACCGGCTTTACGGTCCGCTTCCACTGATAGTAGGTTTGCTCGGAAATGCCGGCGCTCTTAATAGCGTCTTTGAGCGTAACTTTGCCTTCGGTGACTTGCGTCTCTATCAGCTTAAGCTTCTCTTTTCTCTGTTGTTCGCTATATCGCCTCGGTTTGGCGGCCGGCGTCTCCGATACAGCTCGCCTTGGTTCGGCAACCGCCTTCTGGCGCCGTGGCGACCTCTTCTTCTTAGCCGCTGGTGCTTTCACGTCGGCGTTTGGCGCTACAGCCGCAGCAATTGACCCGGTGTTACTCTCGTCAGCCATCAGCAATACCCTCCTTAGTTATGATTTTGTTTTCTGCTGAGTGCACCACAGAGTCAACATGACTATCAAACATCTGCTTTACAGATTGTTGATGTTGGACCCCGTACGAGGGAGCCATGGGTGCTTGCAGCGTAGTCGTACCTGTCAGCTACGGCACGGCGCACCAGTCGCGGGTGTGGGCCATAGCTCACCTCACCTCCATTTTGCTCGGCCATCTTGCTCGGTTAAGGCGGGAGGTGTGTGCGACAAGTCACACTACGGGATGCTAGGGGTGGCCCTGCGGGGCGGGGGTCAAACCACTAAACAGGAGACTTCTCGATGAGCAGAACTGTCACGAATGCCCTAGGCGAGCCGCTGTCCTATGGCGGTAGTTCTACGGCATGGTTTTCCGCCAGTGGGTCCGGACCGCTGCTCTACGGAACGGCCGGCAACGATTCGATGTGGGCTGACAGTTCCGTCGATGTCACTATGATTGGGGACTCAGGCGACGACATCTACTATCTTTATTCGGGGGTCAACCGAGCCTCTGAGGCGCCCAGTGCGGGCGTCGATACCATCAACACCTGGATGAGCTACTCCCTGCCGGAGAATTTCGAGAACCTGACGGTCACCGGCGTCGAAGGGTTTGGCTTCGGCAATAGTGCCAGCAACATCATCAGCGGCGGCTCTGGCAGCCAGACGATCAACGGTGGCGCTGGCAACGACGTCCTCACCGGGGCGGGTGGTGCAGACACCTTCGCTTTCAAAAGGGGCAACGGTAGCGACCTGATCAGCGACTTCGGCTCCGACGATGTGGTGAGGCTCGAAGGTTATGGTTTTACGTCGTTCGACCACATTCTTGCCAACGTTGCCCAGGAAGGCTTGGATCTCAAGCTCAGTCTCGCCGATGGCGAGTATCTCGTCTTTGCAAATACGAGCGCCGATCAGCTGCATGCGAACCAGTTCAGCCTGGCGCTGGACCGATCCGTTCTGACGCAGACCTTCTCCGATGACTTCAACACTCTGCAGCTCAGCGATGGTACCAGCGGTGTCTGGGACCCGAAGTACTGGTGGGCACCCGAGAAGGGGGCAACCCTCACCGGTAATGACGAGCTGCAATGGTACGTCAATCCGACCTATCAGCCGACCGCCTCGGCCAATCCATTTTCCGTGACGGACGGCGTTCTCACGATCACCGCCAAGCCGGCTTCACAGGCGATCCAAGCCGAAACCAACGGGTATGATTATACCTCCGGCATGCTGACGACCTACTCGTCATTTGCTCAGACTTACGGCTATTTCGAGATGCGCGCCGACATGCCGGATGATCAGGGGGCGTGGCCAGCATTTTGGCTGCTGCCGGGCGACGGCACCTGGCCCCCGGAACTGGATGTGGTCGAGATGCACGGCCAGGATCCGAATACCGTCATCGCCACCGTGCATTCCAATGAGACCGGTTCTCAGACCAGCATCGCAAGCGCAGCCAGGGTCACCGATACAAGTGGCTTTCACAAATATGGTGTGCTTTGGACGGAAGAGGAGATCGTCTGGTACTTCGACGATGCCGCGATCGCACGCGCCGACACGCCCTCGGACATGCACGATCCGATGTACATGCTTGTCAATCTTGCGATTGGCGGGATGGCAGGCCCGCCAACCGACGGGCTCATGGGCGGCGCTGAAATGAAGGTCGACTATGTCAAGGCCTATTCGCTCGACGCCGACTGGCACATCTGAGTTAGGAAAGCAGACCTGAACCAGGAAAGAGGTTTCCAGCGGCCGGCAGCCCCAAGGCCCTGCCGGTCAGAATGGATCGACTGAACCCGCTTTCGCTAACCATTCTTTACACCGTGCATGCGTTCTCTTTGATGAAGGACCAGCTCCTCATCAAGCATCGACGTGCCGCGAAGACGTCGGTGCAATCAGAATCTTTCGCAAGGGCAAACGCTCACTTGGGGCGTTTTCACCCGGCAGACCGGTTGGGCTCGTTGACAGTTTCATGGGGCAAGAAGGGAAACGGGACGAAGTGCCCCCGATCGAGATCTCCGGGAAATCGCCAAACTTGTTCCCTTAGGAACTGCGGGGATTTCCAGTAACTGTCATAAATGAGCGCCTAGAACCGAAATCTGCAGAAACAGCTCGTGCACGAAAGGGAAAGCGCACATGACATGAATGGGTTCCTAGTTCATCAATACGGTCATCGACGCTATCCGCGTGTGCTTAATTCGAGCGCAGGAGGGCATGATTATGGGGCCGGTAACTCTTGTACTGACGGTATGCCTTTTGTCAGCACCCGAAAAGTGCCGTGAGGAGCGCCTGGAGCTCGAGATCCAAGATTCGCTGACGCAATGTATGTTCCGTTCCGTTATGTATGTCAGCAACTGGTCTGGACAGCATCCAGGCCTAAGCGTCAGAAAATGGCGTTGTGAGGTACCGGTTGCCAGCCGAGATGCCTGAATGCTCCGCCCCAAGGCGTTCATCGCACTGGCGCAGCGACGAGCTTTCAATCCAGGCCTGGATTTCCGATGTCAGTGGGCCAGATGACTTCCGTCAACGTCGCTACCGCATGCAGCGCGGTCGGGCAAACTCATCGAGATATCGTGATGAACGATCCAAGCGTCAGGACCCTTATAGTTGGTTGTCGATCGTGATTGAACCTCGGTTCGACGCATCTCTTTGAGGAACTGGGCGCCGACTGCCATCGACAAGTCGTCCCTGATCGTCGCCGGAGGCAGCATGTTACCGGTCAACGATGACGTATTCGATTCGGCCTTAAGGCCGTCGTTGACCAACTCTCCCTACTGTGAGAGTTGGGCCTCGATTGCCGACTTGTCGATGATCGACCATACCGAAACGATCTTCGATCCTACGAACTCGTAAAAAACGTTCTCCGTAAAGGACACTCGTTGTCCATTGACGCTCAGGCCCAAGAACTCGCCTTTAGGTGAGCAATTGAATGAGAGGCGGGCGGCAAGGCGCGGCGGCTCGCATACAAGCAGTTGAATATTGAACTGCAAATTTGGAATGTCTTCGAAGTCCTTCACCAGCATTTCCCGGTAGCCCGATATCCTTAGCAGCCGACCGTTATGCTGGATTTCGTTGTCAACGAAGTGGCCAAGCTCGTCCCAGGCTTGCCGATTGAGACAATCCAAGTAGGCACGATATATGTCAGCGAGTTGTCTGATCAAAACTGTCTCCTTACGTTGAAAGGCCAACTCACAGAATTGGATCGGCGGCACACGGCCGGAAAACGCTACGTTCGTACCGCCCGACGCCAAACGAGTCGTGACGTGCCATGGTCACTGGGCAAGATTCATTCATGAAGAAACGCCGAGCATTCCGCCGGTTGCTCAAGGCCGGCCTGATCCATATCCAGTTTGAAACCATTCATCCTTTCTTGGACGGCAATGGCCGCCTCGGCCGGCTTCTGATCACCCTCTCTCTTTGCGCGACAGGCGTGCTTCGACAACCTCTGCTCTACCGCATCGCCGCCGCCGACCTTGGATCGAAACCGCTCCTTCGTCATGCCGATCCGATAATTTTGGCCCGTGCAGCGGCGTCCATAACCGGAGCGGAACTACGTTAGACGCCGCGTATTTATGGCGTCGCGTGGCCTTCTTTAAAAGGCATGTCGCGTCCTCCGCTCCGCTCGCACCGATCATCCCGCTGCAGCACAAAGCAGCTCGGCTGACTAGTCGGATGACCTGATCGCGCCATTGAAACCGGCTGTCTCACGAAGCAGCCGTTGGGCAGATTGCAGATCCGTTGTAGCGAAACCCTCCGTAAACTTGCCGCAGAGTGGCGCAAGCAGGCGATGAGCGTCGCCGAACCGGTTCTGCCCGATCCATAGTCGGGTTAGGCTTATCGCTGCGCGCAACTCCCACAAGTCAGCGCCTTGCCCTCGCGCCAGCGAGACCGCGTGCTGGAGCCGTGCTTCCGCCTCGGCACGATCAAACGCGGGCAGCTGCAGCATCAGCTCGCCCGTCAGCCGATGCAACTCCGCCTCGAACCACCGCTCGCCCGTTTCGCGCGCTTGCTGCAGCGCGTCGGCCAGCAAATCCAAGGCTCGCTTTGCTCCTTCGGTCTGGGTCTCGACGCGCGCGAGCAAGCTCAAAAAGTATGGAACCAGGAATCTCGCTCCAGTCATCTGCCATGACGCTAAGCCTTCTTGCACCTTCGTGCTGGCCGCCGGTAACTCACCCGTCTGTCCTAACGTCCAACCTTGCACAATTTTACCGGCACCGAGGAAATGCGGAGAACCCTGCGCTCTTGCGAGCGTGATTAGTGAATCTGCCCGGTCTCGGGCTTCTCGCCAGTCACCGCGAAGCTGCGACAGGATGCAGCCGTAGAGCAGGGCGAAACCAAGCGTGTTGCTGTGAGAAAGTTCCCTTGCGTCCGCCAATGCCTCGTTACTTCTCGCCTGGGCCTGCTCGGGATACCCAAGAGCGAAGAGGGTCAAGGAGAGGACCGACAGCCCCGCCACCCGAGGGTCCTGGGCGAACAGGAACGCGAGGGCGCGGTGTTGCTGCGGGTCATAGAGTGCGAGCGACCGTTCCAGATATTCACGGGCACTAGCGATCTCGCCGCGAAGAAACGCACCGGTTCCAGCGATGCGGTTGCCGACGGTTTCACCGGACACCTCCCGTTCTTCCTGCGCGCGCCGGAGCAGTTCCTCTCCCGCCTTCCTCCCCGCCTCCAGCTCAGCGCGCACGACGTGGAAGACCCAGTCCCCATAAAGGACAGGGAAGAGCCTGCTTTTGTCCCCCAGCCGCTCGCATAATTTGCGTGCTCGCGCATTTGCCCGGCCGACCTCTGGCGCTGCCCAACCCTTGGCAGTCATGAGGGCGACACTGAGAGCGACTTGCAATTCGAGTTCCTTTCTCCATCGCGCAGCATCATCAGGCAGTCCTCCAAGCAGCTCCAGCCCTCTTGTCAAATGGGTAATCGCTTCGGTCGTTGCGGATCGCGCAATCTCTGCTTGCCCGGCTCTGAGCCAATAATTGACCGCGGGTTCTAGCCGTCCCGCCTCCGCATAGTGCTGGGCTAAAAGTTCCGGCTGCGTCTGCACCATTTCGGGGAAGCGTTGCTCGATCGCTGTGGCGATCGCCGCGTGCAACCTTTGTCGTTTCGTGCGCACAAGGGTGGCGTAGGCGGCGTCGCGTACGAGCGCGTGCTTGAAGCTATAGGTCAGTTGCGGGGGAGTCCCGTGGCGGAACACCAACCCCGACGCAATGAGGTCCTCCAGTGCTTCCTCTACCTCGCTCGTCTGCAACGGCGCGGCGGTCACGAGCAACTCATGCGAGAATTCTCGACCAATTGCGGCGGCCACCTGCGTTACCTCCCTGGCCGGCGCAAGTCGATCGAGCCGGGCCAATAACGACTCGTGAAGCGTAGCTGGAATAGAGATTGCCGACAGTGGCCTCGCGAGAGCGTAGTGATCGCCCTCGTCCTTAAGCAAGCTGGTCTCCAATATCGCGCGCGTTAGTTCCTCCACGAAGAGCGGAACGCCGTCTGTCTTTGCGACGATCTGATCGAGCACTTCGGTAGGCAGAACCCTGCGGCCGGTCAGCCGGTCAACCATCTCTGCGGCTTGCCGACGGCTCAAACGACCAAGCGTCAAGACGGTGACATGGGGATAGCGCGTCCACGGTGGGAGAAACTCGGTCCGGAATGTGATGAGCACCAGCACCGGCGAGTCTTGCACTCGGTTCACAACAAGATCCAGCAACTCAAGCGATGTAGGATCAGCCCAATGCACGTCTTCGTATACTACCAGAACGGGCTGACGTGCCGCGAGCCCGATGAGCTGATCGACGAGTACCTCCAGCATTCGCTTCTTCTGCCGGTGCGGGCTCAACTCCAACGGCTGATAGCGATCGTCCGCTGGCACCGACAGCAACGCCGCGAGCAGCGGAGCCGCGTCCGCGACCTCTTCGGTCGATTGCGTGAGCAGCGCTTCGAGCTTGCTCAATTTCACTTCGGGGGGATCCTCCGCGGCGAAACCAGCTGCCCGCTCCAGAAGGCGGATAACCGGATAGAGCGGGCTGGTCTGATGATATGGCGAGCAGTAGTGACTTACTGTCGTATGCGGCTCGCCTTCCAGACGCCGGCGCAGGGCACGAACAAGACGCGACTTGCCGATGCCGGGCTCGCCCGCTAACAGCACAACGCGGCCTTTTCCCTTTTTGACTGCCTCCCAGCGCTTCAGCAGGAGGACTATGTCGTGCTCGCGACCGACGAGCGGGGTCAGGCTCGCCCCGTGCAACGCCTCGAAGCGACTTTCCGCAGAGCTTTCACCGAGCACTCGCCACGCAGGTATCGAAGCAGCAAATCCCTTCAACGGGTGGAAGCCGAGTTCGGCGAGATCGAACAGACCGCCTATCAGGTGCCGGGTAGCGGATGCTACCACCACAGCTCCCGGCTCGGCGACACTTTGTAGTCGTGCCGCTAAATTGGGTGTTTCGCCGATTACCGTCTCCTCACGCGCTGCACCTTCGCCAATCAGTTCGCCGACAACAACCAAGCCGGTCGCGATGCCGACGCGAGCTTCCAGCGTCTCCCCATGCGGTGGTTGCAGCTTCCGCACTGCTTCGATGGCCGCGAGCCCCGCTCGCACCGCTCGCTCGGCCTCATCCTCGTGAGCGCGCGGATAGCCAAAGTAAGCGAGCACGCCATCGCCCATGTACTTGGCAACGTGTCCTTCGAATCGCGCGATCGCACTCGCCACCGCACGCTGATAGCCCCGCAGCAGTTCGCCCATCTCCTCTGGATCGAGTCGTGAGGAAAGCCTGGTCGATTCGACAAGGTCGACGAACATCACCGTGAGCTGACGACGCTCCGCCTCCGGGACGATTACAGGTGTCGCGCCAAACCCAGCTGCGCCGCTGGGTTGTTCAGCGACCTCACGCAGTGCGGCGATGGCGGCAAGCAGTTTACGACGGTGCCCTACTGAAGCGACGCCAAGCCCAATCAGGTCCTCGGCCGTAAGATGCCTGAGTACTTCAGGATCGATGTCGTTTTGGCGGAACGTGCCTTCGTACTGTCCCAGCCCTTGATCGCGCAGCCAGGCACCGATGTCCATGGCTCCTTCTCCGTTTACTCGGAGTGCAAGGTTCTTCAGCATACTCCAGAAGTCTCTAATCCGCACGCCCCCAAGCAAAGAGGACCGCATGGCGTCGTTCGAAGGCGTTCACCTGCTCATTGCGGCTGCTTCACAGCTTCACGGGGGCAAGCGGCTTGCGCGCCGGACCGTGGATTACCGACCCGTCCGATGCAAAGATGGAGCCGTGGCAGGGGCAATCCCAAGTGCCATCGGCGTTGTTCCAGGTCACCGTGCAGCCCTTGTGCGTGCAGGTTGCGGAAACGGCGTGGAGCGACCCTTCAACATCCCGACACACCGCGATCTTCTCGTCACCCCTGAGGATCACTCCGCCCTCGCCCCGCGGGATGTCGTCGGCACGTCCGACAATCGACTGGCTTTCGCCGTTCTGATGATAGTCCTTGGGGTAGGTCCGGGTCGGGTTGTAGAGCCTCTGCCATGGACTGGACCGGCCTTGGATCCTGTCCGCGATCATCATGCCAGCTGCGGTCCCATTGCTGATGCCCCAGGCATTGAAACCAGTGGCGATATGGAAACCCGGAGCGTTGTCGGGATCGGGTTCGCCGACATAAGGCACTCGATCCGCCGTGTCGTAGTCCTCATTGCACCAACGCCAGGCAACATCGCCGACGCGCAGGTTCTTTCGCGCCCACTCTTCCAGGTCGACGAATCGTGCCGCGACGTTCCCATCCTGACCGGTGTTAAACTTGGGGCCTAGCACGACAAGCAGCGGACCTCTGTCATCCCGGCCGGTTCGAAACGAGTGCGTGGGATCATCAATGCCGATGAACATACCATCGATGACGAGCGGATCATCAACGCGGAAGGCCATTGCGGTATGACACCGCGGCTGCGTTCGGTTTGCCATCCCTACCGGGCTCTTGACGGTCATGTTCGTCGCAACAACCACGTTTTCCGCGTGAACTGTCCCGTGAGCGGTAACGACGCGCCACCGGCTCGCCTCGCCTATCAGTATCGCGCGGCTGTGTTCGAAGATGCGACCGCCTCGGTCCGCCACGGTATGCGCCAAACCGACAAGGTATTTGGACGGATTGAATTGCGCTTGATCGGCAAAACAAAGCGCGCCGACCGTCTCGAAGGGAAGCGGTGCGCGGTCGAGTACCTCCGCCTGCAGCCCGACTTGCCGCGCAGCCTCTGCCTCGGCCTTGATCGCTCCGCGTCCTTTCGAGCTCGTGGCGTACGTGTATGCATCCTTGCGTTCCAGGTCGCAGGCGATCCCATATTCCCGGATCCAGTCCTTGATCAATTCGGCTCCTGCCGAATTCGCCTCGGCATAGTTGCGCGCCGTTGGCACACCGTAAGTGTCGACCAGATGGCGGTAGATCAGCGCGTGCTGGGTGGTGATCTTTGCTGTCGAGCGGCCGGTCACCTGTTGGCCAATCTCAAGCGCTTCGACAAGGATCACTGAACGTCCCGCCTCGAGGAGACGCAGCGCTGTGGTGAGCCCGACTATCCCGCCACCGACGACCACGTTTTCGGCATGTATCGAACTGTCGAGTTGCGGATAGCCCGTTCGGTCGGCGGTGGCCACCCAGCAGCTTCCGCGATTTCCCGGCAAGTTGACCATCCAGACGACGTCCTGCGATTGCATGTGATTTCGATAACCACAGCCGTTCGCGAATGTTCCGGACCGAACTCTACAGCCGGGCGCAGCCCTCCAAACGCAATCCCTTAAAATCAACTATCATAAATTGCCGAGCACGTTCGAGGCGCGTCGTTGTGAGCACGGCGACACCACATGGGCATCTACACCGGTATCATCTTGCCGAAGCTCTGTGATCTTTCGATGCGCCATGACCGACCGCGACCCTATCGAGAGCAACTGATCGGCGTGGCGGAGGACGAGTCGTTGAGGCCGAAATCGGTTCGGGCCTTAACTTGCCCTTTTTACCGGCCGGCTAGGAAGTTCTCCCACTCGAACGGCCCCAAAGCGTCTAGCGATGGCGCGTCGCGTGCCGGATCCGGGAATGCCCGTCAGCTTCATCGAGGGGACGGCAGTATCCATCTTCCTCGACGATCAGAGCGTCGGCACAGTCGTGACCACCTGCACCTTGCGTACAATCCCAGGCGGTTGCGGCGATTGCAGAAATGCGGCGCGTACTCAAACCTGCCGGCAAGCTGCTGTTCGTCGAACATGGATTGGCACCCGATGCCGGTGTGGCGCTGGTGGCAGGACCGGCTCACATCGATCTGGGGTCGCATTGGGTGGAGACAGGTTACATGGCGGGCCGGAAGCCGATGATGTTCAGGTATGAGGGCCAGCGCACGCACGAGGTGACGACGTTCAATAGGGCGGGTTGAGCGGTGCACAACTACCATAGTGCGGTGCGACGCGACCCTTTGATTACAGATCGAGAACATCCTGCGGTATGCTGCGGAGGCCCGCGTGAACATCGCCTGAAACAACGCCTCCAAGTACCCGGCGGCTGGAAATCTCCGAGAAAGCCCCTCCACCATATTGAACTTGTCATGACTTCCGTAGCAGGGAGCAAACCTCTTGCTCGCGAACCACCTGAGGCGCATGATTTCGCTGACGGCAAACTGTACGGGGACGCTTGCTAGAGGTCAGTTCGAAGAGGTCGAGCCGTGTTGCAGTCTCACGATCATACAGATGCGGTTCTGCCTGCCGGCGTCAATTTGTTGGATGAAGTTCGCCCTGGCATGGCTCGCAGTCTTAGGAGCAAGGCTGCGTTTGAGGGTTAACCTTGAAAAGGCTGGCCTTGCTCGTGTCGAAACGGCTTGTCTCCCCAGTTTTACAATAATCGTTTGAGGTCGAAAGAAGCCCGGACCATTGCGATCCGGGCTCAATCAATGTTCAAACTGTATTCTCATGCAACATCAAGCATCGACACCGCAATACTTCTTCCCCCTCGCCAATACAGAAATTTCTAAGGGCAATTCAGGAAAGATGTGCCGCTGCACAAAGGATATTACCCGGTAGTCTTGCAGAAGCAATAAGAAATTAGGGGCCCGATGATTCATCATACTTTATATACTCTGGCCTGGTAGAGCCCTGTCGCAGCCGCACAAGTGTCGTTACTACAAGGTCGGCGCTGCTGCTGCCACCGATGAGATCATATCAGCCTGGGCGCAAGCCTATGGCAATCCTGCGGGCATTCCGGCCGGGATGGAGAGTGCACTCTAGAGCGGCAGGGTGGTGTGACCGGTTGGCGCCAATTCATTGTCCGTGAAGAAACAGCCGCAATGTCAGAGGCCGGCGATCCGGTCGTAGCTAACGCAGAAAGCCTCACAGTTTGATGAGGCCGAAATTTTGACTCGGCCGGCGAAGATCATGCGAAGTGTGCGGCGTTGATCCGGATCGTTCAACGCGCAAGTCCTGTCAACAGTGGGACACCGGCGTATTTCGAATGTCCGGGGAGGAACCTATGCGAGAGCCCTAGCGACCGCTCACCACAAGCTGTTCGCCGATCGCGCCGCCGCTGCTATTCGCTGAAACGGTAACAATGCCACCAGAATAACTGTCTTCTCTGCCAACTCGCCAGTGCCGCGTCAGGCCTGGCAGCACATAACCGACAAACCCTTCTCGGCGGGCAATGACTGCACTGCCCTGCGCCAGCGTCACATCGGACAGTCTCAGCCTGCTCGCCCCCTTATTTTCGACCACGAGCATAAGCCAGCCATCGGAGCGCGTTAGACTCAATTCAATCTCCGGCCCAAGGACGTCCGGCGGACGGAAAAGGACTGGCAGAACGTGTCGGGCTGAAAGGCTTTCGGCCTCGGGCGTGTTCCGTGTTGGATCAGCCTCATCGATCACCACTCGGTAGCCCTCCTCAGAGCGTAGCGGTTCCTTGCTGACGCGGACCACACGGACGGCGCGGTTGCCGTTCGGCGACAGCTGCGCTGATATCGGGCTTGCGATCACGTCGCCAGTCGGCTCCAGTTTCTCTACCCCGCCTTTTTGGCTCCAACGGAAGACCCGCACCTTTATGCTAATCGGCCGGTCCATCTGGTTTCTGAGGTGGAAAACCGCTGCTCGATCCGGTGCAACACGCTCGATGGAGGATGGCGAAATCATGAGCGAAGTGGCATTGGCGGTGAGGGTGTACAGTAGGAGCAAAGCAACTGCGCCGGTGCTCTTCAGTATGGAAGTCATGGCGATCTCCTGTCCATTGGTCAGCATGGCTTCTGTGCGAGACCCACACACCCGAGAAATTGTCATACAACGACGCTCGACGCCAGCATCCTATATTTGTGGCGAAAGGTATCGAGACATCCACGTGGTAGTCCACTATTTCTAGGTTCGTGCAGCACTTGGCCTCTGAATGAAATCCGACCGGATCGGGAGAAATGCCCCACACGCCACTTATCGCTACCCTTGTTGCCGGCCTTGGGCTTGCCTTCATTCTCGGCACGCTGGCGAACCGACTTCGCCTGTCGCCGCTAGTCGGTTATCTCTTGGCAGGTGTGTTGATTGGTCCGTTCACGCCCGGCTTTGTTGCAGACCAAGCGTTGGCGCGCCAACTCGCCGAGCTCGGTGTAATCCTGTTGATGTTTGGCATAGGCTTACATTTCTCCTTGCACGATCTACTTTCGGTACGGACGATCGCGGTTCCCGGGGCCTTCGGTCAAATGGCTCTGGTGACATCGCTTGGATTCATCGTCACGCAGGCGATCGGATGGCCGATCGGAGCTGGCCTCGTGTTTGGATTGGCCCTGTCAGTGGCGAGCACGGTTGTGGTTCTCCGAGCTTTGCAGGAGAAGCGACAACTGGAAACCGATGGAGGGCGTATTGCCGTCGGATGGCTCGTCGTCGAGGACGTCGCCATGATCCTCGCGCTCGTATTGTTGCCAGCCTTCGCCGATGTCCTCGGCGGTACTGCGAACCGGGCGGAACGAGAAAACAGCGGAATGCTAACATTTTTTGAGCCGCATACGATTTCGGGTGCGCTCGGACTTACGTTGGCCAAGCTCGCCACCTTCTTTGCGCTCATGGCAATCGTCGGCCGGCGTGTCATTCCCGCGATTCTTCACTACGTAGCTCATACGGGCTCGCGAGAACTTTTCCGTCTAGCCGTGCTCGCGATTGCCCTCGGAGTGGCTTTCGGGGCCGCGGAACTCTTCGGGGTCTCATTCGCTCTCGGCGCCTTTTTTGCGGGAATGATTCTCGCCGAATCGCAGTTGAGCCAAAGGGCCGCTCAGGAGACGCTTCCGTTGCGCGACGCATTTGCCGTGCTCTTCTTTGTCTCCGTAGGCATGTTGTTCAACCCCATGATTTTGGTTGAGCAACCGCTGCTCGTCGCTGCAACATTCCTGATCATCGTAATTGGTAATGCTGCAGCCGCATCCGCCATCGCCGTCATGTTCGGCTATTCTTTGCCCATAGCCGTGACACTCGGCCTGAGCCTGGCACAAATAGGCGAGTTCTCCTTTATCCTTGCGGGGTTAGGTGTTGAACTTAATCTCCTTCCAGAGACGGGACGTGACCTGGTACTTGCCGGAGCGATCCTTTCGATCCTCATCAATCCGCTTTTATTTGCCGGATTGGATCGGCTGATGCCACGGCTCGAAAATCGGGCGCCAGTCAGGACGGAAGAAGAAGGCCGGATCGACATCACACCCAAACTGACAACTACCAGCCTTACTGACCATGCAATCCTTGTCGGCTATGGACGCGTGGGACGCTTGGTCGCCGAGACATTGCAGAACGCAGGGCAGCCATACCTGATCGTCGAGGAACGGCAAGTGGTTGCTGATCAACTACGCGCCGGCGGCGTTGACGTCATTTCAGGGAACGCCGCTCAGCCAGGGCTACTCGAGGCCGCCAACGTTAACTCGGCTAAGTGGTTGATCAGCGCTATTCCGAATCCATTCGAGAGTGGCAATTTCATCGAACACGCCCGCGCCACCAATCCGAAGTTAGAGATTATCGCTCGCGCCCATTCCGATGCCGAGGTCGAGTACTTAAAGAGATTGGGCGCAAATCTGATCATAATGGGCGAGAAGGAGATTGCTCGGAGCATCTCGGAACATATCTTGAGCAATATCAATGCACCTGACATCACCACCCCTAGCGATAGCGAATCCCGCCTCACGTCCGAGTAGCCTTGTAGGACCTTCAGTTATTCCCGCGCCTTGGACAGGCTTGTCTCCCCGAGGCGGTCGTTCTGAGAAGTCAGTTCTGACCAATGGCGATGACCACCAGACGGCGGACGGCGTTCTACTCCTAACTGCTGCCGATTGTAGGCGCATCGCACCGGCCGCGGGCCGACGTCGCCAAAATGGAGCATCGGCTCCGCTGATATTGCAGCAATTGGTTGTAGGTGTTGGTGGTTCCGACGGCGCCGTTGCCGATCCCGCGTGCATAAGAGCCTCCAGCATGTTCAAGCTTCCATTAACCTGGAGGACAGGAATTCGATGAAACGCTGGGTCTTGGCCGGAATGAGGCGTGTTTCGGTGACGGCGAAAATGCTGACCGCCGAGCCCTGCCACTCGGGCAGAATGCGTCGGAGACGGCCGAATGCCACGTCCTCAGCAACGATCTTCTCGGGGAGCAGGGCGATACCCTGGTGGTTGACGGCCAGGGCACGGATCATCCCGACGCTGTTGAGCGTGAAGCGGCCGCGAACGGCGACATCGACCTTGTTTATCCCCTGGTGCAAACTCCAGATCGGGCTTCGCAGCATGCCGATGCATTCATGTTCAGCCAGTTCCGCCGGTGTGGCGGGCTCGCCGGACGCCTCGATGTAGCCAGGAGAAGCATAGAGGTGGCGCGAATGCCGCCCGATCAGGCGAGTGATCAGACCGGAATCTTCGAGTTTGCCTATGCGGATCGCCACATCGAATGGCTCGGCGACCAGATCGACCCGGCGCGGGGTCAGATCAAATTCGAACGTGATGCCGGGATAGTGCAGTGCGAACTCGCCGATGATCGGCGTAAGGTAAAAGGTAGCGAGATCGACCGGGAGCGAAACCCGGAGGACACCGCTGGGCTGGTTAAGCATCGTGCCGAGCTGTTCGTGCGCGAGCCGAGCCTCGTCGACGATCCGCTTGCTTCGTTCATAATAGAGCTGACCGGCCTCGGTGAGCTCTACCTTGCGTGTCGTGCGGTGAAGGAGCCTCAAACCGATCGCCTTCTCCAATTCGCTGACACGTCGCGACAGGGTGGAGTTTGGCATTCCGAGAGCCTCCGCAGCCTTCCGAAAGCTTCTGGCTCTGGCGACCTCCACGAATAGTGCCATGTCGTTCAAATGTCTCATGTGACTGCGCCATAGATGGAAAACTGATTTCAACTTTGCCGGATTTATCCTTAAATTGGAATAGTGGACAAGGGCTCTAGCAAATGGAGATCCCGATGAATCCCATGTTCACCTCTGTCCGCGTCGGCCGCTACATGCTTCCCAACCGGTTGGTCATGGCACCCATGACCCGCAGCCGCGCCGCCTTCGATGGTACGCCAGGAGAGCTGGCTACCGAATATTATGTCCAGCGCGCCCGCCTCGGCCTGATCGTCACTGAAGGCACCCAGCCCTCGGATGACGGCCAGGGCTATCTCACCACACCGGGCATCTACACGCCTGCTCACATCGCCGGCTGGCGGAAGATCACGTCCGCTGTGCACGACAAAGGCGGCCACATCTTCATTCAGCTGATGCACGCCGGGCGTATGTCGCATCCCGACAACACGCCGCATCATCGCCAGGGTGTCGCACCGTCCGCGATCGCGCCGGGAGCGGGCATGTTCACCGCGACAGGGATGCAGGACATTCCCACGCCGCGCGCGCTGACGACCGAAGAAGTGCGCCGGACCGTCGCCGAATTCAGCCACGCGGCCCGCTCGGCGATCGAGGCCGGCGCCGACGGTATCGAGATTCACGGCGCAAACGCCTACCTCGTCCAGCAATTCTTCGCGCCGAGTGCCAACACGCGCACGGACGAATATGGCGGTTCCATCGAGAACCGCGCCCGCTTCGCCATTGAGGTGGCCACGGCGATCGCCGAGGAGGTCGGTGCGGACAGAACCGCAATCCGACTGTCCCCCGGCACGGCGTTGTGGGGGATCGACGAAGGCGCCGAGGGGCCGGACCTCTACCGCTATCTCGTCGCCGAACTCGACAAGCTCGGGCTCGCCTATGTGCACATCTTGCACCAGAGTAACGAGCCGTTGCTTGCCGATATCCGCAAGCTCTGGCGCCAGCCGCTGATCCTCAACCGGCCGGGTCGTCCGCGCGGCCAGATCGGCGCAGACGTGGCCTCCGGACTGGCCGATCTCGAAGCCTTTGGTCAGATGGTTCTCGCCAATCCGGACTTCGTCGCGCGACTGAAGGCTGATGCGGCGATGAACGAGTCAGATCCCAAAACCTTCTACGGTGGGGCTGCAAAGGGTTACATCGATTACCCTGTCCTGAGCGCCCGAACCAATACCAGTTCATGACCGGAGATTTTAAATTGACCCAATCACCGCATCCCTCGGATAACGAGGTGCTTGCCGACACCGCAAATTCAAGCGCCGCGGCGAAAAAGAAAGTTCTGGTCGTCGGCGCAACAGGCTTCCTCGGAACCAAAATTCTCCGCAACCTGGCGCATGATGCGAGCGTTGCCGTCGTTGCGATGTCGCGTAAGGGCGCCCCCTCAAATGAGAGCGCCGACGTCGAATGGGTGCGCGGCGACATGATGGATCCAGGGTCGTTGGATCGTGCTTTGCAGGGTGTGGACGTCGTCGTCACCTCGGCTAACAGTTACATGAAGGGAAGCCTCGACACGGATTTCCAGGGCAACAGGAATCTAATCGAGGCGGCAGCAAGAGCCAACGTTGGCCGATTTGTCTTTCTCAGCATCGTTAGCTGCGAGGCCGCGTCAGCAGTCCCGCATTTCCACGCCAAGAAAGTGGCCGAGGATCTGATCCAGGCCTCCGGGGTGCCGTACGTATTTCTCCGCGCGCCCACATTTCTCGATCAGAGTACGGACTTTATTGCGAAGGGTGCCCAAACAGGCCGGTTCCTGGCGATGGGCGATAAGACTACGAGATGGTCCTATGTTCTCACAGATGATCTGGCGTCATATCTCGCCAAAGCCGCGACGTTTCCTGGCAGTGAGATCAACAACCAAACGATCGATGTCGGCTCGCGCGATGGCCCCAAGAGCCAGCAAGAGATTGCCGATCTCGTCTCCGAAATTGCGAAGAAATCTCTTAAGGTCCGGGTTGTGCCCTGGCTGGTTCTCCGCTTGCTCGTACACCCGGTAAAGCCGTTTTCCGAGCTTGGCTACGATCTGATCCAGATGTTGCTGTTCTTCAAGAAGGGCGTCTATGTTTCGAACATTTCGAAGCAAGAGCACTTCTTCGGACCCGCCCCTACATCCCGAGATGCGATCACGCGATGGGCGAAAAGCCAGCAACTAATTTCGTGATGCATAGTGTGCCGGCAGTTCAAGAGTAGCGGAATGGGCACCTGCCTTTCGGCCGAATTAGAAAATCATAGAGGAAGGACCTCTGGTGAGTGATCCGACAGCGCTTAAAAGGCCAGAGCAGGTAATTCCAGTGCGACGACTTTAAGTCCTCAAGCCAAAGCCAATTTGGCGCAGGGCCCCTTGGTCAGCCGCCTCGGGCAGACGCGGGTAGAGCCGCAGGAGCTTTCGGAACTTGCGGATCCATGGTCGACATGACTCGGCCGCTTGCACCCGGGTTCCGAGGCTCCCTGGCTACCATTGCGTTGCCGAGCGGCGCAGAACTCCACCGAGCCATCCAAGGGCCGAGATTGCGTCGCCAGCGAGAGTATGGGGTTCGGGCGATACGCGCTGCTGTCAGCACCAACCAGTCTTACCTTCATCAAGCTCGAAGCAAAAAGCTCCAACCCTGGAATAAGCTCCTCGTCAAGTTGACGTCACCGGATGCGCCCGAGCGGGCTTCCGCCATAGCCCACTTGCGGAATGCAACGACAGACACGAACAATTCGCTATAGCGAGCTTTCGGCGTCGCAGTCCGCTCGCCCGAGCACCTGGAGAAGCCAGACGAGACCGGCATCCATCAGCGCCGCCTTTGGCGTAACCGCCTGGATAGAGCTGATGGCAAGATCGAACGGCAGCCTTGCGGTGGCAACGGCGAAGCGCTCCGCAGGCATCTCGATGAAGCGTTTCGGCAGTACGGAGACCAGTTCTGTTTTCACGATGAGATCAAGCGCCAGCATGAAATTCGGCACCGCTAGCGCGACCCGGCGGGAAAGGTTGCGGCTCTCGAGCAGTTGATCAACGAGACCCCGGGGATCGCCTCTGGGGGCGACGAGCAGGTGCTGCATGCGGCAATAGTTTTCGAGCGTCGGGTTTTTGAGGAACGGATGGCCAATCCTAGCCGCCACCACGAATTCTTCCTCGTAGAGCCTTTGAGCGGCGAAGCGGGCCGGCAGCTCGTAAAAGGGCGCGACCGCGACATCGATCAACCGCCCATCGAGATCGGAAAGAGTCGACTCCATCTGCATGTGGCGCACGACGATATCGATGCCCGGCGCCTTGCGGGCGATTTCGTCAAGCAGCGGCGGCAGGAACACCGAGAAGCCATCCGCCGTACCGATGGTGAAGCGACGGCGGGTGTGTGCCGGATCGAAAGGCTCGGCGGTCGAAATGACGCTTCTCACCCGCGCTAGGATATCGGCGATCGGCGCCGCCAGCGCCCTGGCGCGCTCGGTTGGGACCACGCCCTTCGGCGTCTTGAGGAAGAGCGGGTCGTTGAGCAACCGCCGGAGGCGGCCAAGACCGTGGCTGACGGCGGAGGCGGAGAGGTTCAGCCGCGCCGCCGCGCGACCGACATTCCTCTCCTCCAGCACCATTTCGAAGAGCACCAGGAGATTGAGATCGGCACGTGACAGGTCGATTTCATTCAGCATAATGCTGAAATTATATCACTTTGTTCAGCATGAACAACTGCGTAGTTCTCTCTGCTACAGGCGAGGCCACGCGGTCCCCACTGAAAACGCTACGGAGGAAAGATATGAGCGATTTCACCTGGTACACCGGCGACCCGGGCGCAAAGCCCCGCGGCGGCGGATCCGGTCTTCAACAGGCGATTGCGCGAAGCACTTGCGGCGCCGGCTGAGGCGGCGGCAGTCATCGATTTCTGGCGCGAGGCCGGGCTGACGCGTTGGTTTGCCAAGGACGCCGAGTTCGACCGCGCCTTTCGCGATCGCTTCCTCACTGCCTACGAAACGGCGAGGCGCGGCGAGCTTTTTAAGTGGACCGCTTCCCCGGAAAAGACGCTGGCGCTGCTAATTCTCCTCGATCAATTCCCGCGCAATGCCTTTCGCGGCACGCGGCGTATGTACGACACCGACCCCCTGGCGCTTGGCGTTGCATGGGCCGCGGTCGACGCTGGTCACGATCTCAAAGGACCGCCCGATCTGCAGCTCTTTTTCTATCTCCCTTTCGGCCATTCTGAAAAGCTCGCCGATCAGGAGCGATCCGTCGAGCTCGCCGGACGCCTGGGAGAGCCGAGCCTGTCCAACGCAAAGCGCCACCACGACATCATTCACCGCTTCGGGCGATTCCCGCACCGCAACGTCATTCTTGGGCGGATGATGACGGAGAAGGAACAGCGGTTTTTGGACGCGGGCGGGTTTGCAGGATAAGGACGTGCTTGCAGGCCTCGACCCAGACGCCGACGGAGTTAGCCGTTCTGAACCGCGACGTGCGTTATCTCCGCAAAGCGACTTGTTCCCAAATCGGCGGGTGGGAGGCGCCCGCCTGATTTGCAGGTGCATGTCGCCGCCTACGCTGTGGGCACCGTCCCCCCATCAATCGTGTATTCGGCACCGGTGATCGAAGCGGCGCGATCCGAGGCGAGGAATGCGATCAGGTTTGCGACCTCTTCCGGTTTTGCCGGACGACCCAGCGGAATGCCGCCCAGTCCGTCCATGATGATCTTTTTGCCGCCTTCAAGGTCCGTTCCGGCCTGCTTCGCCAGGCGCTCGGCGAGGCGAACCGAGGCTTCCGTTTCGATCCAGCCCGGCGACACCCGGACGACCCGGACACCCTTGGGCGAAACTTCCTTCGACATCGCCTTGCTATAGGTCGAAAGCGCGGCCTTTGCTGCGGCATAGGCTGTCGTCGATTCCGGAAGCGGCAGTACTCTCTGGATGGATGTGACATGCACGACGACGCCGCTTCCTCGGGCAACCATGTCCGGAACCAGTTGCCGGTCCAATCGAACAGCCGCGAAGAGGTTGAGCGACAGCTCCTTGTACCAGTCATCATCCGATAGCGCCGAAAAGCCGCCCCCGGCGGCTGACGAGCCACCCAGCATATGGACGATGACGTCGACTCCGCCGAGGCGTTGACGCGTGGCCTCGGCGACGATTGCACATCCTTCCTTAGTGGTCAGGTCCGCTTCGACGAACAGCTCTTCCGGGAGGCCTTCTGGACGCGCCCGCGCTGTCGTCAGCACCTGCGCGCCGAGTTCCAGAAACAGACTGACGGTCGCAGCGCCGGCACCCTTGGTTCCAGCCGTAATGAGGGCTCGTTTGCCTCTGAGGTTGAGAAATTCGATCATCACTGGATCTCCAGCCTGGCGATCCTGCCATCTTTGATGGTGAAGGAGTAGGTGAGGGTCACCGGGCTGCCGGGAAATTGGCCGCTCACCTTGGCTCGTACGAGTGCTTTGTCGCCGTCGACCGTAGATTTCAAAGGTTCAGCAACGTACGAAGCCGCCTTCTTCGCAGCCACCCACCATCTGAGGATTGCGACGACGCCTTGATGGCGAGCGCCTTCGTCTTCGACGACGGCGTCGGGCGCAAAGGTTTCCGACAGCGCATCCGTGTCGTTGCAGCTGTCGGCGTCGAAGTACATGTTCACAATATCGGGCAGATCCATTGTGTTTCTCCTCATGAACCGACCCACAAATTAGCCCTCGACCATTGCATGAATAAGTGGGACAAACTGGCATGCGGCATTGAACAGATCGGGACAATGGAACAAGCCAACCTGAAGGAACTTGAAGCAGTTATCGCTATTGCCCGGCGCGGGACATTTCGCGCCGCGGCCATCGATCTCGGCATGTCCACGACCGCGCTGAGCCACACAATAAGCAGGCTTGAGGCAGGGCTGGGCGTGCGATTGTTCAACCGCACTACGCGCAGCGTATCGCTGACAGATGCAGGCAGACTCTTTGTGCAGCAGGTCGCGCCTTCACTCCAGGATCTCTATGCCGCTCTGGATTCAGTGCGCTCGCAACGCGAAACACCTTCCGGAACAATACGGATCAACGCGGCGCCCTTCGCGGCGCGCGCTATCATCTCACCACTCGTGCTTCAGTTTCTGCGCCGCTATCCCGACATGAATGTCGATATCGTCACTGAAGGAAAGATGGTCGATATCGTCAAGGACGGGTTCGATTTGGGCGTCAGGGTTGCAGGTCTCGTTCCCAGCGACATGATCGCCTTGTCGCTCGGCCGGCCTCAGCGACACGCCGTTGTTGGTTCTCCTAAGTACTTCGAGCAACATGGCAAGCCCATCGTTCCTCCGGATCTTCTCAATCACAGGTGCATTCGCGTTCGGCTGCCTGATGGCTCCCTGTTTCGATGGCGGTTTGAAAAAGACGGCGAACCGTTGCAAATCGATGTGCGGGGGCCAATCACACTCGATGAGGCCAGCATCGTGAGGACTGCGGTGCTTGAAAGTACCGGCGTGGGCTACACCATGGAACAGGAAGTTCTCCCGGACATCAAGGCGGGGCGTCTTGTCCGTGTCCTCGAAGACTGGACGCCGCCGTATCCCGGGCTTTGCTTGTACTATCCTGGGCGCCGAAATCTATCGGCCGGAATCAGAGCGTTCTTGGAACTAGCGCGTGAGTTCTCGCGACGCGCGGCTGAGTGACTCGCTCACAAAGCGCGCCTTTAGACCAATGGCCTCGCTGTTGAGTAGATTCGAACCTGCGACCAATAGTTGGCGCACAGATTTGAGAATGTGATTTCGATAATTTCAAGCCGTCCGGCGATGAACAGATTGGCTCAATGACTCTGTCTTTCTTCGGTATCAGCCTTAGATGCCCGACCTCTTGCTCACATGATGCGTGATGATTGATGCGCGATGAGGCAGACATGAGAACGACCCTTTCGGTCGAAGACGATGTCCGGATCGCCGCGAGGCAATGGCAACCCAGCAACAGCGGAGTATCGGCGAGGTCATTTTCCGAGCTGGCAAGAGCGTTCACGGAGCCGGCCGCGCGCCTGCGGCGAGCGTGAAAAAATTCCTCTCCTGTCGCGTCGTCGGACGCACCCCCGTGACGCTCGAGATCGTCAGCGCCTTGCGTGACGAACCGCCGTGACTTTCTGCTCGACGTCAATGTTCTGCCCTGACCGATCCGAGCCATATACGCTATGATAACGCGCACGAATGGTTCGCGGCGGTAGATCAGACCGCGTGGGCCACCTGCCCCCATAACCGAAAATGGCGTCATCCGGATCGTCGGCAAATTGCGGTCGCTCCCCGGTCATAGTTGTTGGCCGGAAGATGTGAGCGTTGTCAGGTCAGGCGATGTCGCTCCCACGAAATCTCTAACGTCCGGGCAGGTAACTGACACCCATCTGCGTACGTTTGCGAAGGAGTGTCGGTCAGCTGGCGACATTCGATCGCAAGCTGTCAGCAGCGCCGGTCACCTGATCACCGCAAACAGGTCCTGAGGCCCCGTCGATATATGATGCGATCTTTTCAACACAGGACGGGAACAGTCCCGCTCTTCGCCCAATACCGCCGAAAACTCCCACCGTCCGCCCCGGTCCGCCGAAGTAAACTGCGACCCAGAGCTCTGACACCGCGCAGCTGAATCGGTGGCTCAAATGTAGACCTTCTCGCCGGTCTAGACCGGCCCTTGCCCACCTGGAGCAGCTCACGCTGCGCCGCCGCATCCCGCATGTCCTTCCCAGGATGCTTTCCAGATTATACGGCCGATATTCGCAGACGACTACAGGATGCTTCCGAATAGGGACGCATAGACAATCACTGCAATCGCCAGAGTAAACGCAAGTGCTACGAACAGCCGCGAGAAATCATAGGTATAAAAGCGGGCGGGAATGAAGCTTTTCATTGCGGTCTCCTGATTCCGTCTGATTGAGATCTCCAAAGCGCGGCGGCAGCCGTGCTTCAGGATAGTGATCGACTGCAACTCGTGCTGACCTTGCCGAGGACGTCCGCTGGAACTTGGATGTCCGCCATAATGACTGCTACGAGTTCGTCGCGCTTCGCACGGTTGTCGTAGCCCTTGAGCGCCGCGAGGTCGGTGCTGCTGGCAGTAGCCATTCGCCCTGCCGCAGTTGAGCAGATTCCCGAAAGCGCATCCACTCTGGCCGTCTCTGCCGCTAGGGTGCTGGCGTTGGTCGTGGTAATCCATCCGGCATTGAAACCGATGATCGGCGCGGCGATAAGCCCAACGACTAAACCAATCGCATAGGGCTTTGTCCGTTCAAGAATTTGATCGAGTGTCATGATTTCATTCCCTCTAATCAGGTTGATTATCGGGATCGTTGCGGGCCCGCGCTCAGACCAGGAGCCAATGGCAATCCAGATTTTTTACAGTGCGCTTAAAAACCATTAAAGTAAACAAATACTGCCGACCATCGACGAAATATATTTGTTAATTGGTGGCTGCATGTTTCTTTAACAAAATTCAAATTCGCGGCGCCTCAACATGCCGCTTCCTCATAACGCAAAGACTTTTCCGATATAACACAACATTTTTCTAAATACCGGTATATTCATTCCTCAACTTTTACAGATCGATTTCCATACTTTGGGTGACTTTTGGTATTGATGAATATGGCGTAAATGCTTGAGAAACTAGAGCGCAACAAATAGAAGCCCGACGACGACCCTAATCCGGTCCAGTACGGCACGATATCTCGCTTGGCGGCTCTTCGTTAGTTTCAGCAATTTGGTACGCCTCCCCGCGGTCTACCCATTCCGAAATTGGATTGCGGCGAGCCATGCGATCGGCCGCAAGGAATGGTGCCGGCCGGCTTACTCCTCAAGCTACCAGCCAAGCCAGGGCGAATAGTGCAACGATAGCCGAGAACCATGACTCCTCCTGCGAGGTTGGGCGAGTAGATACGCCCCAGGTCCACTGTCGGCCCTATAGTGATGGCGGCCGGGTCTTCGTAAAGTACGAATTACTAAAGTGATTGGACCAGAGCGATCCAGGGGGCTATACCCGGTGACCCATCAGAAGTTTATCTATTGAAGACGCTCAAGCATGTGATTAGTTTTTAGAGAGGAGCCCGCCCCGGCGGGCTCCTCTTGCTGGTCCATACCAAAGTACCCTTTAAGGGTGGTCGGAGAGGTCCTTGAGGACATCGACTAAACCGTTTCCGATTGCCAAAATTGTGGACGTTCAGCTGGCCGAAGGGCGCAATGGCACGGCTGCCGCCTGCGAGAGCGGTTGTTTCATGATGTGTTTCCGTGAAGGTGTTAAACAGCCGCCAAGGTGGCGATGATCACCTCAACATTGGGATGCGTGGCAGGCGCTCAATCCCGTAGGGCGGTCTTTCCCTCAGGCTAGTGGTCGCCGGGGAAACTACGGATCGACGGGCAGCGGTGTTGCAAACGCCCCGCCGCCACCAGCTCTGCCTTTAAGGCATGGTGGTCGTCGGGAGCCGTGCTCGTGTCGCCGACGAAATCGAGATCATCGTGCAAGTGGTCGCCGTGCTCATGGGAATGACTGTCCGCCGCAACCATCGTGGTCTGAGCCGAATGCTGTATCGGAGTGTGCATGGCAGGTGCGCAGTACACGTAGAAGAGCATGGCGATCCCGCCGCGAAGGCGGCGGATAGGGTCAGCAACATCAAGGAAGGATAGAAGCCGAACGGCTGCAGGCAAGGGTTGGGACGTCGCGCACGGTGAAGACTCCGGGGGCGGCTACCGGTGCTGCTTGACGCGAGCCACTGTGCGAGAGTTCGGCGAACGTGCTGGCCGGCCATATCGCCGGTCTCTGTACTGTGCGACCCTTTTTGGGGGGTCGACAAATACTACGAGCAAAAACTGGGCAGCCATCAGCAGATAAGCCGGAATACCTGTTTCTGCGTTCACAAGAAACGAGATCCATATTGCGATTGCGATGTAGACGCCGATCGAGAAGGGGCTTGTTGCCATGCGCCAAACGAACGTGGCTGCTCGATCTCTCCATCGTTTGCTAGCTGACATAGTGGGAAGCTCCGAAAGATCTGTTGAGTGGATGAATCGCCGCCGTGTCCTCGGGCAGTGAGTATGTGCTTCGGCAGTGAGCTCCCGCAATGGGTGTAGGACCTTTGCCTTTTCATCATCGGACCATGGTCCTATAAGCGTGTCACCTCGAGCGGCGAAACCGGAACCTCGATCCAGCTGACCTGGGCGGCGATGGCGTGATCGCCGGGGGGTGCGGCGAGGCTATCGCTCGACCGCTCGCTCGTGACACCTGTTGCGGCAGCACAATGATCAGCCGGAGCCTCGATCTGAACCCAATCTGATCCAGAAATCGGCGAACACGCAATTTCCCCGCTGTAGACATAGACGCGAACTCACAAGCGTTCGCGTCTTCGCCTCGACGAAGATCGAACTGAAGCTCAACGCGTCCGCCGTAGCATCGGCACGAGCGTCGGGGACGAACCGAACTGGATCGCGCCGAGCGGTTCGAAGCCGTAGCGTCGGTAAAACGGAATGTTGCGCGGGTTCGAGGACTCCAAATAGGCTGGCGCGTGATCGCGATCGCACCGCGCGAGTGCGTACGCCATCAAAGCGTCGCCGTGACCTTTGCCTTGATGCGCCGGGTCGACGCCGATCAGGGGCAGGTACCAATGTGGCTCGGTCGGGTGGTACGCGGCCATCTGCTCGAATATGGCCGCGGTTTCGGGGGCAAGCGAGCGCGCAACCGTGCTCTCGAGCACCGCACCAAGCCCTTCCTCGTCGGAATGCACTCCGGGCGATAGCCACAGCGCCGTCCCGGCGTAGTCGTCAGTGCAAAAGGCGCTTCCGTTAGAGAATGCGCTGCTCCCGAACGCCCGGATCATTCGCGGCATGGCCGCAAGGTACTGGTGTGCATTCGGCCAGGTCCATCGCGCCATAGGATCCGCTGCAAACGCCAGCATTACCGTTTCGACCGCCAGACCTTCCTCGGCCGCGGCCATAACTTTCACTATTGGCGATTTCATACTGCCCTCCCGGCGTAGGTGGTCCGACGAGGCGCCCGGGCCCGTTCTCAGCTACGCATCCTAACCCGGACGGCTTGGGAGCGATAGCGGTTGCTGCCGGCTCGGCGGTTCCGGCTTCGCTTCGGTCCACTCTGGCCTTGGGACATAGGCCAATCAAAGATATCGCCTCAGATGCAACTGACTTCGACCCGCTTGGGAGTGAGCGTCTTTAGGTGCGGGTAACCATTACAGATCAGAACAAATGGCGGTAGCCGACAAGTGTGTTTGAATATCTGTTTCCAGAAGCCGAGAGAAGTCGTTGGAATGCCTGTTCAAGGTCGCTACAGACGGCCGCTTCTCATCGATGTCATCCCTAAGCTGCCGTCCGCGCTCGACCCCTCCTTGTCCTCGCGGAGGGACATACGAACTCGATTTGAGCTGCAGCGATCATTGCTCGCGCTGCGGGTTGTCCTAAAGTTCCACATGACTCCTTCTCATCGGCTTCCCATCGGCAATCACCGCCGCCGTCGTCGGAGTGATCATCAACCTAGCAGTCTGGTTCGGCCTGCACACGCTGTTTTCGAAGGTTGTTACATGGAGGCTCGGGTGGTTCGCACTCGACGTCCCCGATCCATCCTCACTGGTGTTGCCAACGCTCGTGCTGACAGCGGCAGCCGCGGTCGCAATCTTCCGGTATCAAGCTTCGATCATCGGTACCCTGCTTGCCTATGCCGTCGCCGGGCTTGTTTAGGCGGTCGGGCAAACGCCTTGATTTAGGTCGATCCCATCCCAGCGATCCGAATCCTGGCAATGCTTCCGGTACGGGCACGCGGAAGGGAATTGGATGAATGACGCAGGCGGCAGTTTTTGTGACAGTTCCGGCGCGGTGGTGCGGCCACCGATCGCCTGGCCGTTGCGGTCCTGGCTGGGCTCGTGCTGGATCCTCTCTATCCGCTGCCCTTCCTGTCGGCGGCCATGCCGGCCGGCTGGGTGGGCGCTATTGTGTTCCTCGCCGGCCTGGGACTACTCGTCTGGGCCGCGGCGACCTTTCGCCGAGCGGGCACGCGAATCGAGACCGTCCAACCTACGACGACGATCGTTCGACAAGGGTCCTTACCGCTACAGCCGTAACCCGATCTATGTCGGCATGTTTCTCGGCTTGATCGGCCTCTCCGTCAGCTTCGATAGCCTGTGACTCCTTATCACGCTGGTACCGTTCTACTTCGCCATGCGCAACGGCGTGGTCGCCCGCGAGGAAGTCTACCTCGAGCGCATGTTCGGCGACGTCTATCGTGCCTACAAGACCCGCGTCCGACGGTGGCTGTAGGGCAGAGAGCGTTCCTCCCTGCTGGCTTCGCTTGCACTCGCAGCCGCTGGATAACTCCTTCTGGCAGCAAAGGGGCGTCCACCGTTCGCGTCGGACTTCTTGTTCTACCCATTTTGCACAATCGATGATCCCCCGTTGCGAATGTGGCTTTCGGAGTCGACTGCGCATCCTCGCCTTGAAAGGATTCGAAGGGCAGACGCTGCCATTAGGCGGGCGCGCGATCCTGGCGCAAGCGGCGCTTTCCGACGACGCGCGCTGCAAGACAACGTGAGGCGAAGTCCATCCCGCAACCGGGGCAGCCCGGCCCGCCGAACGAAACAGAGGCTCCCAAACGGTCAGCCTGGATGTTTGTGGATTGGATCAACCCAATAGACTTCCTCCGGCTTTTCCACCGGATCGACATCGGTAATATTGACCACCACCGCCTCGTTGTCGGATCGCACCAGCACGCATTCGAGCACGTTCTCGGGATCGGCATTGATTTCTTGGTGTGGCACAAAGGGTGGTACGTAGATGAAGTCGCCCGGGCCGGCTTCCGCGACGTATTCGAGCCTGTCGCCCCAACGCATGCGCGCCTTGCCGCGAACGACAAAGATTACGCTCTCGAGCGGACCATGGTGATGCACGCCGGTCTTGGCATTGGGCTCGATTGACACCGTGCCGGCCCAGATCTTCTGGGCGCCGACACGCGCGTGATTGATGGCCGCCTGCCGATACATGCCGGGAGTCTGGGCCGTGTTGTCATCGAGTTTGTCCCCCTTGATGACGCGAACGCCGTTATGTTTCCACCGGTCCTCTGCCTGATGATGGCCATGACCGTAATGACGAGGGTGATCCGACATGCTGGCCTCCGTTCGCTAGAATTTAGCCGCCCACTGGTGCCGCGCAAAATCGCTTCCAGACGATACATTATGCGACCTGCGTAGCACAAAGCATCAGCGCCCCACACTGCGCACGTGGAGAATTCGGAGGCACGATTGGTTCGGCCCCACCCGGCGTTTGTTCTCGCCGCTGTCGAACGATCTTCCATTTTGTGCGCGCAACCGCCGTCGGTTGGTGCTTGAAGTTGACTGTCACGGCTCGCAACCGTTTTCGAAATGGGAGACTGATAGCTCAGATTTTTACATACTATCGAAGTGAAAACGGCTGCATTGTCACGCGAATAGGCGAGCGACAGCAATCACGCTACCCTTTGAAGGAGCTGGCGGAGTGTAGTCGAGGCTTCTTCACGAAACCTCTCCCGATGCACATGCACAGCAGCACCGGTCCATCCCATCTCCCTTGCTTCCTTCGGGGTCATTCCAAATTCGTGCCTAAAGGCCCGGCTAAATGCTGAAGGATCGTCGAAGCCCCATTCCTCCGCGATGCGAGATATCGGCCGGACGTCTTCAATACTGGAAATAACCGTGCGGGTCCGAACCAAGCGCTGGTGTCGGATGTAGGCCGCGACGCCACCAAGCGGCTCGAACAATCTGTACAACCGCGAGCGCGAGATGCCCATTTCGCGGCAAATCGCCTCGGGCGTGAGCGAGCGATCAACAAGTCTCGAGGTTATCATGCGTTTGGCCCGCTCCAGAACGACCGCCGCAATCGGTCTTTGAGCGCCTACAACACGATCAGGCGAAGGCGCCAAACATGCAACGACGAGATTCCGTGTTGCTTCGACGACGTATGGAACTTCTGCCACGGTCATGTGAGGCAGGGATCGAACCAAGAGCATGAGGTAGTCGGTGAGGAGATGCCCCAACGCCCCCTGGACATACTTATCGAGCAGGCAATCAAGGATCGATGTAGAAACGAAACCCTCCGACGGAAGATAGATGGCGCATGCCCCCTCGTCTTCGACCATGGCGTGAAATGGCTTCGCGAGGCAGTGCAGATGAGGCATCGTCCGCGCGCCAACGCTCTGATCGACGGACCGTCGTGGAAGCCACAGGTACCAGTTGTCTAAGGCCGGCTTCTTTAAATGCCGCCACTCGTGAGCGTGACCTGCTCCAGGCAGTATAGTGGAGACAATGACCATTGAGCCGAGGGTCCACACCATCAGCCGGGCTGGAAAGGACCCGTCCGCGCTCTTGCAGAAGGTTAGATCCGCGACGCCGGCATGTGCATTCTTGAATATCTCGAACTGATCTTCCCGAGGATAGGACCGGGTACTTACATCGATCGAGCACGCAAATTTAACGTCAATACCCCGCCCGACACTTGTCGTTGGCATTGTATTCATAGCAATACCTTCGAGGTTCTTCTGCAAACTCTATTGCATGCTCAATCATAAGTCGTACGCTTAATTGAACTAAAGTCAATAAATCACTGCCGCGGCTGCTCACGCGCACCGTGTACAGGCCGGGGTTCTTCGCCAGCAGAGCCGCCTGCAGGCACGCCTGCTTAAGTTTGCGAGGGCGGAAAAGCCCGTCGCCTGCGGCAGCGCACCCACGATATCCGCCACAATCGGCTCAGTTTTCGGGACAGACGGCTCAGGTTGTGGATTCTGTACTCATGACTCTGCGGTTGCGTCAACTAAGATGACGTCCACTTTCGCCTGCGGCGGCGATGTCGGCATCACGCCCCGGATGCGGGGGGTTGGAGCACAGGAGTGTATCCATGTCCACGGTGGGAGCGGTTTCGAAAACCGTGATGCAAAGGTTTCTAGACGGCGTCGAAAAGGTGGGCAACATGGTCCCCCACCCCGTCATAATCTTTCTCATTCTGATTACCGTAGTAATCGCACTGTCAGCGGTTCTGGGTATTTTTGGGACCTCCGTGACTTTCGAGCGGATCAATCCCGGAACCCATGAGCTCGAGTCCTCAACGACTTCGATAAGAAGCTTGCTCAATACCGACGGCATCCGCTTCATGTATGTGTCGCTCATCCCGAATTTCATGAGCTTCACTGCAGTCGGTCTCATGATAGCCGCGATGATCGGTGCTGGCGTAGCGGAGGAGTCCGGGCTCGTAACGGCGCTTATCCGGAAACTGGTTATCGTATCACCGCGCTGGGCCTTGACCTACATTCTCGCTTTCGTAGGGATCATCGCGAGTGTTGCCGCGGATGCGGGTTATCTCGTTCTCATTCCGCTTGCGGGTATCGCCTACCTGGCCGTGGGGCGTCATCCGCTTGCTGGTCTCGCATTGGGGTTTGCTGCGGTCGCGGGCGCTTTCACCGTCAACATGCTGATCAAGCCGCTTGATGCGGTCCTTGTGGAGTTCACCAATGACGCCGCACATCTTGTCGATGCGAACAGGTCGATCGGGCTGGCGTCGAACATCTGGTTCTCCATCGCATCGGTACTGTTCCTGACCGGCGTGATTGCCTTCGTCTCCGACCGCATGATCGAACCCAGACTTGGCACCTACGTCCCCGACGAACCCGCAACCGGTCAGCGCCCGAACGAAGGAGCCGCGCTCTCGGCGTCCGAATCGCGCGGGCTACGGTTCGCGTCCTTCGGTCTGATCGGCCTCGTGATCGTGTTCTGCCTTCTGACGCTGCCTGGCGGGGCACCGCTCCGGAACGCCGAAACCGGCGAGCTTATCGGCAACTCGCCCTTCATGAACGGCCTCATAGCATTGATCATGCTGGTCTTCCTCGTCTCCGGATGGTGCTACGGCATCGGGGCCGGGACCCTGCGGACGCTTACCGAGGTGATCACGGCGGTTGAGAAATCCATCAGGAATCTCGGCGGTACGATCTTCCTGTTCTTTGTGCTTAGCCAGTTCGTCGCCTACTTCACCTATACCAACATGGGCACCGTCATGGCTTTGAGCCTTTCCGGCGCGCTGCAGGCCGCCAACGTCGGGGCCCTGCCCCTGCTCCTCGGCTTCATCATCGTCGTTGCGATCATCGATCTCCTGTTGACCGGCGCAATCGCAAAATGGGCGATATTCGCGCCAGTCTTCGTGCCGCTCCTGATGAAGCTCGGTGTCGAGCCGGAGGCGGTCCTGGCTGCCTACCGTGTCGGGGACTCCCCGATGAACGCCATTACCCCGCTCAATGCGTACTTCGCGTTGGTCGTAGGCTTCGCCCAAAAATACGACAGGTCGGCTGGGGTCGGGACAATAGTGTCACTGATGCTGCCTTACGTGATTTGGATGTTCGTGTTGTGGACCTTGCTGTTCGCGGCCTGGAAAATGCTCGGACTTCCCTGGGGGGTGTAGAGCGGTCTTTGCTTCAAGAACCTAAGCGCATTAACGGATGGTCAAGATGAACAACTTCTCGATTCCCCTGGACAGGGCCGCTGCCGAAGATCACCTCATGAGGTTCCTCTCCGTCGAGGGCGTGACGGGACAGGAGGCGAACATCGCGTCGGCGGTCATCGAAGCTCTGAAGGCCGTTGGCGTTTCTGGAGCGAACATCCGCTTCGACGACGCCAACGAGAGAATCCCGTTACCGACCGAGACGGGAAACCTGATCGTTGATCTTCCGGGTACCCGGCTCGGCCCTCGGCTGCTGTTCTCCACTCATCTCGACACTGTACCCTTGTGTGCGGGAGCAAAACCCCTGCGTGACGGCGATCGCATAGTGTCGGACGGGACAACCGCCCTCGGCGGGGACGCGCGCACAGGGGTCGCTCTTCTGGTGGTCGTGGCAGAAACGCTGATCAAGCATAGCCTCCCGCACCCGCCGATCACCCTCCTGTTTACCGTTCGTGAGGAGAGCGGGCTCCACGGCGCTCGCGAACTCGACCCTGCCGTCCTTGGCGGACCGGTGATGTGCGTCAACGTCGACGGCCAGCTCGCATCGGACCTCATCATTGGAGCAGTGGGACAGGAGAACTGGGAGGCGGAAATCGTGGGACGGGCGTCCCACGCTGGAGTCGCGCCTGAAAAGGGGATATCCGCGACGCTCGTGGGGGGCCTCGCCCTGGCCGAGGCCCATGCGGCAGGCTGGTTCGGAAAGATCGAGAAATCCGCCGGTCGCGGCACAAGCAACATCGGAATATTCGGCGGCAAGGACGGCATGGCAGCCGGCGACGCGACTAACGTCGTCACCGACTACGCTTGCCTGAGAGGCGAGGCCCGCAGTCCGGAGCTGGCCTTCGCGAAGATGATCGCCGAAGGTTTCGAAGCTGCTTTCGAGAAGGCGAAGCAGGCGGTGAAGGATGGCAACGGCGAGACTGCCCGCGTAACCTTCCTTCACCACATCGCTTATCCGCCATTCAAGCTCGACGAGAAAGCGCCCGTCGTGGTTCGCGCAGCCAAGGCGATGAAGTTGCTCGGGTTCGAGCCGAACCATCTGTTCTCGAACGGAGGACTCGACGCCAATTGGCTGGACAAGCACGGCATTCCGACGGTCACAATCGGTGCAGGTCAGGCGGAAATCCATACCGTGAACGAGTATGTCGACCTTACGGAATACGAGAAAGGATGTCGGCTTGGCGTGCTGCTTGCAACGATGCCGGAATAGCGGGATCCAATCTGCGGCAAGGAAATTGCACAAGCGAAATTAGCAGCCGGATCCGTTCGCGGAGCGGTGTCAAGGAGCCCATCCATTGAGCCCGATCGGGTATATTGCCGCAATTGTCGCCCTGACCGTCGTTCTGTTCGTCTGGAACAAGCTGCCGGTCGTTCTGGTCGCAATGATGACTGCCCTGGCGCTCTGGGTGAGCGGCGTATTGACGATCGAGCAAGCGCTCGGAGGGTTTGGTGATCCCGCCGTCATCTTCATCGCTTCGCTTTTCGTGATCAGCGCAGGTCTCGAGATAACGGGGGTGACCGCCTGGGCGGGACAGCTCCTGATACGCGGAGCAGGCAACGAAAGCAGGACCCGTCTGCTGCTGCTGACGATGGGCCTGGTCGCGCTCCTCACCGCTCTCATCAGCGTCAACGGCGCTGTTGCAGCACTGCTGCCCGTGGTGGTGGTGATCGCCGTCAGGCTGAAGCGCTTTTCATCGCAGCTTCTCATGCCTCTGGTGTTCGCCGCACACGCTGGATCAAAGCTCGCTCTCACCGGTTCCCCCGTGAACGTACTGGTGTCGGACGCCGGCTACGAAGCGGGCGTGGGTGAGTTCGGCTTCTTCGAATTCGGCCTTGTCGGTCTTCCTCTGCTTGCCGGAACCGTAGCGATAATCATCCTGTTTGGCCGTCATCTGCTGCCGGAACGGAACGGCGCCGCAATGCCTGCCGACTTCAGCCGACACGCCAAGACGCTTGTCGAGCAATATGGACTCGAGAGCGGGATTCATCAGATGCGGGTGCGGGCGACCTCTCCCTTTGTTGGCGCGGCGGCTTCGTCTATCGATCTCTCCGGGGCCGCCAACCTTCAATTGGTTGCCGTGCAGGACGGTGAAACGGGCGGGCCGCTGCGCAGAGCTGCCATCGCCGAAGGCGACTTCGTCTTGGTGCGGGGCGACAACGATGCCGTGGCGCGTCTTGCCGCCGACATGCATCTCGCCTTCCGGGAGAAGACCGACTCCTCCAGCGGCGAGGATATGCTCTTCAATCGCAGATCGGGCCTTGCGGAGGTGGTCATTCCGCCCCGCTCGGGCCTTATCGGAAGAAAGGTCTTTCCCGGTATGGTTACAGAAAGCGGTGATCTCATCGTTCTCGCCGTCCAAAGAGGCGGAAACGGGATCGACGCCGAGGGTGGAGGCGGACGCTCGGGCGGAACGACTTTGCAGGCCGGAGACACGATGCTGCTGCAAGGAACCTGGAAAGCACTGGATGTTCACCTTGACGACCCGGATGTCCTGGTCGTGAGCTCCCCGGAGCTCGTTCGGCGTCAGGCGGTTCCCATGGGTCCGGGGGCATGGCAAGCCATCGTCGTCCTGATCGTAATGGTGCTCCTGCTCGCAACCGGAATAGTGCCTCCAGCTGTTGCCGGCCTTCTTGCTGCCGGCGCGATGATCCTCGCCGGAATCATGACAATCGAGCAGACGTATCGGGCGATCGGATGGACGACGGTGATCCTCGTCGGGGCCATGATGCCGCTCTCCACTGCGATGGTAGAGACGGGCGCGGCGAAGCTCATGGCCGAGCAGCTCGTCAATCTCGTCGGCGACGCGGGGCCTGTCGCTCTTCTGGCGGGCCTATTCGTCATGACCGCCGTTCTGGGGCAACTGATCAGCAATACGGCGACGGCCCTCATTATCATCCCTATCGGGGTCGCCGCAGCGACGACCATGGGGGTGTCCCCTCGCCCGGTTCTCATGAGCACGTCCGTTGCGGCGGCGGCAGCATTCCTGACGCCGATTGCGACACCGACAAACCTGATGGTCATGGGCCCGGGAGGCTATGCGTTCAGCGATTATTGGAAGCTCGGCCTGCCTCTGCTGATGTGGTTCTTCGTCGTCTCGGTATTCGTCGTTCCCCTGATATGGCGCTTCTAGAGCAATTCCCGCGAGCGTGTGTGGCGGCTTTGCGCCCGGAAACAGCATAAAGCGTCTCCGTGGGGAAAAACAGAAATGCACGCAATCCATTTCCAGAGCTGCCAAAATGCTGCCAACGTCCTTGAAGGTGCACGATAACCGAACGCGGTAGGGTGGCCGTGCCGGCATCCTGACTGTGGTCGCGTGGCTGGAGGGGCACGGAATAACTCTCGCCGGTTCTGGGCGGACAACCTCGCCTCCCGGCTCCTGCTACGCGTCCTGAAGGGGATCTCAGCTCGGCTGAACACGATGGTCTCTTTCTGGCTCGTGGTTCTCCTCTATGTCATTCTCGGGCTTCTGGAAGTGTCGGACCTGGGCGCCAGAATTTGCAGGCCCACGGACGGTAATGCGGCTCGCATCATCGGCGGCTTCGAATTCGCGGCCTCGCGTATCCGACGATATCTTCTCATCAGGACGTTGCCGTCTGGGCTTGCCACGGCTTTCGGACTGCGGTTCGCGGCTGAATGGGGAATTTTCGGGTTCACCTTGACTAGATCCCGTTCATCGGCCCGGGGTTCGCGACGCTCCTACCGACCTGCTATGCCCTGGCTCAATTCCAGTCGCCTCAGTCGGCCCTGGTCGTCTTCGCCTGCTTGACTACTGCCCAGTTCGTAATAGGGGAGCTACATCGAGGAGAGTGCCGGGAACACTCTCGGCATATCTCCGCCGCTTGTCCTTTTCTCTGTTTTCTCTGGACGTTCCTGTGCGGGATATTCGGCGCGTTCATCGGCGTTCCCATCACCATCGCCGTTCTTTCATTCTGCACCCAGTTCGCCTCTACGCGGTGGATAGCGGAACTGCTTGGAAAAGAGCTGCTGGTAGGCGGCGCATGAAGGCAGCAGAACTCGTTCTCCACGAGCAACTCCACCAAGTCCCGATGCGCCGGGATCAAGCGTTCCGATAAAGAACCCGCTTTCCTTTCCGATAGGCTGGCAAGTGGGGCAGCGCCATCCTGCGCCTCTGCTCTCACAGTACTCGCTCCTGGGCCAGAAGCGCGGCCGTGCGATTGATGAGAGTGTCAAACCCCGGCGATCCAGCCCGTCACCCCAGTTCGACATTGCACAAGCCCTCATTGTTCGGGCGGATCGGCGCATCTCATGGTGGTCCCGTCATCCGCACAGTCATGAGCCGGGAATCCACAACCTTGACGTTCCATCCCCAATTCAGGCAACAGGTCCTCCTCTTTCTTGACAAGTACAAGCCCCTGGGAATGATGCATCCGTCGGCAAAATTGGTAGAGGGTGCGATGCGCAGGTTTGCCGACGCTCCGTATCAGGGGATTTCGGGATATTAGGCGCGCCGATTGCCGCCAACGCTTCTATGTATACCGAGCCTCTGTTGGAATGCGGCGGTTCGAGGTCGCGCTGAGCAAAGCCGGGCGGACGGGTTATGAAGATACGACGGATCAGGAGATAGCACCGCAGGCGGCAGCCTCTGGAGGCGAACCCGCGGCCATAATTCACGATCCCCCGCAATCTCAGCATAGGAGTTGTTATGTCTCGGAAAATCCTTTTTGCCGCACTCACGATGACGCTACTTGCGGGCTGCGCCACCGCGCAGAATCAACGCGGATTAAGCGGTGCGTTGGTGGGTGCCGGAACAGGAGCCGTGGCAGGCCAATTGATCGGCCGAAACACTACGAGCACCGTCGCCGGGGCCGCAGGCGGAGCGCTTGTCGGTGCCGCTGTCGGAACCGCTACCACTTCGCCTCAAAACCGCGGAAACTGCAGATACAGGCAACCGGATGGCACGATCATCATTGCGCGATGCTAATGCAACGCGACAAAATTCTTCGATCCAAGCGGCGCGTAACGTTGCACCGGGTTCCGTCGCGGATCAGCCCTTCGAGGCGACCTTCACTGCGGAAGAACCGGTCTGGAATGCTTCTTGATGCCGGCGCCGTGTAGGCCATAACTTGCCCCTGCGCAGTGAACATCTCTCCTCCCGAAGCGAGATAATCGTCATGTGCCCAAAATTCTTTGGACCGCAGAAATTGTCGAAAAGCAAAGTTGTGGCGCACGCCGTGTCCTGCGCTGCAGCATTGTTCTTTCTTGCGCGTTCCGTTTTCACTTTGCTTCACCCTGGCAGAGAAATGCTTGCAGCGGCTCTCGTGCTCGGACTTTGCGCCACCGCCAGCGCCGATGACGTGCTTTTCGAGAACGTCCGCATCTTTGACGGAAAAGGTGCTGTTCTTTCGGCGCCGTCGAATGTTCTGGTCAAGGGCAATGTGATTGGGGCGATTTCGACAAGCCCCATCGAGGCCGAAGGCGCTGAGCGAATTGCCGGCGACGGGCGAACGCTGATGCCGGGCCTGATCGATGCGCACTGGCATGCCATGTTGGCTGCGTCCAGCCCGGCGGAAGCAATGGGCGACGTCAGCTTCGCAAGCATCCTGGCCGGCGAGGAGGCGACGGATACCCTGATGCGCGGGTTCACCACTGTCCGCGACGTGGGGGGACCGGCGTTCGGCCTCAAGCGTGCGATCGACCGGGGCATCATCCCCGGACCGCGCATCTATGCATCCGGTGCCATGATCACAGTCACCAGTGGGCATGGCGATTTCCGCCAGCTCACCGACCTGCCGCGGAGAACCGGCGGTCTGCTCACCCCCATGGAGACGGTCGGGGGTGCGATGGTCGTCGACAGCCCGGACGAGGTGCGATTGCGCGTCCGCGAACAGTTCATGCAGGGAGCCGTTCTGATCAAGCTAACGGCGGGCGGCGGGGTGTCTTCACCCTTTAGCCCGCTCGACGTCACCACCTTCACCGAGTCCGAATTGCGGGCCGCCGTCGAAATAGCCGAGAATTGGGGCACCTACGTTGCCGCGCATGCCTTCACCTCTGACGCGATACGGAAAGCCATCGCGGCTGGTGTGAAGTGCATCGAACACGGCTTCCTCATGGATGAGGCCACCGCCAGGCTGATCGCTGAAAAGGACATTTGGCTGAGCTTGCAGCCGCTTCCCGAATTGATGAGGACAGGCCTCCGCGAGGGTTCGGTCGAGCGCGCCAAGGCAGATGAGGTGTGGCCGGGCATCGGCAGAACATACGAACTAGCAAAGAAGTACAAGATCAAGACCGCGTGGGGCACGGACGTCCTGTTCTCCCGCGCGCTGGCGAAGCAGCAGGGAGCAATACTGGCTTCGCTCGTGCGTTGGTACACGCCTGCCGAAGCGCTCGTCATGGCGACAGGGACCAATGCCGAACTGCTGGCGCTGTCGGGCCAACGCAACCCCTACCCGGGAAAGCTGGGCGTTGTCGAGGAAGGCGCTCTCGCGGACCTCCTGCTCGTCGAAGGTAATCCGCTAGAGAACATCGACCTGGTGGCCGATCCTGCCAACAGCTTCAAAATCATCATGAAAAACGGCATCATCTACAAAAACGCGCTGACTCAATGAGGAATGACTGAGCCGCGGACGCCGCCGATGGTCTGCTGACCGCGAACGCCGGCGTCCACCGTGCGTCACCCAACTGAGACGCTCGCTGAAGGGCGGACACGATCGCCGCCTTCGCTAGTTTGACTGGTTGATCGTGCATCCCTCGCCTTGGGCCGATCTCTCTGCCGGGGCCGGCCCGAAAAATCAGGAGGGCCTCGTCGCGGTCCTCTGAGAGTGTTGTCGCCACCGGATAGCAACGCAACGGTTTTTGCATCACTCCCCAATTCTTCAGTCCTTCACACCTCCCGCCCCGCACCCTCGGATGGCCGCGCATCCCTGAGTCAGAACGAGCATCGCAAAGAGAAGGAGCCACCGCCCCCTTCTGGGGTAGCGAAGATCGAGGAGCGGAGGCGGCGATGTGCACGGTGCCTCCATTTCCAACAGGAGATGTCGCCGGATAATCAACACCGCCTTCACAGTCCTTGTCACTCTGTTCCCACAGCCACCGGTGCAAACCGAAGTATTTATCTGCCATGTTGAACAGCATCCCGTAATTGCCTGACAAGTTCTTCGAGCTGTGGATCGTTCGGCCGAAGACGAGCGAGCGCCTCCGCAAACTTAAGCGTCTCGGCATAGCGGCCAAGTTTAAGCCCGAGCTGAATGGCAGTGCCGAGCAGGTTGGCCTCAGTTGCACCCCCTGCGATGGTCGGGCCGAACAAAGCGAAGGCATCATCCGTTCGGCCCATGGAATCAAGCGCGATCGCTGCCGTCGTCCTGTACCGGGAGTTGGCAGGATCCAAGCGCATGGCCGCCGTGAGTTCCTCAATTGCGTCCGGCAAGGCCTTTAGGCGAACGAGCGACAAGCCGTGTCCGTAGCGAAGATCGGCCCGAGCCGGATTCGCGGCTACCGCCTCGGCGTAAGCCTGCTCGGATTTCTCATTGTCACCGGTAGCGCGATAGAACTCGGCAAGATTGATGTGCGCACCAGAAAGCGTGGGATCAAGAACGATCGCTTCGCGGAAAGCCTTTTCCGCCTCGTCCGTGCGCCCTTGGCCGAAGAGTATGGATCCGTAGGTGCTCTGCGTCTCGGCGACGTCCGCGTTAGCCTCTGCATAGGCACCCAAATCGTCGAGTGCGGCGTCGAAAGCGCCGCGTTGAGCGCCGAGAAGGTCCAGTGACGGCGTGGTGCCAAGAACCCTGGCGGCGGCCACTCGGACAGCTCGGGTCTCGTCCGCAAGCAGGAAGCCGATCGCGTCCAATCGCCGGTCAGCTGACAAATTGGCAGCCGCCTCCGCCGCGCCCAACCTGACGATCGGATCGGGGTCGCCCGCTGCCACTTTGACGTCCGCGGCGGTGGCTGCTCCATCGAGCCTTGTCATTTCACCGATCGCGCTCCCCCTGACGATGCCCGGCTGTTCCCGATCGGTCACAAATCTGCGCAGATTCTCAATTGCGGCAACATCGTTCTGCGCCGCTCGCGCGAATGCATGCGCAATCGTCGGGCGTTCACGCCAGGCCTTGCCATACCACCTGTCCAGGTGCTCGGACGCCCAGGCATTCGTTTGGCCCGTATGGCACGAGATGCAGGCATTCGGCGTTCCGTAGAGTGCGGAAAGGTCAGGGCGAGGAGTGACGAAGGAATGATCGCGTCGGGGATCGACCTTCATGTAGGTCCGTTCCGGCATGTGACAATTGGCGCAAAGAGCGCCAGGTGAGCCTTGGGGATGATGCGTGTGTGCCGGGGTGTCGAACGCGCCGCTCGGGTCGTTGCCTGCAAAACGTTCCGGGCCAGTCTCGGCGTGGCACTGCGTGCATAATCCATTGCCCTTGGCCTTGACGGTACCCTCGTGCGGCCGGTGGCAGTCGAAACAGGTGACGCCTGCCATCGCCATCTTGCTTTGCTGGAAGGAACCGTATTCGAAAACCTCGTCCAGGATCTGCCCGTCCGGAAAATAGAGGTCGCTGCGAAGCAATGCAGGGGAAAACTGATCGAGAAAGTGTCCCCCCGGCTGATACCGATCGACCAGCCTAGTGCGGCGGGCATGACAGGCGAAGCAGGTGTTCGAGTCGACCTTTGCGAGGCCGGGATCTGCCGCCGCCGTTGACGCATTTGCCGCTTTGGCTCTCGCCCATTCGACATGCTTCGCACCGCCCCCATGACAGGACTGGCAGCCAATGCTGGTGGCCACATAAGACGAATTATATTCGTTCGACTGCGGCTCGAAATTGGTCCGCGGATCGGTGGAATGACAGTCGATGCAGGTGCGGTTCCAACGATAGAATGGACCCGTCCAGTGAAAGGTTGAGCCAGGTTTTGCCGCACTGCCTTCACCAAGCCAGAACCATTCCCGCTTTTGTGTGTCCCAGGCAATGTCTAGAGCCTGCAACCTGCCGCCGCCGAGATCGACTAGATACTGCTGGAGAGGCTCATAGGCGAACGTATATTTGACTTGGTAGTCCGCCTGCTTGCCGTCTGGCCCCTCGGTGCGGACAAAGAAGCGATCGTCCCGGCGGAAAAACGATGCGGCAACGCCATCGCGATCGAACTGGATATTGTTGAAGTCGCCCAGCACCGACTTGTCGTCGGCGACAGTCATCGCCTTGGCGTGATGCGACTTGGCGAAGGCGGCAGCCTGATCGGCGTGACACGATGAGCAGGTTTTCTCGTCCACGAAACCGTCATGAACTGCGATCAGCGGGTCGGCCATGGAGGTTTTGGAGTTTTCGGAAGCAGCCACACTTCCTGTCAGCGCAGCGAGGGAACAGAATACCACTGTCCAAAGAACTGCCGCTCGGCTGTTGCACACGCACGATCGAACGGCTCGCATCCACCATCCTGGCAGATCGCGCGCGCTGAGCCAGAACGCACGACCCAAGATTTGGGCCAGAGACCTGCCCGAAATCCGCGGCGGCTTCATCCAAACTACTTTCACCAGAGCTCCTCTCGTGGAAGGGGCGGAACCGGCGGATGCGCAGTCTTATTTCTCCAGAAAGATCTCTTTCCAGTCCGCCTTCATGTCGACCACTGTCCAATTGTTTATCGCCGCCGCATCAAGAGCCTTGTCGAGGCGGCCGAATTCGCTTTTGCGGTCGTACGCGTATTCGCGGTCTGCATCGGTGTGATGAATTATCATCCCGAAACGGACGCTCCCACCGGTCATGGTCGTCCATTGCAGCATTTCCAGATCGCCGTCGGAATTGCCGAAAGCGGCGATCGGTCGGCGGCCAATATGCGCGTTGATCCCGACAGGTTTGCCTGCCTTGTCGTCGATGAAGTTGACCTGTGGCAGGCGGAACAGGGTGGGCGTCCCGTCACGCATCTCGAACTGCGTCTTGATTGAGGAGCCTACGACCTGTTCGGGCGGAACGCCGTAGACCTGTTCGGCCCAGGGCCGCACAAACTCGATGCCGCCACCCGATACGATGAAGGTCTTGAAGCCATTGGCGCGCAGATAGGCAAGCAATTCAAGCATCGGCTGGTAGACGAGCTCGGTATAGAGTTTGTTGAATTTCGGATCACGCGCGGTGGCGATCCATTCGGAGACGACCTTCTGGAACTCATCGTGGGTCATATCCGCATGGGTCTCCATGATGAGTTCTACGAGACCCTTTTCGCCCGCTGCCGCGAGCGCCTTCATGTCGCCCTCGAGTACCGCCTTGAACGGCTGTTTGTCCTTCCATTCCGGATGGGCCGCAGCCTCAGCCTTCACGCGGTCGAGCGCGAAGGCGAGCTGGGTGTACATCGGATGCTCGACCCACAACGTGCCGTCATTGTCGAAGACGGCTATGCGCTCCGGCTCCGGAACGAAGTCGGGCGAGTTCTCGGTGGTCACCTTCTCGACGAAGGCCACGATGGCCGCTTTCGGGGCGGTGTCATTCCACGAAGGCAACGGATCGCTCTGCGCCTTTGCTGAAGTGACAAGGAGAAGTGCAGCGGCAACCGCCACCGCGCCACGTTGGGCGGATTTCAGGAAATCATGAACTGCGAACATTGGGCGTCCTCCAAAGATCTGTGCGAAGGTCAGGTCCGTCCCGGAACACGGCGGCCCGGGCCTGATCCGGGCCGCCGCGGCACGCTTAGTTGCCGGTCGGCATTGCGATGCGGACACCCTCCTTCTCGAATTGCTCCCGAACCGACTGCAACATCTGATATTTGGACAGTTCGATCGGACCGTCGTACCCCATGCTCTGCAGCTTGCGCGGCGGGTACTCGACGTATGTTTTCATTAGGTCTTTGATCGCCGCGGAGATGGAGACCAGAGACCAGGTGTGCTCGGTATAATTGTTCATGAAGACGTCGTAGCGCTCCTGCGGATCCTGCCACAGATCAAACACCTGCGGCACAATTGCCACGTAGGATTGAGCACCCTTCCAGCCCAGGTTCGTGTCGACGGCAAGGCCACCGGTGGCCTGTCCATTGTCACCACGCAGGTTGAAAACCGCCTTATAATGACCGACGCGCGCAGCTCCGGGTGTCAGCTCGTTCTCTGTGAAGTAGAACCAGTTCTTCCGGGCCGACTCGCCTGTTCCGAGCAGAACCGGCGTCATGTCGTAGCTGTCGAAAATGATGGGCTTGTCCTCGCGATCCCTGTCAGGTAGAGGCACGCCGGCGGCCGAAGCGAATGTCGCCATCAGGTCGAGACCGCCGACGACATCATGACTCCTCGAGCCCGGCTGGATTTTGCCAGGCCAGAACGCAATCGCAGGGACCCGGTTGCCGCCTTCGCGAACGGTGCCCTTGGTGCCACGGAATGGCGTGTATCCGGCGTCCGGGTAGACGTCCTGCCAGGCGCCGTTGTCGGTCGTGTAGAAAACCAGGGTGTTCTTGTCCATGCCGGTTTCACGCAGCTTGTCCAGGATCCTGCCGATGCGTGTGTCGAGCTCCACGACGGAGTCGGCATATTTGGACTTAGACAGGGACTTGTGCTGGAATTCGGGGGCCGGAAGATTGGGCTGATGCACCTTCATGAAGTTGACGTTGATGAAGAATGGTTGATCCGGCTTCTTGGCGGCGGCATCCAGGAATTCTATCGCCGCTTTCTCGACATACCCGTCGAAGAACGGGATGCCGACAACGCCCGGCTTCCCGTCGATTACAGGTGTATCGACGTATTGCCCGTTGATTTTGAAGTCTTCCGTCACCTCGCCGCCAGCCTTGCCGGAAAGTGAGCCTTTCGTCACTTTCTGGAACAGGGCCCGTGTTTCCGCGTCCATATCGGGAAACCAGGTAGGATCGGCATAGGTGTAGGCATTGAGATGATAGAGGCCGACGTATTTCATTTCGTCATAGCCCTGGGCATTCGGCAACGCGTAATCTGCTTCGCCGAGGTGCCACTTGCCGGTGAAATAAGTCTGGTATCCACCGCGCTTCAAGACGGAAGCGAGCGTCCATTCGGCGGCCGGCAACCCACCGCCTTGGCCCTGGAAGGCGACCGTCGTCATGCCGCTGCGGTTCGGAATGCGCCCGGTCTGCATCGCGGCGCGGCCCGGCGTGCAGCTCGGCTGGGCGTAGAAGGAAAAGAAGGTCATGCCTTCGTCCGCTAACCTGTCGATGTTCGGGGTCGGCATCCCACGACCTTCGCCGCCGCCGTAAGGCCCGAGATCTCCATAACCGGTGTCGTCGGATACAATAAAGAGAATGTTGGGCTTTGGTCGCGCTTCCTGAGCCTGAGGGCTGGATGCGGTACACCATAGAACGGTTGAAGCAACGAATGCTCCAACGCTGCGCATGAGCCTGCGATTCATTACGAGTCCTCCGTTGAGATCTCCGGCCGAACGGTGATTCACCCAAGCGCACGGCGGAATTTAAACGAGCGTCGCCGGTCGCGTATTCAAATTGGAATCAATCGAAACAACTGGAGTAACTTGAAATCCGGACGCCTTCGATCGGGAGCGGCATCCGACCAGAGTGTCCGCCGCGGGTTGCGGACGACACTCATGGAAAGCACTCTACCGCACGGCGAGCTGCTGCGATATTGTACCTTGGGGCAACTATTTCAGATTGTGATCGACGCCGCAGTGGCGGTTGTAAGGACGCTGCGGCTTTGCTATTTGTCGATGACCTTCTCGGGGGCAAGGCAATGAGCTTGGAGCGCCATTGGACGACGCGATCGCGCCAGCTCGGGCGATACGTGGTTCCTTGCTGTGTTATTCTCGGAACCTTTGCTGCCGCGCCAGTTGCAGCCGTGAAGACCGTGGACCATGTCCCCCGGGTTTTAATCCTTTACCCGTATGACGAACGATTAGCCGCGACAACTGCCGCCGGCGAGGCCGTTAGGAAACGACTGCTCCACGCGACCAAAGCTAGAATTGATCTCTTCTCCGAGTTTCTCGACCTTTCAAGGTTTCCCGAAGCCGAGCACATCGGTCGCATGGCCAGATATCTTTCGGCCAAATATGCGGATCGCCGCCCCGACGTCGTGATTGCACTTGGCGAAGTATCAGCGCGGTTCATCTCGGCCAATCGCCAAGAGCTCGCCGCGAGTGCAAAGATAATTGTCGCCGGCTTCAGCAGCTCCACCGCCGAAGAAATGGACCTTCCCAACGATGTGGTCGGAGCCTTCAGCGAGTTTGACATAGTCAAGACTGCGGAAATGGCCCGCGGACTCCAGCCGGAGGCGCGCCATCTTTTCATAATCGGAGGATCATCCGAATTCGATCGTTCTTGGCTCGCTAGAGCGCGGGCCGATCTTGCGGATTTTTCCAAGGATTACGAAACGACCTACCTGGAGGACCTGACGATCGAAGAGTTCACCAAGGTGGCCGCCGAGGTTCCCCGTGACAGCATCATCCTGGCACTGACGATCTTAAAGGATCGCGACGGCCGCAATTTCATGCCTCGTGAAGCGGTCAAACAAATTGCGGAGACTGCCGGCGCGCCGATCTACGGTCCGTACCTCACTTACATCGATTACGGTGTTGTCGGGGGCAGCGTGGTCACGTTCGAGTCGCTGGGCAAGACCGTTGCTGACCTCGCGCTCGAAGCCGTTGCTGGTAAACCGATTTCCAATCTCGAGTCTCCGCAAACCTATGTGGCCGATGCGAGACAGCTCGAACGTTGGGGGCTGTCGGAGAAAAATCTTCCTGCAGGCGCAATCCAGATGTTCAAAGAACCGACTTTCTGGGAACAATACTGGCTCGCCGCAGTTTTCGCCCTTGCCGTCATCACGTTCCAGGGCACCGTTATTGCCGGACTGCTCATCGAACGCCGCCGCCGTCAGGCGGCGGAGACCGAATCCCGCCATCGTCTCCTCGAAGTCGTTCATCTCAACCAGTCCGCGACCGCGGGCGCGCTCTCGGCATCCATCGCGCATGAACTCAACCAGCCCCTTGGTGCAATTCGCAGCAATGCCGAGGCGGCAGCGGTCATTCTTCGGTCGGAGAGGCCTGACCTCGAACTGATCGGACAGATCCTGGTGGATATTCAAGACGACGATCAGCGCGCCCACGACGTCATCTCCCGCATCAGGGGTCTGCTCAAGAAACGAAGCGAGATCGACTGGCAGGAGTTCGATCTCAATGACGTGACGACGAGCGCGATCAGGATTCTGCGTGGCGAGGCAGAGCGGAGGAGCGTAGTTGTCAGTTCCAGCCAGGCATCACGCGAGCTGCCGGTCCGGGCCGACAAGGTCCATGTTCAACAGGTCATTCTCAATCTCGCGACAAATGCCATGGACGCAATGCTCGAGGTGATAACGACCGAAAAGAGACTCCTGCTCGAGACGAGGTTGACGACAGAATCCAAGGTGGAGCTGTCGATTTCCGATACGGGCCGCGGCATCCCCGACGAGCGACTCGCCAGTGTTTTCGAGCCGTTCTATACCACCAAGCCAAACGGGACGGGACTCGGCCTTTCCATCGCGCGTGCGATCGTCGAAACCTACGGCGGCAAGATCTCGGCCGCCAACCGTCCTGGAGGCGGAGCGGTTTTTCGTGTTGTGCTGCCTCTCGCACGAAACGGGTGAATGATTTGGAGCCGATCGTTCATATCGTAGATGATGACCAATCGTTCCGCACCGCGGTCGGGCGGTTGCTTGCGGCCTCCGGTTTTCGCGTGGCCCTCTATGAATCAGGCGATCAGTTTCTCGCACAATTCGCTGACGGCGAGCCTGGCTGCGTTCTGCTGGATCTTGGTCTACCCGGTCTCAGCGGACTGGAACTGCAGGACCGGCTCGCCGAGAAAGCGCCGCTGCTGCCGATCGTCTTTCTGACGGGACGTGGCGACATCAGGGCAACCGTCCAAGCGATGAAGGCTGGTGCCGAAGATTTTTTGGAAAAGCCAACCCCCAAGGAGGTGCTGTTGGAAACCATCGGGCGTGCGTTGCGCCGCTACGCACTACGGCGCTTAGAGCAGGATCGTAAACATGCACTCCGGCGGCGCCTGGCGAACCTGACGCCCCGTGAGTTCGAAGTATTTGGCCTGATTGTCCGCGGTAAACTCAATAAGCAGATCGCCCAAGCGCTCGGCACATCCGAACGAACGGTCAAGGCACACCGTCACAACCTCATGGAGAAGCTTGGTACGCGGTCGCTGGCGGAGACTGTGTCGATCGCCGAGAGACTTGGTCTGGTCGATTCAGCGGCGGATCAACTGCAACGGTAGCTACATGGGCCGCCCGCTTCACCAAAGGGCAATAGCCAGGGCTCAATATTGGTCATACGATCGTCACGAACGGGGCTGGTCATGCTTTTTCCATCGGCTCCAGAAAGGCGTCAATTGGAAAGCCCAGCGCGCATAGTGGCTGTCGTCGATGACGATCCGAGCATGCGCAGGAGCGTCGAGCGCCTCTTGAAGGTAAATGGATTTGTCGCTGAAGGACACTCGTCGGCCGAAGCCTTTCTCAACAGTGCCGATGTAAGCCAGATTGGCTGTGTTGTGCTCGATATCCACTTAGGCGGCATGTCGGGCATCGCGCTGTGGCACCGTCTGAGGGACACTGGCACGAACCTCTCGATCATCTTCATCACCGCGGTGGAGGACGAGGCCCTCGAACGGGAGGCACTTAAGGCGGGCTGCGTCGCGTATCTTCACAAGCCGTTCCCGGCCGACTTATTGATCGGCGCTGTCAACAGGGCGCTGGAGGGTCCGCCGGGCAACTGAACGCGAGCCCACGTCGCGAAAGGACAATTGGCAGCGGTCGAATTTCACCTCACAAAGTGTGGAGTAGCCGGAGTCGCACATTTTGGGCCTGAGCCGCCCGCGAGCCACCTAAACTGGGTCAAGACATTGCCGGGGCGAGGATGGTTTGCATATCTCCGCTGGTACGGGCCAACCGAAGGGTTTTCCGACAACAACTGGTCTTTGCCGGATATCGAGCCTGAGCTTTGAATTGCTTCAACGATTCGAGGTTCCCGTCTCGTGGCCGAAAGCGGCTTTTGATGGGCCCGCATCGGCACTCGTGGCAAAGGGCACCCCGATTTGTTGAGGATGACCGTCAAGCGGTTGGCCACTTCCTATTCTTGACTCGCCAGAAGCGCGTGCCCTCCGCCAGGCTCAGGCGCATCGCCGCTGCATCCCAAGTGCCAACGTTGACGTTCCGCATGACATGGCGATGTCGGGTTGTCAGAACCGACACCTTCAGCAGTGTAAATGCGCGAAAACCTGGCAGGTGACGTCGAGGTAGCGCACCCGGCGCGCGGGGCTAGCCGCGGAACTCACGCCTGACCGGTTTTCTTACGCCAGTGGTGCGACCTTGCTATTCGACGTCGAACCGCGCAAGCATCTTCTTGAGTTGCACGTTCTGTGCATGAAGCTGTTTAGCCAGCAACCTTTTGAGGCGCTTGTTGTCTGCCTCCAGGGCGGCAAGCTCGTCGAGGGAGATCCGCTCGTCGACAGTCCCGGTCTGCGGCTTTGGATCCTCGATCCCAACCTCCGAATTGTGCGCGATCGGCTGGGCGTACGTGCGCTTGGCGCGCTTTCGAGGGGTGCCGGTTGATGTCGTTCCTGGCTGCGACGCCGGTTGGCCCTCCTCTACTTGCACGACCGTTCCGGGCGGATGATCGGCCTCCTGGTGCTTTGAGATTTCGAGCTCTGCGCCGTTGGCAAATGGCATCGGTGCTAATGCAACGTCGACATCGTGGGCGGGTTGATTGACAGGCTCTGCATCGATCGGATCAGCCGGCGCAGTTTCAGCCGAGTTTAGCGTTCCAGCCGCTTCACTTGGATTGAACAGATGCGGCGTGGTCTCTTCCACTTCGCGGGCCAAAGCCTTAAGATCTGTGTTTCCCCAGATTGACTTCGTCTGGGCTTTTGGCTGTCGTCGCCCCGACTTGAATTCAACAACAAACCTCCGTTGTGGAGTCTTCATCTACTTTCGATCCCAAGCAAACGTGAAAAATGAACGCCGATTGGCGCCGTTGCATTCCTGCGGGCGCACCAATACAGCCGTTCCTCGCCCGCTTCAACTCCCTGCTAAACCAACCCCGCAGTTCGCGTGTCTTTCACCCGGCGACGAGATGGGAACAGCAGGGTTCGCTTGTCGCGACAATGCGAATTGCGGAGGCACATCTGGCAGAACACTGAGGACGACGAAGAACCTGTCGCCCCGCGCATTCCCGGTTCTGTCAATCCAGACCGAGCCTCTTGCGCAATTCGGCGTTTTCCGCGCGCAGCTTCTCCGCCAGTCGTTTGCGGAGCCTCTGGTTTTCCTCTTCCAGCTTGACAAGATCTGCCAACTCATCGCCGGCCGGCAGGGGCTTGGCACTCTTCGTGTCCATTTTTCCGATAGACTTCGCGGCACCTTTCCAATGATAGTAGGTTTGCTCTGATATGCCGGCGCTCTGGATAGCGTTCTTGAGGGTGTTGCCTTCGCTGACTTGCGTCTCGATCAGCTTAAGCTTGTCGTTCCTCTCTTGTTCGCCATACCTCCTGGGTTTAGCGGCCGGCGCCTTTGGTTGAGCTGGTTCGGCAGCCGCCTTCTGAGGCCGTGGCGACCTCAGCTTCTTAGCCGTTGGTGCTTTCACTTCAGCGTCCGCCGCTACAGCCGCAGCAACTGGTCCTGTATTGCTCTCGTCAGCCATCAGTAATTCCCTCCTTTAGTCATCGCCTGTTTTCCGCCGAGTGCCCCACAGAGTCAACACAACCATCAGAGTCCTGCTTTACGGACAGTTGATGCCTTGCTCACACCTAGAGACGATCTACCGATGAGAGCTTCCGGCCCTCACCGGAAATAGACGGGGCCGACCCCTATCCCTAATTCGACGATCGTGGCCCCCTACAGGTTGGCGCAGGTTCGGCGCGAGCGAAGGCTATCGCAGTGTAAATGCCGCAGGGCACCGCCTGCCAACGCGATCACCTTGCTTGCTTGGCCACCTTTACTTCTCATGTTGTATCAACGCCCTCGGACGCGCAATATAAAACCCGCAGGCGAAATTCCTCTAAAAGTAATACTTGAAAATAGACTCGACGAGAAAGTCGTTCTCTGGTTCTATCTCGGCGTGCTTTATACGACGGGGCGTGCAAATGGCTTATGATTGGGATGGAAAGCGAACACGTCGGCTCCAAATGCTCAGGTTCATGGGAGCTCTGGCTGTGCCTGCTCTGCTATTTGGTTCGGCCATTGGGGCGCTGCAGTGGATCGATGCGGACCGTCAGGCCGTAAATACGGCTCAATTTCGATAGATCTCAAGCCAAGCTGCACCCGTGCAGTTCAGGCAGAAACGCAGAGGCACGAAGGGTCTTCCGTCGCAGCCGGCGGTGGAGGGAGGGGAATGATGGAATCAGCTCAAACCTCGAGTTTCGATCCAATTGGGCCTGACGAGTTGGAGACAATCGGAAGGGCCTTCCTGCACGAACTGCAAAGGCGAGCTTTGCCACGCAAGTCAGAAGAAGCTGAAGCGCTCGCCGCAAAACTGATAAATGCATATCAATCAGGGGTTCGCGACGACCTGGGCTTGAGTATTGTCGCTGGGCTGTCCTGAGGCGCAGCACGCGTCGGCGAAAGTACGCACTGCGCCCTATTTGATGGGTGCCTGCTCAACAGGCTTTCGGACCGATTCAATTGAATGGCGGCGAGGGCTTCCCACCAAACGAAGATGACTCAGCCGCGCTTATAGGAGTGCCGCCGAGTTCACGAAAGTTCGAATCGCTCGAGCATTTTCTTCAGCTGAACGTTCTGCAGATGAAGCTTTTGAGCGAGTTGGGTCCTCAGCATTTTGATTTCTTCGTCGAGTGTCGCCAATTCATGGAAAAACAAGTCACATGAAGACGATTGTTGCAGGCTTTGATGATGCTTTTGGACGACAGCGCTCTGGGCAGCCACGTGGGCGTTGGCTCTCTTCCCACGTTCTCGACGCTTGATCCGCGGTTTGCGGTGCGACTTTGTGCTTGCCGCGCTTTTCGGAACCAGCGAATTCGCTTCGGCGTCCAATTGGTCGGCTTCGTCACGCGCGGTTGTTTGAGCTTCATCAGCATCGATTGGCGGTTCTAACGCCTGTGCGACGCCGTTATGACCTTCCGGCTCAATCGGTGCGATTGGCCCTTGATCAACCAAGACGTGCTCATTTCGACCAAGTGGGCTGTCAGCGAGCGTCGGACTGGGTGGAAGTGCGGACGTATGCTCGAGAGACTGGGACTTGGTGTCATTCCCGGCCGAGCTCTCTTGCGCTTTCCCCGATGGTCGCCGCGACGCCAATTGGGCAAGGAATTTCCACGGTGTTTTCATAGTGTCCCCACCTTGAGCAAGCCGGACTGCGGTCCTATTGAGGTTTTGCTACTCACCCAGACATTTTCTTTTAATGCGGCGGGAAAGGTTCGACAGCAGTATACTCTTCTGTCGTCGGTGTCTTTCCGTGGCGTCCGCCACGACAAGCCTGTCATTGAGGACTGTACTATTCTCTTCAGCCATCAGATGATCTCCTTCTGGAAGCAGAAGTCTGTTTTCGGCCGAGCGGAAGACGGAGTCAACAAAGCTGCCCTTGTTGCAGCGGCGCCCTGAACCTTGGGCGAAGCCCTCTGGGATTTCCACGATCCCAGAACTCGCAGACGGGGATGTCGTCGAAGGGGCTTCTAGCGCGCAACAGAAACGAAAGCCGTGGCAATCAAGCGGCGCTGCGCCGCAGGTGCTTCAGCGCGACATACTCCCAGACGGCGACCACGAGCAGTATCGCACCTGAGAGCGCCTGGATAACGAAGTTGGCGACGAATGGCACAAGCGTGAAACTAGCTGTGAGCAGGCCGATGCCAAAGACATGCGAATAGGGCAGGACGCGCGATGACACCCTTTTCATCCACATCGTCCCTGCCAGGAACAGGATCGGCCCGCCGAGTTGAGCCAGCGCGAAATTGTATGTTCCCGGTTCGTAAGGGTGCGCCAGGCTGAAATCTTCTCCGACCGCCGTGAAGATGATGCCCCCTACGATCGGAAGGTGGCCATAGGTAAAGAGATACTGCGCGGTGGTTTGCGGTTTGGACGTGCCTTCTGCCTTGTCAGCGGCCCGTTCCTGCCCGTCGTGAAAATAGATCCACCACATGAGAACCGTGGTGAGAAATGAAAAACAGAGGACCCATGGCGTGCCCTCAGTCTCGAGGTTGCTGAACGTATGTTTGCCAGTTGTCAGGATGGTCTCGCCAAGTGCGATGATGACAAAAAGAGCGCTGCGTTCAGCTAGGTGTTCCCCGTCGATATCAAGGGTTTCCCGCGGCGACGCTCCGATAAGTGGCACCCAGTAGCGGACCGTCGGACCTGTATATTCCACAACGAGCGCCACGATCCACAGGACGACGCGCACATGCGGTTCCGACAGGCCTCCCGTAATCCAGAAGGTGCTCGAAATCGTAAGCCAGGCGGTGATCCGGAAAAAGGCCATGAACGAGGCCGGGTCGCCTCTTCGGAATGCATAGAGTGCGAACAGCGACCGACTGACCTGCATTGCTGAATAGGCGACGGCAAAGACAAGGCCCATGCCTTTGAAGGCCTCGGGCAGCGCAATCGCCATTACGATGCCGCAGAACATCAGGGTGAAGAGCAGCAGGCGGACCGGTTCGATCTCGGTATCCAGAAGATCCATGACCCACGTCGTATGGATCCATACCCACCAAAGCGCGAAGATGAAGAGCACTGCTTCGGCAGCTATGCCAAAACTGAAATCATCCGAAAGGGTCTCGGAGAGCTGAATCAGCGCAAAAACAAAAACGAGATCGAAAAAGAGTTCAGGAAAGCTCGCCTTTGTCTGATCCGTATTCTCCTTCCGGAGCCAGTGCGGGTGGTTTTCAGCCATGGGACCCTCGTAAGGATGACAAGCAGAGATATTTAGCGACTCGCGGGTCATAGCGCCTTCGTTCCGACGGAAATATCTGCACTCTGCATCGCTCGATTTCATTGGAAACAGGCTGCGGAGAAGATCTTTGACGGAAACGCGCACAAACGAACGGAGACTTGAACTCACCAGCCGCATCGTTTCGGCATATTTGAGCCGCAATGTCATTGCCCCCGACGAACTCCCTTATCTCATCCAGCAAACCTACGGCTCCCTGAACGAAACTTCTGGACCAGCGGAGACCCCGCCAGCAGTCGAGGAACAACGCCCCGCGGTCCCGATCAAGAAGTCGGTGACCGACGACTTCATCGTCTGCTTGGAGGACGGCAAGAAATTCAAATCTCTCAAGCGGCATTTGACTACAAAATACGGTATGACGCCGGACCAGTATCGTGAAAAATGGAAGCTTCCATCCGAATACCCGATGACCGCTCGCAACTATGCCCTGCAGCGCTCGAAACTCGCACGCTCGATGGGGCTGGGAAAGAGCCGGGCGTCAACGCCCGCTGATGCATAATGGCAGCGACGATGGCGCGGTGAGGCTGCGGCCGAACTACGATGCCAACTATTATGGGGCGTTCGTCCGCGGTCCAGATGGTTACAAAATCGAGGCAGCGACCTACTCCGCAAAGTAGTCGCTAACGGAGGCGCCTATGCCGACCCATCCTTATGCAATTCTCGAAGCCCCTTCCACGTTGGGACTGGCGACCGCCGGAGTGGAGCGCCTACCCGACCAACTCCTGGATCTCGGTCTTGCGGAGCGCATCCAGGCGCGCCACGCCGAGCGGCTGGCGGTGCCGGCGAAGGAGCCTACGCCCGATCCCGAGACTGGCATCCTGAATGCCAGGGCAATTGCGGCGTGGTCGCCCAAGCTCGCCGACGCGGTGGAAGCAGTGCTTGCCGCGGGCGAATTTCCGGTGGTGCTGGGCGGCGATTGCACGATCGTGCTGGGCTCGATGCTCGCGTTTCGCCGACGCGGCCGCTACGGCCTGTTCTTCATCGACGGCAACGCCGATTTCTTCCAGCCCGAGGCGGAGCCTAATGGTGAGGGCGCCTCCATGGACCTTGCCCTCGTTACCGGCTACGGCCCGTCACATCTGACCGACATTGAAGGTCGCGGTCCTCTGGTCCGTCCCGAAGACGCTGTCGCGTTCGCATATCGCGATCACAAGGATCAGGAGGAGTACGGAAGCCAGCCGCTCCCTAACGAGCTCAAGGCGATTGACCTTCCCGCCGTGCGCGCATTGGGCATTGAGGCCGCCGCGCGCGAAGCGGTTGACCACCTGACGCGAGAGGAACTGGACGGCTTCTTCATCCATCTCGACGCCGATTGCCTCGACGACGCCATCATGCCGGCTGTGGATTTCCGCATGCCGGGCGGGTTGTCGTGGGACGAGCTAGGGGCCGCGCTTCGGGTTGCCTTGGCGAGTGGCAAGGCAGTCGGCATCGAGATCACCATCTATAATCCGCGCCTTGATGAGGACGGCAGCGCCGGGCGCGACCTGGCCGACGTACTGGCCACAACCCTCGGAACAGCAGCGCCCTGAACACGACGAGCAACGTCTGCTTTCCGGCGCAGCGGATGGCGTTTGATGACTGCGCAACATTTTGCGCCCTTCTTCGTTTTTCTCAGAGCTCCGAAAATCGAGCCGAAGGGGGTGCCGAGGCTGTGATAGAGACCAACCAATCGCTTGCTGTGATGGACACGGCCAAACGTGAGAACGCTGCCGAACTGGCGTTGACGGCGTTTTGCTGGTGGCGCGCCGATATTCCGCCGCAAGTGTGCGAGGCCTACTGGCGGGATGTACATGGGATTATGTTCGCCGTCGCTCCGGGCCTGTGACAGTGCTTCGCCTTTCAGGTAGTCTCATTTTATGCGCTGGAGGCGGCTCAACTCAGGGCATGGGACACGCGCTCATCTTGTCCGAAGCCGACTTGATCGCATTGAGCAACAATACGCTCCCAAAGGAGGGCATTCCCCACGACGCACACCTTCATCGGCCGCATCGGTCCGCTACTGTCGTTGAGATCTGGAGAATGATCGCCCTACGCCGACGGGAGAGATAGCGACTAACGAACGATCACCTCGGTCTTCTCGAAACGCGTAACATCGATTAGGCCGACGTCGGAGATACGCAGTTCCGGAATCACCACCAACGCCAGCAGAGAGTGCTGCATATAGGCATTATTAAGTTTGCAGCCGCAGGCGCGCATGGCTTCCACGAGGCGACTTGCCTTTTCCGCAACGATTTCCGCGCGCTCGTCCGACATGAGCCCGGCGACTGGCAGTTCGACGAGAGCGAGTTCACGCCCGCCGGCAATGAGCACAATTCCGCCACCCACCTCCTGCAGTCGGTTCGCTGCCTGCGCCATGTCAGCCTTATTCGTGCCAACGACGATCATATGGTGGCTGTCATGGGCGACCGTTGAGGCCATGGCGCAATGGGTGTCGTAACCGAAGCCGGAGACGAAGGCGTTGACCACGCCGCCAGTCGCCCGATGGCGCTCGACCAGCGCGATCTGGCAGACGTCGCTGGCGCTATCCATCTGCACTACGCCGCATTCTACCGGCAGCCGGCGTTGCAAGGCTTTGGTCGGGGCCTGGTTTTCGACGACGCCGATCACCCGCACCTCGACGTCCGACGATCCGGCCGCAGAAATGTCGAAGTCGGTTGGGGCAAGCCTCTTGCCGAGCTTCACCGTGTTTTTGGCGCTCGCCGGATAGTCGTAGGCGGGAATGTCGGCAACCAGCACGCCGTTCTCCGCCAAAAGCCGACCGCGGACGAACACCATCTCGATCGGCAAGGCGGTCAGATCGGAGGTCACGATGAGATCGGCGCGGCGTCCCGGGGCAATTGAGCCCAGATCCCTCTCCAGGCCAAAGTGCTGTGCGGTGTTGAGTGTCGCCATCTGGATCGCGGTGATCGGCTTCAGGCCCTGAGCTATGGCGTGGCGCACCACGCGGTTCATGTGGCCATCGCTGACCAGTGTGCCAGAGTGGCTGTCATCCGTGCAGAGCACGAAATTGCGTGGATCGATGCCCCGTTCGGTAATAGCCTTGACCTGTGCCGCCACGTCGAACCAGGCCGAGCCGAGACGAAGCATGGCCCGCATGCCCTGCCGAACGCGCGCGATCGCGTCGTCGACGGTGGTTCCCTCGTGGTCGTCTGCCGGGCCGCCGGCGGCATAGGCATGGAAGGCTCGGCCCAGGTCCGGCGAGGCATAGTGACCGCCGACCGTCAGGCCTGCGGCCCGCGTTGCGGCGATTTCGGCAACCATCTTGGAATCGTTCGCAGCAACCCCGGGGAAGTTCATCATCTCGCCGAGTCCGATAATGTTGGGCCAGGCAAGGGCCTCGCGCACGTCCGCGGCGCTCAGCGTCGCGCCAGCATTCTCCAGCCCGGGTGCGCTGGGGACGCAGCTCGGAACCTGCACGAAGATGTTGACGGGCAGGGTCTGCGCCTCGTCGTTCATCAGCTTCACGCCGGCCATGCCGAGCACGTTGGCGATCTCGTGAGGGTCCACGAACATGGTCGTCGTGCCGTGCGGAATGACGGCGCGGGCGAACTCGGTCACCGTCACCAGCCCGCTTTCGACATGCATGTGCCCGTCGCAGAGACCGGGGACGAGGTAGCGGCCGGCCGCATCGACGATCTTGGTCCCCTCCCCGATTGTGTGGCCGGCGTCGCGACCGACATAAGCGAAGCGGCCCCCGACGATCGCGACATCGGCGCCCGGCACGATTTCCCCGGAATAGACGTTCACCCACCTGCCGTTGCGGACGACCAAATCCGCTTGCTTCCGCCCCATCGCGACATCTACGAGGCGTGGCGCGATTTCAGACCATGGCTGCAGCATTTCTGCCGACCCTTCCTAATCCAAGCACCGATACGAACCGGCGGCGCCGCTACGCGACACCACCGGAGGAGATCATTGAACCTGCATCACCAGCATCGCGGCAAGCACGGCGACGAACCACATGACGGGCTTGATCTCGGAAACCTTTCCGAGAGCAAGCTTCATCAAAACGAAGGCGATGATGGCAAGCGACAGGCCGAGAGTTATCGAAAACGTCAGCGGAATGAGCACGATTGCGAGAAACGCCGGGATGGCGTCTTCCATATCCGCCCAGTTGATCTGCCCCATCGGCTCCGACATGAAAAGGCCCGTGAGGATGAGGACGGGCGCCGTGGCAATCGCCGGCACCAGCGAAAGAAGCGGCGAGAGGAACAGGAACGGCAGGAATAGGAGCCCCGCAATGAAGGCGACGAGGCCCGTCCGCCCACCCTGCGCGATGCCGGCGCCCGATTCCAAGTAGACCGTTGCCGGGCTCGTGCCGAGCGGTGCGGAAATCAGCGCCGCGACGGCATCTACATGCATCGATTCCTTGATGTTGCGTGGCATCCCGCTCTCGTCCTTCAGGTTGGCCGCTTCCGCGAGCCCCAAGAAAGTCGACAGCGCCTCCACGAAGTTGGTGAAGAGGAAGACGAAGATGAACGGTGCATAGGCGACCTGAAGGGCACCGAGAAGGTCGATCCTGCCGACGAAGCTGAAATCGGGCGCAGCAAACAGCCCGCTCCAGTTGACGAGCGTGTAGACATCCGGCGTCCCACCCGCAAAGGCGCTGCCGTCGCCCCACAGGCGACCGATCGGTATCGCAAGCACTGTGGTGATGATCATGCCGGCCATCATTGCGCCCGGTATACGGCGCACGACCAGCGCAGCCGTGATGATGAAGCCGGTGATGAAGGTGAGCGTGACCGGCGTGAACTGGGTCAGGGCGACGATCGTATCCGGGCTGGCGACGATGAACTTGGCGTTCTCCAGGCCGATCAGCGCAATGAACAGGCCGATCCCGCAAGCGATTCCGTAGCGCAGATCCTTCGGAATCGCCTCGATGACGGCCGTTCGCAGGTTGAGCATGGCGAGGACAGTGAAGAGCACGCCGGCCCAGAACACGCAGCCGAGGGCGATTTCCAGCGGCACTTTCGCCCCCATTACCATCGTGTAGGCAAAGAGGGCGTTGATTCCCATGCCAGGCGCGACGAGAATGGGGCTGCGCGCATAGAGCCCCATTGCGCAGCTGCCGATGAAGCTGACCAGGACGGTGGCCGTGACCCCTCCGGAAAAGGGGATGCCCGCATTCTGCAGGATCGCGGGATTAACCACGATGACATAGGACGCTGCCAGGAAAGTCGTCAGGGCGGCGATGATTTCCGTGCGGATCGTCGATCCGCTGCGGGTGACCTCAAATAGGCGGTCGATGGCGCCGCCGAGCCCGGGTTTCTCCGGGCTGGCGGGATCTCCCCCGACTTTCGACTGATAGTTCATAGTGTTCCTCCCCATTTTGAACATCATCGAGTCGCTTGACGGGTCTCCTACTCCGCCGCAAGCGTGTTCGCCTTGGCAGGCCCATCCGGGGCCAGCGGCGAAATGATCCGCAGATTGACGCAATCGACGACCCCGAGATCGGTCATGGCATAATCGGGGATGGCGGTGATCTGCAGCACGAACATGTACATGAACGGCCAGGGCAGATCGCAACCGAGCCTGCGCGCCGCCTCGTCCAGGCGCAATTCGAACGCCGCCATCTCCGCGGGATCGATGTCAGACACGATGCCGCCGATCGGCAAGTGCAGGAATTCGACGACCTCGCCCTTATCGACAACGACCTGACCACCATTGTTGGCGACGAGGTGGTTGATGGCGATCGCCATGTCCTGGGGATCGGCACCGATGCAAATGATGTTGTTGTCGTCCGGGGCCGTGGAGCTGGCGATGGCGCCGGATTTCAGATTGAAGCCTGACACGAAGGCGACGGGGCGGTTCAGCGTCTTGCCATAGCGCTCGACGACCGTCACGTATTGTACGTTTTGGCTCGCGTCGGCGAGGACCTTTCCGTCGACCACCGGCAGCCTCACGTCCCGCCGGGTGCGCACGAAAACCTTCTCCGGCGTCACCGCGATCGCGAGCACCTCGGCGAACGGCGTCGTGCCGGTGAAGGGCACGGCGATGTCTGCGGCCGTCACTGGCGTAGTCTTGACCGACCGCAGCAGGCCGGCGCTGCGCTGCGGCGGGACCAGTTTCACTACAATACGCCCGTCGCGGGCCGCCACGGTACCGTTTGCCACGACCGCCTCGATGCGGAAGTCACGCAAGTCGTTAACGATCAGGATGTCGGCCGTGCGCCCGGGAGAGATCGAACCGACCTTGTGGTCGATGCGCAGTGCTTCCGCTCCATTGATCGTCGCCATCTGGATGGCGGCCATCGGCGAAATGCCCATGGCCATCGCCATGCGGACCATGTTGTCGAGATGTCCGCGGGAAAGAATGTCGCTGGCTACCACATCGTCCGTGCAGAAGCTGATGCGGCGCAGCGCCTTCACCCCCATCTCCGTGACGATGCGCAGATTGTCGGACAAAAAGTGAGAGATGGAGGATTCACGCACGACGACGTGCATGCCTGCGCGCAGCTTCTCCACCATTTCCTCAGGGGTGTAGCTCTCGTGATCGGCACGCACGCCCGACTGCATGTATCCGTTGAGGCGCGCGCCGCGGGTCATAGGGCAGCAACCGAGCACAGGCAGGCGGTTCGCCTGACCGATCTCTATGGCCTGCAGGACGTCCTCGTCCTCCTCCTGGATGAATTCGCGCACGGTCTCCCATATCCCGACGCATTCCGGCCAATGATGCGTATCGCGGTGGTCCTTCGGGCTGAAATAGTGGCCTACGGTGGAGCGCGGCATGGTGTAGGGCGTCTTGCACGGCGCACCCCAAAACACTTTGAGCGGCGTCTGCCTGACCTCGTCGAGGAATTCACGCGCGGCGTCCGGACCACCAACGACGATGATCTGGTCGAGGCCGGAGACGATTGAGGTCGTGCCAAGCGGCAGAACTGCCTTGGCAAAGCTCGTCAGCGACAGTTTCGAGCATTCGACGTGAAGATGGCCGTCGATCATGCCGGGAGTGAGATATCTGTCCGCCGCGTCGATAATCTCCGTCTGCGGCCCGATATATTCACTGATATCACCGACCGCAATGATGCGATCGCGGTAGATGGCGACGTCAGCCTGATAGATCTCTTCCGAAACAACATTGACCAGCCGGCCGCCGCAAACAGCCACGGTCGCCTTGGTCTCCCCGCCCGAAGCGGCGCGGATGAATTCTCGAACGTCGGACATTCAGACCTCCCTTGTCAGAAGGGAGTATTCCAGTTGGTTTATGTTTGAACAACTGGCCGAACCAGCCCTATTATCGAACGTATCGTCCAACATGTTGTACGAAGGGAAACGACCAATGGACCTTTCAGTAGTCGATTGTTTCGTGAAGGTAGCGGATGCAAGGTCTATTTCGGCAGCGTCGCGCCTTCATCGATTGCCGAAGTCGACCCTTAGCCATCGCATCCGCCAACTGGAAGACCAATTCGGTGTCGAGCTGTTCGTACGCGAGGGCCACCAGCTGCACCTGACCGATGCCGGCTCGGAACTCCTGCGCCATGCTCGGAAGATCCGGGCGAGCTGTGACGATGCGGTCACCGCAATGGCCGAAATGCATAAGGAGGTGGCGGGAACGCTGCGGGTCGGCTCGACGGGCGAGTTCGGCACCACCGTCACCTCCGAATTGCTTTACGCCTTCCAGATGAAGTATCCGCAGATCATCCTCGACGTCGTGTTCCTCTCCGCCCGCCAGCCGTTCACCGACGTTTCGGACATGGCGCTGGATGGTATCTTCCATTGGGGCGAGCCGTCAGACGTCGATTATGTCAGCCGCCGGCTGGCAACGGCTTCCTACGGCCTCTATGCCAGCCCCGAATACCTGGCGCAACACGACCAACCGGCAAGCGAAGACGAATTGGCGCGCCACCGGGGCCTGATCTTTCGCAGCACGACGAGGTTGCAACCCTGGCACCTTTCGCGGCCGGGCGGACCGGAGACGGAAATCCTGCTCACTGCCGCGCTGACAGCGAACGACTACTGGACCCTCAAATATTTTGCCGTCGCCGGACAGGGCATCGCCTACCTTCCGGGCTTCTTTGTCGAAACGGAGTGCCAGAGCGGGCTTCTGGTGCCCGTCCTTCCGGAATGGCGGTCGCGCGAAATGGCAATCAACCTTGTCTATTCGCGGCGCCGGCACGTCTCCCGCCGATTCAAGGCCTTTGTGAGCTTTTGCATGGAGTTCTACCGCCGACGCGAACGCGACCAGATCCCGCGCTATTTCGTCGAAAAGATCGCGCGCGAAAAGCTTTAAATGCCGAGCGGCGGGATCAGCATTGCTCGCTCCAAGGCGACCGATGCCGCCCACACCATTTGTCTCCAAGCGGCAAAGAACCTCCTACGTCGCCTTGGCGCGTCAAATGTCGGTATTCGTATCGGCGACGGGACTCGGCCTGGGCGCGCCCCATGCGAAAAGATCCCGGTCACTGCCTGAGAAGGCCCGCGGGTCGACGCTCAGCACACCCGGAGCTTGTGTCAATCGTCAATCGGCACTGGACATATACACGCCGAAACCGAGTAGATGATCAACGCATTGTTTTCTTACATTGCGGTGCTTCTTACTCTCCACATCAGCTCTGGCAGCGATCTTGACGAGAATGTCCGCGAGAGTGTGGGCTTCGGTCGATACGCTCTATTGTCAGCAGCCACTGGAGGAAAACTCCTGGGTGCGTCGCGAGATGCGCCGAGCGGCTTCCCACCGTATGCACCACTTGCGGAAGGCAACGACGGACACAAGCAATTCGCTATAGCGAGCTCTCGGCGTCGCAGTCCGCTCGCCCGAGCATTTGGAGAAGCCAGACGACACCGGCTCGCCCGATAGGCAAGCCAGACCGGACGACGTCTCTCGCCGATATCGGATGTTTCCCCTGGCGAGCACAAAAGGTCGGCTCCGGCAGAGTGCGAAATGACACCAAATGAGCTTCGCGGTCTACTGCGGCCCAAGCTGCATGGCATCAGCTGACCGCGGATACCTCAACCGATGTCGACTATTGATCACTTTGCCAGATAGTCACGGGTCGAAACCACCTGTCCGTACCCGAAGGCCAGGGCGGACATATATGCAGCGTGGACTTTCGCGGCGGCCACGACCTCGCCTCGGAACTCGAGGTCGCGCGTAGCGCAGGCGTCTTCAACGACCGTCGTCTTGTAGCCGAGATCGGAGGCTGCTCTGGCGGTCGCATCGATGCACATGTGGCTCATCGCGCCAATGACTGTCACTTCATCGACACCGTCAGAAGACAGCAGGGAGGCCAACTCGGTTTCGCGAAATGAATTGGGGTATCGTTTGGTGACAACCGCTTCACCATGCTGCGGAGCGATGTTGGGAATTATCTCCGCTCCCTCCGTGCCCGACACGAAGAATGGTGCACCGGCTGGGCTCTCGTGGCGGATATTGACGACGAGATCGCCGGACCGACGAGCCGCGTCGACGAGGCGTGCTGCGTTTTCAAGTGCTGTGTCAATGCCCACCAAGGGAAATTTGCCTGTTGCCAGGTAGTCGTTCTGCAGGTCAACGACGATGATCGCACGCTTGCTCATAGGATATCCTTTCCAGACTATGTCTTGATTTAACAGATCGCGATCGACCATATGAGTGGCATAATTGACAAATACAGGGGCGGTATGGACAGCATGGAAGATACATTGGAGATCGGAATCCTCCGTTACGACGGCGCTCAAGCCGCGGCTGTATTGGGCATGACTGATCTTCTGACCGCCGCCGCAGGCATCGCTCGCCAGCGGCACGGCGTCAGTCATCCTCTTCGCGTAAGTCATTGGACGCGAGCAACCGGTAAACGCACGCCTGAACGGGTTTTCTCGTCCGATCCCGTATCGCTAGGTGACCGTCCGACTGTTATTGTCATTCCTCCGGGCCTCGGCGATCCGCTACCGGAGAGGGAGGCGAGGTACTATGCAGACTGGCTTCGCTCTGAACATTCGAAGGGCGCGGGCCTGTGCTCAATCTGCAAAGGCGCCTTTTTGTTGGGAGAGACAGGACTCCTTGCGGGGCGCACCGTGACCACCCACTGGAGCTATGAGGAGCACCTTGTCTCGCGTTTTCCCGACATCAATGTAAACACGGACCGTCTGATCATCGATGACGGCGACATCCTGACCGCCGGCGGCGTGATGGCATGGATCGACCTCAGCCTGATACTGATCGAGCGTTTTCTCGGCCCGACGATCATGGTCGAAACAGCAAGAGCCTTCCTCGTCGACCCGCCCGGCAGGGAACAAAGCTACTACAGCGCCTTCTCTCCCCGTCTCAATCACGGTGACGACGCGATCTTGAAGGTTCAACACTGGCTTCAGGCCACCGGCGGGAAGGACATGGGCCTTGCCGTGCTGGCAGAGCATGCACGGTTGGAACCGCGAACCTTCATGCGGCGATTCCAAAAGGCAACCGGTCATACGGCCGGCGAGTATGTCCAGCGTTTGCGTATCAATAAGGCACGCGACCTACTCCAGTTTACGCGCGATCCTGTCGATGCCATCGCCTGGAAAGTACACTACAGTGATCCGAGCTCCTTTCGGAAAATCTTCACCCGTATCATTGGGCTGACCCCTGCCGAGTATCGTCAGCGTTTTACTTCGCATCAATTGTCACCTGGAACTTGATGAGGTCAGCGCGCTCGACACCGTTGACAGCAGCACAATCCGCTTCTCGGTCGATCGGAGCAACAGCCGCGATGATGCTCATTGGCAGCATATCGGAGCGGCGGTTATGCTCGGATTGCTGAAACCTCTCAGCGGGGGTATTTTCATTGCTCGCACTTGGTCACGTCCGGAATAGCAATAGTCGGGAGAGCGTTGGTCAAGAGGTCGCGGGCGAGTGAAGTAGCTGTTGACGATGTCATAGTCCGATCGCCGATGCCCAGCCGGACCCAGAGGCCATCGATGAGAGCAGACATTGACAAGGATAGTCGCTCGGCTTGCGAGTGTGGAACCAATGAACGAAACCCCGACATCAGGTTCGAATGCATCCGCGCATGGAAAATACTCTGCAATCTTGCCAGCTGCGGCTCTCGCGGAGCCTCAGCGCATAGCGACAGCCAAGCGTGCCCGTGGGGTGGTTTGAAAACGTCTTCACCAAGGTTTGCTTCGACGATTGCCCAGATGCGTTCGATAGGCGAGCGGGCCTTCTTTAGCCGTCTCACGACGTCATCCCTCAGGCCCGCATTGGCCTCGCGCATCGCCTCTTCGAACAGCTCCTGCTTGTTTCGGAAATAGTGGAGGACAATACCTTTCGAGGCTCCGGCTTCTTGAGCCACTTTTTCCAACGTCGTCCCGGCGGCGCCCTCACGCTTCATGACTTCCACGGCGGCACGCCGCAGTTCCCGCCTCCGGATATCGCTGATTTTTGTAAGTGCCATCACATGCTCCTGAATCGTTATTGACAAATCGAGCGCCGAGTTCAAGTGTTGACCAATTGGTCAATATGCAGACCAATGGGTAAGAATATGAGGGAGAACGATGACAACCACCATCCTAAAATTGGCATTGGCAGTCGGCTTGCTGTTCGCGGCCGGGCCTGGATTCGCGACGGAAATTCCCGTTCCGACGCAGACGGAATGGGCGGCGGCCAAGAAGACCGTAGACCTGCCAAACGGCATCAAGCTGGCATACTCCGAAATGGGCAACGTCGAAGGGACGCCCCTACTGCTCATTCACGGCTATACTGATAATTCGCGAAGCTGGTCATTGGTCGCCCCGCACCTGAAGAACCATCATATTTACGCCATCGACCTTCGCGGCCATGGGAAATCGAGCGCCCCGGAGTGCTGCTACACGTATCTCGATTTCGCAAACGACGCGTTCCTTTTTTTGGAGGCGATGAAGATTGAGCAGGCCGACGTGGTCGGGCATTCGCTGGGATCGCTGGCCGTTCAGATGCTGGCGGCGCAGCACCCTGAGAAGGTCAGAAAGGTCGTTTTGATCTCTTCGACACTCAACACGGGCGGCGGACCTGGCACTTGGCTTTGGGATAATATCAAGCCGCTCCAGCCGCCTATCGATCCAAACGGCAAGTTTATGACGGACTGGTATTGGAACCCGAACCCGGTTGACGAGAGGTTCATCAAGCCTGAGCGTGAAGAGAGCGCTGCCGTGCCCATCCACGTTTGGAAGGGTGTCCTGTGGGGTACGACGACAGGTGATCTCGGGAAGATATCGTCTTTGATCAAAGCGCCGGTCATGATTTTCTGGGGGGATCAAGACCAGTTGATGAACGCGCCGCAGCAAGCGAAGCTAAAGGCGGCGTTTCCTAAAGCTCGCTTGGAAACCTTCCCGGGCGCTGGTCACAATATGTTTTGGGAGCGGCCCGAAAAGGCGGCCGAACTAATCAATTCATTCCTGTCGGAGTGACATTCGAAAGAGGTTACGCCGTTAAGGGAAATGTCGGAAGTGAAATGATCTCGGCGGAGCGCCGAGATCACCAAAAGCTCGCCTCATCGTCGTAAAGCTGCAGCTTGGTGTCGTGGCGGTCGGCGGGTTTAGAGACTGACAAAAAGGGTAATCCGCCGACAACCGCCGGCGGATCGTGGTTTTACAAGTCAGAGCGACGATCTCACCTTCTCCGCGATCTCGGGAGAAAGCCACTTTGTCCAAATCTCGGGGTTCTTCTCCAGGAAGTATCTTGCAGCATCTTCGCCCGTCGCCTGGTTGTCGGTCATCCAGGCTAACAGGCTGTTCAGCGTTGCGTTATCCCAGCGCCGCGTCTTCAGGTAATCCATCGCCGCACCGGCACGCTCTTTGAACTCGTGAGTGACGAGTGTCTCCACCTTATCGGTCGGCCAATCGTTTACCTTTGGATCTTCGCAATCGACCACCGTGTTGCAACGCTTCCATTCCGCTGCGTTGTGTGGCGCGTCAAAATCAAGCTTGACCATTGGGTATTTGCCGAGCAACGAAGTGGGTGACCAGTAGTAGCCGAACCAGCCGATCTTCCGTTCGTAGTTCTTGGCGATTGAACCGTCCAGACCCGCCGCCGAGCCTGGGTCAACCAGCACAAAGCCTTTGGCGTCCCCGTCGTAAGCCTTGTAAAGCTGGCTGGTTGTAGTCGATGCGCCCCAACCTGATGGACCGTTGACGACTGCGCCCTTGGAACTGTCCTCTGGAGCCGGGAAGAGTTCCGGGTGCTTCAGCGCATCGGAAACCGTCTTGATCTCCGGGTGAGCGTCGGCAATGTACTTTGGGATATACCAGCCCTGGATTCCGCCATCGCTCAGGGCGTTGCCAGCCGATATCAGCTTCCCTTCGGCGATGCCTCTCGAGACAATCTCAGGCAAAGCATTGAGCCACGCTTCCGGTGCTATGTCCGGCTCTCCCTTTTCAATCATCGACGTCATGATCGAAACGGTGTCACCGATGGTGATTTCCGCCGAACACCCATATCCGTTTTCAAGAATGATCTTGTCGATATTCGCCAGGACATCGATTGACTGCCAATTCATATTGGCGATAACGACGTCGCCACATTCCTCCGCGAAAGCACCCTGTGTCAGGCTGGCAAGGCCAACTGCAAAACAGGCAGGTGCGAGCAATTTCCCAAACATTCTGGTTCCCCTTGAACTGCGGCCTCTCCTCGTTCGGCCTCACAGCGTGGCCGCTGCCGCTGTGGCCGTAACAGGACCCTGACGAATCCTTCCTCCCCCTCGGGAGACTGCTCGAACGCCGGGCCCCTATTCGCGTATGAGAAAACGGCCGATTGGCTGAGGTTCTGGGCCGTCGACCGTGTCAATTCTCGTGTTATGTCTGCATGCTGACGAACACAGACTTGAGCTGGGTATAGTGGTCGATCGCGACACGCCCGTTTTCGCGCCCGATGCCTGATCTCTTGATTCCGCCGAACGCCATGCCAGCTGGCGTCAAGTTGTAAGCGTTGATCCACACGGTTCCGGCTTCGAGCTCAGCCGCCAACCTATGGGCACGAACGAGGTCTCTCGTGAATATGCCTGCCGCCAATCCGAAGTCCGTTGCATTGGCTCTTGCGACGACATCTTGCTCGTCATCGAAGTCCAGGACGGCCATGACCGGACCGAACACTTCTTCCCGAGCAAGCGTCATCCAATCCGTAACATTCGTGAAGACTACGGGCTCGTGCCAGGCATCCCCTGGTGGAAGCTTGCGCGGAGGCGTCATCTGGTATGCTCCCTCAACCTCGGCGCGGGCGACGTATGTGGCAACCCGGTTGCGATGGGCGGCGCTGACTAGCGGCCCGATGTCGGTCTCCTCGTCCATCGGATCACCAATCTTCAAAGCCGCGACCCGGGCCAGCAAGCGCGCAAGGAACGCTTCCCTTATTCCGCGCTGCAGGAAAACGCGCGTACCGTTGGAACAGATCTGGCCGGCCGAATAAAAATTCCCGAGAATTGCGCCGCTGACAGCTGCCTCAACATCTGCATCGTCGAAGACGATCAGCGCAGACTTTCCACCAAGCTCCATCGTTACTGGCCGAATGCCGGCCGTGGCGGCCGAGGCGACCCGCGCGCCCGTCTTGACCGATCCTGTGAGAGAGACTTTGGCGATCGCCGGATGGGTGGCGAGCTCAGCTCCAACATCACCGGCACCTTGCACAACATTGAAAGCGCCAGGGGGCAGCCCCGCTTCAGTCAGAATTTCCGCGAGTTTGAGCGCTGACAATGGAGTCACTTCAGATGGTTTGAATATCATGGCATTCCCGCACGCAAGCGCGGGGGCTGCCTTCCAGGCCGCAATCTGGATGGGGTAGTTCCAGGCCCCTATTCCGAGACAGACCCCAAGCGGCTCCCGCCGTGTGTAGACCCAATCTTCTCCGAACTGGATGCTGTCTCCCGAAAGTGTCGCCGCGATTGCGCCAAAATACTCGAGGCAATCGGCACCGCTGGCGGCGTCCGCCACCAGTGTTTCAGAAATTGGCTTGCCTGTATCGCGCGTTTCGAGAACCGACAGTTCCATGTTTCGCGCCCGCATGATGTCAGCGGCGCGACTGAGGACGCGACCCCGCTCCGCCGGCCCTTTCCGAGCCCATTCTTTCTGCGCCCGTTCCGCCGAGGCAATTGCCTTCTCGATGATGCAGGAAGTCGCCCCGTGCAACTTGGCGATGATCTCACCATCCACCGGATTGACGGAGAGGATCTCAGGACCGGTGCGATCCTCCATAAAGGTGCCGTCGATAAAATGTGAAGCGGCCGGCTGACAGAGCGGCGTCGCCATTTTGCGAATTTCGTAACTTTGCATAGGCGACGCCTCTTTTTCGCTAAACGTGAACGAAGATGTCTTCGCTTTCGACGGAAACCGGGAATGTGCGGGCTTTCACACGGGGATCGACCAGGAACTCGCCCGTCCGGATATCGAATTCCCATCCGTGCCAAGCACAACGGACCAACTCACCTGCCCGCTCATAAACAAACTCCGCCTTGTCCGTCTGTTTCGTGGTCCCGCATACGGGTCCTTGGCAAAGCGCTGCTCCCTTGTGGGGGCACACGTTCAGAAGCGCGTGATATCCGTCCCCAACCTTGAAGATACCAAGCGACAAATTGCCGAGTTTGATGATCTTGGCAGCATCGGCAGGAACCTCCGAAGCCTTGCATGCAAACTGTTTTGAAGCCATTGCCCGCCCCCTTACTCTGCTGCGATCGCGGCCGGCCGGGGAATTCGCCGGTAAACGTCGAGCGCGTTCAGGCCGAGTACCTTCTCGCGCCAGGCAGGGGGAATGTGCAGCTTCGTGACATCGTCATAATCCCAATGCGGATAGTCGGACGCGAACAGCAGTGTGTTTTCCCCGTCCATCGCCTCCAGGGTTGCCCAAAGATGCTGAACATTTTCCGGCTGCTCGAGTGGTTGGGTCGACATGCGAATGTTCGTTTTGAAATACTCCGAGGGCAACCGCTTCAACCAGGGTGTCTCCTTGCGCAGTGCCTTGTAGTTGGCGTCCAGTCTCCATAGCACCGAGGGCACCCATGCCACCCCGCACTCGATGATCACGACTTTGAGGCTTGGCCATTTCTCAAAGACGCCTTGGGCGATCAGGGAAGCCATATGCGTCATTGCGGACTGCGGAAGTATCGCATGGGTTTCCCAGAAGAACGTCGACGGTCCTGCTCCGATAGGCGTCGAGTTCACACCACCCTGACCACCAAGGTGCATGGCGAACGGCAACCCCATTTCGGCGCAAGCCTCGTAAATGGGATGGTAGAATGGGTCGCCGTAGGGCCGCTGGGCGCCATGGCTTACCAGAACCTGGACAATTCGCGGATGCGAGCCGAGACGTCGGATTTCCTCGGCCGCCAGTTTTGGGTCCTGCGGGGCAACAATGATCGACCCCCAGAACCGACTGTCCTTCGGTAGCCAGTAATCGATCATGTAGTCGTTGTACGCCCTACAGAGCGCATTGGCATAATGGGCGTTTGCCAAGGTAGACGCTTCGATCGGCTCGTCGCCGGTTAGAATCGCCACATCGATATTGTACTTATCGAGGTGCTTTTCCTTCATGATCGCGTAATTGTCGTCTTCCTCGACCGGGTTGACGTCATACCGCGAAAATCCTTCTGGATGAAACCAGGGACGATGGCCGTGCGGAAATGCGCCGCGTGGCCCAGTCTTTTCGCCGCGAACGAACATGTCCTTGAAGAAGCCGTCCATGTACGGCTCCAGGACGGTCGCGCTGCACCAGTAGTTATGGCAATCGCTATCGACGATGAACAAGATATTCTCCCTCCCCAAGTGGGTCGAAACTCGATGCGCGTGAATGACGCAGCGACATAGGACAACAAATTGCTCAATCGATAAACGGCGACAAACTGGGGTTATTGATCGTAAACTGCGATCGAACTACGTGAGCGTTCCTGGGACGCGTGATTGGGCTCTCTCTGTTGGCCTTTCGTGGGCAAGACGCTGCAAAAATCCCGTGAGAGCTCACGACAGCTCACGGGGGGAGCGTTCCGACGACCTGGCGCTTCTTTCCGGGCAGTCGTATTTCATTATGATGTCGACGCGGTCAGTGCCTGGGGCACGTTTGCCCGGCCTGTGGCGCAATTAACCCCCTAATGATCGCATTTTACGATTGAAAAGAGGGTTTTGCCCCGCTCAATCCACTTTGCGGAGCTTGATATAACTGTGGCACAGAGTCAGAGGTGCCCTTTATGCTTATGGAAGCAAGCTTTCCCTTCTCCCTTTCCGCAGCCAACCAGCAACCATGCTACCGCGGAGGTCCGGCAACATTGGTATGCAAAGCCGTGATCGACGAGACGCATGATAGCAAAACGTTCGTGTTTGAAGACAGCCAGAGCAGGAGCTTCGATTTCAAACCCGGGCAATATATCAGCTTCAAATTCGAGATCGAAGGTAAGCTCTGCCCCCGCGCCTATTCCATCTGTTCAACGCCCACCCGTCCTCACAACGTCCAGATTACCGTCAAGCGCGTGCCTGGCGGGCTGGTGTCTAACTGGCTGAACGACCACATGCGCCCCCGTATGTCCGTCGAAATTGCCGACATCGCCGGCCGCTTCAACTATTTTGACATTCCCTCCCGGAAGCCGCTTTTACTCTCCGGCGGCTCGGGCGTGACACCGGTAATGTCGATGCTGCAATACATCACCGACGTCGCTGATCAGGTCGACGTCGAGTTCGTCCACTTCGCACGGACCCCGAAAGACATTATTTTTCGAGATCAGCTCGAATTCATCGCCAGGCGTTTTTCCAACATCAAGGTTCATATGGTGGTGGGCGAAACCGGCGAAGAAACTTGCTTCCGTGGGAGGATGGGAACGATAAGTGCCTCTTTAATGCAGTCGCTTGTTCCGGACCTTCCGCAACGCGAGATTTTCATGTGCGGACCGGAGGGCTTTATGAAAGCCGCTCGCGCCATGGCGGCAGAGGTGCCGATCCGGGCAGTATACGAGGAGAGCTTCGGCGAGAGGATTCCGATCGAAGAACCGGACAAGTTAGGTGGCGAGGTATACTTCTCACTCTCTGGCAAACACGGAACCTGCGCGCCAGGGGAAACAATCTTGGAAGCAGCACTGAACTCTGGCATCTGGATTGAGAGTTCCTGTCACCAGGGAGTTTGTGGAAGCTGCAAGGTGAAATTGACACAGGGAATGGTGGACATGCAGGATCTTGGCGGACTGCCGGCGTGCGAGAGGTCAGAGGGATTTGTCCTGGCCTGCTGCAGCCGCCCAATGGGCTCCGTATCCATCGACGCATGAGAACGGACGCCTGCGGGATCGATTGAAGGTCCGAGGCCGGCCCTCAGGCATCCTTCACCTTCGAAATCTTGAAATGGCGATCTGCAACGCTTTTCAGCGCAAGAATTGCACGGTGCACTAACGGATCGTGTTTGCGACGCCTCTGCGTCGCCACATAAACCGGCTGGTGGATGTCGGGAGCGTCCTCAACGACTTTGGCCGAAACACCGGAACTTGCGAGATAATCGAGTGCATGCTCCGGAAGGTAGGTTGTGCCTCCGAAACGTTTCATAATACCAACGGCCAATTCCTCATAGCCCACGGTCAGAGCCGGATGGGCGAGATGGGGCAGGAGCTCGGCGTGAGCACGCTCAATGTAAGCCGTGTAGGATGCGCGAATATACCGGTCAGCGGTGACATTGCCCACGTTCGCGAATTCGGTGGATACCATCACCAGCCTCTGGGCACCAATCTCCTCGATGCTGAGGTCAGGAAGGAATTTCGGAGCGAACACGACTCCAATGTCGATTGCGCCATTGGCCAGATCAGAGATGATCTGCGTCGAATAATCCGCCTCGAGGTGCAGCGCGACGCGCTTGTTGGTTGCGTGCAGTTCGCCGATCCAGTCCAGGAAGAGCGTGCGCAACAAGCTGAACTGTCCGGAGACCCGTAGTGAGCCTTCGTAGCGCTCCAGTCCGCCAATATCCCGGCGGGCATGGGCCCAGCCAGCCTTCAGAGACCGCGCATGCTGCTCAAATCGAAGCCCGGACGGCGTCGGGATCGCTCCGGCCCGCCCGCGCTGAAAAAGCTTCGCCCCGACAGCCTGTTCGAGCGCCTTGACGCGACCGCTGACGGTGGACTGCGTCGTTTCCAGCCGCTCGGCAGTTCGATTGAAGTTGCCGGTCTCGAGTAGGTCAAGGAAAGTGTCGATCAGGTCCAGATTCATCTTCGATCGCAAATGGCGATTAATATCTGCTTTTGAGCGCGTTTATCACATCAAAGAAATGTTGTCATCTCGGGGTCGCTTCGAGTTCCGACCCACACGTCTCGGGAGAAAATAATGTTCAGCGTCGAGCCTGACTGCCACAATTTCAGACTCCCGGCCTTCAACGAGAACGACACCGTCAGTGCCCGAGCTAAGGGTTGAGCCGTGAGCGATCGAACTGAACAAGTCGCCACGAGCGATATCCCTCGCCCAACCCAGAACTTAAGGACACGCGTAGTATCGTATTTTCCCGGCCTTGCCGTGGCAGTGTTGATCGCAATCTCGGCTCAATTTCTTTCCGAGCACTATGGGGCTCCGGCGACCTTGATGGCGCTTCTGTTGGGCATGTCTCTCAACTTTTTGTCGGAAAGCGGTGCCAGGACCGTTCCAGGCATCCATTTTGCCAGCCGCGCTGTGCTTCGTTTCGGCGTGGCACTGTTGGGTGCACGGGTGTCGTTGGAGGTATTGAGCGACCTGAGCGTTAGCCTGCTCTGCCTGGTGACTACCGCGCTTGCTTGCACAATCTTGTTCGCCATTATTGTCGGCAAGTTCGCCGGCATGGATTGGCGACTGTCACTGCTAACGGGAGGAGCCGTCGCCATCTGCGGAGCTTCAGCGGCTGTAGCTTTAAATGCCGTTCTTCCTCCGCGACAGAACAGCGACCGGGATCTCGCCTTGACGATTGTGGCAATAACACTCCTGTCGACATCAGCGATGGTGCTCTATCCGGTGCTCGCGTCCCATCTGCAATTCGACGCTAAAGAGTCCGGCGTGTTCATCGGTGGAACGATCCACGATGTTGCTCAGGTCGTAGGTGCCGGCTTCGCAATGTCGGAGGAGACTGGTCAGATTGCGACACTCGTCAAGATTGTTCGCGTAAGCCTGCTTGCGCCAACGATAATTGCCGTATCGATCATGGTCACAGTGTTGGGAGCAGGCGCCGGTCAGAAGCCACAAAAATTGGGCCAGGTGATACCCGGTTTCGTCCTGGGATTTGCATTCCTCGCGGCCCTCAAATCGATGGGATTTCTGCCGGCGGCAGCGGGCGACGTCGCCAACGATCTTTCGCGTTGGTTACTTCTAACTGCGCTGGGAGCCGTCGGCTTGAAAACGTCCCTAAAGGAGTTCGCTAGCATCAGACCGTCACATGTCACGCTCGCATTGCTGGCAACCGCATTTCTTGCGGCCTTCATCGTGGTCGGCCTTCTCTGGTACAGAGAATAGCCGATGAGTCGCGTCTTTCACCCCGCGCAATGTACGGACTACCCAAGTATAAAGAACAATTCGGGAAACTTCGAAACTTCTCCGCCGCCACGCTTCTCGGCAGCCAAGCCTTAAAGGCAGGCATTCAGGGCACCGATCCAGGAAATACTGATTTCAAACACTCCTACGAGCTAGGCTCAGGACCTAATAATTCGGCCTGAGGTATGATTCAGGGTTTCCGAAAGGAAACCATGGTGAACGATTTGTTTCTGTTGAGCGACCGCCAGATGGCACCGATCGAGCAGTATTTCCCGTTGGCGCGTGGCATTCCTCGCGTTGATGACCAGCGGGTGATCAGCGGCATAGTTTATGTCATCAAGCATGGCCTGCAATGGAAAGATGCGCGGAACGATTACGGCCCGCACAAGACACTCTACAATCGCTTTATCCGCTGGAGCCGGCTTGGTGTATTCGACCGTATCTTCGCAGCACTAGCCGCGGAGGGGCAAAAGCCCGAGCGCATTATGATCTTATGATCGACACCACACACTTGAAAGCCTGAAAGCACATCGCACGGCTGCGAGCCTGCTCAAAAAGGGGATGTTCCACGCCGTATCGGGGCGAACCAAGGGCGGACTGAACTCCAAGCTCCACGCTGTCTGCGATGGTGCCGGCAAGCCGATCACCCTGCTCTTGTCCGAGGGGCAGATGAGCGATCACAAGGGCGCTCGGCTCATCCTCAAGGCCCTTCCATCTGCCACCTGCCTCATCGCCGACCGGGATTACGACAGCAACTGGTTCCGGGAGGCTCTTGCCGACAAGGACATCGAGCCCTGCATTCCACCGATCAACAACCGGAAAACTCCCCCTATGATAGAACGCTCTATCGCCAGCGTCATAAGGTCGAGAACACGTTCGCGAAACTTAAGGATTGGCGCCGGATCGCAACGCGGTACGACCGATGCGCACACACCTTCTTCTCGGCAATCTGCATCGCGGCGACCATGATCTTTTGGCTTTGACCCACAAGAGCCGCCCTCACGCTTTCACCGCCGAAAAGAAGAGAAATCGCGGCTTGGTCGTCAGGTTCTGATAGGCCTGTGGGAAGCGTGAGCGGGCCTCAGGATCGGGTTGAGGTTCGTTCAGTGACTCGATCTGGAACCCTGCTGCCTTCAATGCATCAACCATGGCGTGAAGTGGACGATGCCAGAAGCGCATTGTCATGGCCTTCCGGCCACGCTGCCACGTTTCGCTGAAGCTATAGGTCTCGAAATAGTTCTCGTGACCCGCCAACTGGTGATCCATAAAAGGGTGGTGCGTGGAGAAAACCAAGCGGCCGCCTTGGGGCAACAGACGGGCGAATTCCGAAAGGGGACGTGCCCAGTCTGGCAGATAGTGCATGACAAGGGAGGCAAGGATCAAATCGAAGGAACCATCGTGGAAGGGCATTGGTTCGTTCAGGTCCGCCACCAACAATCGCGCCCGACCTTCAAGGCGACGTTGTGCGATCTCGAGCAATCCCGCACTTGAGTCGATACCGGTTAGGATTGCCCCTCGGTCGAGGAGCGCCGCAGCATGGGCTCCGCCGCCGCACCCCGCATCAAGCACTCGAAGCCCAGTGACATCTCCAACCAACGAAAGAATGGCTGGTCGTTCGTAATAGGCATTCCAGGCATTGTTCTCGTTGTCAGCGTCATAGGCCGCTGCAAACGCATCATAGTCATTCTCAGGCAATGTTTACTCCAGCGGCAAAGGCCCGTCCGAAGACGAGCACTTATCGGCTTCTAATACCATTGATACGCCCATCATATCGAACGGCCGCCTCCACTGCCAAGGCCATGCGTTCAGCTTTGATCAATGAGTCCTGAGCTAGTGGTACACGCAACAGACTCCCTTAGTTTGGCGCAAACAGAAGCTTATCCACGAATCATGAGCCAAAATCTTGCGCCAAACCGACAAAGTGATCGCCATAACTCTTTGAAATGCTGTGATCCCATTTGGCTCACTCAGCCTCTTGAACTGAGCCAAGCAAGGCTAAGCTGGAGCCCGTCGTTCCGTCGACTATCATACAATCGGACAAGTCGAGATAGCGAGATGAGTGACGAAGTGGCTGGGAATCTCGACGCCGCAGGTGTTCGCCTTTCGGGTCATACATCATGCGATTTTCGCGTCTCTTTCCCAGTACCAAGCGACATACATCTTCCTGCGATCATGTTGCCGAGCTTTGAGGAAGGTCCTGATAGCTCGTATGTCTCTTCTTTCGCACGCAACCCAAACAAACGTCTCGTCATCGACGGCCGATATCGCTGCTTTCGCCTCGGACACGAGAATATCGGCAGCATCTCCCGGGTAGCTCCCCCTGTGCAACCAACGCACGTCGAGCACGCCATCAGTCAGAAGCGGTTGCTCTTCCGCCTTGTCCTCAACCTCGATGATGGCACGTATATGCGTTTCAGCCGAAGCTTCGGCCGCGATCCGTGCTATGGCTGGTAGAGCGCTCTCGTCGCCGATTAGTAAAATGGATCGCTCCGCTGGCAGACCGCCTGCGCCTGGCCCTAGCAGGGCGGCCACGTCTCCATGCTGCGCATCGCGCGCAAAGTCTGCACCCGGAGTCGGTACGCCAGGAGCGGGATGCTGCAAGAAATCGATCGACAACTCGCTCCGATCCAAATCGACGGCGCGGATGGTATAGACACGAACCAGAAGCTCGTTCTCGCCTTCCGGCCAGGCGATGCGGCCGTCTTCCCGGTAGCCGGGCCAGACCGGCGGCTTGCCCTTCGGCGGCACCAGCAGTCGGACATGCATGTCGCTGCCCACAAAGGGCGTTACATCGGCGCAGGAAAAGATCACGCGACGCATGTGCGGAGTGACGTCGTGCGCCGAGACGACTGTCACCTCATGAAGGTTCGGGAGCACCGACAAGGACGTCGGTTCCGACCAGATCAATTCGAAAGGCTGGCCTTCGGCAAAATAGAAAAGATGTTCCGCCAGGATCGTGCGGCTCATGTGCAGCTTTTCACGCGTCGGGCAGTCGAGCTCGATCAACAAGCGCCCGTTTTCGATGCTGATGCGCGCGACACCTAGCTCGCTCTGCAGCACCGCCAGGTCGTCTCTCCGTTCGACCTCGGCATGTTCGACAAAATGCTCGCAGATCTCGTCGAGCATGTCAGCGGCACTACCGGGGACCGCTACGCCGGACAGCTTGAATGAATGAACTGCGTTCATGCGCTCCTCTCCTTTTGTGGTGCTTCGCCCATGTCGTCGATGACGGCCATCCGGTGTCGCCCGATCGGCAGCATGATTGGCCGACCCGACGTGGGATCGCTGATGACGCGACTATCAAGGCCGAAAACATGCCGCACGGTCTTTTCGGTGAGCACCTCTTCCGGAGTGCCCGAAATGTGCACGCGCCCACCGGCAATCGCCACGAGATGGTCGGCGTAGCGGGCAGCAAGGTTGAGATCGTGCAGCACCATGACGACCGTAGTTCGACGCGCGCTGTTGAGATCGGTCAGGAGATCGAGCACCTCGATCTGATGGTTGATGTCGAGAAAGGTCGTCGGCTCGTCGAGCATCAGGATGTCGGTCTGCTGGGCGAGTGCCATGGCGATCCAGACCCGCTGCCGCTGGCCCCCGGAGAGCTCGTCGATCGGCCGATCGGCAAGGTCGAATGTCTTTGTCGCCCTAAGCGCACTGTCGACCGCCTCGTCGTCCCGTCGCGTCCAGCGGGAAAACAGGCTTTGATGCGGATGCCGTCCCCTGCTGACTAGATCGACCACTGTGATGCCTTCCGGCGCGATCGGCGATTGGGGCAACAGACCCAGCGTGCGGGCGAGATCTCGCGAGGGTGTCCGGTGGATGGATTTGCCGTCGAGAAGAACTTGCCCCTTGCTGGGCGCGATTAACCGCGAGAGCGTGCGGAGAAACGTGGACTTGCCACAGGCATTGGCGCCGACGATCACCGTGATTTTGCGCGGCGGGATGGTGAGGTCAAGCGCATGCAGGATTTCGGTTTTGTCGTAGCCGGCCGTCAATCCGCTGGCGACGAGCAGATGGTCGGTCATCACGACCCTCCGATCCGATTGGTACGAACGATGAGGTATAACAGGTAGGGTGCGCCAAGCGCCCCGGTTACGACGCCTACAGGGTAGCGGCTCGGCAGAAGGTGCTGCCCGACGTAATCGGCGGCAAGCACGAGAACGGCGCCCGTCAGTGCAGACGGGATCAGCACCGAGCCATCGTTTCGTACGATCCGGCCGGCGATCGGTCCCGACAGGAAAGCGACGAAGGCGATCGGTCCCGTTGCCGCGGTCGCCGATGCGATCAGTCCGACCGCCGCTACAATCACCAGCATCCTTGTATTCGAGACTCCCGTTCCAAGAGCGGCCGCCGTATCGTCGCCCAGCCGTAGTGTCTCGAGATCGCGACCGCGAACGAGCAGTAGCCCGCCGAAGAAGATGAGGGCAAGCAGAAGCGGCAGCGCCTGGCCAAGCTGAGCGCCGTTGACGCTGCCAGTAAGCCAACGCATCGCTTCCTGCAAATTCCAGGCGGGCGCCGATTGAAGGATATAGGCGATAACACTCTGCAGCATCGCGGAAACGCCAATACCGACAAGGATCAACCTGGTACCGGCGACCCCGTTGCGGAAGGAAAGGGCATAGACGAGCAGCGCCACGCCAAGCCCCGCTACAACAGCGATAACCGAAACGATCGGACCGGTCATGGACAGGACTACAATGGCGAAAACGGCTGCCGCCCCAGCGCCGGAGGTAATCCCGATGATATCGGGACTGGCGAGCGGATTGCGTAACATGACCTGAAACGCCACGCCGCCCAGTCCAAAGCATAAGCCTGCCAGGATCGACAGCACGGCGCGTGGCAATCTCAGTTGTCCCACCGTGAAGGATGCGCCCGGAACCGGTTCACCGAGGAGTACACGGAGAACATCGCTCGGCGGCGTGATGGATTGCCCAATCGACAAGGTGACGCCGAAGGTCACTGCGACAAGGGTCAGCAACGTTGCGATAATGGCATGGTGCCTGCGCGCTCTTTTGCGTCGGTGTGCGATCACGACATCAAGAGTGGACGAGGGAGCTGTCACAGGTCCCTCACACGCTGGCGCCGGACGATCCAGATGAAGAATGGCGCACCGATCATCGCGGTGACGATGCCTACGTCGATCTCTGCGGGGCGCGCGACGATTCGCCCGAGAACGTCCGCCGCGAGCAGGAGACACGCGCCTGCGAGCGTCGAAAAAGGCAGCAGCCACCGATGGTCCACGCCAACCAAGAGGCGGCAGAGATGTGGTACGACCAGCCCGAGAAAGCCGATCGGCCCGCATATGGCGGTCGTCGCACCGCAGAGAAGGATGGCGCCGAGGGAAGCAACGGCGCGCGCGGTTGCGACGCTTTCGCCGAGCCCGGTCGCCAGCTCGTCACCGAGTGCAAGAGAGTTGAGTTTTCTGGCCGACAACAGGCTGATCACGAATCCTACAAGCAGAAACGGCAATACGGGAAGGATCCGCTCGTAAGTCGCGCCGCCAACACCACCGATCTGCCAGGAATGAATACCGCCTGCAATATCGCCACGCGGCAGCACGACGGCGATAACCATGGACGCAAATGCGACCGACGTTGCCGCCCCTGCGAGCGCCATTTTCAGAGGGGTCGCGCCGCCTCTGCCCAGCGAACCTATGGCGTAGACGAAGATCGCGGCGCATCCGGCACCCAGGATCGCCACCCAGATGTACGCATATAACGACGACATCCCGAACCAGGCGACGCCGACGACGACCGCGAGAGATGCCCCCATGTTGACGCCGAGAATGCCGGGATCCGCAAGCGGATTGCGTGTCACGCCTTGCATGATCGCTCCGGCCAAGCCGAGAGCGCCCCCGGCAAGCAGGGCCAACACGGTCCGCGGAATGCGCAAAGCAACCGACGCGCGATCGATGTTATTCTGTGCACCGCCCATTGCCGCGGCGACATCGTCCCACCCGACATTGCGCGTGCCGACCGTAACGGAGGCGGCAAGCAAGACGATCACGAGCGCGAAAAGCGCTGCAAGCCAAAGACTTCGCATTCTGTTGGAACGGGACACGGGCGACCAACGCCCGTCCGATGTCTTGATAATCCCGGCGGTCATTGCGACTTCTTGGCTGCCTCGCTGAGCAGCTTCACGTAGTCCTTCAGGACCCATCTGATGGACAGCGGCGTGGGATTTGCGGCATTACCGACCGCGTTGTTGCCTAGCATGACAATTGATTCTCGAGCGACGGCGGGCATATGCATCATCAGCGCGTTGGCTTTCAAAGCGTCGAAAAGCATCCCGTCTCCGTAAGTAACGAGAATATCGACATCGTCGAAAGCATCGATCTGCTCGGCGCTGACGGAACCTGAGAACCTTCCGGGTTGTGACGCCTGCACCACGCTTTTCGGCGACATAAGCCCGAGATCGCCGAAAAACCTGACGCGCGTATCGTTCGTCGTGTAGAAATTGACGACGCTGAGGTCCCATGAGCTGAGATGGGTAATGAACATCGCCGATTTGCCCTTGAGTTCGGGATGTCCATCAAGCGCAAGGTCGATCTCAGCCTCGATGCTGGCTATAAGCCCTTCCCCTTCCGCGGCCATGCCGAGGCCGGCGCTGTTCAACCGGATCGTCTCGCGCCAGTCGGTCGACCAGGGAGCCTGCGGATAGGCGATGACAGGTGCAATATCACTCAACGTGTCATAGTCGGCCTGGCTGAGGCCCGAATAGGCCGCAAGGATGACGTCCGGTCGCGTGGCGGCGACCGCCTCGAAATCGATACCATCGCCCTCGTCGAAAAGCATCGGCTTTTCAGCCTTGAGTTCACCGAGCCGTGCGTCGACCCACGGCAGAATGCCGTCATCGTCGTCGTCGCCGAAGTTGGCGCGCGCCATTCCAACCGGAACGATGCCAAGAGCCAGCGGCACTTCATGGTTCGCCCAGGCGACAGTTGCAACACGCTCCGGCTTCTTTGCGATGATGGTGTTGCCGAAGGCATGCTTGATGGTGATGGGATACGAAGTACTCTCGGCAGCGAACACAGTGCCGTGCCGGTCTGCCCAATGAAGGGCTATGACTGCCAGTACGGCGAAACGAAACAGCCTCATCGCCACACTCCATTCAACGTTTAAGTTGACCCCCATTCTCAGCTTAATTAAACGGCGTCAACGGCAAAGCAGCCGATATCCAGAAAGTGCGTGGAGATTTCCGGCGAATCGTACAAAACCGGGGAAACATACAATACTAGACAAAACAGCTCCAGTTAATAGCGGTTCGTGGGACAACGACTTCAAGCCGGGGTCGGTTGAGCGAAGCTTTCATGCTTAGCGGACGGCCAGACGCGATGCAGTTCGGCGACCTCAAAGGAGTTTGAGGCCCGCTTTCAGCACTTACGTCAATTGGAACATGAACATGGACATCGATCAGACCGGCCCCTGGCCAACGAGATTACCGCTTCGTTCACGAAATGCATTTCTGTTGGGCTGCACAGCATTTTTTGCTTTAACGCCTGCTCTCTCGTTTGCACAGGACGCAGTCCCTGAAGGCGACACAACGGTGCTGGAGACGATTGTGGCGCACGGCGCTGGCGGCGGAAGCGTTCTCAATACGGATGAAGATTCAAAGTCGATCATCGCCACCGAAACGACCGGCGCCGGCAAGATGCCGACCGATATCCTGATAGCCCCTGCCTCGGTTTCCGTCATCACCTCCAAAGAAATCGAGGAACGCGCCGCCGACACAATCGAGCAAGTCGTACAATACACGGCAGGGGTGGTGACCGACTTTTATGGTTCGGACGACCGTTATGACTACTTCGATATTCGCGGCTTTACTCCGTATACGTATCGCGACGGCTTGGCGATCGGCAGGACCTTTGCAGGGGTCAGGGAAGAGCCCTATGCTTTCGAGCGCATTGAGGTGTTGAAGGGCGCCAGCTCCTCAAGCTTTGGAGCGGCGGAACCCGGTGGATCGGTAAACTATGTCACGAAAACACCGAAGAGCGATCGTTTCGGTGAAGTCTATGGCACTGGCGGCTCGTTTTCACATAAGGAACTGGGATTTGATTTCGGTGACAACCTCACAGCGGACGAAACCCTATCGTACCGTTTGACCGGCAAGTTTCAGCGCTCGGATGCGGAATATGATTTTTCTCAGGATGACGAGAACTTCGTCATGGGCGGCGTGACGTGGCGCCCCACTGACGCGACGAGTCTGACATTTGTCTTCGACCACCTCGACAAGGACGGAGTTCCCGGTAGCGGTGGCCACCCGCTCGGGACTGATTTCGACAGGGATCAGTTTTTTGGGGAACCGGACTATTACTTCAGCGAGACGAACCGCAATAGCTACAGCGTCCTTTTCGACCACGATTTCGGCAACGGCTTGAGTTTCAGTTCCAACGCCCGCTACAGCAACCTGAACGACGGGTTCGGCAGTGCCTATATCGGGAGCACACCAACCGATGGCTCGACCGTGGCGGGTCGCTATTTCTTCGGAAACGAGAAATCGACCGAACAATTCGTCATCGATGCGCACCTGGTTTACGAAGCAAGTCTCGACAATGTGGAAAGCCGAACACTTTTCGGTGCCGACTACAACAAATACGAGTCGGACAATGCCAACTTTTACGCGCCTGCGCCTTCAATCGATTGGGAAAACCCGATCTATTCAGGCGGGCCGGGCGCGATGGCGCCTTATGCCAGCACGAACAACGACCAGCAGACCAATGCCATTTATCTGCAGCAGGACTTGACCTTCTTCGATAGGCTCACCGTAAGCTTTGGCTTGCGCAATGATTGGCTTGATCTTAGCGAGACAAATCTCCTTGCAGGTACCAGGCGGGCTGGCAACCACAGCGAATTTACGACGCGGATCGGCGCGAGCTACAAGGTTACCGAGGAACTGGCGCCCTACATCAGCTACGCCGAGTCGGCCGCGCCACCTGCCGCAGGTAGCGATCCTACGACGGGTAAGCAGTATGAAGTCGGGATCAAATATCGTCCGGATGCCTTTCCGGCCATGTTCACTGCGTCCGTCTACGACCTGACGAAGGGCAACATTACCGTTTTTGATCAGGTCACCTATCTGCCGCAAACCGTCGAAAAGGTCAGACATCGTGGTTTCGAACTCGAAGCCAAGGCGGAAGTAACCAACAATATCAGCGTGATTGCCGCCTACAGCTACATCGATTCCAAGATCGAAGAACCTGGCGGCGCAAATGATGGCAACCGCCTGATGCGTGTTCCCAAGAATATGGCCTCGGTGTGGGGCACTTACACGTTGGAGGGCGACGGCGCGCGGGGCGACATGTTGTTCGGGCTCGGGGCTCGCTACACGGACGCCTATTACACCAGCATCACTAACACCACATCGTCGGAGAGTGCAGTCGTCTTCGACGCAGCCTTCACCTACAAGATTCAGGAAAACACGACGTTCCAGCTGAACGTCAACAATTTGTTCGACGAGAAACACGTCGCGAGCAAGGACTCCGGGGCGGTCTACTACAATCCCGGGCGCAGCATTCTCGCGACCCTGCGCCAGAGTTGGTAAGGCAAGTCAGCCCGCCCACGACTCGCCGCGGTGGGATCTCTACGGTTGCCGGAATTGCCGCATCCGCCGCCAAGCCGCGGGAGTTTCGCCAACGATCTGGCGGAAGACCTTCGTCAGGTGTGCCTGATCGGCAAAGCCGAGCTGCGCGGCGATGCTGGCAACTGGGAGGTCGCTTTCGCCGAGCAGCTTTTTCGTAAGCTCGACTCGCTTCGCGAGTTGCCATTGCAGGGGTGTGATGCCCATTGTTTGCTTGAAAACGCTTGCAAACCAGCTTTCGGACAGGCCAACGACGGCAGCCATATCGGCGACAGACATACGATAATCACCAAGCGCGTCGATATGCGAGACGAGTTTGTTTATCTGTGCCTGTGTCAACCTGCCGCCAGCCCTTTCCTCCCTCTCGGTAGGAATATCCAGAAGCCCCGCGATGATGCTGCCTATAAGGCTCTCTGCATAGACTGCATGCTTGGTGGGGCTCTTTATTTCGTCGGCCAACAACTTCGCCAACGCATCGATTGCCGCCACGTTTTGAAGCTCCACTGGACAGCGTAATGCCGTTTGCGCTGCGGAGTTCCCGACCGATGGAGCCAGAAACCGCAACACCCGATCCTTATGAAGGTGCAGGTTAAGGTGGCTGAAGCTATGCGTCTTCCGACTGCCCGTCCACAACGGGACACCAGCAGGAACATACACGGCACGCGCCATGGGGCGCGAATTCCTCGCTAGATCATTGTCCTGGTTCGAAATGCGAACGCTCGACGAGACGTCGTTGAAGAAAAACATGATGCGCGGATCGTCGGCGAGATAATAGCCACTGGCACCGGCTTGACTTTCCGCCTCCCACAGGACGCTGACCATCCCATCGTATTGGCGCCATTGGACTGGCGCTGTGACCCGAATGCCTTCGGTTTTCCAAGACATGGAATGCCAGAAGCCCATTTGTAGATCAGTTCTTCCTCTTCAAGGTGCCAGATGTCGGTGCTCGCAGGGAAATTGCACTGTCGTTCGGCGCCATCCACATCTCAAGGCCAAGTAAGTTGACTCGTATTCTCATTTTATTTGCAAACTGGCAAGCTGGGCTTCTATGGAGCTCAAAAGTGGAATCAAAAAGTTACCTGAAAGGCAGTTCGGATCTCGGTACCCGCTTGAAGATCTGAACCGGATAAAACAGACTTGCGACGCTTTCCACCGTCTTGACGGTGAGCTTAGCGCTGGAATGGACGCTCGATCTGCCCAACCGCAGTTTCGGAGGAAGGTCAGGGGGGGTGTCGACGCAGCCCGATCAGAAACATTCCCGCCTGCATCTCCTTTGGTTCAAATTGGGACAAGCTCGGGGTGATTTCTCTGCTCACTGCCGAGAAGTCCTGATGGGGACTTCACGCTTTGAAATGAACGGTCACTTAAAATGACTTCCCATAACGCGTCAGGGCGGTCATGTGATTATAGATGTCTGAGCCACCGCTCGACTACAACGGACCAAAGAGCTGACTGTATGGAAAACCCGGTCGCATTGAACCGCATCGCCGAAAACAGCGTCTTTCGTAAAGGTGATGTTTTCGTCCTCTTCGGTGAACTATTCGGTCGCGGATATGCGACCGGCTTGCTCGACGAAGCCCGGCGCGCTGGAATGGAGATCGTGGGCATCACGGTCGGGCGGCGCGACGAGAACAACGCACTTCGGCCTTTGAACGCCGAGGAACTCTCTGCCGCCGAGGAACGACTGGGCGGCAGGATTATCAACATACCTCTTATGGCCGGGTTCGATCTCGACGCTCCGACAGGAGGCCCCACTCCGACGGATCTCCTCGCAACAATGACGCTGGAGAGCTGGGAACTTGAGAGGCTCGACTGGGGCTACATTGAGCAGTGCCGGGACATCGCCACCTCACGGTTCACCAATGCGCTTTCACAGGTCATGGCCGTTCTCGACGGCATGATTGCCGAGGGCCGCAATGTCTTCTTCGCCCATACAATGGCCGGCGGCATCCCGAAAGCGAAGGTATTCCTGGCGGTTGCCAATCGAATCTACAAGGGACGTGGTCCCCGCCACATGTCTTCGCAAGCGCTGCTCAACAGCGAGATGGGCAAGCTCATCCTGCAGAATTTCGACGAAGTCACCGCAATCACGTTTCGACATCTTATCGACTACAGCGCGGCGATCCGTGAGCGCGTAGAGGCATCTGGTGCTCAGGTCCGGTACACCGCCTACGGTTACCATGGAACGGCAATCCTGATTGACGGGAGCTATCGTTGGCAGACCTACACCAACTACACCCAGGGTTACGCCAAGATGCGGCTCGAATGCATCGCGCAAGAAGCCTGGGCAGCGGGTGTCAAGGCAACCGTCTATAACTGTCCCGAAATCCGGACCAATTCCTCCGACGTATTCACGGGTATCGAACTTCCGCTGATACCGCTGCTACTCGCCTTGCGGAAAGAGAACGGTGGCCAATGGGCAGAAGACCAATGGCAGGCATGTCAGGAGCTTTTGGCAGACGGCTTCACGATGAAGGATGTGTTCCAAAAAATTGCCGATATGCAGGCCAACGAAGTCATGCGCCCGTTTTACGACTTTTCGGCGTGGCCGATGGCGAACAGCCAAGCGCAGGCCGATCTGACCATCGGCACGTCCAACGAGATCACGCAGATGCATCGGGACAGCAAGGCAATGATCAGCGACCTCCTGAGTGCTCTCGTGGTGGAGGCGACCGGGCAGCTGATTTTTGGCGCGTCCTCAGATCCCTCCGGCCCCATCCAGTGGCTCAACCACGATATCGTGGCGCGCCGACTTAACGCTTCCCACCTGCAAAGGAAGGCTCCCGCACCGTTGCTCGCGCAAGCGGCGAAAGACTCTCAGCTTGAGTTGGCCTGACAGCGTCCCAATCTAACTCGCTCCACCAGACCACGCGCCAAATCCAGCGGCAAAGACGGCGGTTCTAACGACTGCGTTTATGGCGAATGGCGATCCAGGCGCAGGCACCTGCATCACGATCGGCGGGGGCGTCCGCCCACCATCACCTCCGACGGCTTGTGTGTAGCCAGGCCAACGAACATCGCACCGACAAGTCCTCGAGAGGTTGGTGTAAAGTGGGCGGCCGCGTGACCATCGCGACACGGCTGATAAGCGGTCAAGAGTCCAGCCCAGAAGAATGCCGAGACAATCCTTCGATGAAATCGCTCAGGAACTCGACGGGACCGTGTGATCGCCCCTATGTTCGCTTGGCGCACGAAGCCCGCGCCAATCCTAGCGCCGCTTCGCCAGCATGAAGCGCGACAGCACGACAACGAGGCCGAAGAAGATCGTCGCGGCGATGAAGAGGAAGGCCGCTGCCGCAATCGCTGGGCTGATGTTCTCGCGAATACTAGAGAACATCTGCCGAGCCAGCGTGCGCTGGTTGGGGCCGGCGACGAAAAGTGTGAGCACAACCTCGTCGAGCGAGGTGGCGAAGGCCAACACCGCGCCGGAGAGTACGCCTGGCAGAGCGAGCGGCAGCGTCACGCGGTGGAAGACCGTTTCGGGCGAAGCACCCAGGCTTTGTGCAGCGAGTTCCACGCGCTCGTCGATGCCGTCAAGCGCCCCGATCACGCTCACCACGACGAAGGGCACGGCGACCACCGTGTGGGCGATGATCACGCCGGCATAGCTGTTCGTCAGGCCGAGACCTGCAAGGAGCACCTGCATGCCGACCCCGAGCACGACGGCAGGAACCACCATCGGCAGTAGGAAGAGCGTGCGCATCGAGCCTCGAAAGAAGATGAGGCGATTGCGCAGGCCTAGCGAGGCTGCGGTGCCGAGAACGGTGGCGAGCAGCGTCGTGCCCGTCCCGATGATCAGGCTGTTGAAGATCGCCCGTCGCCAGGCATCCGCCGTGAACAGTTCCTCGAACCAGCGCAGTGACCAGGACGGGATCGGATAGGTGAGGATGACGCTCGAGGTGAAGGCGAGCGGCAGGATGGCGATGAGCGGAGCAACGAGAAACAGGATCGTCAGCGAGGCGAAAGCGAACTTCGCAAGTTTCATCGGCATGACCTAGCGCCTCCCCGGTTCGCCAGTGGAGAGCCGCGCATAGACACTGTAGAGCAGCAGCGTCGCGACAAGCAGCACGACGCCAAGCGCCCCGGCCATGCCCCAGTTCGCAGAGCCCATGGCGTAGAAGGCGATAATCGAGCTGATCATCTGATCGCCCGGCCCGCCGATCAGCGCTGGCGTGATGTAGTAGCCTATTGCCGAGATGAAGACGAGCAGGCTGCCGGAGGCGAGGCCGCGCAGGCTCAATGGCAGCAGCACGCGCAGGAACGCGCGCCATGGCGGAGCCCCGAGCGAGGCGGCCGCCGGCATCAAGTTCTTCGGGATCGTGATAAGGACTGAATAGATCGGCAGCACCATGAAAGGCAGCAGCACATGCGTCATAGCGATAACCACCCCTGTACGGTTGAAGATCAGCGGCAGCGGCGCGTTGATCAGCCCGAGCGTTTGCAGAAGGTCGTTGATCAGCCCTTTTTCTTGCAGCAGGATGAACCACGCGGCGGTGCGCACCAGAAGCGAGGTCCAGAGTGGCAGCAACACGGCGGCCAGCATCAGGTCGCGCTTCCAGCCGGTAAGCGAAGCCGCGATCATTGCATAGGGGAAGCCGATTCCGGCGCAGGCGAAGGTGACGAGCGCGGCAATCCAGAAGGTGCGCATGAGAATAATGCGGTTGACCGACTGGTCGGCCGGCAAATGCTCGATATCGCCGGTGGAATTGCGGCCAAGATCGACGGCGGCGAGCAGGTTCCGGTCGGTGAGCGGCGAGAGCGCGTCGGCGATCGCCAGCCAGAACTCCGGCTTCTCCCAACGTTTGTCGATTGAGACCAGGTTGGCGGGCGGGTTCGCCGTGTCGTCCAGCGCTCGCGTCGTCTTTGACATCAGCGTGCGGAAGCCGGAACGGGCGCTGTTGAGGCGGCGGACCATATCGCCGAGCGCCTGATCGTCATCGACGGCCTTCAAGTCTTCCATCAGCGCCATCTGCATGGGCACCGTTGGCGGCGACTTTCGGTCCCAATCCGTCAGCACGACGGCGCTGCGCGGAAGCAGGCGCAGCACGGCCTGATCCGACACGGCCTGCGACATCATACTGAGCAGCGGCCAGACGAAGAAACCTATAAGGAAGAGAAGCAGCGGCGCAAGAAGGGCGACCGACCGCCCGGCCCGGGACGAAACTGCACTCATGGTGCGATGACCCGGCAATCGTTGGCAGAAAAGGCCGCATAGACCTTGGTGCCAGGTGGAAATTCGCGCGACCGGCGACCGAGCTTGGCGATCAGCGGATGGGCGGCGTTTTGCAACTGCACGCGCAGGTGGTCACCTTGGTAAACGGAATCGGTCACTTCCGTTTCCAGGCAATTGCGAGCGTCGCCGCGCGTCTCGCTGAGGTCGACCCGCTCCGGCCGGATGGAGAGAAAAACGGACTGGCCCGAGGCCAAGCTGCCGGAACCGGCTGAAACGATGTGCGCACCGGACGGGAGGCGCACGATCGCCTCCTGCCCCTGCACGGTCTCGACGACACCTTCGACCAGATTGGTCTCGCCGATGAATTCCGCGACGAAGCGCGTCGCCGGTTCGTCATAGACCTGCCGCGGCGTACCGATCTGCTCGATCTTGCCCCTGTTGAAGACGGCGACGCGGTCCGACATGGTCAGCGCCTCCGACTGGTCATGTGTGACGAAGACGATTGTCAGGCCAAGGCGGCGGTGCAGGTCGCGGATGTCGAACTGCATCTGCTCGCGCAACTGCTTGTCGAGCGCGCCGAGCGGCTCGTCCATCAGCACGACGCGCGGCTCGAAGACCAGGGCGCGGGAAAGCGCCACCCGCTGTTGCTGCCCACCGGAGAGTTGTGAGGGCCGACGGTCCGCGAAGGCCGACAGTTGCACCATGTCCAGCGCCCGCGCCACGCGCTCGGCAATCTCCGCTTTGCCCAAACCGCGCATCTGCAACGGGAAGGCGACGTTCTCGCCGACCGACATATGCGGGAACAGGGCATAACTCTGAAAGACGACGCCCATGTCCCGCTTGTGGGTCGGAACGTCGTTGATCGCCGTCCCGTCCAGCAGGATATTGCCGGAGGTCGGCTGCTCGAAACCCGCCAGCATCATCAGGAGCGTCGTCTTGCCAGAGCCGGAGGGGCCGAGCAGGCTGACGAACTCGCCCTGCCCGATACCGAGAACGAGGTTTTCAACCACACATAGGGGGCCGTAAAACTTAGTGATGCGGTCAAATTGAATGAATTCGGCCACGGAAGACTCCATCGCTAGTGGCGAAGGATGCGTCATCTGGAAGAGCATGGAACGCATCCGCCCGAGCAAGAAGGGCGTCCCATCGGGTACGCCCTTCACCGCGGATGTTCTTACTGGGCCAGCCAGGCATTGAAGCGCTGAGTCAGTGTTTCGGCATTATCGATCCAGAAGTCGACGTTGAGCGAGATCGCCTCTTTCATATTCACCGGATCGGTCGGCAGGTCCTTGGCGAATTCTGGCGGAACCCTCGCTGCGGCTTCCTTGTTCGGCAGCCCGTAAGCTACGAATTCCGGCAGCTTCGCCTGATGCTCGGGCAGGCTCGCGAAGGCGATGAAGTCCTGTGCAGCGTCCTTGTTTTCCGCATCCTTGAGCACCACCCAGCTATCAACGGCGTAAATGCTGCCCGGCCAGACCACCTTGAAGTTCTTGCCTTCCGTGCGGTTGATGCCGGTGATGCGACCGTTGTAGGCCGACGTCATCGCCACTTCGCCGGAAGCGAGGAACTGCAGCGGTTGGGCGCCCGATTCCCACCAAACGATGTGCGGTTTCAGCTCGCCGAGCTTCTTGAACGCGCGCTCGACCCCTTCGTCGGTCCCGAGCACGTCGTAGAGTTCGTCCTTAGAGACGCCATCGGCAAGCAGCGCGAACTCGAGCGTATATTTCGGACCCTTGCGCAGCGAGCGCTTGCCGGGAAATTTTTCGACGTTCCAGAAGTCCGCCCAGGAGACCGGCCCTTCCTTCAGCTTGTCGCCGTCATAGGCGATCGCCGTGGACCAGACGATTGCGCCGACACCACAGTCATTGACCGCAGATTCGAGGAACTTACCCTTGCCGCCCATTTTGTCCCAGTCGATCGTTTCGTAGAGACCGTCGGCACAGCCGAGCGCCAGTTCTTCCGCCTCAACCTGCACCGCATCCCAATTCGGCGCGCCGGCCTTGACCTTCGACTGGATAACGCCAATGCCGCCGTCCCAGGTTTCGTCAAGCACCGGCTTGCCGGACTTTTCGGCGAAGGGCTTGAAATAAATGTCGCGCTGCGCGTCCTGATAGTTGCCGCCCCAAGAGACGACGGTCAGATCCCGTGCGAACGCCGGTGCGGCAGGGCTTGTCGACAGCACGGCGACAGCGGCCACCAGAACGCCCGATTTGAAGATAGTCTTCATTACACTCCCCTTTTCTTCGTTGTGAAGGAATCCGACGTCAGCGGCCTCCGATACCGATCTCAGGCAACTGCTGACTCGCCACCGCCTTGGCGTATCGCGATGATTACAGCCTCTCTCGTCGTCGAGCCCTGTCCGGTCATTTTTCTTCCGAATGATGCATCCCGGTCCTTGTCGGTCAACGGGGCTTCCCCTCGTTGACGATCGTCAGACGTGTTGTCCTCCGTTGATGTGGATTTCCGCGCCGTTGATGTAGGACGATGGTTCGGTGCAAAGGAAATAAATGGTCTCCGCGACTTCGCGCGGTTCACCCAGTCTCCGCATCGGCACTTCCGCCGCCACCAGCTCATCGGTTCCGGGCGAGAGGATAGACGTTTCGATCTCGCCCGGCGCAATGGCGTTCGCCCTCACCCCGCGTTGGCCGAATTCGTGCGCCATTTCGCGTGTCAGAGAGGCAAGCGCCGCCTTGGATGCCGCATAGGCCACGCCGGCAAAGGGGTGGACGCGCGAGCCGGCGATGGACGTAACATTGACGATCGAGCCCTTCGCCGCTTCCAGTTCCGACATGAGCGCGCGGGCGATCAAAGCAGTTGAGACAAGATTGACGTTGAGGACCTGCGTCCATACGTCCGCATCCGTATCCAGCACGCCGAGGCGGTTCTTGCCCGGCCCCTTTGGCGAGATGCCGGCGTTATTGACGAGCGCGTGGAGACGGCCGTTCGGCAGGCGTTCGCGCACGGTCGCCGCCAAGCGGTCAATTTGGGTGAGATCCGCCAGGTCGGCCTGGATATGGCTTTCGCGAGCGGAGGGCCAGGCGCATTCTTCGGCGAAGGGCTGGCGGGAAACGGTGAGAATGCGCCAGCCTTTCGACTGGAAGAGCTTTACAGTTGCATGACCGATGCCGCGGCTCGCCCCCGTCAGCAACATGTAACGGCATTCTTCTGTCATCGGGGCGCTCACTGTTGATGCTTGATACATCGTAATCTGGAGCGGCTGAAAAGCAAGCCCCTCTTCCAAGCGGGATCAGGCTGGGCATGCCTGCCGCTCCGTAGCCCGCTCAATACGCGCGAGGATCGGCTTGCCTCCGAGCAGGATATCGTCGACGATCGCCATGGAGGCCGCGGCGGAATCGTGCCGTTTCAGGGCTTCGACGACCGGGTAGTGATGGTCGATCATCGCTCGTCCTCCCTCTATGTAGACATCGGAAATGTGCGGCCCCATCTGGAGCCAGAGCCGCCGCAGGATGCCGTTCAGCACTGGGAGCCCAGCGATCTGGGGCAGCATGAAATGGAAGGCCTGGTTGAGTTGCGTGCCCTTCAGCCGGTCGCCGGCCTCGATTGCCAGTTCGTTTTCGCGTAGGATTCGCTCCAACGCCTCAATATCCTTACTCGTCGCTACCTGGGCAGCCGTTTCCGCCGCCAGTCCCTCGAGCCGGACGCGGATTGTGCGGATTTCGCGGTAGCGGGTTTCGCTCAGGCCGGGAATGCGGATGTCGCGTGGTGAGCGGAAGGTGATCGCCTCGTCATTGGCAAGCCGGAGGATGGCGTCGCGGATTGGTGTGACGCTCGTGCCGAATTGTTCCGCCAGATCGCGAATCTTCAGCCGATCGCCGGGCTGGAACCGCCCCTGCATCAAGGCATCGCACAACGCGCCGTAGACGGCGCTGTTGAGGTTCTCATGTTCCAGTGTTGCGAAATCAGGCATGGAACTGGTCCGTAAAATGGAATATTAAGATACTTGATGCATCTTTTTCCGCGGTGTTTCAACTATCATGTCCGCCAAACGGTTGCCGCGGCAATGCAGCCAGCGCCATTGGCCAACAGACGGTACGGATAATTGAAGACGAGACGGAAAACTGCGCCAATGGAACAAGCATGACGGAGCCAACGCCGGCCACCAAGAAGACGGATTCCATGTCAGCGACATGGAATCCGACGTCCCTTGCCGATGCCGCGGCCGCGGTGATGCGGGTCTATGGGGCGGGCGGCACTGTCAGGCGGCTTTCCAGCGAACGGGACGAGACCTTTCTTTTCACCCGCTCGGATGGAAGGGACTTCATCCTCAAGATCGCCAATCCAGCCGAGGACGCGGCCGCGCTGGAATTCCAGGACGGTGCGCTCCTGCATCTGGAGGCTGCCGCCCCCGTTGTGCCGGTACCGCGCCTCGTACGCACGAAGAGCGGAGAGCAGAGCCACACGCTTTCCACCGCAGATGGCCCGCGCGTCATGCGCCTGCTTACGTTCTTGCGCGGCGAATTGCAGTACCGCACTCCTACTTCCGAGGCGCAAAGCCGGAATGTCGGCAGGGCGCTTGCGGAACTCGGGCTTGGCCTTGAGGACTATCACGGACGCCCACCGGCGGGAAAACTGATGTGGGACATTTCCCATACGCTCGATCTCACCGCCGTCGTCGACCATGTCGCGCCGGAACGGCGGGCGCAAGCGGAGGCCGTGCTGGCGGAGTTCGAGCGAGCGCTTCCCGCAATCACCGGGCTCAAGCGGCGGCAGATCATCCACAACGACTTCAACCCGCACAATGTCCTGCTCGATCCCTCCTCACCCACCACGGTCGTTGGCATCATCGATTTCGGCGACATGGTGCATGCGCCGCTCATCAACGACCTTGCCGTCGCGCTTTCCTATCATCTGGGGACGGAAAACTGGGCGGCGCGCACCGGCTCCTTCCTGGAGGGGTTCCATTCGGTACGTGCGTTAGAGCCCGGGGAAATCGAGGTTCTGCCGGTGTTGACCCGGGCGCGGCTGGCGATGTCCCTCATCATCGCCGAGTGGCGCTCCGCACGCTTTCCGGAAAACCGCGACTACATCATGCGCAATCACGCCACTGCCTGGCGGGGACTTCAAAACATATCCGATCTGACACCGGCCGGGCTGAAAAAGCTCGTTCCCAACTTTTACGAGGTCTGATCATGTCAATGGTGAATGCTTTCTCGCGCGAAGATTTCGAACGGCTCGACAAGGCCGAACGGGCGCTGATCGCGCGCCGGGAAAAAGTGCTCGGTCCCGCCTATCGCCTCTTCTACGAAAAGCCACTGCACCTCGTGCGCGGCGAAGGTGTCTTTCTCTATGACGCGGCCGGGGAACGATATCTTGATGCCTACAACAACGTCTCCTCGGTCGGCCATTGCCACCCGCGCGTGGTGGAGGCTATCACCAGGCAGACCGCCGTGCTTAATACCCATACGCGCTATCTGCACGAGGGAATTGTCGACTATGCCGAGGCGCTAACGGCCACCTTCCCGGAGGCACTCAGTCAGGCCATGTTCACATGCACCGGCAGCGAGGCGAATGACCTTGCCGTGCGCATCGCGCGCTTCGTCACAGGCGGCACCGGCATCATCGCGACGGAGCTTGCCTATCACGGGCTCACGAGCGCCGTGGCGGAATTCTCGCCCTCCCTCGGCGAATCCGTGACGCTTGGGCCGCATGTGCGCACCGTGTCCGCCCCCGACAGCTACCGTCATTCCCCCGAAGAGATAATGGAAAAGTTCGGCCGCGATGTGCGCGCGGCGATTGCCGACCTGAAGCGCCACGGCATCAAGCCGGCCATGCTGATCACCGACACGATCTTTTCGAGCGACGGCATTTTCGACGGGCCGAGAGGTTTTCTGAAGCCGGCGGTGGACGCCATCCACGAGGCAGGCGGTCTCTTCGTTGCGGATGAAGTACAGCCCGGCTTCGGCCGCACGGGCGAGACCATGTGGGGCTTCGAACGCCACGGCGTCGCGCCCGATATCGTGACGATCGGCAAGCCGATGGGCAACGGCTACCCAATGGCCGGCATCGTTCTGCGGCCGGAAGTCATTGCCGAGTTCGGTCCTCGGGCGCGCTATTTCAACACGTTCGGCGGCAATCCGGTCGCTGCCGCCGCCGGCAAAGCCGTGCTGGACACGATCCGCACTGAAGGCCTGCAGCAGAATGCGCTGGTGGTGGGTCGCCATATTATGGAAAGGGTGAAGAGCCTCTCAGCCATCCATCCGGCGATCGGCGACGTGCGCGGCTCCGGGCTCTTCATCGGCGTTGAGATCGTCGCCGACTCGACCATAAAGCGTCCTGACGCGGCACTCACGACGCGCATCGTCAACGGCCTGCGCGAGCGGCGAATCCTGATCAGCGCCTCGGGACCGAATGCAAACGTTCTGAAGATCCGCCCTCCCCTCATCTTCTCGCGCGAGAATGCCGACATGCTGGTTGATGCACTCGGCAACGTGCTGAAGACACTCTGAAAGAAGAGGTAAGCGTGTGTCGGTACCATGGTGTGCTTACCCAAAACTCATGATCTGCTTCTGCCCACACCGGTGGACCATCAACATGGAAACGCTGGCATCCACGTTGCGATACAGCGCGACGAGAAGCTCGACTGAGGAACGCAGCAACGAGAACGCGCCGAACCCCGCATATGGGACGATGTCCGCAATGGTCGGCGCGACGGTGCCAAGGGATCCGCTGCTCATGAAGTCGCCGGCGACGGCCGAGGCTGCTTGCGAAAGCCTTGCCACGCCCTGATGCGAAATAGTTGCCGGCATGCAGTCAATGTTCGCGAGGGGCGCGCCAAGGCGTGGGAGTCGCAAAATCGGGAGACGTGTTGCCTTCCGCGGACCTGGCTATGCGGAAGCGGGTCCTACGGAGCGCCCAAGGACTTCCTCATCGTTCTGCGGCAACTGACCGTTCGGAGTCATCTTGTCCACCGCGTCCGGGATCGATGTCGAAAGGCGCTTCAGCAGCTCATTGTAGTCCAGCCCGGTCTTCGCGGCCAGTTCCTGAAGGGTATCCTTGCCGATCGACGATTCGACCTGTTCGGCCGAAATGCCCTGAGACGGCTTTTCGGCGCTTACCCAGGAGTCTGCCGCCTCCCGGTTTCCACCGTTCTTGAACGCATCGACAAGTTCTCCCAGGCCTTTGCTGAGCGAACCTTCCCCGGGGTCGCCGAACATCTTGCCGAGTTCGCCGAGAATGCCACCGCTGTTCGGAGCGCGCCCCTTTGCGTCCTGAAAGATCTGTCCCAGCTTATCCCGGTTCTGGTAGCCAGCGACCGCGAGCAGCCCCAATAGCGCCGCGAGCGACGGCATGGTGTTGCGAGATGAGGCCATGTCAGTTCCTTTCTGCTTGGTGAACCCTTAAGCGCGCCGGGCGACGGCGCCCCATAGAAGCAAAACGATCACGGCACCGACGATGGCTCCGATGAACCCGGCGCCCTCGTTGGCGTTGTACCACCCCAATGCCTGCCCCAGATATGACGCGACGAAAGCCCCCACAATGCCCAGGATCGTCGTCAGGACGAAGCCTTTCGGCTCGTTTTCGCCGGGGACGATGAGCTTCGCCACGATACCGGCGGCAAAGCCAATGATAATGGTCCAGATTATACCCATTCCAGAAGTCCCTCGTTTTAGGTAGCAAGTCTGCTAATTGCATCGGCGAGTTCCGAGGCTCCCGTCCTTTGGAAACACCAAGGGGCATCAGGAAAACACACATAACACGCCCCGACAAGGCGCATCCCTTGTCTTTTGCCGGCTCGTCAGTCCCCACAGCGGAGCGGCGACGAATATTCCACCAGAACCGGGGCGGCAAATGAGAGGATCGAAGATATCTATTATGCCAAGTACCCGTTCGGTCCTGCAGCCGATGATAACGAACGCGTCTGCGCGGCCATGGCTGCCACCAGCTCCGGTCGTGTCGGCATACTGATCCGCCTCGCCTTCGACCCTCCGAACCGGGACAGCGCGCCATGGCCATCCAGTCGGAGCATCGACACTCTCGGTAACATTGTGCTTAAGGCAATGCGCGCCCTATTCCTCGATTCGCCTGACACTGCTGACACCGCGTTCCCCTCGCCCGCGCACATCGACCGGTTTGCTGCTGTTGCATTTGATGTGCTGGCGGACCCGCGCTACGAAATGCCGCCGAGGAGCGATGGTACGCCTCAATTAGGAGCGTCCAACCTGACCGGACAGTGATAGACGATGGTTGCGCAAAGTGTGAGTTGACCGTTTTAGATAGCGAGGCGACACTTGCAACCTGCAGCAAGGCGGGAGGAAAAATGATGCCCGAGCCAGACTCCTGGCGCCACATGGCAAGCGCGCCGAAAGACGGCAGTCGGATCCTCGTCACGATCCGCCCGTCCGAACAGGGGGCGGCAGAAGTTGATCTCGTATATTGGTCGAATGGCGATCAGTTCGGTGCAGATGGCTGGCGCGCCTCTGATTCCTCGCCCGGCCGCATCATCGAATACGCCGAGCCGGAATTGAAGTGCTGGATGCCGATGCCCTCGGCCAATCTCAATCGCACCTCGATGCCCTCACCTTGGGAAGGGGAAGACGAGCGAGAGCTCGACGGGTCAGGGATTTAGAACTTGCGAAGATAAGACGCAGCGGGTGGCGAAACCCGGTTGAGCTATCCATTCGTCCTTGCTCGCTTAGGAAAGCAAGGGAGAGCCTATTGTCCGCTCATGGAGTTCCGGCAATCCGGCCAGGGCGGCGGCTTTCGGGAAAGTCCAGCGGACGACCAGCGCTGACGACCTCCTCGTCAACGTGGACCGCCGCCCTCGGATTCTCTCGTTCGATGTAGCTGAAGATGGCGTCGCGATCGTCAGCGCACGACCTTCATCGATCACCCGCCGCAGCCTTGCGCAAAGCTGGCGCGGCGCTCTCGAAAGTGCGCATCGGCGTCGGCGTCGTCCGCATCGGGTCGAGTGTCCTCGAGTGCCCGCAAAACTTTGGCGCGGAACCAAGCGTCGTGAGCCTCTCTGTGGCTGAAACCGCCGAGCGTGATCAGCCACAGCGGAGCGCCGAGTTGGATGAAGAGCTCCTCGACCGCGCCGGTGGCCGATTGGGCGCCACCGCCGTAGCAGAACAGGACGACCGGTATGCCGCTGGCTGGCTCGTAGCCCGCGAGCCGGAGCTCATCGGCGAGCTGCGCGCCCACTGCCTGGTTGTACAGCGGTCGGTATCGACGATCGGCGGCCACAAAGATCTGCATGACGTTATGCAGGAACAGAGTGATGCCGACGTGGCGCCGCAGCCAGTCCCAGGCCGGGCGCCCCACGAGCGGCGCTGCCAGGGGGGAATAGGGCTTGACTTGGCCCAGCACGCGCAGCTGAGGCGATGACGCCTCGACGAGCTGGCCGCCGTCGCGCGTATCGGTGAAGCGGCGCTCGCCGATTCCGTCCAGGTAGACCACGTAGGCGTCCGGCGGTCGCCCTGCATGCGCACCCCTGGCGTAGGGCACCTCCGGTGGGAGCCTAGCGGCCGGCGGGCGCCGGCCGATGGTGTAGAGCATCAGCTCGTAGCGAGCAAGCAAGCCCTCGACGAGGAGGAACGGACCGAGGGCCAGGAGGGCGATGAGCAGGAGGAGCTCGCTCACACGATCGCCTCCGGCTGCCGCGAGCCGGCGATGATGCCCGCGATCATCCGCCGGACCATCTCGACAGTGGCGGCGAGGCACTACCCGCGGTACCGCGATGCACACGGCCGCAGGCCACCAGCCCAGTCCTGACGCCCCGGCCAGCGGGCCGGCCAGCCCTGCCTCGACAACGGCCACGAGCAGGATGTGCACCGCACTTCTAAGATCGACTACTGGTGTGCACTGATGCGATCGCCTAATCCGAAATTGGATGCCAAGTAGGCTCCCATGGGCTATGTCAAACTCGTTGCGAGCATCGGTGCTCCGCCGGAGCAGATTTAAGCATGCTGCTAATCACGGAAGAATAACTCAGAGGGGAAACGATTTAGTGAATAGCCATCGCGTTGCTTTACTTGGTCTTGGCCGCACACCCACCAGCTATATTAAACAGGTCAGATTGTTAAACTTTTCTTGGGCGGTGGTAGGCTTCCTCTTGCTTTTCTGCCTAGCTGGTTGTGCCACGCAGCACGTGGAGCTTCCAACGCTGCTCAACACTGACTCCGCAGCGTCGCACAGGACTCAGACCGTTCGGTCACACCCAAGTTCCGGAACGTTCGACCTCCTCTATATTACCGACCGCGCACCCATTACCGCTTCGGACAGCGCGTTGTCCTATGGCGCTGAAAGAGCCACATTTTTGAGCTTCGGGTCGGTGTCGATCGCGTCGACACGCAAACCTCTCACCAGCAAAAGTGAGTTACGTGTCAGCGCGGTTTCACAGACTGGCCGGTTTCCGGCGACACCTTACGGCGTTGAGGCGACCGCAAACGGGCTAAGCCGCTCGGTGGAGGCGGTCACGGCCCACGACCAGGCCGCCGCATCGCTGCAGGCCGAAGTCGCTCGTCGGCTCTCAACAAGTGATCGTAAAGAAGTCGTGGTCTTTGTTCACGGTTATGGTAACAGCTTCGACGCCGCCGCGCTCACCACAGGCGAGATTTGCAGGTCGCTGCAGAACCAGTTTGTCTGCATTGTCCTGACTTGGCCTGCTGGAGGCTCCGGCGGCTTTTTCTTCGGCTACAATATCGACCGCGAGTCGAGCGAGTTTTCAGTCGCGGATCTTAAGAAAGCCATTCGCATCATCGCCGAAACTCAGGGGCTCGAGCGGCTTCACCTCTTGGCGCATAGCCGCGGGACCGATGTGCTCGCGAGTGTGGTCCAACAACTCAGCATTGAAGCATATGTTAGTCAATCCTCAATGTGGCAGCGCTACAAGATCGCGAACGTGGTGTTTTTCGCGCCCGATATTGATCTCGACGTGGCTTCTTCCAAGATGTTCGCGTGGGTATCGGATCCAGACCTGGCCTTCGGCAACAAACCAAGGCCGAGCACGGTCCCGCCTCAAGGCCCTCTGCATCTCACGGTTTATTCGTCTCCAAGGGACAAAGCGCTGGGGGCATCAACGCTGCTCTTCGGTAGCGCCTTGCGGCTGGGGCAGCTCGCTGTCGACAGGCTTCCCAAAAACAGGAGCGAAGCGGCGTCCAGATGGGCAGGGTCTCAGATGGGTGAGTTAGTCGATTTCATCGAGTTTCCAGGCGGCGGCTTCATTGGCCATAGCTACTTCTTGTCCAATCCCGCCGTTAAAGCTGACTTCATTGCGCTTATCCGCGATAGAGCAAAGGCTGGCGATCCCCGTCGCCAAATCGTCGAAATCAAACGGCCTTTCTGGCGGGTATCGGATGTCCAGCAGGCCTTGTGATAATCGCTTTCAGCACTCCGACGAGGCGATCACGGAGCGGGTGAAGGCCCACAAGGAGATCAAGGACAACATCCGGGAGCGGAGGCGGATGGTGAGCACGCTGCGCCGTGCTGGCCTCCCCGGCCCCGGTCCATTCGCGGGCGACGTCACAAAAGCCTTAGCCGACGCCGGATTGCATGAAACGGATGTAAGCAATCGCCCGGGTATCGAAGTTCCGTTGCAGTTGCTCGATCGACAGGTCGAGAATCGTTGACAAGACTGCGGAGCGATCGGATGCGTTGTTCACCAGAATGTCAATCCGGCCGTAAGCGGCGACGACCTGGTCGACTGCAGCGGTGATCTGGTCAAGCTCGCCCACCTCGCACACAATGCCGATCGCCGCGCCACCGGCTTCAACGATGTCCGCAGCGACGCGATCAACACCGTCAGAGGTCCTCGATGATGTTCGGTCACTGCGCCCATCTACGCCCGTGAGCCGCCAAATCCATCCGTTCACTTCCGTACGGATCATGCACGTATACAAACCCGATGGACGCCCATTCCCCTGAAAACCCGTGATGCCCTAACGCATATGTATGCGGGCGGCTGTCAGAGCGCGTTTTTGTCTCTAGGTAGCGTATTCGGCTCGCCGCCCCGCCGGGATGGGGAAAACTCGGTCATAGGCAAGATTGAAGACGAAATTGTAGACGAGATAGAAGGCTACAATGGCCAGGTCGAGCTGCAGCGTTTCGAAAAGCCCCATGTTCAGGTACCAGGCGATGGGCGGCAGCAGGATCGCCAAAAGGCCGATCTCGAACAGCACCGTGTGCACCAGACGCATTTTGAAGGTTTTGTTGGTGTCCCCGAACATCCGGCGCATACCGTGATCGAAACCGAGATTGAAAACGAAATTCCAGATCGTTGCAATTGTGGCAGAGCCGATGCCAACGACGCCCATATGCATGATGGGCTTGTTGAACAGATAGGCCGCAACCGGAGTGATAATCATCAAGCCAATGGCCTCAAACAACAATGCGTGCCGAATCCGGTCCGGGAAAGTGCGCATCTTCACGACGCATCTCCTTTTGAGTTATGTTGATTGGAGCGCTTTATATCTCTATTTCTGAGATTATGAAGTTAGGTCCTATCTGGAAATAAGATGGATGACGGTCTCAATGGAACAGCTGGAGGCCTTCGTTGCTGCGGCCGAACACGGCTCGTTCTCGGCCGCTGGCCGGGCATTGCGCAAGGCGCAATCGGCCGTCAGCACGCAGGTCTCGAACCTTGAGGAGGATCTCGGACTGGAGCTGTTCAGTCGGCAGGGGCGCAATCCGACCCTCACGGCCGCCGGCGAACGCCTGTTGTCGGAAGCGAGGCTGATCCTCGACAGGCGTGAGCACCTGATCGGCGTGGCGGCCAGCTTTGAAGCGCATGTGGAGAAGCGTCTCGTGGTCGCTATCGACGAACTCTATCCCGAGCACGCGTTGGGCGAACTTTTTGCCGAGTTTGCCGTGCATTTTCCTCATGTTGAACTCGAGCTGCTGTTCCCGATGATGGAAGACGTCAGCCGGCTGGTCCTCGATGGGAAAGCGGATCTCGGCGTCATGTGGCGGCAAGAGGATCTGCCCGCGGAGTTGGGCTTTCATACGATCGGCTGGGTGCAGTTGAAATTGGTCTGCGGCAGGAACCATCCGCTTGCCAACGCGATCGTAGGCTGGGAGGATCTCAAGCGTCACCGCCAAATTATGGTGACGGTGCGCACCGAAGGAATGGAACGGCACCGCCTTCGCGTGGCCGCGGAAGTCTGGTGGGTCGAGAGCCATTGGGTGATTCTGCAGATTCTAAAGCAGGGTATTGGCTGGGCCTTGATCCCTGCGCATATCCTTGCGAGGTCGCCGGTAGCGCAGGATCTTGCGATCCCCACGCTTCAATTCGACGACGGCGCGCATCCGGTGGCGTTAGAGCTGGTCTGGCACAAGCAACGCCCCACCGGCCCAGCGGCGACATGGTTGCGGAAGCGCTTCGCGACGACCAAGATCGACATGGTCGCTGAGTGACGGCGTCCCGGAGCATCGAGTTGCGTCGGTGATTGCCACGAGGGGTTGGCGCGAGCCGAGGGAACTGGATGACATCGTAAGTCAGACTGCAGCCCTCTATTGGCATGCACCACTTAAGCGCGATGTTAGTAAGCGCGCCAGCTCAGCCATAGCGAATGACAAAGCGGCCGTGTTCCGAGGCCCGGCGGCAGAATCTCTCGGGCCACCATAGCATGGGTGCCATGCCCCCTCATGATGAGGAGGGCCGGCGGATGCGCCCAGTCGTCGAAAGCTCTGGTGGCGATCGCGACGTCATTGCCCCTGATGATACGCCTGCTCATGCAAGCCTCCCTTTAAGCGTGACATTCCGCATCGTGTTTAATTCAAATCGCTGTAGAATGGCCCCCGTCGTTCTGGCTGTTGAAAGATCAAAGCAAGCCGGAGGATTCTGCGGTGGACATCGCTGCCTGGTTGCGCAGTTTGGGATTAGGGGAATACGCGTCGGCGTTTCGTGACAACGACATTGACGCACAACTTCTCCTGCAGCTGAACGCCGAGGATCTCAAGGACCTTGGCGTTGCTTCGATCGGACACCGTCGCAAGCTTTTTGATGCGATTGCGGACTTGCGCGACCAGGATGCCCGTTCAACCAAAGTATCGATGGATCGGCCTCTAGCAGCGCCGACCGCCTCGCCAGAGGCCGGTGCCGAGCGTCGGCAGTTAACTGTCATGTTTTGCGATCTCGTCGGCTCGACGGCCTTGGCATCGCGCCTCGACGTCGAGGATCTTCGCGAGATTATTGGCGCTTATCAGCAATGCGTATCCGATACGATCAAGCGGTTCGGCGGCTTCGTAGCCAAATACATGGGCGACGGCGTGCTCGTCTATTTCGGCTATCCGCAGGCACATGAAGATGACGCTGAACGGGCGGTAAGGGCGGGCCTGGCGCTAATCGACATTGTCAATGAGCTTGAACTCTCGGATCCACTGCAAGTGCGTATCGGCATCGCTACCGGAATCGTGGTCGTCGGAGACATTGTCGGTTTTGGTGAGGCTCGCGAGCGAGGCGTAATCGGTGAGACGCCGAATATTGCTGCGCGACTGCAGGGTTTGGCCGAACCGGACACGGTAGTGATCGGGGAGAGAACCCACCACCTCCTCGGCCATCTCTTCGATTTTCGTGACCTTGGCACTCTCCAGGTCAAGGGCTATTCCGAGCCAATCCGCGCCTACCAAGTGCTTCGACCGAGCATTCTGGATAGTCGTTTCGAGGCATTGCACGGTGAGCGGCTCACCCCGCTGGTGGGCCGCGAGAACGAAATCGAAGCGCTGCGCCGCTGCTGGCAGCGCGCAAAGGGCATCGAGGGTCAGGTGATCCTTCTCGTGGGAGAGCCAGGCATCGGCAAATCGCGTATCACTGTCGCCGTCCTGGAGGAGATCACGAACGAGCAGCGGACGCATCTTTGCTATTTCTGCTCGCCACATCATAGCGGTAGCGCCCTCTACCCGATCATCCGCCAGCTTGAGCGCGCCGCTGAAATGAGCCCGGATGATGACACCCCGACGAAACTCGACAAGCTTGAAACCCTGCTCGCGGCCACCTCGACTGCGGCGGAAGATTGCAGCCTCCTCTCAGATCTGCTCTCGTTGCCCAGCTCCGGGCGCTTCCCCACGTTGGATCTCAGTCCGCAACAGCGAAAATCACGAACCCTGCAGGCACTCGTACGGCAATTGGAGGTCCTCGCCGGGCGGCAGCCCGTCGTGATGATCTTCGAGGATGTGCATTGGATTGATCCGACCAGCCTGGAACTTCTGGATCGAACTGTCGAACGCATTCGGATGCTGCCCGTGCTGCTTGTTGTGACTTTCCGGCCCGAGTTCACTGCGCCTTGGTCCGGGCAGCCGCACGTGTCAATGATGACACTTGGCCGCCTGGGACAGCGCGACGGAGTCGCGCTGGTCGAACATGTTCTTGGCCAACAAGACTTACCTGCGGAAGCCATTCAAGGGATCGTCGAGCGCACGGACGGAGTGCCCCTTTACCTCGAGGAGTTCACGAAAGCAGTGGCAGAAATGTGCGCGGAGGGAGACCACGCGCAGTCGGCAGCATCGTCGGCGAGTCTTGGCATCCCGGCCACCCTGCACGCGTCCCTTATGGCCCGTCTAGATCGACTAGGCGCGGCGAAAAACGTGGCACAGATCGCCGCGGTTATCGGGCGGGAGTTCTCGCATGACCTTTTGGCCGCGGTGGCACCGTATGAGGCAACTGAGCTGCGGGCGTTCATCGATCAGCTTACGTCGTCCGGGCTGGTCTTCCCACGCGGAACGGCGGCCGATTCAATGTACCTCTTCAAGCATGCCCTTGTGCAGGACGCAGCCTACAACACGCTCCTGCGTCATCCCAGGCAACAGTTGCATGCCAAAATCGCTCAGACTTTGGAAGAGCGATTCCCAGGCCGGGCTGCCCGCGAACCCGAGGTCCTGGCTCATCATTTTGCAAAAGCGGGGCAAGCGGCCCGTGCGATCGACTACTGGCTCATCGCGGGGAAGCAGGCTGCCCAACGCTCCGCAAATCTGGAGGCAATCGATCACTTTTCGAGGGGTCTGAAGGCACTGGAAGCGCTTCCGTTAGGATCGGAGAAGGACTGGAAGGAACTCGCTCTACAGACGGCAATCGGAACGGCGCTGATTTCCGTGCACGGATATGCTGCGGCGCAGACCGCCGCAGCATACGCTCGCGCACGCATTCTTTGCCAAAAATTCGGGAACGCCGCTGCCCTGCACGCGACGCTGAGCGGCGAGTTCGTTTACCACTTCGTTCGTGGTGACCGCGCAATGATGCGGCGGTTGACGAAGGAAGCCCAGCGGACTGCAGAGCGCACGGGCGACGATGCATTTCAGTTGGCAGGGCACCGCATGGATGGCATCACGGCAATGTACGACGGGTCCTTCACCGAGGCTTCCCACGAGTTTGAGACGATCCTGCGCCTCTATGATCCCAACCGCCACCGTCCGCCACCAGTACTGTACATCCATGATCCGAAAATTTCAGCTCTTGCCTACTTGGCAATCATCAAGTGGATTCTCGGGCAATCGGACACCGCGCGGACTTTGGCCATCGAAGCGCTTCGGTATGCTGAAGAATTGAACCAGGCAAACCTCACCGCCCACGTCAGAACATACGCGGGCGCCGGACTCGATGAGCTTATTGGTGAAACATCTGCTGTGTGCCGGCATGCCGACGCTATCGTTGCTTTGGCAGATCAACATAGTCTGCACTACTGGCGACTAAACGGCATGTTCCTACGAGGTTGGGCGATCGCCCAGGGCGCGTCCGTCGAGGAAGGGTTGGCGATTATGCGTCAGAATTTGAAGGCTCGATCCGCATTGGGTGTGAATTGGTATCATGTCCGGTATCTTTGTATGCTTGCAACAACATTGCAGAAGTCCGGCGCAGCCGAATCTGCCTTAGCCGTCGTCGCTGAGGCGAAGGATCAAGCCGCTTGCCACTGCGAGCACATGTGGGATGCGGAAGTCGAGCGGATCGAGGCCGAGATGCTTGAGTTGTGTGCGCGGTCCACTGTGGAATGTGAAGCTAGGTTCCAATCGGCCCTGGTAACAGCGCGACGTCAGAGCGCCAAGTCGTTCGAGCTCCGCGCAGCGCTTGGCCTTGCCAAGCTTTGGGCTGAGCACGACCGCGGCGATGAAGCTCAGGATTTGCTATGGCCGGTCTATGAGTCGTTCACCGAAGGGTTCAATACGCGCGACCTGACGCAGGCCAGGCAGTTGCTCGACAGGTTACATTGAGACAAGCCCTGAGCCGACTTCCACTAGACACCGAGGCAATAGGCGATCACAACGTCGGCGCGCCCCTTTGAGGTCACCTATAAGGGCAGGAGCAAAACCATCGAGCTACCGGGATATTATCTGGAAAACGGTGACGAGGGCATTCATCTGGGTGACGGCATGGCTGCCACCGACGCGGCTTTAAAGGCGTGAAGGAGGAGATCGAAGGCATTCCCTCGCCCGCCACCATAAAAATAGTACGCAATAAACTGAAACCGTCTCAGCGTGAGGCTGGCGGCCTGCTCAAGGTTGGGGAAAATGCCTTCGACAATGCCGGCGCGGAGCAACCTTCTGTGCACAGAACGGGAACACTCTACTCGGTACGCTACGTCGGATGCTCGCCTGGCTGCTGTCGACCCGTACCTTCCGTTCAGAATGAAGCGCGAGTTGACCCAATTCGGACCTTGTCGCGCACGGATTCCCTTCCCGAACGAGCGGGTTTATGTATGGGCAGCGAGTGTCACGTTGCTGGGTCCGCCAGTCCTTCCACCAGCGTGCTCAAGGCCGCATCCAAGGGGGCCGATCCCACCTTCTCGGGTACCAAGAGACCATCGATCGCAAGCATGGTCATGCCGTGGATGAGCCCCCAGCCGGCTGCAGCCTGACCTTCAATCGGCCGGTTGCGAATGCTCCCCTCGGCCTGGCCGCGCCGGAGGATTTCGAGGAGAACATCGAATACCGCAAGCGCCCGCTCACTGAGATGCATGCCCACTGATTTCCCTTCCTCGGCGCTAAACATCAGGCGGTAGAGAGCCGGGTTGTCCGTTCCGAAAGCGACGTAGGCACGGGCTATCGGAGTAATTTCGTCGCGCAGGGTTTTAGGCGCTTCACACTTCGCAGCCGAAAGGGACACGCGCAGCCGGTCGAAGCCAATCATAGCGAGTTCTGCAAGCAGCGCTGCCTTGTCCGGGAAGTGCTTGTAAGGTGCCGCGTGGCTCACGCCAGCCCGGCGGGCGACTTCCCGCAGCGTGAATTGCCAGCCCTTCTCCTCCCGAAGCATATCCAACGCGGTCTCGATAACCGCACGACGGAGATCACCGTGGTGATAGGGGCGGTTGGATGTGTCCTGCATGGCACCTCGAAGTTTCTTGTGTTTACATTGTTGACAGTGGCTACTTATACGCCTACGTCAAGGGCATAAGTTTCTCTTGTCTACATTGGAGTAGGCCATCAACGCAACCGCAAATATCACCGACGCTGGTCGGCTGGGCAGTCTCCTCGTGGCTCAGCGTGCTGCTTTCCTGCGTGACGGAGCGCCTTCGCTGGCGCAGCGCGCTGATCTGGCCAAGTTCAGGGCCACGTTAATTGCGCACCGCAAAGCGATAGAAGATGCCATTAGTGCGCATTTCGGGCATCGCTCGAGGTATGAGACGGCGATCATGGAGGTTGGAGGGGTCGCCGAGGGAACGAAGTATCTGATCCGCAATCTTCCCAGATTCATGTCGCCGACCCGCCGCCAAGTTGCTTTACACATGCGGATGGGCACCGCCCGCATTGAATATCAGCCGCTTGGTGTCGTCGGCGTGATGTCACCGTGGAACTACCCGGTGAACCTCGCGCTGATGCCGGTTGTCACGGCCATCGCTGCCGGAAACCGGGTGATGCTGAAACCATCGGAGTTCACGCCCGTCACCAATTCGCTGCTCGCGAAGATGCTGGGAGACATCTTTTCGGAAGAACAGTTCGCCATGGTATCCGGTGATGCGGCGGTAGGGGCGAAATTCACTGCGTTGCCGTCCGACCATCTCGTCTTCACCGGCAGCACCGCGGTGGGCCGAGCGCGTGATGAAGGCTGCGAGCGACAACCTTGTCCCTGTTACCCTTGAACTGGGGGGTAAATCGCCGGTCATTGTCGCCAAAGGCAAAACCCTCGACCAGGCGTCGATACCATCCTCAACATGATGCTTCGGTGATCGGGTTTCCGTTTGCCAATGAAACAAAGGAAAACCAGCACATGGCCATCGACACATCGTTGCCGCTATGCGGCTCGTGCGAATGCGGCACTTGTTCGTTCGAGGTGTATACGTCGCCAAAAGTCAGGTTCCGATGCCACTGCCTGATCTGCCAAGCGTTCAACGGCAGACCGTTCGCGGATGTGGTCGCTGTTCGTGCCAAGGATGTAGTGCTGGAAAAAGCCGGCAATATCTCGTTCAAGAAATACCGCCCTCCGCCGAACTTCAACCGCGGTGTCTGCCGGACTTGCGGCAAGCCGGTTGTGGAGGTTGCCGGCTTTGGGCCGTTCAAGGTGCTGTTCATCCCGGCATGCAATTTCGCGCCCGTGGCTCGGCTGCCGCCGGTTCGGATGGATATATTCTATCACCGTCGTGTATTGGACATGCCCGATAGCCTGCCCAAATACAGCGGCTATTTCGCGAGCGAGTTGGCGGTCGCGAAAATGATCATGAAAGGCATGTGAAATGTTCGCTGCCCTGCAGCATCCTCGGCCGGTTCGGAAGTCACAGTCATGTTCATGCATCCAGGACAGCTAAGCCCGCTAGCAGACATGCCTGATAGTACGGACCTATTGACTCTTGGTGGCAGCGGCTCAACACTGGTCGGTTGCCCACTTATGCAGGAACAAGTTGATTAGGGAGGAAGCAATGGAAGCCGTAAATCGTAGATCCACACTCGCACTCGGTCTTACAATGGCCGCCACACCTCTGATCGCTTGGGTGACACCAGCAGCCGCCCAGACTTACGGCCCCGATGAGGGTGAGGAGATCGGTCCCGGTGTCAGAGTTGTTGCGCTTGGTGAGCGAGCTTCGGTTATCCCGACTTATAAAATGGTCAAACTGCGGGATGTCGTTATCCAAGCAGGTGCGAAGACGCCGGACAACGTAATGACGAACGACATGCTTTGCCACATGACTGAGGGAGAACTTTCGGTCGTTCAGAACGAAAAAAAATTCACAGTCAAGAAGGGTGATGTTTGGACATGCGCCAAAGCCGATACAACAGAAGGCACCCAGAACACGAGCAATTCGGTCGCGATCATGCGAATCATCGATTTGATGACCTCATAGGATGCGATGACCGACGTGCGCCGCTCCTCGCCGTTGTCACCATCAGAAGCCGGCATGAAACGACGCCACCCGTCTTGATCCAAACCGAGGAAAGCCAAGCCCGGCAAATAAATACTGAAGCCTGGAACAACGTTGCACGAGATGCGTTACCGTGGCGTCGCGCATTGCCGCGGCACCAGGTCCCCCAACCTGTTCAGAGTGCCCGCCTCTCGTGCGGGCACTCACTTTTCTCTGCACTTCACGATCGGAAACCGTTCACTTTAGCTCGTCGCTTTCGGGCTTGCCTTTTGCTCGTCTGCGCTCGTCTAGCAGATTGAGCAAGTCGGTGAGATCATCCGCATCGAAATAGTCTAGGCCGGTCTGCGATATGCCTTCCCATCGAGCGGGCCAGCCAGTGAAGCGATCAATCACGCTCCACAAGCCGTTGCTGTCGTCATGCAATTCGTATCGCTGGGTCATGCCGGCAGTTTAGCGCCCCCTTAAAGGCCGCGCTACGGCCTCTCTATATTTGTGCGGCGGTTTTCGCCGCAACGACGGGCGCAATAATGTCGTGTGACTTGCGCAATCCACAGTTATAGGGTCGAGGTTAAAGCCTGTTTTTTAGCAGGAACTTATTAAAGACTTAGTTTTGGGAGATATTATTTTTTCCAGGGCCAGGTGCTCGGCTTCCGGGTGCACCCCACCCGCCCATCAAACTCCCCGTTTGTTGAGTTCTCGGCAAGAGCCGTTTTTCTGCGCACACGTGTTGACGACGATCAGTGCCAGCACAGTGCCTGTGCGTGGATGAGCCATCCCGCCGACTGCCTCCATGCGTCACGGCAAAGAGGTTCTAAGATGACAAGCAAACACGAACTGCACTCTAAGATTATCAGCCGTTGGGAGGCAGAAGGAAGCGCACCGGACAGATCCGGCAAACTCCGTCAATGGTCGCAGTTTCCAGGGATTGGAACCTACACGGTCTATCATGTCTCCTCGGGCGAAGTCGCAGAAATAAGAAGGTGGCGGTTCGACGGGCTCAGCCCCAGAAATGCAGCTCGGGCACTGCGCGTCCTAAATGACCCGCACCAGGGAGAAGAAAAATGACATCCTCTGTTGGAAGCTTCAGATACCGGTTCCACCCGGTCGAATTCGCGATCAGATCAACGCCCGCGCTTTGTATCGGGATGATCGTTTTCGTCACCCTTTACGGCGTCCTCTGGTAAATGTCGGCAGCGAAAAGCCGTGCCCATCGACAAACATATCAACCCGCTCAAGGAGGTATTATGGCCGACGCACAGAAGATGAAGAAGCTGATCGAAGATTGCGAGCGAGACATCGCCGCGTGTCTGCATCCGGAGAGCGGCATTCCGGAGAGCCATCTGCTTCAACAGCTATTGAGCCGACTGGACGGGCAACAAGCAAAAGAAGCGCTGGGAGACGACTGGCAAAGACGGTGGCATGATCCGGGCGGAGACGACGATATGAGTCCCTCCCCCACGTTGCGGTGGACAGAGCCGGAGTTCTTCGGAACGATTTGGAGGCTGAAGATTTAGGCGTGGTTGCTTAAGCGGTCAGAATTCCACATGCACTACGCTGGACCTGGAGCGGCCAGTTAAGCAGCGGACGGAGGCGCGGGTTGGTCTGGCGGCGGAACTTACCGTTGCCAGGTGATGTTGAGCGAGAATGCGAAGGCACCCTGAATGCACTCGCTCAACGGTTGCTGATCTCCTTGTCATCACCGCGCTATCCGTCCCGGCTTGGCTCGCATTCTAAGGAAGGGCCCGGTTGCCTCTTCAGTGACCGACCGTTAGACGCCCTCGCTTCGAGGTGTAACGTGAGTTCGTGTCGGCTCTATAGAACCCCTGCAAATGCCGACCTGAGCAGGCCCTCGCCGGAGGCGCTGCCATCTCAACGCCTCACCTGTGCGCAGTCCCGCCGGCCCGCTTCGATCCTCTGGAGAATTTCGCGCATCACACCTGCAGCAGAGTCGCTCGTCGAGAAGGAACGGCCGAATTCCGGTCTACAAACCGCCCTGCGGTGGTTGTATTTACTTTTAAGCAGGAACAAATAAGAACGCGGTCCAGTTAATTCCGTTGCTCTCAAACGAGCGACGTCTAGCGTCTCCAGCCGAGTTACTGTTTAAAGCTCGCCTCAGGATAGGGAGAACATATGGCCGACTCCCTCGACCACGCACCGGCACAAGCGAACAATCTGCCGCAGTTTCTGGCGCTGACCATCGGGGCAATCGGTGTGGTCTATGGCGACATCGGGACCAGCCCTCTCTACGCCTTCCGCGAGGCACTGCGCCCGTTTGGACCAGGTGGCGTTGGGCGGGACGAAGTCATCGGTCTCGTGTCGCTGGTACTCTGGACGCTGACCGCCATCGTGACCATCAAATATGTGCTCTTTCTGCTTCGGGCCGACAACGAGGGTGAGGGTGGCACTTTGTCCCTGCTCGCCCTGTTGCTGAAGAAGGGCACCAAATATCCGGTCCTCATGTTTTTTGCCGGCGTTCTCGGCGCCGCCCTGTTCATCGGTGACGCGATGATCACCCCGGCGCTGTCGGTACTGTCGGCCGTTGAGGGTTTGAAGCTCGTGGCGCCGGCGCTTCACGACTACGTTCTGCCGATCTCCGTCGTGATAATCCTGCTGCTTTTTGCCGTCCAGTCACGCGGGACCGGTGCCGTTTCCGTGTTCTTCGGCCCGATCACGCTCGTTTGGTTTCTCGTGATGGCAGCTGCCGGCGTTGCGCATATAGGCGACGATCTGGCGATCCTTTCGGCTTTTAACCCGCTCAATGCGATCGGTTTTTTATGGAATGCCGGCCTCATCGGCTTTATCGTACTCGGCGCCATCTTCCTCACCGTGACCGGAGCTGAAGCGCTCTATGCCGATCTGGGCCATTTCGGTCGCCATTCCATCCAGGCGGCCTGGTTTGCAGTCGTCTTTCCCGCCCTCGCGTTGAACTATCTCGGGCAGGGCGCGCTGGTTTTGTCCCATCCCGATGCCATCTCCAATCCGTTTTTCCTGATGTTCCCGAACTGGGCCTTGTTGCCGATGGTGATCCTTGCCACGGCCGCAACGATCATCGCCAGCCAGTCGGTGATCACCGGAGCCTTTTCGCTTATACGGCAAGCGATCCACCTCGGCTTCCTGCCCCGCTTCGAGATCTGCTACACCTCGGAAACGCAAACGGGTCAGATTTACCTGCCCTTGGTCAACACCATCCTTTTGACCGGTGTTCTCGCCCTCATGCTGATGTTCGGTAGCTCCGAAGCCCTTGCCCCCGCATACGGCGTATCCATTACGGGCGCCATGGTGATCGATACCATTCTCGCCTTCGAATTCGTTCGGCGCCAATGGGGCTGGCCCGCTCTGACAGCCATAGCTGTCCTGCTTCCCCTGTTCAGTCTCGAACTGGTCTTCCTCGGCGCCAATCTGTTGAAGGTTCACCACGGGGGCTACGTGCCCATCCTCATCGCCGGCACCTTGATCACGATGATGTGGACCTGGCGGAAGGGTGTCAGCGTGCTGCGCGAGAAGACCGCCCGTCAGGACATCCCGCTGAGCCAGTTCATGGCCATAGTCGAACGAAAGTCCGAGCATGCTCCTGTCCAAGTCCCCGGAACAGCGATCTTCCTGACCGCCACGCCCGACACGACGCCGGCAGTTCTGTTGCACAACATCAAGCACAATCACGTCCTTCATCAGCACAACGTCATCATGACCATCAAGACCGCCCGGGTCCCTTACGTGCCCGAGAAGGACCGCTACACAATTACAAAGCTGTCTGATCGGTTCAGCCTGCTGGAGCTGAGGTTCGGCTTCATGGACGATCAGAATGTCTCACGTGCACTGGCGCGCTGCAGAAAGGAAGGCTTTAGGTTCGAGATCATGTCGACATCCTTCTATCTCGGCCGGCGCAAGCTGATAGCCGACCCCCAGTCAGGGCTGCCCCAATGGCAAGACAAGCTCTTCATCGCCATGGCGGACTCGGCCATTGATCCAACTGAGTACTTTCATCTGCCCGCTAATCGAGTCGTCGAGCTGGGAGAGCAAGTCATTATCTAAGTGCGCACTCCGCGGTAGCAGCGGCATCACCAGGCATCAGCCGCGCGTAGCTTGATCTGGACCCAGTTTAAGGAACATTTCAACAAGCAAGCGGTTAAAAGAGAGTTCCTATTCAGACGGAAGTTCTCCGCTGAAACGTTGGCTTAGCGATAATCGCACAAGTCGACCAACTGCAGCGCTCCTTTTCAATCCGGGAGCGCTGCCCTTCTTGGCGCCTCTTAGCTTTCGACAGATTCATGCAGAACATACCATCGCCTGCAGGGTTGAGCACGATAGACGGAGGAAACCCGAATGGATCCGGTCAACGTCGCTGGCATCATGATTCTCCTTGGTATCGTTGCGATATTTGCCGTGACGTGGCTCGAGGCCTGAGGAGTAAATCAGGGACTGATCGTTTCCTGTTCCAGACCTGGATTCGTTAACGGAGGCCGTCCTCGGTTGGTCTCAGGATCTCCCTGTTATGCTATTCCCAACGCCCTTGGATGGCCACTCAGCTCTTAGCAGGTAACCTGCAGCTCTTGTGAGTACGCAGGCGCACGTGCCCTTGAAGGAGATCGGGAGGTGCTCCCTCTAGATCAATGACTTGGGTTGTTTCTGCAAAGTCCCTTGGAAAGTTTAATGCTAGAGAAAATGCAAAGAGGGAAACGGCGCAACTTGGCCACGGCGCTCGCTGCGGACCCCGTCAATTTCACTGGGCAGAACTCGGGAAATTTGCGACGACTGAGATGCAGCAGTGTGATCAACGCACATCTCAAATTGAGTCCGAGCCCCCCACAGTGGCGCAGCGGCTTATCCCATTCCGCGCGCACCTGCCGACGAATCGGTGCGGTGCGACGGTAGCGTCGCGGCTGCGGAGGCGGGCAGCCGATAGGCTTTCGCGGACCGAACGCCGTCGAAGAACTCGATGGGACGCCCGCCGGGGCTCGAGGGCGTCATCGGCATGGTCGGCAGCACCGCGCCCAGCCTACAGATGCTTCATCGCGGTTGCTCGTTCCGCATCAGGCCCTTGTAATATGCTCCTCTCTTAGGAAAGGAGTGGTTCGCCACCACCTTGGCCCTGAGAGAGTTCTTCTGGGTTGCAGAGTTCACGTTGTGGCCGATATTGATCGGCTCCGACGTGACCCCTCGATAGTAGCTGCCACCTGCGAGTGCTGCGACCGGTGCACTGAAGATTGCGGCGGCCAAGATGACTGATGGGATGGTCGCAAGCTTGGTCATCGTCTTTATGTGTGTGAATCGTTGGCAGACGTCCCCGCGCGGCTATGTAACCTGTCCAATCGGAGCCAGTGCGGATCCATGCTCTTCCTTCCGAGTCAGGGAAGCACAACAGGGCCATGGACAGGAAGCGCTGGACGGCCGGGCATTCGGGTACCTTGTGGAAGCGGCGTACCTCCTGTGGGATATCGGCGTCGGCCTTCGAGACGCGATTGCCGACGACCTTAAGTCCGGTCCGCTGACGCGTCGCCTTTGCGGACGCGGACTCGGAGACAGACGCGATCTGGGCGGTTTGTCCGACGACCAGGCTCTGCCCGCCCAAGGTTTGCGTTTTATCGACAAGCTTGTGAACGCCCTCTCGAAACCAAGAGCGCAGTCCCGATGTCTTGGGTCGCCGCGTGCTCGCGAATGCCCTGCAGCGCCGGCTCTGCGGGGCCGGCGACGTTTCCATCGCCGGCCCGGATTTTCTTAGGCTTTGATGAACTCGAGCAGATCCGCATTGATCACATCGGCATGCGTCGTTAGCATGCCGTGCGGATAACCCTTGTACACTTTCAGTGTACCGTTTTTCAGAAGCTTAACAGCGAGGCGCGCAGAACTGTCGATCGGCACGATCTGGTCGTCGTCTCCGTGCATCACCAGCGCCGGCACCTCGACCCTCTTGAGGTCCTCGGTGAAGTCGGTCTCTGAGAACGCCTTGATCCCGTCATAATGGGCCTTGGCACTGCCCATCATTCCCTGCCGCCACCAGTTCTGGATCACGCCGGTCGAGACCTGCGCACCGGGGCGGTTGAATCCATAGAAAGGTCCGCTCGGCAGATCGAGGAAGAACTGCGCGCGGTTTGCAGCGAGCTGAACGCGCAGACCATCGAACACCTCGATCGGAAGTCCGCCGGGGTAAGCTTCCGTCTTGAGCATGATCGGCGGCACCGCGCCGACCATGACAAGTTTGGCGACTCGTCCGGCACCGTGGCGAGCGACATAGGCCAGAGCCTCGCCGCCGCCGGTGGAGTGGCCGATGTGAATGGCATCGCGCAGATCGAGCTCAGTTGAAAGTGCGGCGACATCCGCTGCATAGTGCGCCATGTCATGGCCATCGCGGACCTGGGTCGAGCGACCGTGGCCGCGACGGTCGTGGGCAATGACGCGATAGCCCTTGCCCAGGAAATAGAGCATCTGCGCGTCCCAATCGTCGGAGGAAAGTGGCCAACCGTGGTGAAAGACGATCGGCTGCCCGGAGCCCCAGTCCTTGTAAAAGATTTCGACACCGTCCTCGGTCTTGATGAAATTTTGCGTCATGGAAGCCATTCCTTTTGCTTTGGTTCGAGATAGAGACTGCCGCCCGAAGCCTCCGGGGCGACCCCGATCAGGGGGAAACCGCGGATCAGAGCGTCGCTCTATAGTTCAGCGGCACCCAGTCGAACTTGTCGCTGTCCGTGCCGACATGGCCGATGCCAGGGAAACGCGTATGCGCGCCGGCAATGAGGTATCCCTCCTTGACCGCCTCGGCGAAGGCAGCATCGCGCGCGCTTGCAGCCGCGGCCGGGTTCTCGTCGAAGCCGATCGTCACGTCCGGCTCCTCGAACTGCACGACATCGCCGTGGGTGATGTCGCCCCAGAATACGAGCTTTTGGCCCTTGCTCTCCATGGCGACCGCGCTGTGGCCGGGGGTGTGGCCGGCACGCAGGACCGTTTTGAAGCCGGGCACCGGCTCAGCGTCGTCGGCAAAGGTCTTCAGCCTGCCGGAATCGCGGTAGGGTGAAAGCGCTTGCACGGCCATAGAAAAGAATTCCTTCTTTGCATCCGGCGCGGCGTCGCGGTTGGCGGAACTCAGCCAAAAATCGGCATCGCGCTGGTTGAGGTGAACAGTGGCATTGAGAAAGACGATCTTTTCCCCGGCAACGAGGCCGCCGAGGTGGTCCACATGGGCATGGGTGAGAATGATGTCGTCGATCTGCTCCGGCTGGTAGCCGGCGGCGACGAGGTTGGGAACGAGCTTGCCGAGCGCCGGGCCGAAGAAGCCTCCGGCACCGGCATCGATAAGCACCAGCCGCTCATTCGTGTTGACCAGAAAGGCATTGACCGAAAGTTCGACCGGCGAGTCGAGAAAAGCCTTTGCGAGTAGCGCTGCGACCTGATCCTTGGCACCGGCGTAGAGGGTCTCGGCGGGAAACTTCGCCGTTCCGTCGGAAAGCGCCGTGATCTCGAAGTCGCCCAGCATCATCCGGTAGTAGCCTGGAGCCTGGATCTTGACTTGCTGCGCCTTCGCGGCCGCGCCGGGCGGCGCAAGTGTCGTCATTGCTGTGGGGGCCAGCATGAGGGCGAGCGTTCCCTTAAGTACCGATCTGCGAGTGGTCATCGTTCTCTCTCTCCTAGGTTTACTGCGGACGATTGATCGACAAAAGGTGGCTCACGACCGGCGCTTCTGCACCTTTGTGAAAGCGGCGGACTTCTTGCTGGACATCGGCGTCGGCCTTAGAGACGCGCCGGTGCTGGCGAAGGTGCTCGGCCCAGGATTCGACCATGAACCATTCGACGATCCTCTCCGGATCGGCAGCGTCCTCGGTGACGCCCCAGCCATACGCCCCGTCGCGACGGCGTTCGTTCGAAAGCTTCGCCAGTGCCTTCAGGAAGTCCGGACGCTCGGTTTTGTCGACTTTATACTCGATGAGGATGAGGACAGGACCGCGGTCGTTGTCGACAAGTGCGGCGACCAACGGTTCGGGCCAATGGTTTGAGGCGATAAGATCGGACTCGCCCTTCGGCAGCTTGACGAAATGGAAGAAAAGTCCGGCTGCAGCAAGGCCAATGGCACTGATATTGAGAGTGAGCGGGATGTTCAGTGCCTCAGCGACAGCGCCCCAGGCGAGACTTCCCGCCGTCATCGCTCCGTTGAAGACGGTCAGATAGACGGCCAGCGAGCGGCCCCGCACCCAATTAGGCAGGATCGCCTGGGCCGCGCCGTTCAACGTCGTCAGCGCCGTGATCCAGGCAGCGCCGAGCGCAAGAAGTGCCACGATGGCTCCCCACCGCGGCGGGGCGACCGAGAGAATTGCCATGACTGCTGCGGTAACGACTGCGGCCCCCAGCAGAAGCGCGTCGGCGTCGAACCGTGTCCGCAGCCTCGGCAAGATCAGCGCTCCACCGATCGCTCCAGCTCCGACCGCGCCAAGAAGGATGCCATAAAAGCCCGCGTCCCCGTCGAGGAGATCACGCGCGACGAGTGGAAGAAGCGCCCAGACAGCACTGGCGAATGCAAAGAAGACAGCCGCGCGCAGGAGCACAACGTGCAGCTCGCGGCTGGCCTTCGCGAAGCGGAGTCCGGCGCGGAAGGCTCCGAAGAAGCGCTCCGAGAGGACATCGTCTGGAGTTGCGGCGCGTCTCCACCACGTGAGAGCCACGATCACGAAGACATAGCTGATGACGTCGACGCCGTAGGTGACGGCCGCGCCAAACCAGGCCAGCAACAGGCCACCGACCGCCGGACCGATCGAACGGGAAATGTTGATGCCGAGGGAGTTCAGGGCGACAGCGCTTTTGACGTCCTGTCTTGCCACAAGCTCAGGAACGATCGCCTGCCATGTGGGGGCCATCAGTGCCGCGCCGATGCCGCCTACGAAGGTGAGCGCAATTAGCGAGCTGACCGACTGAAGTCCGGTTGCAGACAAGAGCATAAGACAGATGCTGGCCGCCGCAAGGAGAAGCTGGATGACGATCAGGAACTTGCGGCGGTCGAGGATATCCGACAGCACGCCTGCTGGAATCGCCAGCAGGAAGATCGGAAGTGTCGCCGCGGCCTGCACCATCGCGACGGCAGCGGGCGCCGCCGACAGGTCGGTCACCAGCCAGGAACTGGCGACATCGCGGATGAAACTTCCGGTGTTCCCGACGATCGTGGCGATCCAGAGGACGGCGAAGACCTTCTGGCGTAGCGGCGCAAAGCCACTTGTCGGTGCCGTCACATCCGTCATAGCGCACGCATCTTTCCGGAAACGGTGCGCTCGTGCAGATCATGCCAGGCGACGAGGACGAACCCGCCGGCGAGGCCGAGATGCTCGAAGAAGCCGTTGGTCGCCATCATGCGCTCCATGCCGGACGGCAGCTCCCAGAAGCGAAACGCCAGGAAGGTCGCAGCCACTGTAAAGACTGCCAGGCAAAGTGCGGCCACCTTGCGGAAGATGCCGAGAAGGATGAGCGCCGACATGGCGAGTTCGAAGACGATGACGCCGACCGCGAACAGCGGAGCTGGCGTCAGGCCAAAATGGTTCATCTCCGCGATCGCGCCTTCGAAGTCATATATCTTCATCAGCGGCCCCTGGATGTAGGCCGAACACAGGGCCAGCAGCGCCAGGAAGCGGATCGGCGGAGAGGTAAGGAGCGGCCGCGCATAGGCCGCTCCGCGGGTCTCTTTCGAAATGGTCGTCATGAAACGGTCCTTCCTAAACGGCCCAGCAGGAGCAGCCGAGTGCGCCGAAGAAGCCCTTGAGGTCCGAAATCGGCAGCTTCGATGTCCACGCCCCGGCGTGGTCGTGGCCATGCACGTTGCAGCTGCTGGCGCAGCCGCAGGTGGCCATCGCAGTCCGCCGCAGAGAACGCTTGCCCGCGCCCTCGGGTTCTCCCCACGCCGCATAACCGCCAAACATGCGCACCGGAGACCAGTCCGGCATAGCCGGCGGAACGTCATTCTCGTTGAAATCGGCGAACGTGCCGGTCCCGTAGACGATCTTGCCGCCGACCATGGTAAGCTCGGACGTTATGAACGATATTTCGTCTTCCGGGCAGGCAAAGAAATCCTTGTCGGGCACGATCAGGTCGGCAAACTGACCCTTCTCGATCCGGCCCTTCTTGCCTTCCTCGTTGGAGAACCACGTGACGTTCTCGGTCCACATCCGAAGTGCCGTCTCGCGGTCGAGGCAATTGGCGCGCGGATAGAGCTGCATGCCGCCGAGCGTCTTTCCTGTAATCATCCACGAGAGCGAGACCCAGGGATTATAGGAGGCGACCCGGGTGGCATCGGTGCCGGCGGAGACGTGCACGCCTTTCTCCAGCATCTTTGCGATCGGCGGCGTTGCCTCGGCGGCCCCATGCCCGTATCGCTCGACGAAGTATTCCCCCTGATAGGCCATCCGGTGCTGGGTGGCGATGCCGCCGCCGAGCGCGGCGATGCGGTCTATAGATCGCTCAGAGATCGTTTCCGCATGGTCGAAGAACCAGTTGAGCCCCTCAAGCGGCATGTCCTGATTGACCTTCTCGAACACGTCGAGCGCCCGTGAGATGGTCTCGTCGTACGTAGCGTGCATGCGCCAGGGCCAGCGGTTCTCAGCTAGCACACGCACGACCTCCTCAAGGTCGCCTTCCATCTCCGGCGGCATGTCCGGGCGTGGCTGGCGGAAATCCTCGAAGTCGGCGGCGGAGAACACCAGCATCTCGCCGGCACCATTGTGGCGGAAGTAGTCGTCGCCCTGCTTGTACTTCACAGAAGAAGTCCAGTTGAGGAAGTCCTGCTTCTCCTCCTTGGGCTTCTGGGTGAAGAGATTGTAGGCAAGACGAACAGTCATCTGCCCATCGTCGGCGAGCTTCTGGATGACCGCGTAGTCATCCGGATAGTTCTGGTAGCCGCCGCCCGCGTCGATGACTCCGGTGACGCCGAGGCGGTTGAGCTCGCGCATGAAGTGGCGGGTCGAGTTGACCTGGTACTCGAAGGGCAGTTTCGGCCCCTTCGCGAGCGTCGAATAGAGGATGGCGGCGTTGGGTTTCGCGAGCAGCATGCCAGTAGGATTGCCGCTGGCGTCGCGGATGATCTCGCCGCCCGGCGGGTTCGGCGTGTCCTTCGTATAGCCGACGGCGCGCAGCGCGGCACCATTGAGCAGGGCGCGGTCATAGAGATGCAGCAGGAAGACTGGCGTGTCCGGCGCGACGGCGTTGATCTCGTCAATTGTCGGCAGGCGCTTTTCGACGAACTGGTGCTCGGTGAAGCCGCCGACCGCCCGGACCCATTGCGGCGGTGGTGTGATCGCCACCTGACGTTTCAGCATGTCCATCGCATCGGCGAGAGAGCGCACCCCGTCCCAGCGCAGCTCCATATTGTAGTTGAGACCGCCGCGGACGACATGCGTGTGATTGTCGATCAGTCCAGGCAGGACGCGCTTGCCCTTCAGGTCGATCACCTTCGTCTCCGGTCCGGCAAGCGCCATGATGTCCCTGTCGTCGCCAACGGCGAGGAACTTGCCGTCCCGAATAGCGATGGCCGTGGCGTTCGGGTTCGTCCGGTCCAGCGTGGTCACCAGACCATGGTGCAGGATCAGATCGGCACTCATTGGCTTGTCTCCTGAGGTCGAAACGGGATCGGCGGCGCGCGCCGGTGAAAACAGGTTAGGGAGCGCCAGGGCGGACGCTGCACCCAGAAAACCGCGGCGGGTCGGCATTAGCTGATCTCCCGTGCAGACGGCTCGTCGCGCGCAGCAACAGGATTATGTGCGGCACCGGTCGGCAGTTCCCCGAAAACATGCGGGATGCAGTGACTATTGAACCAAGAAATGTTGACCGGATTGCCGGACATCAGGCGCTTGACCAGTGGCACTGCCTGTTCGCCGACGAGGATCCCTAATAGCCCCACCAACGCGATCACCGGCGGAGCCGGGGAGCGGACGTTGAGCAGGCTGTAGATGACACCCACGAGTAGCCCGGCCCCGAGTGAAAGGAGATACATCTTCATCGTCATTCCCTTTAACATTGGTCGTCGCCACTCCGCCCGCTGGAGGCGGCCGGAGTGGCGCTCGGCTGAGCAACCCCAGTGAAGGTCAGTGGCCTTCGGAAGCGCCGAACATGGTCTTGGCGTAGATGATACCGAGGCCGTAGGCGCCGCCGAATTTTTTGGCGATGCCGGTGGTCATGTCGTAGGTGTCGGTGCGTGCCCAATCGCGCTGCAGCTCGAGCATGTATTGGAGCGAGGTCATCGGACGGACTCCGGCTTGCACCATGCGGTCCATGGCGCGCTCATGCGCCTCGTCCGACACGTCGCCACAGGCATCGGCAATGACGTAGGCTTCGAAGCCCTGATCGAGCGCTGACAGGGTCGGGCCGACGATGCAGACGGAGGTCCAAAGGCCGCAGAAGACGAGGCGCTTCTTTCCGATTCGGTTGACCTCCTCGATCACCGCTGCGTCTTCCCAGGTATTCATGGAGGTGCGGTCGAGAAGCGGCTGTTCGGGGAAGGCATCGGTGATCTCCGCGAACATTGGGCCGGAGAAGCTCTTTTCCGCGACTGTCGTCAGGATCGTCGGGACACCGAAGCCGGCAGCCGCGCTCGCGACCAGCGCCGCGTTGTTGCGCAGTTGCACAGCGTCGATCGACTTTGTGGCAAAGGACATTTGCGACTGGAAGTCGATCATGATCAGGGCGTGATCCTTGGGCGAAACGAGAAGTTTCCCGGGGGTCGGTGTCGCGGTCATGGTAGTGGCCTCTTCGGTTGGTTGCTGATGTCCGACACCATGGCGAGGACGACTGCCCATTTCTTGTAACGGATGAGGGACTTTTGAACTTTTTGATCGCCACCAAACGCGCGACCTACGAATTGATGAGAGATCACTTGCTGCAGTTGAACCAGTAAGAGAGGTATCAACCGTACCGTCGCATAGCGCACTCCCGGCCTTCCCAAGGCTCCCTGACTGGAACCGCGCTTTCTTTTTCAAGCGCTCAACTGCCGGCTTCGTCTCCAGGCCCCGGGGGTGGCGCCCATCGCCTGTACGAAGGCACGTGTGAAGTGGCTCTGGTCGGAGAAGCCGCATACGCTGGCGATCTCACTCAACTGCGTTTGTGAGAACTGCAGCAGATCCACGGCCTTTTCGATGCGTTGCTGCTGCAGCCATCGATGCGGCGTCTTCCCCATCGTTTCGCGGAAGGCCCGAAGAAAAGTGGCCTGCGACAGATTGCAGGCCGAAGCGAGCTGTTCGACGGTCAGCTCACCATTCAGCTGGCTTTGGACGAGGTCCTTGATCCTGGCTTGGCAACGTGAGGAAAGCCGGCGCCCGCTGGCCGCCACGTTGCCGCGACCGTTGCCGTATTGCTGAACAACATGAACCCCAATTGCGATCGAGAGCTGGTCAACAAACAAGGCGCTCCTGTCGGCGCTCCCGTCCACTGTCGCAAACAAGGCGCCCAGCATGCCACCAAGCACAGGATCTGCGTGGGCGGCAACCGGGCGCAACTCGCTGACACTTCTCAAGTCCGCCGCGTCGGCTATCCGCTCGAGCGCGTTATGATTGATTTCGAGCAGCATGAAGTCGAAGGAGCCGCTGAGGTCAGCACAATAATCATCGGCGAAATTCCGCAGGTAGACCGCATTTTGCTCAAAATCATGAACAGTCGAATGGTGCTCTTTGATGATCCGCCGACTGTGTCCGCCTGCTGCGGAGAGACCGAGCAGATATCCGCGTCCGGTCGCTGGTGTCGTGACTCTGCCGGGCGGCGCCGAAGCCGACCTCTTGCGATGGAACGACATGTCACGGCCCTCGATCGTTCGGTCATCGTCGAGCCTGTCCATGGAGCAGCCGAGACTGTCATGTCTTTTGGTTGCTGCGATGGAAGAGACGTCCGTCATGCCTTGGGTCCCGTATTTTGAGCTTACCTGTAGCGAAAACCTCTCGACCACAAACATCGGCATAGGACCGAGGCCCTGTGCGATCGTAGTTTCAAGAGGCAGCCTCCACTCAGGTGCGCGGAGTCGCCCTCAATCGCCGCATCATCGCCGCGACCGGGATAACGATCTTGTACGAAATTCACGCGTTTTGAACGATGTGAGCCAATGGAGGCGATTAGACCATTAGCGGATCCAAGGCCACGGCGAACGTCCTGTTCTTTCGTCTGAAGCGTGCCGGTGTGTCGCCAGTCAGACTTGTGAAGACCCTGGTCATGTGGCTCTGATCGGCGAAGCCGCAATTGATCGAGACCTCAGCAATCGACAGGTCCAACAACAACATTTCCTTGACCCGCGCGACCCGGTACTCGGTCAGCCACTTTGAAGGGGTGCGCCCAAAGCTCTCCTTGAAAGCCTTGTTGAAATAGCTGCGCGATAATCCGCAGCGAGAAGCCAGATCTCCAATCGAGAACGGTTTGTTGAAATGGGAAGCCAAAAAGTCCGTAGCGAGTCTTTCCTGCCAAGGCGACAGAGTCCCTTTTTTGTCCACGGGGAAGTGCAGCCCGCCATAGGTTTGACTGAGGTGCGCCAACATGGCGAGATTGATCTGCTCCAGAAACAGAGGATTGGCCTTGTTAGGATCGTCGAGCGATGGCAGCAATGCCTGGGCAAGGCCGTGCATGACCGGATCTATGCGCCCCTGGACACAAGCGAGCGCCATATATTCGCTACGGCCCACCTCTTCCGCGAAGGCACGCATGCGGGAAAACGGAATGTGGAAGCGGATATTGTCGAACGGCGAGAGATGATGGCACTGCCACTGGTCGCGTAGGTCGGTGATTGCCAGCGACGCCTTTGCGTGTCCGCCCTCGTAAACCAATTGGCCACGTCGCCATAGCCGATGGGTATCGAAGTCACGAAGCTGAACAATAACGCCAAATGCGTCTGTGCAGGGGATGGCCGGTGCGACGTCCAGATCAAACCGATCGGAATAGGTCCTCGTAACGTTGATATCGCCGGCAGCAATCGACTTGACGATCGGGCCCGGCACACGACCTGCGGCGTTCAATGCTTCGTGCAGGGCCATCGACGTGGTCTCCCGATTTCTGGCTAGGCGCGATACACCGTTGTTTCGGATCCTACAATAGTCCAGGGTTCGATTGCGGTGCTACAATAGTCCAAAGTTGGAATGCGGAGCGGCCCTCATTCGCACACGAAACCGAAACCCCTGTCAATGCAGCCAACGCGCCCGCCAGGCTGCCGGGGTGGTACCCGCCACTCGACGGAAAACCTTGGTAAAATGATCCTCGTCGGTGAAGCCGCACCGGGTGGCGATCTCTGCAAGTGTCAAAGAACGCTCGCCGAGGTACTGCTTGGCACGTGCTGTTCGATAGCCCAGTAGCCACCGTTGCGGCGTCTGGCCCGTTACGCGTTTGAAGCTTTCGACAAAGCGACGGATGGAAACACCAGCCGCCGAAGCTGCTGCCGCCATTGGGAATTGATCGGCAAAATGGTCGATCATGAAGTTCTTGGCTGCCCTCTCCTGCCAAACAGTGAATTGAGTTGAACGGGGCCCCCCCTGACCGCCATGATCGCCGTAAGCGTGGAGCAAGTGGGCACAAATGGCGATGGCAATGTGCTGTAAGACCGCAGTGTGGGAATTTCCTTGCCGCTCGAACAGCGGCAGAAGAGCCGCTCCGAGATTGCGCAACACATCGTCGTCTTCGCCGCGACGGCATCTAAGCGTGGTTGCTCTTGGGGCAGCCGAGAACTCGCTTACTTCCCGAATGAGCTCTCGCGGCAGTTGGAAGGCGAGGGAATCGAGATCGCTGAACAGCCGGATGCAGGCGCCATGAGCGAGATCGACGAGGCAAACGGAGCCCTGCCGGAAGCGGAGAGTCTCGCTCTCGGTGCCATCGGGAGCAACGTCGCAATGATACGCATCCTTGAGGTACAGCATCAGAAAGTATGCTGAATCGGGCGGCAAGGATACCAAGCGGTTGGCCTCCCCGTTGAGCCGCCATTCCAGGCGCGTCACGGAAAACCCGGCGTCCCGAACCGGTCGAGCCGGGAGGCACGGAGCATACGGCAGCCCAAAATGTGCGCCGACGCCCTCTTCCGTTCCGGTCCTTTGACTCATTCGCGCCTCCAAACAAATCTGCTTTTCTGTTGCGAGAGGTCCGGTAGCGACCGGCCGAGGGACCGTATTCGCGATTCGGAAGACCCAAAAGATCTCGACAACAGAAGGGCCGCATATAGGCCGTTCAAGTCCGATTCAAAGGAAGCATGCCTGAGGGCGTCGTCAAATTCTTGTAACATATGCTCGCCTTTTGCCGGAAAGGACGCCTTCGACGCGAAAAGAGGACTTGAGTTCGCCTTTTCTTCACAGCGGGCGCGTATGGGTAACATATCTTTCGAAGAAGTCCGAGAATCTCGCAACGCGCATCGGCAGTTTCTCGTAGGGCGGATAGTACAATGTCAGCCAGAGCTCCGGAGGCTCCCACTCGGCAAGGACCTGCTTCAGCGCGCCGCGCGCTAGCGCATCGCCGACGATGAAATGCGGCAGCAGGGCTAAGCCCTGCCCGTCTTCCACCAGTTTGGCAATTAACTCGCCGTTGTTCGCCGCCAGCACTTTGCCGGCCAACGCCTTGCGGGTGCGCCCACCGTTCGTCAGCTCCCAAGTCTCGGAGATCGCCTCCTCGTCGTAGGCGATACAGCCATGTCGACTGAGATCATCGGGCGTCTCAGGTGTTCCAAAAATGGCGAGATAGCCTGGGGAGGCGACAAGGATGCGCCGCACGCGACACACTTTGCGCCATATTGTCGACCTGTCGCGCGGCGCCTCCGAAACTCTCAATGCGAGATCGAAACGCTCGGACACGATGTCGATGAAGCGATCGGTTAGAGACAGCGAAACGCTTACCTGCGGATGTTCGGCCCGAAACCCCGAGACGATGTCCGGCAGCAGTTGTTGGCCGAGTGAAAGCGGCGCATTGATGCGGATGAGCCCGGCCACGTGCCCTTGCTCTTCGCGCAGGTCGTCCCTCACTTGGTCGAACTGCCTGATCAGTGGCTCTACGCGCGCCGCGTAGACGGCGCCGGCCGACGTCAGTGAAACCTGACGTGTGGTGCGCAGCAGGAGCTGCACTCCCAGGCTCTGCTCCAGCGCACTGACGGCGCGGGTCACGGTCGGCGGTGTCATCGACAACTGTCGCGCCGCCGCGGTGAAGCTGCGCTGCTGCGCTACGGCCAAGAAAACCCGGATATCGCTTAGATCGCCCATGCTATTTTATTGCAATTTTCGCAACAAATTTGTCAATATTATTGCTGTTCACTTTCGTGAGGACCTGAGCGATTTTCTCTCCGGATCAGGCGAAACACGCTAGCCGAGGGAACTTGCCATGCTCACAAAGATCAAAGGCCTTCATCATCTCACGTCGATGGGCGCCAGCACCCAGGAGAACAGCGACTTGCCAAGGCGCTCGGCCACGCCGCGTAAAGAAGCCTGTGAATTTCGACGCGGAGGTCTATCACCTCTATTACAGCGACGACATCGGCACGCCTGGCTCGGTGATGACCTATTTTCCGTTTCCGCATGTCGCCAAGGCACGTCCGGGTGCCGAATTGGGAGAGATTTCTTTCGCCATCGCCGAGGACACGCTTGGCTACTGGAAAGAAAGACTCGCTTCTTACGATGTGGCCGGACTTTCGGAGCTCGAACTCTGGGACGAGAAGCGCCTTCGCTTCAGGGTTCCCCGACGGGGATGCCTTTTCGCTGGTCGCAATCGATGGCTTCCGCGCTCCGGTTCGGCAGCACAGAGGTCGACCCGGACAAGGCGATCACGGGCTTCCACCGGACAAGTCTGCCTCTAAAGGATGCCGGTGCAACGCGCGAGCTAATCAGCTTCATGGGTTACCAGGAGGTGGATCGCAAAGGCGACTGGTCGAGCTTCGCCATCAGCGGCGGCAACGGCGCCGACGTCATCACTCTGGAAACAGTTCCCAACGCCGATCTCGCCGCCTCGGCGCGGGCTCGGTGCATCACATCGCCTTCGCCGTGGACGATCGGGCGGCTCAGCTCGAGGTTCGCAAGGCCTGATGGACACCGGCTATCAGGTAACGCCTGTCATAGACCGTGACTACTTCTGGGCGCTCTACCTCCCCACGCCCCAGGGCGTGTTGTCCGAGATCGCGACCAACGAGCCGGGGTTTGACCGCGATGAAGACACCGCACACCTCTGTGGGGCCGTGAAGCTTCCCACGCGCTACGAGCCTTATCGCGACCAGATCTCACGCCGTCTAAAACCGATCAAAGACTAACCAACTTCGGGGCCGCGGCAGCTCGCGTCCAGCCCGACGGAGAAGACCACGATGACGATCTCATCCTATCAGACGCTGATAAAAGCGCCCGGACCCAACGCGCCCATCGTCTTCGCTTTTCATGGGACGGGCGGAGACGAGCATCAGTTCGCCGAGCTGGCCAGGCAAATCCTGCCGGATGCCGGAGTTATTTCGCCGAGAGGGGACGTGTCGGAATTTGGCGCGCTGCGCTTCTTTCGTCGGACGAGCGAAGGCTCCTACGACATGGAGGACCTGACCTTGCGAACAGAAAAGATGGCCAGATTCATTGCCGCCCACAAAGCAGCAAATCCGGGGCGGCCAATATACGGGCTCGGCTATTCGAACGGGGCAACCATCCTTGCGTCCGTTTTGTTCAAGAATGCCGGCCTTTTCGACCGAGCTGCCCTGCTGCATCCACTCATTCCATGGATCCCCCCGAACAGCGAGCAGTTGAAAGATCGACCAATCCTGATCACCGCGGGGCAACGCGACCCGATCTGCCCGCTCCCTCTCTCAGAGCGGCTGGCCGACTATTTCGCGGCACAGAAGGCCCGCGTTGAGGCATGTTACCATTCCGGCGGACATGAGATCCGACCGGAGGAATTGGAAGCATTGCACACGTTCCTGACGTAATAGACGCGCTTTCCGATGTCGCTGGTGCTCGCCGGAGCCGGGGCAGGCCTCGAGTTCATGTATTTTCACGGCCATGCTGGTGAAGATCTGGCAAAACACGCAAAGCAATCAGGGTTCGGCTCTGGTCGACCGCTTGCGTCCGGGTCCCTGCACGGCGAACAATTGCGCGAGTAGAATGGCGGCTCGTCGATGTCGGCGTCTAAACGGAGCGGTCTCACAGTTCCAACTGTGAACGCAGCGCTGGACCAGCTACAGAACCTTGGAATCGTCGAAGAAGCCCCGGCGACGCCGAGGCCGGGTGTTCGTTTATCGCGCGTACATGGACGTTCTCAGCGACAGCGCGGGCAGCTAGCATTGAGCGTGCATACAGCTGGTGGGCTCCAATCGCTTCAAGCACTAAAAGGGAACAAGCCAGGCGCGAGGCTCGTGGCGAACGGCTGCCATCGCCTGAGTTTGCGCCTCTCTCGCCCGAAGCGGAGCCAGTCAAGATCTTTGTCACCAACTGCCAAGCGGGTGTAGCGCGCTTCCCACCCAGGGAGGTCTCCATGAAAGCAATGCCGTTTAAGGATACTAACCGGCAGGCGCTTCGGGTAGCGTGCACATCAGGATTAGGAGGGCACATGGGTCTGTCAGATATTTTCGGTCGTGTGGTCGCGCTGATCGGCGCTGCGGCTATCCTTTTGCGGCGCCAGGACAGCGATTCTCTGGAACCAGCTTATGGCAGGACCCCGAAAATCCCGAAAGCCAAGCCGCAGGGTATTCCGACACTGAAGATGCCGACAGCCAAGGGATGGGCCGCGGAGCAGATGCCTACTGCGGCGGCCGGGCTCAAGGTGAACGCATTTGCGGCCGGGCTCAAACATCCCCGGTGGATTCATGTGCTGCCGAATGGCGACGTGCTGGTCGCTGAGGCACTGAGCGAGCCGGGGGGCATCAAATCCGCCTTCGACTACGCCATGTTCAGCACGATGAAGCGCGCGGCCGCCGTGGGCGCAAGTCCAAATCGCATCACGCTGTTGCGTGATGCCGATGGCGACGGCGTGGCCGAAGTGCGCCCGGTATTTCTCGACGGACTCCGTCAGCCGTTCGGCATGGCGTTGCTGGGCGATACGCTGTACGTCTGCAACACAGATGGGGTGGTTGCGTTCCCGTATAGAACGGGCGACACGCGTATCAGCACGACCGGACGAAAGCTGGCTGACCTCAAGGCCGGCGGGCATTGGACGCGAAGTCTGCTTGCGAGTCGCGATGGACAAAAGCTTTTTATCGGCGTCGGTTCGCTCAGCAACATAGGCGAGCGCGGCATGGCGGTCGAGGAAGCACGGGCCGCTATCCACGAGCTTGACCTCAAGAGTGGTGAGCACCGCATATTTGCCTCCGGCTTGCGCAACCCCGTGGGCATGGCGTGGGAGCCAACAACAGGTGCACTCTGGACGGTGGTTAATGAGCGCGATGGCTTGGGCGACGAGACGCCTCCCGACTATCTGACATCGGTGCGCGACGGCGGCTTCTATGGATGGCCCTATTGCTATTGGGGGCAGATCGTCGACGACCGGGTGCCTCAGGAACCGGCGATGGTCGCAACCGCTATAACACCGGACTATGCCTTGGGTGGACACACTGCATCACTTGGTCTTTGCTGGCTTCCCGCAGGCATTCTGCCCGGCTTTTCGGAGGGCATGGTCATCGGCCAGCATGGTTCCTGGAACCGCAGCACGCTGAGCGGCTACAAGGTTGTCTTCGTGCCATTCGTGAATGGACGCCCGGCCGGGCCGGCGCGTGACATTCTGACGGGTTTCCTTTCACCCGACGAGCGAGCGTCCTATGGACGGCCGGTTGGAGTTGCCATCGGCCCTGACGGCTCCCTGTTGGTGGCGGACGATGTCGGCGATGTGATCTGGCGCGTGACGGGCGAGGCGGAGCGCGGCTGAATGCACAACGGTGCCGCACGCCGCACCGATATGGATTGCACGCTACCGCGAAGTTCTGTTGAGCTGTCGCGCACCTATCACCGGCGGATAGGTCGCTGGTTGGCCGATTAACGACACCGCTTGGAATGTCCGGGTACTGCCCCAAAGCCGCTCTTCGCGTCTGCGTTCCCAATCTCGGAGGCCGTAAAGGCTCAGCCGAGAGCGTGACTTGCCAAGCCGTAGAGGTTCGACCCTGGTACCACGTCGGCGCGGCCTTTGCCCCGACGCGACATTGCGAGCACCGTATCGAAGACGGCCAGGCCGGACTGGGAGAGAAATGTCGCGAATGGGCCGGTCTCGACCGGGGTGTCCAGCCTCAGAAACTGGTTTTCGTGTGCGGCGACATGCCGTCGGATCACTGCGAGGGCGTCGGCATCAGAGTCTGCAACGACCGGGCCGATAACATGGCCCCTGCCAAAAGGACGACAAAGCGCGAAAGCCTCCAGCCGACCGCCACGAAATAGGCCGTAACCGACCGATTGCGCGAAGAGTTTGCCGATCAGAGCCGTCCGCGAAACGCCGAATGCCCCTGCATCCAGCTCAGCGACGGCGGCAAGGTCCTCGCCTTCCAGTCGCCTGACCGGTGGCTGCTCCGTCGTTGCGGTCGAGTCGGCCTGGCGGACGACGCCCTGGCATTGGTATATGGTCCGCATGGGCTGGAAATCGAGCGAATGATAGAGCCGGCGGGAGGCCCTCGTTGCATTGAGTCTGAGATTGCGTCCGCAGCAATCCCAAAGCACGTGTTCCATGAGCCAGCGTGCGGTGCCGTTTGACTGCAGACGCGGGGAAGTGATCACCATGCCTATGGTGGCGAAATCGTCGCCATGTGGGAACCACATGGCCGAACCTGTTAGCCTGCCAATGTCATCGTGTGCGACATAGCCGCGGCCGCAGTCGCGCAGAAACTGCAAGTCCTCGGAGCGGAGAGGCCAACCGACGGAAACGGACAAGGCATGCAACTGCTCGAGATTGGCGCTCTCAATTGTAGCCACGTGCATTTTGAAGCTGTCGATCAACTTGGATTCGGATGCCGGTGCGTCCACCACTTGCCTCCCTGCCATTGCTTTTGCTTTCGTCTCGTCTTCACCAATTCAGTTCCGGCCAGGCAACGGCGAAAGCTTTTCAATTGTTCACAATAAAGCCCGCCGCTCGACAGGTTTCGCTCGAGAGCGCATTGCGCGCACAACAATCCTCCGAATTCGATGCGCTTTCGGCATGTAAATCGTTCGCAGGCTTCTAAGCTATCTAGAAGAAGCGAGATAGCGGTCGCTTGCCCGTCATCTCATGCATGGCGACGCGATACAAACCTTTCGTTGCGGACGCATGATCGACGGCAGATATTGACAAGCCGGGCATGTTGCGAGGACACCAATGCAGGCAGCGGAAATACTAGGGAAGCTCGTCGGCTTTCGCTCCGTCGTGGGGCTGCCTAACAACGACGTCGTGTCCTGGATCCGCGGCTATTTGGAAAGCCACGGCATCGCAGTGGATGTCCTTCCCGGTCCGGAGGGCGATCGGTCCAACATCTTCGCCACCATCGGGCCAAAAGAGGCGCGTGGCTATATTATCTCCGGCCATATGGACGTCGTTCCGGCGGCGGAGACCGGCTGGACGAGCGATCCCTTCCGCCTTCGCGTCGAGGCGGACCGGCTCTATGGCCGCGGCACCACCGACATGAAGGGTTTCCTTGCGGCCGTTCTCGCAGCCGTTCCGAAGCTTGCGGCAATGCCGCTTCGTCGGCCGCTGCACCTCGCCTTGTCCTATGATGAGGAGGCAGGCTGCCGCGGCGTACCACACATGATCGCACGCCTGCCGGAACTTTGCCGCCAGCCGCTCGGCGCGATCATCGGCGAGCCGACCGGCATGCGCGCGATCCGTGCCCACAAGGGCAAGGCGGCGGCACGGCTGACGGTCAGGGGGCGTTCCGGGCATTCTTCGCGCCCGGATCAGGGGCTGAATGCGATACACGGCGTAGCAGGCGTGCTGACCCAGGCGGTCGCGGAAGCCGACCGGCTGGTCGGCGGGCCCTTCGAGCATGTCTTCGAACCGCCCTACTCCTCCCTCCAGATCGGAACGGTAAAGGGCGGTCAGGCGGTCAACATCATTCCGGACAGCTGCGAGGTCGAGTTCGAGGCCCGAGCGATTTCCGGCGTCGACCCGGCAGAGCTGCTGGCGCCGGTGCGAAAGACCGCCGAGGCGTTGACGACACTAGGCTTCGAGGTGGAGTGGAAGGAACTCAGTGCCTATCCGGCGCTTTCGCTTGAACCTCACGCTCCGCTGGCGGCCCTGCTCGAGGAGTTGACTGGCCGCGAAGCTCTCCCCGCCGTCAGCTACGGCACCGAGGCGGGCCTTTTCCAACGGGCCGGCATCGACGCGATCATCTGCGGCCCCGGTGACATTGGGCGCGCCCACAAGCCAGACGAATACATCCTCATCGATGAGCTCATGGCATGTCGGGCGATGGTCGAGGCGCTCGGCGCCCGCTGCACAGCGTAAGGAGACGCGCCATGGCCTTCCTCTTCAACTCCGATGCGAAGCGCGGCGCGATTTTCGCCGAAACATTCGCGCGCGAGCTGCCCGACATTCCTTTTGCCGTGGATCCCGCAGCGGTGGATCCCGATGCCGTGCGGTACCTGATCACCTGGACGGTGCCGGACAATCTCGCACGCTATCGAAGCCTCGAAATCCTCTTCTCGATCGGCGCCGGCGTCGACCAGTTCCGCATCGAGGCGGTGCCGCCGCATGTGCGGGTAGTGCGCATGGTCGAGGACGGCATCGTTCGGATGATGCAGGAATATGTGACACTTGCCGTGCTCGCGCATCACCGCAACCTGCCGGCCTATCTCGAGCAGCAGCAAGGCGAAAATTGGGAGGCCATTGCCCCGGTCCAGGCGGTCGAACGCCGCGTCGGCGTGCTCGGGCTCGGCATGCTCGGAACTGCGGTACTCGATCGGCTGAAGCCTTTCGGCTTTCCGCTCTCCGGCTGGAGCCGCAGCCCGCATGAAATCGAAGGCGTGAGGTGCCTAAGCGGCCGGAACGGTCTCGACACTTTGCTGGGCTCGACCGACATTCTCGTCTGCCTCCTGCCGCTCACCGACGAGACGCGCGGCTTCCTTAATGCCCAACTCTTTGCTCGGCTCCCGGCCGGTGCAGCACTCGTCCATGTCGGCCGCGGCCCTCAACTCGATCACGACGCACTTGTCGAGGGACTCGATAAAGGCCATCTCTCCGGCGCCATGGTCGATGTGACCGACCCCGAACCGCTTCCTTCTGGTCATCGCTTCTGGACCCACCCGAAGATCCTGCTGACGCCGCACATCGCGAGCGTCACCCAGCCGGAAACCGCCGCCAGAGCCGTGATCGAGAATATCAAACGGCACCGGCAAGGTCTCGAGCCGATCGGGCTGGTCGACCGTCGCCGCGGCTACTGAGGCGCGTCGAACCAGATCGAAGCCATATGCCGGTTGTCCTGTACCCGCTGGGCGGCATGCATCAAGTTCTAAACCCAGGAAAGGAAAACCATGTCGCTCTTGAAAACCATCGAGACCAACCCTTCTTTCGCGCCGCGCGAGTCCAGCCCGCTCCCCGAACGTCTGATCTCCGGCAATCCTGCCTTCAAGACCTGGGCACAGGACGTCGCACGCGGGGAAATGATCCACACCGGCGTCTGGGAAGCGTCCCCCGGCGAGACGCGCTCGGTCAAGGGGGAGACCTTCGAGTTCTGCCATATTCTCTCCGGAGTCGTCGAACTCACGCCGGAAAACGGGAAGCCGGTCGTTTACAAGAGCGGCGACAGCTTCGTCATGAAGCCGGGCTTCGTCGGCATCTGGAAGACAATCGAGACGGTCCGCAAGATCTACGTGACCGTGATGTGACGCCGAGGCCGCGCGACCCGGTCGCCTCAGAGGTCGCGCAAGAGCATTCTCTCTACCTTCATGCTGAAGATGGCACGCTCTCTGGTTCTCGGGCGTGCCATCACCGACCGAGCCGTCTCCGCTTGACTATCTGACGTCTGTCCGCCGCCCTCCTCGGATCGCCTCCCACACCTTGCCGACGCGTCGCACGGCAGGCGCCATAATGACCGCCGAAGATTTGGTTGTCGTGCCGCCAAAAACGTAATTTTCCACCGTGCCGGCATCGCCAGTCGATGCATGCTGCTCGCGGTCCTCCAGTAGCTTTGAGTTCAAGCCGATACCGAGGATACGCGATGACACTCAGCTTTGATCCAGACACACTTCCCCTGCCCGTCGGCCACTTCATCGACGGTCGGCTGGTGCCGGCCGAAGGCATCATCGACATGCATCGCCCCTCCGATGGCAAGCCTTATGCAGGCTGCCCGCTTGCGGATGAGGTGCTCGTCGATCGCGCCGTCGAAACCGCCAAGAAGGCGCTCAAGGCGAGCAACTGGAGCGGCGTGCGGCCGCGCGAGCGAACAGTCGTGCTGCAGCGCTGGGCAGACCTGATCGAAAGCGAGGCGGAAACCCTCGCCAAGCTCGAGGCGCTTTCTTCAACCCGGCCCGTTGGTCATCTCGTCGCCGGCGACATTGCGGTCAGCGCCGAACAGATCCGTTTCTTCGCCGAATTCGCCGACAAGGAGGGAAGCGATCTCGTGCCAACCGACGACAGCAATCTCGGCATGATCATGACCGAGCCCTTTGGCGTCGTCGGTGCCATCACGCCCTGGAACTTTCCCGTTTCCATGGCCGCCTGGAAGCTCGGCCCCGCACTCGCGGCAGGCAATGCGGTGGTGCTGAAACCCTCGGAAATGACGCCGTTCTCGACTGTCTACCTTGCGGAGCTCGCGATCCGGGCCGGTCTGCCGGCCGGCCTCATCAACGTCGTTCTGGGCGACGGCCCCGTCACCGGCACGGCCATGACCGGACACCCGGATATCGCTAAGGTGAGCTTCACCGGCTCGACCGGCGCGGGGACCGCTATCATGGCCAACGTCGCCCGCACCGGCATCAAGCCGATGACGCTGGAACTCGGGGGAAAAAGCCCACAACTGGTCTTCGCCGATGCCGATCTTGACAAGGCGGCGGCGGCGATCGCGCAGAGCATGCTTTCGAATGCCGGCCAGGCCTGCGTCGCTGGCTCCCGGCTGATCGTCGAAGAATGCATTGCCGCTCCCCTCGCCGAAGCGATCGTCACGCGCATGGAGGCTGCGAAGCCGGGCCCGACCTGGGACGAGACGAGCGAATACTCGCCCATCATCTCGAAGCGCCAGTTGAACCGCATCCACGGCATCGTCGAGGCGGCCGTCGAGGCGGGCGGCGAATGCCTGTTCGGTGGCGCCCAAATGGATGCGCCGGGCTATTTCTATCAGCCGACGCTGATGGCCGTACGCGACAGCTCCTCGCCGGCGATTACCGAGGAAATCTTCGGCCCGGTGCTCACCATGCAGACCTTCGCCGACGAAGAGGAGGCGCTCGCGCTCGCCGATCACCCGATCTACGGCCTTGCCGCCGGCCTCTTCACCCGCGACCTGTCGCGCGCCCTGGGGCTGACGCGAAGACTCCAGGCGGGAACCGTCTGGGTCAACCGCTACAGCCGCTCTCGCGACCACATCCTGCCGACCGGCGGCTACAAGCGCTCCGGCATCGGCAAGGATCTTGGCCGCGAGGCTTACCACGCCAACCGCAAGAGCAAGAGCGTGCTCATCAGCCTCTAGGGAAAAGCAATGAAATCCTATTCGATCGCACTCATCCCCGGCGACGGAATCGGCCAGGACGTGACGGATGCCGCCTGGCAGGTCCTTTCCACCGTCGCCAGGCATTCCGGCTTCACGTTAACCGGTACGTCTTTTCCCTGGTCCTGCGCCTTCTATAAGGAGACCGGCGCGATGATGCCGGCGGACGGCATCGAAGCGCTGCGCCCTTTCGACGCCATCCTGCTCGGCTCTGTCGGCTGGCCCGCGGAGGTGCCGGATTCCATCTCGCTGCACGGCCTGCTGCTGCCAATCCGCAAGGCCTTCGTGCAATATGCGAATATCCGGCCGCATAGACTGCTGTCGGGCGTCGAAGGACCGCTGAAGGCGAGCGACTTCGATATCCTCTGCGTCCGCGAGAATACCGAGGGCGAATATTCCGGCGCCGGCGGTCGCGTCCATCAGGGCACGGCGGACGAGGTGGCGGTCGAGACCTCAATCTTCACCCGCGCGGGTGTCGAACGGATCCTGCGCTTCGCCTTCGAGCAGGCACGTCAGCGACGCGGCAAGCTCGCCTCGGTGACCAAATCGAACGCCCAGAAACACTCGATGGTGTTCTGGGATGAGGTCACGCGACAGCTCGCTGCCGAGTATCCGGACGTCGAGGTGACGAGCTATCACATTGATGCCATGGCCGCGCGCGTCGTGATGGCGCCCGAAAGCCTCGATGTCGTTGTCGCCTCGAACCTCTTCGGAGACATCCTCACCGATCTCGGCGCCGCCATACAGGGCGGTTTGGGCTTTGCCGCTTCCGCCAACATCAATCCGGACAGAAGCGCCCCCTCCATGTTCGAGCCGGTGCACGGTTCGGCCCCGGATATCGCCCATCTCGGCATCGCCAACCCCATCGCCGCCATCTGGTCCGGCGCGATGATGCTCGAGCATCTTGGAGAAAGAGAGGCCGCGGGGATGATCATGGCCGCGCTCGAACGCACGACCATCCGCGGCATCGGCACCGTTCCGGGAAAAGATAGGACCCGATCCATCACCGCGGCAGTGCTCGCCGCGCTCGACTGATCGCAAGAGGGATAAACACAGGAGGGATAAACACATGAGATTGAAGGACAGGGAACTCTTCCGGCAATTGGGCCTGATCGGCGGTGAGTGGATCGCCGGAGCTTCGGGCGAGGTCGTCGACGTCATCGATCCTGCGAACCAGGCCGTTCTCGGCACCGTGCCCGACATGGGAACGGCCGAAACCCGCGCGGCCATCGAAGCGGCCAATGCCGCCTTCGGGCCTTGGAAGAAGAAAACGCACGCCGAACGCGCCGCCGTGCTCGAGCGCTGGCACGCGCTGATGATCGAAAACCTCGAAGATCTGGCGGTGCTCGTGACGATGGAACAGGGCAAGCCGCTCGAGGAGGCGCGTGGCGAGATCCGCTACGGCGCCGCCTTTGTCAAATGGTTCGCGGAAGAATCCCGCCGCATCGGCGGCCACACCATTCCCTCCCCGACGTCGGACCGCCGCATCGTCGTGCTGAAGGAAGCGGTCGGCGTCTGCGCCGTCGTCACGCCGTGGAATTTCCCCAACGCGATGATCACCCGGAAGGTCGCCCCGGCGCTCGCCGCCGGCTGCACGGTGGTCATCAAGCCCTCGGAGTTCACGCCCTTCTCGGCGCTCGCCCTCGGCGTGCTCGCCGAGCGCGCCGGCATTCCGGCCGGTGTCGTCAATATCGTCACGGGCATGCCGACGGCGATTGGTAACGAGTTCATGACGAACGAGACGGTACGCAAGATCTCCTTCACCGGCTCGACCCGCGTCGGTTCGCTGCTGATGCGCGGCGCTGCAGACAGCGTCAAGCGGCTCTCGCTCGAACTCGGCGGCAATGCCCCCTTCATCGTTTTCGACGACGCCAATCTCGATCTTGCGGTGGAAGGCGCGATCGCGTCGAAGTTCCGCAATGGCGGGCAGACCTGCGTCTGCGCCAACCGAATTCTCGTGCAGGCCGGCGTCTATGACGCCTTCGCCGAGAAGCTCGGCGCCCGCGTCAACGCGATGAAGGTAGGCCCGGGGACGGAGCCCGGCATCGCAATTGGCCCGATGATCAATGAGGCTGCGATCGACAAGATCGACCGCCACGTCGAAGACGCGATTGCCAAGGGCGCAAAGCTGGCGGCGCGTGGCAGGTCGGTGCCGGGGGGCCGGCAATATACGGCCCCGATTGTGCTCACCGGCGCCACCACGGACATGCTGCTCGCCAGCGAGGAAACCTTCGGTCCCGTTGCCCCGCTCTTCCGCTTCGAGACCGAAGACGAGGCGATCGCCATCGCCAACGGCACGCCCTTTGGGCTGGCCGCTTATTTCTACACCGAAGGCCTGAAGCGCTCCTGGCGGGTGGCGGAAGCGCTGGAGTTTGGCATGATCGGCCTCAACACCGGCGCCATCTCGACCGAAGTCGCGCCCTTCGGCGGCGTCAAGCAATCCGGCCTCGGACGCGAGGGCGCCCAGGTCGGCATCGAGGAATATCTCGAGATGAAGAGCTTCCATATCGGCGGGCTGGACTAAGGTCCCTAGGGTCTTGGGTCGGATCGACCCAAGACCCTAAACTTGATCGGGTTCTCAGGTTAGAGCGCTATGGGCGCGGAAAGCCACCGTCCATTCCTCATCCCGCCCTCGAGCGCGTGCGAGGCGCTTCAATTCCTTGCCCTTGCGCATGTCGCCGCCGCAAGACTGCTGCACGCCTTAGGCGGCTTGCCCAGGGCTAAATCTCCAAGCAACAGGGCGCGGCACCATTTCGGTCCGCGCCCTTCCTTTATAAGCCTGCGCTGTCTACCGGATCCTGTCCAGCATCTTGTAATACATGCCCACGAGCGGCAGAAACCATGGTTTTCCGAAATGGCCCGGCACCGCCGGCCACTCGAAACCCTTCAGTGGATTTCGGTCCGGCCGGCCGAGGATCGCGTCCGCAATGATCATCCCAAGATGAGTCGAAAGCTGTGCGCCATGGCCGGAATAGCCCATAGCGTACCAGACTCCATCGTGACAGCCGGCGCGGGGGAAGCGGTCTTTGGTCATGTCGACGAGACCGCCCCAGCAATAATCGATGTCGACCTTGGCGAGCTGCGGAAAGATCTCGGCCAGACTCGCCTTGAGGATCGCACCGCTTTTCGCGTCCGAGCGTTGGTCGGACGTCGCCGAGAAGCGGGCGCGGCCGCCGAAGATCAGCCGGCTGTCTGGCGAGAGCCTGAAATAGTTGCCGATGTTCATCGACGTGACGCAGGTGCGGTTGCCCGGCATCGTCGCCTCGATCTCCTCCGCCGTCAGCGGCCGGGTGGCAATGATGAAGCTCCCGACCGCGATGATCCTGCGGCGGAAATAGCCGAAGGCCGAAGGCGTATAGGCGCCGGTGGCGACGAGCACTGCATCCGCAGTGACGTTGCCGCGGGTGGTCTTCAACGCGTGCCGACCGCCGCCTTCCTGCCGATGCTCAGTGACGGCTGCCTGCTCGAAGATCGTGGCGCCGTGACGCGTGGCCGCTTCGGCGAGACCGACGACGTAACGGCCCATATGCATCATCGCGCTTTTCTTCGAGAGCATGGCGCCGAAGAAAGGCGCGCCGAGTTCCTGCTTAAGGTCGTCTGCGCTAAGTAGCGCCGTATCGGGATCGACCTCCGCGTGCACGGCTTCGAAGTTGCGTGCGATCGTCTCGAAATGCTGAGGCTTGGAGGCGAGCTTCAGCTTGCCGGCGCGGCGGAAACTGCAGTCGATTCCCTCCTCCGCGATCAATGCCTCAATCGTGTCGATCGAGTCGTCGAGCGCCTTGTAAAGCGCGATCGCCCGCTCCTTGCCGAGCTCCGCTTTGGCCGCCAGATAGCTATGCGCAAGTCCGTTGTTGACGTGTCCGCCATTGCGGCCGGAGGCGCCCCAGCCGACCTTCTCCGCCTCCAGCACGATGACCTTCGAGCCCGCCTTGGCGAGCTGCCGAGCAGCAGCGAGGCCGGTGAAGCCGCCGCCGATCACGGCGACGTCGAAATGGCCTTCGACCGAACCCTGAGCAGCCCCGGCAAAGGCCGGGGCGGTGTCGTGCCAGTAGGACAGGAATTTCATGGCGCTACGCCTCTCTCTAAAGACCGACGACGCCAGGAAGCCCCGAAATGTCGGTGATCTCCACGTAGCCGTAATAGGGGTTGGCCGGCTCATGGCCGCGATTGACCCAGACCTTGTTCTTGATGCCGAGGTCATGCGCCGACATCAGGTCATAGCGAAAGGAGGATGAACAATGGAGAATATCCTCCGGACCGCAGCCGAGCATGTCGAGCATGTATTCGAACGCCTTGAAACGTGGTTTGTAAGCCTGCGCCTGTTCGGCGGTGTAGACCGCGTGGAAAGGAGCGCCGAGCTTCTCGACATTCGACATGATCTGCGAGTTCATCGCGTTGGACAGGATGACAAGCGGGATCTCCTTGGCGACCCTGGCGAGCCCCGCCGGTACGTCGGCGTGCGGACCCCAGGTCGGGACGCGTTCATAGACCATGCGCGCCGCTTCCTCGCGGAATTCAATGCCGTTGCGCTTGCAGGTCCGTTCGAGCGAATTGTGCACCACCTCCGCATAGGGCTTCCAGTCGCCGAGGATCTCGTCGAGGCGGTAGGCAGCGAAATTCTTGATAAATTCCGCCATGCGCGCCTCGTCGAGCTGTTCGCTGTAAAGGTCGCGCGCCGCTTCCGCCATCTGGAAGTTGGTTAGCGTGCCATAGCAATCGAAGGTGATGTATTTCGGACGGAAGATCGACATGTGAACTATCCTCGAAAGAGCGGACCAGGGTTTACGTGTAAGATCATAGGCGCCAGCTCATTCCTCGGCTCACCTGATTTCGCAAGAATAGAAGCAGAATCTATCGTATCCAAAGTCGGCTTTGGCAGAAGGTTGCGAGCTTTGCCTGCCGCTCTGCTTATTGCCGCCCAGATTTTCGCTGCCGTTCTTGCCTGGCAGCATTAGATGCGGCGGTCCGTGAGAGCAAAGCTATAAGATTTCGCTTGGACCGCAGCCTTCAGACGAACTGCCGGCCGGCACTCCTTCAGACTTCAGAGCAGAAATGAAGGACATCCCCATGCAGACAAATGAGATCGAACTCACCGCCTTCGGTCCCGAGTATCTTGAAGCCGCCATCAGGCTCTCGCGGCAGGCCGGTTGGCCGCATCGGCTGGAAGACTGGCAGATGGCGCTCGCCTTGAGCGAAGGTATCGTCGCCGTTGAGGACGGGCGGGTCGTCGGCACCGTGCTTGTCACCCCATATAAAAGGGACTGCGCGACCATCAACATGGTCATCGTCGACGAGGCGGTGCGCGGTCGCGGCCTCGGTCGCAAGCTGATGGACGCCGCATTCCGGATCGCCGGCGACCGGCCGCTCCGGCTGGTGGCGACGGCCGAAGGCCTGCCGCTCTATGACAAGCTCGGTTTTGGCGAGAGCGACGCCGTCCTGCAGCATCAGGGCGTAGTCGGAGAAATCGCCGCAGCGGCCAAACCGGAGGCTGCGAGCACCGCCGATGTCGAAGCGATCGCCAAACTCGACCGCCTTGCCTTCGGCGCCGACCGTGGAGCGTTGATTGCCTATCTCGCCAAGGTGGGCGAATTCGCCGTCCTTCGCCGTGACGGCCGCGTCACCGGGTTCGCCGCGCTGCGTGCCTTCGGCCGTGGCGAGGTCATCGGTCCCGTGGTCGCCGCCGACCTCGATAATGCCAAGGCACTCGTCGCCCATTTCATCGCCGCACGGCCGGGCCGGTTCCTCCGCGTCGATACGACCGCCGGCACCGGCCTCTCCGTATGGCTTGCCGAACAGGGGCTCGCTCATGTCGGCGGCGGCATCGCCATGATGAAGCCACCGATCCGCCGCGCCGCCGATCCCACCGCTAACACCTTTGCCCTCGCCAACCAGGCGCTCGGCTGATCCGGAGGTTCTTGATGTACAGCAACTCCCTCATCGAACTCGATCGCGCCCACCTCATCCATCCGGTCGCCTCCTATCGCGGCCACGAAAAGCTCGGCGTGCGCGTGCTTGCCTCGGCCAAAGGCGCGACGGTCACCGACGCTTCAGGCAAGCAACTGATCGACGGCTTTGCCGGTCTCTGGTGCGTCAATGCCGGCTATGGCCACGAGACAATCGTCGAGGCGGCGGCAAAGCAGATGCGCGAGCTGTCCTACGCGACGGCCTATTTCGGCCTCGGTTCGGAACCGGCGATCCGCCTCGCCTCGGAACTCGCAGAGCGCGCGCCGGGCAATTTAAATCATGTTTATTTCACGCTCGGCGGCTCCGACGCCGTCGACAGTACGATCCGCTTCATCCGCTACTACTGGATTGCGCGCGGCGAGCCGCAGCGCGACCAGTTCATCTCGGTCGAGCAAGGCTACCACGGTTCCTCGACCGTCGGGGCGGGCCTGACGGCGCTGCCCGCCTTCCACACCGGCTTCGGCATACCCTTCGACTGGCAGCACAAAATTCCGTCGCACTACGCCTACCGCAATCCAGTGGGTGATGATCCGCAGGCGATCATCGCGGCCTCGCTCACAGCCCTCAGGCGCAAGGTCGAGGAAATCGGCCCCGAGCGCGTTGCTGCCTTCTATGCCGAACCTATCCAGGGGTCGGGCGGCGTGCTTGTGCCGCCCAGGGGCTGGATGAAGGCGATGCGCGAGCTCTGCCGCGACCTCGGCATCCTTTTCGTGGCCGACGAGGTGATCACCGGCTTCGGGCGCACCGGTCCGCTCTTTGCCTCGACCGAAGACGAGATCGTGCCGGACTTCATCACCACGGCCAAAGGTCTCACTTCCGGCTATGTGCCGATGGGTGCCGTCTTCATGGCCGACCACATCTACCAGACGATAGCCGACGGTGCCGGCGCTTCCGCCGTTGGCCACGGCTACACCTATTCGGCCCACCCGGTCAGCGCCGCCGTCGGCCTCGAGGTGCTGAGGCTTTACGAGAACGGTCTTTTGGAGAACGGCGTGAAGGCCGGTGCCCGACTGATGGAAGGTCTCGGAAGCCTGAGGGATCACCCGCTCGTCGGCGACGTGCGCGGCCGTGGCATGCTCGCGGCCATCGAACTCGTCGTCGACAAGGCGCAGAAGACCCCTTTGCCGGCAGCCGCGGAACCTGCGCGCCGCATCTTCGACCGTGCCTGGGAAAATGGTCTCGTCATCCGCGCCTTCGCCAATGGCGTGCTCGGCTATGCGCCGCCTCTCTGCTGCAGCGAAACGGAAATCGACGCGATTATCGAGCGCACCCGCCAATCACTGGATGAGACCCTGGAGGACCCGGACGTTCGCCGGGCTCTGAAGACCTGACGCATGACGGGGCGCGATATATCGCGAAAACGTCATATTCGGAATTTTGTGCCGCTTCAGAATGTCTTTTCGGCCACTTCCGTGCAGCACAAGTGCCAAACTGGAGTCGAGGAAAAGGACCGGATCCGAGCAAATTCGAGCCCTTTTACCAAGAGCGGGAAAATCACCCGCCGCCGGGAACAGTATAACCTTCTTCACGAAGCCGTGCTCCCGAGGGAGCGCCCGAAAAACTGGGGTATCGACGTGCGCAAGAGCCTTCAGGAGTTCAAATACATGACTTTCGACGTCGTCGGCACCCTGATCGACTTCGAAGGTGGCCTCAAGGACTGTCTCGCCGGCATTGCCGCCGAGGCAGGTGTCGCGATCGATGGCGAGGAAGCGCTCAGCCTTTACCGCGCAGCGCGCTATTCCAAGGACGCCGACCTCTTCCCAGACGACCTCGTACGGGTCTATCTTGAAATCGCGCCAAAGCTTGGCCTGCCAGCCGAACCGAAATATGGAGAACGTTTCAGGGACTCCACGAAGAACTGGAAAGGTTTTGCCGACAGCGCCGAGGCGCTGGCACGGCTTGCCAAAAGTTGCCGGCTCGTGGCGATGACCAATGCCCGTCGCTGGGCCTTCGATCTCTTCGCCCAGCAGCTGGGCAACCCTTTTTACGCGGCATTTACGGCTGACGATACCGGGACTGAAAAACCGGACCCCGTCTTCTTCGAGAAGGTCTTCGATTTCGTCGGCTCGGAAGGAAATTCAAAGGACGACATTCTGCATGTCGCCCAGAGCCAATATCACGATATCGGCATTTCCCGGAAGCTCGGGTTGGCCAACTGTTGGATCGAGCGTCGCCACGCACAGAAGGGCTATGGCGGCACTATTGAGCCCGCCGAATTCACCGCACCCGATTACCATTTCACCTCCATGGCCGCTCTTGCCGATGCCGTGGTCGTCGCACGCGGCTGACCAGTTCACCGTATCGGGTCCGAACCCGCGTAAGACGGGCAGCCCGCCACAAACGAAAAGGGGAATGACATGAACGACAAGATCACCAACTGGACCAGATCCGACGACGCTATGGTCGAAACGGCCATTCGTCGCGGAGCGACACGCCGCGAGCTCCTGCAGATGATGCTGGCCGGCGGTGCCGCCCTCTCCGCCGGCAGCCTGGTGCTCGGCCGAGCCGGGAATGCGGTTGCTGCAACGCCGGTCTCCGGCGGTACGCTCAGAGCGGCCGGGTGGTCGGCTTCCACCGCCGACACGCTCGATCCGGCCAAGGCATCGCTCTCCACCGACTATGTCCGCTGCTGCTCCTTCTATAACCGCCTCGCCTTCCTCGATAAAGGCGGCACGCCGCAGATGGAGCTGGCCGAAGCCATCGAAACCAAGGATGCGAAGACCTGGACCGTCAAGCTGAGGAAGGGCGTCACCTTCCATGATGGCAAGCCGCTAACAGCCGACGACGTGATCTTCTCGCTGAAGCGCCACCTCGACCCGTCTGTCGGTTCAAAGGTCGCCAAGATCGCCGCGCAGATGACGGGCTTCAAGGCGGTGGACAAGCAGACGGTCGAAATCACGCTTGCGAGCCCTAATGCCGACCTGCCGACGATCCTCTCGATGCACCACTTCATGATCGTCGCCGACGGCACCACCGACTTCTCAAAAGGGAACGGCACCGGCGCTTTCGTGAGAGAAGTCTTCGAGCCCGGCGTGCGCTCCGTCGGCATCAAGAACAAGAACTACTGGAAGTCCGGACCGAACGTGGAGTCTTTCGAGTACTTCGCGATCAGCGACGACAGTTCCCGGGTGAATGCGCTCTTGTCCGGCGACATCCACCTCGCCGCCACGATCAATCCGCGCTCCATGCGCCTGGTCGAGAGTCAGGGCGCCGGCTTCGTCCTCTCGAAGACGACCTCCGGCAACTACACCAACCTCAACATGCGGCTGGACATGGAACCCGGCAGCAAGCGCGACTTCGTCGAAGGCATGAAGTATCTCGTCAACCGCGAGCAGATCGTTAAGTCGGCGCTTCGGGGTCTGGGTGAGGTCGGCAACGACCAGCCGGTATCCCCGGCCAACTTCTATCACAATCCCGACCTGAAGCCGCGCGCCTTCGACCCCGAGAAGGCGAAGTTCCACTTCGAGAAGGCCGGCATGCTAGGCCAGTCGATCCCGGTGGTTGCCTCCGATGCAGCGAACTCCGCGGTCGATATGGCGATGATCATCCAGGCCTCCGCTGCCGAAATCGGATTGAAGCTCGATGTCCAGCGCGTTCCCGCAGACGGTTACTGGGATAATTACTGGCTGAAGGCGCCGGTCCACTTCGGCAACATCAACCCGCGCCCCACGCCGGATATCCTGTTCTCTCTGCTCTACTCCTCGGAGGCTCCGTGGAACGAGAGCCAATACAAGTCGGAGAAGTTCGATAAGATGCTGATCGAGGCGCGTGGCTCGCTCGACCAGGAGAGGCGCAAGGCGATCTATAATGAGATGCAGGTGATGGTCGCTAGTGAAGCCGGCACCATCATTCCGGCCTATATCTCCAATGTCGACGCGATCACCGCCAAGCTTAAGGGCCTGGAAGCCAATCCGCTTGGCGGGCAGATGGGTTATGCTTTTGCGGAATATGTCTGGCTCGAGGCCTGACTGAGCAACTGGGCTGGGGGGCTGCAACCGCATCGCTGCGCCCCCGGCACTTTGGTTCGAAACCTGTCTTGAAAAGCCGAAAGGGAGCGCCGTGAACAACCGGGTCCTATCCCTCGTGCTGAGCAGATTGCTCATCGCCGTGATCACCTTGGTGATCGTCTCCTTCGCCGTCTTCTTCGCGACGACGCTCCTGCCGGGGGACACCGCGTCGATCCTGCTCGGCCAGGCCGCCACGCCGGAGGCCGTCGAAGGCCTGCGCAAGGCGATGCACCTCGACGAGCCGGCGATCTTCCGTTTCCTGCGCTGGATCGTCGGTCTGCTGCAAGGCGACCTCGGCACATCCTATGCCAACGAGATGCCGGTCAAAGATCTGATTGGCGGGCGCTTCGTCAACACACTGCAGCTCGCCGGCGTTACCGCCCTCTTCTCTGTGCCGATCGCACTCACCCTCGGGATTACGTCGGCGATGCTGCGCGGTTCGCCTTACGACCGGATCGTGACGGTGCTCACCATCGGGGTCATCTCCGTGCCGGAATTCATGATAGCGACTTCCGCCGTGCTGGTCTTCGCCGTCTATCTGAAATGGCTGCCGGCACTCTCCTTTGCCAATGAGGTGACGTCGATGACCGATCTCCTGCGTGTCTATGCAATGCCGGTCATCACGCTCACCTTCGTCATCTCGGCCCAAATGATCCGCATGACCCGGGCAGCAGTGATCGAGACCCTCAACACGCCCTACGTGGAGATGGCGCTGCTCAAGGGTGCCTCCCGGTCGCGCATGGTGTTTCGCCATGCGCTGCCAAACGCGCTGGGGCCGATTGTCAATGCGGTTGCACTTTCGCTCTCGTATCTGCTCGGCGGCGTCATCATCGTCGAAACGATCTTCAATTATCCCGGTATTGCCAAGCTGATGGTCGATGCCGTCTCCACCCGCGATCTGCCGCTGATCCAGAGCTGCGCGATGGTCTTCTGCCTCGGCTACCTGCTCCTGATCACGACAGCCGACATCATCGCCATCCTTTCCAATCCGAGGCTACGATGACAATGACCCACTCTGAGACCAAGTCTGCCCGGATTTCCGGAACCCGGCTCGGCTATCGCTTCAATATTGTCGGGATGGTCGGTCTTTCCATCATCCTTTGCTGGGCGCTCGTCGCGATCTTCGCGCCGCTAATCATCCCCTATCCGGTCGGGGAGATCGTCGATCTCGACTACTTCGGCCCCATGAGCCGCGACTTTTGGCTTGGATCCGACTACCTCGGCCGCGACATGCTCTCACGCATCCTGATGGGAGCCCGCTACACGGTCGGCATCTCGCTTGCGGCAGTCACCATCGCCTGCTTCAGCGGCGTGGTCCTCGGCATGATTGCAGCGGTCGCCGGCGGCTGGCTCGACACTTTGCTCAGCCGCCTTCTCGACGCCCTCAATTCGATCCCGAGCAAGCTCTTCGGTCTCGTGGTGGTCGCCGCCGTCGGCTCCTCCATTCCCGTGCTGATCCTGACGCTGTCGGTGATATACATCCCGGGCGCCTACCGCTTCGCCCGCGCGCTCGCTGTCAACATCAATGCGATGGATTTCATTACCGTGGCTCGTATCCGCGGCGAGAGCACGCTTTATCTCATCCGTTCGGAGATCCTGCCGAACATCATCGGCCCGGTACTTGCCGACCTTGGCATCCGCTTCGTCTTCATCGTTCTGCTGCTCTCGGGCCTCTCCTTCCTCGGCCTCGGCGTCCAGCCGCCCTATGCCGATTGGGGGGCATTGGTGCGCGAAAACATCGGCGGCCTTCCCTTCGGCGCACCGGCGGTAATCTTCCCGTCGTTTGCCATCGCAAGCCTCACGATCAGCGTGAACCTCCTGATCGACAACCTGCCGCAGAAGATCCGCGATCGGAGCGAATAATGGGCAACCTCGTAGAAATCCGTGACTTGAAGGTCGAAGCCACCACCGATACCGGCCGCCGTGTAGAGATCATCAAGGGCGTCAGCCTCGATGTCGCCGAGGGCGAGATCGTCGCTCTTATCGGCGAAAGCGGCTCGGGAAAGACGACGATAGCGCTGACGCTGATGGGATATGCCCGCCCGGGCTGCCGCATCTCCGGCGGCAGCGTCTTGGTCGCCGGCAATGACTTGGTGACGTTGACGGAAAAGCAGCGAGCCAAGGTGCGCGGCACCGAGGTCACGTATGTTCCGCAATCAGCTGCAGCCGCATTCAACCCGGCCGCCACGATCATGGACCAGGTGATCGAGGTCACCCGTATTCACGGACTTATGGCTGCCGCCGAGGCGCGTGCCCGCGCCGTCGAACTTTTCCGGGCGTTGTCGCTACCCGAGCCCGAGACGATCGGCAGCCGTTATCCGCACCAGGTTTCCGGCGGACAACTGCAGCGTCTTTCGGCCGCCATGGCCCTCATCAGCGACCCGAAGCTCGTCATCTTCGACGAGCCAACGACGGCGCTAGACGTAACGACCCAGATCGAGGTGCTACGCGCCTTCAAGTCCGTGATGAAGAAGGGCGGCATCGCCGGCGTCTACGTCTCGCATGACCTCGCGGTCGTCGCTCAGATCGCCGACCATATCGTCGTCTTGAAGGGCGGCGAAGTACAGGAGGTCGGCACCACCGAGGAAATTCTTTCGAGCGCCAAGCACCCCTATACGCGCGAACTCCTCTCGGCCTTTGAACCAAAGCCACGGGAGGCTGCCGACGCAGCCGAACGCGCAGCGGCTCCCCTGCTCAAGATCGAAAACCTGGTCGCGGGATACGGTGCGTCCAAGACCGACGGCTTGCCGCTCGTGCGCGCCGTCGAAGATGTGAGCCTAAAGGTGGAAAAGGGTCGCAACCTCGGTATCATCGGCGAGTCGGGGTGCGGCAAGTCGACGCTCGCCCGCGCCATTGCCGGCATATTGCCGGCCGCCGTCGGCAAGATCGTCTTCGACGGCAAGGAACTCGGTCGGAGCGCCCGCGAGCGCACGCGCGACCAGCTGCGCGAAATGCAGATCGTCTTTCAATATGCCGACACCGCCCTCAACCCAGCGAAATCGGTCGAGGACATCCTCGACCGGCCGCTCGTCTTCTATCATGGGATGAATGCGAGGGCCCGCAGCCTCCGCATTGACGAGCTGCTCGACATGGTGCGCCTGCCTCGCAACCTGCGTCATCGCCGGCCGGGCGAGCTTTCCGGCGGCCAGAAACAGCGCGTCAACTTCGCCCGCGCGCTCGCCGCTGATCCGAAGCTGATCCTTTGCGACGAGATTACCTCGGCGCTCGACACGGTCGTCGCCGCCGCGGTCATCGAGCTGTTGAAGGAATTGCAGCGCGAGCTCGGTCTTTCTTACATCTTCATCAGCCACGACCTCTCCTTGGTGGAGGCGATCTGCGACGAGATCGCCGTGATGTATGGCGGCAAAAAGGTTGAGGACATCACTCCGGCCAAGATTAATGCGCCCCACCACCCCTATTCGCAGCTGCTCTTCTCCTCGGTGCCGAAGCTCGATCCCTCCTGGCTCGATGGCCTCGAACAGGATCCGGAATTGGTCAGGGCCTATTGCCGGAGGTAGAGGCTCCCATCTGATCGCACCGCGGAAACGGGAAAGGGTGTGATACACTCTTCTGCCCTGCCGGGCAGAGGGTGTCACCCGGGGGCGGGATTGCAGATTTCGGCCGAATCAGACCCGAAACAGGCTGGTCAGCGGCATGTGCGCCTTGACGATCGGCGACTTCAGCACAACGAAGCTGAAATATTTGTCGATGCCCACGTCCATGTCGGTGAGGCGCTCCATGATCGTCTGGTATTCGTTGATGCCGGCCGTGACGAACTTCAAGAGATAGTCATAGCCGCCGGACACCAGATGGCATTCGATCACCTGGTCGACCTTCTCGATTGCCGCAAGGAAGCGGGCGAAGTCGATCTGTCGGTGGTTCTTCAAAGTGATCTCGGTGAAGACCGTTAGGGTCTGTCCGAGCTTGCCGACGTTGATCTGCGCGGAATAGCCGTCGATATAGCCCTCCGACTGCAGCTTTTTCACCCGCATCAGGCAGGGGCTCGGCGAGAGATTGACCAGCTCAGCGAGTTCGACATTGGTGATGCGACCATTCTTCTGCAGTTCGTACAGAATCTTGATGTCGATCCGGTCGAGTTTCATGGCGCGTCTTTCCCCTTGCTGAAGTGGGTCAACGGCGCAGCAGATTGTGCTGCGACTTTCCCAGCGACAACCTTAACACATGCGACAGGCGTGTCGATTTGGTTTGGAGCAGTGAACCGAAGCAAAAAGGGCGGTATTGCTCCTGCAAGACGGCATCTTCTGCTGCTCTCCGGCCGTACTCCGACAACGCCGCCGCGCCAAAGCCGCTAAACTGCGCCGAAACGGAGGTCCCGCCATGCCCGCACCGCTGAAATTCGTCCACACAACATGTGAGGTGCCCGATGCCGCGGATGCCGTCGTGATCGGCGGCGGCATCATCGGCGTGTTCTCGGCCTATTACCTTGCCCGCCGTGGATTGAAGGTGGCACTTGTAGAAAAAGGAAGGATCGGCGCGGAGCAATCGAGCCGCAACTGGGGTTGGTGCCGCCAGCAGAACCGCGACGCCCGCGAGTTGCCGATGGCGACGAAGAGCCTCGATCTTTGGGAGCGTTTCGCCGCTGAAAACGGCGAAGACACCGGCTTCCGCCGCTGCGGGCTGTTCTACCTCAGCAATAGCGAAGAGGAGCTGGCCGGCTGGGCACGCTGGCGCGATTTCGCCCGAACCGTCGGCGTAACCACCCATATGCTCGACAGCGCACAGGCGACCGAGCGCGGCCGCGCAACCGGCAAGCCATGGAAGGGCGGGGTCTTTTCGCCGACCGACGGCACTGCCGATCCGGCAAGTGCGGCACCCGCGGTGGCTCGTGCGATCCTCGAGCTCGGCGGCACCATCCACCAATCCTGCGCTGCTCGCGGCATTGAGACCGAAGGGGGCCGTCTCTCCGGTGTCGTCACCGAGCATGGCGCCATCCGCACGAAGACGGCGATCCTTGCCGGCGGTGCGTGGTCGTCCTCCTTCTGCCGCCAGCTTGGCATCCGCTTTCCACAAGCCGCCATCCGCTCGTCGATCCTTGCCGTCTCGCCGGGCGTCACCAGCCTTCCGGATGCGCTGCATACGGCGGCGGTTTCGGTGACGCGCCGCAGCGATGGGGGCTATTCGCTCGCCATCAGCGGCCGCGGCCGCATCGACCCGACCCCGCAGCAACTCAGGTTCGCGCCGCAGTTTCTGCCGATGTTCATCAAACGGTGGCGCAGCCTGGCACCGGGCGGGCTTGAGGGCTTCCGCTCCGGCCATGAGACCTTGGTCCGCTGGCGACTGGACGCCCCCACACCGATGGAGCGCATGCGCATCCTTGATCCGGCAGTCGATAACGCCACCATTCGCCTCACCCATTCGCGCGCGCTCGACCTACTGCCTGCTCTGAAGAACACCAGGATCACCGCCGCCTGGGCGGGCTATATCGATAGCACGCCGGACGGGGTGCCGGGCATAGGCGAAATCGCTGCAATACCGGGTTTCATCCTCGCCGCCGGCTTCAGCGGGCACGGCTTCGGTATCGGTCCGGGCGCCGGTCACTTGATCGCAGATATCGTGACCGGCAGCGAGCCGATCGTCGATCCCCGCCCCTACCATCCGGACCGCTTCGGAAAATCCGCCTGGGGTAAAGTCGCTGATTTTTAGATGAGATCCTCGCATGGCGACCAGTGCCGGCAAGCGCCTCTTCCAACATTTTCGCCTAAGCTCAGAAAGACGCCTGCCGCAACTCTCTGCCAAAGCCCCTATGCGATACAAAGCAATCTGCTTCAGCTCGCGGGGAATGCGGCCACTAGTCTCCCCGCTCGCCCACTATGGTGGTTGCGGTACAGGCGTGCTGTGCCGATGCATCCCATGAATCCAAAAATAGAGAGGTCATGCCGGCGCGGTGGAAGAGGCTTACAAGGCCTTCAGCAGCGATCAGGTGGAACAACCTGACTATATTGGGATACATCACCCCTCTCTCCGTGGAGAAATCGACTTCAAGCTTGGCTATTATAAAGCAATGAAATCATCTCCATGAAAGCGCACTCTGGAAGGTTCACCAACAACCCGGCAGAACATGGCGTGCCCAATAGCATAGGCACCATTCTCCTGTTTGATGCCAGGAGCTGTGCGTTGATTTGCATCATGGATGGAAGCTTGATCACTGGCCTCAGAACGGGGGCGTCTGGAGCCGTCTCCGTCAAAGCACTGGCGAGAAAGAACGCCAGGACGATCGCATCGATCGGCACAGGTAATCAGGCGAGAATGCAAATCCGTGCGGTCAACGAGAGAATGAAGATCGAAAAGATCCACGCCTGGAGCCGCACCCCGGAACGCCTTTCCAGATACAAGACGGACATCCAACGCGAATTCGGCATTCCCGTCATCGTCGCAAGTTCCAAGAAGGAAGCGGTTGAGCAGGCCGATATCTTGATTACGACCCGGGGAAAAGGGGAGCTTGTGGAAGCGGATTTGGTGAAGCCCGGAACACACATCGTTACAATCGGCACAGATCAACGCGGCAAACAGGAGCTGGATCCGGAGCTCTTCAGGAACGCCAAAATCATCGTCGACTCGATCTCGCAATGCACAGAAAAGGGCGAAACCTGGCACCCGCTGAACAAAAAACATCATCGCTAATGACGACATCCATGGCGAAATCGGTGCGGTATTGTTGGGAAGGAAGCCGGGACGAGAAAGTGATGACGCAATCACGATTTTCGATTCCACGGGGGTGGCCATACAAGACAATACGACAGCCAGCAAAATCTATCAGAACGCAATAGCCAGAAACGTCGGCACTTTCTTTCAGTTTTTTGAGTAATGACCCTGCGCAACTACCCCACCTAAGCAGTCATCCGCAGTCATCCGCCGACAGCGCACGGAGTTTCCGGTGCTCGCTCCAAAAGCGGAAGTGACTCACGGATCTGGGCAGCGAGTGCGGTTAAAGTGGATTGCGGCGCTCCTCTTTGATGGCTAAAAGCGATCTCGACATTCATATGGAGGACATCGCCGTGGCGAACGCAGGTAAAATCGCAATTCTCTTCGGTCTTCTGGCTGTGATAGCAGCAGGCCCCGTCCGAGCACAGGACGGCAAAACCCTCACGACCACCGACGACCGTGGCGTGAAGGTGGAGGTCCCGCTTCAGCCGAAGCGCATCGCCTCGATTTCCTACTTCGGGGATGACGTAGCTCTTGCTCTTGGCATTAAGCCCGTGGCGAGCACCTACATGACGGCCGGACGCGAGCCAGACTTCCTCCTCGGCCTGACGGCAGGCATGAAGCAGATCGGCCAGCGCGCCAAACCGAACCTGGAACTCCTTTCGGAAGCCAAGCCCGACCTGATCGTCGCCATCCGGCGCTATACCGTCGGGAACGCGCCGCAGCTTGAGAAGATTGCCTCCTACGTCGCTTACAACATGGAGCTGTTGGACGGGAGTGACCGTGAAATCGCCGAGCTTTCGAGAATCCTCGGAAATCCCGAGCGCGGCCTTCAACTGAACAAGGAGTTTCGCGAGCATCTGGCGGAATTTGCCGCAAAGGCTCCAAAGGACGTTCATCCGCGCTTCGCGATCATGTGGGGTGGCGAGACGCCGTTCGCATTCCATACCGAAAACACGGCAGCATCCATCGTTGCGGCGATTGGTGGCGAAAACATCGCTGGAAACATGACCCCCGGCGGCGAATTCGGCGTCGATCTCAGCCTGGAGACCATGCTCGAGAAAGACCCGGAAGTCCTCTTCATCTACGACTCCGGCCCCGACCGCCCGCATGAGAACAACCCAATCTGGCAGGAACTGACGGCCGTCAAGAACAAGAGAGTGTTCTATGTCGGCGACCAGTGGGTCGAGACCAATGGCCCGATTGCCCGCGAAATTGTTCTACGCGAGGCCGCCCACTACCTCTATCCCAACGTCTTCCCTGTGGTGGACGTAAAGGCGGAAGCCGCCAAGATCATCCCGGCCGAGGCTCAGAAATAACGGACGAGCGATCGCGATGGCGATGGGCACACGGAAATCCTCGATAGCCATAGGATTCGTCTTCGCGGCGACCGTGCTGATTGTCCTCGTCGGGCTGCTGCCTGGGGCGAGGACGCTTTCCATCGATGCCGTGCTGCGCGTGCTCGTTGCTCCCGATGGCAAGATCGAGTCGATCCTCGTTTGGACCCTGAGACTGCCGCGAAGCCTCGCGGCCGCCGTCGCGGGGTCGGGCTTGGCTGTCTCGGGCTATCTGTTGCAGGCACTGACCCGCAACCCGCTCGCCGATCCGGGGATCACGGGCGTCACCGCCGGCGCGGTCGCGCCCATCGTCGGGTGCTTCGTTCTGCTGCCGTGGTTTTCATCCGTCTACTACCCTTTCGTCGGCCTCGCGGGCGGTCTCGCCGCCGCGTCAGTGACATTCTGGGTGGCGCGCGGCGGAAACGGACGTCCGCTTCACCTGGCGCTTGGCGGGGTCAGCGTATCGTTATTCCTCGGAGCGATCACGATCTACGTGCTGCTTCTGGCCGGGCCGCAATCGACTGCACTGCTGTTCTGGCTGTCCGGCGGCTTCGCCGGACGCACCTGGTCGCACCTCGTCCAGATGCTTCCCTGGGTCGGCCTTGGGCTGGTGGGAGCGCTGTTGCTGCATCGGGTGATTGCCATGTTCGCCCTGAGTGACCACACCGCCGCCGGAATGGGCGTGCAGCTCAACTTTTGGAAACCGGTCCTCTTGCTTCTCGGCACCTGTCCGGTGGCGGGCGTCGCCCCGGTCGCGGGACCCGTCGCCTTCGTCGGTCTCGCAGCCCCGCACATCGCCCGGCTCCTGCGGCCCTCAGGGACGGCCTGGGAGATCGCGCTCACGGCGGCAATCGGTGCTCTGATGGTGACCTCAGCCGACCTCGTCGCCCGCACCGTTGCCATTCCCAAGGAACTGCCGGTCGGCATCATAACTGCGCTTCTCGGCGGGCCGATCTTCATCTATCTCATCCATCGAGGGCGTCTCACTTTCAAGAGAGAGGCATGACCTCAGACCCGCTCGTCCTCACCCGACCGAAACCATGGCTCCTGCCTGCGGTCATTCTGCTCGTCCTGTTCTCGTTCGTCGCTGCCGTGTTCCTTGGCGTGGTCGACATCCCCGCGGCGGACGTCGCCTCGGTTCTGACCGGGAGCGGTTCGCCGGAAGCCCGTTCGATTGTTCTCGACATCCGTCTGCCGCGTATCGTCACGGGTATCCTTGCCGGCATTCAGTTCGCCGTCGCAGGACTGTTGCTTCAGACGATAACCCGAAACCCACTCGCCGATCCCTCACTGATGGGGGTGTCGCAGGGAGCGACTTTGACCGTCACGGTGTTCTTGCTGTTCACCGTCTACATCTTCAATCCCGGTTCCAACACGGTCGCCGAGCTGCCGATCGGATGGCTGCCGTCGGCCGGAATGGTGGGTGGCATGGCGGCGGGAGGCATCATCTACCTGATGGCTTTTCGGCTCGACCTCAGTCCGCTCAGGATCACCCTCTGCGGGATCGCGATTGGGGCGGTGCTGCACGCGCTTGCCATAGGCCTGATCGCCGGCTGGGGTTCGGCACGCATCGAGATCATTCTCGAATGGCTCTCCGGAAGCCTTTACGCGCGCACATGGGATCATGCGATCTTTCTGCTGCCGTTCACGACCGCCGGCCTAGCCGTCCTCCCTATGATCTACCGTCCGCTGGTCCTCTTGCAGTTCGACTCGGCTGTCGCCCGTTCTTTTGGCCTCTCCTACCGCAAGCAGTTTTCGCTCGCCCTGCTTCTATCCTGTGCCCTCTCCGCAAGCGCCGTCGGGGCAGTTGGCCCGATCGTTTTCGTCGGGCTCATGGTTCCGCATCTGGCGCGGTCTCTCGCTGGGCGGCATTTCCCGCTGGTGCTGCCTCTGACGGTCGTCCTTGGAGCGGTCATCGTCACCCTCGCGGACCTGATCGGTCGTCTGGTCGGACACGCCGAGGAAGTGCCGATCGGAGTGGTCACGGCCATCGTCGGCGTGCCGGTATTGCTCGCCCTTCTACGCAAAGCTCCCTGAGATCGCCCATGCCTCTGAGATGTTCGCAATTGTCGGTAAACTACGGTCGTCGGAAGGCGCTGAACGGCTTTCGGTTATCGGTGCAGAAGGGCGAAATCCGCGCCCTTATAGGACCGAACGGCTCCGGAAAAAGCACGGCACTACAGGCAATGGCAGGCTTAATCCAGCCCGCGGAGGGGCAAGCGGAGATTGGGGATGTTCCGGTGACTTCGATGGCGCGACGCACAATCGCCAAAAAGCTGGCCTTCCTGCCGCAGCAGCCGTCCGCCCCGGACGAGATGACGATCGCCCAGCTCGTGCGGCAGGGGCGCTTTCCCCATGTCGGGCTCTTCCGCTCCTATGACCGCAAGGACGAGGCGGCCATCCAATGGGCACTTGAGAGCACCGGCCTCACGAGTTTGGCAGATCGAACGCTTCAGGAACTCTCGGGCGGCGAACGGCAGCGGGCGTGGATATCGGCGGCGCTGGCGCAGGAGGCGGGCATCCTCCTGCTCGACGAACCGACGTCGTTCCTGGACATCGGATATCAGGTGGAGGTTCTGGACCTCGTCCATCGTCTCAGCCGGGAGAAAGGCGTGACGATCGTCATGGCGATCCATGACATCAACCAAGCGATTGCCGTCAGTGACCGTATCTCGCTGCTGGAGCAAGGCGAGTTGCGCTTCGACGGCGAGCCACGGGCGCTCGCCGATAGCGGCCTGATCGAGAAGACATTTCGGGTGAAAGGGCGGTTCGTCGAGGTTGCTGCGGACAAACCGCCGCATTTCGATATCGAGCTTACGCGCTTCCTGCGTTCGGGCGCTTGACCAGGCGGAACATGATCTTGGTCTCGGTGTAATAGTTCAGGGCGTCGGCGAAATCCGACGTCCAGCCATCCTCAACGAACGGTATGAAGCCGTCGTATTCCAGTTTCCGGCCGGAGACCTCAAAACCGGCCTTGGCAAATGCGCGCCCGAAATCCGAAATGGAGCGATCCTGGACGACGGTGTTCGTGCGCTTCGCCACGAGCTCGCGCCATTTCGGCCAGAGCGGATTGTCGGTGTGGCAGCCAGTGACAGCATAATAGGCGCCACCGGGCTTGAGAGCCTTGAAGATATCCGTGGCATGGGCGTCGATATCCTCGAGGAGGTAAATGACCTCGTGGCTGATTGCGAGATCGAACTCCTCGACCCACCCTTCGAGAGTTCCACCAACAGCATGCTGGACGGGAATGTTGCCCTTGAAGGTCTCAGCTTTTGCGATCGATTGCGCCGCAATATCGATGCCGAGCGCCTTGCGGAACGGCCTGATCGCATAGAGATGCCGTAGCAGACCGCCCTGGTTGCAGCCGAAGTCGAGGACATTCTTTTCCGAAAGATCGTGCTCGACGATCAGGTCGATGAGATGCCGCCAGATCGGTGCATGTCCGTCTGACATTCTGTCGTCCGCGTCAGGGTCGACGTACCAGGTGGTGATGGTTTTCTGGGCGTCATGGTTCATCTGCGGTCTCTCCGATGCGATTCATCCGAAGCCAATCTCATAGGATGGTGAGCTCGAGGCGGATAGATCAAATCGAGTGAATTCGAAGCTCGCGACTCCGATAATGCCGCAAATGGCCGCAATGCCGTCCTTCCGCTCTCTGGCTGCGAACGTCGCAGTCCCACCCGAAAAATCGCTTGTCGAAGTACCATCCGTCCGTTTGGAGGGTTGAGCGCTGTGGTGTGGGGGTGGCTTCTGGGAGGAAGGCTATGTCTAGCTGGAACTCGGTCCGCATCATCGGTCAGAAGCCCCCATTGAAACCAAAGGAGGTCTGGGCCATCCGTCCCCGCCTTCAGATGTTGAGCGCAGTGAGCGACCTGGCGCTGTTCAATCTCGCGATCGATAGCAAATTGCGGGGTTGTGATCTCGTCGCGATCTCAGTGGGTGATGTTTCGATCTCCGGGAGGGTTCGCGACCGGGCGATCATTGTTCAGAAGAAGACCGGCCGAGCCGTGCAATTCGAATTGACCGATCAAACGCGGGAGGCTGTCGGCGCCTGGATTGAAAGTCGCGGACTCGGTGAACGGGATTACCTGTTTCCGAGCCGCGTGCACACAAAGCCGTATCTGTCGACGCGGCAATATAGCAGGATTGTCGAAAGATGGGTGTCGAGCATCGGGCTTGATCCCAAACGCTACGGCACGCATTCGATGAGGCGGACGAAGGCGGCACGCATTTACAAGAGGACCGGCAACCTGCGCGCCGTCCAGCTCTTGCTAGGCCGCAAGAAACTGGAGAGCACCGTACAATACCTCGGAATCGAGGTGGACGACGCCTTGGCCACCTCTGAGCAACTTGAATTGTAGTGCTCAATGGCGACGCTTCAAACAGAGGCGCCGCCATCTGGCTGCGCTGAGGGCCATCGTTCGACCCAAAACGGTCAGCGAAGGCAGATGCCATGAGTGGCTCGATTGGAGCTCTTCGGAGACGTTCGCTCGGCGATACGCGGGTGAGGCGATTCCACGCCCCTGCCCAGATCTCCGCCATTACCCGGTAGTCTTTTTCGTCACAGACCGCAATTGTATCGGGTGTGCACCAGGATCTGCGAATAGGACGGCTCCACGGTCACGCCCCCGACGTTGTCACGGATCCATTTGGCGGCTGCCGCCAGCTCGCCGCTGAAGTCGTGCGAAATGACATAGTCCATGACCCCGGATTCCAGCAGGTTTCGCGAGTGGTTGGTTAACTCGTGGCCGACGAAGATCGTATCACGGGCCCTTCCAGCGTGCTCCAGTGCCGCTGCCACGCCGCGATTAGCGCCGGCGACATTGTAGATCGCGGCCGGGTGACCATGTGCCTCGAAATAGCGGGTCAACTGCTCACAAGTGCTCTCCGGCCTGTCGTCAGAAATCACACGTTCCTCGATCTTCAAGTATGGAAAATCGGAACGGAGCACCCTTCGAAACCCCATCTCACGCTCCTGCTGGCAGCGGAACGCCACGCTCATGACGATCAGAATATTGTTACGCTCCTTCGGAAGCGCATTGCCGATCAGAAGCGCGGCCACGCTGCCGGCGGCATACTGGTCATTGCCTATGTAGGCGCTGCGACGGGAACTCGGCAGATCGGTCGTTAGGCAGATGACGGGAATTTCGACGGTCCGCAGCTTTCGTATCGCGCGGTTGATCGCCGGATGCTCGCGAGCGATGATCACGACGCCATCCGCGGCGCTGCCTTGCTGCTCAATCCGGCGCGCAAACGATGAAGGCTCGACTTCGCTCGTGGTTACGTAATCTCCCTCGATCTCGATGCCGGCAAGGGTTCGGTTGATCTCGGTTACAGCGGCCGCCATTGCTGCATTGAAGGTTTCGCCAGAGTCACAAAATAGACGAATATGCAAAGGGATGTCGCGGTCCGCGCTTTCGTTCTTCAGCTTTTCGAGCGCCGCCAGGACGCGGGCTCTCGTTCGTTCTCGGACGCCGCTGCGGTTGTTGAGGACCCTGTCGACCGTCGCAGGACCGACCCCTGCGAGCTGGGCAATTTCCTGGACCTTGGGGCCTTTCCATTTCCGATTTTGCAGGTGATCGACCACAGCTTTCTCCAGTTTCCGCCTAAAACTGATGGTAAAAACATCATCTCGGAAGTCATTGCTCATTGCAGCGCCAAATTTTTGAACGGCTTGCCACAGTTTTCCGCTGTGCGGAACGTCTGATGTATTTAGCATCAGAAATCGTCCTTCATCTTCCTTGTCTGATGTGATTCCAATCCAGATAATCACATCGCTAACGGAGGAGGAACCCCATGAAATTCCGAAATTCAGTTCTGCTTTCAGCCTTGATGGCCGCCACCGCATTCGGAGGCATAGCCAATGCGCAGGACGGCGAAAAGCAATATCGCTTCGTCATGGTCTCTCACATCGGATCGAACGATCCGAACATGGGTTGGCTGACGAAGTCGATGGAGGAGTTCGAGAAGAAATATCCGAACGTCAAAACCGAATACATCTCCACCAACAACTATTCGGTCCAGGAACACGTTCGCCTTCTCGAGCAGGCCATCTCGACGCAACCTGATGGCATTGCCGTCCCGATCGTCAGTTCCGATGCCTTCGAAGGGCCGCTGCGCAAGGCCATCGAAGCCGGCATTCCGGTCGTTGCCTTCAATATTCCGGACGGCCGGCCCGAGGGCGAGCGCATTCCCTACCTGACCTATGTCGGCGGCGATGAATATCTGACCGGCAAGAAGCTCGGCGAATACGCGCTCGAAAAGGCCGAAGCCGGCGAAATCCCGAAACCGACCCATGTCGTCTGCGCAAGCCATGACTCCGCCCACCAGGGTCTCAAGGCTCGTTGCGCCGGCATGAAGGACGCAATGGAGAAGGCCGGCGCCAAGGTTGACGAACTGTTTATCGGCGCCGAACCGGCGACGGCACGCAACACCTTGCAGTCCTTCCTGCAGGCCAACCCGGACACCAACTACATCTTCACGGTTGCTGGCTGGTCTTCACCCTGGGCATGGGGTGTCGCCAATGAGATGAAGCTCGACCCGGATGTCGACGACAAGGGCGTGACCGTCCTAACGGTTGACGAGGGTCCGGTTTCGATCGAGGGCGTGCGCGCCGGACATGTGCTGGCGACGAACAGCCAGGGCTTCTGGCTGCAGGGTTACGCGCCGATGGAATGGCTCTACTGGAACAAGGAGTTCGGCTACGCGCCGCAGTCGAATATCCTGACCGGTCCCGTGATCATCAACAAGGACAACGCAGACAAGTGGGCCGAACTGGTCCGCGGCGTCTTTGGCGACAAGGCCTACGACGAGCAGAACACCTGGTAAGGGTTCCTCCCGGAGGGGCGGCCGGCTGCGACGAGGTGCGCCGGCTGCCCCGACCCATTTGTGCGCCTGATATCGCACATTGAAACCAGCGAGCAGAGTGTCATGAAACAGCTTGTGCGAAGCCAAGGCTTCGGCGCGATCATCGGCGTCGTCGTCATGCTTGTCGTGTTTTCCCTGATCGACTTTTCCGGTTGGTGGACCGCCCAGACCATCGCCAACGTCACGCAGTTCACAGCCATCTTGTCCTTCGTCGCCATGGGCCAGGCCCTTGTCATCATGACGAAGGAAATCGACCTGTCTGTCGGCTCCGTTTACGGGCTGGCAGGCGTTGCCTTCATCACGCTGGAGCCGAGTTTCGGCGTGCCCGCCTCGCTCGTTATAGCGCTGTCCATGGCTGCCTTCGTCGGCCTTCTTCAGGCGCTACCCGTGGTGAAGGGGCACTTGCCGTCGATGATCGTGACGCTCGGCGGCCTCTTTGCGGTCCGCGGGATCATCTATGTCTGGACGGGTGGCTCGGTCCACAATTTCTCAGCCGATGCACGCATCCATCCGTTGACCCGTCTCTTCGGCGGCGAACTGTTCGGTGTCGAAGCGGCCATATTCTGGCTTGTCGTGGTCGCGGCCGTTCTCGGTATCGTCCTCTGGGCGACACCCTTCGGAAATCGCCTTCTGGCCACCGGCGGAAACCGCGAAAGCGCGGAATCGCGCGGCGTTCGCACCGACCGAGTGAAGATCTGTGCCTTCGTCCTTTGCTCGCTGCTCGCGGGGTTCGCCGGTATCCTGACCCTATGCAACCAGCCTCAAACCCATGTCACGCTGGGCGAAAATATGGAGCTCGAGGCCATTTCTGCCGCGGTCATTGGCGGCTGCCTGCTGACTGGCGGACGCGGCTCGATCATTGGAGCCGTACTCGGAGCTCTGATCGTCGTCAGCTTCCGCTACGAACTCATCGCTCTTGGCGCGCCCTCGTCCTGGTACGTCACCTTCGTCGGTGTCGTGCTCATTGTGGCGGTCATCTTCAATCAGAAATTGGCCCGTTTCCTCGGACACAGCGTTTGACGCGGGAGAACATCAAATTGGCGAACAGCAACCCCCTCATTCAGGTCAAAAACCTTGACCTCCACTTCGGAGCTTTCCACGCCCTCAAGAACGTCTCGGTGGACTTTCACGCCGGCGAACTGATTGGCCTGGTCGGCGACAACGGCGCCGGCAAGACGACCCTGATCCGCGTCCTTTGCGGCATTTACGCCCCGACGTCGGGCGAGGTCTTTTTCGATGGCAACAAGGTGGAGAAATTTCACCCGAAGCTTGCGATCGACCAGGGGATCGAGACGATCCAGCAGTCCGTCGGCCTCTGCGACAACCTGTCGATCGCCCGCAATTTCTATCTCGGACGCGAGCCGGTCAAGCGTGTTCTCGGCATCCCCTTCCTGGATATGGGCAAGATGCGAGAGAAGTCTACACGCGTGATCCGGCAATTCGGCTTGCGTGCAAATGTCTCCGCGGACGACGAGGTGGAACGCCTGTCAGGCGGAGAACGTCAGTCAGTGAAGATCGGTCGCGCGGTCGAATTCAAGAACAGGGTCGTCATCATGGACGAGCCGACCAACCATCTGTCAGTACGCGAACGCGAGCACGTCAACGAGCTCGCCGTCCAGCTCAAGGAGCAGGGCCTGCTCGTCATCTACATCACCCACGACATCTTCCAGGTGCACAGGCTCGCCGACCGAATTGTGATCATGGAGAATGGCGAAAAGGTCGCGGACGCAACGACGGATTCCATGACGGCGGAAGAACTCGAAGAGGTTATCCGCCAGGGCGGGCGCGTCGTGGAAAAGCGGGAGGCGGTCTGATGGCTCTCTCCTCCGCCAAGCCTCTCATTCGACGTCACGCGGAAATCGGGATCTTCCTGATCGGCGTCGTTCTGATCGTCATCTTCGCCTCAACTTCGGACGGTCGATGGGCCAATCTCTACAATATCGGCACCATCCTGCAGGTGACGGCAACGCTGGGTTTGATGAGTCTCGGCGTCGCTCTGGTGATCGGGACCGGCGAGATCGACATCTCGGTCGGTTCGACCTTCGGCATGGGCGCGCTGACCTATCTCTGGCTTGCGGCTCAGGTTGACCCGTCGATAGCCGCTGTTGCTGCAGTGTTGGTCGGCGCCGCGATCGGACTGTTCAACGGCTTGCTGGTCACCCGAACCGGCACGCCATCCCTCATCATAACGCTTGGGACGCTGATGATCTTTCGCGGCATCGCCATCGCTCTGACCGAGGGATTTTCATTCTCTATTCCCTATGCAGCGCGCAAGGGCTGGACCTACTTCGTCCTCGGCGGCGGTGACTTCCTGGGCTTTAACACCGCGCTCTACTGGCTCATGACCTTGACCGTTATTCTCCTGGTGGCGTTGAAAGCAACGCCTTTCGGCAACCGCCTACTCGCCGTTGGCGGGTCGGCCGAAAGCGCGCATTCGCGTGGCATTCGCGTTGATCACATCAAACTGTCCGCTTTTGTCCTGTGCGGCATGTTGGCGGGTTTCGCTAGCACGCTCGAGGCCGGCAAGCTTGGCTTCGCAGACGGCTCGATGGGGCGCCTGATGGAACTGCAGGCGATTGCCTCCTGCGTGCTTGGCGGCTGCCTACTCGCCGGCGGCAGGATCTCGCTGCCAGGTGCATTGATGGGGGCCTTCGTTCTGTCCTCCATTCAATCCTATCTCGTGGTTACGGGCGTCCGTCCACAATGGTTCATCCTCGTCCTTGGTCTCATCGTGGTACTCGCCGCCTACGGCGACCGATCGCTGCGGCAATGGGCACTTCGCAAGTAAAGGATTCAAAATGTCTGTCAGAATAGCGATCATAGGCGCGGGCATCATGGGGGCCGACCACGCCCGCATTGTCGCCGAAGATCTTCCGGGAGCCTCGCTGCAGGTTGTCTGCGACGCCTCGCAGGAGCGTGCGCGCAAGGCGGCCGACGAATACGGGGCAGGTGACGCCTCGGACGATCCGCTTGCCACCATAAGGCGCGATGACGTAGATGCCATTCTGATTGCCAGCCCCGACGAAACCCATGCGCCGCTTGCACTTGCAGCCATCGAAGCTGGAAAGCCCGCCCTTTGCGAGAAGCCACTCTCGCAAAGCTCGAAGGAGTGCCAGGACGTCATCGAGGCGGAGGTGTCCCGCGGCCGGCAGTTCGTCCAACTGGGCTTCATGCGCCGCTTCGATCCGTCCTATCGGGAAATGAAAGCGGCCTTGGACGACGGCTCCCTCGGGGCCGCGATCATGATGCACAATTTCCACCGGAACGTGGAAGCGCCTGCGAACTTCACGGGCCAGATGGCTATCACCAACTCTGCCCCCCACGAGTTCGATGTCGCCCGGTTCGTCCTCGGCGCCGATTACAAGGCGATCTCCGTCTTCCAGCCGGCCGGGATAGACGCTTCCAGGACGGGAGCGCCGGTCTTCATGGTCCTGGAGACCGACAAGGGCCAGTTGGTCAACATCGAGATCAATAACAACGCCGCCTACGGCTATGACGTCCGCGGTGAGCTCGTCGGCGAAAACGGGTCAGTCTTTCTCAACGCGCCGATCCATACCCGACAGAATGGCCGGCTCATGTCCTACGAGCGTTATGCGCCGGATTGGAGGCCGCGATTTGCGGAAGCCTATCGGCTTCAGAACAAGGCCTTTCTCAATTTCGTCCGAACCGGGGAATTCCCTCCAATCGCGGCGGACGCTTGGGACGGCTACTGCGCAGCGCGCGTTGCAGAGGCCGGCGTCGATGCCCTCGTGAAGGGCGCGCGTATCACCCTTGCAAGGGCGGAAAAGCCGTCCCTCTACAAACATTAAAGGATTAAAGAGATGAAACTCGGCTTCGTGTCTGACAGCGTCGGCGGAATGACCTTCGATGGGCTTCTCGACAGCGCCGCGCGTCTTGGAGTCTCGGGGGTGGAGGTCAACACGGGCGGCTGGTCGACAGCTCCCCACTTCGACCTGAAGACGATGAAGGCAAGCGCCGACGCTCGCCGCGCCTTCACTCGCGCCCTCGAAACGCGGGGGCTCGAGATCATTGCGTTGAACGCCAACGGCAATCCCTTGCATCCAACCCAGCCCGAACAGGGCGAGTGCCTCAGGGACACGATCCGCATCGCCGGCGAGATGGGGATCAAGACCGTCTGCACCATGTCCGGACTGCCGGCAGGACGTAAAGGCGATCTGATGCCGAACTGGGTCGTCTCTTCTTGGCCGCCGGAAACGCAAGAGATCCTGCGTTACCAGTGGGAGGAAAAGCTCCTCCCCTTCTGGACCGAGACCGTGGCACTCGCCGAGGAGAATGGCGTCGAGCGCATCGCGCTCGAGCTTCACGGCAACCAGTGCGTCTACAACGTTCCCTCGCTTCTGAAACTCCGGGCGGCCGTCGGCCCGATCGTCGGCGCCAATCTCGATCCATCGCATCTGTTCTGGATGGGGGCGGATCCCCTCGTCGCCGCCGAAGCGCTCGGCGAGGCCGTCTATCACGTCCATGCCAAGGACACGATGCTCAACGCGCCTGTCCAGGCGACAACTTCGCTTCTCGAGAATGGTTCGCTGATGGACATTCCGGCGCGAAGCTGGTCCTACGTCACCCTCGGCTTCGGCCATGGCGAGGAGTGGTGGCGACAGTTCTGCTACCGCCTAAAGATGGCCGGCTATGACGGCTGGCTGTCGATCGAGCACGAGGACGTGCTGCTCAATAGCCTCGAAGGGTTGGAGAAATCGGTCGCCCTGCTCAAGGGGGTGATGCCCGTCGCGCCGAGTGACTTCAAGCCGCAGGCAATCTGACGGTCGAACGAAGCTCTGCCGATGTCGCTCACATCTCGAGAACAGCAGACTATGCGACACCGGAGCGAAGGTGTACCGCCAAGCAGCCTTCCGGAGCTGAAGTCGATGATTGCCTCGAGACAACTCGTCTTCCCAGATCGGTTTGAACGAGTTATCCGCCGAGCACTTGTCACGCCGGAACTAATCGCTTTTGGTAGTTCCAACTCGGTGGCGCTTGCCTGTTCGGTGTCTCCAACGACCGTCGTCCGGCTCGCTGGCTTCCTCGGCTTCGAGAACTATCGAGACCTTCGAACCTTGTTTCGGGAGCATTTGCGGAGACGTGCCGCACGAGTGCCGGCGTCCGGCTCAGCGACCGGGCTAGCCGGATAGCCTGTTCACGGGGACCTGTGGGTGGAATGTGAGTGTGGCCGCTTGGAGCTATGTGCCGTTTGGCGCGATGGCCGCTTTTGGGCACATTCCGGTCTCATCGGCCGAGACAGCCGAACTTCCGCAGTCCACCCTAAGCCGACTGTCAGATGCTGAGGCGGCTAGGTCCGCATCCGGCTGGTCAGCGGGCATTGCCCGACCTTTCGAGAGACTTTAGGATAAACCGAATTTGCTCAGGCAAGCCCTTCGATGTCTTCTCCATGTCGAAGGCGGTGCTCGATCAGAACCGGATGGAAGAACGGTATAAACGCGGTCTTGACCGCGCGCGCTGCTTCGGCGGGATCTTCGACCTCGAACTGGCCCGTTTCGATGCCCTCGCGGATGATTGCCTCGAGAATCGTCATCATCTGCTCAGCATGCACCTTGATGACCGGCCGGTTCTCCTGCATGGCGGCTACGATCAGGTCGTGCATCTGCCTGTCGTGGAGCGGTTTCGGCTTGTTGTGATGGTGAACGGCGGTCAGGAGTTCCTCGAGTTCATCCGAGGGCGGCGTGCTCCTGCGTGCGATCGTGAGGGCGAGCTCGGCGGTACCGTTCAAGACGCCTGCAGATGGATTCCTTGATTGCATCCCTGGAGGGGAAGAAACGGTAGACGTTCGCCCGGCTCATGCCGAGTTCAGAGGCAATGTCGGCTACGGACGTCTTGTGATGACCTATACGACGGAAGTGCTCCTCCGCCACCTCCTGGATGCGTGCACGCATGTTTTCGCTATCTGCCCCGGTCGGACCGGATAATCCATGGATGCCCCCAGAATGGATGAACGGAACGGCCCGCCGTGAAGCATTTGCGAGCGGCAAGTCGTAAGGCTGGCCAAGCTCGCGCGCAGGCAAGGCCGGCAAGCCCGCGGCAGACGCTACTCGGCAGCCATTGCTATTCGCAATTCCGGCCCCTCGGTCGGCTCCTCATGGGTGTCATCTGCAGTCGGCTTGATCCTGAACCATGCCGCGTACAGTGCCGGAAGAAAAAGTAGGATCATCACCGTGCCAACCGCCGTGCCGCCGATCAGCGTATAAGCCATCGATCCCCAGAACACCGAATGGGTAAGCGGAACGAAGGCAAGGACGGCGGCAAGTGCGGTCAGGATAACCGGGCGAGTCCGCTGCACCGTCGCCTCGATAACGGCGTGATAATCGGGGAGGCCGGCCGCCTTGTTCTCCTTGATCTGTTCGGTCAGAATCAAAGTGTTGCGCATCAGGATTCCCGCCAGTCCTATCAATCCGAGAATGGCATTGAAGCCGAAGGGCTGATTGAAGAGGAGCAACACCGGAACCACCCCGGCAAGACCGAGCGGCGCGGTCAACATGACCATCGTCATCGTTGACAGGCTGCGGACCTGGAGGATGATGACGATCAGCATGGCGGCAATCATGGCCGGGAAGATTTTGACCAGCGCGACATTGGCCTTGAGAGATTCCTCAATGTTTCCCCCCATTTCGATGCGATATCCGACGGGAAGCGAGGCTATCAACGGCTGAAGTGCCGTCATGATCTGCTGCGAGACCTCCGGGGGCTGCGTCGCCTCGTTGATGTCCGATCGGATCGTGATGACTGGCGTTCGATCGCGACGTTTCAGGATGGGTTCCTCGAACCGGATTTCGGAATGGCCGATCTGATCGAGCGGAACCTGACGGCCGCCCCTGCTCATCAGCGAGAAGTCGGCGAGCCTCGCCGGATCGAGGCGGCTCTCGCCAGCACTGCGTGCGACGACGGGCACGTTGCGGATGTTCTCGCGCACTTGCGTCAGCGGAATGCCACTCAGCAGCAACTGCATCTGCTGGGCTGCCTCAGCCGGCGAAAGGCCAATCAGATTGAGCCGGTCCTGGTCGGGGACAAAGCGAAGCACAGGCGTACGATTGCCCCAGTCGCGGTTTGCCTGACGGACGTCCGGCACGCCTTTCATGATCTCGAGGGCTTTCTCGGAGATCTGGTACAATTGCGCAGGATCCGGCCCCATGATGCGAAACTCGACCGGAAACGGGGTATACGGGCCGAACACAAGCTGCGTGACATGGACGTAGGCTTCGGGAACCAGTCCGTCTGAAACGGCAGCCCGAAGGCGCAGCTTCAAAGCCTCGCGCGCGTGAGAGTCAGGGGTGAGCACAACGATCTTGGCGAAAGCGGGGTTCGGCAATTCCGGCGCCATGGCGAAGAAGAAGCGGGGAGCGCCCTGCCCAATATAGCTGGTGACGATCTTTGCCTCGGGCTGGTTCTGCAGCCAGCTTTCAACCTTCTCGACCGCGGCCGTCGTCGTCTCGATACTCGTACCTTCGGGCATGCGGACTTCGACCAGCACCTCGGGACGATCCGACGTCGGGAAGAACTGCTGTTTCACCCCTCCCATGCCAACGACGGAAAGAGCCATGACGACGCCGACGACCGCACATGTGATGAACTTGTGCCGCACGGCGAACTTGATGAAACTCCGCAGGCGCCGGTAATTCGGGGTGTCGTAGATGGCGTGGTGGCCGCCCTCGACTGGCTTAATCGCCGGCAGCATCTTGACGCCGAGGTAGGGCGTGAAGATGACTGCGACGAACCAGGAAACGATTAGCGCAAAGCCCACGACCCAGAAGATATTGCCGGCGTACTCGCCCGCGGTTGATCTGGCAAAGCCAACCGGCATCAGCCCGATGATGGTCACGAGTGTACCGGACAGCATGGGCGCTGCCGTATGGCTCCAGGCATAGGCGGCCGCCTTGATGCGATCCATGCCCTCTTCCATCTTTACCACCATCACCTCAATGGCGATGATGGCGTCATCAACAAGAAGGCCCAGCGCAAGGATCAACGCGCCGAGCGTGATGCGATCGAAGAACCGGCCGGTTTCCAACATGATGAGGAACACGACGGCAAGGGTGAGCGGAACGGCCAGCGCCACGACGATCCCGACACGCCAACCGAGGCTGAGCAGGCTCACGAGCAACACAACCCCGAGCGCCATGGCGAATTTCAGCATGAACTCGCCGACCGCAGCGTCGATGTTGACAGCTTGGTCGCTGACCTTGGCGAGCGTCATACCGAGCGGCAGCGTCCGTGCGATCGCGGCAGATCTTTCTTCGAGCGCCTTTCCGAGTTCCAGCCCATTCCAGCCTTGCTGCATCACTGCGCCCAGCATGATAGCGGGCTCGCCTTCATGGCGGATGATGTAGGTCGCGGGGTCTTCATAACCGCGCCGCACCTCCGCGAAATCTGACAGTTTCAACGTGCGTCCGGCAGCAACGATTGGCGTGTCGGCAATTGCCTGCACACTGTTGTAGGCGCCATCGAAACGGATAAAGACCTGCGGCCCGCGCGTGTCGATCGAGCCTGCCGGTGTGACGGTGTTTTGCCTTTGCAAAGCCGCAGCGATGTCCTGCGCTGAAATGCCAAGGGTTGCGAGCTTGGCATATGAGAACTCGACAAAGATCTGTTCCGGTCGCTCCCCCAGAATGTTGATCTTTTTGACGCCCGGCACGTGCAGAAGATCCTGTCGGATCACCTCCGCCTGCCGCACAAGCTCGCGCATGGGCATACCCTTGGCCTTTAGCGCATAAAGGGCGAAGCTCACGTCCGAATATTCGTCGTTGACGAAGGGACCGAAGACACCAGAAGGCAGGTTGCGGGCTTCATCCCCCAACTTCTTGCGCGCCTGATAGAACTCCTCTTCGACAGCCGTGGGCGGCGTGCTGTCTTTCAGCGTGACGGTCAGAAAGGCGTAGCCCGGCCTTGTCGTCGTCTCGACGCGATCGTACCAGGTCAGTTCCTGGATGCGCTTTTCGAGCGGCTCCGCCACAAGATCCTGCATTTCGCGCGCGGTAGCGCCTGGCCATACCGTAGTGACCGTCAGGGTCTTGATGGTAAAGGAGGGGTCCTCCGCGCGCCCAAGACTCATGAAGGCGTAGACGCCAGCGGCGGCCAGCAGAACAATGAAGAACAACGTGACGGCTCGTTCGCGAACCGCGAGCGCGGAAAGATTGAAGCTCATCGGTTGGACACCTCTGCCTGAAGCTCGGTCCTGACCGGCGCGCCATCTTTGAGGAGATGCGCCCCGAGGGCGACGACCTGCTCGCCGAGCTCGATCCCGGTGACAGACGCAGTTTCTTCACCGAGTCTTTTGATCTCGATCGGAACAAAGCGCGCGGTGGCAGAGGCTTGGTCAACAACCCAAACCCCGGTGCGGCTGCCATCGTTCAACACGGCGCCGACCGGCACCGCGACCTCCGACTGCCCTTCTCCGTTGCGGATGCTGATCGTGACCGTCGCACCAAGCGGTGCCGAGGCGGCGTCTCCATCGAGCACGTAACGAGCTTCGTATGTGCGGGTCTGAGGATCGGCGGCATCTGAGATCTGTCGCATGCGCGCTCTTCCGCGCCGCCCGTCACTTCCGTAGACACTTGCTTCGGCTTCCGATCCGATCGCCGGACGAACGGTTTCGGGAAGCGCGACCAGGGCCTCGCGCGGGCCTGCATGCGCGAGTTGAACCACCGCCTGTCCCGCCGCGACGACCTGTCCAGGTTCGCCGAGCGTCGCGACCACCGTTCCGTCCGCTCCGGCCACGAGCACCGAGTAGGTCGTTTCGTTTTCTGCGACTCTGGCTTCCGCTTCCGCGGCGGCTAGTTGTGCCGCGGCGGTGTCAAGCGCCGCCTTGGCCTGCTCGTAACGTTGGGGAGTAGCGGCCACCCCGCCTTTGACAAGAGTGGCATAGCGTTTCTCGTCCGCGATTGCCTGAACGAGGACCGCGCGGGCCGCGGCAACCGCGTTACGCTTGGCAGTCAGCGCAAGACGCAAATCGGTTTCATCGATGCGCATCAGAGCTTGACCTGCCTTGACCTGCTGACCCACGTCGACCACTCGCTCAACGATCTTGCCGGGTACGCGAAAACCAAGATTGCTCTGCACTCGGGCGGCGATCGTACCTGTAAAGGCTCGCTCGGCTCTTTCCGGTCTCGTCGCTTCCGCCACCCTTACAAGCGGTGGCGCGAGGCGCGGATCGGCGGACTCCTCGTCCCGGGCAGGCGTCTCGAAAACGAACGCGAACGCCGCGCCCCCGGCTGCAGCCACGAGGCCGATCGATGCGAGAAGAAATTTGCGCTTCATGTCAGATGACCCTTGTTGACGGGTGCCGCCTCAATTTAGATTGCGATCTAAATCTAATCGTGGTATAGATGTCAAGTGAAATCTAATCGGAGGTCGATCATGAGGGTTAGTCGAGCCCAGGCGGAGGCAAATCGCGAAGCGGTCATCGATGTGGCGAGCCGGCTTTTTCGAAAGCACGGCTTTGATGGCATCGGGCTCAAGGATCTGATGAAGGGAGCCGGCCTGACCCAAGGTGGATTCTACAAGCAGTTCGAATCCAAGGACGATCTGGCGGCGCAGGCGTCCAGGCGCGCCCTGGAGAGCGCCCTTCGTCGATGGTCCGCTGCCGCGGCGGCCAATCCGCAGGACCCGTTTGGCGCGGTGGTAGCGTTCTATCTCAGCATGGCACATCGAGAAGAGAAGATGGACGGCTGCCCGGTCGTTGCGCTCGGCTCGGATGCTGCCAGGCAAGGCGTCGACGTGAAGGCGTCCTTCGAAGCCGGAATCAGGGAATATCTTGAGGTGCTCGGTGAGTGGATTGGGGCGGCCGACGGCGAGGAACCGGACGGCAAGGCCATGGCCATTCTGTCGACGATGGTCGGCGCAGTGCTCCTCTCGCGCGCTGTCAACGACGAGCAGATGTCAAAGCGGTTCCTGAAGACGGCCGCCGAGAGCGTGCTGAAGGCGTCTGCGGGCGATGCAGAGCCGGGAGCGCGCCAATGACGATGCTTCCAGCCGAAGCGCGCGGCGCAACTGTTTCAGTCGCCGACCAGGGGCTGCTCCGGGCTGGAGCTCGTTGCGAAACTGGCGGACGGGAGCATGCGCCGGCCACCGATGGCGGAATCCTCAGGACCGCTCGCCATATTCAGGCAACAAGTCCAGCAACGGAGACAAGGGCAATGACCTATAGAAAGACCGACGAAGCGGTCAGCAAGCTTACGCCCGAACAGTATCGGGTGACCCAGCAGAATGACACCGAACGCCCCTTCACCGGGGAGTACACTGACAACAAGAGACCGGGAATCTATGTCGACATCGTTTCAGGCGAACCGCTGTTCGCCTCGGCCGACAAGTTCGATTCCGGCTGCGGCTGGCCGAGTTTCACCAAGCCGATCGTACCGGCAAACGTCAACGAACTCAGGGACAACTCACATGGCATGATCCGCACCGAGGTCCGCTCGGCTCATGGTGACAGCCATCTCGGCCATGTGTTTCCCGACGGCCCTCAGGATCGGGGCGGCCTGCGTTACTGCATCAATTCCGCCGCACTGCGGTTCATTCCGCGAGAGGAAATGGAGGCCGAGGGCTACGACGGCTATTTCAACCAGGTGGAGGATATCTGAATGACCAAGAGAGCTGTTTTGGCTGGTGGGTGCTTCTGGGGGATGCAGGACCTGATCCGCAAGCTCCCCGGCGTCATCGAGACCCGCGTGGGCTACACTGGCGGCGACGTGCCGAATGCGACCTACCGCAATCACGGCACGCACGCCGAAGGCATCGAGATCATCTTCGATCCCGAGAGGATCAGCTACAGGCAGATCCTGGAGCTGTTCTTCCAGATCCACGATCCGACTACGAAGAACCGACAGGGCAACGACATCGGGACCTCCTACCGCTCGGCGATCTACTATGTCGACGACGAGCAGAAGCGAATTGCCCAGGAGACGATTGCAGACGTCGAGGCCTCTGGCCTATGGCCGGGCAAGGTCGTGACTGAAGTCGAGCCGGTGGGAGACTTCTGGGAGGCGGAGCCGGAGCACCAGGATTACCTGGAGCGCTATCCCAACGGCTACACCTGCCACTTCCCGCGCCCCAACTGGGTGCTACCCCGGCGGTCCGCGGCCGAGTAAACGGCCGAAGATTTTCGCCACCTAAAGCCACTCCGAGGGGCCTTGCGGATACGCCGGGCTCCTCGGAAAACACTCGGGCAGTTTCCCTCGCTACCGGCTGCGCTCCGCGAGCTACGCTGACCAGGGATTCGAACGATGACGACTTCCGCCTAGGCGGTAGCCGTTGCAGATGTAAAATACTTATCTGCAGCGGAGGGTCGTTACCATGGCATTCAATACGCAACGGCTCCAATTTTCCGGGCATTCCGGCGCGACGCTTAGCGCCCGCCTCGATCTGCCAAATGGGCCATTGCGCGCCTACGCGCTTTTTGCCCATTGCTTCACCTGTTCCAAGGATCTGGCGGCAGCACGCCAGATTGGGGCGGAGCTTGCGCGTGAAGGCATCGCTGTCCTGCGTTTTGATTTCACGGGGCTGGGATCGAGCGAAGGCGAATTCGCTTCGACGAATTTCTCCTCCAACGTTGCCGACCTTCTTTCAGCCGCGGACTATTTGCGCCACCACTATCAGGCACCCGCGGTGCTGATCGGCCACTCGCTCGGCGGCGCAGCGGTCCTCGCCGTCGCCGGGGAAATTCCGGAGGTGCGCGCCGTAGCCACCATCGGCGCGCCGGCTGATGTCGGCCACGTGTTGAAGAACTTCGGAGCGAGCCTCGAGGAGATCGACAAGAACGGTGAGGCCGACGTCGATCTCGCAGGGCGCACGTTCCTTATCAGAAAGCAGTTTGTCGAGGACACGCGTGCGCACCGCATTAAGGATGCTGTTGGGAGGCTGAAGAAGCCAATCCTCATCCTTCACGCGCCGCTGGACCATACGGTCGGGATCGAGAACGCCACCGAAATCTTCGTCGCGGCCAGGCATCCGAAAAGCTTCATCTCGCTGGACGAGGCCGACCACCTGCTTACCGACCCTGAGGACGCGGCCTTTGCCGGACGGATCATTTCGGAATGGCTGACACGCTATCTTGCCGCCGATACGCCGCAAGGCGCGGGCCCGATCGAACATGTCCACGTGAGGGAAACCGGCGAAGGCAAGTTTCAGAACGCGATTCAGGCTGGCGGGCATCGGCTGTTCGCCGATGAACCCGAAAGCGTAGGCGGGCTCGATTCCGGACCATCGCCCTACGACTTCCTGGCGATCGCACTTGGCGCCTGCACCTCGATGACGCTGCGCCTTTATGCCGGCCACAAGCAGCTGAAGCTCGGGCGCATCGGCGTCGACGTCTCGCATACCAAAATCCATGCTAAGGACTGCGAGGAGTGCACCGAGACGGAACGTGGCGATAGCCGCAAAATCGACCGCTTCGAACGAGTCATTTCCATCGAAGGCGAGGTCTCGGAGGAGCTTCGCGAGAAGATCGTCGAAATCGCCGGCAAGTGCCCGGTCCATCGCACGCTCGAAACAGTGGCGAAGATAAAAACGGTCGTGAAGTGAAAGTGCCCAAGCTCATCCTGGGCACTGATCTGTCGCTCAGCACGGAGGCTGCTCTCTATTTTCCACGCCACCAGCTTGACACGTCCGATGAGGTCGGCACAACCTTCGTCCGCCGTTAGCTGCAGTCGGCAAATTGGAGATGACCTCCTATCTTGTATCGAACACCTGATCCTGCTCGATTTGTTGGACGATCGCCCCACAATTGACCGGATGGATCGTCGGCTCGGGATGTCGAGACGTACCTTACAGCGCAGGTTGGCCGAGCAGGGCACGAGCTTTGAGGCTACACTAAAGGCGCTCCTCGAGGGTCAGGCGGAGATGGATGCTCGCTACACCGGATTCCTCGATTTCGCAGATTGCCTGTCAACTCGGATACACCGACCCTGCGCACTTCACTCGAGGTTTCATGGCCTGGAAGGGGATGTCTCCGCGGGCATGGCGGCTTGCCTGCGCCACTCTCCAGAGTGACGCAGCAAGGATGTGACCGACACCGAATAAACCCAGAATTGTCGGCCAGTTCAGTTGCCAGTATCGTCGGAGGTAAGACGAGGCGGAGGATGTGTGCCTATGGGGCCATTGTTTAGGAATTCGGGGTTTCCCCTTTACCACGAGGCGATGTTGTTCGTGCGGATGCGGCCCCAGCAACGCCAAGAAAGTTTCGAGGCGACATTTACCGCAGCGCGTTCTGCGTTGAGCAGTGGTCTCCAGGCGTTGGCCTACTATGAACGGGCCGGATTGGTGAAACGCGTGACACCTCTCTCGAAGGAGGCACCGCACTATGCCAGCCGAATGCTCGTCAGTTCCGTTCGCAACGCCCGTGTCATGCCGGAGCTTCTTGGGGCTCCGGGAAACGAAGCGGAGGGATGGTCTGCGTCTGCCCTCAATTTAAGTGCTGCGATGGACGAACGGACGCCGGGCGGCGCAGCGAGTCTCCTCGAGTTGGCAAGCGCTGGCGACGTGCGACAGCTTCAGCTCGCGCTTGCTGGCGATCCAAGCGTCGCGTCCGTTTCACGGGTTCCGCTGCGCTATTTGACAGCGAAAAAGCCGCGAAACCCGTCCAAACCATCAGCCGTCGGTCGGGAGCGAAGTGCCGCGGCCCCGCCACCGTCGCACACAATGTGGAATCTCCGCAAAATCAATTGGCAAGAAGCGCGGGACCTGAATGGTTTCAACGACGCGAGCGAGATCAAGGTCGGGGTCCTCGATACGGGAATTGATGCTGGTCACCCTGACCTCAAAGACCAGGTCGCCGGATACATATATGAGCACCCGGACCTCCCGGGGGCGAGTTCAGATCAAGATCTGATAGGACACGGTACTCATGTGGCAGGTACGATTGCTGCGACGATCAACAACGACGTAGGCATCAACGGCATTTCGCGAGCGAGGATCCATGCGTGGAAGATTTTCGACGATCGCCCTGACTTGCTGACGCATCCCGATGGAACAGCGGAATTTGCATACTTTGTCGATCCGGTGATGTATCTACGTGCGCTGCTCGACTGCGTGGATCAGGGCATCGATGTTATCAATCTCTCGATCGGTGGCGGAGGGGCGCCGGATCCGACAGAAAGTGCGGCCTTTGAGGCTTTGCTGGCCAACGGAAGCACTATTGTTGCGGCAATGGGGAACGAACGACGCGACGGTAGCCCAATCTCATACCCTGCCGCAATGCCAGGCGTCATCGCTGTGGGAGCGACAAACCTCCAGGACCGCATCACGAATTTTTCCAACAGGGGCAACCACATAACGATCGCAGCGCCGGGCGATGCTATCTGGTCAACGCTCCCGACCTACCCGGGCCAAATAGGTTGGAGGGCAGAAAGGGGCCCGGATGGCCATTGGTGGCAAGGAAAGGCCGCTATCCGCGAAACGGACTACGACGCCTGGCCCGGTACTTCGATGGCCGCCCCGCACGTTGCAGCGGCTGCGGCACTCTACATCGCAAATGGAGGCAAGAGAGACCCCGCGGCGATCCGAAGCGCCCTTACGGCCAGTGCTGACAAGGTGCCTGCGATGGGCGAACAAGACTTTACCCCCGATTTCGGGTATGGTCGTTTAAACCTGGAACGATTGATTGCCGGCATAGGCACCAATGACTGACATCATATTCACGATCCGCATCGGCATGAGTGTCGACGAACGCGAGCGCCTGTTGAATAGGATCCAGGCTCTCCCGGGTGTTGAGCTGACGGCTCCGGTCAAACGCGACAGTAGCAGCGCTAACTTGAGGCGAATACATTTCGCTCGTTTGAGTGAAGGGTCAATCGTACCTGATTGCCTCTCAGCCATAAGAGACATGCCAGAGGTGGAGCAGGTCACCATACCTGCGCGACGGGGGCTGCAACCTCGGACATAGTGCGCCACATTGCAGACAGTACAGTTGATCTTCTGCATCGCAGGAGATGTGCCCGAGCCCCGATAGCGGCGAATCGTCCGCCAAGCGAACGCGGCTGCCCTATGTCTCCATCGTTTGCGAGAAGGCACAGCGAAAAACTCCAAAGAAACGTCTGGATGAATGATCAGCGTCGTTCCCTCGGGCAGTTGGTGTGTGGCCGGCCTTGTAATCTCGGAACGGGTGTAGGACCTTTGCCCGCTTTTTGACGGACTAAGGTCCTATGACCATACGACGAGCGCGAAAAATTCAGCGAGGCGAAATGGATTCCCGGCCTGAACACGCTGAAAAGACTCGACCGGTCGACCCCTCTCTGGTTTCCTGTCTTACTGGCTACTCTGCGATGCGCACACGCCAGGCGGAGAGACGATGGATCACGATTGGGAGGGAAGACGCATCCGACGGGTTCAGGTGCTCAGGTTCCTTGTCGCACTGGCACTGCCCGTGCTGTTGCTTGGTTCTGCCATTGCCGCCTCCGAATGGGCAAAGGGACAAATCTCTCCGATCGAGCCCACTGGAACGCGAGCGGGCCGGGAATGAGCAGACGTCAATTAAACCATACGAAGAAGCCCTTCACTGATTTTACCGCTTTGCGCCAAGTCCCGCGTCACCTTGGATCTCGTCGTGGCTGGGACGGGCCACCCGGCAGCCGCCGCGTCGCTGTGCTACGCTGCGAGCTTTCCAAGTCGCCCTGGAGCCTTTTACGGTAACCAATGCCACGCCCTTCTAAAACCCAATGTCGAAGTGCCAGTGGCTCCGATAAAGGTAGCGGCGTAGCGGAAGCAACGCCGAATTTCGCGGGTGACCACGCAGGGGCGGAATCCGTTTCGAGCTCCGAAGGAGAAGCCAGCGCATTCATCCAAGCTGACCAGCCGCAACAGCCCCCTAGACCATTTGAGCAGAGCAGACTGGCAGCGCACAAGTTACTGCAGGCGTTGCGCCATGATTTGCATGCAATCTCCATCTCGACGAAGGTTAGTGCCAAGGCGGCCGCTTCCTCTTTAAAGGCAAAGTTCAACAAATCGAGCCGACAGGCTGATTTACCAACCATTCACAATATCAGCCAATGGTCTGCGACTGCTGTGGCCAACACAGGACGAGGTGTTCGTTATCTGACAAGGCCTCTGAAGTTCAGCCGATACGCATGGCAAAATGCCAGCGGGTGGAAAGTCACTGTCGGATTGACCTTCGTGACCTGCATCATGCTTATTGGAGCTGTAATGGTATGGGCGCTGAAGGACGTGCCCTGGAATGAGATTCGCAACGGAACCCTGAAACCCGTCGTGGTGTTCGAAACAGCGGACGGAGAACCGCTGGTAAGGCAGGGCCCCTATCAAGGCCCCTACACGCAATATGACCAATTCCCGCCACATCTGATCGATGCCGTGCTGTCAATTGAGGATCGGCGGTTCATGGATCATTTCGGTATCGATGTCCGAGGCATCGGAAGGGCGCTCGTTCGAAACTTCGAAGCTGGTTCGGTTGTAGAGGGCGGCAGCACGATCACCCAGCAGCTCATCAAGCTGCAATACCTCGACAGCGACCGCACGATAAAACGAAAAATACAGGAGCTCGTTATCGCCCTTTGGCTGGAGTTGAAACTCGGCAAAAAGGAAATCCTGACGCGCTATCTCAACAGCGCCTATCTTGGCGCCGGCGCGACCGGCATGCCTGCAGCCGCGCGGGTCTACTTCAACAAGGACATCGGCGCGCTCAGCCTGCCGGAATCGGCGATGCTGGCAGGGTTGCTGCGGGCCCCCAGCCAGTGGAATCCAATCGGCAATTTCGAAGGCGCCCGGCAACGCACCGCCGTCGTTCTGGACACGATGGTGGCCAATGGCAAGATCACCGCGCCCGACGCGGAGCACGTGAAGGCGAGCTTTGCTGCGCTGAATCCGACGACGCCGACGCCACGCTCCGGAAGCTGGTTCGCCGATTGGATCTCCCCACAGGCAAGCGAAATCGCCGGTCCATCGCCGGGTACCACCACGGTTCGCACGACATTGGTCCCGCACCTGCAACAGATCGCTGAAAGGGTGGTAAGAAATGCCTTGGATACTGAAGGAAGGGCTGTCGGCGCATCCCAGGCTGCGTTGGTCGCAATGACGCCGGATGGAGCGGTCGTTGCCATGGTCGGCGGCCGCGACTACAAGCAAAGCCAGTTTAACCGTGCAGTCACAGCGATGCGGCAACCTGGCTCCACCTTCAAGCTGTTCGTCTACTATGCAGCGTTGAAGGCCGGGTTCACTCCAACTGACCGGGTCCTTGACGCGCCGATCGACGTCAATGGCTGGTCGCCGGAGAATTCTAGCGGCCGATATCGCGGCTGGATTTCCATTGCCGAGGCGTTCGCCCGGTCGCTGAATGCACCGACAGTGGCGCTTGCCCAGGAAGTCGGCCTCGACAATGTGATCGCCGCTGCACGCGAGCTCGGAATCGATGCACCCCTTGCTAATACGCCGTCTCTGGCCCTCGGCACCTCGGAAGTAAGCTTACTTGAACTTACGAGCGCTTATGCGTCGGTCCGCTTCGGCAAGGCACCCGTCGAGCCCTGGGGCATTATCGATTTTCACGCCGCCGGGCAGCCGAGGGCGTTTCGGGTTGGCGCACATACCAGGCCGGGCATTGATCTATCGGCATACCAGTCCGACCTTTTTGGCCTTCTGCAGTTAGTAGTCGAGCGCGGAACCGGGCGCGAGGCCGATCCGGGCGCATTCGCGGCCGGCAAGACCGGCACCAGCCAGAACAATCGCGACGCCTGGTTTGTAGGCTTCACGGAGCCGCTCGTCGCCGCCGTGTGGGTAGGCAATGACGACGACACGCCTATGAAGGGGGTCACCGGTGGTGACCTGCCAGCGCATATTTGGCGGGACTTCATGCGGGAGGCTATGGCCGCGCCTGCGCCAAATCGTGAGCGGCCGGAGGGCACGATTGTCGACAGCCACGGCGTACCGCGATCCTGCAACATTACAGCTTGCTCCCGCAGCTATCGTTCCTTCCGCCCTTCGGATTGCACTTATCAGCCCTATTCCGGCCGGCGTCGAACATGTGAAAAGTAATGTTTGCCTGGACTAAAGTCCTGACTCAGGGCGCTGGCGCACAGCCAACAGTTTCTGTCGATACATTAGCGATCTTTGCGGGGGTGCGCCCTGGCGATGGGCACCTCATTTGCTTTGTGACCAAGACATCATGCCGCTGCGATTTGGTCCCCTTGGGGCGTGAGCGTGCACCGGTTCGGGGTTGGGGATTCGTTTCCCCGGATGTCGCCCTGTCGAGATAGAATTGGCGCGACGTATTTGAACCACGCAAAGCACAGATATAAACAGCACCGTCGCAAGCTTCCGAGCGGCGCTGATGTGGGCTTTTCGGACTATTGTAGTGGTTTCTCCGGAACACTCAGGCGCCGCTGGAATCGCCCGGCCCAGATGGGTTCGCGGAGGGACCTATGCCGGATTCTTTCTTTCTCAAGTCCTTTTCCGCCTCCTCCCAATGGCGCTCGTGATCACCATCCTTGCGACCCTCGCGCTCCCAGATTTCATGGGCACGTTCGCGGATCCGCTCTTCTCTACTTTGTTCATTACCTGGTGCCATTGAGTGCACTCCTTATTCAACCTGTTGCACCTTCGCGATCACTTCCGGAGCCTGCCGATGAACCTTGGCTCGAATAAGCAAGCTCGAGAAACACTCGTTGGCTGTCGAAGAGCCTCAAATAGCCACCGCTTATGACTTGTTCGCCTGTGACTCAAACGGAAGACCTTGAATTGCGTAGCGCGACAGCGACCGTCTGTGCGTTCCGGCTCTGCCGAGTTGCGACTCCAGCTTCGCGGCTAGTGCCGACCGGGAGTCTACACCAGACAGGAACAGCTTTGTCACGAGCAACGCCGCCGTGTCGAACAAACACTGATCCTCGACAAGGACGCTGGAATCGTAGCCGGCATCGTCCAAGACGGACCGGATCATCTCAAGATCGGCAGGTGCGATATTGTTTTCGATGGAAGACATGACGTCCTCCTTTCCTTGGGGCCAGGGCCTGCTAGCCCTCAAACAGCAGCGCCCGAAAAATTTGCTACCGAAGATCGGCACACTGCGCCTAGGCCATGCAAATAGCAATCGCCTGCGTTTCATTCGTAAAGACGCGATCGATAGAAGGGTCAAGAGTACCGGAGGCACCAGGTCGGCCCCGCCGAAGGACCAAGATGAGCGCGATGAGGAAGGGATGGGCGCTTCTACCCTCACCGGCTTTCCTGAAGGACTATTCAGCGGTGCGAGCGGCTTCCTTCACACAGACTCGCCTTTGCACAGGCCTCAAAAAAGACGGCTTGCGCCGGGGTTGAAGTTCGCGAATTGTCCAATATCGAACTTCTGAGCCCCTTGCTGTGCTGTGCTAGAGAAGCTCATTTCTATCCTTGGTAGCTTTTGCCCGCCGCCCTTTGCCGTCCGTGTCATTGCCACGCCTGCTTTGGGTTTCGCCGCGCGGCAATTTGTCGACTGCGCCGCCTTCATTGTCCCATTCTTCAAGCGAATCCCTCATGCGCAGCGCAGACTTTGGTTCTGGGGTGTCTACGTCGAAACCCGCTAAAGCTGCTTCGCTGCTGATAGCGGCCATGAGATCTGTATCTGATATATCCAGGTCAGGAAACATGCGGCGCACCGCGCCAAGGGCTTCAGAGGTCGCAAATGGCCGGGCTTCTTTCTGACACCCGTTCAAAAATGCGCTGATCGCCGCGCGCACCTCAGGCGATGCTTTGGGGGAGCGCTTTCTCATCATCACCTCCCAGTGCGTGAATTCTCTGAAACAAAACTCTGCGTGCGTCTGGATGTTCCTCGTTCCTCGCGAGCGCTACCGCCGTCTCTGGTCTTGTCGACCTTCACACAGATGGAACAATCAGGCGGATCCGGCGTCCGGAAGACCCGAGCGCCTTGTTTAAAGACCAATTCAAGCACATATATACAACTCGTTGATCTGGCTGAGGTTTGGGTTCGCCGCCTCAAAGGACCTCCTATTCACCACGATTAGGATGCGAGGTCTTGCGCCGCGCGGGCGTGGAGAGTCGGTTCGTTCAAACCTGCTATACGTAGGCACCGCCCACTTCACCGGCGCGTGTCGACCATAACCTTCGCATGCGGAACGCTGGAGGCGGCGGGGCAGCCTAATCTGAACCCGCGCCTTCAGCGTCGTGCGAAACTGAGGCACGCTGAGTATGACGCTGTTATTTCCAAATTCGAGCCGCAGCTTCGATGAAAAAAGAAACGCCGTCCGTTTCCTTGGCCACGAGGGTATGTTTGAGGTGCGGTTCTTCGTCGAGGCTGACGCGCTCGTGGTGGCCGATGCCGAACTGGACACATCGAAAGTCTCTGAATCGAAGCTCCTTTCTGCTTTCGACGCATCGCGCTCGTCCGTCTATGATGTCGCACGGAAGGCCTATTCGGGCGGCCGTCGCGACTGTTACACCCTAACCGCCGCCCATTTCCGCTAGGATGGATCCAGAGGCTGATCCGCGTTCGTAGGTTCGCTGCGCTCCACGGGACCGCGGCCGATATTCGCGTTCCTGGAAACGACATTGACCGCCCCCGATGTGCCGACATCACTTCATCGCGATCTCCTGGGTCACCGGTGCGGGCGGCTTGTCGCACCGGCGGGTGAAACGACGATACGTGGCGATCCCACAATCGAGGACGAAGGCAAGCTGTCATATCGGCGGCATCGACGTCCCGGTCGTCGACGCGATGGATACCGCCTGAATGGAGGGTGTTCGTGACGATGGATGGCACAAATACGACAATACGCTGCGGGTCGGCAGGATCCGAGTTTGGCGGACCGTGATGCGGCCGATGTCACCCTCATCAAGTCTTTCGGGAAACCCGTCTTGAAGTCGTCCGGGTGTGGACCTTATGCGGCGCAGGCCCCGCAATAGTCGCTGGAGACATCTGCCTGTCCGATCAAAACCGCAGGAGTGGTTCACGGCATGAACGACAGTCTCTCACGGCTTCCCAGGGAACCGGCAGATCGGCTTACCAAGCCGTTTATGCGGTTCCTCCGGATCGAGGCGCTCGGCCTCGCAAATACCGCGTGGTCGCCGTCGTTTCTCGCCTTTTGGGAGATGCCCGCGGGTGTCAGACTGGGCGACATCGGGATCTATCGTTCGCTGAAGCACTGGATCAGCGACGGGCTGATGACGTTTTTTTTTCGTCATCGCCCTTGAGGTGAAGCGCGAGCTGGTGCTGGGGGAGCTGCGCAATCCGCGCATGGCCGCTCTACCCGTCGCCGCCGCTCTCGGGGGGATGGCTGCACCGGCCGGAATCTATTTGCTGCTTGTCGGCGGAGGGCCGGGTGCGAGCGGCTGGGGCACCGTTATGTCCACGGACACGGCGTTCGTCATCGGGTGCCTTGCTTTGCTCGGTTCGCGCGTACCTGGTAGCTTGCGACTGTTCCTGCTCTCTCTTGCGATCTTCGACGACATCGGCGCCATATTGATCGTGGCGGTCGGCTATTGCGAACCGTTGAATTGGGTGGCACTCGGAACCGGCGGACTCGGATTTGCCTTCGTCGCACGAATTGCGCTTCTGGGCATTCCCAGCATTGCGGTCTATTTCGTGATGGGTAGCGCCATCTGGCTGGCATTCGACGCATCGGGCGTTCACGCGACGCTCGTCGGAGTGATCCTTGGCTTGATGACGCCGACGCGAAGGTGGGTAAGCGAGATCCGCCTCCACGCGATACTCGACCGGGTGATCGCCCATCCCCCCGGCGACCATCGCAGCCGTGACACGGCGGCACGCAGCGACCTTCATCGGGCAGGCGTCGCGACCCGCGAAGCAGTGTCGCCGATCGAGCGTCTCGAGATCGCCCTCCATCCCTGGGTCGCATTCGCAATCATGCCGCTCTTTGCCGTCTCCAACGCGGGCGTCCCGATAGAGGATGCAAACTTCGACGTTCCCCTCACGATCGCAATTGTCGTCGCCTTCGTGGTCGGCAAGCCGGCTGGCATTGTGCTCTTCAGTTTCCTCGCCGTGAAACTTCGCCTCGCGTGTCGTCCGGAACAGCTATCCTGGAGCCTGTTGGCGGCCGGCAGTCTGCTGACCGGGATCGGCTTCACCATGGCTCTGTTCATTGCCGAGCTTGCTTTCGAGCCCGAGCTCTGATCCCCGTCAAGCTCGGTGTGCTCGGCGCTTCCGTCATATCGGCCGCACTCGGTTTTATGGCGCTGACCTTACTGACGTCTCCTAACAGACGATAGTGAAGGCGCCCATCGGCGTTCCTAGCGACGCATCCGCATTCTGCGTCCATCGCCCGGAACCGTTATGAAGGGGATAGGACACTGCCGCAGAATGCCGATCCGCTTCTCCAGTCCCGCCGGCTATCTCTATCGCGCGACAGACGCGCTGCATCGGCGCGACGGACTAAACTGTCGGCCAAAACAACAGGATCAAAGGCACGCCCAGCACGACCACAATAAACGAGAGCGGCAGCCCCAACTTCCAATAGTCGCCGAAGCGATAACCACCAGGTCCCAGAACCAGAGTATTGCACTGGTGTCCGACGGGCGTCAGAAAATCGCAAGCTGCCCCTACTGCGACTGCCATCAGAAAGGCGTCCGGGTTGTAGCCAAGGCGGTGAGCAAGGGTAACCGCGATTGGGGCGACGACCAGAACGGTGGCGGCATTGTTCAGAAACGGCGTCGCGGCCATTGCGATCACCATGATCATTGCAAGCGCGCCGAAGACGGGCAAGGCGCCAGCAAGCTGAGCGAGGGCGCCGGCAATAAGATCGGCACCACCGGTCGTACGGATGGACTCGCTGACTGGGATGAGAGCGCCGAGCATTATCACAATAGGCCAGTCGACAGCCTCGTAAGCTTCTCTGAGCGAAAGGGCACCGAACAAAACCGTCAGAACAGCAGCAGCGAAGAACGCGGTGGCAACGGGCAATACACCCAATGCGGTAGACGCCATTGCGCCGGCTAGGATTAGCATGGGCATCAAGCGTTCTCGCGGATTGCCCAGTCGGATCTCCCGTTCGGCCAAAGGAAGAAGACCGAGTTCCATCAGCTTGGTCGGGAGAAGCACGAGATCGCCCTTTAAAACGAGAACGTCACCTGATCTCAACACGATGTCGCGCAAACGTTCGGTGAAGCGCTGGCTACTCCGGCTTACCGCGAGCAAATTGATGTTGAATCGGTTATGCAGCGCCAAGCGCTTGGCCGTTTGCTCAATCAAGACTGATCTCGGACCGACTACCACTTCAATTCCGACAATCTCTTCGTCGACTCCTTTTGCTTCGGTGGGGCGGTTGTGCCCTTCCAGTTCCAGGCGCGCGCGCCGTATACCTCGCTCCAGCGCTTCAGGATCTCCTTCCAGCAAGACGATATCGTCCTGCTGGAGGACGAGATCCGGCAGTGGCAGAAGGCGCTCGACCTGATTTCGCACGAGCCCGGTGACCATGACCTCGTCATCCAGCAAAGCCGACAAATGCCTGATCGACTTGCCGACGACCTGCGAATTCCCAGTAATGCGAGCTTCCGTCATGTAGTCCTTGATATTCAGCGCCTTCTCCATCGTAGGCACCGCCTCTCTGTCTCGAGGAAGCAGCCGATAGCCGAAGGCCAGGAAAACCACTCCCGCTGCGGCAATACCAATACCGACAGGCGTAAAATCAAACATGCTGAAAGGCTGGCCCGTCAGTTCCTCACGCATCCGTGACACAACAATATTGGGTGATGTGCCGACGAGGGTGATGAGCCCACCGAGTAAGGAGCCGAACGCCATCGGCATAAGAAATGACGAAGGGGACGCTTTCGAGCGGCGTGCCATCTGGAACGCGACCGGAATCATCATCGCCAACGCCCCGATATTCTTGATGAAGACGGAAAGAACCGTGACCGCCGCCACGAGAATAACAACCTGACCCTGCACAGAAGTCACGCGGGGCGCCACGCGATGAAGGAATGCCTCTATGACACCACTGCGTTCAAACGCAGCGCTTACGACGAGGGCGCTGGCGACGATAATAACAATGTCGTCCCCGAAGCCGGAGAACGCTACCTTATGCGGCACGATGCCGGTGAAAACTGCGGCGAGCAACGCAAGGACTGCGATGAGGTCGTAGCGGAGGCGTCCCCATATGAAAGCGATCATCAGGCCGATCAGAATGGCGAATGCGAAAGCCTGAGGCTGTGTCATCTCTAGGATCCGACGAACTCTTTCGATGTCGAGTCCATTTTACTCGCCTGAAGAGCTAATGTCGGGATAACTTGTCGGCTTCATTCAATGGCTCGGCACTCCCAACGCCGGTCCACGATGCTTTCCAGCTTCATTGAACGGATGCACGCATGATCGGCACCTATAGAATGCTTCCGGAAAGGACCGAATAGACAATTTACGGCAATCGTCAGAGTAAAGGCAATCATCGCGACCGAACGCGTGAAATCGTAGGTATAGAAGCGAGCGTGCACGAGCTTTTCATTTCGCCTTCCTGATTGCGGAATTCTGAGATGCCCAAAGCGGCATTTCGCGTTGCTTCAAGATAGTGAGCGGCTAGCTCGTGCTGATCTTGTCGAGGATGTCCGCCGGAACCTGAATATCGGTCATAATGACCGCGACGCGCTCGTCGCGTTTCGCACGATTGTCGTAGCCCTTGAGGGTGGCCAGGTCTGTGCTGCGGGCGGTTGCCATTCGCCCTGCGGCACTCGAGCAAATGCCCGTGAGCGCATCCACTCTGGTGTCTCGGCCGCCTGCGCGCTGGCCGTCGTGGTTGTAATCCATCCCGCATTGAACCCGACGATGGGTGCAGCAAAACCTCCTACCACCAGGCCGATGGTAGAGGGTTTTGTCCGTTCAAGGCCCTGTTCGAATGTCATGTGCTATTCCCTCTAACCGGTTATCGAGGTCGATGCGGGCCTGTTCTTTAACCAGGAGACAGTTGCAAACCAGATTTTTCATCTGCTCCCTAAAGATAAAAATGTGAACATACTATTATTTCGATGCCATCTTTACGATACCGCACCGCCAATTCTAAGAAAAATTAAATTCTTCCCGCACATTTGATTTGGAATAAATAAACGTCTTATTCCGTCCTCTCTGTAACTTCTTGTGTCGTGACTTAGTAATGCCTCAATATCGGTGTATTTATTTACCATTGATATCGGTGGGAGTTTCTGTTTCTAGAGGCGAGTCGGGACGGAAAACTCCCCGAGCTAAAAAAACTGCCGATCCGGCCCACTTTTAAATCCCGCAGAGGACACAAATCATGTTCGCCAGAACAAGCCACCGAACGGTTCATTTTGATAAGCCATTCTGGATATCAGGACTATCTGAGATGGTCACTGCCGGCGACTACGTAGTCGATGAAGAAGAGGAGCTGATCGAAGGTCTCTCCTGGTCGGCCTATCGTCGCGTAGCAACGTTCATCACGCTCCCGCCAACAACCGAGAACAAGTACCGAATGCGCCTTGTGCCGATCGATCCAGAGGAGATCGAAGCCCTCATAGCCTTCGATCAGCGCGATGCGGCAGCGTCATCCAACCTGTGAAGGCAAATTCAATGCGCGACCATACCTTCCCCATCGGTCTGTCCGTGCGCCTCAAAGACAGAACGTATATCTCGCCCGGCGCGGCAGAGACCTATCGCATCACGGCCAAACTGCCGTTGACATCCAACTGGCCCCAGTATCGCATTCGCAATGACGAACTCGGCCAGGAACGCGTCAGCGGGGAAGACAATCTCGAACCGATTGAATGGGGCATGGCATCCCCTCACTGACGATCGCGCTCGCGGTAAGAGCAAGCCCGAGGAGGGCCAAAAGTTGAAGAGCAAACACGAGGAGCACGCGCTCGCCCTCAGCGTATGGGAGTCTGAAGGCGGGGCGCCTGACAGATCTGGACAATTCTATCAATATGGCCGCCGTTTCGAAGGAGACGGTACCTATACGATCCACCACCTCTTCACGGGGGAGACAGTAAGAACAGGCCATTGGACAATGGCAGGAAGCTTAACCCCACGAATGCCGCACGGGCACTACGGGTTCTCAATACGTTGCAAAAAGCGCCGGATAATACGATGCGCGACTATCACGACGAGATCGTCTCAGCGTTGAGCGAGGCCGAAGTGCGTCCTTCGATGCGAAGACGAGGCCGTTTGCGTCGAGTTTGAGATTCCGCGGAGGAAAGGTGCTCAAGACGTTGCAGTTTTCTGATGGCCGAGTTTCGGCGGCACCCGTCTGACGAAAGCACGTACGTTTCTCGCTGGAGCGCGGGCGTTCTGTTTAGGAAGAGCGTCTGACCATTGAATACGGGCACCAAGACAACCTCTCGTGATCGTTACATAGATCCTGAAACGGAAGTTATGCACAGGCCACGTTCACCATGGATAGAGGCGTCATGATTTACAGAGCAGCAAAGGATGAAAACGGCAAGTGGCCGGTGACACCCTTCGCGCATATCGCGACGACGTTCAGCGTAGAGCAGCGCGGTGGTTCACGCAATCGAGAGGACCTCACGGAAGTGCGTCGTGGGTTCGTTGGGCACGCATGATCGAGGCCTTCTCTTCAAGCTCGTTTACAAGTGGATGGTTCTCAACATCCACGGGCAGCGTGAAAACGCCTGTAAGGTCGAAGGCAAAGGACACCGCGTCCGAGTGAGCGGTATTTCCAGCAACACATTGGTGCCTAAAGTGGTGACCGGCAGACATCGAGGCCAGCTTACCGCCGCGCGTCTCCCACACTGACTGTACTCCAAGGGTTTGGTTGTTGATGCCGTAGTACACTCTGATAATTTCGTTCTGGTAATCCTTGGTGCCTTTTCTCGGCGGCATGGTGACCTCCTCGTTGGCCTACGAACCACGTTACAGCCACCTTCTATCACATTAAGAGCGCACTCGATAATCAGATGAGGAAGTCTCGCATCTTGTCTCACGGATTCCCGCGCGTCTCATGCTCAGCGCATGGACCTTAGTAGCTGTTTCCCCGCGCGCTGTGGCCAGACGACTTCCTAGAGCTGTGGGCCGAGAAATCCGGATTGCCCGACTGCTCTCCCTGACTCGCCATGAACAGCTTCGTACTCCCGATGAGACAACGCTGGTCCGTTCGGGATTGGACGTGGTGTCGCTGGCGGTCCGGCAAACTCGGCCCAGCTTCAAAAGAACTGAACGACGGGTGGTGTTGGCTGGTGAAGCCGCCCACCCAATGCCATGATTATTCGACTGAGGGGGCGCTGTGACGCAGATCAACTATCGAGCGGAGCCCGAGATGAACCGCGCGCTGAAAGCGAACTCCGCGACTAGGCGGCCAACGCGGAATTGGCGGCCTCGTGCGCTCGACGAGTTCCAAGAGCGCCGGCTATCATCTTCCCCTGCTCTCAGGTCCATCGCGACGCCCTCGGGCGGGCACGACCGCGACGTCGTCTATCCAACCAACCAAGTCAATGGGATGGGCTTCCTGCGAGTCCGGACGCCACACGACTTGACGAAGCACAATTGCGTTAACCTGCGGCTTCCAACATCAGGCGCTCTCTACGCTTGGGAGTTTGCAAAGGACGGTCGCGAGTTTAGCGTACGTGTCGAGGGCCAACTCACGATGAGCAATATAGATCCGGCGCTCAATGCCGCTCTTGACGGCGTAGGGCTGTCATATGCGCCGAAGGACCTCGTCCGGCAACACCTTGAGAGCGGACGGCTGCAGGAAGTGCTCGCGGATTGGGCTCCTACGTTTCAAGGGTACCATCTCTACTATCCTAGCCGGCGGCATCCATCGCCGGCTTTCGCTGCGTTTGTCGAAGCTTTTCGATACCGGCAGAGATAGCGAAATCCTCGTCGAGAGGCTTCACTGCCCAGCAACAGGCGTCACGCCTCTTGCCCATAGCGGCATCATGTCTAACGGTGAGTGAACCACACAAATTGAGGAAGACCCTCTATTCAGAAGGCTTCAGTGGGCGACACTGCGGGACCGCCCATCGCACCGCCGGCCGGTTCGCGGAGCACCTGGAATTCTCCGGGCCCGTGACTTGTCAATATTTCAGAGTCCGGCCAAACCCTGTGGCTCGTCGTTCACCGCATCGGCGAATTTACGCATGAGACGCACGAGCTCATCGATGTCTTGTGCGTCCCAGGACTTGAAGATTGCACGAGCATACCGCTCGCGTGCGTCGTCGATATTGTCTGTCATCGCCTTGCCCTTCGGCGTGATCACAGCTTCGGTTACACGGCGGTCCGCCGTACTCTGCCTTCGTTCCGCCAGGCCAAGACTTTCCAGCTTGGCGACCTGACGGCTCACAGTCGTGTAATCACGGCCAACCCCCGCGGCGAGTTCGACGATGCCGATCGGCCCTCGTCGCTCGATCCCGACCAGCAGAGGGAACAGGGCGCGGTCGAGCGAAATTCCGGCTTCCTTCACCATCCTTTCGTCCCGCTGCGGCTGGTTCATAAAACTGACGATGTCGATCAGCGCGCCGTGAAGCTCGCGAATCTGAATGCTGATATGTGTATTTTGCACACTTTCTCTTGACGGCATTTGAAATCTCCTATTATGTGCATAATACACACATGGAGAGAGAAATGACAGATGATTTTGCAGCGGATGTGCTCATCTGCGGCGCGGGAGCGGCTGGCCTGACGCTGGGGATCGAACTTGCACGGCGGGGAATTTCTTTCCGGTTGATCGACAAGCGGGCGCAGCCCTTCCATGGCTCGCGCGGCAAGGGGCTTCAGCCCAGAACCCAGGAAATTTTCGAAGATCTCGGTATCCTCGATAAAACCGTCGCTGCCGGCGGCGTCTATCCGCCACTACGCGCCTATCACCCCGATGGAAGCTATAGCGACAGGGATCCCGTCGAGCGGCTCGATCCGACACCGACAGAACCGTATCATCTGGCGCTGATGGTCCCCCAGTTCGTGACAGAGCGTATTATGCGCGATCGGCTCGCCGAACTTGGCCACATGGCAGAGTTCGAATGCGAACTGACCGGTTTTGAGCAGGACGACAACGGCGTCACGGCGCGCATCGCCGGGCCGACAGGCCAGGCAACCATACGCACCCGATATCTTATCGGGGCGGATGGCGGGCGCAGCTTCGTGCGCGGCGCCCTCGGCGTGGATTTCCCCGGAAAGACCCTGGGCGTGCGTGCGCTTGTGGCAGATGTGACATTGACCGGGCTGGAACGCGACGCGTGGCACCAGTTCAACGATGGTGACATGGAGCGAATGGTCGCTATCTGCCCGCTCGCCGGAACCGATCTCTTCCAGGTTCAGGCGCCCGTACCGGTGGACGGTGAAATCGACCTCTCCGCCGAAGGACTCAATCGCATTCTCCGAGAGCGGACAAGCCGCAGCGACATGGCGGTGAATTCTGTCGCCTGGGCTTCGGCCTATGCGATGAACGCCCGGCTTGCCGATCGCTACCGGGTCGGTCGGACATTCCTGGTCGGCGACGCAGCTCACATCCATCCGCCGACAGGCGGGCAGGGCCTGAACACCAGCGTCCAGGACGCTTACAACATCGGATGGAAGCTCGCGGCCGTGCTCAGCGGCGCTCAAGATCGTCTGCTCGATACCTACGAAAGAGAACGGCGTCCGATCGCAGAAGCAGTTCTGGGCCTTTCAACCCGGCTGCTCGAGGCACAGAAGCAAGGTGGAATGCGCCGTGGCCGGGAGGTGCATCAACTCGACGTCGGTTATCCGGACTCTCCGCTCTCCACGGAGCTTCCCGAGCGCAGCCACGGCGTACGTGCGGGGAACCGCGCTCCTGACGCCCCGGTGAAGGGCGCGGCAGGCCAACCGTCGCGCCTGTTCCGACTGTTCCAGGGGCCGCATTGGACGCTGCTCGTGTTTGAAGACCGGCGTGACATGGTTGCGCCACGCCCGGGCCTGCACATCTATCGCCTAGGCACAGGCGGCGACGTCGTCGACGCCTGGGGACACGTCCGCGAGGCTTACGGACTGGCTCCCGGTGAGTGTGTCCTGATCCGGCCTGACGGGTATGTCGGTGCGACGTTCGATGCAGACGCGATCCCAAGGCTTGAAATCTATCTGTCGAATGTCGGCGTCGACTGGTTCAAAGGGGCGGGCGTAAGATGATGGCGCACCCACTGCCCGAGAAGAATGCCGGGGGGTCGAACGGGCTCGACTGGCGACTGCTGCTGCCGGTATTCGTGATTACGGGCCTTTACGCTGCCGGCATCGGCGCGGTTCTGCCCGTGCTGCCTTTCCATCTGCGTGAGATGGGAGCGAACCCTTTCGTGTTCGGCATCGTCCTTGCAACAGAAGCGCTGAGCCAGTTCGCCGCGGCGCCTCTGCTCGGCCAGCTTTCCGACCGGTTCGGTCGCAGGAACGTTCTTCTCGCCAGCCAGGCTCTGGCCGTCACCAGTCTTCTTTTGCTTGCTCTCGCGCAAAACATTCTCATCGTCCTGCTTGCACGGTTTCTGTTCGGACCGACTGCCGGCAATTTCTCGGCCGCTGCCGCCTATGCGGCAGACAACAGTTCTCCCACAGCCCGCCGGCGAGCGATCGGTATAGTCAGTGCCGGCGGCGGCCTAGGAGCGATCGTCGGTGCGGTCCTCTCGAGTATTCTGTCCGATGTCTCGCTCACCGCTCCGATCTATTTGGCGCTCGGCATGTCTGCAATCGGCATAGCGGTGACATTCTTTGGCATGAAAGACGGACCGGCGGCGGGCTCACGCGTGATCGAGACCGACCGCGAGCAGCACTCGCTGCGCGCGATCGGCAGCTCTCCCGTCATCCGTGTGCTCGCCGCCGTGATGCTGTGTCATTTCCTGGCCTATGGGATGTACACCTCTCAGCTTCCCATGTTTCTCGGCGAGAGGTTCACCTGGAACGGCCACGCCTTCGGGACGCGCGAATTGAGCTACCTCATAGCTGCCGACGGAATGATCAACATCTTCGTCCAGCTTCTACTACTCAGATGGCTTGATCGGTTCTTTTCGGAACGCGGAATGATCGTTCTGATTTTCGCTCTCGTCGGTACGGGTTTTCTCTGTGCGGGATTGGCGAGTACAATTCCGGCTCTTGCCTTTGCAGTGTTGTGCGTCAGCACGGGCGATGCTCTTGCAAAACCCACCTACATCGCGGCGCTCTCCAACCGTGTTCCTTCGGACCGACAAGGAGTCGTCATCGGAACCGGGCAGGCGCTCGGTGCTATGACGGATATTGTTTCACCGGTCTTGGCAGGAATCATTCTCGGCTTGGGCTTCTACGGAGCATGGATCGGCGCAGTGGTTGCAATTGCACTGGCGGGTGCGGTTGTCGCAGCAACGCGTCTTCCGCACCATGGTATCGAACGGGCAGCGAGTGCATCCGACCTAAGGATCCGTTGACAGTGAGGCGGTTGATGATCGTCGAACCCCCCAGGCGTCGGCAGAGCGTGGCCGGACGCGCGCTGGACAACATTGGTTGTCGGCTGGAGCATAGCGCCGCGAGAAAAGCGGAACCATGACCGCCTTCGCCCGGGAAAACGCTTCTTTGAGCGGGAACCGCCTCACCTTCCCGACCGGGCGATATCGATGATGTCGTCAAGCCCGGTGGTCGGATGCTTCTGTCGAACGCCATCTGGAGGCTGATGCGGAAGTGACAGCTCCCACCTTTCTGAGCTCGGAATTGCGATGCGGCATGCCTTCCGTGCCTTCTGGCGCGAGGTCTGGCGAGACCGGCATAGGCTAAAGATACGAGCTGATGAACGGCAGCACGAACGCGGTGATCGTCACCGCGCCAGCAACGGTTTGCGGCAAGCTGGTGTTATTCGTGATCAATACCAGCGACCTCGGCCGTACCAGCCACCCCCGAGCAGCAATATGATCAAGACGATGACGAGTAATGTGGTGATATCCATTTCAGATCTCCTAATCAGCGACACCTTTGCACCTCTGCAGTCCTTGAAAACGCTGGGGGTATCCCCTTCGTTCCCGACAGGTCTGGAGGAGCCTGCGCGGTAGCTTTCCGGCTAGGGAGAGTCAAACTTGGTCACCCTCGTGAAAATCGCGGAGGCTCTCGGCAGGACTCGTGGAAAAATGGCACTCTCCGGCCCTAAGCGACGTCCACGCTAAAGTCTGTGAACGGCAACTGCGCCCCTTAACCGCCGTTCGTCCGGAGCGAGCCGCTCCCGCATCTTTTCTTGAATTTAGATCGCTTTCGGCAGCCCGTTCCGTTGGGAACCCATTGCTTCTTCACTGGGATACGACGAAGCGTTCAAGTTTGCCCAGAGTTTGCAGTCCCAGTTCCACAGCGCCGAAGCCCCTCGCCTCTTGGAACTCGGCAACCGTGCTAAAGATCATGCCCAGCGTCACCTTCGTGCATCCGTCGAGATCCTCGAACGAGGCCCAGGCATCGGCATGTTTCGGCCCATTCTCGCCCCAGAGAAGCGTGTAGCCGATCCTTTCATAGGCCCGAACCTCACCATAACGATGGTGGTTCGGGTAGACTGTGCCATCCGCCGCAATCATGTCGAAGACCCATTCGCCGCCCGTCCGCAGATCTATCCGCGTCGTTCGACAGGAGAACCCGTCCGGTCCCCACCATTGCGGCAGCGTCTCGGGATTCAGCCACGCACCCCAGACCAGAGTTCGCGGTGCCTGTATCACGCGCTCCAGCACCATCGTCCGCTCAGCCGCGCTCGCGAGATTGTCCAGCCCCGCGCCAAAGCCCTGCCGATATCCCGCCTCCATATTCTCGGCCAGCGAGGAAAGTTGCACCGTGACGACCAGCCGACTGCGCTCGTCCGTGCCTGAGAATTCCGCAGTCACCAGCGCCGCCGATTGCGTCACGCCCCCGGACGAAATTGCCTCGTAGTTCACGCTGCGCAGCGCAGGCTGCAATTCCAGCCAACCAACCTCGCAGCGGATATTTGGCTGCCCCTCCACCTTGCAGAGCGAGACCTCGCGTCCGCCCACCTTGCTTTCGGCCTCCAGAAACTCCACGGTGACCGAGGGCGTGGGTGCGGCCCAAACCGCCCGCGCGGCCGGGGCCGTCCAGGCCTGCCACAGTACCGATAACGGCGCGGCCACGTCCCGCTCGAAGGTCAGCGTCGCAAAACGGTCCTTCCTGTCATCTGGCGCCGTGCGGGCCACGCTGCTTGAATCCGGGATCCGTGTCATTCTGCGCGCTCCTTCATCACCTTAATCACAAATGCGTCCAGCCGATCGAGCCGGGCTTCCCAGACGGCTCGCTGTTCATCCAGCCATGTCCGTACCGGGTCCAGAGCCTCCGGGACGATGGCGCAGGTACGTATCCGCCCATCCTTGGAAGTGGAGATCAACCCTGCCTCCTCCAGCACGGAAAGGTGCCGCATCACCGTGGGCAGACGCAGTCCCGTGGGTCCGGCCAAATCCGTGACTCGCGCCGAATCTTCGGCGAGTCGAGTTAGGATTGACCGACGGGTCGGGTCGGCGAGCGCGTGGAAGAGCAGCGAAAGATCCGTATCATGCTTAGCCATAAAGCTAACTATCATCAGCGCTATTGGCGACGCAAGAGAAAACTTCGTCAATCTGCTAAGTTTTCTCACCTAGCTTGTCGGGTCCCTAGACCAGCCCCCTTTTGTTGCAGAACCCGCTGGAAAGGTCAGTGCAACGAAGCTCGCGCGGATCCGATACCCGCAATCCGAAGAGCCAGATCCTCATGCTGCCTGTCGGCTTGCGCCCCCAGTCACGAACAGGAATTTCGCCTCTCCAATTGCCTTGGGTACCGGTAGAGCGGTAGCAGCGATTAGGCGTAAGAGAGAGCGCTTCAGAAAGCCGGGAAAAACCGCCGCTGTCCTGCTTTTAGATATGGAAGCGAACGGCCTTACGGAAACGTAGACGTCCTAAAGCCACACATCTCTCGTTTTAGAGTCGAAGGTCCCTCTTCACCTGCGCGGCGCCGCAGCACCATAGACGTGTTCCCGACGACATTCACGCCACAAGCCGTGCACCGGGCTCGTGAAGAACGGCTCGCTTCGACGCTTCTCTGCACATCCGGGCGAGCCTGAAGTGAAAACGTGACCATAGTGGTCCTCTGTTTTTGCCCGGCAATGGCAAGAAGTGTGCTTTGACGCGGAAGCTGGATGCCAACACCGCGAGCGGAATCCACGTTCGCTCACTCCTTTGGCTTCATCGGCACACCTTATTGTTCGCCCGGTGCAAATCAAGTTGGCGAAACCTGGGTCATCACCATGGACGCACCCGCGGTTGGTGCGCGAAAAGTGAAATATCGCCAGCGCTAGGCGGTCTGGGGCGCTTCAGACTTACGCTCCTGCAGCGCATCCAAGCTCCAAGCCCCGGGTCCGGCTGCGGAAATATATAGGAACAGGAAGCAATACAGCATCGCGGCTTCGCCGTGATTGAGTACCGGGAAGAAACTGTCAGAGCTGTGTGCGATAAAGTATGCGACGGCCATCAACCCTGAAAGCAGGAAGGCAACCGGGCGAGCGAGCAGACCAATTACCAACAAAAGGCCGCCAGTCACTTCGAGAACGCCGGCGATGTAGAGCATGGGGCTGAGAGGATATTCGAAGGGTGCGGGCCAGCCGAAAAGCTTCATCGTACCGTGAGTGAAGAATGATCCTGCTGCAAAGATGCGCAAGACACTGAGAAGATGAGGGGCAAAGTCGCGGATATAGGGTATTTGCAAAGCGGGCATGTTTGCCTCCAGGTTGACCAGACGGACTGCAAGTTCGGCTTAAACAAGTGCACAGCGGCTCGGCATGTGTTAGAGCACGTCCTCTATGCGTATCGGCAGTTTTCGTATGCGTTTGCCTGTCGCGTGATAAATCGCATTGGCGATTGCCGGCGCGGTTCCGAGCATTACCAGCTCGCCCATTCCTTTCACGCCGACCGAGTTGATCCTGGGATCAGGCTTGTCTATGAGCCCAACATTCACTTCACCGATATCGGCGTTCACTGCCATCACGTAATCGGCCAGGTCGTCATTGAGGTAACCGGCAAAACGCGGATCGACCTCTGACACTTCCCGAAGCGCTGTGCTGAATCCCCAGACGACACCGCCGTACATCTGCCCCTTCGCGGTCCTAGGGCTTGCGACCCGTCCAACGTCAGCGATGCTGACCGCGCGTGGCATGCTGATCCGCCCCGTCGTCGGGTCGATGTGAATCTCCACGAACTGCGCGATATAGCTCATTGACGTGAAGCCGGGGTAATCGGGCCCTGCCCCTGCCCGGCCGCCGGTACGGTAGGCCTCGATGGCCGACGCGTCTTGACCTGGCGCCAGCTCTGAAACCTTGACTTCGATATAGGGACGCTTCAGGCGCGCAAGCTGTTGGTGCAAGTTGCCGGCTGGCGGATTGGCCCCGGCGAGTTCGGCAAACTTGGCGCGTAGAACCTCCACCGCCTTTGCAGCCGTTGGCACACAGCTGGCCGTCCCGCGCTCGCCGACCGTGGCGAGCTGTGGCCCTAACGTGGTGTCGCCGAGCAGGATTTCCAGACGATCGGGGTTGATGTCGAGCCCTTGGATGATGACGTTGGCGATCGCGGTTAGTATTCCTTGGCCCATCTCGTGCCCGGAGCTGATCATGCGTGTCGTTCCATCGGCGCGCACCCTGAGCGTTGCCTCGCTCGCGGACATCGACGCACCGAAGATGCCACATGCGACACCGAGACCGACCAACGTCCCGTCGGCTAGTCGCATCGATCCCGGTGCGGGAAGACGCCTACTCCAGCCGAATCGGTTGGCCCCCTCTCGCAGACAGTCATTCAGAAAATGCGGCGATAGAGGTTGGCCAGCAATGATGTCGTTCTTAGCCTCGTGTTCAAGGCGAAGCTCGACGGGGTCCTTGCCAAGCTTGTAGGCCATTTCATCAATCACGCTTTCCAATGCAAAGCCCGCCGGAAAGGGATGCGTGCCCCGTGTGTGGCGTGGCATCTGGCGGTCGACGTGAATATCGCCGGCAGTCGCTCGGAAATTTTCGATCGAATACAAGCGGGCGATATCTTCATGGTAGCCGGTCGAGCGAAAGCTTCCGTCCGGGATGTTTTCTTGCACCACATCGTAAATGATGGCCTGCAAACGCCCCTCCGCGCTGGCAGCAAGGCGGATGTTGTGGACGCTTCGAGGTCGGTAATTGGCTATATGAAAGAGTTGTCCGCGAGGCGTCACCAGCTTCACCGGGCGCCGTGTCAAGCGTGCCGCCTGCGCGACCAGGGCTGTCTGCAACTTTGGAGGAGATTTCTGTCCGAACCCGCCGCCGACTTGTTCCGATTTGACCACGATCCGGTCGGGTGAAAGCTCGAATGCTCGCATGAGCGCACCCTTGACGGCGTCCAGATTTTGGCACCCCTCGTATACGGTCAGTCGGCCATCGGTCCATTCCGCAACAGTGCCGAACAACTCCATGGGGTTGTGATGCTGGGTTGGCGTTTCGAAGGTGCCCGTCACGATGTGGGCTGCGCTTTGAAACGCTGCATCGACGTCACCTGCATTGAATTCCTCAGCATCGACCCGATGCGCCCCTGGACTCGTCATCAGCGGAATGTAGGGCGCCGTCTCGTAAAGCGCCGTCACCGCTTCGGCGCCCTCGATCGCCGCTTCAACGGTCTCGGCAACCACCAGCGCCATAGGCTGGCCCCGATACGATATCTCTGCACGAAGCGTTGGGAAATCTCCTATACCCAGCACCTGCACAACGCCTGGGGTTTCCATCGCGGGCGCTACATCGAGGGCACTTACCTTGCCTTTCGCAATAGTCGCGGGCACCAGCATGGCATGTAGCATTCCGGGCAGCTTGGCGTCGGCACCGTACTGCGCTCGGCCGAGAACTTTGTCTCTCGCATCGACACGTGGAATTTCCGAAAAGGCTTGCGTGGGCATTACGCCCTCCTTTCAGCGGCGATGGTCAGCGCCTCGGTGACAACTCTCGCGCCGAGTTCGATCTTGAATGCGTTGTGCTGACCGCTGCGGGCGTCCGCGAATGCCGCCCTCCCAGCCCGAAGTGCAAGTTCAGGTGTGAGTGGTGAACCAGCAAGAATTGCTTCGGCGGCGCGGGATCGCCAAGGTGCGGTCGCGACACCGCCGAGCGCGATGCGCGCGGCGCGGACGGTGGCGCCATCCATCTCGAGTGCCACCGCAGCAGAGGCCAAAGCGAAGGCATAGCTCTCGCGGTCGCGGATCTTGTGATAAGTCGATGCACGACCGGCAGGAGTTTTTCGCACGGTGATCGCCGTCACCAGCTCGCCCGGCTGAAGATTGAACTCGCGGTGGGGTGTGTCACCGGGGAGACGGTAGAATTCAGCAATCGGAAGGGTACGCGGACCCTTAGGTCCGAGAATCTCTACCGTTGCGTCCATCGCCGTTAGCGCGACCGGCCAGTCGCCAGGCGCCACCGCGGTGCAAGCCTCACTTGTGCCAAGAACAGCATGAGTGCGATCGAGTCCGCCGATGGCCGAGCAACCGGAGCCAGGCTGACGCTTGTTGCAAGGATAAACGCCAACCATCGAAGTCGATCCCGCGCCGTTGCGAAAGTACATGCAGCGGGTGCGTTGCAAAAGGTTCCCGCCCACGGTGGCCATGTTCCGCAACTGCTGTGACGCAGCCTTGAGCAGACTTTCGGAAAGCACGGGATATTGGTCGCGCACCACCGGTGCGTAGGCTACATCGGCCATCAGTGCGCGGCCACCGAAGCGCAGAACGTCGCCGTCGGTTTCGATCGCGTCCATCCCGTCAATTCGACTGACGTCGATCAAGTGGGCCGGATCCTCAATTCCGAGCTTCATGAGATCATAAAGGTTGGTGCCACCCGCAATATATCGTGCCGATCCGCGAGCCTCCGCAAATTGCGCGACTGCAGCCTCCGCGGACGCGGCAATAGTATAGCTCAAGGCTCGCATCTTCAGCCCTCCATGACCTTGGCTGTTTGCTGGATGGCCGCGAGAATGCCTACATAGGCGCCGCACCGACAGATGTTCCCGCTCATGAATTCTCGAATATCATCTGGATGGGCCGCGCGCCCTTCGGTCACGCAGGCGACAGCGGACATGATCTGTCCTGGCGTGCAATACCCACACTGAAGTGCATCGTTGTCTATGAAAGCCTGTTGCATGGGGTGGAGGTCTGAGCCCTCGGCGAGCCCCTCGATCGTCGTGACGTGCCGTCCATCAATTTTCGGCGCCAGCGTCAAACAGGACGAGACAGGTCGGCCATCTAGATGAACCGTGCAGGCACCACACTGGCCGTGATCGCAGCCCTTCTTCGTTCCGGTGAGATCTAACCGTTCACGCAAGAGATCCAGGAGAGAAGCGCGCGAGTCGATCTCAAGAGTAACAGCTTGACCGTTCACGCTCGCCGAGATTCGAACCGTTTGCCCGGTTTCGACACGAGTGAACCGCTGTTGTGCCGAGGCTGGTGGCGCAAGCGGCAACACGCTCGCCGTGACTGTTCCAGCACCGGTAGCAAGGACAACGCGGCGCGTAACGCCGGTGGTCTGTGAGTCAATCGAAAGTTTGTCTGCCATGTGATCCTCCGACCCGAGCGAGACCGTCATTGTCAGTCTCTGACAATGACGTATCCTCATTGTCAGAGCCTGTCAATTGGCCTAGGTTCACGAAAAAGAGAGGTGTCTGAGTGGTAAAAAAGGCCGAAAATGCCCGCGAGCGGTTCGAGAGCGCCGCGTACAGTCTGTTCAGGGAGCAGGGCTACGCAGCAACGACTGTGCCAGAAATTGCTGCGAAAGCAGGGCTAACCGAGCGCACGTTCTACCGCTACTTCAGCGACAAGCGAGAAGTGATGTTTTGGCGGGCCGGAGATCACCAGGTCACGATAGCCAAGGAAATTGCGCGGGCCCAATCCGGCTCGCATCCACTCGCAATGGTGGCTCACGCCTTTGAGTCGGTCGCGCCGTTTATTGACGGCCACCGTCCCATCGTAAAGCTGCGCCAGCTTTTGATATCCACGCATGGCGACTTGCAGGAACGGGAACTTATGAAGTTACACATGCTGGCTTCCGCAATTGATCATGCGCTAAAGCAGCGGGGCATCGATCCCTCGCATGCGCGGGTCGTGGCAGAGATTGGAGCAGCCATATGGAAAGTTGCGCTGGAAAACTGGCGCGCCGACGAAATGGAGAAAAGTTTTACAGACCACGTGCAGGCGGCTCTTGACCAGTTCGAGAAGGCCGGAGGCATTCAGGAGACTAGCCGGCGACGGGCCTAGAGGAAGGCCGAGAGGTCATGGCGCGCCGGGGCGGATCTGCATGGTGCGCGCTCTTTCGCTCGTCGCGGAGCATGGTGGAAGTGGCAGCTCGCACCGGCGTTCCACGGAGTGCGCCGCGGTGTTCGTATAACCGCATCTCGATCCGCTGCCGGTGAAACTACGCGCCCTCCGTGGAACATCGCCGGCCGCTCAAGACGTCAGCCCGGCCGATGTAAGAGCGTCGCCAATGACCCTCCATATTTAGTTCTGAGTCGATGAAAAGGATCCGCATTCAAGGCCGACGCGGAAGGTGCAATCGATTGGGCACCTCGGTCTCCGGCCGGTTCTCGCATCAGTCCCCAGGAATGGGCAATGTGAACAGTCGAAAATATACCAACGCCAAGCATGTAGGGATGCCTGCCTGCGCATCCGCTCGAATGCCTCCGAGACGGTAAGGGCGGTTGCAAATGGCAGGCCGGCAGCTAGATACTAGGTGTTTGATCCCAGGTTTTGATGGTGCATTGCTTTCCCAGAAATGGAAGGATGCACTACGGGACAGGTTCTTCACGGCAGCGCCACAACGACAGAGGCGATCCGTCGAGCAATACAGAATAGTCAAGAGAGCCTGAGGACGCTGGCCAAGCGCTACGGGATCAACCTCGCTCTCGAAAGGCTTGGAATTAGTGTCATTCCCGATAGAACTCCCTTGCGCTTTCGCCGATGGTCGCCACGACGTCAATTTGGCAAGGAATTTCCATGGTGATTTCATAGTGTTCCCACCTTGAGCAAACCGGGCCGCGATCCTGTTGAACTATTGTTTCTCACCCAATCATCTTTTGCGGTGCGGCTGGAAAAGGTTCCCCGGCATTACTGTACCGTTCTCTTCAGCCATCAGATGATCTCCTCTGGAAGCAGTAGCCTGTTTTCGACCGAGCGAAAGACGGAGTCGACAAAGCTGCCCGTATCTGCACAGGCGCTCGAAATCTGAGGCAAAGCACGGCCGTCTGGGATTTCCGCGATCCCCAGAACTCGCGGACGGAGCGTCCGATCTTGCTTCATTGCTAGCAACTGCCGTTCAGAGTGGCATTTCCATGCCGATCTCATAGGATCAGGCATGTTCTACGAGGAGCGGGGCCGGTGATCTATGATTTAATTGGTCACCCCTGCCACGAGGTGAGGGGTATCTTGCACCGCGAGGTCCAACGCTGGCAAGTGCGGCCGGTTTGAGTTTCATGGCCTTGGTCTAAATGATGTCGACGAGGCTCACACGAAGATCGTTGATGATGGTGGCAAGGCCCGGTGCTCCAATTAATGGCACGACGCGTACTGCCGACAATTTTGAGATGGCGCGGTCAAAGATCGCGAGATTCGTATGTCCGTTCAGGCGGGAAGGATAGATGATGCCGTCCGGCACGGACCGGTGCTCATGGAAAGCAAGCGACCACGCCCGCCCGAGGGATTGGCGGGAGGATTTTGCGACATCCGTCGGCACTCCCATCCTGATCGCGTGGTCCTCGCGCAGATCAACAAGACGGAGATCCGCGATCGTCTCAATCTCTGCGTAGCGCCGCGCATAGATCTCCTTCTCATCGATCGGGAGATCGCCCATGAGGCCATCGCGCCGATCACGCAAGACCGCTTCCAGGAAGCAGACCTTGAGTGTGTCGCCCAAATAGACAACACCAAACCGCCTTGCCGGGTCACGCTGGCGGGGATCACTGAACCGGCTCGGCGTCTTTCCATATCCTAACGGATCGGGAAAGGCGCTCGCATAGATTCGTCCAAATCGACGACCGGCACGAACGGTCTCGATATCGAGCGGGGAATTCTCGAAACCCGGGGGCGGCTTGATGCGGCCATTCAGCGAAAGTCACCGCGGGCGACACCCTCGGCCGCTGCAACCACATCTTCGTCCTGACCGCGTTTCAATGCGTCGAGGCCCGTCCGGCCATTCAAAGCGCCGTGCGGCGTGACAAGGAAGCGATAAACCGCCCATGCACCGCCCAGGACCTCGTGCAGCTTTGGAAGCGCAGCATAGGGTCGACCGTCCCGATCGAGTTGCCATGACGGAAAACGGAAGCCCCGCTTGGCGCCGTCGAGACCGAGAACCTGCCCGTTATGGCGCTTTGTGTTGACGGTGACGCGCGAAACGCCGAGCAGGTCCGCGAACGCTTCCGCGCTCAGCATATCGCCCTCCGCGAGAATTTCCGCCGCGCGACGCCGGCCGCGTTCCCGTGCGGCAGCCAACGCTGCCTGGAGTTCATCATCCGGTTCTGGCACCTCTTCTACCGGAAACGCATCCTGATGAGACAGCGGCTCTTCTTCAACGACTGAAATCGTCTGCGCGCCGGCTAGCGGATCCACGACGACGCGGAAACTGACCTGATGGCCGGCCTTTCGGCTCAGCTTGACCGCCTTGGCGTATTGCCTGATCAGCGCCTTCTCGAAATCGGCTTTCCGTGGCAGCTTCATCGAGAGCGCAATGTTCGAAGAATCGTTTCGGGATTCGTTGGCTAGAGTCTTCGTCGCGGGCATGGTCTTCAGCCTCCTGCGCTATAACTTAGGCAGCATGGGACAGTTCGTCAAGTTTGTTAAGTTCGTAAATCACGGCTTTCAGCCAGCCCCAGTGGCTATGGTTTGCCTGGATCTTAGAGAGAACCATGATCGCCATGTGCCTTCGGCGACCGATTCGGTTAGCAAGCCGTCGGCCGTGCTTCAAGGGGCCGACGGGAGAACACTGAAGAACCCCATATTTCACCGGCCAATCACGGCGAATCGTATCCGCCCATTGCGTGACAGGAAGTCGGCCCTATTGTTAGAACAGCCGGCAGCACGCCAGCACCTTGTGTTTAAGATCGGGAGGATTTTCGCATGATATTTCCAAGCTTGACCCGCCGCGCCGCCATGGCCGCCGGATTTGCTTTCTGGTCCGCGCTCGCGCTTAGCGCGCCCGCAAATGCGCAGGACTTTCCCGATCGGACCGTTACGCTTGTCGTTCCCTTTGCTGCCGGCGGCTCGACCGACGTTGTCGCGCGGATCATTGCGCAGAAAATGTCCGAGGATCTCGGCCAACAGGTCATCGTTCAGAACGTCGCCGGCGCCGGCGGTAACCTCGGGGCAGCCAATGTCGCGCGCGCCGAACCGGATGGCTATACGATCCTCATGGCGACAGTCGCGACCCATGCGCTGAACCCCCTGATCCTCAAGACCAAGCCCTACGATCCCGAGAAGGATTTCGCACCGATTTCACTCCTGGTCCTCGTTCCGAACGTCCTGGTGGTCAACCCGGAGCTGCCCGCCAAGACCGTCCAGGAATTGCTGGCGCTTTTGAAAGCTGAACCCGAGAAGTACGCCTACGCCTCCTCGGGCAATGGAACGCCGCTACATCTTTCCGGCGAGCTCTTCAAGAAGATGGCTGGTGTCGAGATGCAGCATATTCCCTACAAGGGCTCCGGCCCGGCACTGAACGACGTTCTCGGCAATCAGGTGCCGATCATGTTCGACAACCTCCCCTCGTCATCCGGTCACATCAAAGCTGGCACCCTTCGCGCGCTCGCTGTCACGACGGCAGAACGCGCATCGTCCTTTCCGGACATTCCGACCATCGCTGAGTCGGGCATTCCCGGTTACGAGACCTATACCTGGAATGCGCTCTTCGCTCCGGCCAATACGCCACAGCCGGTGATCGCCCGACTTAACGAAGCTGCGAAGAAGGCCATGGCCGATCCAGCGGTGCAGAAACGCATGGAGGAATTCAGCGCCAAGATCGTGGGTTCGACGCCCGAGGAGCTCGCCGCCCACGTCAAAGCCGAGCTTGCCAAATGGATCCCGGTTGTCCGCGACGCCAACATCCAGATGGATTAATCTGCAGCTGTCGCCTACCGACTCAATTCGTCCCGGCCGGAAAAGCTAAGGATGTCGAACTTCAGTTATTTCTCGGGGGACCGAATGAGCTTCCAGCAGAAGAATGCCCGCCTGCTGCGGTGCAGTGAGCAGTAATCGTTCACCGCGTCGTGATCGGAGGATGGCAGTGCTACCAGGGCGCCTATTGTGAGACTTCCGTGTTGCCGCGTGCGGCAGGCTCACGATGGCGTTCCACTCGATACATTACGCGATCTTTTAAAGCCTAGAACGTGAACTCGCAACAAGCCGTGCACGGGGCTCGTGAGGTACGGCCCCTTCGGCAAATTGCAGACATAAAGGTTCAATCTACTGAAAGATCGCTTCGCGCCCTCATTCCGGCCGTTTGGAAAGCCGGTTCGTCGTTCCGAAAGCTGCCGGTCGCCCAAGCCAGATCAGCGTCGCTCGGCGTGCCAAGGCAGGCGACTGCAAGCCACCCCTGTGCGCTTCAAACATCATTGGCTACTCCGCCAGTGAGCCATTCCAAGCGGCTAGGGTCTTTCCTGCAATATTCGAGTGCTTTCCATCCCATTCACAATACTTTTCGGGCTTCAAGTGAGTTGAGCGAGGATACCGTCGACGACGCTTTGGACGGTGCCCGCCGTGTCGATATTGATGCCGGCTGGAAGGTATTCCCGGGTATCATGGTAGCGGAGTACCAACGCGCGCTCTGCCGGCTCGAAGCCCGGCTCATTTGGCCGCCCATCTAATCGTCGGTTCAACGTCTCGACGTCTGTGTCGAGCACGAAAACCTTGTCGAAAAGGTCGAGGAATTTGTGGAAATTGCGCGAGCCACCACAGAAGAAGGTGACAGGATAGGTGGTGTCGGCAGCAATAACGCGGACCTTGTCGACAGGCCAGATCCAGTGCGCGTACCCCCAAACGATGCGGTCCGCGCCTTTGGGTGGTCCTGCGAGCGCCTGGCCTGTCTCAGGATCGCCGACATAGGCCAAGACCCGGTCACCATGGACGACATGGTAGCCCCGCCGCTCCAGTTCGGTAGCGACAGACGTCTTTCCAGTGCCGGAGCCGCCTTCGATCAGATAGTTCTTAATTCCCATAGGCGCCGTTTACATGGCATTCAATCCGGTGAGAAGAGACTCTAGTGCGGACGCTTCACCAACGAACTCACTTGAGCAAGGAAGGTTTCGGTACGCCGACCGGTTCGACGGCGGCAGTGGCACCGATCTGGCGAACTACTACGATGCCGCTGCGGACGTAGTCGTTGATCTGCCGAAAGATTTGAGCCGTGCTTCGAGGATCAGGTTGAACGGCGTTTCTATCGCGCTCTGAAAATGGGTGATTCCGGCTTTGCGGAACACCCGGTCGGGCCTACTTTGCCGGCCTGCGCCCCAAGCACCATTCGGCCGCCCTCGGAAATCGCGTGGGCGCCGCAGATCGTCGTCGAGGCTGCGTAGTACATTCTGGCCACAGGCGAGAAGGTGGCATCACGGCACCGTTCGGTGGCCGGCCATGCGCAGCAACGCGTCGCAAAATGCACGTGTGGCGGGGCCGAGATGCTCGTCGGTCCTATGCATCAGGTAGGCATTTGTCAGCGTTTCGCCTTGCGGAGCGAATTCCGCGGCGGGAACCCGCACGAGCCGGCCTTCCGCCAAATCGCGCTCGACCAGCCAGAGCGGCAAGTTTCCCCAGCCGATTCCGGCGAGGATGAGCGCATGCTTTGTCATGTTGTCACCCACCCGCCATGTTCCAGGAGACAGAACGTTAAAGTCGCGGCCTCGTGTAAGCGGAGATGGATCCTCGGCAACGACCTGCACATGGTCCGCCAGATCCGCGGCTGTGACCGGATTTCCCGCTGCAGCCAAGACAGCGAGTGGGTGGCTCGCAGCGACGACGGCGGCGCGCGGCACAAGGGCGAGCGCCCGCCGTTCAATATGTGGATCGGGAAGATCGATGCCACTGATGGCCACAGCGCAGCGGCGCTCCCGTAGCGCATGAACTGCTTCTCCGAGAGATGCCGTGAGTAGCCGTATGGCGACCGAGGGATAGTCCCGGTGCATTTCCTCCAGTGCAGCACCGGCGAGACCGGGCGGAAATTGCGGATCGAGCGCGATCGTCAGCCCAAGTTCGACTCCCCCGCCAAGTCCGCGAGCACGCGCGCGCATTGTGTCTGTCTTGAGAAGGATGGCGCGCGCATCGCTCAGTAACGAGCGGCCCGCCGGCGTTAGCACCGGCCGGTGCCCGGAGCGGTCGAAGAGGCTGACCCCGAGCTCCGCCTCCAGATTGGCAACCGCATGGCTGAGTGCGGATTGAACTCGGGAGAGGCGCGCAGCGGCCGCGCGGAAGCTCCCCGTCGCCGCTATGGCGACGAAGATGCGCATCTGGTCGAGCGTAAGGGCATCCAACATGATCTATTCCATAGATCGACTTGGCCGATTTTTTCACAATTACCCTGATCACTCGCCCATGTCATCTATTGGTTGGCAGAAGGCAACCGGTGCTGACCGGCACGGAGGCAACCTCGTCCGCGTCCGGTCACCCGCAACAAGACAGGACGAAGAGCTGACCAAGATGCTCGTGCTCTACTATTCCTCGTATGGTCACATCGAGGCAATGGCGAAAGCGGTCGCAAATGGGGCCAAGCAGGCGGGCGCCACCGTGGCGCTCAAGCGCGTGCCGGAACTCGTGCCGGAGGCGGTCGCTAGGAGTTCAGGATACCGGCTCGGCCAGGAAGCGCCCATCGCAACCGTTGCCGAGCTTGCCGACTATGATGCAATCGTCATCGGCACGCCGACTCGCTTCGGCAACATGGCGAGCCAAATGAAGAATTTTCTCGACCAGACCGGCGGCCTGTGGGCCGAAAACAAGCTGGTCGGGAAGGTTGGCAGCGTCTTCACCTCTACGGGCAGTCAACACGGCGGACAGGAGTCGACGATCCTCTCCACGCACGTCGTCATGCTGCACCTCGGCATGGTGATTGTGGGCTTGCCATACAGCTTCAAAGGCCAGATGCGTATGGACGAGATCACCGGCGGTTCGCCATACGGCGCCTCGACGCTGGCTGAGGACGAAAACCACCGCGACCGCAGCCCGAGCGCCAATGAACTGGACGGCGCACGGTTTCAGGGCAGGCACGTCGCCGAGGTCGCAGCTGCCATGCAGCTCGGTCGCAGTCACCTTCAGCCGGAGCTGGTCCGTTGATTGTCTCCCAATTCACATCGGGCGGATCGGCATGGCCCCGGATTTCGCTCGTCGTGGGCGCGGGCGTGGTGTCTGCCTTCCAGGTGGGTAAGGCGCCGGCCGCACTTGCCGCGGTACAGGGGGATCTGGCGCTCAGTCTCGCCGCGGCGTCGTGGCTCATCTCAGCTTTCGCCATCCTCGGCGCTCTGGCCGGTGCTCCAATCGGACTGGCTGTCGACCGCATCGGAGCCAGAACAATGGCTGCCCTTGGCCTGCTTCTTCAGGCTGCTGGTTCGGCCTTAGGCGCGCTATCGCCTGGCTTTACTGCCCTTCTCGCGACAAGGGTGATCGAAGGTCTCGGCTTTCTCTGCCTTGTTGTTGCCGCCCCCGCCCTGATCGCCGGATTAGCCCCGATCCAGATCCGCGACCGGGCGATGGCACTGTGGGCAAGCTTCATGCCAGTGGGCTTAACAGTGATCATGCTCGCCGCACCGCTGCTGAGCATCGTCACTTGGCGCGGGTTTTGGTTGTTGAATGCCTCGATCCTCGTCAGCTACGCGATGCTTCTCAGGTGGGGTCTGCACCCGCCACCCAACCACCCGCGACCGTACCGCAAGATCCATCAGGACATCGGTGAGGCGCTTGTTTCGCCCGGACCCTGGGTGCTGGGAGGTCTGTTCGCGGCGTTCTCGGCGATCTTCTTTGCCGTGTTCGGCCTTCTGCCACCGCTGCTTTCTCAACGCCTCGGGGTAAGCAATGAGACGGCGAGCATGTTGAGCGCGCTGGCCATAGCGGCGAGCGGCGTCGGCAACCTCGTGTGCGGACAGTTACTCGCCCGCGGCTTCCTGCCGGCGCGCCTGCTGCACTTCAGCTTCGGCATCATGGCCCTTTGCGGGATCGGGATCTTCAGCCATACCCTGTGGGCTATCGCCTCCTATGCGCTCTGTGTCGTCTTCTCTTTCGCCGGCGGGCTGATCCCCGTCGTCATTTTTGATAGCGCGCCGCGTCAAGCCCCGGGGCCTGAACTCGTCGGCGTGACCATCGGCTTCGCCATGCAAGGCAATAACCTCGGCCTCATCATCGGTCCTGCCGCCGCCAGCGGCCTTGCCGGCGCATTCGGCTGGCCGATGGTCTCCGTTGCTATTGTTGGGATCGCCTTCGTGGCAGCGCTGCTTGTGCTGCCCTTCAACAAGAGGCAATTGACTGAAGCCGCTTCCGGCCAAAGCCCACTTACGCGCGCAGGAGGTAGATTCTGAACCCCGGTGTGGCGCCCTCAAACGCTTCCCGCCAGTTTCACCGGCTGGGTGAGTGCGGAGCAAAAATAAAGATGCGACGGCGACGCATGTCCTCCGTTCCCCTGATGCGCTTGGGGCGCAGCGCCGTTGATCCGGCACGCGTACTGAAAATCGAACAGCGCTGTTCCAGTAGACCTATAGCGGCTTGCCCTCGTTATCAGCTACTGGTCTTTAGTCCGCTGGCGCTCCGAACCATGTCCACAATGCGTCAACCAACCCACGCCGGGTTGAATCTCCGACCCAGGCGACATAGCCATCGGGTCGGACCAGCACAGCGCCGGGAGCAGTGACCTTTCCGAGCACTGGAAGCTCCCACGCGCCGGCATACTGCGCATCGACGAGCTGGACCCGATCAATCCATGGTTTGATATCGAACGCGCCGGGCTTGCCCAAGTTGAGGAGTATCGGCCGCGCCGAGTGCAGCAAGGTGTAAAACCGTACTTGTCCGGTGGCGGTCACCAGGTTCAGGTCGGGCATCCGGCGGCCGAGCAGCGGGTGTCCCTCGCCGAGATCGTAGTGGATATCCAAGCCTGACATCATGGCTCCAAACCGCTTGCGCGGCTCGTCCATTTGCAGCAGTTCTGCCACGACGCTCCGCGCGGCCTCGGTGCGATCGTCAGGGCGCAGCAGCGCGACTTGCGCCAACGTGTTGCGCAGCACCCGGGCTGCTACGGGGTGGCGCTCTGAATGGTAGGTATCCAGTAGGGTATCCGGTGATGTTCCCCTGACCACTTGGGCCAGCTTCCACCCCAAATTTACGGCATCTTGCACACCGGTATTGAGCCCTTGTCCACCAACCGGGGAATGAACGTGTGCGGCATCGCCTGCCAGCAGCACCCGCCCCTTACGGTAGGATGCTGCTTGTCTGGCCATGTCGGTGAATCGAGAAATCCACGTGGGGCTGTGCACGCCGTAGTCGGTTCCGCACGCGGCGATCAGCGCGGCGCTAAGTTCGCGCAGGGTGGGCTCCCCAGCCGCTCCGCGGACATGCTGTTCGGGTACCAGAACGCGTACCGGCCCTTCGTCCTTATAGACAACCTCGCCATCACGGATCTCATATTCCAGTCTGCCGAAAGAGTGGATCCCAAGAGGGGTGTGATGAGTGCCCATCGGCGGCTGTTCGGTCATTTCGACCTCCGCGATAAGGCTGCTTGTCGTCGATTCCCATCCAGAGAATTCAATCCCTACTTTCTTCCGAACAAGGCTGCGACCGCCATCGCACCCGACGAGATATTTGGCCCGAAGCGATTGACCGTTGGACAACTTCATGTCTACGCCGATGTCGTCCTGTTCAAAGTCCGATACCGCACTTCCGCGATATATCGTGACGTCCAGCTCGTCGGCCCTGCTGGCAAGTATGCGCTCGATGTGGTTCTGCCACAGCCCCAGCCCATAGGGGTGCCTCGTCGGGAGGTCGCTGATGTCGAGCTTGGTCGCGGCGAAACCCGTGACCTGGGCCACCTGTCCTTCGGAGAGGAACCGGTCAGCAATGCCCCGCTGGTCGAGAACCTCAATAGTGCGGGAATGGAGACCGCCCGCACGCGATCCCACAATGGCCGGGCTGACGCGCTTTTCCACGATGGCAACATCGATCCCGGTCAATGTCAACTCGCAAGCGAGCATAAGCCCTGTCGGACCTCCTCCCGCAATGATTACCGCGTGCTCAGTCATCGACAGATCCCCGCGCGGCAGCGTGACATAAAGCGCATTGACTCTCTCCTAACTGCAACCGCCATAGCGGAATGCGGGCTGAAAGCCGCGCACGCTTTTTCTCATTCCGCTCTAGGCTGCGACTGACGAGCCTGGCTCCGCAGACGATGGATCTCGCCCCGTGCCGCGCACCTGATCGCGTAACGACGTGGAACCGTTCCACGTTATCCACCACAGCCGGATGAACGGAAACAAGCCCCATCCGTTCGTGCTGCTCGATACCGTAGGGCTTGCGCCCTAAAACAATGCCCATGCCCGAAGCCGCTGCTATTAAAGCCAGATCGTGGCCGCCGAAGGTCCGATCCTTGCCTTCCGGGTGATATACCAGATCCTGCGCGGCCAGCCAGAGGCGCCAACCAGCCTCGGACGCATCGTGGATCAGTGGATAACGCAGCAGATCCCTGGCAGCCGGGTCAGGCCCCAGTTCAAGAGCAATCCTTTGGCAGGCAAAAGGCTGCAGACCTTCGTCGAACAAAGGCTCCGAGACGACATTTGGCCAGCCGCCACGGCCCAGCCGAATGGCAATGCGCGCGTCGGAAAGCGCCATATGTGCGTTGTCGATGTCCATCTCGATCCTGAGGTCGGGCGGCGTGCCTTCGAGGGCTGCCAGTCTCGGTGTCAACCAAAGACGCGCAAAGGACTGCACGACGCCGACACGAACGGTATCGAGCCCATGATCCGAACGACCCATGCCTCGACTGTCGTGCAGCATCGCCAAGGCGAGTTCTATGCGTGCGGCGAAGCGCTCGCCGTCGAGTGTCGCTCGCACGCCTCGCCCGTGACGGCCGAAAAGACGGAGACCGGCCCAGCGTTCCGTCGCTGCGACACGTCGGCTGACGGCGCCATGGCTAATGCCAAGCGCAGCCGCGGCAGCCGAGAACGAGCCGAGGCGGTAAGCCGACAGGACGGCCTGAAGCGCCTCGAGCGGCGGCAGTTCATCGTTGTGCGTCATGAGCACATCTGAATGTCGGCGCGCATTCTATGTCAACAGATGTTTGTGTGGCACACAGCTCGCATGAACAAAAATGCAGCTGACATCCCCATGACGCCCTTCTTGCCGGCACTTGCGATTGCAGGAACAGTCATCACCTGGTCTTTCTCTTTTGCGGCGATCGGCTATGCATTGCGCGAAGTGGAACCCTTGCCCTTGGCAGCTATCCGCTTCGCGCTAGCGGCGGTCTTCGCGATTGCGTGGATTGCCTGGCGGCGTCCGCGATGCTTCCTCCCCCGGGATTTCGTCGTTCTGGCGATCAGCGGCCTCCTTGGCATTGCCGCGTACAACGTGCTCCTCAATTTAGGGCAGGCAACCGTCTCCGCCGGCGCTGCCGGCTTCATCGTCAACACACAGCCGCTTTTCATGGTGCTGCTCGCGGTGCTCTTCTTGAAAGAGCGTTTCGGTCGCTGGAATTGGGTTGGAACGATAGTTGGCTTTTCCGGAGTGGCCCTGATCGCCTCGGGGCAGCCCGGGGGGCTGTCGTTCGGGACGGGATCGACGTTGATCGTGCTCGCCGCAGCCTGTGCAGCGGCCTATTCCATCCTCCAGCGCCCTCTCTTCGCCAGAGCCGAGCCGCTCGACGTGACGGCGCTCGTCATCGTTGCCGGCGCTCTCGCCCTCACGCCCTGGCTACCGGCCGGCGTCTCCCAATTGATGCGCGCGCGTCCGGACACCTGGCTGATGATCATGTTCCTGGCCGTCGGTCCGGGCATTATCGGTCAAAGCTGCTGGACCTACGCACTCAAGAGTTTCGGTGCCGCGCGGGCAGGTCAATTTCTCTATTTGGTTCCACCGTCCTCTGTTGGACTGGCGTGGCTCCTGCTAGGTGAAATTCCGCAGGCAAACACCATTCTTGGCGGCGCACTGGCTCTTGCCGGAGTCATCATTGTAAACAGTTGGGGACGTCGCTCCTGATACGGTCGTCAGAATTCACCTTCTCCGATGGCCGACAGTTCCTGACGATAAATTATGCAGGTTCTTGTTCGATACATTATGCCATCCTTCTAGCACGGAACGTGAACATCCTCGCGATAAGGCGTGCCCTTGAGGAACCGCTCCAGGTAACCTGCAACGCTTGTGAGTACGCAGGCGCGCAGGTGCGCTTCAAGGTGATCGGGAGGTGCTGCCTCACAAACGTTCCGCCGCCGCGGTCAGGCCGACAGCGTCGCGTATTCCGGACTGATAGGCACCGATCAGCCTCGCTGCGAGTATTGCAGCCTCCTCGGACTTCAGTGGCAATGCTCGCAATTCCAGTTCGCGACGAAAAACGCCCTCGATCATCTCGAGCTCGTCAGGCCCTAGTGGATCAAGGGTGGGTACTCTTTGGGGTCTCATTAGCTCTTCCTCCGGCCTGGCGATCGCCTCGATTGGGAAAGTCTACGCGCCTTGGTCTACATGGCGAGTCAATACTGCGCCCAAGGACAAAGGGTCCGGAACCGTACGGTCACCGCCCGATTGGAGACGACTGGCCTCAGAATGTTGCTGACTTGCACATAGTCGATGGGCAGCCGGCATGCTAGAGTCATGTAATACCGATCCGCAATACTTGGCAGAAAGCTGCCAACAGAGCCGCGGCACCCCCGGCTCCCATTAAGGGAAGGCAATGGCGATTCCACCCGAAGCCGCGGTTGACAACCAGTTGCTGGACCTGCTTCCGGAGCCTGACTATAATCAGATTGCGCCCGACCTCGACTATGTCAAAGTGACTAGAGGCGCTCTTATTGCTACGGCCGGCGCCCCCATAGACCATGTTTATTATCTCACGTCCGGGATTGGCTCCCTGGTCGCCTCGACGCCTGAGGGTAACAAAGCGGAGGCGGGTATCTTCGGGAGTGAAGGTTATATCCCGACTTCTGCTGCTATGGGCGTAGAGCTCAGTGTGCACGACATCATCATGCAGATCGAAGGAAACGCCTACCGGATGGAGTTCAGCGCATTCCGGAAATGGATGGATCGCAACCGGAACTTCGCCAGGGTGATGATCCGATGCATTGAGGCCTTCTCGATTCAGCTTACCTACACTGCGATTTCGAACGCGTTGCACGGAGTGGACGAGAGATTAGCCAGATGGCTTCTGATGTGTCACGATCGTGTATCAGGCGACGAGATTCCTCTGACGCACGAGTTCATTTCGCTGATGCTCGCGGTTCGCCGTCCAAGCGTCACAACGTCGCTCCACGTCCTTGAAGGCAACGGTTTCATTCGCTCGAACAGGGGCAACATTATTATCAGAAACAGGCAAGCCCTCGAAGAGTTCGCGCGGGACGCCTATGGCAAGCCGGAGGCGGAATACCGCCGACTTATGACTGCGCTCTTCTGAACCGCGGAAATACGCCTCCAGCGCGCCCTCCTGCAAATAATTCTGCCGTCGCCAGCCGCAGGGAGTCGAGAAAACGACGCTCCCAACGATTGGAGATGCAAGCCTTTGATCCTTCATGAGCGTGGCGGAGTCTCCGTCTGGGAATGGGCTCCGTTGCTGTCTTTCACGACGCGTTCTTCTGGTACACGGCACGCGACCGCCAGGTTCGTTGCAAGAGGGCCGACGCAATAACGGCCGCGCATATAGGCATACTGCCGGAGGGGCAGAAGACAATGTACCGACAGGATGGTTGAGCGTAGCCGATTATTGTCGGCGAGTTCCTTCGAGAATGAAGAGACCGTGCGACGGGCTGAAGCTTCAACAAGCTCTGTGACGAATATCGCACGATGAACGACCTCCTGGATGATCGCGAGGTAGAGACGGGGCGCCTCAAACACCGTTGAATCTGTATGAATGGAAGAGCTATTTGCGCGCACCGAGGCCCATCAACCGGGACGATCGTTTTCGTTTTCCCCGGTAATCGCTGCCAACGGCAAGCCAGCGGAGGGCGCGGGATACCTCGCCGACCTGCGAACCCTGGTCGCCCTTCAAGCACGGCAGCCATTCATACGGGCACGCGGCAAATGGAAGGCCGCATCAGAGGCCGGACAGTTGTCAGCACCCGACCGCGCGCCGCTATACTGTCTTTCAAAGATTCTTAGATCGTTGGCCCTTGAACCTTCGGGGTGCACGCTTCGGCAGGGATTTTCCTTCGAGCTTGGCCTTGATCAACTCGGCGAGTGTGGCTCGTAGCGATCATCGCACTCTTCGGCTGAGGATGTGCCCTTCTTCATGCCAATGATGTGCCTCGCCAAGTCGGGCATATCGGCCTCAATCTTGATGTCGGGGATCCCTTTGAAGGCCTCCTTGGCGCTGCGGACCTCGTAATCAAAGTTCAGCGTGGTGGCGATCAGCCCTTTATCATGCGGCGCAGCATGACGGCGCGCATCCGGCGGAAGAGGACCGCTTGGGCGACGGCCACCACCTTCAAACGACTACCGCCGCAAAGAAAGCGAAGATTGTCATGATTCAGGCACTGCCGCTCCTCATCGCTGCGAGGACCGTCCGCTCCTGGACAGCGCCGCAGGAGCGCAAGATCCTGCGGCTCGTGTAGCTCATGCCAGCTCCGCCACTAGGCGCCCGACCTCAGCGACGACCGCGTTTCGCTCGTCGGCGGATATGGTGGGAATCTCACAGTAAGTAGCCACAACGATTGCACCCCGGTTCGGTGACCACGCTACTGCGATATCGTTATTGTTGCCGTGCTGGTTTCCATTGCCACCGGTTTTATCCGCGATCATCCATGACTCTGGCATACCAGCGCGCAGCCGTGAGTCCCCCGTCTTGTTCATGACCATCCATCCGGCGAGTTGCGCACGGGAAGACCTGGACAAGACCTCACCGAAGATCAGCTTGCGCAGGGTCTCCATCAGGCTCCAGGTGTGGTGGTGTCACGTAAATCGTCCGGACCGTCGTGCTCATTCAATTCGGGCTCGAAACGATCGAGGCGCGTTAATTCGTCGCCGAAGGAACGGACAAATTCGGTTAGGGCTGGAGGCCCCCGAAGCTCTCAAGCAGAAGGTTTACTGCCGTATTGTCGCTCTGCGTCAAGGTCGCCATGCAGAGTTCCGCGACCGACATTCCCTCACCGCCGACACGCGTTTCTGTGACGGGTGAGAAGTAGACGAGGACTTCCTTCGAAAAGACGATCCTCCTATCCAGCTTTTCAACTCCTTTATCGACGCGCGCGAGGACCATTGCCGACGCAAGTGCCTTGAACGTGCTGCACATCAAGAATCGCTCGTCCGCCCGATGCCCCACCCGCGCTCCGGTCGAAAGATTGAGCGCGGCGACTCCGACGCGGCCACCATGGCGCCTTTCCAGCTCAGCAAGCCTTGCCTCAAGTGCGTGCTGCAATTCTGCCCGGGCGATAGTCGAAACGGTGGCAAGCGCAGGCATGGCGAAGATCGCTCCTGCGAGCGCGCGCCGGCGCGAAATCAAGGTCGTCATTATCGTTTTTTCCTTTCTTGTAGTGGCTCTTCAGGGGTCGCCGTCAAAGGCCGAGACGGCATAAGTGGCTATGTGAGGATCCGAGGCCTCCACAAATCGGCGAGATTTACGGTCTGTCCGGACCACTCAGCTTGCAAGAGATGAAGTGAATCATCCCTCGTCGCAGCGACTACTTGTAAGCTGCCGTAATGGCTCGGGCCGCTGCGGCAATCGTGGCGGCGCGCTCATCTTTGCCAGCACGAGACTCCGCCACGAATGCGGCTACGGCAACGTGAGTGCCGTCCGGGGCAGTCAGAATGCCGACGTCGTTGGTCACGCCATTGATACCGTTGCGGGTCTGGCTCGTGCCTGTTTTGTGCCCGATCGTCCAGCCTGAAGGCACGCCGGCACGCAGGCGGTCGGGGAAAGTTACAGTCCTATTCATGACTTCGAGAAGGTGCGCGGTCGAGGATGCGGAAAGGAGTTGGCCCGTCGCCAGTCTGTGCAGGAAACCAACCATTTCGATGGGCGTGGCGGTGTCGCGCGGATCCTTGAGGTACGCTTCGAATGCGGCTTGACGCCTGGCATCGGCAACCTCTTTGCGAGCCTGCTCGAGGCGTTCCGGGAACACGAACTCCGGTGTCCAGGTCAGCCCGTCCGTTTCGGTTTGAAGCTCCCGCTCCGTTCGATCGATCCTGATTCCCTGCAGCCCTGCTTCGTCGAGAAACGCCTGCACCGCCTTCGTGCCTCCCAGGTGCGAGATCAGGACGTCAGTCGCGGCGCTGTCACTTTCCACCACTGCGCGGCTGACCAAGTCCCCAATACTGGTTTCAAAGGAGCCCCTTTCGGCGACGATATCGGCGATGGGCTGGATGTTGACGCTCAGATCGTCACGCCGAATAGTAAGGCGGTCTCCCAACGCGATGCGACGGTCGTCGACCGCCTGCATCACGGCCGCGGCCACGACGACCTTCATCACGCTCTGCAGTGAGAAACGCTGCTCGCCATTCACGCAGATTGCGGGCGACGCCTCATCCCGCACGCAGATGCCTACTCGCCCAGGATGTGCGTTGGCGAGAACCGTGAGTTCAGAGCGAAGACGGTCCCGATCAGATAAACCGCTCGCGATCAACTGAGTTGGGACGAGGCTTGCAAAAACTGCGAGCGCAGCGGTCAAGCTAACGATTTTTGGCATACTTTCACCAGTTTGGAGGATGTGCTCCAGAGCTATTGCCACATCGGTGAAACTGAGCCAAATGATAGGTTCTCATCTTAATCTGAACAGGATTCAGTTCACGTGGATTGGCGCAGAATCGACCTCAACCTTCTCAAGGTGCTGGCAGTTATGTTGGAAGAACGGAGCGTCGCTCGCTGCGCCGAACGCCTCTTTGTTTCCCCTTCTGCAGTCAGTCATGCGCTCGCCAAGCTAAGACAGATGTTTTCAGACCCTCTGTTCGTCAGAACGGGCGGCGGAATGTTGCCAACCGCGCGTGCACAAAGCCTTGAGCGCTCGCTTTCTCTTTTGAAAGCAGTATTGGACGTCGAGCTGGAGGCCGGTCGAGTGAGCGCGCCGGGCGCGACATTCGAGCCCGGCGAGTCGGTGCGAGACATTCGGATCGTTTCTCCAGGAGCTCTGGAGATCTCGCTCCTGCCAGTATTAGCAGCAATATTGCGGAGCCGCGCGCCGCATTGGTCGCTCACAATCGAACCGTTCGAGCGTCGCAGCTACGAGATCGATCTCGCCACAGGCCGGGTCGACTTTGTGCTTTCTGTCGGAGGCGCCACACCTATCGGAGCACTCGTCGATGCTGCCATCGTGTGGGAGGATGAGCTGGTCGTTCTGGCCGGCCCGCGCTCGGCGCTCCATGCCGGTTCCGATCGCATTTCGACCGAGCTTTACCTGGCGCAGCAACACATCTATCCGCTTCCTTGGCCGACGTCACAGAACTACCTCGATGTGGAACTGGCGCGAGCTGGAAAGCACCGCAAAATTGCCTTCTCCGTGCCGAGTTATGCCGCCCTGGGGCATGTGCTCGAGGCTACGGATCTGATCGCATCGATGCCGGACCGTTCCGCCCGAGCGCTGATCTGTCGCCATCCTGATCTCCGGCTCATTCGCCTTGACCCACCCCGACGATCACAGCTTTCGTTGCTTTGGGGTATCTCCGCCTTGCAAGAGCCGGCAATCTCGTGGGCTCGAAGCATAATTCAAGACGCCGCAGCCAAACATGGCGACGCCGGCGGAGGAACGGCCAACAGGATCGGAAGCGGCCAGGATTAGGGCGCTTCTGTCGAGACCTATCCCGCCCTGCACGTTTCGCACGGCTACTCTGCGGGCCAAGGCCCGAGCAAGGTCGCAGAGCACGCCATAGTGGCCACTGGCCCACGCTGCTTCCATGGCGTGCCTGCTACTGGAACCATCGCGCCTATAGCGACTGTCTTCATCGACGCGTTGGAGGCGTCCAGGTCACCGAGGTATTGATTGAGGAAGGCGCCTGATCGAGGCGAGCGGCTTGTTTAGTTGATTGTAGCGATCCGCTCGCCGGATGCTGACTTAGCGAAGCCGACGATTCGACCAATTGGCCGCCCTATCTTGACTGAGGCCATGCAAGTGACACCTGGCCCTGCCCGGGCCTTGTCACATTGGCCGATTACCAGAGATTTCCGGCACTTAATTGCGATCCCAAACGAGAGGAGACGCCTCATTGGCATGCTCGATCCGGAGCACTCGCGCCGCTGGTCTGCAGCGGCTGCGGGAACGCTATAGGCCGATATCGGCAACGGCCGCGGCGATCGTTCTGCGCAGCCAGACATGTCTCGGGGCATCCTGATGGCGCGCATGCCAGGCGAGGCTTATGACCACGCTGCCCAGGTCGAGCGGCGGCGACGCCATGACGAACCGCCGCATGTCAGCGGCAGTTCGCGCAAGGCTGGACGGCAGCGTCATGACAAGGTCGGAACGCGCGGCGATTTCGACTGCCGCGAAGAAGCTCGGCACCCGTACCTTCACCCGGCGTTTTCTGCCCGAGCGAGCGAGGATTTCATCGACCCATGCTCGGCCGGTCCCGGTGATGCTGACCACGACATGATCCAGTTCAAGAAACCGTTCCAACGTGATCTTCCTGGCCGCAGCAGGATGCTCGGCGCGCATCAGCGTTACGAAGTTGTCCTGGTAGAGCTTGCGTTTTTTGACTCCCGCAGGTGCGTCCTCGACGACGCCGATGAGGGCATCCACAGCGTCGGCCTCAAGCGCCTCGAGCGGCCGCAGCCCTGGCGGCACAACCTGGAGATCGACGGCCGGCGCTTGCACCGCGAGACTGGCGATCAGCCGCGGGGCGAGTACTGCAGCTTCGAGATCCAACATCAGCAGGCGCACGGACCCGGTCGCCTGCATCGGATCGAATGTTCTGCCGTCGAGAAGTTCGCTGACGCCTGCCAAGGTGTTGCGTAGTAGAGGACGCAGATCCTCCGCGCGCGAGGTCAGCAGGTATCCACCCGGTCCGTCCACCAGAAGTGCATCGGAGAAGAGTGCCCGTAAGCGCGCAAGCGCCCGGCTGACAGCGGGTTGGCTCATGCCAAGCCGCATCGCAGCTCGGGTAACGCTCCGTTCGTCCAGCAGTGCATTAAGGACAACTAAGAGGTTGAGGTCGGCATGCCTTAAATCCACTTCGCGCATCGCTTCTATACACTCCATGCATTCGACGCATGGCAATGTGAACGCTAGTATCCAGGTCGTCAACCAAGGAGAACCGACATGTACGTAGTGCTTGGAGCAAACGGGCGAGCCGGCAGCGAGACCGCTCACGCCCTGATCGAATTGCGCAAACCCGTCCGAGTCGTGCTGCGGCGGCCGGAGCAGGCCGAAAAATGGACGAAGCTCGGAGCGAGTGTAGCGATCAGCAGCATCGAGGATGTGCCAAGCCTCGCCGCAGCATTGAGCGGAGCCTCGGGCGCCTTCCTGCTTTCTCCCCCGCCCGTGAGCGGCGATCCCTACAAGCGCGCGGACGAGATCGGCAGCGCACTTGCAGAAGCGGTGCGACAGTCTGGGCTGTCAAAGGTCGTCGCCTTGTCCTCCGTCGGTGCCCAGCACCAAACGGGTACAGGTGTCATCGCAACGCTCAATAGCCTCGAGAAGCATCTCGCGGAGGTAGCGCCGTCGACTACCTTCTTGCGGCCGGGTTATTTCGTCGAGACTTGGGGCGAGATAGCACCGGCAGTGATCGCCGACGGCGTGCTTCCGAGCTTTCTCGAACCCTCTCAGAAGATCCCGATGGTGAGCACAATCGACGTAGGGCGCACCGCCGCCTGTCTGCTCAGTGACGAATTCAGCGGCAAGCGGATCGTTGAGCTGCGGGGCCCGCAAGACTGGAGCGCGAACGATGTTGCGGCCGCATTCGGCAGGGTACTCGATCGCAATGTGGTGACCGCATTCGTTCCGCCAGGGGCTCGTGCTGCGGTTCTCGCCCAGGAAGGAGTCCCCGCGGAAGTCGCCGATGCGCTGCTCGGCATGTATGATGGCATCGCCAACGGCAGGGTCGAGCACGAAGAAGGTGCCCAACAGCGCCGCGGCTCCGTCGCGTTGGCCCGCGCGGTCGAAAGGATTGTGCGGGAAGTGGGAGAGGATGCTAGCGGCCTGGCTACCTGAGCCTGCGCGGCTCCTCTAGTGCGTTGGCCAGAACACGAGGTCGACTTACCGGCGGCGCAACCGCGGGCGACAAGCCGGCCGACTACTACCGGAGCTGGAACTATCGGGGAGCTTCGCGGGAGTAAGATAGGCTCATCATCGCCGAACAACCGGCGACGTTCAAAACTATGCCCTCAAAGCCACAAGCAACTCAGGCCCTGAGGTTCGGTGGCGAGACTCACCTGCCGGCCGCGCCTTGAACGCCGGGGGAAGTTATATAGTCCTGGTCAGACGCCGCAGAATGCAGCTTTGCTCTAACACTTAGTCAGGCCATGCGCTTGGGAAGCGTTATCGCCCAAAAGAGGAGTGCCGCCGCCGCAATGCCGGCACCAAGCATGCTTACTCCCGTCCACGCCCAACGGGCATAGACCAGGGTTGAGATAGAGGAGCCGAGAGCAGATCCGGTCGAGTAGAATACCATATAGGCGGCGGTGAGGCGACTTTGGGCTTCAGGTCTCACCCGATAGATCAGGCCTTGGCTCGCCACGTGAACGGCCTGGAGCCCGAAATCGAGCAGCAGCACCCCCGCAACGAGGAAAAGGATCGAATAAGGAAGCAGCCCGATCAAAATCCATGAGCAGAGCATCAGCGTGAGCGCCACGCCGGTAACGCGCTGGCCGAAGCCTTCGTCGGTCCAACGTCCCGCCCTCGAAGCCCCCAGCGCGCCGCCGCGCCCGCTAATCCGAACAGACCGATCGCAGCATGCGACAACGAATAAGGCGGGGCGCTCAAGGGAAGGACGAGCGGCGTCAAAAGCGTCGTGACATCGGCGAAGATCAGAAACGCGAGGATCGCCCGGACACGCAGGACCGGCTCCTGCAGAAACAACGTGAACAGGGATCCGATTAGCTTCGGATAAGAGACCGCCGGACCGCTCTTCGGCTGCGCTGGCACGACACGAGCGAGAATTGCGGTGATAGCGAGCGTGAACGCAGCCGACAGCAGATAGACCGCGCGCCAGCCGGCAATGTCGACGACGGCGCCGGCCACCGTCCGCGCCAGCAGGATGCCGAGCACGATTCCGCTTGTCACCGTACCGACGACTGCGCCGCGCTCCTCGGGTCGTGCGAGGCTTGCCGCATAGGCGACGAATGCCTGCGTAGCCACGGCGAAAAAGCCCATCGCAATCAACGCCGGGAAGAGCACCTCTTCTGTCGGAGCAAAGCCGACGCAGAGCAATGCCAGAACCGATAGGAGAGACTGGATGATGACGAGCTTGCGCCGGTCGACCAGATCCCCCACGGGTACAAGCAGGACGAGACCCAGTCCGTAGCCGAGCTGGGTGGCGCCGACCACGAACCCGATAGTCGCCCGCGGCAGCGAGAGATCGTCGGCGATCACATCGAGAAGCGGGTGCGCGAAATACGCGTTTGCGACAGCGAGGCCGCTCGCTGCCGCGAAGAGCAGAGTTAACGACCGAGATAACCCCGGCTTCGAACGCTTTCCCGACGTGGTATCGCATGCCGGTGCGATAGCCGTGGATTCGATCTCACATATCGACATGAGGCCCTTCGACAGTTGCAACATTAAACTATTTGACGGATATCGCGGAAAGTTTAATATTGCAACTGATTTTGGAAACTGAACGAGCATGCATGGTCCGACGCAAGAGTCACATCTCAGACTATTGTCCGAGCGCCCGATCGCTCGACGTGATCGGCGATTGGTGGTCATTGCTGATCGTCCGCGATGCCTTTGACGGCGTGACGCGCTTCGGCGAGTTCCAGAAGAGCTTGGGGATCGCAAGGAACATCCTCACCGCCCGTCTTCGCACCCTTGTCGACCGCGGAATCCTGGAGGCGGTGCCCATATCCGAAGGTGGGGCGCGCCAGGAATATCGTCTCACGCAAATGGGGCGTGATCTCTTCCCCGTAATGGTCGCGTTGCGACAGTTCGGCGAGCGCCATCTTTTCGCGCCCAACGAGAAGCGCTCGAAGCTCGTCGAACGATCGACCGGACGACCCATACGCCTCGATGTGCTGACAGAAGACGGGCGCCCGGTGAATTCTGAGGAGACGGTTATCCTCAAGATCTCGGAGGACCTAGGGTAAGCAGGGCTCCTAGCGTCAGCCCACCCTGAGCCAGGGGGATCAGGGGTGTACTGATGCGGGGCTGTCAACGCATTAATCCCGCCGAGCGCAGTGCCCTTTCGATTACCGCCTGAATGTCTGCCCGCCGATCCCACTGTGATCGGTGCGCAGCCTGATGTGGCGGCGCGGGCTTTACGGAACCAACTTTTTCCGGCTGGCGGCGGGACAACGGCGTAAGGCCCCATGAGCGGGCAATGTGCAGGGTAGAGGAAATTCCCACGTCCAGCATATGTGGTGCTGTGTGTCCGTAGCCAGATGCGACCTTGAGTGGTGTCCCATGGCCCATACCTTCGATGAGGTAGAGCTCGATCGCGTCCCTACCGGATCGGTCTCGCCAGGCCAGCCTTTTGTGCCCGTCGACCGTTTCGACCGACGAAGGGTTCGATGGGACACCATGGACGCCGCTCCATTGAGCGATGATTGCTTTGGCGTTCGCCTCCGCAACGGTCCGGTCGTTTGTGCCGTGCCACACCGATATGGTCGGCCATGGACCGGCATGGGGCGAGGCGCCGGACAGCCGGCTTCGCAGGCTTTCCACATCGGGAATGCCGTGTCCCCGCATGCGATCGAAGGCTTCTGGTACTGTCGACGCAGCGGCAAAAGGGAGGCCAGCGATGATCGCGCCGCCGGTGAAGATCTCCGGATAGGCGCAAAGCGCCGCGTTGGCCATCGCGCCTCCCGCCGATAGCCCGGTGATGTAAACCCGACGACGGTCGATGCCATATTCGACAATTATGGTCTCCACCATCTGCCGTATCGAGTGGACCTCTCCCTGGCCGCGCCTAATATCGCTTGGGGTGAACCAGTTGAAGCACACATTTGGGTTGTTGGCGGGAACCTGCTCCGGATAAAGGACCGCGAACCCGAAATCTTCAGCGATTTTCGACCACCCGGATGCGTGATCATAACCGGCAGCATTCTGCGTACATCCATGGAGAACAACGACCAAGGCCGGTGACTCTTTCAGGCCGACAGGAACATGGTACCAACCTTGCAAAGCTCCGGGATTTGAACCGAACCGTTGCAACCGAGACAGCCTCGACCTTGCGGTAGCGGCGTGGCCACTCTTGTCCTTACGAAATCTGGACAGTCGCTCCAGTGTAAAGGGATCGCATGTCGCCTCCTCGCTGTCGCCGCCAGGCGATCATGGGTGCTACGCGGCAGATTGCCTCTTGTTGCTGCACTGCACAATATTCTAGTTCCGCTGCCTTGTCCTACAAAAATCACGTGCCTTGCCCATTTCCGTCGAAACCCGGGGAAATGGACGCTGGTTCCGCTAAGGCGGTTTGTCAGTCGAATTTACCTCGACTCCCGGCTCTCAATGCTTGGCAAGGATAAGATGATCGTTGCTGCTGATGCGGCGGAGAGGGTACCCTCTTGATCCGGCACTTTGGAGGAAGCAATGCAACCGGAGCAAGTCCGCCTCACCGGCGCAACGGAAACCCTGCTCATTACGCTCCAAGCCAAGGCAGCCGAAAGCGCCATGCCGGATTCGCTGCTTCGCGACCGCTTTGCTGCTGATGCATTGCACCGTCTTGATCCGGATGGTCGGCACCTTGAGATTGGTCACGACATGACGATCGGCATCGCGCTGCGGGCCTATATGCTTGATCGCTGGACCGAGGCATTCCTCCAGCGCTGCACGGAGGCCACTGTTCTGCATCTCGGCTGCGGTCTCGACAGTCGCATCTTCCGGATCGATCCCGGGCCGAGAGTTCGCTGGTTCGAACTGGATGTCCCTGATGTCATTTCCTGGCGGAAACGGATCTATCCCGGCCGTGCGGGCTGCACAACGATTGCCTGCTCGATTGTCGAGCGTGGCTGGATTGAGAGACTTCCCGCCGACAGACCGACGATGATCGTCGCCGAGGGTGTTCTCCCGTATCTGGAAGATCATGAGGTTTCGCAGGTTCTGCGCCGGATCGCCGGGCACTTTCCCGAGGGCGAGATAGCTTTCGATGCCTATAGCAGTACTGCGATACGGCTACTGCGCTTCAATCCGGCGATCCGAGCCACCGGTGCCAGTCTCCAATGGGCGGTCGACGACCCGGCAGAGCTGGAGCGGCAGGTACCGGGGCTACAGCTCATTGAGGATCGTTCGGATTGGGACATCGGCCAGGTGGCGCGGATGTCACCCGCCGCCCAGGTGGCGCTGCAGCTCTTCAGCACCATACCTTATCCTATGGGGCGCCTCATTCGGTATGGTTTCTGAGCGCATCGCAGCGGCGGGATGATCACACGATCCGAAAGAAGAAATGAGCCAAATCCTGCCGCGATAACTGTTTTCCCCTGCCTCAGCGCCAGAAGCGCTTCGCGTCAACAAAGGTATCATCCGCTTCCGCGGTAGCGTTTAGAAGCGTGCCTTTATCGGCAGCACTGACAAGGTCCCCCGCTGCCGGAACGCCCGAAAGAGCGAGCTTCGACAGCATATCGGGAGCGGTCGCAAGATCGTTCAGGCTACCGAGTTGATCCTGAAGTCCCTCCATCGCCGTGATAAATCGCTGGTGGCGTTTGGTTTCCGCCTTGCCCATACAGAGAGGGCTGAAAAACTCCGCCGCATAGCGCAGTTTCTTTGCCGTTATCCGCAGCTGATGGCGGGCCTCGTCGTCGAGATCGACAAGATTGCCGCCCCTCGTCACCCTCTTCCAAAGCTTGTCCAGGACAGTAGAGGCGAAACTCTTTGCTGGGCTGGCGAGCAACGCCGCGCCCTTTTTGTCGCTCCGCCAATCTTTCATTGAAATCCATTCGGCGAAGTCGATGATCAACGATCTCGCGCGCCGAAGCGAACGCGGCTTACGGTCGTTCGAACTCCGGAACTGTGGGAGTCAAAAGGGCCGAGGAAACGGTGCCGCGCGCCGTGCAGAGCGAAGACGCCGCTAGACTTTCACGGATGTCCTGCGCCCTGGCCCGGAAAGCGCCAGACAGGTGCCTAACCCGTCACTGGCAAGGAAATCGATGAGCGTCCGCGTGGCCGCCGAGAGGCGGCGGTGTGGGGCGAAGATGAGCGAGAAAGGCCGGGAACGGCCGCGCGCGTGCTCCAGCACATCGACAAGACGCCCCCGTTCGATACGGCCCCGCACAATAAAATCGTAGGTCTGACAGATGCCGAGGCCGTTTTCCGCCAACGAAACCACACCCAGCACGTCGTCAAACACCCGGATGCGACCAGATGGCGTCCAGTCAACGTCACGTCCCTCGACACGAAACAGCCATGGGGCGCACCGGCCTGTGCTCGGCATCACGAACGGCAGGCACTGATGTGTCGCCAAGTCTTCGACACTCCGCGGAACGCCGGCCCGTTCGAGATAATGCGGAGAGGCAACCAGCCGCAAAGGAGCATCCTCCAGTTTGCGCGCCACCAGCCCGCTGTCGGGAAACGGGCCGAGGCGGATCGCCAGATCGTAACCCTCCGCCACCAGATCGACATTGCGGTTGGTGATGCTCAGTTCAACCTGGACTTCTCGGTGGATCTGCGTGAAGCGGTCCAGCATCGCCGGGAGTCGATAGTGACCGTAGGTCGTTGGCACGCTTATGCGCACATGACCCGTCAACGACGCTCCTGTTGGGCCTTGAATCGCCCGCTCCGCATCATCGATCATCGAAAAAGCGGCTCGGGCCTGCTCCAGATAGGCGCGGCCTTCATCCGTCAGGCTTAACCGTCGCGTGGTTCGACGCATCAGTTGCGCGCCAAGGCGGGCTTCAAGACGGGTAATCGCCCTGCTGAGGACCGACGGCGTCGTCGACAGTGTGACTGCGCCTTCAGTCATCGAGCCTTTTTCGGCAACGGTGATAAATGCCTCCACATCGCCAAGATGATCAAACCGCCGTCCCATTTTGACCCCTAGCGAATAAGTTAGTTTCTTTGGGACAGCTTTATCCTCGATTTTGGCATCAATAAAGTGCTTTAGCCCTTCCCCCTGTCGGGTGGAGACCAAATTCCGCGTCAGCTCCCAGACGCCACCTTTGATAGCAAGACCGAAAGGCACGCATCATGACCCAACAACGTACATTTCTCGTGGAAAGCCGCACTCCACGATATTTCCAAGCGGTATGGGATCGACGGGATTGTCAACAATGTCGGCCACGTGCGGCCAGCAAGCCCTTGGCGATGTCGACCTCGACGCGCCCGATGCGATCCTTCGCCTGAACTTACATCCTGGCATTCGGGCCGTGCAGGCAGCGTTGCCCCGAATGCGAGCGAATGGACGGAGCCGTGTCGTTAATATCTGCAGCCTCACCGTCGGCATCGCCGAGCGAACTGCTTATGCGGCCGCAAAGGGGCTTGGTCAGCTTCACCAGGACGTGGGCGCTCGAACTCGCGCAAACAGGCATTACGGTCAATGTGGCGCCCGTCCCGACCGAACCGAACTGCGAAAGGGAATACCAGTATTTGACGGGTGTTCCCATGCATCGGCTCGGTAGGCCGGACGAAATTGCAGCCGCGATCCAGTTCCTCTTGTCAGAGGACGCCGGTTTCATCACCGGCCAGACACTGTTTGTTTATTGTGGCGCATCGATCGGGAAGGCACTGCTCTGAGGCATTTCGCGTCGGGTGAACCAGACAGAAGGGCAGCGGAACCGTCCCTGTGGCACGGCAGCGTATTATTGGCCACCATTCTGTCCTTCTGCGAACAAATGAATTCCTCGAAAGCCCATTTATCCACTTTCGCAGCTTTAATACGTTCAAGGCAATCGATGCGATCCAACTCATCCCGATTTCAGGAGCAGATCATGACAAGCGCAACTCAGGATCTCAAACCGGTTCTCTTCGTCCTCACCAGCCATAGCGTCAAAGGCGAAACTGGCGAATCCACAGGCTTCTACCTCGGCGAAGTCACCCATCCCCTCGCCGTCCTCGATGCCGCCGGCATCCCGGTCGAGTTCGCCTCGATCGCCGGTGGTGAACCGCCGGTCGACGGCCTCGACCTCAATGACGCTGTCAATGCGCGCTACTGGAACAGCGAAGGCTTCCGCCACGCCATCCGCAACACGTCGCGTCTTTCCGATGTCGATCCAAAAGACTACTCCGCCATTTTCTTCGCCGGTGGCCATGGCGCTATGTGGGATTTCCCGACAAGCCCGGCCGTCAACAGCGTCGCCCGCGACATTTATGAGGCTGGTGGTGTCGTCGCCGCCGTTTGCCACGGCCCCGCGGCACTGGTCAACATCACCCTGAGCAGTGGCGCCCACCTGGTTGCCGGCAAGAATGTCGCCGCTTTTACCGACGACGAGGAACGGGCCGTCAAGCTGGACAAGACGGTTCCCTTCCTGCTTGCCAGCACGCTTTCCGCCCGCGGTGCACATCATCATCCGGCCGCCGATTGGGCGGCCAAGATTGTCGTCGATGGAAGGCTGGTCACCGGCCAGAACCCGCAGTCAGCAACGGGCGTCGGCGAAGCTCTACGCGACCTGCTGACCGCATAACCCCGCATCACTCATAACGGATCATCAGCCATCCCTGCCCGTGCGGTTTGGGAATGGCCTTCGCCTGGAGAAAAAACATGAAACCCATCCGCACTTTTGCTCTCGCCGTTGTCCTTGGAACAAGTGCCTTTACCGCACAGGCCGCCAACGTGCTGGTCGTTCTTTCCGATTCCGATCACCTCGACCTCAAGGACGGCAAGGTTTTCGAGACCGGCTTCTACCTCAACGAGTTGATGCAGCCGGTAAAGGCGCTCACCGAGGCCGGTCACGACATCACCTTTGCGACCCCGAAGGGTACGGCGCCGACATTGGACAAATCCTCCGTGGACAACATGTATTTCGGCGGTAACGAGGCCGCGATGCAGGAAAGCATTGCCATGCTCGACAAGCTCAAGCTGACATCCGACAGCAGCTCGCCGGTCGTCAGCCTCGCCCGCGTCGAGCAGATCGGTTACGACCATTTCGATGCGGTCTATGTGCCGGGCGGCCATGCCCCGATGCAGGATCTTTTGGTCAGCCCGGAACTCGGCAAGCTACTCGCCGACTTCCATGCGAAGGGTAAGACAACCGCCCTTGCCTGCCACGGCCCGATCGCGCTCCTGTCGACCCTGCCCGATGCGTCGGCCTTCACCACAAAGCTTGAGACGAGCGGTTCAGCGAAGGCCGAGGGCTGGATCTATGCAGGCTACAAGATGACCGTCATCAGCAATCAGGAAGAGGAAATCGCCAAGGGTTTGCTGAACGGTGGCAAGATGAAGTTCTATCCGCAGACGGCATTGGAAGCGGCCGGCGGAGACTTCGTCAGCAATGAGGCGCCGTGGGCCTCAAACGTCGTGACCGACCGCGAACTGATCACCGGCCAGAACCCTGCCTCCGCCCCGGCCGTTGCCACAGAACTGCTGAAACGCCTGAAATAAACCGGCCCGACCAGTGGCCAACGCCGCTCCCGGAACGGTGACGATGCTTCACCATCATTCACACCGCCATGTAGCGGCTTGGGCGCTGCCCATATCGCAAGCGGGGAACCAGCCTGACAGGACAGAAAAGTGACCAATAGTATTAAAGTAGTGGCGCGCGTCATGATCACACCCGGCAACGAAGACGAATTCGAGACATATGCGGCGGAACTGTCGGTCGCCACAGGGACCGAGGCGGGGTGCCTCTCCTATCATCTCCATCGACACCTCAACCAAAAGGGCGTCTACGTCTTCGTCGAGGAATGGGCCTCCCGCCAGGTATGGGAACAGCACATGTCCGGCGAAGCCATCCGCGCCTTCAACAGGCAACTGCCCGCCGGAACGATCGCCCACATCGAGATCCACCCCCTCGAACAGATCGCCTGAGGCGACAGAAGGCATGACCATGACTAAGGTAAAAATCGGAATCGTCGGCACGGGTTTTATTGCGACGATCCTTGCCCCGCAAATCCAGTCATCCAAGAAGGCGAGGCTAGACGCCGTTTCGAGCCGCACACTTGCGAAGGCCGAAAGCTTTGTCGCCGACTATCCGGGCGCCATCGCCGTCGAGGGTGCCGATCAGTTGATCGCACGCGATGATGTCGACGCGGTTTATATCGCGACCCCAACGTCAGCGAAGGAAGACGTCGCAAGCCGTGCGCTCACTGCCGGCAAGCATGTCCTCATCGAAAAGCCGCTGCATTCGGCGGCATCTTTTAAACGCCTGTCGGCTCTCGCCCGTCAAAAGGGCCTCGTGCTGATGGACGCCACCCACTTCGTTCATCATCCGCGCACATCCGCGATGCGCCAGCGTCTGGCCGCACTGATCGGCGCCCCGCGTTCGCTGCACACTATGTTCTATTTCCCCTTCTCCAACCGGGAGAACATCCGCTTTGACCCGAGCGACGAGCCGATGGGCGCGGCGGGCGACATGGCCTGGTATTCGATGCGGGCCGTCGTCGAATACCTCGCACCGGACGCGCTCGAAGATATCAAGGTCTTTGCCGAGTGGGACCCGCACTCAGGCGCGGTCATCCGCGCAACCGGCGTCTTGCAATTCAACGCCGGCAAGACCGCGACCTTCGATGTCGGTTATACAGCCGGTGCGGCGGTGATGGAGCTCACCGTCGCCGGCACATCCGGCATCCTGACGCAGGACGATTTCGTCCTCGACTGGCAGAGCGGCTTCGGCTTCGATAATCCCGACATTCAAACGGGTTTCATCCATCGTTCCGGCCTGGCCACGCGGAATGACTTCGCTTTCATCGAGACGCCGAGCGAAAGATCACAACACGCCCTCATGATCGACAACTTCGCCGATCTGATCCGCAACGGCGACGCCGCCGAGCGGGAGATCTGGTTGTCTGCGACAGAAAAGACGCAAGTCTTCCTCGATGCGATTTGGCAGCAAATTCAGACGCAGACTCGAGCATCCCCGGCAATGACCCCCCAAGTAAATATGAGAGAAAATCCATGAACAGCCTGTTCGAACCATACGAGCTGGCGGGGCGCACCCTGCGCAACCGGTTCGTCATGGCTCCCATGACCGCCGCCCGCGCCGATGTCGGCGAAGCGGAACCTCGCCCCGAGGACTAGGCGCTGACGGCCTGACCAATAGGAATGGCAATGTCCGAGAGCCGTCGCCATTCCTTTCTCACACTACAGTCTGTATTCGGGCGCCACAACGTCAAGTCTGCGCTTGAGGCTTTCCAGATGCAGCCGCGCACTCTCCGGATCGCCCTCCCGCATCTGTCTGGCGGTCGCCGCAGCAATTTCGGTATCGACCGGCAGAAGCGGCCGCCCCGTGCTCATCGCCTTCAACTGCACTTCCGCTGCCCGCTCGAGATAATAAAGATCATCCCACGCCTCCGCGATATTCGGCGCGCAAACCATGACACCGTGGTTTTTCATAAAGAGAATATCCTTGTCGCCAAGAACGCTCGCCAGACGATCTCCCTCGCGGTCGTCGAGCGCAAGGCCGTTGTAGTCCTCGTCAACCACGGTGCGCCCGTAAAATTTAAGCGCGGTCTGCCCGGCCCATTCAAGCGGCTCTCCTTCGATCACGCTGAGCGCCGTCGCGTTCGGCATATGGGTATGAAACGCCGCACCGATACGCGGCGCCGCCTTATGCAGACGCGCATGAATGAAGAAGGCCGTCGCCTCCGGTTCGCCATCGCCGGAAAGCACATTGCCGTCGAAACCGCAGATCAGCAGGCTGGACGCCGTCGCCTCCTCGAAAGCCCAGCCAAGCCGGTTGACAAGGAAGACATCCGCATGCCCAGGCACGAGCGCCGAAAAATGATTGCAGATCCCCTCCTCAAGGCCATATCGCGCCGCCGCCCGCAAACAGGCAGCCAGATCCACACGCGCCTGCCAGATCTCTTCCCCGCCGAGATCGACGTTTCGCAGGATCGCCGGTGCAGCCAGTCCGCGTTTAAGTTCATGCGCCATGAATATATCTCCGTAAGAACAATCGCTATTCCATCCAGCCCGCGGCGGACAGCAAGCCGCAAACTTCGTCAAGCCGGGCAACCGTTTCATTCGGCACGTAATCGGCAAGCGGCTTCCGCCCGGTTCCGCGGTCGACCCAGATCGTTCGGAAGCCAAGCTCCCTTGCTGCGGCGAGATCGAGATGCGGACTGGCGCAAATGTGGACCAGTTGCTCCTTTTCGATACCCAACTCTCTCCAGGCATGCTGGAATATCTGCCTTGCCGGCTTGTAAGCTCCGGCCTGCTCCGCCGTGATGACCCGATCGACCGAACCGCCAAGTTGAGCGACGTTTCCGGCGATGATCGCGTCGTCCGTGTTGGAGATAATGGCGAGCTTGAACCCTGCCGCCTTCAGCCTGGTAAGCGTGGCGACCACCTCCGGAAAGGGCGGCATGCGGCTAATTGACGACGTCAGGATGTCTGCATCGTCAGGTGATACATCGAGGGAGAATTCGCCCATCGCAAGCGCAAGGGCTGTCGCGCTCACATTCTTGAACGACCGGTGCGGACGCTCCCGTTCCAACCGATGCTCGTACCGGTCGTATACGGAAATAAAGTCATCGCGTTCGATGGAACGGTTCTTTCCCGCAAGAATCCTCTCCATCGCCGCCAGCAAGCCTTCGTCCCACTGAATGAGAGTGCCGTAGCAATCAAAAGTCAGCCATTCCGGCCGCCGTCCAGAACGGATCATGTCGCTCTCCTGTTTAACTGGCAGCAGGATTGACATAAAGCGCCGTTATTTGGAAATTGGATGTTGACATATTCTCCATTGGAAAACCGAATGACTTTCGGATTTGATCTCGATCTTTTGCGCGCCTTCACCGCTGTCGTGGAGACAGGTGGGTTTACGCGCGCAGCGGAACGGGTTCATCGCACGCAATCGACGATCAGCCAGCAGATCAAGAAGCTCGAAACCAACCTTGGCCATGTTCTCCTTATCCGGGACCGCGCAACGGGGAGCGTTCGCACCACCGAGGAGGGCGAACTTCTGATGAGCTATGCCCGCCGGATATTGTCGGTTTCGGCCGAAGCAAACGAAGCGCTCGGTCGATCGATGCCCTCGCCGAAGACTGTTCGCCTTGGGGTTCCCGAAGACTTCGCTGGGCGACGGATGATTGATCTGCTTTCTGGATTTGCACGGGCTTCTCCGCGCACGAGGCTCGATACGATCAGCGGCTGGAGTTTCGAGCTTCGTCGGCTCTTGCAGGCAGGAGAAATCGACCTCGCCCTTGTAAAGCGTGAGCCGGGGGACGGCGCCTGCATCGCCAAATGGGAAGAACGCCTGGTCTGGATCGGTGACCCGTTGCTCGCCGTCGGCAACGATCCGGTTCCCCTTGCGGTTTTCCCCTCAGGCTGCATCTATCGGGAGCGAGTGATCCGGGCGGTGGAACGCAGCGGCAAAGCTTGGCGTATCGCCTATTCCAGTCAGGGTCTCATGGGCGTCCAGGCCGCTGTCGCCTCCGGCCTTGGCATCAGCCTACTGCCCAACGATGCGGTGCTGCCCGAACATCGGCTGCTGCATGAGACTGATGGCTTTCTGCCGGAACCCGCATCGGAACTCGCGCTCATCACCATCGCGAAAAAGCTGGACCCCGTCCTGCAGGACCTTGTGGATTATCTGCTGGCTAGCCTGAAAGCGATGAAGTTCACGTAGAGGGCTTGGTTCTTAGTCCTTTATCCCGCCGTCCATCAACTCGCCGTCCCGCTAAGCGCTCGCTTGTTTATCAAGGTCGGGCGCAGCCGGAATATCGGAAATCGTGGCATGGGCGACCAGCGGCACGATGACGAGGCTGAAGGCGATGGTGATGACCGACTGGCTACCGATTGCGGTGACTGGCGTGAGCAGCCCGTCGCCGAGCATGGGCAGAGTAAGCGCCAGTGGTAGAGCCAGGATCATGCGCAGAGGGGGCGATGGCGGACGGAGTGGACGACCAGATTGGGTAGCAGTATGGCTGCGAGCGGATGCGGCCGAAGCCCGCCCGGCCGATCATCCGCCCGTCGGCCAGTGCCTTCCTGCTGAACGGGGTGCCCAGCAGCACCGAGAGCAGGGCGATCCAGATCGGCGTCATGGCAAAGTCAGCGCCGATCCGGTCGAACGTCAGCACCGCCTCGCCACGCCAGAGGGGGCGGTTTAGGCCGCATTGCAGGGCGTGTTGAAGGCCGCGACGCCCGGTGTCTGTGCGATCACATAGGTCCTCCAGTTCACCTTGTATCTCCGTCTTTCAAGGTTAGGCATGGCGAAGGCGGGCATGGCTCTGCGATCGGGCAAGGCAGCCCATATCGGTCAACGCCGCGGCGATGGCCTGGTCGAGGGGCGTATGCGGTTCGACGCCCAGCAGGTCAACGAGACGTTGATTGTCGAGGCGCATGGGGTGTTTCCACGCCGGTTCGATCTCCAGCGTTTCCTTCGGAAACCCGCCAAAGGGCGCGGCAAGACGCATCATCCACCACGGGAAGGCGCGTTCCGGAACATCCTGGGCCACGGCCCGGCGGACCGCATCGCGCATCTGCGTACCGGTTGGATCCCAATGGCCGGCGAACTGCACCGTTTCATAGGCGCGCAATCGTTCGGGAATCGCCATAAGGCCGGCGAAGGCCGCAGCAAGATCAGGCAGATAGGCATAGGCATGGGGGTACACCCGAAGCCATGCTGGTAAACTTGCGCACCGGCCGTCCCGGTTGCACCATCGCTTGCGCGAACCAGCTGGCCCGTGTTCCCGGCCCGAAGAAGTCGCCCGCCCGTAAAATGAGGGAGGAAACCTCCGGGGACGCCTCCGCCAATTTCCGCTCAAGCGCGACGCGGATCCTGCCCTTCGTGGTGCGTGCATTCTGCGGGGTGTTTTCGTCGATCACAGGCGTGTGCACCGGATCGTAATTATAGACCGTGCCCGGCAGCACGATACGGGCGCCGCCTGCCGCACGAGCGGCCGCCAGCGTATTGTCGATCATCGGCAGCACGAGCGACGACCAGTTTCGATAACCCGGTGGGTTGACCGCATGGACGATGGCCGCGACGCCATCTCCCAGCGTGGCCGCGCGAACGACGGACGCCCCGTCCATGGCGTCACCCGTGACGAACTGCGGAGCCGGGCAATCATGTCGCCAGCCGGACCTGGCCGCATCGGCGTTCCGGCACAGGGCACGGACCTGCCATCCCTCGCGCATGAGCCTGGCAGCGATGGCACCGCCAACGCCGCCCGTAGCGCCAAGAACGAGGGCGGTCCGGTTGGCCGCCCGGTTGCCTACATGTGTGGAAACAGTCTGAACCATGAGTAATCTCCTTTCGATGAGGAGAGCTTTTGTCAGATCGGATCACAAGAAAATTGCCAATAAGCCTCCATCTGACTATAAGAAATTTATGAGCAAGAACGTGGACTGGGACGATCAGCGGGCCTTTCTGGCGGTGATGGAAACCGGCAGTCTGTCGGCGGCCGCACGACGGCTGGGACTGTCTCAACCCACTGTGCGCGCGCGCATCGAAGGGCTGGAAGCCGCGCTGGGTACGGCGCTGTTCACCCGCTCGGTCCATGGACTGGTACCCACGCCGACAGCCGAAGCAATGGCCACGCCCGCCCGGGCAATGGCACACGCCTCGGAGGCCATGCTACGCGCCGCGTCGGCGGACTCAGCGACAGCGGCGGGCCGGGTAAGGCTTAGCGTCTCAGAATTCGTGGGAATCGAGGTTCTTCCGCCCATGCTTCGCAGCCTGCGCGACAAGCATCCGCAACTCACCGTCGAATTCGAACTGAGCAATGCACGCGCCGACCTGCTCGACCAACAGGTCGATGTCGCGGTGCGGATGCATCCGCCTGAACAGTCCGCGCTGGTGGCAAAGAAGGTACCGCTTATCCCGCTCGGCCTGTTTGCTCATCGCGATTATCTTGCTGTCTACGGCCGCCCCGCCACCAAGACCGAGATCCGCGACCATTTGTTCATCGGGCCGGACCGCAATCGCGGCGATCTCGCCGTAGCCGCACAGATCGCAGGTTCCGTCCCCGTCAGTTGGATCGCGCGGACGGATAGCCATCCTGCACAGCTCGCGCTCGCACGCGCCGGCCTCGGTATTGCTGTCGCCCAGATTCCGGCGGCTGCGCGGTACCCCGAACTGGAACGCGTTCTGCCGGACGTGGAACTTCCGCAACTGCCGACATGGATCGTCACGCACGAAAATCTTCGTCGCCTGCCACGCGTCGCGGCACTCTTCGATCATCTGGTCGAGGCGTTCGAGAGCTATGGCCGCCGTTAGGGCACACCGTGACGCAAATTTGCAGACATTGTTCACCTCTATCTCACAAAGGGCACAACAGCGCCCAACACTTTCCCGTCGATCGATTGACGAGGAGCCTAGAAAAATGACGATGCGCAATCGCCCGAGGTTTACCAATCGGTACGCGGACTGATTATCCATCTCGCCTTGAACGGAATCGGACTGCAGACCAGGGATTTCAACAAAGCCGGGGTTTGAGTCGGCTCTAAGAGCTTCGGGTATTTTCGTTTATTTCGTTTATTGCGTCTGCTTCGAATACAGGGTAGAAAAGAGTTCCAAATGGAGGGCTATCAAAATGACAGTTCCAGCAGCAGCCCAGGAACTGGGCGGGCGCCTGCCGTCAGCCTCCGAAAAAGCTGCCGCGAACCACCTGCGGAAGATACTGGCGGCTCATGCTACCGGCGACGCAAAATTGCGCGTGCTCGACGATGAGACGCAGCAGCCAACGGAGATTACCCTTACCCCAGCGCTGTCCAGTCTCCTAATGGAGCTGTTGCGTCATATCGGCAAGGGTGACGCGGTGACGCTCGTTCCCGTCAGCAAGATGCTGACGACGCAACAAGCGGCGGATATTCTCAATGTATCGCGGCCATTCCTGGTTTCCCTCCTCGATAAGGGCGAGATCGAGTACTCGCTTGTTGGTCGACATCGAAGGATTCAGGCCGATCATCTGTTCAAATACAAGAAGGAACGCGACGAGAAGCGGAGTAAGGCCCTTGCAGATCTTGCCGAGTTGGACGCGGAGCATCTGTAAGCTTGTTCGCTAATCGATTCACCGCCTTCGTCGACGCCTGCACACTCGCAAGTGCACTAAAGCGAAACCTGCTGCTGACCCTTGCGAAGCGGAATTCTTTCGACTCCGCTGGTCCGCAACTATTCTTGATGAGACCCAGAAGGCCATCGAGAAGATCTTGGCCAATAAGGACGTCGCCGACGCCACCTTTCCAACACTCACGGCCAGATACCTGGCCGCGGACCGCTTGATCGCTACCGACGCGAACAGCGCTGGGGCGGTGTTCTGCAAGGCCTACTCGGCCCGAACTGGCAGGTTATCGAAGAAGGCCTGAGCGGACGCACGACCGTGCATGACGATCCGATCGAAGGTTCGCTCAAGAACGGCCGGACCTATCTGCGCCCCTGTCTGCAGAGCCATGCACCGCTCGACCTTATCATCATTATGCTCGGCACCAATGACCTGAAGCGGCGCTTCAACATGCCACCGTCCGAGGTCGCAATGGGCATCGGCTGTCTCGTGCACGATATCCGAGAACTCTCGCCCGGCCGGACCGGCAACGATCCCGAAATCATGATCGTCGCCCCGTCGCCGATGCTGGAAGATCTCAAGGAATGGGAGTCGATTTTCTCAGGCGCACAGGAAAAATCTCGCAAGCTGGCGCTGGAGTTCGAGATAATGGCGGATTCTCTGGAGGCGCATTTCTTCGACGCCGGTACGGTCTGCCAGTGTTCGCCGGCCGATGGCTTCCACATCGACGAGGATGCCCACCGCCTGCTCGGCGAGGCTCTCGCCCAGGAAGTGCTGGCGATCGGGTGGCCCGATGCGTAACTCCGTCTCCTTCTCCCTGACCGTCGCCCTTTCCAGGAAGGATCGCTCCCTTGCCTGACATGCGTTTCGCGCCGCCCAATCCGCTTCGCATCGCCGACCGCGCCAGCGGCCTCAACTCGCTGAGCGTGCGCAGCTACAACGAGCGTCTAGTGCTCTCCCTGCTCCTGCAGAACGAAGCGACGACCCGCCTTGAAATCGGCGAGAAGACGGGCCTTTCGGCGCAGACGATTTCAGTGATCGTGCGCTCGCTCGAACAGGAAGGCCTCGTCGTGCGCGGCGAGGCACAGAAGGGCCGCGTCGGCCCGCCGACGACGCCTCTCATGCTGAACTCCGAGGGAGCCTACTCGGTTGGCGTGAGCGTCGGATACCACAACACCCACATCGTCGTCGTCGATTTCATCGGCAACGTCCAGCACCATCGCGTGATGCCGCACAAGGCGGCCGACACGTTCGATGCGCCGGAAGCGTTGGCGCTCGAAATTCGCTTGGCCGTCGCCGGCCTTTCAGAAAGCCGGCAGGCCCGTATCGCCGGCGTCGGCCTCGCGCTTCCCACCCCGCCAATCCGCTCCGAGCCGGACCACGACGTGCTGCACCGCTATCTGGAGGCCGAGTTCGGTCTTCCCGTCTTCGTACAGAACGACATCACGGCCGCAGCCGGTGGCGAAAGCCTGTTCGGGACGGCGAGGCAGTTGCAGGATTTCCTGTTCTTCTATCTCGGCGCCCGCCTGCACTGCCGCCTCGTCCTTAATCACCAGATTTACAACGGCAATTCGCCGCTTAGCTATGATGTCGGCGTGCTCGCCCTGGAACGCCGCCTGCCGGCGGACAGCGCTATGGCGGAGAAACTCTGGGGCCAGGATTTGTCTTGGCCTCCGTTGGGAGCGACTCTTGCAGACTGGCAGCAGGCCTGCGCTGAAAATCTCATTCAACTGACGCAATCGCTGCTGCAATTCATCGAACTCAGGACCGTCGTCCTCTCGTCCTTCGTTCCCGCCGCTATTTGTGAGGCGCTGTGTACGCTCGTCCGGCAGGAAATCCCCTCCGTTAACGCGGTGGTGGGAAGGACATCCGCAGCTCCGAAAGCAGTCGGCGCCGCCAGCCTCCCCTTTAGTTCGCGTTTTATGGTGAACTAGTCCGCAAGGCGCGCGCACGCGGCCCTTGCCATGGGTGTGGGCGTTGCGGAATTCCTGTCGTGTGGCGACCGCCCTTGCTCGCTCTGGAGCAGTCGGATCGGACGTCCCCATACATTGCGAACACCGTCACCGTTGCCGCGGTGATGACGTATTTGCTCTTCGGCTACTCGCGATCTTCGATCGCGAACTACATCAAACTTCAAAAGAGCGCGCGAAGTCGGCGGAGATGCTTCGCGAGCTCGTTCGTGCGGATGTCGCGCAACACCTCCTGAACGGTGAAAGCATCCCGGCCCAGAGCCACGGCGAATGTACCGTTCTGTTCGCCGACCTCGTCCATTTCACGGACCTCGCGGAAAATCTCTCGCCCGTCCACCTGGTTGAGTTGCTCAATGCAATATTCAGCGATATCGACAGCCTGTCCGAGCGTAATGGCATCGAGAAAATCACGGTCCGCTCTCGTTTCCTAGCTTTGCGGGCTGGCTGCCACTGCTTCCAGGGCGATCGCGACGATGCTGTCGGCGAAGCCCGTGTCGAGTGGGCGATGCCCGACGAGCAGCCGGTAGAAGACGGGACCGTAGATCATGTCGAGCAGCACCTCGAGGTCTTGCTGCAACGTGATCTCCCCCCTGGCGGCAGCCTCGAGCAACATGGCGCGACCGGCCTCGCGGCTCGAGAGGATGACTTGGTTGCGGAAGGCCTTGGTGAATTCGCTTTCGGGGTCGGCGGCCGCGAGCGTCATGGCGATTTGGCGCCCTCTGGTCGTCGCAAAGGCCTGGATCAGCGATCGCATCTGCCCCGCGAGGGCCGATCGCAGACTTGTTCCGCCTTCTGCGAAGATGCCCGGGTCTCCGGACATCAAGGCGGCCATGGCGAGTTCGGAGGCGTTCGCCCAGTGCCTGTAGATCGTCGGTTTCCCCACACCGGACCTCGCGGCAACGGCCTCGACGGTCAGACGGCCAAACCCGTCCTCCGTCAGGATGTCGTGCGCCGCTTTCAGGATTGTCGCCTGCGCCAATTGGTTTGGCGGTCTTCCGCGCCGTTTCGGTGGGCTCATGTGCTGTTGACTCATGCATTTATAAAACGTAACGTAACGTAACTATACGCCAGCGACAAGAGGCCGTCCATGTCTACCTCGATTTCGTCCCTGACCCCCTACTTCATTGTCAAGAATGCTCGCGTAGCGATTGATTTCTACGGTCGCGCCTTTGGCGCCGAGGAGCTCTTCCGGATGACCGACCCGCGCGACGGTCGGATCGGCCACGCGGAACTCAAGATCGGCGAAAGTACCGTCATGATTGCCGACGAGTATCCCGACTTCGGTGCACTGAGCCCAGACACGATCGGTGGCTCTCCCGTGACCTTCCACCTCGCAACTCTGGCGGTCGATGCCGATCTTGCCCGGGCCGTCGACGCGGGGGCCGTCGTTTTGCGTGCCGCTGCAGATCAAGGCTATGGGGAGCGCGTCGCCATGGTCGTCGATCCTTTCGGCCATCGGTGGATGCTTTCGCAGAAGATCGAGGATGTGGCGCCGGAAGAGATGCAGCGCCGCTGGAACGAGCAGACCGGAGCCTGAACCGGGCAGACGGAACTCGAACTGGAAGAGCCGGCACGGCTCCCTTGGAGAACAGCGCAGGCGAGGACAGTCTGTCGCACCGCCTTTTGCAGCCGGGAGAAGGGCGGCACTACGGGCTCGGCCTGCTCATCGGCGTGTTCCTCCTTCACCGTCCGCGCTGAGAACTTCAGCACCGTTCGGGCGCGTTCCCGGCATTCCACTCGATGCATTATGGGATCTTTCGATCTTTCTAATCGAGAAGGCCGGGTCTGGTTGCGGCCACTGCTGGTCAGTAGACCGGCTGCTAAATCAATCTCAAACCGGCAAACCCTATGTCTTCAGCACATGCTCATCGGCGCCGGAAGAGTGCGGTAGTGACCAGCCGTTTTCTGTGGTCGGCGAACGCGCAACACTCCAACGAGCATCCACTGCTCCCCCCGAACGGCCATGCTGCAAATGAGATTACGTCGGTGCTTGCGACGAGGACCCCTATCCGTGCGCAGCCTCCCGGATTCCTTCTCCCGCTTCACTGGCCTGAAAAATAAAGGCGTCGAAGAGCGCGGTCGAAGCCCTGAACGAAGTAACCTGAATTGCCGCCATCTCCGTCAATCCAGGAGTGGTCTTCTTTCAGATGCTTTCGCCGCAGAATGTCGGCCGGCTTGTTCGATTTCTCGAAGGTAAGCGACTCTCGGAACGCATAGTGTGAAAACAGTCGCATGAACTCACCGAGGTAAATGTCGGAGACGGCGTCGTTGTCTTCAATGACCAGCATATTCTCATCATTCGTGTCGGTCGATGCCTTGGAGAAGTTCGCAGATCCGACAATGACGATCGGCTTAGACCCAAGGGGGTCGATCAGCATGTATTTCGTATGAACGAACCGAACGTGTACATCGTCCTGGACCCGATCGATTTCCTTTAACCAGCGATCGAATGCGTTGGTTGTGATGTTGTTGCCAACCGCAACTGTGGTGTTCGGTCGCTTCCGGATCCGATCCACCTCGGCCGCTTGGACCTTATAGTTCCTGCCATTGCCTTTTTTCTCCATGAGGGCGAAGCGCAATACGTCGTCCGTCTGGTCATAGACGGTTACGAACCGGCTGTTCATGCCGAATGCGAAGGTGGTGAAAAGAGCCCGCTCGGCATTTCCGGCAAGCTGCGCATACCAGTCGAGAGCGGCAAGGTCGGTCCGTGGGGAGAAGACGGCGACGGTGTCGCCTGACGTGTTTATCTGCTGCGGTGGGGTTGGCGAAATCGCTGTGGAGGCCGTTGCGGTCGGCCGAACTGTCTTGTCCTTATTTAGGACTTCCCAATACGCGAAATAGGCTTCTGCGATCTTCTGGTCTCGAATGATATGTGCATTGTTCGAATGACCAAAAATTCCATTGTCGCTGAGGTTGGTCGAGCCGGTCCACACTTCGGAGAATTTTCCAGCTCGCCGGAGCACGAAGAACTGATTGTGCGCGAACTGCCCGGATCGGGTGCGAGCTTTGGTGAGACCCGCGATCCCTGAGCCCTTCAGCGCATTTTCGTTGCCCTCGCGCTGGCTGTCGCCGTCGTAAAGGATTTTGATCTTGGCGCCACGATCATGGGCTGCCCTAGTCGCGACATGAATTCGTTTGTTCTCGAATTCAAAGATGGCGCCATAGAGCTCATCTCCTTGGCCTGCCTGACTCAGGAACGCCTCGAGCCCCTCAACCAAACCACGCGATAGCCAATCGTAAGCTGCCTGGCCCACTTCATTGGGCGGGAGGTTTTGGAAGCGCCGGGCATATTCCTGCGACGCGATTGCTCCGCGGTTAAAAAAGATCGCGTGCTTGCCTTGGTCAATACGTTCTGTCGTCACCTCGAGGGAAACGTCTGCGGCCTCGACCAAGGCACCCGGCTGACCCCCCATTGCTACGATTCTATACGTGTATTTTTTCCAGGGTGACGGTGTGTAGTCGGACCACTGAAACGTCTGCAATGGATGCCGGAACGACGACACCGGAACTCCCGGATCCGGATGCGGGTCGACGCTCTCGAACGTTTTCAGACCTGACAGCCATATTTTCTCGCCATCCTCATGTCGGGTGCGTTGGATGGCAAAACCTAAGATACCGCGCGTGCGGATATCCTCCTCGCTCATGTCCCAACCGAGAACAACGACATTCGTGCCGGCCACCGCGAGTGCCGTGACACCGTTGCGACTGCCCTTCTTCCGCATCCTTGCCTCCCCGAGGAATCGGCACCGACTGGAGCTTCTCACCATGCTGGTAATCCTGCAAGGGAAGGTAGAATATGCGACAATCGGGGGCAATTGGTGCGGCGTTGTCGAAAGGTTCTCGGCGGCACGCATTCCCCAACAATGTCGCCGCCCGGTGAAATCGATAGCTTACTGGCCGCCGCGCAGTTCCAATCGGAGGCGCTGTTAGCGGCAATCCCTGTCGTTCCCAACGAAACATTATGCGATCGTTCTAGCCCAGAACATGAATATCCTCGCAACAAGCCGTGCACAGGGCTCGTGAAGAACAGGCCCCTTACCTTCTCTGCCTTTCCGCCAAAGCCTGAATCGGGAGTCCATGCGTGCAATGCAGCTAACGAAGAGATTCCCCTTCTGGCGCGGAACCGACTTTCAGGACACGCCAAGCATTCCGCCGCTGGTTAAGGCCGGCCTTATCCATGTCCAGTTTGAAACCATTCATCCTTTCCTAGATGGAAATGGTCGCCTCGGTCGACTTTTGATCACACGTTTCTTTGCGCGACCGGCGTGCTTCGACAACCTCTGCTCTATCTCAGCCTCTATGCAAATCGCGACGGCCCGATTACTACCGGCTTCTGCAGGAAGTCCGAGAATATGGAACGTGGTAAGCCTGGCTAGAGTTTCTCCTGGACGGCGTGGCCGAAACAGCGGATCAAGCTTTTGAGACGGCCAACCGTATTGCACGACTGTTTGACGACAACAGGGAACGGATTGTGAGAGAATCCGAGCGCACCGGATCGGTCCTTCAGATTCACGATATCATGCGCACGAGCCCCTATCTGACCGCAGCGTCCGCGGCGAAGCGAAGCGCTCTGACAGTGCCGACCGTGAACGCTGCACTAGACCAACTACAGAGACTCGGCATCGTCGAGGAAGCCACGGGACGGCGCCGTGGCCGGGTGTTCGTTTATCGCGCCTATATGGACATTCTCAGTGACGGCGCGGGCACTAACGCTGCTCGTTCATAAGCTGGGCCGACCCAGGTGATGCATTATGCGATCTTTCATCAGGAACACCATTCGCTGCACGCTTCGCAGCCGAACCTATGAACCGGCTGGCAACGGCTGACTCGAGCGGCGCCCTCGTAGACGACTGGAATTCGCCCGATTGTCCAAGTTGTGGTTCGAAATGTGTTCAGTTCTCAGAGCCCTCCGTCCAAGCGCTTCGACCAGTCCTCTACCCGATTGCTTTCCAGCCGCCGGGCGGTTGATAGAAGTGGAAATGACGAGATTCTCCTCATGGTTCAGACCGCAGAGGCGATCGGGTTGGGCGAGTGGAAATCCCGCCGCCAGTGCAGCAATGGAGTGAGCCGGCTGGTCTCTCCGTGTTCGACCCGGGCCGTAACCAGGGTGTGATCGCCCAAAACAAATCGGTCCTCGACCCGTACTGCAAGCCAGGCAACGCCATCATCGATGCGAGGCAAAGAATGTTCCTCGCACCACCGTGTGCTGTTGAAGCGGTCGATCGACGCGGTGGCAAACCGCAAAGCCACGTCTGATTGGCCGTCAGCGAGAACATTGATCCCAGCGGCCCTACCGGTGTGTAGATGCGGTAACAAGCCGGAGTCCGCCTTCAAGGCAAACGCCACCAAAGCGGGTTCGAGCGAAAGAACACTAAGCGTGCCGACTGTCACGCCATACCGTCCAGCCCCACTTGCGATGGTGATCACAGCGACAGAAGTCGGTATGTGAGCAAAGAGCTCTTTGAGGGCGGGAACAGGAAGTCCGGCTCGTTCGGCGCCGCTCACCATTTTGCGGAAAGCGGCTCTGGCCCCTCCAGCGACGGAAACAACGGAAGGATCTCTTCAGCGAGCTCTTGAATGATTTCCTTGGCCGGTCGTTCTGAGAACTGGATGCCGAGCGCCGCGTGGTTGACACCAGCTTTCTTCCATTCGCTCAAGAGATCGATGAGACCTTTGCGACCTGTCTTGAGGACAAAGCCTCCACGCAGCGGGGTGCGTGGAAAGTCGGGGTCGTCCACCAAATCAAGCCAATCATTCGTCATGTGCGGACGAAACCCGCCATCCGGTATCTTTGTACGCCAATCTTGAATGATATTTGCCAACCTTTGCGGCCCTTCGGCCGTATGGGTCGCCTGAGGATAGGTGAGCCACCCGTCGGCGTTTTCGGCCAACCAGGTTCGGTCCTGGCGGCTGGAGCCTGTCACAATCAGAGGAATTCGGCCGGCCGCCGGCTTCGGTAAAAAGTCCGCTCCGTTCAGGGCCCCAAGCCTGGACGAGATCTGTGGCCGGCCCGGTGCGGTGAGATGGCGGAAATAGCTGACAGCTTCCGCAAACCGCTCGCCTCTGCTCTCCATATCTATACCATAGGCGGGGAACTCGACGGGGCGATCGCCGGACGCGATCCCGAGGACAAGGCGTCCGCCGGAGAGATGGTCGATTGTGGTGGCCGCCTTGGCGAGATCGATAGGGTGCCGCAACGTGAAGATCGCGCTGCCCGTAGCAAGTGCAACCTTTTGCGTGCGGGCGGCCAGATAAGACAGATAGGTGAACGGATCGAACAACTGTCCTGCGTCGCCGAACGCGGGGTCAAACAAAGGCACGTCCCGCACCCACACCGCGGAAAAGCCGAACCGATCGATTTCGGCGACAAGTTCGGACTGTCCCTGTAAAACGGTCATATCTCCCTGGAAAAAACGCAGCGGCAGAAAAATGCCAATCGTCAGGCGATCAGGCGCAAACATGCGCCGGTACCCGGGGTGGTTGGCGAACGCTTCGTATGAGGCGCCGGAGGTCGCGGCTGCTGGATGAGTGCTCGAAGGTACGATATTCACAAGGTCACTCCTTCATTCGACAGTTCGGGGCATTTAGGTCCGCGAGCAGTCGGGGGATCCGCCCTCAACATCACCGCGCCTGGTTGAGGCAAATAGCGATCAAGTGCAGCGGCCCCCGAAACGATGACGGTTGCCTTGATCCGAAATCGCCTCACTAACGAACCTCGCCCTGAACGGAATTTAGGGAATGAACCCTGCGCCGGGAAACGATCGTTTCTAATCTTAAATTTAGGTACGCTAAGTTCTTGGTGGCAGCCACAACCGGTCTTTGTTTCCCTCGACCACCAGAACAGGCCCCAATATTGATCTATAATAAGCACCGTCACAAACTTTCGGTAGCCAATGGAAAAGCCCGAAACTATGTTGAGTTCACCTAAACTCTTGAACGGGAAAAATCGATGGGTCGAGTACTTCCCCTTCTCGCCTTGAGGGCGTTTGCCGAAACCGGGCGGCACGGCAGCATAAAGCGTGCCGCCGAGGCTATGGGGGTCACCTCCGGTGCCGTCAGTCAGCAGCTACGTCTGTTGGAAGAGCGAATCGCCGCATCCCTCTTTTCCCGGACTCGGTACGGCGTCGAGCTGACCGAGGTCGGAGCGAAGGTCCATTTGTCAATCCTTCGAGCCTTCGACCAGATCGAAAGCGGGCTCGACGCACTCGAAGCAAGTTGCGCCGCCCAGTCTGTGACGGTTTGTACAGTCCCTTCTTTTGCCGCTTCATGGTTGGTGCCGCGGCTCGGTCACTTCACAACACTTCATCCGGAGATCGAGGTTCGAGTGGAAGCCTCGTCGGCCCTTGTCGACTTACAGAAACGACGCGTCGATGTTGCGATCCGTCACGGGCTGGGCGATTACCCCGGTCTCGAGGCAATTCATCTGATGGCGCCTGAGTTGATCCCCGTCGCAAGCCCGCGCTTGCTCGCCGAGGGTCCTGAGATCAATGAGCCCGGTGATTGCCTTGCGTACCCGTTGCTGCAGGACTCCGATCGCTCTGACTGGCGTTTGTGGCTCAAGGCATTTGGTGTCGACGGCGATCCGAGAATCGAGCGCGGACAAGCCTTCGACGAAGATTTCCTCCTCATACGAGCGGCTGAAGCAGGGCAAGGGATCGCGCTTGTCAGAGATATCTACGCTCGCGAGGAGGTGGCTTCAGGGAGGTTGTCAGTGGCGCTCGAACGTCCATGGCCGACGGAATTTGCCTATTATGTCGTGACCCTGCCACAAGCAACGGAGAGACCTGCTCTTGCTCGGTTCGTGGAGTGGTTGATCAAGGAGGCCGAGGCGCCGAGGTCGACAATAGCGGATGACGCTGTCGAGGTCTTGTGATCCAAAAACTGTGCGGTGGCATGCCGCCCGCACTTGCACGGATCGGATGTCGCTGCCGCGGATGCGTCCGAGGCACCGCGACAAGTGGTACAGGGCTCGTGAAGAACGGCTCTCTTCGACCGTGCAGAAGTCTCAAGGGCGGAGTCATTGGTGGCCGCTTTGCGCCCTTAAGGCCGACGTTCAACCTGTCCAGCCGCAATCGCAATACCTGCCGTTCGTTGGTCGGAGCTCCATGCGCCTGAAATACCGCCACCATGCTGTCGGTCCTGCGAACTCTCTTGACTCGTCCCTAGATCTGCCAGCGATTGCCTGCCACGTGGATTTGCCGCGGAGGACGTGGTGTCGGTCGTTCAGCCGATATCGACGTTCATGGCGAAATCCCAAGTGCCGGCGCCGTTTTTGGCGAGGCCAATCATCATCAAACCGAGCGCCTCAAGCGTCTGGGCCATGTGCAAGCCACCGACGTCGAGCGGACGCAGCCCGAGACTCTCGAGGAACGTCGAGACGCTCTCTTTCGCCTCCGCATCGTCGGCTGCGATGAACGCGTCGAGGCGTCCATCCTTCGCAAGCACGTGACCAAAGATCGTGTTGAACGCCTTAACGACATGCGCGCCGGCGGGGAGGCCCTTCGCGGTCTCCTGCGCGCCGGAACTGCCGTGGGGCGTGACGAGGCCAGAGAGGTCGGGGGCAACCGGGTTGGCGATGTCGACGATCACCTTGCCATCGAGCGCTTTCCCAAAGTCGGCCACCGCCGCCGCTGCGCCGCTGTACGGCACGGCGAGGATGACGATGTTGCCCGCGGGGACGGCGGCGTACGTCCCTGTGATCGCTCCGGCTCCAAGTTGCTCGGCGAGCGCCCGCGCCTTGGCGGGGTCGCGGCCGACCACCTCGACAGTGTATCCAGCCTTGGCGACACGGCCGGCAATCGCCGTGGCCATAGCTCCAGAGCCAATGATGCTGATAATGCTCATGTGCAGTCTCCTATTGAGATGTGGTCTCTAGGCGGAGGATCCGTCTATTGGTTTGACGAATTACGGGATCGCGATACGGCCCGCCGGGAAGTAATGGCCGTTGTCGAGGTCCTCGATCAGGCCCGGCTGAACTGGGTCCCAGCCGAGAGTCTGGCGGGTGATGGCGTTGGACGCCGGAAGGTCCAGCGTGACCAGATTCGCGAGAAAGCCGAAGAAGGCCGGCAACATCAGGACGTCCGCGGGGACGGGCACGGCGGGCACGCCCATACGGCTGCCCAAAGCCTCGGCGATCTCGCGGAACCGGATGCCGTCGCCCTCAATCCCGTGCCAATATTTGCCAGCCGGCCCCTTCTCAAGCGCCAGTCGGAAGAGGGAGGCCAGGTCCCGGGCGTGCACAGCCGGCCAGAGGTTCGCGCCGTCTCCGGGGTAACCGATAACGCCCTTCTCCCTCGCGAGACCGATCAGCAGCTGGAGGAAGCCGGCATCGGTCGTGCTGTGCGCGATGGGAGGAATTCGGACGACCGAAGACCGCACGCCCCGTCCCGCTAAGCCGATCACGGCGAGTTCCACCGCGTTACGAACCCGCAGTGTACCCTTGTATGCATCGCCGCCGGGAAGAGCCGGATCTTCCTCGGTGGCTGGGCGACCCAGGCTTTCCCAGCCCGGCGAGCCGATGCTCCCCGAGACGACGAGCGGCTTTCCGGTCCCCGCCAGCGCCTCGCCGTAGGCGAGCATGATCTGGAACTCCGCGGCGGCCACGGCGTCGATCCCGCCAGAGGGCAGCAGGTCCTGCCGGTGCGCGACGTGGATGACGCCGTCGGACTCCGTCGCCGCGGCCTTGAGCCCGTCGAGGTCAGTGATATCCCCGCGTCGTACCTTGGCGCCGAGCGCCGACACCGCAGTCGCGGACGTGTCCGACCGGGCCAGGCCAATGACCTCATGTCCGGCCGCGATGAGCTCGTGGATGATATACGAACCGATATGGCCGGTCCCGCCAGTAACTAAAACGCGCATGCTGCTGCTCCTTGGGTAATGTGATGCGAGACGTCGCGGGTTCAGCCAAAGAGGCTGGCGCGGATCGAGAAGTTGGTGTGTTTGATGGAGTGGGCCATGAGGCCCAGCCACAGCATGCAGGCGTGCTCCAGCGTCCGCGCCATAGTCAGCCGTCCGGTATCCATCGGACGTAGTCCGAGGCTGTCGATGAACGCCGAGACACACAGCTTCGCCTGAGAGTCGTCCCCGGCGATGAACACGTCCAATGGATCGCCCCCGACCAGACCGGCAGCCAAGACCTGGGCGTTTTGGGTGTTGAACGCCTTGACGATAGTGGCATTGGCAGGAGCAACCTTGGCGATCTCCTGCGCACCGGAACTCTCTTCAGGGGTCAAGAAACCCGTGAAGTCGGATTTGATGGGGTTGGTGATGTCGATGATGAGCTTGCCTGCCAGCTTTTCGCCGTACTGCTTCACCACGTCAGAACGGCCGAATAAGGAACCGCCAGAATGACAATGTCCCCGACCGGAGCGGCGCCGAAAGTCCCTGTCGTCGCGCCGGCTCCAACCTGCGGCCAGCGCCCGTGCCTTGGCGGCGTCGCGACTCATCACCTCGACGGCATGTCCGGCCTTGGCGGCGAGGCCGCCGATCGCTGCGGCCATGCCGCCTGAGCCGATGATGCTGATGGTGCTCATGTTCATTTTCCTTGCGGGACCGGCAGCGCCTTTGTTGCCATTTGCGCAGACGCACTCTATTTAGTGGTTCACCGATCCGCTTATTAACCGGATCATCGATCCACATATACGGATCACTGATCCGTTTATCAAGGCATCTCATGCGAGCCGACGCAAAAAAAAATTACAGCCATATCCTCGCGGTCGCGCGTGAGGTCGTCACCCAACACGGCGCCGACGCGTCGATGCGCGATATCGCCCGCCGGGCTGACGTCGGGTTAGCCACGCTGCTGCGTCACTTCCCGACACGAGAAGCCCTGTTCGAAGCGTTGCTGTGTACGAATCTGGACGCACTGACGCAGAAGGCAGATGAACTCAAAACCTCGGATTCGCCTGACGAAGCGCTCATCTCCTGGTTCCAGGAATGGTTGGCGTTCGCCCAAAGCTATAGGGGCGTCGTCGCCATGATGGCAGCGGCCCACACGAACCCGGACTCCGCTCTTTATGCTTCATGCGCTGCGGTGCACTCGGCGAGCGCGCGACTGCTGCTCCGTGCTCAGGCCGAAGGCGCGGCGCGGCCCGACATGAATGGGGATGATCTGTTCGCCCTGATGACGGCTCTCGGCTGGGCGGTCGATCAACCCTCATTCGCGCCGCGGGCAGATCACCTCTTTCACATCATCACGGGCGCCATCCTGACAAACCGTCGAGCAAAGATGTAAAGAAGGCGGCATGTTGAGCCGGATCGGCATCTGCCGCGCTCGACTGCTGACTAGAGGCGGAGCACTTCATCCTGGCCGATCGCGGCGAAGAGGTCCTTTGCGGTCTGGATGTTCTGCTCAATACTCACGGGAGTTTCTCCTTTTCGCACGGATCGGATCGCGCTCGATCCGATCCGTGCACCGTCGCCATGCCGGCGGGCATATGTTCGTCAGTCGAATTTGACCAAGCCCTTGAAGATCAGATGACCCCAGCTGTTTCCGCGCGCCTGGACGAGCAGCCCACCTTCCGACAGCCCGCCTAGCCTGATCGGCGAGAGACCGAGATTTTCCGCGAGCGTACCAATGTGCGCCGCAGCGTCGTCATCATCGCTCGCCAGGAATACGACTCTCCTGCCACCCTTTACGGCTGGATCCTGGTCGAGGGTGGCAGCGATAAGATGGTTGAAGCCCTTGACCAGTCTTGCACCAGAGAAAGCCTGCGCTATGAACTTCGAAGACGGCTGTCCGCCCAGTTCCTCAGGGGGCACGCCATAGGCATTGGTCACATCGACGATGCTCTTCCCCTGCCGGGTGGGCAGCGCGTTCGCGACATCGAGGTGCGACTCGAAACGAACTGCCCGAAAGATGATGTCCGCTTTGACTGCCTCCGCCAGATTCTTGGGAATGATCGTGGGCCCAATCGCGCCGCATCGACTGCAAAGCTTTCCGGGTCGCGCGTGGTTGCCACGGACACCGCGATGCCCTTGCGTGCAAACGCCTTGGCCAGGGCTTTGCCGATGTTGCCGAAGCCGATAGTTGCGTAGCTCATGTTTATTTTCCTTTGTTTACCACGCCCGGGCGAGCGCCGAATATCGAATGGAACCCGTCCAGGCGTAGCAGGTCAGAGTTGGGCCAGGCCGCCGTCTACGGCTACCTCGCTGGCGGTCATGAAGCTGCTGTCCGACGAGGCAAGGAAGGCCGCCACCGCCCCGAGCTCTGCCGGATCGCCCATGCGCTGAAACGCAGTCATTGAGCCGTAAGCCTTCAAGCCGGCCTCTCCGAGCGCTTCGGTCGCGAGTTCGGTCGCGATGGCCCCGGGCGACAGGACGTTTACCCGGATGCCGGTGCCCTTGAGGTCCTCTGCCCAGCTTCGTGCGAGGTTGCGCACGGCCGCCTTGCTTGCGCTGTAGGCGGTGAACGCCGGGGCACCCGTGGTGCCGGCGCTCGATCCGGTCAGGATGATCGTGCCGCCTTCGCCCATCAGCGGCAGCGCCTTCTGGACCGTGAAGATCGTACCCTTCACATTGACGTCGAAGGTTTCGTCGATGTGCTCGGCGGTGATCTCGCCGAGCTTGAGCTGGCTTCCTACCCCGGCGTTCGCAAAAACGATTTCAAGGGTTCCGCGCTCGGTCTTCACCGCCGCATAAAGCTTGTCGAGATCGGCCTCATCGGAGACCGAGCCCTGCACCGCGCGTGCATTGGACCCGAGCTCGATGAGGGCGGTGTCGAGCGCATCCTGCCGACGGCCGAAGATGAAGACGAAAGCGCCCTCCTCGATGAAGCGCTTTGCAGCGGCAAGGCCGATGCCGGTGGCGCCACCCGTGATCACGGCGGTCTTTCCGTTCAATCTGGTCATTTCGTGTATCCTTCGTTTCGCTATCTCTGGTCTTTGGCTGTACGGGAGGTCTTCCCGAGAACCTCAACATGGCCCTGCCGAAGTCAGCGGGATAGTGAGCAATCGCGCGCATCGGTGGTGCGAAAACGATCCATACCGGTAATCAAGCGCCACAATCTTCGCGCAAACTCGGGCTCTGTATGTTAGAACGAGCTTCGGAGGCCACACTGCGCGGCGCGGGGATGCACCATGATCGACTGGGATGACGTTCGTTACTTTCTCGCCGCCGCGCAAGGAGGTTCAGTGCGGGCCGCCGCCAAACGTCTCGGAGTGAACCACGCGACCGTGCTGCGACGCATCGCCCAACTCGAGGACCGCCTTGGGGCGCAGATGTTCGAAAAGCTGCCTTCGGGCTACCGCTTAACAGCTGCGGGCGAGGAGGTCCTCGAGTTCGCGGACCAGATGCAAGCGTCATCGCACCAACTGGAAACGCGCGTCTTGGGGCGCGATCAAAGCGTGGGCGGGCTTCTGCGGGTGACGCTGCCGGCGCCCCTCGCAGCACACCTGCTAATGCCGGACTTCGCGGAGTTCGTAGGCCTGCATCCGGGTATCGAGATGGAAATCCTGTCGTCCGGCGAACTGGCAAATCTGACCAACAGAGAAGCCGACGTGGCGATCCGCGTCGTCTATGACCGCGAAGCCCTGCCGCTCAATCTTCACGGTCTGAAGGGACCGGAGCTGTACGGCGGCTTCTACATGTCCGGCGATAAACTGGCCGAGTGGCAGGCGGGCGGGCCGGATCCTAGGTGGATCGCCATAAGCGGTCATGGAGTACCGGACTGGACCCGCGAGGGAGAACGTCGCACGACTGGGACGCCGTTCCGAACAATGGATTTCGAAGCCCAGATCGCGGCGGTCCGGCAAGGTATAGGCATCACGGCGCTCCCGTGTTTCGTCGGAGATACCGATCCCCTATTGGAGAGGGTGCCAGGTACCAATCTACACCTGTATGGACCGGTCTGGGTTCTCACTCAGGGAGAGACCCGCAAGACGAAGCGCGTGCGGCTCCTCACCGAGTTCGTATTCCGCAGACTCACCGCTTACGCCCCACTTTTAGCGGGGCTGTCCATATCGCGCGACTGACGCGCAGTAGATCGCCGGCGGCGCTTGCAGTGGACAAGTGCCTGCAAGCAGATAGCCTTAGAGACATCCCCCGGCGAAGTGGCCTTTACACTGGCGGCTTTATCCCAAGTCGTTCCCGAAAGCCGTCGGCCCGGGTGAGCGTCAGTTCCGGGTGTGCGATGACTTTGGCCCAGAACGTGAACATACGCGCAACCCGTTTCAGGGCTCGTGAGGACGGCTACCTTGGCCCTTTCTGCGTTTTCGCCGCGAAGCCTGGACGGGAGTCCTGCTCGCTGTTGACTTTCGCCAGCGGCATATCGAATGTCCGCTTTGCGCCTTCATGTCGGCCATAGAGGCGATCTTTGCCTTCGCCCGGAAGCCGGCATTCCGGTGACCACCTAGAGTTCATAGTCGCGCCACAACCAATTCCCGCAAGTTCTGTGTGCGTCACGCCCGAGTCGCCCGAACGCTCAGCCACCGATCATGAGGCTCTCCGACGCATCGACGTATCTCGCTGACAATCCAGCCGGCGTCTGTGAGTGCGGACCGCAGGGTAGGCTCGCGCCAGTAGGTCTCCACGTAGCGCCGAGGTGCTGCAGCACTGCCGTGTGTGGACACATCCTCGCCTTCGCCCTCTCTAACCGAGGCGTGCAGTCGGCCACCGGTCCGGGTTGCCTCGGCAAGCCGCGCAAGTACCGTGCCGAAATCCTCGCGCGCGACATGAATCAGGCAGGCACAGGCCCAGACCCCGTCGTACGACGTGCCGGGACGCTGCGGGTCGACCAAGTCTTCGGTCAGCGGGTCCAACAGGTCGGCCTCGAAGCCACTTTCGCGAAGCAGTTCGACGAAACCCTTTGAAATGTCGGTGCGCCGGACGCTAATTCCCCGCTTCTCAAGCTCAAGTGCATCTCGCCCGCCACCGCTTCCGATCTCCAGCACCCTGCCCGAGCCGCCCAGCTCGGTCACGAACGCATCCATCTCTGTCGCAACCCATTCGGGCATCACCGCGGCCTCAGCAGCGTACTCCGCCGCGACCGTATCATAGGACCACACGGTCTCCCGGTCGGTGCTCATCCTCGCGCTCCTTCTTCCAGACAAGAGGCCCGATGAGCGAGAGGCCCATCAGCCCGTTGCGCCCTTCACACTTCGGCAGTTGGTGACATCGCGGGCGATTTGCTTCCCAGCTTTAGCAGAAATGCGATCAGAAACACCACCGACCGATTGCCAATGCTGCCGGGCGGCAATGCGCCTTCATGTCGGTCATTCGCGACCGGCCGACGCGGGCACACAGCGGACCGTCGGCTTCGCGGTCATGAACGAAGCATGGGCGTGACAATCCTTCTGCTTGAGCTTGTTGCGTTCATTCGATGGCAGCACCGATCGGCGTTACTGTTGGAGTTCGGCTAGGCAGATGGCATCGAACTGTTCCGCTAACTCGGCGAGTGTGACCTCAGCCAATCTACCGATCAGCAGCCGTTCGGCTCGATCCAGCGCATCCGCGACTGCGCTGTTGACGACCCGTTCGACTGCACAGGATGGATTGGCGTTGTCGAGGCCAATCGCGAAGAGATGATGGCCGCCGACCGCCCGATGAATGTCCAGCAAGGTCGTTCTGTTGAGATCACAGGCAATCGTCCAGCCGCCCCCCTGTCCTGTGACAGACCGAACGTAGCCATTGGCGCGCAAGCCGGCCATGGTCCGACGAACGACAACAGCGTTCGTCTGAAGCATTCCCGCGATCTGCTCGGACGTATAGGGACCATCATGGCGGGCCATGTGCAGCAGGACGTGGAGCATGCGGGACAAGCGGCTGTCGGTTCTCATGTCACTCTCTGTGAAATGTCACCCAAAATCGGCGTTCCTACTGATTGGTCGTTCGTCGCTCTATTTCTCTCTCCAGCAGATACATGACGACATGCGGACCAACATTTGTGCCAGCCGCGGATGCGTGAGCGAGGTGGGCGGCGGGATCGGCAGCGTTCCCGACAGCAAAAACCCCCGCTCTGCTTGTCCGTCCGGCGCTGTCGATCCGCGCCAATCCCATGTCATCGACATCGCACAAGCTCGCGGCGAGATCGGAGGCCGCTACCATGTCAGCGGCAATCCACGCGGCGCCGCAAGCGATCGATTTGCCCCCGCGTGTCGAGAGCGCTTCAAGCCGCTCGCCGCTGTGAACCAGTCCCGTCACCTCGTCGGCTATCACGTCGATATCCAGAAGCCGCAGGCGGTCGAGCTCGGCGTCGGTGAACGCATGCTCCGAAACCACCGTCACATCGCGAGACCACATCCAAACCCATGACGCCATGTGGACCAGCCTCTTCGGCACTCCGAAGACCACGAAGCGCTTCCCTCGCACCTCATAGCCGTCGAAGCATGGACAGACGCGAAGATCTCGGCCCCAGGCCTTAGACACTCCTGAAAGCGGCGGCAGCTTGTCGATCAGCCCGGTTGCAAGAACAACAGTACGAGCCATCGTTACCGAATGGCCGTGATGCACCTCGAAAAGGCCGTCGGCACGTGGCGTCACCGACGTTACCCGCTGGCGTTTGATCTCGACCCCATATCTGTGAACCTCGGCGCGCGCTCGGGAAAGAAGTTCCTGGGGCGGCAACCCATCGAAGCCGAGGTATTCGCGGACTTCCTCAACGCTTTCGATGCGGGTTGTGCCTCCGTCGAATACGATGGCCGACCGATCTGCTCTGCCGAGGAACAAAGCGGTGCTTAGACCCGCGACGCCCGCGCCGACGATTGCCGCGTCCACAACAAGCTCCATACCACTGTCTCGCTCTGAATTTCGTTCGGGTCGAGAGTATAGGGCGTGCAGCCCCTTTTGCAACATCAAACGTTACAAATGGATGCGAAGAGCTACGATTGCCGCAGATGGCTGCTTCGTTGATCCGGCTAAGGCCCCTTCTTCCGCATGGAATGGCGCTGTCGAGGCGGCGGCAAACACGGTCAGGAACTCCGAGCCGGTCATAACCACGTTCATCTGCGCTTCCGCCATGCTAAGCGCGTTCTCGAGACAGCCTTGCAATGTGTTATCCTACCGCTGTGGACCTACCGCGGCACTCAATGCTTAAAGCAGTTATCCCGGTGCCATCGAAGGAAGTGCGGATGCGGCCTTTCGAAAAGTCGCTTTGGAACGATCGCGCGTCCCGTTTTGTTGATGAGCGACTGGATGCTGTCTGGATCGTTCACCTTCCGCGAAACGAAAATGTCCAGCTCGTCGAAATGACTGGTTAAGCCCCGATCGAACATAATCTGACCTTGTCGTTTCTGCGGCCTGCGGTCGTTTGGTCAAACCAACTGGATAAGTCAAAGCCGCCAGAACTGCTCCTGATTTTGTTTCGTCATTACTTCTATAAGCGCGCATGCAGCCGTCACTGCTGAGAGCAATCGACGATCCTGGAAGAGCATCGACGAACCCACAGCCCAGCGTACGAATCGACCCCCGGGCGACCCTATTCCATGCGTCACACGCGCAGTTTGACTATAGGGAGACGGGTCTGGTTAACTGCGCTGGGCGAATGCGATTTCCAAGTCTTTGCTGCAGGACGACGATCAAGGTGAGATGTGCATTGCCTCGTCGAAACAGTGCGTCTACGCGGGCGCTCTCGCGACCGCCTTCAACCGCCTGCCAGCCTCGGCAGCAAATAGATTTCCGCGCCCGTCGGCAGTTCCTTCGACCAGGTGTCCCGATAAATCGTTCCGTCAATTGCGACTGCGATCCCTCGTGCCATGAGCGGCTCGAGCCGAGGGAACCGTTCGCTCAACCTCGCGAACAGTTCCCTGATATTCTTTGCCTCGATCTCGATCTTGCTGTTGCCCTCAGCTGCCGCGGCGAGAGAGCCCCAGAGCGTGACCTCTACCATCGGTCCTCCTTACGCTTCAAGCGCTGCCAGGATCCGCGGCGGCGACATGGGAATATGCAGCATCCGCACGCCGACCGCATTCGACACGGCATTGGCCACCGCTGCAAGCGGAGGGACGATGGACGTTTCCCCGACGCCCCTAACCCCATAGGGGTGGTTGGGATTCGGAATCTCCAGGATCTGCGTGTCTATCATAGGCAGATCCGAGCACACCGGGATACGGTAGTCGAGGAAGCCCGCATTTTGCAGCCGGCCGTCGTTGCCGTAGATATATTCTTCGTTGAGTGCCCAGCCGATGCCCTGCGCAGCGCCGCCCTGGTACTGTCCTTCGACATAGGTCGGATGCACGGCTTTGCCGGCATCCTGCACCACGGTGTAGCGCAGCACCTTGGTAGCCCCGGTTTCGGGGTCGACCTCGATATCGCAGATATGGGTGGCGAAGGATACGCCGGCGCCGTCGGCGACGATCTCACTGTGCCCCGCAATCGGGCCGCCCGTGGTGCCCGATGCCGCGGCAATCTCCTTCAGAGACAGTTTCGGAAGGTTTCCGTGCGTCTCGCCCTTGGCGACGGCATGGCCCTTTTCCCAGGTCACGTCCTCGACCGGAATGTCCCACATCTGTGCCGCCCGCTCTCGGAGAATCTTGATAGCGTTGCGGGCAGCAGAAATGGTGGCCATCGACGACGAGAACGTTCCTCGGCTGCCATCGGTCATGTCATTGTAGCCGAGACTGGACGTGTCGGCGATCACCGTTCTGACCTGCGAATAGTCGATCCCGAGCTCCTCTGCGGCCACCAGCGACAGCGATGCGCGCGAACCGCCCACATCCACCGTGCCAACCGCGAGCGATACTGTGCCATCCATCCCGATGTTGAGATCGGTACACGTCTGGCCCCCGAAGTTGAACCAGAACCCACATGCCATGCCGCGCCCCTGGTTCCTGCCAAGGGGTGCCTTCATGTGAGGATGGTTCTTCACGGCCTCCAGTGTCGGGCCGATGCCGATCGGGCCGTAGACTGGGCCGTAGGATGCCTTGGTTCCCTCCTGTGCCGCGTTCCGGATCCGGAAATCGATCGGATTCATGTCGACCTTCTTGGCAAGTTCATCGATGGCGCTTTCCACTGCAAACGCCGCCATCGGCGCCGAAGGCGCGCGATATGCCGCGGTCTTCGGCCGGTTCACCAGCACCTCATAGCCGACCGTCCTGACATTCTCGAGCTTGTAGCAGGCGAATGCGGTCATGGCGCCAACCTCCGCCCATGCTCCGGCATAGGGGCCGCAGGAATAGCGCAGCGTCGCATCGGCGGCGATGATCGTTCCGTCCTTCAATGCGCCGATCTTCACGTCGATCGACGTGGCGCTTGTTGGGCCGGAGGCGCGAAACACTTCGTCGCGCGTCATCACCAGCTTGACCGGCCTGCCGGCCTTGCGCGACAGTGCGAGCGCGACAGGCTCGGCCCAGACATGGGTCTTGCCGCCGAAGCCTCCGCCGATTTCCGACGACGTCACGCGCAGCTTGGAGGCATCCATGCCGAGCAGTTGCGCGCAATGCTGGCGATAGACAAAGTGACCCTGGGTGCAAACCCATAGGTCCGCTGTGCCGTCCGAACTGACACTTGCGACGCAGGCGTGAGGTTCGATATAGCCCTGGTGCGTCTGTTCGGTCTTGAATGTCCGTTCGACGACGAAATCGGCCCTTGCCATCCCGGCATCGACGTCGCCATGCCCGAACTGGCTCCGCATTGAGACATTCGAAGGGCGATCCGGCTTGGGATCGACGCCTGTTGTGAAGATCGTATCGTTGATGAGCGGAGCATCCGGCGCGAACGCCTGGTCAACATCGGTAACGTGCGGCAGGAGTTCATACTCGACTTCGATGAGCTTGAGCGCCTGCTTGGCGGTTCGCGCATCGATTGCTGCCACGGCGGCCACGGCGTGGCCGTCGTAGAGCGCCTTCTTGCGCGCCATGCAGTTGTCGAGAATGTCATACATCGCCGCGTCACCATCGGTGAGGTCGGGCAGGTCCGCCGCCGTCAAAACCGCCTTGACGCCAGGAAGTTGCGCGGCCTTCAACGTGTCGATCTTGCGAATGATGGCATGAGCGTGCGGGCTGCGCAAAATCCGTCCGACCAACTGGCCTGGCATGTTGAAGTCCGCGCCGTAGCGCGCGCGGCCCGTCACCTTATCGACTCCATCCGGCCGGATGGGTCGAGTGCCCACGGAGGAGAAGCTGCGTTTCGAGTGGCTGGGATCAAAATTCATAGTCAAGCTCCTCTCATGACGCCTGCTGCGTCCTGAACGGCGCGCACGATCTTGTCGTAGCCGGTGCAACGACAGAGATTTCCGGCAAGGCCGAAGCGTATTTCCTCTTCGGTCGGATCCGGATTCTTCGCCAGCAGATCCTTTGCGGCAATGAGGAAGCCGGGTGTGCAGATGCCACATTGCAAGGCGGCATGCTCGAGAAACTTCTGTTGCAGCGGATGAAGCTGGTCACCCTGAGCCATGCCCTCGACGGTTTCGATGCGCCGGCCTTCCGCCTCTGCCCCAAGCACGAGACAGGAGCAGACCAGCCGATCGTCGAGAATGATGCTGCAGGCGCCGCAGTCGCCCGTTCCGCAGCCTTCCTTCGCTCCCATAAGCCCCAGGCGATCACGCAACACGTCAAGCAGCGTCTCGTCGGCGTGACAGAGAAACTCGGCGTTGTCGCTATTGATGTTCGTTGAAACTGCTATGCCTGCCATCATTCCAGTCCTGCACGCTGATAGGCGGCCAGTGCGACCCGCTTGGCCAGCACTCCCGCGACTTTCCTTCGGAATTCCACAGTGCCTCGCTTGTCGTCTATGGGACGACAGGCGCCTGAACAGGCCGCGGCCAGGCGGTCAAGCGTCTTGTCGTCGACGCGGGAACCAGTGAGGATTTCGGCCGCTTTCTCGACCAGAAGCACCGTCGGCGCCGCCGCGCCAAGCGCGACGCGCGCCGATTGGACGACACCCTGATCATCAAGAGTGAGCTTCACCGCGGCACTGACGACCGCAATATCCATCTCGGTGCGTGGCGTGAACCGTTGATAGGCGTCGCCCGAACGCGGCTGCCGCTTGTCGAGCAGAATGGCCTCGATGATCTCGCCCGGCGCAAGCGACGTCTTGCCCGGCCCCACCGGCACCATTTCGACAGCGATCGTGCGGGAGCCGGCCGGCCCCCTGATCAGAGCCTTTGCACCGGCCGCCAGCAGCGCGGGCACGCTGTCGGCCGCAGGCGATGCGTTGCAGAGATTTCCGACGATGGTGCAACGCCCCTGCACTTGCTTGGAACCGATGAGATTAGCGCCTTCCACCACGCCGGGCCACGCCCGCCGGAGCGCTGCATTCTCGCCGAGGACCGCGCAAGGCACCGCAGCGCCGATGACGAAACCATCCTCGCTTTCAGTTATGTGTCTCAGGGCGTCTATAGCTTTGATGTCGATAATGAGCTCGGGTTCGATGAAGCCCCCCTTCATTCTCACCAGCAGATCACTTCCGCCGGCCAGAACGGCTGCCTTGCCTGACGCTTCCGCCAAGAGACCAACGGCATCTTCTATTGAACTAGGACGAATATAGCGCAAAAGAACCCTCCTCTTTATGCATTGGGGGACACGCTAAACCCGCAGACCCAAGTGTGTCGAGCGATCTTCCGCATCACGCTGTGAACTGCGCTGTTTGGTTGCAAGCCGAGTTCTGCCTTCCAGTCCGATTAGCCGGGTCCCGACGCAGAGTTCAGGGGTCCACTCCAGGTGTCTTAATGTTCTGAACCTGTCCAACGCTAGCCTGCCTGACAGGGTATGGCACTGCGCTGGGCGGCGACTGCCAGCACCAACAGCTGAATAAAATGAAATAGCATCAACGGGAGTATAATAAGGGCTATTTCGGCTGTATCGAAAAGAATGCCGGCCATAGGCAGCGCGGTCGCGTGGCTCTTGGTTCCCGACGGCCCGGAAGTCCAAACTGGGCCTGTTTGATGCCAGGCTGGGCGCGGCCAAGCCGAGATTAGGCCGATCTCCTATCAGCAGATCATCGAGATCGCTCGCCAGGTGGGGCTGGATCAGCTTTGCACCGGTCTTTCCGAGTGGGTCGGCGAAAAAATCACGAGGGTCTCATCGCGGCGCCGTCGCCACCCGCTAGCAGATTGCAGCGGTTTGCTTATCACTCCCTAAATTTCGGATCTTCACAACCCGCCCCTGCACCCGCATCCGGTTCCGGTCGATAGATTATGCGATTTTTTAGCAGGAAAGAGAGTATCCTCGCGATAAGCCGTGCACCGGCCGTGAAATACGGCTCGCTTCGACCCAATGCAGGGTCTCAGAGGCGGGGTCGTGCTTGCCCGCCTTGCGCCCGCAAGGCAATTGTAGCGGTAAGCTCTGCCGTTACCCGAAAGAGTTTGGGACGCCCTTCAGATGATTGTAGGGGCCTTTCTGCAGGTCGCTCTGAAGACGAGCGGTCAGTCCGAAATCGAACGTTGCCGATCACGGGCAAAGAGTGCTGACCGGCGATTGGACATCAAGTACTTAAACGTCGCTTCATCAGCCGCTCGAGTATGAGTGGCAAGACGCCCCCGGCGCGCAGAATCTCCACCTCTGCGTGAGTTTCGATCGCCGCAGTTGCGTCCAATGAGACGAGGGAGCCATCGGCATGCCTGATGCCGACGGCGATCGCTGCACGTGGCGAGATTGATGAAGGGTCGGCTTCGATGATGATCGTGGCATCGGCTGACAGACCCAGCGTTTCCGGCGTCGTGCCGGTAGGCAGCCGAAGCGGAAGCACTCCCATGCCGATCAGGTTCCACCGATGAATCCGCTCAAAACTTGAAGTCAGCACGGCCCGCACACCCAGAAGAGCGACTCCCTTTGCTGCCCAGTCGCGAGAAGAACCCATACCATAGCGCTCGCCGGCCACTATGACGGTGGCGCGCCCTTCTGCTTTATATCTTTGAGCCGCCTCCCAGAGCGACAGAACCTCCCCCGTGCCTGCATGAATGGTGGAACCGGGCGGTATATCTTCTCCAATGAGGTTGCGCACCGTCTTGTTTGTGAACAGCCCTCGGATCATGACCTCCCAGTTTCCGCGCCGTGACGAGAACACGTTCAGATCGATGGGATTTTCGCCTCGCTCGATAAGATGCCGACCTGCATCTCCTGTCGGAGGAATTGCTCCGGCGGGCGAGATATGGTCGGTGGTTATGTCGTCTCCCACGACAAGGATCGGGTGCGCCTCGTAGACGCCTAGTCTCGTGCCGCGGCCGATGTTCGCGAAAGGCGGACGGCGTATGTATGTGGACGTCTCATCCCAAGGAAACAGTGTGGAGGTTGGCGCTGGAAGGTCCTTCCAAGCTTCGCTGGCTTCGGCAGCATCGTAGGACGGAGCGAAGTCGGAGGTGCTCGACGCCAGCGTCATCGCCTCGTCGATCTCGGAAGCCTGGGGCCAGAGCATCTTGAGGGTCACTGGCCGCCCGTCCGCGGATATCCCGATCGGATCGTGTATGATGTCCAGCTCAACGGTACCAGCGAGGGCAAATGCGACGACCATCGGCGGAGACGCAAGGAAACCTGCCTCGAGCTGCGGATGGACGCGTCCGGGAAAATTGCGGTTTCCTGACAGCACCGCCACCGGCAGGATATCTCGCTCCGCAATCGCGCTGACGACAGGCTCAGTAAGTGGGCCCGAGTTCCCGATGCAGGTAGTGCAACCGTATCCTACGATGCCGAAACCGATAGCCTCGAGATCGTCCAGAAGTCCGGCGCGTCTCAAATATCGCTCCGCTGTGGGCGATCCTGGCGCCGTCGAGGTCTTCACCCAGCGGGGCGGCCGCAGGCCGAAGGCGCGCGCCTTGCGGGCAACCAGTCCTGCCGCGATCAGGAGCCTCGGATCGGAAGTGTTCGTGCAACTGGTGATGGCCGCTATGGCGACCGCGCCGTCGTTCGGTTCGCCTTCGACCAATGGCGCGATGGCCTTCCGCTTCATCCCGGCGATAGCGGCACGTGTGTCGCCTATCGCGATCCTGTCCTGCGGGCGTCGAGGACCCGCCAGGCTCGCCTCCACGGTTGCGAGATCAAGCTCTACGGTCGAGGAGTAGCGCGGAGTAGCATTGGGGTCGAACCAGATGCCGACGCGCTTGGCGTAGGCCTCAACGAACGCACAGTGCTCACGTGAGCGCCCCGTGCGCGCAAGATAGCCGATCGACTGACGGTCAATCGGAAAATAGCCGCTGTTGGCGCCGAACTCAGGCGTCATGTTCGCCACCACAGCACGATCGCCCGCCGTAAGGTTTGAAACACCTGGACCGTAGAACTCCACGAACTTGTCTTGAAGATCGCTCTGGCGAAGAAGGTGCGTGACGACGAGCGCCAGATCGGTTGCCAATACCCCCTTCCGGAGAGAGCCCGTCAGGCGGACGCCGACGACGTCCGGCACGCGCAGCGCGACCGGCATTCCGAAGAAGACGCTCTCCGCCTCCAGCCCCCCTACGCCCCATCCAAGCACACCGATGCCATTGATCATCGGCGTGTGGCTGTCCGTCCCGATGAGGGTGTCGGGAACGGCCCACAGCACGCCATCTCGCTCGAGGGCGGTCGCGACCGTAGCGAGGCGTTCGAGATTGAGCGTGTGCATGATTCCGGTACCCGGCGGGTGGACCCGGAAATTCGCGAGCGTGTTCGTCGCCCATTTCATGAAGCTGTAGCGCTCCGCATTGCGCTCGTATTCCCTCCTCACGTTGCGCTCACGCGCCGAGGCGGTTCCAAAGACATCAACAGCGACTGAATGGTCGGTAGAGACGTCAACGGGTACGACCGGGTTCAGGAGAACCGGGTCGCCTCCTGCTTCGGCAAGTGCCGACCTCATACCCGCAATGTCGACGAGGGCCGGCCCGCACGTGGTGTCGTGCATCAAGACACGGTTTGGAAGGAACGGAATCTCGACGTCGCTCCCACCTGTCTCCACCCATTCAAGGAACGCCTGTATCGCCATCTGAGCGTCTTCAGCCGTGCGCAGCACGTTCTCCAGCAGGATGCGGTGGATGTACGGCATACGGTACAAGCGGTCACCTGCTTCTGCGACAAGATCGATGACCTTGTAGCGAGTGCCTTCAAACTCAAATGCTGTGGGCATTCATCACCATCCGCTGCAGGGACCAAGTCCGCGATGTTAAGTGTCTCAATGGTCTGGAGCCGCAGGAACGCTACATAACGTGATTATAAAATGCAATAGTCGGTAAGCGTGCTGGCTCATCCGGAGTGAAGGTGGGATTGCTGCCTATACCTGTGGCGTCTTGATGCGTCCTGCGCCCATGATGTGCGTGTAGAGGTAGGCAGCCGCTTCGTTCCGCCTTCCAGTTTCGATCAGATCAAGGATATGCAGGTGCTCGCTTGTCTGCCTTGGAAGGCGGCTCCGGTCGATGGTGATATGATACTCAATTAGGCGCCGCAGGCGGTTGATGCGCCTGATGGAGTCAAGGAAGAACTCGTTACGCGAACAGGCAACGAGCATCTCGTGGAACTCGTTATTCGCCTTGAAGATCTCCGCCCGGGACCACGTTTCATACCCGCCCTCGAGCAATTGGGTCTGTACCTTTCGCGCGCGTTTCAGCCCCTCCATGTCCACCTCGAAGGTGGGCAGGAGCATGGCCTGCTGCTCGATGACGGCGCGGAAAGCGTAACCATCCTCGTAACTCTTCTTGGACGTCAATGCCTGGCTGAACTCCCAGCCGTTGCCGGGTAGCCGCTCGATCCACCCTTCCTCTGAAATCCGACGCAGGATTCGCAGCAGCCTCGTGCGAGGAAGACCGTAGAGCCGCATCAGCTCGTTCTCGGAGACCCGTTCGCCAAGTTTCCCCGATAGCCGGTCTTCCGCGATACGGAAGTAGACGGCCTCGTCGTCTTGCGATCCATCCATTCGCTGTGGCTGCGAACTCGGCATGCTCCTCGCACCGACCGTGAGAAAATAGCCTCGGTTTGGCTCCGACCTCACGACGCCTTGCGTCTCCAGGAATCTGAGAGCACTCATGATTGGAGCGCGGGAGACGCGGAAGGTATCCGCAAGCATCTGCAACGGCAGATGATCGCCTTCTCGCATGTTGTTCGCCTTCACGAACTCCATGATGCTCCCACTGATTTGCGGCGTCAGACTCTTTCGTGCCATGGACCTGCTCGGGTTTTCTGCCCGCTCTCTATCATCTGCCCCTCCGGATGGACAAGGCGCCGCCCCATCTCAATCCTCGTCCTGCTGGAAGCGCGAGAGCCCTTTGAAAATGAAGGGGGCGACCAATGCCAACGCTGCGATGCCGATCATTATGGCCGAGCTGGTATGCTGGAGCAGGACCATCGGGTCACCCAGACTCATCTGCAGGGACCGCCTGAGGGCGTTGTCTGCGAGAGGACCCAGAATGAGACCGACGACCGCCGGCGCTATCGGATAGTCATACCGTCGCATCAGGAAACCGACGACGCCGAAGCCGCAAAGCAGAAGCAGCTCGACGACCGACGGATTCGCGGCGATGGTTCCCATAGCGGCGAAGACCAGGATGCCTGCGTAGAGCCAGGGCAATGGAATGGCGAGCAGCCGAACCCACAGGCCGACCAACGGGAGGTTCAGGACGAGCAACATCACGTTCGCGATGAAGAGACTTGCAACCAGTCCCCACACGAGGTCCGCATGCTGGGCAAAGAGCAGCGGGCCCGGCTGGATGTTGTACTGCTGGAATCCAGCAAGCATGACCGCGGCCGTCGCCGACGTCGGCAAGCCCAAGGTCAGAAGGGGAACGAGGGTCCCTGCCGCAGAAGCGTTGTTCGCCGCTTCCGGTCCGGCCACACCTTCGATCGCGCCTGAACCGAACTCCTCAGGCTTCTTGGACAGATTCCGCTCGATGTTATAGCTGAGGAAGGTCGGGATCTCGGCGCCGCCCGCGGGCAAGGCGCCGATCGGGAAGCCGAGGAAGGTGCCTCGCAGCCACGGCTTCCAGGACCGGCCCCAGTCCTCCTTCGTCATCCAGATCGAACCTTTCACGGGAATCGGCTTCTCCGGCTTGTAGAGGTGGCGCGACGCCACGAAGAGCGCTTCGCCTACCGCGAATAGACCCACCGCAAGCGTCGTCACCTCTATCCCGTCGAGAAGCTCGGGCACGCCGAAGGTAAGACGGGCCTGTCCGGTTAGCTGATCGATGCCCATGAGACCGAGCCACAGGCCGAAGGCCAAGCTGGTCAGCCCGCGCAAAGGCGACGAGCCGAAAGTGGCGGACACCGTAACAAACGCGATCAGCATCAGGCCGAAGTAATCCCACGGTGCAAAGCGGACCGCCACCCTGACGAGGAGAGGAGCCAGCAGCGCCAATCCGACTGTGGCGATTAGAGCCGCTACGAAGGACCCTATTGCCGCAGTTGCGAGAGCTGGGCCTCCGCGGCCTGCTCTTGCCATCTTGTTTCCTTCAAGAGCGGTGACGACCGAGGCGCTTTCTCCTGGGGTATTCAGAAGGATCGCCGTGGTCGAGCCGCCGTACATGCCACCGTAGTAGATCCCGGCGAACATTATGATCGAACCTCCCGGATCGAGCTTGAAGGTCACGGGCAGCAGCAGCGCGACCGTCAAGGCTGGTCCGATGCCAGGAAGAACGCCCACGGCCGTGCCGATGAAGACGCCGACTGCTGCAAACAACAGGTTCGCGGGCTCGATCGCCGTCGCGAATCCCTGGAAGAGATAGATTAGGGAGTCCATGGGAAGCCTTATAACAGGCGCTCAAGCGGTCCCATGGGAAGGGCCAGCGTCAGGAGCTTGTTGAAAAAGAGAAACACGACGACGCCGATCCCCAATCCGAGACAGATGTCGAACGGAAGCGCGGCTCGCCCGAAGGCTCGCGCCGTGAATGCGAAAAGGAGCGTCGACCCGAGGATGAAGCCGCCGCCAAGCCAGATCGTGGCCACGAGCCCCGTAAGAGCGATTGCGATAAAGCCAACGGCCTTCCAGTCGGCCGTTTCGGCCTCGTAGTTGGAAGGCTTGAAGGCGCTGACGAGGTGCCCGATTGCGAGAAGCGCGAAGAGCACGGCCACGAAATAGGAAGTGGTGTTCGCCCCCATGCCGTATCCTGCCCGCACGACCATGCGGCTGGCATCCCAGTAGGTGACCGCCGCGATCGCAAAGAGAACGACGCCGACAACTGCCGATCGACGGTCTGGCACGCGAAAAGGATTGCTTGTCATGAATGCCTCCAAGACCGGAATGCGGAGAACCACGCCCCGGTCCGATAGGGTTGCTTAGTTCGCGAGGCCGACCGACTTCAGAATGCCGCGGACGCGTTCCGTCTCTGAACCGATGAAGGTCTTGAACTCCTCGGCCGGTGCATAATAGTCGGTCCAGCCACGAGCCTTCAGGACAGCCTGCCACTCGGGTGACTTCACTGTCTTATCGACTGCCGTCTTCAATGCCTCCAGGTCGTCTCCTTCGACGCCGGGACCGGCAAACACGCCGCGCCAGTTGACGAGCTCGATGTCGAGCCCCTGCGCCTTCAGTGGCTTTGCCTCGATACCTTCGATCGGATCGGGATAGGAAATTGCGAGAGCGCGCAGATCGCCGGACTCAATCTGGCCCTGCCACTCGCCATAGCCGGAAACGCCAGCAGTCGCCTGACCGCCTAGCATAGCCGCAAGAGCCTCACCGCCGCCCGAATAAGCCACATAGTTGATCTTGCTCGGATCCTCTCCGGAGGCCTGGGTCACAAGTGCTGCCAGGATGTGGTCTGCACCGCCAGCCGACCCGCCAACCCAGATCGTCTTGGCGACGTCCTCCTTGATGGTAGCTTGAAGGTCCGCGATCGTCCGGATCGGCGAATCCTTCGGCACGACGATCACCAGCGGATCTCCCGTCAACCGGGCAATCGGCGTCACCTGCGTAAGATCGACCGGAGAGTTGTTCGAAATGCTCGCACCGACCAGCGTGATGCCCGCCACGAGCAACTGGTCTGAACTACCTTTGGCTGCACCAACGAACTGGGCGAGACCAACGGTGCCGCCGGCACCGGGGACGTTCACGACCTGCACGCTCTTCGCGTTGCCAGTCGCCGTCATCACTTCCTGCAGCGATCGCGAGGCCGAATCCCATCCGCCGCCCGCGCCCGCCGGCGCAGTGACTGTAAGTTCAAGTTCTTGAGCGCCGACAACCGTTGCCGACGCGAACGAAGCTGTGAGCGCTGCGGCCGCAAGGCCAAATCCTAGTATCTTTCGCACGAAGTTCCTCCTCATTGCGGCTAGCCCTCCCGAGGGCGACGCGAGGGACATTGCATTATATAATTATAAAAGTAAATAGTTGTCCCGCCTTGAAGCGAACGCTTTGGCCGACGGAGCGCCGCTTTGCGTCAGATCGACTGTAGGTGGAGTTGCCCAGGACTGCCGCGAGGCGCCGTTTAAGTTTGCGGACCGGAGGTCAAATGGAGCACGACGAGAGCGAAGGCCGGCAAACAGGTCGGTTGCAGGACGGCAGCCATGCGTGCAATGCAGCTAAAGAAGAGATTCCCCTTCTGGCGCGGAACCGACTTTCATCCCTCGCCTTGAACGGAATCGAGACGTAGACCCGCAAATACAATGGTCCGGGTGCCCTTGCCTTGAAGGGTTCGAACTGAGGCTATGATCCGCGACCAGATTAAATAAGCGATCTCACTAATTAACGAAAATGAGATTTTGTTTATTAACCGGGCATGCTAATTAAAGCCGACACACTTAGCCAAACTGGAAAGTGCATGAGGGACGACGAGGTCAGGCAACAATTTTGGGTTCAACGCGTATTCAGATTCTTCGATCCGGACGGAACGGTCATTGCGTGGGCAAAAAAGTCTCTAGTGTTCTGACTCCTTCCCCGCACAAGGAAACCGCCGGATGCCACCACTTGAGGTTTTGCTCGCATTTGCCGTCACCACGGCGGTGTTCGCATTCATTCCGGGGCCAGCAATGCTGTATGCAGCAGCCCGCACCATGGCGGGCGGCCGACATGCTGGATTGATGGCAGTGCTGGGCATCCACCTTGGTGCTTACGTGCATATCATCGCAGCCGCAGCAGGGTTGTCTGCACTCTTCCATGCCGTACCGGTGGCATACACACTCATAAAGCTGGCAGGCGCACTCTATTTGATTTGGCTCGGTATCTCGATGTTCCGAAGGAGGGATTCCAGCTCTGACGGTGTGTCGGCTGCGTCACCGAAGTCCGCAAGAAAGGCATTCGGGGAAAGCGTCACCGTTGAAGTGTTGAATCCCAAAACCGCAATCTTCTTTATGGCGTTTCTTCCGCAGTTCGTTGACGTCAATGCAAGTCTTCCACTCTGGGCGCAGCTCGCTGTACTCGGAGCGATCGTCAACGCTATTTTCACGTTTGCAGATATCGTTTGCGTATTGCTTGCCGGGTTCATCATGAAGAAGCTGAAGGGTTCCAGCGCGGCCCAGAAGCTTGTCCAACGAACGGGTGGCACTATCCTTGTAGGGCTAGGTTTGCACGTTGCTTTGCAGCGCACCTGACCAACCCCGGAGGTACGCTTCGGGCGATTGCGCGTTTCTCCGCCTTGTCTCAGGCCGGACATGTCGTCCCGTTGCCTTCCATGAGGCTTTGCGTAATCTCCAAGTTGCGTTGATACTCTTCAGAATCGGCAGCGAATCCGTATGTATATTCGACCAGCAGTCTTCGGGGACAAGGAGGCGATCGTTCACCTTTGGCATCAGAGATGGCATGACGCTCATGCCGAACTGGTTCCTCCAGAGGTTCTGCCATACCGAACGCAGAGCCATTTCCTCATCTGGTCGAAGGAAGCGCCGGATACTTTATACGTTGCTCGATCGGGCGAGAACCTGCTTGGTTTCGTTTCTTTGCAGGGGATCGAGGTCGTCAAGCTCTACGTCGCCGTAGGCTCTCGGGGCACTGGCGTGGCGTCTGGCCTGTTAAGCTTCGCAGAGAGGACTTTGCGGGAAAATGGGGTACTTGAGGCGGTACTTCTTTGTACAGCCGGCAACGCCCGAGCTGAACGCTTTTACCGACGACAAGGTTGGAGCCTCTTTGACACATTCGACGATGCGCTCTGGGCACCGACTGGCATCAATCATAAGTTCGTCGTTTCCACTCACCGCTATCGGAAAAAATTGAGCGAGTAGTTTTGTCTGCTTCGGGCCCGAAAGCTGCCAAGTTCCTTCGGCAGCGTCGCGCCACATCGACATTGCGGCATTGCGGATGAAGGCATTGTCTTCGTACGGTCGTACGGCAACCAAGAGGAACATGATGATTGTCGTCGTCGAAGGCATCAACGCGGCTGGCAAGACTACCTGGTGCAGATCTCACGGCCAGTCCTACCTGATCCCCGAGACCGGAAACGCTGAGACGGTCGGGTCACACTGGACAAGTATCCGTTCCCGACGCTCCTGGGCGTTCAGATTATGGATAGTAGCGCGAACTCTCCACTCGAAGACCATAGCGGGCAGCCCGTATGTCTCCTATCCCTCGCCTTGAACGGAATCGGACTGCAGACCAGGGATTTCAACAAAGCCGGGGTTTGAGTCGGCTCTAAGAGCTTCGGGTATTTTCGTTTATTTCGTTTATTGCGTCTGCTTCGAATACAGGGTAGAAAAGAGTTCCAAATGGAGGGCTATCAAAATGACAGTTCCAGCAGCAGCCCAGGAACTGGGCGGGCGCCTGCCGTCAGCCTCCGAAAAAGCTGCCGCGAACCACCTGCGGAAGATACTGGCGGCTCATGCTACCGGCGACGCAAAATTGCGCGTGCTCGACGATGAGACGCAGCAGCCAACGGAGATTACCCTTACCCCAGCGCTGTCCAGTCTCCTAATGGAGCTGTTGCGTCATATCGGCAAGGGTGACGCGGTGACGCTCGTTCCCGTCAGCAAGATGCTGACGACGCAACAAGCGGCGGATATTCTCAATGTATCGCGGCCATTCCTGGTTTCCCTCCTCGATAAGGGCGAGATCGAGTACTCGCTTGTTGGTCGACATCGAAGGATTCAGGCCGATCATCTGTTCAAATACAAGAAGGAACGCGACGAGAAGCGGAGTAAGGCCCTTGCAGATCTTGCCGAGTTGGACGCGGAGCATCTGTAAGCTTGTTCGCTAATCGATTCACCGCCTTCGTCGACGCCTGCACACTCGCAAGTGCACTAAAGCGAAACCTGCTGCTGACCCTTGCGAAGCGGAATTCTTTCGACTCCGCTGGTCCGCAACTATTCTTGATGAGACCCAGAAGGCCATCGAGAAGATCTTGGCCAATAAGGACGTCGCCGACGCCACCGTACGTGCATCGCGCGCAAGAGCAAGCATGGAGGCTGCATTCGAGGAAGCGATGGTCGTTGATTTTGATCAGTTTCTCTCCGCTTGCGAGGGTCTCCCCGACGAAAACGACGCGCATGTAGTTGCAGCTGCTCTGAAGACGCAGGCCGCTGTAATTGTGACCGATAATCTGAGAGACTTCCCCGAGGAGTTGCTCCGCCGGTCGAACCTTGAAGCGAGGTCGGCCGATGCCTTTATCGCTGATACAATTGCCTTGGACACCGGTAGAGCGGTGGCAGCGGTTAGGCGCATGAGAGAGCGCTTCAGAAAGCCGGAAAAAAACCGCCGATATCCTTCTTTTGGATATGGAGGCAAACGGCCTTACGGAAACCGTGGACGTCCTAAAGCCCCACATTCTCTCGCTCTAGGTTCGAAGGAGGCCACCTACCCTCCCTGGAGCGCCGCAACTCCATAGCCGTGTTCCCGGTGATACATTATGCGATCATGGACGCACAAAGCGAGACATAAGGCGAAAAACGCATCGCCTTAGCGGGCCACGCCTCGCACTTCAATTTTAGGGCTAATTTATGTTGCAGCATCAGCCAGGATCATGTCCGCCGCCTTTTCCGCGATCATGAAGACAGCCGCCTGGATGTTTCCGGATACCATCGTCGGCATGATCGAGGCGTCTACGATGCGGAGGCCTCCAATGCCGCGCAGCTTCAGCGTCGGGTCCGCCACCGCTTTCTCGTCCGATCCCATCCGGCATGTGCCGCAGATATGATAGATCGTCTGGCCATTGGAACGGGCGAAATCCAGCCAGTCCGCATCCGTGCGGCAATTGGGTCCGGGGTTCATTTCCATGTCGCGGAAGACGTCCATCGGCGCCTGTTCGACGATATGGCGGGCGATCTTCATGCCCTCGACAATGACGCGGCGGTCCTCTTCCTCCGCGAGGAAGTTCGGCCGGATCGAAGGGGCCACAAACGGATCCGGGGAGACCGCATGAATGACGCCACGCGACTGCGGTCGCAATTGCGTCACGCCGATGGTCATGCCGGGCATGCGGTCAAGCACCCGTTCGGCGGCGTTCGCATAGCTTGCATGCATGAAGAAGTACTGAACATCCGGGCCTTCCAGCCCTTCGCGGGTCCGCACGAAACCGTGAACGAGGCCGGTACCGAGCGTAAGTATACCGCGACGGGTGGCGGCATATTGCGCAACGGCCATTGCGAACTTCACCCCGCGCGTCTGCTCGTTCAGCGTGACCGGCTGTTTTACCCGCCAGTTCATGCGGGTGCAGAAGTGGTCGATGTAGTTTTCCCCGACCCCCGGAAGGGCATGGGCCACCGGGACGCCGAGGTTCTGCAGGATGCCCGGATTGCCGATGCCGGAAAGTTCCAGCAATTGCGGCGTCTGCGCCGCACCCGCCGCAAGAATGACCTCCGCCCTCGCCTTGAAACGGAGCTTCACATCGCCAATACGCGCGGTGACCCCGGCTGCCCGCTTTCCATCGAGATCGACGGAAAGGACATGCGCCCCGGTCCGGACGCTGAGGTTCTGGCGCTTCATTGCCGGCTTCAGATAGGCTTCGGCGGCACTGACGCGGCGGCCGCCGCGCTGGTTCACCTGATAGTAGCCGAAGCCATCCTGGCTTTCGCCGTTGTAGTCGGGATTGCGCGCATAACCGGCCTTTTCGGCAGCCCTGATGAAGGCCTCGCCGATTCCCGGGCGGAGTGCGACGGTGCTGAGCGGCAAGAGACCTCCATGCGCCCGTAGATCGTTTGCGGGGCCGTCATAATCTTCGATGCGCCGAAAGAAAGGCAGGACATCGTCGAAACTCCAGCCACGGCAGCCTGCCTGGGCCCAGCCGTCATAATCTTGGGGCTGGCCGCGCACATAGATCATGCCGTTGATCAGCGTCGAGCCGCCGAGGCCCTTGCCGCGCGGCACGGCGATGACGCGGTTCTTTGTCGCCTCTTCCGGTTCGGACTTGAAGCGCCAATTGTAAGTCGGATCGACCAGCAGCTTCGAGAACCCGGCGGGGATACCGATCCACGGGCTACGACCGACGCCGCCGGCCTCGAGCAGAAGCACGCTGTGGCGGCCCGATTCCGTCAGACGGTTGGCGAGTACGCAGCCGGCATTGCCGCCGCCGACGATGATGTAGTCGAAGGTTTCCGCAGCAGCGTTCACGCCGCACCTCCTTTGTTCGGCGCGGCCAGCACCTTTCCGGGATTGAAGAGACCGGCGGGATCGATCGCCTGCTTGATGGTATGGGCGAGCGCCTGTTCAGCGGCCGGCTTGGTGCGCTGCCACTCGCCCACGCGATATTGGCCGAGCCCATGTTCGGCCGAGATCGAACCGCGATGGCGAACGACCGCATCATGAACCGCGCGATTGACCGCAGCCGGATGGTCCTCGGGTCCCAGCAGCACGTTGTAGTGCAGGTTGCCATCGCCGAGATGCCCGAAGACGTTGAGCCGCGCCGTGCGCGAGACGGCCGCTACCGCGGCACGTGCGTCCGCGAGATAGGCAGGCATGACGGTGAGCGGCACGGAGATGTCGTGCTTCAGGCCGCGGCCCTCCCGCGCCTCTGCCTCCGTCACGTGTTCACGCAGCGCCCACAGCGATTGCGCCTGCTGGTGACTCGCGGCTATCACGCCGTCGAGGGCGAGTTCCTCCTCGAAAGCGGCGGCAAGCAGCACCTGCATCGCCGCCTCGAGGCCGGTCAGACTGGACGCGGCTTCGATCAGCAGAAACCACTCGCCCGCGGCGATCGGACTTTTCAGGCCGGCGTGCCTCTCGACGAGCGCAATCGATTCCCCCGAGATGAGCTCGAAGGCGGAAAGCGCATCGCCGATCTCGCTCTGGGCCTTTGCGTAAAGCGCGATCGCCGTCTCCACGTCTGCGACTGAGAGCAGCGCGGTGACGCTGTGGCGCGGCGCCGGCACGAGCCCCAGGACGGCGGCCGTGACGATGCCGAGCGTTCCTTCGGCGCCGATGAAGAGCTGCTTCCAGTCGTAGCCCGCATTATCCTTCCGCAGGTGCCGGAGGCCGTTGACGATCGTGCCGTCGGCAAGCACGACCTCGAGCCCGAGCACGAGAGCGCGCGTCATGCCATGGCGCAGCACATTGACGCCGCCGGCATTGGTGGAAACGATGCCGCCGATGGTGGCAGACCCCTCGGCCGCGAGACTGACGGGCAGCAGCCGCTCCTTTTTCGCGGCTTCCTCCTTGACGGACTGCAGGATCGTACCGGCCTCGACCTCCACGGTCATGCCGATGGGGTCCAGGCTGCGGATCCTGGTCAAGCGGTTGAGCGACAGCAGCACCTGCGACGAACTGGCGTCGGGCGTCGCTCCACCGGCAAGGCCCGTGTTGCCGCCCTGCGGCACGATCGATGTGCCGTGCTTGCGGCAGGCGGCGACGACCTTCGCCACCTCGCCGGTATTGCCCGGACGCACGACACAGAAGGGGCTCCCGACGAAGCTCCGCTTCCAGTCGACGGCATAGGGCTCGACGTCGCCCGGCGCCGTCAGCACTGCCGCAGGGCCGCAGATCGTCCGCAGTTGATCGAGAAGCGCGTTCTGCTCGGCCATTACGCGATCGCCCCCATGTGCTTTGCCATGAGTTCGATCTGGCATTGCAGCATCGGTAGGCCGCGCTGGATGCGGCACCCGAACGCCTCGGCCGCTTTCAGAAGCGGCGTCATCACCGGGTCCATGATCGCGTCTGCGACGACCTGACTGGCAGAGAGACTGGAAAGATCGAGGGGCGGCGCGTCGGTCCCCTTCATGCCGAGCGATGTGCCGTTGACGACGAGTTCGTGGTCGGCCACCGAAGCGGCGTCGGTCGAGAGCGAGAGGCCGGGATGCGCCCGCCGCAGCCGCGCAGCAAGAGCCTCGGCCTTGTCGATGGTGCGATTGGCGATGGTGAGGTGGCTGACACCGGCATCGGCCAGCGCAAACGCGATCGCGCAGGCTGCACCCCCGGCACCGGCCACGTAGGCGCGTTTGCCCTCCGGCTCGAAGCCGGTTACCGTCCGAAGCGCCACGACGAAGCCGATGCCGTCGAGCATCGTCCCCACCATACGGCCGTCCGCCTCGCGCCGGACGCAATTGACGGCGCCGATGTTGCGGGCTTCTTCGGTCACCCCGTCGCAGAGCCCGAGCATGGCCGGCTTGTGTGGCACGGTCGCAATGAACCCGCCGAAATTCTCCATCGCCTTGAGGCCGGATACCAGCGTCACCAGCCCTTCGGGCAGGACATGGAAGGGGATCAGCACCGCGTCCACGCCGTGACGGGCAAAGACCTCGGCCATGACCTCCGGCGTCTTCACGTGATGGATCGGATCGGCGAGAATACCGTAGATGCGGGTCTTGCCCGTGATCCGATGGGCGGGTGCATCCGTCATGCCATGCTCCGTGTCGCTCGGACGTTGGAAGGATTGGTCTGACGCCAGGCATTGGACGCCGAACGCCATTGTGCGGCGAATACGTTCTGTAACAACATCTTTGATCTCGTCTGTTGCGGTGGGCGCGGAGCCTGCCCTCACGTCATATAAAGACCGCCGGCGACGTCGATCGTTTGGCCGGTGACGAAGCTTGATTCGGCAGAGGTTAGATAAACGGCGGTATCCGCCACCTCCTCCGGCTGGCCGAGCCTGCCCATTGGCGTCAGCTTCACCTGCTCCTCGTTGATCTCGCGCGCGACGCCGCGCACCATCGGGGTCTCGATGCGGCCCGGCGCCAGCGCGTTGACGCGGATGCCATAGGGGCCGAGTTCCGCCGCAAGATGCTTGGTGAAGCCGATAAGCGCCGATTTCGTCGCCGCATAGTGGCAGGCAACGATCGGCGAATAGGTCTTGCCCGCCACCGACGACATATTGACGATCCAGCCGCGTTCGGCCCTGCGCATCGATGGCGTGAGCGCGCGGATCGTATTGAACGGGCCGGAGAGGTTGACGGCAACCACGCGGCTCCATTCCGCGGGATCCATCTCCCAGACCTTGTGCGCAACCCCATCGTGCTTCGGCGAAATGCCAGCATTGTTGACGACGGTGTCGAAGGCTTCGCCTATGGCCCTCGCCGCATCGGCAAGCCCTGCTTCGACCGCGTCATAGTCTGCAACGTCGAGAAGAAGCGGCAGACCCTCGCCGTGACCATCGGCCTTGATGAGCGCCACGGTTTCGGCGATGTCGTCCGCGTTCATGTCGGCGACGCCGACGGTCGCGCCGCGGGCAGCAAAGCCGATCGCGATCGCCCGTCCGATGCCGCGACCGGCACCGGTGACGAGCACGCGGCGGCCGGCGTGGCTCGGACGGTAGGAGATGGAGCGAGGGTTTTCTTCTCTTGCAGGCATCATCAAATTCCCAAATAGGCTTGACGGACGTGATCGTTCGTAAGCAGCGCGTCAGAGCTGTCGGAGAGAACAATCTCGCCGTTTTCGAGGACATAGCCGCGGTCGGCGGCCTTGAGCGTATGGAAGACGTTCTGCTCGACGATCAGGACCGTGGCACCCGTCCTGACGATCGTGCCAATGACGTCGAACACCTGTTGCACAATGATCGGCGCGAGACCCAACGAGGGCTCATCGAACATCAGGAGTCTCGGGCGGGCCATCATGCCCCTTGCGATCGCCACCATCTGCTGCTCGCCTCCCGACAGTGAGCCGGCACTCTGGCTCAGCCGTTCCCGTACACGGGGAAAGAGCGATAGCACCTGGTCGAGTGTATCCTTTTGCTTCGCACGCGCCTCCGCGCGATAGGCGCCCATCAGGAGGTTTTCATGCACGGTCATATCCGCAAAGAGTTGCCTGCCTTCCGGGATGAGCGTGATACCGAGATCGACGACCTCATGCGCGGGAAGTCTGGTGATATCCCGCCCCTCGAAGGTGATACGTCCGGCGGTTGGCTTGATCAGGCCGGCGACGGTGCGCAGCGTCGTCGTCTTGCCGGCGCCGTTGGCTCCGACAATGGTTACGACCTCGCCCGCCTGAACGTTGAGCGAGATGCCGTGCAAGATGGTTGTCGCGCCGTATCCGGCGTGAATGCCTTCAAGCCTGAGCATGGGTGAATTCCTTTCCGAGATAGGCTTCGATCACATGCGGATCGCGCACGACATTCTGGGGCTTGCCCTCTGCGACGATCTGGCCGGAGTTCAGCACCACCACACGATCCGACAGCGACATCACCGCTTGCATCACGTGTTCGATGGCGATGATCGAGACACCGCTGTCACGAATGGAGAGCATGAGGTCGATGGCACGGCGGACGTCGGTCTGATTGATGCCGGCCATGACCTCGTCCAGGAGCAGGATCCGCGGCTTCATGGCCATGACGCGGGCGACTTCCAGCCGCTTCAGCCCGCCGATCGTAAGACCTCTTGCTTCGGCGTGGAGCCAGGGACCGAGACCCATGCGGAAGGCCGTCTCGCGCGCCGCCTCGCGGGCGTCATTGACGTCGCGGTAGCGGTGGAAGGCGCCGACCATGATGTTTTCCTCGACCGTCATCGCCGCGAAGGGCTGGACGATCTGGAAAGTCCGGCCGACGCCGATCGCGGCGAAATCCCCCGGCGTCAGCGGCGCCTGCCAGGAGCCGTCCTCCGCCCGAACTTTGACAGAGCCGCTGTCGGGTTTGAGAAAGCCGGAAAGCATGTTGAACACGGTGGTCTTGCCGGCGCCGTTCGGGCCGATCAGGCCGAGGATCTCGCCTTCCTTCAGCGAGAAGCTGACGTCGTTGGTGACGTGCAGGCCGGCGAAGTGCTTGTCCAGATGGTCCGCAATCAGGATGTCGTTGCCGATCGGCGGACGCTCGGCGGCGCGTGGGGTAGCGGCAACCGAAGCTGACTGAGTTCCGCGCTGCGGTGTCGCGTTGCCAAGGTAGCGTGAGAGGATGCCCATCAGACCGTTCGGCATGAAGAGCACGACAAGAACCAGCACGACGCCGTAAACGAAGCCGTGCAGGCCGAGCGCCTGGGCGCCGAGCCAGCCACGGGCGAGTTCGGAGAGCGGCACGAGGAACAAGGCGCCGACGAGCGGTCCGATGACGGTACCAAGACCTCCGATGAGCGCGAACATCGCGATCTGTATCGACATGGTCAACGAGAACATCGCCGCCGGTTCGATGAAAGTGAGATACATGGCGTGGAACGTGCCGATGAAAGCGGTGAGCGCGGCCGAGGCCGAGACCGCGATCAGGCGCACCTTGACCGTGTTCACGCCGGCGGCTTGGGCGGCGCTCTGGCGCTCGCGTGTGGCGACCAGGTAGAAACCCAGGCGGTGCGAACGGATCCACCAGGCGACGGCCAGCGCCACGACCAGCAAGCCGAAGGCGATGAGAAGCGCCGGTGTACGGTCGCGGAAAACCATCCATTCCCAGCCGAATTTCAGCGGGATCATCAGGCCCGTCGCGCCGCCCGTGAACTCGCGAAGGTGCAGCGCGAGCACCCGGAATACCTCGAGGAATGCGATCGTCGCGAGCGAGAAGAACGGGCCGCGCAGGCGGAAGCAGGGATAACTGATCGCAACGGCGACGACGACGGACACCGCCGCACCGGCAAACATGCCGAGCCAAGGGGAAATGCCCATGTTCATCAGCATCACGCCGGCATAGGCGCCAATGCCATAGAAGATGGCGTGACCGAGCGAGAGCTGTCCGGCATAGCCGCCGACGATGTTCCAGGCGGTCGAAAGACCGGCGAAGATGAAGATGGTGATGAAGATGTGCGAGATGAACTGGTCGCCGATGGCAATCGGAGCCGCCAGCAGCGCCAGCAAGAGCGCGCCCAGCGCCGCAGCCTTCTTCAGCGGAAACGGGCTCATGCGCGCGGCGGGTACGGTGTTGTCGAGCGTGGTATCTGTCATGGCTTTCCTCATGGCGATACGTGCGAGAGGTTGAGGCGCTCGCTGAAGAGACCCGATGGCTTGAGGATCAGGATCAGCAGGAACACGCCGAAGACGGCGACCTCACGCAGATCGGATCCGATGTAGAAGCCAGCAAAGCTGTCGATCAGGCCAATAATCATCGCACCGGCAAAGGCGCCGCCGATCGAACCGAGGCCGCCGAGCACCACAACCACGAAGGCGGTCAGCACGAAGTAGGTGCCGATGGTCGGGGACGTCGGATAGAGGGGCGCGACCATGGCGGCAGCGAAGCCTACGCAAGCGGCGCCGATGCCGAAGGTCAGCATGTAGATGCGGTTGACATTGATACCCATGAGCTGGGCGGCGGCGCGGTTCTGCGCTACCGCGCGAATGGCTCGGCCGGTCTGCGTCCGCTGCAGGAACATCCGCAGTCCGACCACGAGCGCCGCAGAAGCGAGCAGAATGATCATCTGCCCGAGCAGCACGCGGACGGGCCCGATCTGAATGGGCATGCGCAGGCCACCCGGAGGCGTGTTGGCGATATCGGCGCCGAAGATCAGGAGCGCCAGATTGATCAATGCCGTGGAGAGACCCACGGTGGCGAAGATCTGGATGTGGTCGTCGCGCGCACTCATCAGCGGCTGGATGATGAAGCGCTGCGTGGCGACGCCCACCAGGAACAAGAGCGGCGCGACCGCCACGACGGTTACGAGCGGATGGAGACCGAGCTTGGCCGTGATCAGGTAGACAAGGTACATCCCGATCATCAGGAACTCGCCATGCGCGAAATTCACGACCTTGACGATCCCGAAGATCAGAGTGAGGCCGATACTGACGATGGCGAAGAGGGCGCCGAGCATCAGACCGCTGGCAAGCACTTGTAGAAACGTATCCATCAACGCCTCACTGTCTGTTGGGCACGGCGATCGGGGCCACGATGACCGAAACGCAGCGTGCTACCCAAGGAGAACTGCGGCGGAAGGCGCAACCGGCATGATGCGCCTTCCGCTCGGGAGGTCGCCTCAGTCGGCGAATTGGATCGGCGCCGTCGCGGCCGCGTCGGGATAGACGGTGACGAGTTTGCCACCCTGCCACTGCATACCCATCATAGAGGCGCGTTCGTTCTGGTTGTTCTCGCCGAACTTGATGCCGTATCCGGCCGCGGTCGCGCCGTCCGGAATGTCCATGGCCTTGACCGCCTCGACGATAGTGTCAGGCTCGAAGCCCTTCGCCTTGTCGATCGCTTCGAGCAAGGCCTTGGCGCCGACATAGTTGTTCAACGAGTGACCGGAGCGCGGGGCGCTGCCATACTTAGCCTTATAGGCCTCGACGAAGGCGTCAAGGCCAGGCGTCGCCTTGGTGTTGACGAGGTATTGGGTGAAGTCCACGTCGAGAACGCCGTCAATCACATCATGGCCCACAGCATCGGCCGTCGGCTGCATAGAGTAGCCGCCACCGCCACCGATGACGGCCGCAGGCTTGTAGCCTGCCTCGTTGGCCTGCTGCAGGAACAGGACGGAGTCGTTCTGGTAGGAAGTCTGCAGCACCACGTCGACGCCGGCTTGCTTCAGCTCCAGCACCAACGAGGACATGTCGACGGTCGCCGCCGGATAGCCGGAGGAAACAACAACGTTCAGGCCCCTCTCCTTGGCGTAGTTGGCCTGGTGTGTCGAGACGGAGGTGCCGTAGCTCGAGTCTTCGTAGATGATGCCGATCTTCAGCTCTTCCGGCTTCTTGCCGATGCCAGGTGCGATCTTGTCCGCGACCATGTCGACGATCATCTTGCCCATGTCGGCGGCGTAAGGGTTGGTGCGGAACAGGTACTTGAGGCCGCGGCCAGTCACCTCGTCGGCGACCGCACCGAGCTCGAAATAAGGAATGCCGGAAAGCTCGGCAACCTGGCTTGCTGCGATAGATCGCGCCGACGAATAGGTGCCGAATATCGCCGCCACCTGCTCGAGCGAGATCAGGCGGCGGGCTTCGCCGATCGCCTGATTGTTGTCGACCGCGTCACCGCGAACCAGGACGACCTTTTCGCCCTGGATGCCGCCGGCTGCATTGATCTCGTCAACCGCGATCTCCAGGCCGCGTGCGCTCTCCTCCCCGAGAAGCGCGAGCTGGCCACTGAAGGGATAAAGCGCCCCGAACTTCACATCGGCATGCGCAGCGGTTGCCGACAGCACGATGGCTGCGACGGTGGTCTTCAGAAGATACGACAGTTTCATGTTCTCCTCCCGGAAATGCCGTTGGTTACGATGGTCTCAAGCTCTCAGTAGTTCAGGGCATCCTTCCCCTGAAAGCTGGTGATCGGCGGATGCGCCCGCTCGTCGGTGATGACGTCGATAACGGTGAGTTCGTCGCGAGACAGTGCTTCCTTCAGGGCCGGCAGAAAGTCTTCCGGCCGGTCGACGCGAACGCCGTTGCAGCCAATGGCCCGTGCGATGGCCGCATGGTCGACCGCCTCGAAGTCGCAGACATCGGTGAAATTACCGAACAGGCTGAGCTCGGCATGTTTCTGGTAGCCGAGGATCTGGTTGTTCAACACAATGACGACGACCGGCAGCTTCATGCGGCGCGCCGTCTCCATCTCCGACCAGACATGACCGAAGCCGCCGTCGCCGGTGAGGCAGACGACCGGCGCGTCCGGACGCGCCGCCTTGGCGCCGAGCGCATAGGGAAGTCCCCAGCCGAGGCCGGCGATGCCGCGCGGCGTGATGAAGCGCTGGCCGGCCTTGCGGGCGGTCAGGAAGTTGGCGATCCAGATCGACGAATAGCTGGCATCGGCGACGACAATGCTTTCCGGCGTCAGCACGCTGTCGAGGTCCGCCATCAGGCGCTCCGGGCGCAGGGGCGCTGCGTCCATGTCGACGAGTCTCTTCATGTCTTCGCGATGAGCGGCCAAGCCCCCGGCGATCTTCTCCTCGAGCGCCTTACAGCGAGTGGAAAGTGCCGACAGGTCCTCTTTGTCCAGCGCTTGCTTCAGCGCCGCGAGCGTGAGCTTGGCATCGCCCGCAAGACGCAGTGCCTCGTAGTTGCGGCCGATCTCGCCGCCGTCCACGTCGAGATGGATATAGGTTGCGCCCTTCGGGTAGAGCGACCAGCTGTCGGTTCCGTTCTGGTTGGTGCGGTTGCCAATGAGAAGCACGACGTCGGCCTCGGTCACGAGACTGCGCAGATGCGAGGTGCGGCCGCGCGGGGCCATGAAATAGCCGACGACACCGAGCGAGAGCGGATGGGTCTCGTCGACCGAGCCCTTGCCCATGACGGTGGTGGCGACCGGCAGGCCGAGCGCCTGCAATGCAGAGAGCTCCGCGGATGCCTGCGAGGCATGCACGCCGCCGCCGGCGATCACGATCGGGGCTTTGGCCTTTGCGATAAGACGAGCGGCCTCTGCGATCCGGGCCGGATCAGAAGCGGTGCGGTCGAGCGGGAACGTTCCAAGGTTCGCGCTGCGGCGCGGTTGTGCGGGATCGATCTCCGGACGCTCGTCCAGGACGTCGAGCGGGACGAGGAGAACCGCGGGGCCTGCGCGGCCGGTCGCGGCAGCGGTGAAGGCCATGTCGACATAGTCGTCGATGCGGGCCGGATCGGCCACGCGGCGGACCCATTTCGCGACACCCGAAAACAGCGCAAAATGGTCGAGCTCCTGGAATGCGTTCTTGTCGATAAAGCGGCGCGACACGTCCTGTACGATCGCGACGACCGGGATCGATGCCTTCAGCGCCTCGGCAAGACCGGGCACCAGCAGGGTCGCCGCAGGCCCGTTCTGGGCGGTGACGACAGAGACCTTGCCGGAGACTCGCGCAAACGCGTCCGCCATGGCGGCGCCGGCATTTTCGGTGCGGTAGCCGATCTGGCGGATGCCGTAATCGGGCGCGGCCAGGAACAGGGCGGAGGGAATGCTCTGACCGAAGATCTCCTTCACGCCGTGGCGCTGAAGGGCTGCGGCGAGCAGATGGGCGCCGGTCATGTTATCGGCGGCCGATGTCGCCTGTGACCTGCTCATAACGTTCATGCTCATTTCCTTTCCTGGCCTTTCGAAGGGCAGGCCTATGCCTGCGTGTCCATAACGAGAACGATCTTGCCGGTATGGCTGCCGCTATCCATGCGGGCATGGGCATCGGCGACCTGTTCAAAGGGATAGGTGGAGTCGATCAGCGGCCGTGCCTCGCCGCGCGCGAGAACCGGCAGCACGTGCTCCTCGAGCGACGCAGCCAGCTTCGCCTTCATGGCGAGCGGACGGGCGCGCAGCGTCGAACCGGTCAGTGTGATCCGCTTCATCAGGAGCGGCAGGAAATCGACCTCCGCCTTCGAGCCCTTCTGGAAGGCGATCTGGGCGATGCGGCCGTCGACGGCGACGGCTTCGAGGTTGCGGGCGATATAGTCGCCGCCGACCATGTCGAGGATGACATCGGGACCGCGACCGCCTGTAAGCTCCTTCGAAACGGCCACGAAGTCCTGGCGGCGGTAATCGATCGCGCCATCGGCGCCGAGTTTCAGGCATGCCTCGCATTTCTCGGGCGATCCGGCGGTGACAATTACCTTGGCGCCGATGGCCTTCGCGAGCATCAGTGCCGTGGTGCCGATGCCTGACGTGCCACCATGGATAAGCAGCGTCTCGCCCCGCTTTAGGCCCGCCCGCTCGAAGACATTGCTCCACACCGTGAAATAGGTTTCGGGAAAGGCGCCGGCCTCCACCAAGGACATGCCGTCGGGCACCGGCAGCGCGGAGGCCTCCTGCACGACCGCCCACTCGGCATAAGCGCCGCTATGGACCAGGGCCATCACCCGGTTGCCGGGTTTGAAGCGGCGTACTCCGGACCCCAGGCTCTCGACCACACCCGCGAGTTCCAGCCCGAGTATGTCGGAGGCACCGGGCGGCGGAGGATAGTTGCCCTGACGCTGCATCACGTCCGGTCGGTTGATGCCGGCGGCGCTGACGCGCACGAGCATCTCGCCTTCACCCGGAACGGGGCGGAGTCGCTCCACGATCTGGAGAACCTCGGGGCCGCCGGGCCTGGATGCGATTACGGCACGGGTGGTGGCGCTCATGCCTCTTCTCCGTTGAACTGGCTGGGCAAAGCACCCGGCAGCAGCAGCACTTTCACCGCCTGTCGGCTGCGGGCGAGTTCGAAGGCTTCGACGGCTTGGGAAAGCGGGCGCCGATGGGTGATGAGACACGAGAGCGTCTCGGCATTCTCTGCAAGCAGTCGGATCGCCTCCTCGAGCGCCTTCGATGTCGTGTCATGGGCCGCACGTAACTGCTTCTTCTCGCGAACGAAGCGGGTGAGGTCGAGCTGGAGCGGCGACGAGTGGATGCCGGCGGCCACCAGAATGCCGCTGGAGCGCAACACCATAAGACCGTCGGCGACAGATTGCGCGACACCCGTGGCTTCGATCACTCGATCGGCCGGCTGACCGAAGGCCTCGGTCACAGCGTCGGCAAGACTGGTTTCGGCAAGATCGGCGATGTGAGGAATGCCCATCTCACGGGCGAGGGAGAGGCGAACCGCGTCGTTGAAGCCGGCCAGCAGGACATCGGCACCGCGATTGGCGGCAACCCAGGCAACACCGAGGCCGATCGGTCCCGGCCCGAGCACGACGGTACAGTCGCCGGGCGCCACCTCGGCGACATCGAGGGCGTTGACAGCAATCGACAGCGGCTCGGTCAGGGCGGCAATCTCGAGATCCAGCCCGTCAGGAATGCGGCGGCAGTTGGAAGCCGGCACCGTGACTCTCTCCGCAAAGCCGCCATCGCAGTGAAGACCTATGATGCTGCGGTGGCCGCAGTCCTGCGGCCGCCCGGCGCTGCAGGCATGACATTTGCCGCAGGTCTTTGTCGGCCAGCAGGTGACGCGATCGCCGGCTCGAAAGCCGCTTACCCCCTCCCCGACGGATTGCACCACGCCGGAGAACTCGTGTCCGATCGTGACCGGCATGACTGCGGTCATGAACTCGTACCCAGCTGTCCACTCATAGGCATGGATATCGCTGCCGCAGATGCCGGCGGCCGCTACCTCGATGGCCAGTTCGCCATAGCCGGGCGCCTGCGCAACGCCGAGCGATACGAGTTCGGCGCCGAACGCGGCCACGGTTTTGCGCAGCGCGATCATGCTTGTCCTCCGCTTTTGCTCCGGCGACTGGCCTCCTCGCCCGTCCCTGTGTACGATTTCCGCTCGCACAAGCCGAAGTTTGTGATATATGTAATTTGTTATAACACTATCCGCGAAGAAGGTGACGCGTGTCAAGAAGCCTGCAAGAAAATAGTGCGAAGACCCTGGAAGAGGCCGACTGGGTGCAGCCGATCGTCAAGGAGAACCTCAGCGATCGCGCCTATTCCGACCTGCGCCAAGCGCTGATGCGCGGGCAGTTGCGACCGGGCGCGCTCCTGCGTCTACGGCCGATGTCAGCACGATTCGGGATCAGCGCGACGCCGATGCGCGAGGCGCTGCTGCGGCTCGTGAGCGAGAAGGCGTTGACCCTCGACGCACGCGGAACCGTGGTTGTCCCCACCCTCACGCTTGACCAGTTGCTCGAGATCCGCGCGGTTCGGACCGATCTGGAGGGGCGCGCGGCCGCGGCCGCGGCCAGATTTGCGTCCAAGCAGGAAATCGACGGGCTGGAGGCTATCCATCGGCAGATCTCACAGTGCCATCTTTCGCAACAGTTCGAAAAGGCGGTCGACCTCAATACCGAGTTCCACCTGGGCCTGTGCCGCCTCGGACGCATGCCGATCGTCTACGATATCGTCGAAGGGCTTTGGGTGCGCTGCGGGCCGATCCTGTCGCATCTCTACGACGCCGGACTGCCGGACTGGGAGCCGCACCCACACTTGCGCGTAATCGCGGCGCTACGGGCCGGCGACGGAGAAGGCGCGCGTGATGCCATCCGTGAGGATATCGAGCGCGGCGGCCAGGGTCTCCTGACACACGTGAAGGATGTCGACGAGGGTACGTAATGGGCTGGCGCCATGCGAACGCGGGAACGATCAGTTTCATGTGTGTGCCCCGTCGCGCACTGCTCGCTTTTGCAACTTGCGAGCTAGAGGGCCTTCGCGCGACGTCGGGTTAGGCTGGTGACCGCGTTCTCCCAATGGTAAGCAACAGGCGGGCGTAGGGGCCCCGGCCAAGGCCGACGCTGTGTTCCCATTGATACATTATGCGGTCTTGTTGGCCCAGAACGTGAACATCCTAGCAACCAGCCGTCCAACGCGCTCGTGAAGAACGGATCCCTTCAATCACTGTGCACTTCGGCTTCGGACACGATTTGGTAGTCCGGCGCGGACAATCAATTCGTTACGCAGGGACGGCGGGTTTGCGCCCCATGTCGGTCATAGACGCCATCATCGCGCCCGCCCGAAAGGAGGCATTCGGTGCTGATCGACTTCTCTCAACCGGTCCGGCATTGTTAAAGGGCGATACTGCCTCCGAGGGCCGTTGCTCACGATGTTACAGAGTGGAAGCAAAGGGCGGGTGACAGCTAAGGTCGCCCGACGCCGATTACAGCCTCGCATGTGTTCGCGCCCATTTATGTCCCGTTCCAATAAGCACATGCGATCTACGGCAGCTAATCGAGCGCGCCACGCAGTGATATCTCCTTTCGCATCCGATGCCGCGCAGCGCGATGACGCGTGCAGCAAGGAAGGGAGCGCCAGATGAAAAGCATGAACTTTAATACGCCTAGTGTCATTAGGGGACTCCGGCAGCTAACCACGTCAGGGATTGCCGCCTTGATCGCGCTTGGAGCCGTTTTGGGTCCGGTGTCTCCTGCTGCCGCGCATCATGGGTGGCCTGGCTTCGAGACCGATCGCCTCATTTATATCTCGGGAACGGTTTCTTCGGACGGCGTCTGGGGGAACCCGCACTCCCAGTTCGACGTCACACTGGACAGCAGCATGCCTGCCGACACTCCTGATCTGAGGATTCCGGAGGAGTTGCAAGATCCTGAGGATAGCAGCCGAGTCAATGCTGCTCGCTCATATAAAGGTCCCCATAAGGAGCTGGAAATCATCATTGCTCCTCCTGCGTGGTCGGGCAGGTGGGGCCTGGGCCGTGCGCTGAAGATCGGCGAGCGCTTCCGGGCCGTCGGCTACATCAATCGGACGAACGACGGCCTGTTTCGTCCGGTCGTGTTCTGGTACGGCGATGACAATGTGCCGGTGAACCAAGTGCTGGGCAACACGCTTCCGGTACGAGCCCCCCTTCCGAAGTAGGCTTCGGCCGCTACAGACTGATGGCTTGAGGCGATCCTGCTCGCCGTCATCTCAGCAGGCGTGGGAAGATCCTTTCACCTGCGCCATCACCCGCGGAATGGACGTGTACGGATATGTTTGATCTGCTCAGCTCTCTGCTGATGATGTTGCAGAGTTCAGCCCTCGGCGATGTGGTACGGAATGCCCGTTACTTCTATCCCGTGCTTGAGGCCATCCACATCATTGGGATCGCTCTTCTGGTCGGCCCCGCTTTCACCTTCGACTTCCGCCTTCTGGGTTTGGGACACCGTACCGTTTCCGTCACCACAACGGCGCGCTATCTGCTCCCGGTTTCCCACGCGGGCTTGGCCATCGCCGCAACAACTGGCGTCGCACTGATGAGTGCGCAGGCGACTGTGATCGCCAGCGCCGGAGCCGCACCATGGAAGTTCGGTCTGCTAGTTCTTGCCGGCGTCAATGTAGCTGTCTTCCACGGCGGCATCTACCGGAGCGTGGATAACTGGACGGATGCTGCGGTGCCTCCCGTCGCCGCCCGCCTCGGGGCAGCAATATCATTGACCGCATGGACGGGCATCATCTTCGCCGGACGGCTTCTAGCCTACACCTGATCTCCGAGACGAACTAGCCGGAGCGACAGATAGGGCTTCTGCCGTGGAAGGCTCACACAAGCAAGCGGCGCGTGTTCAGCTCCGATGTCTCAGAACATCGACGATCAGTGCCATCGCGGGAGACATCTGGCGTCGGCTGGGATAGTAGAGATGGTATCCCGCGAACGGCTCACTCCAATCGTCGAGGACAGCCTGCAGCGTTCCCGCCTGGATGTGTTCTTCCACGAGGTCCTCCGGAATGTAGGCGATCCCGTATCCTTTGACGGCGGCGTCGATCTGGGAGATCGAGGAATTGAAGCTGAGCTGCCCCTCGACCCGGACCCGAAGCTCCCTCCCGTCCTTCTCGAACTCCCAGGCATAGAATCCGCCCCAAGTGGCTTGGCGCGTGTTGATGCAGACATGGCTGACGAGGTCCTGCGGGGTCTCGGGGATCCCGTGCCTGGCGAGATATTCCGGGGAGGCTACGGCGCGCAGCCGCCAATCGGGGCCGATGCGCACGGCGATCATGTCCTTGTCGACGCTCTCGCCGAGCCGGACGCCGGCGTCGAAACGCTCCTCAACGATGTTGCGCATCCCGTTGTCGCTGTAGAGCTCGACCTTGACGTCGGGATTATCGGCCAGGATGCGGCTGAGCTTAGGCCAGACCGTTGTCTGGAGAGCATGATCTGAAAGCGTCAGGCGCACAGTGCCTGACGGCTTCTCCCGGAAAGCCACCAGATCCGCAAGATCTGCCTCGATCCCCTCGAATCTTGGAGCGAGCGACTGTAGCAGGCGCTCGCCAGCCTCCGTTGTTGCCACGCTGCGGGTCGTCCGCGTCAGCAGGCGTACTCCCAGCCGCGCCTCCAACTGCTTAATCGTATGGCTGAGGGTCGACTGAGAGGTGCCGAGCGTGGCCGCGGCCTTGGTGAAGCTCTGCTCCCTCGCCACCTCGATGAACCACAGCAGATCCTTCACATCCTCCCGCAGCATGACCAGCTAGGCTCCTATTGATGTTCCGTATCGATAACTTCATGCGGATTAGCACGGATTGTTGGCAAAGTCCCTCGGCAATATCTTTCTCCTGCAAGTCGCGAAACGCGAGCACGCAAGGATCCATGACATGAGCATAACCTTTCAAGATGGCATCGAGAGCCAGAAGGCCGCTTGGGGAGCAGTATTCTCCATGACGCTTTGCGTCTTCGTTCTGATCGCCTCCGAGTTCATGCCGGTCAGTCTTCTGACACCCATTGCGTCGAGCCTGAGCATCTCCGAGGGACAGGCCGGGCAGGCGATCTCGATCTCCGGCGTCTTCGCAGTCATCACAAGCCTCTTCATCGCGACGATCACCCGTCGGCGCGACCGGAGGATCGTGGTTCTCGGACTGACCGCTCTTCTGACGGTCTCCGGCATTATCGTGACGTGCGCGCCAACATATCACGTCCTCATGATCGGCCGCGCGCTGCTTGGCATCTCGATCGGAGGCTTCTGGTCCATGTCGACAGCGATCGTCATGCGGCTTGTATCAGGGAGCCAGGTGCCTGCAGCGCTGGCCCTGCTCAACGCCGGGAATGCGATCGCCGCGACCATCTCGGCTCCGGCCGGCAGCCTCCTGGGCGCATACGTCGGCTGGAGAGGCGCGTTCTTCCTCGTTGTTCCGGTGAGCCTTCTTGCGATCCTCTGGCAGTTTATCAGCCTTCCTTCGCTGCCTGTCCGGGCCGGCCAGTCTTCGCCGAACGTGTTGAGGTTGCTCCGGCAACCCCCTGTCATCGCGGGGATGATGGCGATCCTGCTCCTGTTCATGGGACAGTTCGCGCTCTTCACCTATCTGCGACCTTTCCTGGAGCAGGTAACTGATCTCGGCATCGAGACGCTTTCGCTCAGCCTGCTCGTGATGGGCCTCGCTGGGGCGGGTGGCACCTGGTTGATCGGTAGACTGCTGAGGCAGCGTCTGTTCAGCATCCTTGTTGTCATACCCTTGGTGATGGCAGGAATCGCCTTGTTCCTGATCGCTTTTGGAGACAGGGAGCTTCCCGTGTTCGCCGCACTCGTTGGCTGGGGCCTCTTCGGGACAGCCGCTCCTGTCGGGTGGGGAACCTGGCTCAGCCGATATCTCGCCGATGACGCCGAGGCGGGAGGAGGGTTGCAGGTCGCGGTCATCCAGCTCGCGATCACGGCAGGAGCATCGATCGGCGGCCTCCTCTTCGACACGGTCGGCTGGTGGTCCGCCTTTGCCCTCAGCGCAGCCTTGCTTGTCGGCTCGTCTCTCGCGTCGATCGCCGCCTGGTACACCGTCAGGAGAGCCTCATGAGCTATCGGCCGCCCTTCATGTCGCGCCGGACCCTGGTGCTAGTTGCTGCCGTCCTTGCTCTGCCAGGCCTGGGTCGCACCGAACCCAACAACAGGAGCCGACTGACGTGAAGATAAGGCTTACCTTCGGCGACCACACGATGACGGCGACACTTTACGACAATCCGTCCGCCCGTGACTTCGCCTCCTGCTTCCACTCGATCTCGAGATCAAGGGCTTCGGATCGAACGAGAAGATCGCATACCTGCCACGCAAGCTGACGGTCGAAGGACACGGACCCTTCTCCGACGAGCGGCCATACGACCTCTGCTACTACATGCCCTGGGGAAATCTCGCGATGTTCTACGCCGACTACAAGCATCCGGGCCTCGTCCGCCTCGGTCGCTTCGAAGACGGCTATGAGGCGCTTCACGTCCCTGGGGAATTCCCGCTGCGCATCGAGCGCATCCAGTGACACTCAACTCATCCAGACAGGAGATTTCCAAATGAGCAAGCACATTGAGAGGCAGGACGGCTTCAATTCGAGCAGGCGCGGCCTGATGAAAGCAACCGGTGTCGCCGTCGCGGCCATGAGCCTCATCCCGGCGGCTGCCGGCACCCAGGCCCTGGCTCAGACCACGGAATGGGACAAGACGTTCCCGAAGAGCGACAAGGTCGACCATCAAAAGGTCTCGTTCAAGAACCGATATGGCATCACGCTGACGGGAGATCTCTACCTCCCCAAGGAGCGAGGCAACGGCAAGCTGGCCGCCATCGTCGTCAGCGGGCCGTTCGGCGCGGTGAAGGAACAGTCGTCCGGGCTTTACGCGCAGACGATGGCAGAACGTGGATTCGCGACGCTTGCCTTCGATCCATCATATACCGGAGAGAGCGGCGGTGAACCGCGTAACATCGCCTCGCCGGACATCAACACCGAGGACTTCAGTGCCGCGGTGGACTTCATCGGGCTGCGGTCAGAAGTGAACCGCGAACGGATCGGCGTTATCGGCGTCTGCGGCTGGGGCGGAATGGCTTTGAATGCCGTTGCCGTCGACAAGCGCGTCAAGGCAGTCGTCGCCAGCACCATGTACGACATGACGCGCGTCATGTCCAAGGGGTACAACGACACAGTCACACTGGAACAGCGCACCAAGACCTTGGAGCAGTTGAGCCGGCAGCGTTGGGTCGATGCGGTAAAGGGTACTCCTGCGTACCAGGCGGCGTACAACGCCGAGGTCGGTCCAGATGCACCGCAGTTCATGGTCGATTACCACGACTACTATTCGACGCCGCGCGGTTATCATAAGCGCGCTGTCAACTCGGGCAACGCCTGGTCGCAGACCACGCCGATCTCGTTCATGAACATGCCGATTCTGACCTACATCGCGGAGATCTCGCCGCGTCCGGTGCTGTTCATCCACGGCGAGAAGGCTCACTCACGCTACTTCAGCGAAACCGCCTTCGCAGCCGCCGCGGAGCCGAAGGAACTGATGATCATTCCGGACGCAAACCATACCGACCTTTACGACCGCATGGACAAGATCCCCTTCGACCGGATGGCCGAGTTCTTCGGTCAACATCTGGCATAAGCCAAACTCGCCGGTCGAACTAATCGTAGGCGGCGAGGTGACCTTCTGGTCACAACGCCGTCTCGCTTCTCGTCAGGAGACACGAAATGACAGACAACATCGCTGGCAAGACCATCGTGATCACGGGCGCCTCGAGCGGCATGGGTGCCGCAGCCGCCCGGTATCTCGCAACCAAGGGCGCCAACGTAGTCCTTGGAGCGCGCCGCTCTGATCGGATCGACGCCCTAGCCGCCGAACTCAACGAAGCCGGCCACAAGGCCACTGCTGTAGTCACCGACGTGACGAGGCAAGAGGACCTGCGGAAGTTGATCGACGCGGCCGTTGAGACCTATGGACGGGTCGACGTGCTCATCAACAACGCGGGCGTCATGCCGCTTTCGCCCATGGATCGTTTGAAGGTGGACGAATGGGACCAGATGATCGACGTCAACGTCAAAGGCGTCTTGTACGGCATCGCCGCAGCGCTCCCCCATATGAAGGAGCAGAGGTCGGGCCACATTATCAATCTATCCTCCGTGGCCGGCCACAAGCTCTTCGGGGGCTCGGCAGTATACTCGGCCACCAAATTCGCAGTGAGGGCATTGTCGGAGGGGCTGCGGCAGGAGATGGCGCCTTACAACATCCGCACGACGATCATCTCGCCCGGCGCCGTCAAGACGGAGCTGCTGGACCACATCAGTGAGAAGGACGTGCAGCAGGCGAACCAGGATTACGTAGGTCAGGTCGGCGTCCCAGCCGACACGTTTGCCAGGATGGTTGCCTTTGCAATCAACGAACCCGAGGATGTCGCGGTGAATGAGATCCTGTTCCGTCCGACGGCGCAGGAACTTTAAACCAGCCTTTTGACCGCCCGGCGGCGGTTTCCGACTTGACCCAAGACGGCCGAAGGACAGCCCCTCGGCCGTCTTCGTCTTTGCAGTGTCGCCGACGTTTGATGTCGAGATCGGATAGACCCTATCAGAAACGGCGTTCTAATCCTGCGTTTCCTCGCTCCTATCTCATGGTGGTTGGTACACCATCGAAAGGATGACGACCGTGAAACTTCTGGCAGCCGCCACCCTCACTCTTGCGACCATCGCATCTTCACCCGCCTTCTCCCAGCAGAGCTCGACCATGACCAGATCGACAAGCGTGTCTTCGGACGAGATCCGGAGCGTTTCCCCCGCTCTCGGGCGATACGAGAAGGAGGACGTCGTCGAAGGCCTGTGGGCCCGCCCGCAGCTTTCCGTCCGCGATCGTAGCGTCGTCACGGTCGCCACCCTTATCGCCCGCAGCCAGACTGCCGATCTTCCACACTACATGAGCCTCGCGCTCGACAACGGCGTCACGCCGAAGGAGCTTTCCGAGATCATCTCGCATCTTGCATTTTATGCGGGCTGGACGAACGCCACGTCGGCGGTGGCTGTCGCCCATGACATCTTCGCCGAGCGGAACATAGGCGCAGATCAGTTGCCTGAAGCTTCTCCGGATCTCATGCCGCTCAACCGGGAGGGTGAGGCTGCACGTCAAAAGGCGGTCGAAGGCCTACTGGGCCATGCATCGCCTGGGCTGGCAGACTTCACGACGGATCCGCTGTTCAAGGATGTCTGGCTGCGACCGGATCTCTCGCCGCGTGACCGCAGTCTCGTGACCATCACGTCCCTAATGGCCAACGGCCAGGTGGCTCAGCTCGCAGGGCACCTCAACAGGGCGCTCGACAACGGCCTCACTCGCGAGCAGGCGGGCGAGGTCGTGACGCAGATTGCCTTCTACGCCGGCTGGCCGAATGCTTTCTCGGCAGGGCCTGTCGTTGCCGAAGTGCTCAAGAAGCGCCAGCCGTGAGCGAAGAAGGCCATACCGAACAGGAAGATTGATCCATGAAGAACACCCTCATCGCAGCCACCCTTTCCACCATGGCATTAGTCGACGCGCCGGCCGCAAGATCCGAAAGCATTACCGTCAACCCCGTAGGCGCCGCAGCGTCTGTCCTCGCGGATGCGAAGAACTTCACAGGCCACGTCGTCGTCGATATGCTTCTGCCTAGTTCACTATCGACGCCAGCGTCATCCGGACTTGTCACGTTCGCACCCGGTGCTCGAACAGCGTGGCATAGCCACCCGCTTGGTCAGATGCTGATTGTCACAGCAGGAAAAGGGTGGGTGCAACGGGAAGGCCAGGATCGTCAGGAGATCACGCAAGGCCAGACGGTATGGATCCCAGCCGGTGTCAAGCACTGGCATGGTGGGACTGCGCGAAACGCCATGAGCCACTACGCCATCACCTACATCCAGGACGGCAAGAACGCTGAATGGATGGAACTCGTTTCTGACGAGCAGTATCTTGACAGGTAGCGCCGGCCCACTCGCATCGATGATCCGGAAGTTGAACGACCGTTGCTGCAGGCTGTGGAACTGGCTTAGCATACGACGACAGACTACGGTCCCGCACCCGTCGGGGCCGTGCCTCTGTTTTTCTATGGTCGCCCGTGAACGGAAACGCCGTGAGATATCTCAGCGTCGGCGTCGAAAATGCGCTGGAGCTAGCGGCTCGCACCTCTATCCTAGGCGCCAGCCCCTGCCTCAGTGCCTTAGCTTCCTGCACTTGAATGTTGGCATGTCCGCTTTTTCGTTCGCCCGGCTGGAAGCAGACTGTCTCTTGTCGGCCCCAATTGAGACGCAGGATCACGCTGGCCAAGTATACGCTCAAGAGGTCGAAGGTTCGATCCCATTCAAGGCGAGGGATGTAAGTCGGTTCCGGGGCCGGTTCCAGACCGGCCGCCTTGGGGGCACCGATCAGGGGCATAATCCATCGGATCTGGTTGACTCATCCTAACTGCGATGCCGCAGCGCGTCGACGATGACTTTGAACGCCGGCAGGTTCTGCCGGCGGCTCGGATAGTAAAGGAAATAGCCGTCGAAATAGGCGACCAGTCGCCGAGAACTTGCACCAGTGCACCGGATGCGATCTGCCGCGCCACGATGTCCTCCGAAACATTAGAGCGAAGCCTCGTCCTCAAGTGTGCCAGGCACAGGTTCTGACAAGGAGGATCCTCAGGACTTTACGACTTTACCGGAGGCCAGAGCCGCCACTCCCTCGAACGAAGCGGCCGTCCGCAGGGTGCGCCGATGCGTTCGGTCTCCTGCTTCTTCTTCGGTTGCTTCGCGCATAGAACAAAAAAGGGACGGGCACCGAACGCAGAAGACGTGCTTTGAACGAGGCGTCAAAAGTCCATTCCGCCAGTGAACTTCACGGTCGTCAAAGGGAGCATTAGACCGTGCGCGTCTTCATCTGTGTGCTCTCCGAAGATCGCTCCTCCGCTTTGATCGTGCCTCATCTCAAAAGTCGTCCGGAGAATGCGGCGCGCACGGCGCGCACCGCATTCGGAAGAAGTCACCTCGCTTTGCGCAACGACCGAAATCCCTCGCGCATATCCTCGACAAGCGCCTGTGGCTGTTCCCAGGCGGCGAAGTGACCGCCCTTGTCGTGGCGCTTGTAGAAGATCAGGTTGGGGAAGGCCTTGCGCGACCAGCTTTCCGGAGCGGTGTAGATTTCGTCCGGGAAGGCGCTGACGGCGACCGGGATGGTCACACCCTTCGGCGCGAAGAAGGCGAGCTTGCTTTCCCAGAACAGCCTGCCCGAGGACAGCCCCGTTTGGGTCAGCCAGTAGAGCGTTATGTTGTCGAGGATATCATCGCGCGACAGACCTTCGCTCGCCCGGTCGAAGACGCGGTTGATCAGCTGCTGGCTTTCCGGGTCGTGGTCGATCATCCAGGCGGCGAGCGCTATCGGCGAATCGTCCAAGCCGTAGAGTGTCTGCGGCCGGGCCCCCATTTCCAACGCGTAGCCGACACGATTCTTGTAGAAGAAGTCGAGTTGCTTCCAGGCATATTCCTCATCGCCCGTAAGGCCCGTCGGCTGTGGGCCGCCGGCCAGTGCCGCCGAGATGGAGTCGGGAAGCGTGCCGGGCATATTGGTGTGGATGCCGAGCAGGCCCGCCGGCTTCTGCACCGCCATCTGCTCGTTGACAGCATCACCCCAGTCGCCACCCTGCGCGACATATTCGTTATACCCAAGGCGGCTCATCAGCGTGGCCCAGGCGCGCGCGACGTGTTGCGGATCCCAGCCGAGTTCGGTGGGCTTGCCCGAAAAGCCGTAGCCGGGGAGCGAGGGAATGACGACATCGAACGCATCAGCCGCAGTGCCGCCATGTGCTGTCGGGTTGGTCAGCCGGTCGATGATCTTCAATTGCTCGATGATCGAGCCGGGCCAGCCATGTGTGATGATCACCGGCAAGGCGTTCTCGTGCTTCGACTTCACATGGATGAAGTGGATGTCCACGCCGTCGATACTGGTGACGAACTGGGGATATTTGTTGATGTTCGCTTCGGCCTTGCGCCAATCATACTGGTTAGCCCAGTAGTCGGCGAGCTTCCGCATTGTGGCGAGCCGCACGCCCTGTGTGTCGTCTGCAACCAATTCCTGGCTCGGCCAGCGAGTCGCTGCGACGCGCCGGCGAAGATCGGCAAGTGCTTCGTCCGGGAAATTGACGGAGAAGGGACGGATAGCGGTATCGTCGGTCGTACCCGCGGTTAAACTTCCTTGGCTTGAGGTTCGGGCGCTGGCGCCGGCCGCCATCTGAGGCGCGAGCAGTAGGCCCGCGACGGCGACGCCGATGGTGGCGATGCCCAGCAACCGGCGTCGATTTTGATCAATGGTTTTAGGGTTGTTGAAATTCATAAAAGTTCTCCTCAGGTTGATGTGAACGGTCTCGGCTCTGCTTGCGTGCCGGTTCGTATCGAGGAGAAGGAGAAACAGCCCGTTATGCGATGTGATATGCTGTCAGTCGCCGTAATTGCCGTTTGCTGTGGTGGCGCGCAGGTACAGCGCCCATTGTGATCGCGCGTGGCCTGCCATTGCGGCGACCCCACTTTCAGCATGGGTAATGATGCACTCTCATGACACGAAATGGCGTTCGCGAGCGACCGCCAGCAGCAGCCATGTGCGATACGCGTTGTGGTTGGTGCCAGCACTGAACTGGCTGCCTCTCCACAGGAACACCAAGGTGTTGCGGCCGTCTGCCCGCGTCGCTATCGGCTTTGAGCTGTCTGCAGGAGGATGTGGAACGAACGCGCTCTTGAGCGAAAAGGTCATGCCTCCGCACCGCGTTCTATAAAACCACAGTCACTTTGTCAGGCTAATCCGTGACATGTTGTCTGCAGCCGTCGCGTATCCGCCGTCTGCGCCGTCGAGGAAATGCAGGTGCCCCTTCAAATCGGAGGACGGGACGAAGCACGTCATCAGGGCGTGTGTCTGGCGGTGTGCGCCATAGCGGATTTGGCCTTGCGACGACGCGTCTCTCAATATCTCCTCCGCCCTGTCCGCCTGTGCGGCGGAACAGTCGAGGGTCAGTCGCAGGATGTCGTCGTATTTCCTGAAATCGGAATTGGCGGCCACCTCCAACCACTTGTCGGCGTCAAGCTGCTTGTCGTGTTTTGCCGTGGGCATCGTCAGCGGCAGCGGATGGCCTTGTCTCTGATCCTCCCGAAATATCTCGAGAACACGCCGCGCCAGTTGCGCGAATGTTTCCCTGCCTTTCGCCTCCAGCGGCTCCGCCAGCAGGGACAGGATCAACCCATGACGGTTTGGGATTGGCCTCCATTCGCACGACAGCCCGGAGAGGTCAGGTCTTGAAACGTCATCGTCCGGAGTGATGGCATATCGTCCCCGCTTGACTTCCGCCTCGGCCCATTTGCGACCGCCGCCCGCGAACATGGCGTAGACCGCATGCTCGGAGGCAGCGTAGCGGGCGATTTTGACATCATGCCCATTGGCGCGGATGTCGCGGACCGGAACCAGCCCGCCGCGCAACTCAAGATCAAAATCGTTCCGTGCCAGGACAATCACCTGTCGCAATACGCTGGCTGCTTGCGCACGCCGATCTTGCGGCACGGCGAATGACGTACCGTCTCCGGCGAAGGCGAACGGAAAGCTGTAGTCACCCAGTTCGGCGCCAAGCGCGGCGATCACCGACACCCCGACAAAATTGACGTCTTCATACGCACCGCGTCGGATGGCCGCGGTTGAATTGACCACATCGGTCACCCCGATCAGCCAGTCCTCTGGTAGCGGATCATAAGCTGCCTGGTCGAGGATGCGGTCAAAATCATCATATGTTCGGGCCAAATGCGCCTCGGTTGCAGTCATCGCCAGCTCCATCAGGACCACCAATCAGGTATCGATCCGCGACTGGACGGACATCGATCACGCATAATGCATGGCAAATTCGTACGCAATGAGCCCGTTATGCGGCGTGAGGAACGGTTATCCCCAAGGCGCGGGAGTGGAGCCGCATAAGGAAACTTGCGACTGTAAACTCATCCTAACACCAGCGGCATAGACCGGCGAACAAACCAACCCGCTAAAACAACCCAGTACAAGTCATACAACGGCCTCGGCATATATCTCTGCTCCCCGGCCGTCATTCACGCGAATGAAGCATGAATGTCGATGTTAGCGATTGGACGGGCCACCACTCATAGAACTTCATGGCGTCTAACAGGCGCTTGGCTGACAGCGAGCCTATGGTGGCGCTTCTTCGAAAGCAGGCTGAAGGAAAGAGTCATGACCAAAATAACTCCGCAAACCATCAACCCGGACCGGCGCGCCTTCGTGTGTGGAGCAGCAGTGATCGCCGCGACCGTGCTGACCGGCGCGGCGCAGGCCGAAAGCGGCGCTGCGGGGCGCAAAACTACTTCGCAGGCACCGGAGATCTTCGGCCCTATCCGGCAGATCGACGCCGGTGTGCTCAATATCGGCTATGTCGAGATGGGTCCTGAGGCGGGTACGCCGATCCTGCTGTTTCACGGCTGGCCCTACGACATCCATGCCTTTGCCGAGGTGGCACCGCTACTCGCCAAGAAAGGCTATCGCGTCATCGTGCCCCATCTGCGCGGGCATGGCACGACGCTGTTCCGCTTGGACGCGACTCCACGCAATGCACAGCAGGCGGCACTGGCCGCCGACGGCATCGCGTTGATGGATGCGCTGGGCATCAAGAAGGCGATCGTCGCCGGCTTCGACTGGGGCGCGCGCACGGCCGATATCATGGCGGTTCTCTGGCCGGAGCGCTGCGCCGCACTGGTCTCGGTCAGCGGCTATCTGATCGGCAGCCAGGCGGGGAATGCCAAACCGCTGCCACCCGCCGCCGAGCTCCAATGGTGGTATCAATTCTATTTCGCGACCGAGCGCGGGAAGGCGGGTTATGCCGCGAACACCAACGCGTTCAACAAGCAGAGCTGGCAGCTCGCCTCGCCGAAATGGTCCTTCGACGATGCCACCTTCGATCGCTCGGCAGCCGCCTTCGCCAACCCCGATCATGTCGAGATCGTCATTCACAACTACCGCTGGCGGCTGGGTCTGGCCGACGGCGAGGCGCAATATGACCCGCTCGAGGCGAAGCTGGCGGCCGCGCCCGCGATAACGATCCCCGCGATCACGATGGAAGGCGACGCGAACGGGGCGCCGCATCCGCAGCCGGAGCAATATCGCGCCAAATTCACGGGGCCCTATGCCCACCGCCTGATCACGGGCGGTATCGGTCACAACCTGCCGCAAGAAGCCCCGGCCGCCTTCGCGCAGGCGGTGTTCGACGCGGCGAAGCTCGCGCGATGAGCGGGATGCGAAGGGTCGGCGCCTCCGCCCTGATCGGTTCGACGTTGCTGTTCGGCATCTCGACCGGCGTCGCTGCATTGCGCGACGATGAGAGGGCGTCGCCGATCTATGGCGTCGAGCTGCCCGAAGGCTACCGCGACTGGAAGCTGATCAGCGTCGCGCAGGAGAATGGCCGGAACAACGACATCCGCGCCATCCTCGGCAACGACGTCGCGGTCAGGGCTTTCCGCGAAGGCAAGCGGCCCTTTCCCGACGGAGCGGTCATCGTCCGCCTCGCCTGGCGTTATGAATCCTCCGCGCGCAACGACAAGGTTTTCCCCGCACCGCAGTCGTTCGCGGCGGGGACACCAACCAATGTGCAGGTCAGCGTCAAGGATCCGAAACGCTATGCCGCGACCGGCGGCTGGGGCTATGGGCAGTTCGAGGGCGGCCGGCCAAACCCCGACCGGGCGCTTGTGCAGTCCTGCTTCGCCTGCCACCGGAAGCTGGAGACGCTCGATGCCGGCACCGATTTCGTCTTCACCGGCTATTCCCGCTGATCGCTGGCGACGCGCCTCCGGAAACGAACTCACGGCCGGTAATGCCAAGCATGACCGGCCGTGAGCGTGCGCGCCGACGGACGGTCGACGTGAAGACGTTGCACGCGAAGATCGGGGAGCTGACGCGGGAGAACGATTCTTTGTCCGGCGCGCTCGGGAAGGCCGGACTTCCGAGCGTAAGGCGATGATCGACGGTCAGCATGACCTGCGCTCTGTCGACAGGCGAAGGTTCTGGAGATCAGCTTGGGCAGCGCTTCACCAGCGGACTGCGCACTACCTTCCGGTCACTGAGCGAATAAGTGGCTGGTTCAGGATGCGTGAGTGCTGGTCAAGGCCGCGAGGTTCGCGCTAGACTTACGCTCCCAGGCCACGGCGCCTTGCTCACGGGCGAGCGTGATCGCTTCGCGCAGCAGCGTTTCGCTTGCGGCGGCGTCGCCATCCAGCCGATACGCGATTTCCGCCTTGATCCGCAGCAGTTCGGGCATGACGAAAAGCTCGCCGATCGCTTCGCAGCGGGAGACCGCCGCCTCGATCAGCGCGCGCGCTTCCTGAAGGCGGGAGGTGAGCAACAAATCCCACGCGAGCATGATCGTGAGCGGAGCGATGAGCAGTTCGTACCTGGCCGAGCGCAACCCGGCAAGGCTCTCTGCGATCGCGTCCAGCGCGGCCGGTGTGCCCTCGCGCTGGAAGGCTAGTTCGCCGCGAAAGCCGCTGGCAGCGGCGATATAGGGATCGAGCGCGTTTGACTCGGCGGATTCGGTAAAGACGGCAAGCGCTTCTTCGGCAGCGGTGAAATCGTTCATCCACAGATGAATGACCAGCGACCACACCAGGGCGATGCAATGCGTGATCCCGTGCTGAAGCTGCGCGGCTTCGCGCACCGTCTGGCGGGCGAGGCGGCCCGCCGCTTCAGGCTCGCCCAGCAGCCAGAGCGTGTAGGCGAGCGCGATGCCCGTTCGGCTGCGATTGTCGAAGCCGTAGCGGATCGTCCGGCTGCGCAGCGAAGGCCCGCTCTTTTCCATGGCCAGCTCGAGTTCCTGCCGCGCGCGCACCAGATTGCCCGCCAGATATCGCGAAATCCCCGATAGTGAGAAGGCGACGCTCAGAGCCTCGTCATTGCCGATTTGCGTCGCGACTTCGACTGCGCGCACCGCATGGGCTTGGGCAATAGCGTAATTGCCGAGGCGCTTGTGGAAGATGTGCAGGCGTGCCAGCATCCGTAGCTGGTTCCAGCGATCCTCCAGCCCGGTAGCGAGGTCGAGGGCGCGGTCAAGCGCATCGCCGGCCGCTGTGCCGTTCCCGCGCGTGAACATCAGCGCAATCCCCAGCGCCCCCTGCAGCTCCAGTTCCAGTTCGCGCGGCGCCCCCTCGATTTCGGCCATCGCGCGCTTGCACCAGGTCTGGCACTCAATGAGGTGCGACAGGTTGAGGAAGACGGGCGCGCTGGCAGCGGCGAGGCGCACACCGATCTTTCGGTCGCCGTCTTTGCCGAAACTCCAGTCGAGCGCATGGCGAATGTTGCCCAGTTGCAGGCGGAGAGGCTCTGAGTCTTCCAGCGCCTGCTCGTCCTGCCCGGCGACCGCCTCCAATTCGCGAAGATAGAAGCTCGCGTGTCGGGCCGCCGCGGCGGTATAATGGTCGGCGCCCCGCGCGCGCAGTTTCTCGCGGGCATAGGCGCGGGTCATCTCCAGCAGCCGGTACATCCCAGCGCCACTCGAGCGGTTGGCGTTGACCAGCGACTTTGAGATCAGTTCATCAAGTGCAACGGCGACGTCGTCCAGGCCAATCGCCTCGTCCGAGGCGATGTCGAGCGCGGCGTCGATCGAGAACGGCCCAACGAAGATGGAAAGGCGCTCGAACACGATCCGCTCCAAGTCGGATAGCAGGTCATAACTCCAATCGAGCGTCGCCTGCAGTGTTTGCTGGCGCCGTTGTGCGGTCCGCCGACCCAACCAACCCAGGCTGAACCGTTCGCCAAGCTGGCGCGCGGTCGCCGCGATGCCATGGGTTGCGGCGCGCACGGCGGCGAGTTCGATCGGCAACGCCATGCCGTCGAGCCGCCGGCACATGCCGGCGATGAGGCGGATGGCCTTCTCGTCTACGTCGAGCGCGCTGTCGGCGGCGGCCGCGCGCTCGCAGAACAGTTCCACCGCCGGAAAGGTAAGGATTTCCTTCACCGCCAGCGTGTCCGGGTCTTCCGGATAGCCCAGCGGGTCGAGGCGATGGACATGCTCGCCGCGTACCCGCAGCGTCTCGCGCGAGGTGGCGAGAATGCGTATGCCGGGCGCCTCGTCCATGATGCGTTCGACCATCGTCGCGGTCGGCTCCATGACATGCTCACAATTGTCGAGCACCAGCAGGAAGCGCCGACCACGGACATGACCGAGGATCACCGCAAGCGCGTCCTCGCCCTCTACGGTGAGCCCCATCGCGCCGACGATCATCGATGGAACGATCGCCGGATTCTCCAGCATGCTGAAGTCGACGAAAGCGATACTGCCGCCGAATTCAGCAGCCGCCTGATGTGCGATCTCGATCGCGAGTGAGGTCTTGCCGACGCCCGCCGGGCCGACGATCGTAAACAGCCGCGCTCGGTCGGCTTGCTCCTTGAGCAGCCGGATGTCGCGTTCACGCCCGACCAGATTGGACAAGCGTGGCGGCAGGTTGGTGGAGTTGGCGGCCACTCCGGTCTCGATCACGTCGGCGATTGACGGGGACGAAGGGACAGCGGGCATATCGCCCGCCGGATCGACTCGCTCGGTCGGGGCGACGAAGGCGTAGCCGACGCCGACCTGCGTCGCGATGTAACGCGCGCCGTCCTCGCCATCGCCCAGCAGCTTGCGCAGGCCCGCCATATGGAAGCGCAAGCTGCCATCCTCGACCACGACGTCGGACCAGACTCGCTTCATCAGTTCGCGCTTGGACAGCACCTGCCCAGGCCGTTCCGTCAGGGCAACAAGGAGGTCGAGCGAGCGTCCCCCAATCGGGACAGGCTCCCGATCCTTGGTCAGTAACCGCTCACCTGGCGACAGGCAGAAAGGGCCGAAAACTATTTGCTCGCCAAGATGCCGATTCTCCATGATCGCCACGACTATACCACTTCCGTACCCATGCCCCCCGTGTTGCGCTCCCACGGTGGCGAAACAGCAAAGCGGGCGCTGCCAGCGGCTCAACGGCCGTCAGCATCACCCGCCACTAACGATTCTCCTTATAGTTGGTATAGATGGTGCGCGCATTAGAATTTCACGCCTGATCTTTACCCAGCTCGAATAGCTGCCAATCCCGTTCATCTCATCCGAAGTGAAGGAGTAGGCACGCACCCACGGCCTTGCGAATTCGATCGTGACCGTGCGGTCCCTGATCGGGCCCTATCGCGAACGCTAACACCGCATCACGGCGCCTAACAAGCGTCCGGCGGCGATGTCGCTTTATCTCTCTCCCAACCAGTTCACATCGGTTGAGGAGACGAGCTTTGTTCGAGAATTTTTCCACTTCACGTCGCCAATTCGTTGTTGGTGCCGCCGCCGTCGGTGCGATGAGCGCCATTCCGTCAATTGCCCGCGCTCAGGCGGACGGCACGGCTATTCGACCGTTCAAAGTCGACATTCCCGCCTCCGATATCGCGGCGATGAAGCGCCGCATTGCGGAGACGCGCTGGGCGGATGCGCAGCCTGTCCTCGACGATGGGCAGGGCGTGCGCCGCCAGACGCTGGAGCCGCTAATGCGCTACTGGGCTGGCGATTATGACTGGCGCAAGGTCGAGGCTCGGCTGAACGCGCTGCCAATGTTCATGACCGAGATCGACGGGCTGGACACCCACTTCATCCATGTCCGCTCGCGTCATGAAAACGCGATGCCGATGATCCTCACGCATGGTTGGCCGGGGTCAATCCTCGAATTCATGCGGGTGATTGATCCGCTGACCAACCCGACCGCGCACGGCGGCAAGACGGAGGACGCCTTCCACCTCGTCATCCCGTCGATCCCCGGCTTCGGATTTTCCGCGCGGCCGACAGTGCCGGGCTGGGGTTCGGATCATATCGGGCGGGCGTGGTCGACGCTTATGCTGCGCCTCGGCTATGATCGCTATGTCAGTCAGGGCGGCGATTGCGGCTCGGTAATCTCGCAGCGCATGGCGTTGCAGCATGTGCCCGGCCTACTCGGCATCCACCTCAATATGCCCGCCGTGGTGCCCGCCGATATCGCCCGCACCCTTGCTGCTGGCGATCCTGCTCCGGCGATGCTGACCGCCAAAGAACGCGGGGCGTTCGACCAGCTCGAAGCCTTCTATCGCGACAACTCGGCCTATGCGGCGATGATGAACACCCGGCCGCAGACCATCGGTTATTCGCTGGTCGATTCGCCAGTCGGCATGGCCGCGTGGATGTACGAGAAAATCGCGCAGTGGGTGTACGCCGACGGCCAGCCTGAGCGCGTCCTCGGCCGTAACGCGATTCTCGACGATATCTCGCTCTACTGGCTGACCGGCACGGGCGCCTCTGCCGCCCGGATCTATTGGGAGGATCATTCCAACAATTTCAACGCGCGCGGCATCATCGACATGCCGGTCGCGGTCAGCGTCTTTCCGGGAGAGATCTTCCGCGCGCCGAAGAGCTGGGCCGAGCGCTGCTACACCAACCTCTTCTATTTCAACGAAGTCGGCGACGGCGGCCATTTTGCCGCCTGGGAACAACCCGAGCTGTTCACCCAGGAACTCCGCACGGCCTTCCGCTCGCTTCGCTGACCCCGACCCCACACTTTATTGCAAGAAGGAGATAGACCGTGACCACCAAGACCCTCTACACCGCCGACGTGCATGTGACCGGGGGCCGCGACGGCGCCGCCAGGAGCAGCGACGGCCGCCTCGACGTCAAGCTGTCCACTCCGGGCGGACCCGGTCAGGGCACCAACCCGGAGCAGCTTTTCGCGGCAGGCTGGTCCGCCTGCTTCCAGGGCGCGATGGGCATCGCCGCCAAGGCGAAAGGCGTCACCCTGCCGGCCGAGCTCGCGATTGATGCGCAGGTCGAGCTTCGCCACGGCGACGACGGGTATTCGCTCGCAGCGCGGCTGAACGTCCATGTTCCCGGCACCGACCCGGAAGTCGCCCGCCAGATCATCGAGACCGCGCACCGCACCTGCCCCTACTCCAAGGCGATCAAAGGCAACATCGACGCCGTGGTCGCGCTCGTCTGACCTCGGGTAACAAGGACATCGACATGAAGAAGATCCTTGCCGGTGGGCTCGCGCTCGCCGCCGCGCTGCTCGCTTCCGCCGCGCACGCCCAACCCGCCAAGCCAACCGTGGTGCTCGTCCATGGCGCCTTCGCGGATTCGTCGAGCTGGAACGGCGTCGCCACCATCCTCCAGCGCGACGGCTACACGGTCGTCGCGGCACCCAATCCGCTCCGCGGAGTTCGCGCCGACGCGGATGTCGTCGTCGATGTCGTGAAGAGCATCAACGGTCCAGTGGTGCTAGTCGGCCATTCTTATGGCGGCTTGGTCATCAGCGAAGCGGCCGAGGGGCTGTCGAATGTGAAGGGGCTGGTCTATGTCGCCGCATTCGCGCCAGATGCTGGCGAGACGGCACTCGGGCTGACCGGCAAGTTTCCGGGCAGCACGCTCGGATCCGCCCTCGCGCCGCCGGTCAAGCTGATGGCGGGCGGCAACGATCTCTACATCCTTCAAGCACGCTTCCACGACCAGTTCGCCGCCGACGTGCCCGCGGCGCAGGCGCAACTGATGGCCGCCGGCCAGCGCCCGGTCGCGGAGGCGGCGTTGTCGGAGGTGTCCACCCAGCCGGCGTGGAAGACCGTGCCCTCGTGGTTCATCTATGGCGACATGGACAAGAACATCCCGCCGGTCGCGATGGGCTTCATGGCGGAGCGGGCGAAGTCGCGGCAGACCGTGGTTGTTAAGGGCGCGTCGCACGTCGTGATGGTGTCGCATGCACCGGAGGTCGCCGGGCTGATTGAGCGGGCCGCCGCCGTCCAGTGAGGTTGCGGCGCGGGCTTCTGCCCGCGCCTAGACACAGATGCACGGACAGCCATGCTCTCACGGTTGGCAGTGCGCTCGTATCCCCACGAGATCAGCCCCGCTGACACTGAGCTTATGGTGTTCGAGGATCGGTGTGGCGGCCTCATTGGCGTAGTTCGCCACGCTCAGAACTAGCCGATGCTGGCTACAGCATCAGCGTTCTCGGCCGAGGCAATTCGGCCCAGTAAATATTTCGATTCCACATCTAACTAAACCAATAAGCAGGGAGGTAGGTATGAATAGAATATCGAAGACAGAGGTTCGTGGGGCAACGACGCTTTTCGTGAATCAGCTCACCAACGGGACGCTGGATCCAGCCCAGCCCATGCTCGGCCCTGTCGCTGATGGGGGCGTCATCGTCGCTAACCCAGCGCCAGGCTGTTAGGGCCCAATGATCACGCCGGAAATCCGTGGCGGCCACGAAGTCACGCATCCTGTTGCTGTGGAGGGGGCAGAAGTCGGCGATGCGATCGCGATCCGCATCCGCTCTATTGTCGTGACATCGGCGGCCACGTCGTCGGGAAGCGATACCGTGATGGCCGGCCGGCACAATGGCGACCCCTTCTGCGCCGCAGTTTGCCCAGGATGCGGAATCGAATGGCCCCATACGAGAGTAGAAGGTATCGGGCCAACCTCGATCCGCTGCACGAACTGCGGTGCCGACGCGACGCCGTTCATCTTCGAAAACGCGTATACGATGGCGTTCGACGAAGAACGCCAAATCGGTTTAACGATAGGACGTGCCGCTGCGGAGGGCATGGCGTGTAACGCCTCCAAGGTCATGGCCGTACCCGACAATTCAATCCAGCACCCGATCCTGCTGTTTGCGCCCTCTGATCTCGTCGGCGTCGCGACACGCTTGCGTCCCTTCCTCGGTCAGCTCGGCACTTCGCCATCGAAGCTGATACCGGACTCTCACAATGCCGGCGATTTCGGTCACTTCCTCCTCGACGCCCCGCACGCTTTCTCGATCTCCAAAGACGAGATCGCAACCCATATTACGGACGGCCACCTGGATGACAACACGGTCCGAGAGGGCGCGATCATGATCTGTCCCGTGAAGGTTCCAGCCGGCGGGATTTATATGGGCGACATCCATGCCATGCAGGGCGACGGCGAGATCGCCGGCCATACGGCTGACGTCGCAGGCACCGTCACGCTCGAGGTTAGCGTCCTCAAAGGCCTTACGATCGACGGCCCCATCCTTTTCACTGTTCCCGAGGACCTCCCGCATCTCGCACGCCCTCTGAACGAAGAGGAACTTCGCCGCGCCCAGTCGCTAGCCAAGACACACGGCGTCGAGGTGATCGAGAAGGATGCGCCGATCACCTTCGTTGGCTCAGGTCGGACCTTGAACGACGCCACGGACAACGGTCTGCAACGCGCGGCGGATTTCTTAGGCATTAGCATCGGCGAGGTGAAGAACAGGGCGACAATCGCGGGTGCGATTGAGATCGCCCGGAATCCCGGAGTCGTGCGCGTCACCTTCCGAGTCCCGCTCTCCATGCTTGACAAGAAGGGCATCGGCCATCTGGCACGCAGCGTCTACAATCTAAGAGACGGGGAATAGCGACTGGCCGGCAGATTCCGCAGGCCAAAACATTTGCCTGCAATTCTCCAAGAGTCGTTGCTGCGTGTGGGCCTGCACTGACCGGTGAAGCTCCGACCGGCAAACCGAAGCGCTGCAGAATTCAGCGGCATTAGGCGCGCCGGCAGGGCGGACGGCTATGAGACGCCATCGTCAGCCGGCTTCCGCCGGCACGCCTTTGCAAAGTGACGATCGTCGCCATGAACTGCTCATCCATCGGCATGACGCTTCCTGGGCCTTCAGAGCAAAGGGTATTAACGCGAACTCCACCCGACCGAGACGGCCGGAACCGGCAAGATGTCGCCCAGTCCGGATGCGTCCCTCGCCTTGAAGGGAGCAGAACCTGAGACCCCGTCATTTGACGTCTGACGCAGTTGAGAGGATACGAACCGCCGGCCCACCAATAGCTTCGGCGGGAATGTCCGAGCGGTCAGTGATTGTTCGGCTCCTGCATCCATTGCGGAATGTCTCGCTTGCCATGTAGCACGCGCCACACATCGACATGATCTGGCTGGTCGCGATAGAAAATGAGATAGGGATATCGCTTCAGAGAGACACTCCGTAGGTCAGGCAATCCCAATTCGTATGCATATCGCAACGATCCGCCCTCCGGATGGCTCGCGATCGAAGCGTACGCCGCTTGAAGTGCGTCGATAAATCCGAGGGCGACCTCGGTTCCTGCTTCGCGTGCATAATAGTCAATGGCCGCCTCGACATCGCTGCGCGCCAACTGCCGCGGGATAATAGTCTTCACTTGCTGTGCTCACCACGAACTCGATCGCGCAGACTGGTGAAATAATCCGCGTCGACCGGCTCAGTTGGTGCGGACGAGGCTCCGTCAAGCAACAGCCTGCGTAACGCGAGGCGATCCTGATCTCGACGTATCAACTCCCGAATATACTCACTACTTGTCCCATAACCCCGTCCGGCGACTTGCTCATCGACGAAGCTCTTAAGGTGGTCCGGCAGGGAAATGTTCATTGTGCCCATGCAAGTGACTATACCGGTTTTGGCAAAAATTGGCAAGACCGCTCGCTTCCCTTCAACCACGAGACCGACGCCGCAATGCCGAATCCGCAGCATGGCAGTGACGCAGGTTCCCGTCGATACATTATGCAATCCTGGACGAACAAGCCGGGAACGTTTCGTGCTTCCAGTGGGCCACGTCTCTTCCCCATAAGGAATTTTACGCCTCCGGGGCCTCCGGCTGAGGACCGATCGCTTCGATCTCGGCGATTTTCTGAAACTCCCCAAGATATTCTTGGCGGTGATACGAAAGCCACCGGGTGATGCGAGTGTTGGCGAGGAGCTTGGCAACGTATCCGCGTGCGACGGTAAGATGCAGATTGTCGATGCCGTAAGTTTCCTCGACGCTTTTCACTTGAGTCTGAAGTGCTGCCAGTTCCCTTTCCATGCGAGCAATCTGCTGGCCTGGCGGCGTGGATGCAGCAGCGCCTGTCATCTTTTTGGCTGCGACCAACTGGCTGTGAGGCGTGGCAGCGCGTATCGCTCGCGCGAACATAAGCGTAAAATTGTGCTGACCGATCATCAAATCTGCCGCTTCGATTTGCCGAACGGCGTTCATCTGCCGCAGGACATCGAACACCTTCATCGAGCAGGGCGTGTCTTTCAGCATCTCGGCTACCTCGGGCTGATGCCTTCCAACAGACGGAACCGGCGAATGACGGACTCTGAAGCCCCAATGCATCGGCTATATCGGCCGAAGAAACGCCCCGCTCGATGGCACGAGCAATCATCCTGTGCTCCTGGATCGGGGCCAGCCGGTTGACCCGCTTGTTGTAGTGTAGGTGTCGTCGTCAATCGCAACCAAACACTCGACCTTCGCGAAGCCTAGTTCCTTCAGTGCTTCCAGCCGCAGGTGTCCATCGAGCAGGTACCAGGTTCCCGCGCTCCTTGTATCTGCAAAGACCACCGGTGCCTCGACGAGTCCAATTATCCTGATCGAGCTCAGGACCTGCCCAAACTTCCGGCTCTCGCGAACACCGATCCGCAGGAACTTGTGCGCAACGTCCCGGTTCTTTAGCCCGGAACGTCAACATCTTCGCAACAAGCCGTGCACGGGACTCGTGAAGAACGGCTCCCTTCGACCCAAAGCGAGGTCGTACGAATTCATCTGCCCTCATGCAGCGCTGCGGCCACTTGAAACCTCGCCCGGCTCCTCCATCTTCTCGCGCAGTACTAGCGCCACGAACGTGGGAGGGCCAGGAGCAAGCCTGCTGCCCACAGATCGTCAACAGAGCATGTCGCCCTGCTGTTCGTCCGCATTGACCGGCAGTCTTGAACAGGTCGCGCCCTTCCTCTTCGTTTCCGATGAAGGGAGATGGAAATGGCAAAGGTCGTTTGCGTACTTTATGATGATCCGGTCGATGGCTACCCGACGGCTTACGCGCGGGATGGCCTGCCGACGCTGGAGCGCTACCCCGGCGGCCAGACGCTCCCCACCCCGAAGGCGATCGACTTTGAGCCAGGCGCCCTCCTGGGCAGCGTCTCCGGCGAACTGGGTTTAAGAAAATTTCTCGAAGGCCAAGGGCATACCCTGGTGGTGACATCGGACAAGGACGGTCCCGACAGCGTCTTCGAGCGGGAGCTCGTCGACGCCGAGATCGTCATCTCGCAACCTTTCTGGCCGGCTTACCTCACCGCCGAGAGGATCGTCAAGGCGGCCAGGCTGAAGCTTGCGATCACCGCCGGCATCGGCTCGGACCACGTCGACCTGCAGGCCGCGATCGACCGCGGCATTACCGTCGCGGAGGTGACCTATTGCAATTCGATCAGCGTGTCCGAGCATGTGGTGATGATGATCCTCAGCCTCGCGCGCAACTATATCCCCTCGTACCAGTGGGTCGTAAAAGGTGGCTGGAACGTCGCCGACTGCGTTGCGCGATCCTATGACATCGAGGGCATGGACATCGGCACGGTGGGCGCTGGGCGGATCGGCACCGCGGTGCTGCGCCGGCTCAAACCGTTCGATGTCAAGCTGCACTACACCGACCGGCACCGGCTTCCGGACGAGGTCGCGAAGGAGCTCGGCGTTACTTTCCATCAGACAGCGGCGGAAATGGTGCCCGTTTGCGACGTCGTGACGATCAACGCGCCCCTCCACCCGGAGACGGAAAACCTCTTCAACGAGGCGATGATCGGCAAGATGAAGCGCGGTGCCTATCTGGTGAACACCGCGCGCGGCAAGATCTGCAATCGCGATGCCGTCGCACGGGCGCTCGAAAGCGGCCAACTCGCCGGCTATGCCGGTGACGTTTGGTTCCCGCAGCCGGCGCCCAAGGACCATCCGTGGCGCTCGATGCCCCATCACGGCATGACGCCGCATATTTCGGGTTCCTCGCTCTCCGCCCAAGCGCGCTATGCCGCGGGCACGCGAGAGATTCTCGAATGCTGGTTCGAGGGCAGGCCGATCCGCGAGGAATATCTGATCGTCTCCGGCGGCAAGCTCGCCGGCGCCGGCGCCCACTCCTACAGCGCCGGAGACGCGACTCGCGGATCCGAGGAAGCAGCACACTTCAAGACCTGAACGCGGGCGGGCTTTTCTGAGGCCCTGCGGGGCAGCCGCACGGCAAGTTGATGTTTCTCTAGCGGCCGTCTTACAGTTCACCGGTGTGATCTCTGCGATCACCGTGTTCAGCAAGCCGTCAGAATCACTCTGCCACAAGCATCTGCCGTGGAGATTTGAACCTTGGGCGCCTTGAAGGGAGTTGAACCGTCGGCCTTCGAATTGGGCTTTCCGCTATCGCATCAAAACGTTGTATCCCAGAGCTCCAGAAAGCTGGTGTTTTCGTTCCCTCAGCCTGAGCGACGGAACTTCCATCGGCCGGCGCGAGAGAACTGGAAGTCAGTTCGCCGAAGGAAGGTCGCTCCCTGATCATCGATCGACGCGTGAGTATCTACCGTCCATCCCACATGAATTTCATTCAAGTGGAGTTTAAATCTCATCATTTGCGGTAATTTCTCCCACCTTCGATAGTTCCCCCATTCCAATGGAAGGGGAATTCAGATGCGAATAGATAGTCTTTTCCACAGTGTTGTCGGCGCTTGCCTATTCTTTTCCAGTCCAGTTATGGCCGATGTTCTTTTGAACGGTCGCAACGCCACGCCCGAAATGATCGTCCGTGTGGCAAAGGGTGAAGCCGTTGCGGTCGACGGCGAAAGCCTCGACAAGGTCGAACGAGCATATGCCGTGCTTTTGCAGGGCGCGAAGGAAGGGCAGGAGATCTACGGGCTGACCGTCGGCGTCGGGTGGAACAAAGACCGGAAGATGGTCGATGCCACCGGGGAACTCACGCCAGAGCTCATGGAGGCGTCGCGCGAATTCAACGAAGGGCTACTGCGCGCGCATTCCGTGGGGGTCGGCCCGGATGCCGCAGTTCCGGTCGTTCGCGCCGCCATGGCTGTCCGCCTCAATAACATCCTGACGGGCGGCCCGGGCGTTCAGCCTCACGTCGCCGAGATGCTAATCGGGTTCCTGAACAAAGGCATCACGCCGACCATGCCTTCGCGCGGCTCCGTCGGTCAGGCGGATATGACGCTGCTAAGCCATATCGGTCTTGCCATGCTCGGTGAAGGCGACGTCGATTATCAGGGCCGCCGGATGCCGGCCGGAGAGGCTCTAAAGTCCGCCGGCATTGAGCCGCTAAAACCGTTTGGCAAGGACGGCCTCGCGATCCTCAGCTCCAATGCCTACGCCGCGGGTCTCGCTGCCCTTGCCATCCACGATGCCGAACAGCTTCTCTCTACTTCTCGCCTCGTCTATGCGCTCAGCCTTGAGGGCCTGAACGGCAACGTCTCCCCTCTTCTCGAGGACGTCGCGGCGCTCCGGCCCTTCCCGAGCCATTTGAGCTCGACCGCCGAACTGCGGGCGCTGCTCGAAGGCAGCTACCTGTGGCAGGCGGATGACAAGCGCATCCTCCAGGATCCACTGAGTTTCCGCACTGCGCCCTACCTGCTCGGCAGCTTTGCCGACAGCCTCGCGCGTACCAAGGCGCTCGTGCAAATCCAGATCAACTCCTCGGACGACAATCCCGGCATTGTAGTGGGCGTTGAGCCGAAGTCGGACCTCTTCCAGGCGCGGAGGGGTTATGTCGAAGGCGGCGCGGTGCTTCCGACGGCGAATTTCGAGCCTCTGCCGTGGATCATCGCCTTCGAGGAACTCGGCATAGTACTGGCGCACCATACGACGGCATCGTCCGAACGCGTCCTGAAGCTCAACAACCCGACCCATACGAAGCTCACGCGCTATCTCGGCACGGAGAACACACACCACGCATTCCTCGTGGTCGAGGCACCGCTGATGGCGCTGGCGACAGAAAACCGGGCGCTGGCGCAGCCCACATCCTTCGACTCCCGCCCGATTGCCGGCGGCGTCGAAGATGTCGGCACGAACGCGCCCTTCGTCGTGGAGCGTATAAGGACGCAAATCGACAACAGCTTCACCATCCTCTCGATGGAACTGTTGCATGCCGCGCAAGCGGCGGATCTTCGCCTGAAGGAGCATCCGGAGCGGAAACTTTCAACGGCGACAGCCTCCTTCCACGGCGCGTTCCGCGATAAGGTGCCGTTCCTGGATCGGGACCGATCCATGACCCCGGACATCGCCGCCGGAGCCGCTTTCCTGAAGGACTATGCGCTGACCAACTGAGCCGCCAGCAATACGCGCGAAGGTCTCCCGCACTGTCGGCTCTCAACGTGACTGTTGCGAGCCGCTTTTTTCGTCCGCGGCGACGTCAACCTTGGCTCTGGATCCATTGCAGAAATTTGCGGACTGCCTTCTCGCTGGCGCGCCGCTGCAGATGAACGAGATACCAGCCGCCGGGCTGCATGACATCGGAAGTGAGCGGTGCGACGAGATTGCCGTTGGCAATGTCCCCTTCCACCAGAAACTGCGGAACGACGACCACGCCCTGTCCATTGGCGGCTGCTTCAATGGCGAGCAGGTTGCTGTCGAAGAGCGGCGACGATTTCTGCGAAAGGCCAGCTAGCCCGATACTGGCAGCCCAGGTCTCCGCATCCTCAGTAGTCCCGCTGACAGAAAGAAATGAGAAATGCCGCAGATCCTCAGGTGTCTTGATGGCCCTGGCTATGGCAGGCGCACAGACACCGACGAGTCGTTCCCGGCGCAGCAAAGTGTAAGTGAGGTTCGGCCGGTTCGGTGCGCGTGTATAGATTAAGCCGACGTCGGCGCGATCCGAATTGAACTCCCAGTCGAGGAGGCTTGCATCCAGGTTCACGGCGATCTCCGGAGAGGACTCCTTGAATGTCTGGAGCCGCGGTATCAGCCAGCGCACGGCGACAGTGACATAGACCTGGAGAGTCAGCGAGGCGGGCGTGTTGGTTTTGCGGATGAGATCGGTGGTCAGCGCGATCTTGTCAAGCGCATCCTGAACCACGGGAAAGTAGACCGCTCCCTCCTGGCTCAGTTCCACGCGGCCTGGCAGTCGCACAAACAGTGGCGTGCCGAGATTGCGCTCTAGCGAGGCGACCTGGTGACTGACAGCGGATTGGGTAACCCGAAGCTCTTCTGCCGCCGCCTTGAAGCTCATGAGCCGCGCCGCTGCCTCGAATGCCCTCAGCGTCGTCAGGGGAGGTAAATTGCGACGGACCATGCTCGCAGCCCCACATGAATTTTACTCATGTAGACGTAAATTCTAATCGTTTGCAAGGCGCCGACCGCGTTTTCATACTCGTGAGATAATCCAAGAACATGGGGAACCAAAATGAAGAGCCACCCTCTGAAATGCACCGTTTTCGCCGTGGCAATGGCGGGCTGTTCGCTTCCCGCAACCGCGTTTGCACAACAGAGCTGCGTACGCGTGCTCGGCTATGAATCCGACGGCGAGAAGCAGACCATGGACCCGGCCGGCCTCATTGGCACCGACAGCGTCTACCATATCCGGGCGGTCTACGAACCGCTTGTCGATCGCAGCAATACGATGCAGCCCGTGCCGGCACTCGCCGAGTCCTGGGAATCGAATGCTGACGCGACGGAATGGACCTTTCACCTGAGGAAGGGCGTGAAGTTCCACGACGGCTCCATTTTCGACGCTAAGGATGTCGTCTATTCCTATCGCCGCCTGCTCGACCCCGCAGTCTCGCCGGGCGGCTTCTCCACGCTTGCCTTCCTCGATGCCGATGGCATCACCGCCATTGACGACCATACGGTGCGCTTCAAAGTGAAGGAACCTGTCGTCGAGCTGCCGATGCTGATCGCCACCAAATATGCGCTGATGGTTCCGGAGGGCGCCAAGTCCGCAGACCTGCGCGTCAAGGGCAACGGTACCGGCCCCTTCATGCAGGAGACCTTCACCATCAACGGCGCGGTGCGCGTAATGCGGCGCAATCCCGACTATTGGCGTGCCGGCCTCCCAAAAGCCGAGTGCCTGGAGATCACCACCAGCCTGGAGCCGACTTCCCGTCTTTCCGCGCTGCTGTCCGGAACGGTCGACCTGTCGCTAACAGTCGATCCGGCGAGCCTCATCACGCTGAAGGACAATCCCGCCGTCGAGCTCGCTGCCACGCCGGGCGCGACGTCGCTCTATATAGCCGTATGGACGGACACGCAGCCCTTCGACGACGTCAAGGTTCGCGAGGCGATGAAGCTGGTGATGGACCGGCAGAAGATCCTCGACACGGTGCTGCTCGGCTATGGCGAGGTTGGCGCCGACACGCCGATCCCGCCCTCCTCGCCGTTCGGCCTCGGCACGCCGGCGAAGACCGCGGATATCGAGAAAGCGACGGCGCTGCTCGCGGAGGCGGGCCATCCGGATGGCATCGACTTCGATCTCTACACCTCGGATTCCTATCCTGGTATGATGTTGCTTGCCCAGGTCTATGCGCAGATGGCCGCTCCCGCTGGCATCCGCGTCAATGTCATCACCTCGCCAGCGGAAGGCTACTGGGACACGATCTGGCTGAAAAAGCCGGCCGTCATCTCCTACACCAGCGCCCGTCCACCGGCGGAGGCGCTGACGCTGTCGCTCAACAGCAAGTCCGAATGGAACGAAACCCATTGGAAGCGTGATGATTTCGATGCTCTTGTCGTCAAGGCCGGGCAGACAGCGGATGAGAAGCAGCGCAACGATCTTTATCGGGACGCTCAGCGCATGGTCGCCGATGAGGGCGGTATGATCCTACCGGTCTTCAGCTCCGTCGTGGCGGGCCTGCGCAAGGGGTGCTCGGGCTACGAACCCAATGTCGACGTGAACCGCATCGACTATGCCGAACTGACCTGCGCCGACTAGGCGCTGCCATCCACCATTCCGAGACAACCGCGTCCACGGGCATGCACCCCGTGGAAGAGGATAGCTGCATGACGGTTTCTGCCCTGACCACCTTTCTCGACTCTTTTGCCGATGCACTCGATCGCGATGCGCGAACCGTGTCGCGATCACATGCCGCCCGGCTGCGCCGGCTTGCAGACCACCTGCCGCCGATGAGCGCCGTGCCGCAGAGCCGCGTGCCCATCCAGGCGACGTGTGAGGCCGAGCTTGCCGCCCGTGAGACGCAGTCAGTGATCGCCCGAGCGCTTGCCACTCTCCTGCCCTTCGTTCACGTCACCCGCAGCAAGAGCTATCTTGCCAATCCGCCGAGCAGCGATTTCGGCGAGAACTACGGCTATGGGGTCATCTGCGGCCCGAATAGCGGCCCGCCAGCCCTGATCAAAGACCCGGAAATCGCCTTCGGGTTGATGTTGCTGGGGCCGAAGACCCACTATCCGCTCCACCACCACCCGGCCGACGAACTTTACTACACCGTTACCGGCCCCTCCTTCTGGCGAGCGGGCGAGGCGGACTGGACCCGGCGCGGCATCGATGAGATCATTCACCATCCGCCCTGGCTGCCTCATGCGACGCTCTCAGCGGAGGGCCCCTTGGTACTTCTTTACATCTGGGAGGGCGACCTCGAAACCGATGCCGCCTTTATTCCTGACACCGTGACGGCGGACGCCGCCCTTTCTTCCACGGGATTGGATGCGACATGAGCGTGCTACGTCTGCTTGCGAGCCGGATCCTGTTTTCGGCCCTGACGCTACTTCTCGTCTCGGTCCTGATCTTCCTGATTCTCGAGGCGCTTCCTGGCGACGTCGCCACCCGCATTCTCGGCCGCGATGCGACCGTCAAGGCGTTGGAGTTGCTGCGCAGTCAGCTCGATCTCGATCAGCCCGCTCTCGTCCGGTATTTTCAGTGGCTCGGCGATTTCCTGCGCGGTGATCTCGGCGTTTCGATCGCAACCGGCCGGCCGATCACCGATGTTCTTGGGCCCCGCATCGTCAACACGCTGCTCCTTTCCCTCTTCGCCTTTACCATCTATCTCGTGCTGGCGCTCGTTCCGGCGATCATCCAGGCGACGAACCGCGGCAAAGCCGTAGACAACATCATCTCGGTCATCACGCTCGTCTTGCTGTCGCTGCCTGATTTCCTGCTCGCGACGATCCTGCTCTTCCTTTTCGCCGTCGCGGTGCCGATCCTGCCTGCGCTCGCGACGATCTCGGAGGCGAGCACCTGGCAGGAGACGCTGCGTGCCATGGTGCTGCCGGCCGTAACGCTCGCCATCATGATGGCCGTCTATGCCATTCGCGTGCTGCGCGACAGCCTCATCGAGGTGCTGCGCTCGGACTATGTGCGCCTCGCCGAGCTAAAGGGCCTGCGCCCTACCGCTGTGCTGTTTCGCCATGCCCTGCCGAACGCCATCGTGCCCGCGCTCAACGTCACGGCGTTGAACCTCGGCTTCTTGATCGGCGGCGTCGTCATCGTCGAGCGGGTGTTCTCCTATCCTGGCTTCGGAACGCTGCTGATCGATGCGCTGCAACTGCGCGACATTCCGCTGATCAAGGCAACCGTGATGATCAGCGCCGTTGTCTATGTTGCAGCCAATCTCGTAGCCGACGTCCTAGCCGTGCTGCTTCAACCGCGCTTGAGGACAAGCCGATGAGCGTTATCACAACAATCCCCGCCCGAAGGTTCTCCCGGTTCAATGCCGAGCGCTGGCGGGCGACCCCCGGTCCCTTCAAGGTCGGCGCGGTCATCCTCGTCGCCCATGCGCTCTTCGCCATCCTCGGAGTCTTTTGGACCCCTTACGGCTTTGCCGAAATGGGAGCGGGCCTGCCGCTCTCCGGCGCATCCTGGCAACATCCGATGGGTCTCGACCAGATCGGTCGCGACGTCTTCAGCCGCTTCATGCATGGCGCACATATCGTGCTCATGCTCTCCTTTGCCGGCACGATGCTGGGCATGGTGGCCGGCACTACGCTCGGCCTTCTCTCCGGCTATATCGGCGGCTGGTTCGACGAGGTCACCCAGCGCATCGTCGAGGCGATGATCAGCATTCCATTTCTGGCCCTCGCTCTGGTCATGATCATCGCCGCCGGTCCGGCGCTTGCCGGAGAACCCGTGCTCATCGTCTTCGTCGTCGGCCTCGTCTATGCCCCGCGCATTGCCCGAATTGCCCGGGCCGCCGCCATGGACATCGCCACCCGTGAGTACGTCGCCGTGGCGGAACTGCGCGGTGAGGGTACCTGGTCGATCGTTTTCCGCGAGATCCTTCCCAACGCCGCCAATGTGCTGCTCGTCGAGTTCTCGCTGCGGCTTAGCTATGCGCCGATCCTGATCGGCGCTCTCGGCTTCCTCGGTTTCGGCATCCGTCCGCCGACGCCGGAATGGGGTCTGATGATCAGCGAGAACCGCAACCTGCTGATAGCCTCACCCGTAACGGTCTTCGGGCCCGGCCTCGGCCTTGCTTCCCTCGTCATTGGTTTCAACCTGTTCACCGACGGCCTGTCGCGCATGCTCGGCCAGCGGCCGGTCGCGGGAGCGTGAATATGAAAAACCTCATCGAAGTACGCAATCTCAACATCGCTTATGGCGGGCCGTCCGGCTGGACCAACGTCGTGCAGGACGTCTCCTTCGAAATCGCCCCCGGCGAAGCCTTCGGCCTGGTCGGCGAATCCGGCTGCGGCAAATCCACTGTCGCCTACCGCCTGCTCGGCTACGGCACCATCAACAGTCTTGTGCAAACCGGCGAAGTGCTCTTCGATGGAACCGATCTCCTGAAGCTTGACGCCGCCTCACTGATGCGTCTGCGTGGCAATCGGATCGCGTTCGTGCCGCAAAACCCGACGACCTCGCTCAGCCCGGGCATGCGGGTCGGCTCGCAGATTTGCGAGATGATCGCAACACACAAGGCCCTGCCGGACGGCATGACGATGGAGCGCCGCATAGTCGAGCTCTTCACCCTGGTCGGCCTGCCGGATGTCGGTCACCGCTATCCGCACGAGCTGTCCGGCGGACAGCAGCAGCGCGTGACGATCGCCATGGCGGTCGCCTGCAATCCGGATCTGCTGGTGCTTGATGAGCCGACCACCGGACTCGACGTCACCACGCAGCGCCAGATCATCCAGCTCCTCGCGGATCTCAGAAGCCGTATCGGCATGGCGATGCTCTACGTGACACACGACCTTGCGCTGCTCGCCCAGATCGCCGACCGTGTCGGCGTCATGTATGCTGGCCAACTCGTCGAAGTTGCGCCTTGCGATAAGCTCCTGTCGGCGCCGGCCCATCCATATTCTCGTGGGCTGATCGCTTCGATCCCAACCAACGACGGCACCGACAGGCAGGCGCGCGGTCTTCGCGGCATGCTCCGCCGGGATGAGATGTCCACCGGCTGCGAGTTTGAACCGCGCTGCGGTTTCGCCACCGCCGCCTGCCGTGCCACACCACAACTGCTCGAGCTGATTGAAGACGCACGATCCGTTGCCTGCATGCGATGGCGGGAGGCAACCGCGCCGCTGGCGCCGAGCGTGACGGCGAAGGCTGTCGCAAGGACCGCTGTTAGGTCGGAAAGCTTGCTCTCGGTTACCGAGCTAAGCCTCTCCTACCAGCAGCCGGGCCTCTTCAATAGGCTTCTGGGCCGAACGAGCCCTGCCGTCGTGCGCGAGATCAATCTGAACCTGGCTGCCGGGGAAGTGGTCGCGCTCGTCGGCGAATCCGGCAGCGGCAAGTCGACGATTGCCCGGGCGATCAGCGGTCGCCTCCCGCCCCGCGCCGGCATCATCCGCCTCGACGGCACCGCCCTTGCGCCCTCGCTGAAAGACCGCTCGGTCGAAGAGTTGCGGCAGATCCAATACATCTTCCAGAACCCGGACGCCTCCCTGAACCCTCGCAGGCGCATCCGCTCGATTCTGGAGCGCCCGCTCGAGCATTTCGGCATCGACGCCGATGAAAACAGGCTTGAAACGGTGCTGGAGAATGTTGGCCTCCATGTCGGCTATCTCGACCGCTTCCCCGAGCAGCTTTCTGGCGGCGAGCGCCAGCGCATCGCCATCGCCCGTGCACTTCTGGTCAATCCGAAGCTGCTCATCTGTGACGAGATCCTCTCCGCGCTCGACGTTTCGGTACAGGCACGGATCGTCGAGCTCCTGCGTTCGCTCAAAGAGACGCAGGCCGTCGCCATGCTCTTCATCTCGCATGACCTCGCCGTCGTGCGGCAGCTCGCCGATCGGGTGGCCGTGCTCTATCGGGGCGAACTCATGCAACTGGCAGACACAGACATGCTGCTCGGCGCGCCACTCCATCCGTATACGGAAATGCTACTCAAAGCCGCCCCTGGCCTCAAAAAGGACCACTACGTCTCACGCCCGCCCGCGGTTCAGGGGTCGAGGGCCGTACCGGGCGTCGGCTGTCCCCTCGCCGGCCGCTGTCCGCGCCAGATCGGCAACACCTGCGTCGAGAACCGGCCACCTGTCCAGGTCACGCCTGCCGGCATCATCCGCTGCCATATACCGTCCGAAGCACTGGTACGCCACTCCTCCCCGGCCCGCCACAACGGCCAGTCGGAGCATATGACATCGATGCCCTGATCTCGCACGATAAGGCGCAAGCCAGCCGGCGTTCTGCATTCTGCCTTGCGCCGATCGCCAGCAGATAGCATCGCCAATTCCTGTTGATACATTATGCGATCTTCGGAGCGCAGAACGTGAAACACCTTCGCAATGAACCGCGCACAACGCTCGTCAGGAACGGCTGCCCTCGGCCGTTCGAGACTTTCATCCTGGTCCACCGAGCAGCGGCTTTCGAGTGTCTTACCGCCGTTCATCCAAGTGCCGTCCGGGCGGCGGCGTTGCCGTATAGTTCGGGGGGAGCTAAAATCGCGGCAGGCTACTTGAAACCCGAGGAGCACCTGATATGCCGGAGCGCGCGAGGGTCCGCTGGCTGGTTCGCCTCACTCCAGTCGCGGGCCGCACAGTTAACGATCTCCTGAAGGTTCCATTGAGCCTTGATGTGTGGGAACGGGAAGCTGACGCCGTCGTGGCGGCTGCCTCCGAGCGGACGATTGTCGAGCTCGAGCGCCGACGAATAGCTGGCGTAGAGCGCCTCCGCCCGATCGCCGCCCTGGAAAGTGACGCACCCAACTCCGATCGCTCCGATGAGCAACCGGAAGGTTCCTGATCGAGCTAAGCTAGCCTTATCAAAACGAAGGAATGGTCGTATGAGCCTCATCGCCAAGGTCACGTCTTCGGGACCGCAGAAGCCACTTGGGGACGTTCTTCGGGTGCCGCTGGGCATCGACGTCTGGGAGGTCAAGCCGGATCACCTGATCCTTCGTGGAACCGAGGCTCAGTTGGACCGCCTGTCCCGCATGGGCTACCTGGTTGAGCAGCTCGAAGATGTAGCGCGGCACCTGTCCACCTTCGCCGCAACCGAGGCGGCGGAGCAGTATCATTCGGCAGCCAGTCTGGAGGAGGAACTGCGACAGCTCGCCGAAGCGAAGCCGGACATCACCCAGCTGATCGAGATGGGTCGAAGCATCGAGGGCCGACCTATCTTCGCCTTGCGGATCGGGGACCGTCGCGGTGGTGTTCCCAAAATTCTCTTCATGGGCTGCCATCACGCGCGCGAGTGGATCGCTGTGGAAGTGCCCTTCCTGCTCGCCAAGGAACTCGTGGAGCGGGCTGACGAGGCGCCGATCGCAGGCTGGCTTACGAGCGGAGAAGTCTGGGTCGCCCCGATGGTCAACCCGGACGGCCACGAATACAGTCGGGCGCAAGAGCGGCTTTGGCGCAAGAATCGCCGGCGTAACGACGACGGCTCGTTCGGCGTCGACCCGAACCGCAACTATGGCTACATGTGGGGCATTCTCGACGTCCCTACCTCCAGCCAAGTGCCGAGCGACGAGACCTACGTCGGCCCGCGCGCTTTCTCCGAGCCGGAGACGCAAGCGGTCCGCGATCTTGTAGGCTGCGAACGCTTCGCCGGCGTGATCACCTATCACAGCTACTCTCAGCTCATACTCTACCCCTGGGGTTACACGGACAAGCCCATACCGGACGTTCAACATCGGGAGCAGATGGCGGGGATGGCACAGGAGATGCAAACCCTGATCCAGGGCGTGCATGGAAAGATCTATGTCCCGCAGCAGTCTTCCGCGCTCTACCCAACCGCGGGCGACACAACGGATTGGACCTACGGCACCTACGGCATTCCGTCCTTCACGGTCGAACTTAGGCCCCGCACCTTCCAGGAAGGCGGTTTCATCCTGCCTCCGGACCATATCCTGCCGACCTGGGAAGAGAACCGTCCGGCTGCATTCCGGTTTGTCGAACAGCTGCTGGCGGTATCCGTGGCATAGGGAGCGGAGAGCGGAGGACGACCGGTCCATCAACCTTCGGTACCGCCTCACAAGCAGCGTTCGATCGTATTGTGGTGCAGGTCAGAGCGCCAGCACAAAGCTAAGGCTACGGACGGATGCCTTACATTCCACTTGACGACGCCCAGAATTCCAGCTTTGCCTCGATCGAAACGCTCGTCATCCATGATCTCCGATTTGTAATCCCATCCGTTCAGCGACTAGGAAGGGACGCACCTCCATCAGCTAAGACGCATAGGTGGAGAACTTGTGTATCGTAGTCGACTTCAGCGTTTCGCCTGGTTTCAGCACCGTCGTCGGAATGGACGGTTTGTTCGGCGAATCCGGGAAGTGCTGCGTCTCAAGGCAGAAGCCGTCGGTCTGGCGGTAGTACTGACCGGCCGCGCCGACGAGCGTCGAAGGCGTCGTCTCCTAGGGTACCCAATACAAGTGAAAACTTCATGCCTTGTTCCATACAACAGACGCACCAACCTCGGCGCTGGCTTTGATCCATCGGAAAAATCTGAAGGCGCGGCTTGAATGCCACTTGGAGGTTCTTGGCGGGCAGGTTTGTACTACACTATATCTCCCTTAATCGTCGGTTCCGCCTACTTTGGGTCCTCGCTACCGCCAGCTTTGCCATCAATTCGCGGAGTGTAATCGAGACATGGAACCTGAAACGACGGAGAGGTGGAATCCCATTCTAGCCGGCGAGTCGTGCTTGATAGATCGGGGGCACTGACGACAAAGCGCTCGTCGTAACGGGCATAAAGCGTATCAAAAAAGCCGCCCAGCCTTAGTGGACTGTCCGAAAGAGGGAAACTACTTAGGAGGCTACTACGCTCCGCACCGTGCATTTCTACCAGCCCGAAGCCAATCGCCTCGACGCTGCCGGAGATCGATATAGAATGATGCGCCCCGTTGGAACGAGTTGGGAAAGATAGTCGAAGTCCCGGATGTTTCCGGTAAGCACACTCGCTCCCAATTGCCGCGCCTGCAGGAAAACCAGAGCGTCGTTGACGAACCTGCGCTCGTGGCCTTCACCCTTTGGCAAGTTGCTTAACCGAAAGAGCAAGCCGGCCAGAACGCCTGCTTGACCCCAGATGGCCACGTCCGGCGTATGAAGTCTGTGCTCCGGTATGTCGTCTAGTGTCGCCTCGATCGTTTCCAAGACCGTCTTGGTAGAGGCGTGTTTCGGATTCAGCCGGCCAAATGCGTGGGTCAGCTCAGAGAGACACACAGCCGAATGGTGACATAGCCGATACGTCAGAAGCGTATCCACCGCTCCCGGCGATCGCCCCTGCAGCACGTCCAGATAGACGGTGGTGTCCAGGAATAATGGGCCACCGATGGTTGGCTCGTCATCGACCCAAGGCAGATCGTCGTCGACTCGCCGCTCAAGCGTTCCCTGGCGTTTCTGAGGTTTGAGTGAACGGAGGGTTTCTGCGAGATCAAATCCCAAGGTCGATATCCGACGGAATGCTGCCTTTGCGCCTAACGAGTCGGACGCCAAAGTCGTCCTCCAGCGCCAACCGCGACAGCGCCAGTTCCAACAACTCGGTGTCCGAAGTAACGTGGGCTCGCTTTTTCGCTGCGTCGATCAGCTCGGAGGGCACACGCCCGGACAACCGCGTATTTTTCGCCGTGCCGAGAAGGCCAATAGCCCTCGCTTGCTCGAGCACGAGCTTGTTTCGGGTCAGCGCGACCTTTGCTTCGTTGTCTGCAGCAGAACGGATTTGGGCACTCATGCTAGCCTCCTATGTTGAACATATTATATGTAGTGTTCAACATGAAAACAAGGCGCATCGACACGAATTTCGGATTCGGGTGACTAGATCCCGCGCTGCTCTCTCAACGAGGTCACTGTTTTCGTAGTCTTCGAAGAGGCGTGCCCCCGTCGAAGGCCATCCGCAAGGTCCAGCTCGAGAACAGGCGAGAGCCTCCCCTCTAATGGATCGTCGGAGGGGGCTCCTCCAAGATGTTCCGCCTAATGGCATCCAGCAGGTTGAGTAGACCCACGACCTCGTCGGCCTCTTCAGGGCTGAGCTGCGAGGAGAGCTTGTCGGGACCAATGACGGCTGGCTCCCCCGTGAAGACGTCGAAGACCGTCCAGGTCCCATCTTGCTCACGCTTCACACTATATCTTTGATTGTGCATGGGAGTTTTCCGTGTCGATGGTCGGGAACGCACGGGACTCCGCTCCGTTCCCCGAGGTGGCCATAAAAGGTCGCCTGAGGGGGCGTTCGATAGCGTACAAGGGTCTCTGAAAAGCCATTACGACCTCCCTAATTTTTTGGAATCGCTGTGCCAGCTACGACCACGCCGATGTTTCAGCGCAGCTACAGACCAGACGGCATTGCCGTTATGCGGGACGTGTTGAAGGATTGGTGCACCTGCACGAGACCCGAACAGCGCTGGGGGAGCCGCGGCGGCGTTGACGTTATTTGACTGATGCAAGATCGATCGCTGACATATCAACAATTCGGGGACATAGGAGTCTGGCACTTTCCCGAACTGACCGGAATGTTGGAACAAATTTCTGAGACCCCCAACCGTCAGCAGGAGGCCGAAACCAAAGTAGGCCAACTCTGCATGAGTTTCATTTGGACGCCCCATCGCCTGCAAAAGAAAAGGAGGCCGCTCGGCTTAGGACCGTGCAACACCAGCCGCGCGATGATCACAAAGCTGAAGCTGACCTAGATGGCTGCGAAAAATGGGTCAGGATCGAGCAAATGATCAGGATCCGGCGCGCGCCGCGCCAGCCCGCCACCTAGTCTGCCTCTATCACAATAGGGACTGGGACATGACTTTAGGACAACATACGAAGCGTCGGACATTCCTGACCGGCTCGGCAGCTGTCGCTGCGACATCGATTTTGGGTGCAGCTCTTCCGGTTCGCGCGGCCGGCGCACAACAGGCCAGCCGCACGCCGATCAGACGCCCAATCCCGAAATCGGGCGAGATGATCCCGGCCATAGGCCTCGGCACCTTCGAGACTTTCGATATCCTACCCGGCGAGCCCCGAGATGACCTTCGTGATGTCATCCGATTGTTCCACGAGAATGGTGGGCGGGTCATCGATACTTCCCCGCTTTACGGGACGGCCGAGGTTTGTGTCGGTGATTTTATCATGGACCTCGGTATCGCTGACGACATCTTCATCACCAACAAAACATGGACGACAGGCGACTATCTTTCGGACAATAGCCATTCGGAGCGACAACTGAGGCAATCGCGCGAAAGGCTCTGGCGGGAGCGGATCGACGTTCTGCAAGTTCACAGCCTCGAGAACCACGATCAGGTGCGCGACTGGCTGGCCCACAAGAAAGCCGAGGGCTCCATCCGCTACATCGGGATCACGCAATGGAGTCCTGAATATTACGACACGATGGAGCGCCTCGTGAACACAGGCACGCTGGATTTCGTGCAGATCGCCTATACGATCGTGACACGGGCCGCCGAACAGCGGCTGCTCGATGCATGTTCTGCGAACGGCGTCGCGGTCCAGGTCAACACTCCCTTTGAGAAGGCAAGGCTGTTCACGCCTGTGGCCGGGCAGCCGGTTCCGGATTTCGCAAGAGAACTGGGTATCGAGACCTGGGCCCAATATTTCCTGAAATGGATTATCTCCCATCCGGCGGTGACCAACGTCATCCCTGCGACCAGTCAGCCGGAGCATGTCGTCGATAACATGGGTGCGCTTTACGGCGACCTTCCCGATCAGGCGATGCGCAAACGGATGACGGATCACTACACCGGGCTGACAGGCGTCGCGGACGCGCTTAAACAACCTCCCTATCCCGGCAAGCAATATGGAGGCGTCGTCAAGTGGCCTTTCCCGCAACCCAAGCGTACCTGACATCGGTAGTATTCCTCGTCGCCCCCCCTTCCGCCCTTGGCGCCAGCGACCGGATCGCCATCGGAGATTTTGCCATAGACCGGAACGAGGTCACCATCGGTGACTTCGCTGCCTTCGCCGAAGCAACGAAGCTGAAGACGGCCGCCGAACAGGAAGGCGGGGGCCGTGAATGGGGAAGCGGCTGGGAACGCCGCCCCGGCTGGACGTTTCGCACCCCCTATGGTGAACCACCACTAGACACGCTCGAACCTGCCGTGCACGTCAGCTGGCACGAGGCAAGAGGCTACTGCGCTTGGGTCGGCGGGCGCCTGCCTACGCGCGAGGAATGGCGGCTGGCAGCCTACCGGGAACATGGCGGCGGGTCGGCAGCAGGCTTCGTCACGGGTACGACATATCGGTATCCGACCGGCGCTACGCCTGAAGGGGCAAATACCAGCGATGATGACGCCTGGGCGAGGCATGCGCCACGAGGAGCCACCCGGCAGGGCGTGAATGGCCTCCACGACATGGGTGGCAATGTTTGGGAATGGCTCGCGGACCGGGAAGGCGGCGACGCGCTGACCGCCGGGGGCTCGTGGTGGTATGGCCCGGACAAGATGCGGGAAGAGTCCATGCAGTGGAAGCCCGCCGACTTCTACGTCGCCTATGTCGGATTCCGCTGTGCCTATGACCTTAAATCCTAACTGCTGCAAGAATGCTCACGGACTATTGAACGGTCCGTGGAAAAACCCCCGATATTTCTGATGCGTGTACCTCTAACCAGCCATACGCTCGGCATCCTGCCCGCTGGATACATCATAGCGGGAGGCTAGCCGAGTGGTGTACCAATGCAACAGACGATGAAAACCGAAGACTGGCAACTGACGCAACCGCCCCAGGACCATCTTAAAGCCGAATGGTCCGGTGGCCGGTTTGAGACCGCCCGGAGAGGTCGTACGGGAGAGGTCGAAGGGAAGATCGAGCCGCACTTCCACCTCATTATGGTGACCCTAAACGGCGGCGCCGCCTATCATGCCTTTCGGACGGACGACGGATATCGGTATGAGGGGCGCGACGCCAAGGGAATGGTTTCCTTTTTGCCTGCCGGTTGTCGGCGCGAGCTCATTCTCCGCGACGTCGCCTGGGAATGGGGGGCAATCGCCATCGATCCAGCCATTTCGAGCCCGAGGCTGGCGAACATCAAGTCTTTCTTGGTCTGCCGCGACGACTTCATCTATGGCATGACCGCGCAGATGGGTGGTGTCTTCCATCGCGACGGCAGTCTGGATGCTACCTACGGCTCGACAATGGCGCTCGCCCTTTCCGAATACCTCTCCAACAGAATTGCAGGGCAGCGGCAGCCAGACGCCTCGGCTAGGTACACGCTGACGCGACGGCAACTCAACGACACCTATGAGAGGATCGACGCCATGCTGGCGGCGCCTATCGCCATCGCCGACTTATCGATCCCACTTGGTATTTCAGAGGGTCATTTTTTCCGGGCGTTTCGTGGAGCAACGGGCGAGACGCCACTGCAGGCAATTTCAAACCGGCGGATGGACCACGCGGCCCGCCTCTTGAGCGAAACGGATTTACAGATCATCGAGGTGGCGGCGCACTGCGGGATAGAGAGCCCGAGCCATTTCGCGCGCCTTTTTCGCACCCGCAAAGGCCATTCCCCCTCGGAATGGCGAAAGCGATCTGATGCTGGCTTCCTCCGAGATCGGTAGTCGGCCAGGTTTCCAGGCGCGACGCACAGAAGCGGCATGCAAGAGGCTTGGGGCGCGATATCACAGTAGTCGCGTCTGCGATGTTCTCGAAAACCACACAGCGCCCGTGTCACTGAAAGGAAGTCCATGACCAGGTTTACTGGGAAAAATGTTCTAATCACAGGCGGCACGAGCGGCATCGGACTCGCTGGCGGACGTCGCATCGTCGCAGAGGGCGGAATGGTTATTCTGACCGGGATGAACGAAGACAGACTGGAGGCGACTCGCAAAGAGTTTGGCGACAAAGCAGTAGTTGTGAGAAACGATGCTGCTGATCCTGCGGCGTCTGCAGATCTTTCCGAGATTGTGAAATCTGCTGGAGGAATAGATGGACTTTGGCTCAATGCGGCATTCGCGGCACTGGGCCCGCCAGAAGAAATTCATGCTTGGGACTTCGACCGGATGATGGCTACGAACGTGCGTGGTCCTATGCTTCAGTTGGCGAAGCTCTCACCACTACTAAGGCCAGGCACCTCCATCGTTCTCACCTCGTCCAGTTCGACCTATGAAGGTGCGTCAGCTACCAGCCTGTATGCGGCGACCAAAGGCGCTGTCGTCGCGATGTCCCGTTCTTGGGCTTCAGCAATGGCTCCGCGCGGCATTCGCGTGAACGTTTTGGTTCCCGGTCCGATCGAAAGCAACCTCCGAAGCTTCTTGCCAGACGAAGCTCGCCACGGATTCGAACGCTTCGTATTAAATCAAGTGCCGCTAGGACGAGTCGGAACGGCCGATGAAGCAGCGGCGGTGGCATTGTTTCTTCTCTCTGACGATTCTTCCTACGTCACGGGCAGCCAATATGCCGTCGATGGCGGGCTGATCATGCACTGATAAGCGACAATCATAATGTGCCGACGGTTTCGCTTGCTTTTTCGACAGGCGGCCATGTCTTTCAGGATCTTGACCGCTGGTGTGGAGAAGATGCATTCATGCGAAGGGCGAGGCCCGATTAGCCGATTTTCGCGAGATTGAGCGCCGGAAGCGGCCCGCCCGGAAGCTTGCGCGTCCAGCATGGCGTAACAGCGTTCTTCGGCCTCGGAAACCGTTACGTTGGGCCAGGCGCCTGCCGCATGCAGTGGCCGGGTCGGCCTGCTGCCCTGCTCTGGGCGCAATGCTGCGATGCAATATTGTCCCTATTAATTCAGGGGGAGTGATTTATTCTCCTCCTTGTCGAAGCGCTGTACCTCCTCCCACGGCGCCAGACGCGATCGGTTCACTCCTCCTCCCAGGACCGATCTAGTTCAGAGACCCCGATGCACTCCTCCCGCATCGGGGTCTTTCTATATCAGGATGTGCCACGGCAATCTCAGCCCGCTCCGCGAAATGCCATGGAGTGAAGAAAGCCATTGAGCACTTGAAAGCCGCAGAGTCCTCCATTGCCGGAATAGTCACGGACATCCGCTTCGCTGAGTTCCCGAGTGGCTGGGATGTCGCCCGCATCGCAAGGGAGGTCGGCCCAGAGATGCCAGTCGTCTACATCAGCGGTGACGGTGCTCCCGATTGGGCCTCTCAAGGCGTTCCTAGAAGTATGATCGAAAAGCCTTTCGTCATATCACAATTGATCGTTGCAATTTCGCAGTTGCTTAATGATAGGACAGCAGGAGCCGCAGCTTTGGAATGACTTGGGGAACGACTTAGGGGCAAGGCTCTCGCCGTCGCCTAGCGCGTCCTTGCCACGAGGTGGACTGCTGCTTTTTCCACGCACGATCTTGCAGGTGGACCGGGTTAAGCGCCACAACCGCTATAGCCATCATCTCGGCCCTCACCCTAGCGTTGCTGAATGAAATTCTGGTTGCGCACATTCGGCGATTTGCGCCTGCTTGATGAGCAGGGACACGCCACCGCTTTCCCTGAAAAAGGTCTTGTGATCATCGCTTGCTTGATCGCAGCGGATCGGGCCTCCGTCCCAAGGGTGACCGTGGCCGAATTGCTTTGGCGAAAGAGCACCCCCAGCACGTCATTCACCAATCTTCGCAGTTTGATCTCGCGGATTAAGAACAGGCAGTTGGAACTCGACAGGCATTTTCTCTCGTTCTCTGAGAGCAGGATCGAACTCAATCCGTCCTTGCTTAGCTGCGACGTTTCTGCCTTTGGAGTAGCAGGACCAGAAGAGCCATTCGAAAAACTCGCACTCCTCGTTGAGCGCTTTCATGAGGGGCTATTCCTGGAAGGGATCAGTCCCCGAAGCATCGTTTTTAGCGATTGGCTCGCGCAACAGCGAGAGCGGCAGACGATAGCGCTGGAACGCGCGGTAGACATTGCCAGACCTCTCGCTGCAAAACCGGGCGAAATTGCCCTCGTCAAGGAAGCCGCGCTTCTGGTTTCCCTCGCGCACCCGCAGGATGAAGTTGCCCGCAGAGTGTTGATCGAGGCCCACGATGCACAGAGTGAGGTGAACCACTTTCGAAGTGTTTTTGAGCGACGCAGCCGTCTGCTCTCATCATGGGCAGCGGCCGCCAAGCGATCGGTGAAGGGTGCCGTCGTATCAACCAGGGCCGACTCGCCGACGTTGGAGGTGCCAGCCACGGAAGCGGCGGTACACCCCCATGGCCCGCGTCCCGCGCTTGTCATTGCTGCCACCTAGCAACCGCGGCAGCGACCCGGCGGCCGCCGGAATCGTGACGGCCCTTCTCGAAGACATCACCATCGGCTTTTGCGTGCTCAACAGCAATCAGGTCATGGCGCCGTATTCCGCTGTTCAGATCAGCCGGCAGACTGCCGATAAAGCGGCGGCGTTCGAGCACCACGACGTCAGCTATGTTCTGGACACCCGGTTAAGCGGGGTCGATAGTGATCTTTCTCTTTTCTGCCAGCTTATATACATGGCAAGCGACGAGATCGTTTGGGCCGAGCGGTTCAGCATCGACGGGCGGGACCTGGCGCGGAACAACCGCGACATATCTCGGCGCTTGGCACTTTCGGTGGCGAGCGAAATCGAGCGTCATCGGATCACCCGCGCTCATTTTGAGCAGAACCCTGCCGCCTATCATCGCTATCTCATCGGACGGCAGTACTTTTCGCGCTTGACGTTGCCCAGCCTGCGCCGGGCCCGAACGCTCGCATCGAATTTCCCGGACTCAAACGCTCTTCTTGTCCCCCCGTCCATTTAGGACAGATGGTTAGTCTCTGATCGGCTGGTATCTTCGTGAGGCTGTCTGCTCTCATCGGGTGCCGAAGATTTCGCCGTAATGGAGTTCCATGCCAAGCGCACATCCGAAACGGAGGCCTGACCTCGAACGTCGTCTTCCCCGGCGAATAGATGAACGATATCTTTGTGTTGAAAGCATCCGCTCGTTCATATCGGCCAACCAGCTCGCCGGTGTCCAGCAAGGGTCGCGATGAGTTCTCTTCAAATGATGTCCCAGTCAATCATGATACGTTCGAGCTGGCTGGCGCAGGCCTTGAGTGGAGCCGCGGTCTGACTGGCCCGGGCCATTGCCATGGCGCCTGAATAAGCGGCAACGACGAGCACCGCGAAAGCGTCGGGATCGACCTCATTGAGCGCCCCTTGGCGGTCACGGATTTTTCTGGCGATTGCGTCGCGCCAGCGACGGAAGGTCAGCTCGATCTCATCGCGGAAATCCGGGTCTTGCCGCGCCATGTCATAGGACAGGTTGTTTAGCGGGCAGCCGGTCACAGATCCACGGCCTTCGAGTTCGACGGCGATCTCACCGAAGATGGACAGAATGCCCTCGCGCGCGCCGGAGGCTGCCTGTAGTGGCGCGATCCACGTCTCCTCGACCGCTCTGGTGACCCGGTCGCGTAGGACCGACAGGCCGAGGTCTTTCTTGGTCGGGAAATGATGGGCGAGCGCGCCACCGGAAACACCGGCCTCGCGCTTGAGATCGTGCATCGAAGTCGCGTGGTAGCCGTTGCCGACAAAAGCAGCATAGGCGGTATCAATCAACCGCTCCCTCGTGCCCCTGGGATCGTTTCGCCGTGCGTCTGGCCGCGCCGCATCCGTCGTCATTTGATCCTCCATTATCGCTGCGTCGCCGGCCGGAAGATAGCAGCTTGACAGAACAGGACAAGTGTCCTGTATAGTCAAAACAGGATGATCGTCCTGCCAAAGGGAGAACTATGCAATGAAAGCGTTGGACACGACTGCCGAAGGGCCCATGCCGGCACCTGCAGGCCAGGATCCGATCTCCGTGGTGGAGCTGCGCCGATACCGCTTGCATCCGGGAAGCCGCGAGAAATTGATCGAGCTTTTCGATCGGGAGTTCGTGGAGACGCAGGAGGAGGCCGGCATGCATGTCATCGGCCAGTTCCGTGACCTCGACGCGCCCGACAGCTTCGTCTGGCTGCGCGGCTTCGCCAACATGACTTCCCGCGAGACGGCGCTGCGGGCCTTCTATTCGGGGTCGATCTGGGCCCAGCATCGCGATGCCGCCAACGGAACGATGGTGAACTCTGACAACGTTCTGCTGCTGCGCCCGCTCTCGCCGGAGAACGCATGTAGGATGACGGCTGTACGGCGACCGCCTCGCGATGCAAAAGGGAGCCGGCCCGGTCTCGTCGTCGCAACGGTCGCACACCTTGCTCCGCGAACCGACGGCGCCTTCGCGGAGTTCTTCATCCGGGACTTGTCGCCGATCTTAATTCGGGCGGGCGCGACCGTGCTTGGGACCTTCGTCGCGGAGCGATCTCAAAACACCTTTCCGCGCTTGCCCGTGAGGGAGGGAGAAACCGTCTTCGTCTGGTTTTTGCTCTTTCGCGATGAGGTGGCCTATGACGCTCACCTCGATGCTCTTTCAGAGACGCGGGAATGGACCGAGCGCATCCTTCCGGAGATGGACAGCCGCGTGTGGCGGCCGAACGAAATTTCCCGGCTGACGCCGACAGCGCGGTCACTGATTCATGCTGAAGGCCTTTCATCGCTCGCGATGAAAGTGCCCAGCTAACGAGACGACAGATGAAACTATTTTTCGGGCCGCTCGGCCTTTTTGAGAGAAACTGGGTGGAGCGGCTGGGTTCCGAGGTGCAGCCGGCGCACAGCCGCGCAGTGTCGGGGCGCACCGACGCAATTTCGACACACGACGTATGCCGACGGCCCGGCAGAGCTGGAGCGGCTGGTGCCGGGGCTGCAGCTCATCGAGGATCATTCGGATGGGACGTCGCTCAGGTGGCGCGGATGTCACCCACCGCCCAGACGACTGCCGGGCGCCTCTGCCGCCCGGACGAACTCGCCCTCTTCGGGCGTCTCGAGAGGTAGCCGGAGGCGATTTCATACGTCTACGCGTACTGCGGAGCGGACGTTTCTTACCGCCAGCAACGAGGACACGAAGGCGCGCACGAGTCTCGCCTTCTGCATGTCGGGGCGGAACAAGAGGTAGCTTTTGAAATAAACTGCCGGCTCGAAAGGCCGGAATATCAGCCCGCGCTCGGCGAAGCCGTCGATGGCCAGAGGATTCACAATTCCGATGCCGACCCCCTCCAGCGCCAGCGCGCAGGCCGTTATGGCGAATGGCGTCTCGATGACGAGGTTTGGCTTCGCGCCGGCTTGCTCGCAGAAGCGGTCGAACTGGAGACGTGCTCTGTCTTCGGGAGAGAGGGCGACATAGTCAACGCCATCGAAGTCCTCCGGCCGGATGACCTTCTTAGACGCAAGGCGGTGACCTGCGGGGATGGCACACAGTGCAGGAAAACTGCCGAATACCTGATGCTCAACGCCTGACAGGTCGACTTCGTCTGCCGCAAGCCCGAGATCGTATTCCCCGTCTACCACGTGGTTTCTGACCGACGCAGAGGTCATGATGCTGAGGGTGACGATTGCCGACGGGAAGCTCTGTCGAAACCGCTTCACCGCACGGGGCACGATGGTTGATCCAGCGGCTGCGAGGCTTGCCACGCGAATCTGCCCGGAGCCGAAGTCTCGGATACGAGCCGCCGACGAACGCAACAGATCAAGGCCTTTGAAGCTGGCATCGACATCCCGGTAGAACGCTTGGCCTTCAGGCGTGGGGATCAGTCTTCCCTTCACGCGATCGAACAGTGCGAAGCCAATAGCCTCTTCCAACTCGCCGACCAAGCGGCTGACGTTCGGTTGCGTGACGCCCATAAGCTCAGCCGCACGTGAGACAGTGCCGCTGATGATGACGGCGCGAAACGCCTCGATCTGACGGAAATTCATGTCGGACGCCTATACGGATTACGCATAGACTTAGACACGCTGGTCAATTGTTTGTCTACCCTGCGTCCGCTTAGACTGCTGGAAATTTCAACGAGGACAATCCATGCGTGACAAGACGCTGTGCGTAAAGTGGCCCGAAGTTTCCCATGAAGGCTTTGCAAGCCTCGCAATACCGACTTACCGCGCTTCGACAATCGTGTTCGATAGCGCGGAGGCCTACGCCAATCGCAAATACCGGGGCCCGGATGGCTACACCTATGGCCTGCACGGCACACCAACCTCGCGCACGCTGGAAGCGTCGATTACCGCGCTGGAACAGGGTCTGCGAACTGTGCTGGTGCCATCCGGTCAGGCAGCGATTACCATCGTATTCCTGGCTGTCCTGCTGCCTGGTGATAGTGTCCTGATACCTGACACGGCCTATCCACCGGTCGCAGGCTTCTGCGAGAACTATTTGAAGCCGCGCGGCATTTCATACCGGATCTATGATCCGATGATTGGAGGCGCGATCGCCGGGTTGATCGATCCGACGGTAAAGCTGATTTGGACGGAGTCACCCGGCTCCACCACCATGGAAGTACAGGACATTCCCGCAATCGTCGCAGTGGCGAAGAGCCGAGGCGTTCTCACCGGCTGCGACAACACCTGGGCTACGCCGCTCTACTTCAAGCCGCTCGCCCACGAGATCGACTTTTCTTCCATGGCCCTGACCAAATACGTTGGTGGTCACTCGGACCTTCTGATGGGATCGATCGCGGTCAAGGACATCGACCTGTATCGCCGGATCAAGGACACCATGCGGATGATCGGGCTCGGCGTGTCTCCGGATGACTGTGCTCTGGCTCTGCGCGGGATGGAAACCATGGGGGTTCGTCTCGGCCATTCCGGAGGGGTAGCGCTTGAATTTGCCAAGCGGATCGCCAGCCGGGTGGCACCGGGTCTGGTCCTTCATCCTGCATTGCGAACTGCCCCCGGGCACGAGGTATGGAAGCGAGACTTTTCCGGATCGAGCGGCGTATTCAGCGTCAGCATCCCTGCGCACGCCGAAGAAGCCTTGCCGGATCTGCTGACCGCCGCAAAGACCTTCTCGATTGGAGCGTCCTGGGGAGGAACCCACAGTCTGCTTGCCCCGATGACCATCAGCCGCGTGGCGGATGCCAATGCCCATCCAGGAACGATCCTCCGGATCAGCATCGGTCTTGAGGACGAAAATGACCTTTGGGCCGATCTCGAACCAATCGTGAATGTCATCGCATCTGAACCCGCGATTGCAAGAACCGCCTGAACAGGCCAACCCGATAAGAAAAAAGGGAACAACGTCATGAAAAACTGGAAGATTGCGACCCTTGCCGCCGGTGTCGCGCTCGCCGCAACCACCGCTCACGCGGGACCCACATTGGACAAAGTCAAAGCCCGCGGACACATCGTCTGCGGCGCAAGCCAAGGCACCGTTGGCTTCGGCTCGCCGGATGACAAAGGCTACTGGACCGGGCTCGATGTGGAAACGTGCCGTGCGGTGGCCGTTGCGATATTTGGCGACAAGGACAAGGTGGAGTTCGTTCCGCTCAGTGGCCAGCAGCGGATACCTGCCCTCCAAACAGGCGAAATCGACATTCTGCCGCGCACACTTACATGGACCCTGCAGCGAGATGCCAACGGCATCAACTTCGCCACGCCGACCTACTACGAGTTCACCGGTTTCATGGTGGCTAAGTCGTCCGGCGTTACGAAGGTCGAGGAGATGACAGGTGCGTCCGTGTGTGTGCAGACGGGATCGACAACGGAGGTCGTGGTTAACGACGTCTCCAGCAAGCTGAACCTCGATCTGAAGCCGGTGGTGTTTGACAATGTCGCGGCCACCCGGCAGGCGTTCTTTTCCGGCAGATGCGATGCGCTGATTACCGACGCAGCGGCACTTGCTTCCGTTCGCGCCACGCAGTCGGATAAACCCGATGACTATGTCATCTTTCCGGCGACCAAATACATGGATGCGCTAACTCCAGCCGTCCGCCACGGTGACGACAACTGGCTGGACGTCGTCAACTGGTCGATCCAGGCGCTGTTGAACGCGGAGCTCTACGGCATCACTCAGGCGAACATCGATGAGATGCTGACGACAGACGACCCGCGCGTGAAACGCTTTCTTGGTGTCGAGCCAGGCAATGGCAAAGCACTCGGTCTTGATGACAAGTTCGCCTACAACATCGTCAAACAGCTGGGCAACTACGGCGAAGTGTTCGACCGCAACCTTGGCAAAGGCAGCGCTTTGAAGATCGAGCGCGGTCCAAACAAGCTCTTTTCCGACGGCGGCATGATGTTTCCGATGGCATTCCAATAGGATCGGAGGAGACATCCATGTTTTCGGCCGTTCTGGACAACAGACGATTCAGAAGTTGGGGCGGGCAAATCCTGCTGCTGACCGGCTTGCTGGCCCTTCTCGCCTGGCTTGTGGCCAATACCGTCACCAACCTCGATGCCCGCGGGATCCGTGTGGGCTTTGACTTCCTGTGGCGAACCGCGAACTTCCCCATCTCGGAAAGCGTCGTGCCATACGACCCTTCTGACACTTTCCTTTGGGCCTATGTTACGGGCTTGGGCAATACTCTGGCGATCTCGTTGCTCGCAATTTTGCTCTCGACGGCTCTTGGCCTCGTTGTCGGGCTCGCGCGGCGTTCAAAGCACCCGCTCACGGCCGGCGTGGCCGGCGTCTTCGTAACCACCACGCGAAACATGCCGCTGATCGTCCATCTGTTGTTCTGGTATGCAGTCGCAACGACCGCCCTGCCCGCGCCGCGCCAGGCTTACAATCCGGTTCCTGGCGTCTTCCTCTCACTCCGTGGGTTCTACATCCCGTCTCTCAACCTGGACGACGGTGCAGTAGCACTCCTGTGTCTCGTTTCTGCCGGTGTCCTGATCGCTGTCATTTTCGGCCGCCGCATCCTCTCGACATTCGGATTGAAAGCTCGACATCCTTTTCTGTCCCTGATTGCCCTGGTGATGCTATTCGCGATCGTCCTAGGACTGACGCTTCAGCCGACGGCCGAAATCAGTTTCCCCGAAATGAAGGGTTTCAACTTCGCGGGCGGTCTGAGACTGTCGCCCGAATTTGCGGCCCTCATGCTGGGGCTGGTGATCTACACCTCGGCGTTCATCGGCGAAATCATCCGCGGTGGCATTGATGCAGTGTCCCTCGGGCAATGGGAAGCGGGGCGCGCAATCGGCTTGTCGGAGCGGCACACGCTCACCAAGATCATCATACCGCAAGCGCTACGGGTCATCATCCCGCCGATGACGTCGCAGTACCTCTCCACAGTCAAGAACACGACCTTGGCTCTCGCCGTCGGATATCCCGAACTCGGTCTGGTCGTCGGGACGGTCATCAACCAGACCGGTCAGGCGATCGAGAGCATTGCCCTCCTGCTGGGCATCTTTCTAACGATCAGCATCGCCGTATCGCTCTTCATGAACTGGTACAATGCACATGTTGCATTGGTGGAGGCACGATGACCGCGATCGACATCAGTACTCCGGTTGCACATATAGAGCCTTCAGCTCCGCCAAAGCCGCCGCGCAAACCGATCCTTCACCTTTTCTTCGGCGACCTTGTTGCCTCGGTTCTCACCGTCACCACCGGCTTTCTGCTGATGCTCATGATCCCGGCTCTGAACTGGGCGGTGCTCGATGCAGTGTGGTTGGCGCACGATCCGTCCACTTGCCGTGAAGGCGGCGCCTGCTGGGCGTTTATCACGGCAAAGTTCCGGTTTATCATTTTCGGCGTTTACCCGCCGGAAGAACAATGGCGCCCGCAACTGGTGACCGGCCTCATCCTCACGATGAGCCTCACCTCTCTTTCGCCGAGGCTGTGGGGCAAGAAGCTCATCTATACGTGGGTCTCGGCGGTTGCGGTCATGCTTATCTTGATGTGGGGCGGCGTCTTCGGAATGACGCCCGTGCCGACGTCAAGCTGGGGCGGACTGCCAATCACGCTGCTGCTCGCGCTGCTCTCGCTGAGCCTTGGTTTTCCCTTCGCCGTCTTCCTCGCGCTCGGCCGGCGTTCAACGCTCCCGATCCCCCGATTGTTGTCCTTGCTGACAATAGAGCTTGTGCGAGGCCTGCCGTTGGTCGGGCTGCTGTTCGTGGCATCGATCCTGCTGCCGCTTCTGCTCCCTGCCAGCTGGTCGATCGACAAACTCGGCCGCACCTTGGCGGCGCTGACTGTGTTTGCCGCCGCCTATCTAGCGGAGGTGATCCGCGGCGGCCTTCAGGGTATTCCAGCCGGCCAGATCGAAGCAGCAAAGGCGCTCGGAATTCCAAGCTGGAAAGCGGCTTGGCACATCGTGCTCCCACAAGCACTTCAGAAGGTCATTCCACCGTTGACCAATACGGCAATCGTCATGGTGAAGAACACGAGCCTCGTGCTGATCGTCGGCGTCTTCGACATGCTGAGCGCCAGTCGTGTAGCAGCCACTGATCCTCTGTGGCCTGCGCCTTATGTGGAAAGCTATGTGTTCGTCGCCTTGATCTACTTCCTGATCTGCTTTGGCATATCCAACTACAGCCGCTGGCTTGAATGCCGCGTTCAGTCCCGGAGCTACCGATGATGACAATTCGACCCAACGCCATCGAGGTCTCCGCCCTCGACAAGTGGTATGGTACATTCCACGTGCTGAGGAACATCAATCTCGGCGTGGCGGCCGGGGAACGGATTGTCGTGTGCGGTCCCTCAGGCTCCGGCAAGTCGACACTCATCCGCTGCGTCAATCGCCTGGAAGAGCACCAGCGAGGCAGCATTTCCGTCAATGGCATAGCGCTCAACGAAAGTGTCAAGAACCTCGACGCGATCCGGCGCGAGGTTGGGATGGTGTTCCAGCACTTCAACCTCTTTCCGCACCTCACAGTGAAGGAAAACTGCGCCCTGCCACAGATTTTGTCGCGCGGAAAGCGGCGTAAGGACGCTGAGGAAGTGGCCACGCATTTCTTGGGTAAGGTGCGGATCCCGGAACAGGCGGACAAGTATCCCGGGCAACTATCGGGTGGACAGCAACAGCGCGTCGCGATCGCCCGGGCGCTCTGCATGACACCAAAGATCATGCTCTTCGACGAACCGACCTCAGCGCTCGACCCGGAAATGGTCAAAGAGGTCCTCGACACTATGGTAACTCTTGCCGGAGAAGGAATGACCATGATCGTCGTTACCCATGAGATGGGCTTCGCACGCAAGGTGGCAGATCGCGTCGTCTTCATGGAGGAGGGCCAGATCGTAGAAATAAACGAACCTCAAGCTTTCTTCGACGCTCCGGAACAAGAGAGCACCAAGCGATTTCTAGCCAACATCATGCACTAGCGCGGTCTCGCGAGCGCACATTTTGCGGTATCGCGAACCAAATGCCGTGCCAGGTCGTTTCGGTCGATACATTATGCGATCCTTCAGCACAGAACGTGAACATGCCGTGTCGAGTAGCAGACAGGCTGAGAACGACTGCCCTCGGATCCCATTGCAATCAGCCGAGCTGATCGCGCTACGGCGCAAATCGACCGGTTGCGAAAGCTCATGGTTACGACCCGGAATTTCCGGTTATGATCCAAACGAGACCTCGAACCTTGGCGTCCAACGCATGGGGATGACGAGCCTAGATAAGCAATGAACTTTTTACATCGCTTCGTTCATGGTTCTCGTCATCCCCGCTCAAATCAGCCTGCATTGCTCGGCACTGGCGTGTTGAGCAGCTGCTGCTCCCACAAGTACGCGATGCCGCTACCCGCGGCATGCTGCTTGAGCACGTCGGTCAACTCTGCGGCGTGCTCCGTCCGGGCCCAGTCGCGCTGCCATTCCGCCGCCAGCGCCAGCCAAGTCATCATGTTTGCGCCGGCCGCGATCATGCGCTGGATGGCGACCTCGTGAGCCTCTACCGAAACAGCGCCCGACGCGTCGGCGATGACCGTCACGTCCCAGCCTTCGCCAAGGGCCTGGATCACCGGCATCGCGACGCATATCTCGGTCCACAGGCCAGCGATGATCAGCTGCTTGCGCCCCGTTGACTTGACCGCGTCCACCACCTTCTTGTCTTCCCAGGTGTTGATGAATGTACGGTCGATCACCTCTTGGCCCGGGAACACGTCGGTGATTTGCGGGAAAATGAGGCCGCCACGGTCAGCGATCACGCTGGTCAGAATGGTGGGGACGCTGAAGGCCTTGGCGGCCTTCGCGAGAGCCGTCGCATTGTTGACGACCATCTGTGGATCGTGGCTGTTAAGGTTCGCGAGCTGGTAAGGCTGGTGGTCGATCAGTACCAGCACGGAGTCTTTGGGACGAAGAAGCGAAGCAAGGCCGTTACGAAAGTTCATGGATAATCCTCTGCTGCCGTTTGTGTGAGATCGGTTACTGGCAGACATGCGCCGACAGCGGCGCGCCGCCTGCGATACGAACACTGTCATTCCCGTTTGCGATACGGTAGCCTCGCTTTGTGCCAAGTTGTGTCGCGGGATGGGGAACGCTAAGTGGATATCGAGGAACTGCGGACATTTGTGGAAGTGGCTGATGCCGGGGGTGTTTCGCCCGCCGCCCGGCGTCTCGGCGTCTCCAAGTCAATGGTCAGTCGGCGGCTCTTCCGGCTTGAAGCGGAACTTGGCGTCCAGCTTCTTGCACGAACGACCCGCGGCGCGGCACTCACAGAAGCCGGGATAACGTTTCGCGACCATGCAGCAAGGGTCTGCGCCGAGATCGACCAGGCTAGGGAAACGATCCTACCCGCCGGTGACCTTTGCGGCCGCTTGCGAATTGCCGTGCCGCTCTCCTTTGGCCCGACCCACTTCGCCCCCGTGCTCGCGGACATGGCGCGACGTCACCCGCAGCTCCACATCCATGCTTCCTACAGCGACCGTTTCGTTGATCTCGTCTCGGAAGGCTTTGATTGCGCCATCCGAGTAGGCTATCTGCAGGACTCCAATATGATCGCAAAACGCGTCGGGCCACTTTACGGGAGGCTGGTCGCAAGCCCGGAGTATATCAGCAGGCACGGTTCCCCCGAGACGCCGGAGGCGCTCATCACCCACCAGGCCCTGATGCAAGGAACGGAAGCCTGGCAATTCATGGATGGTGACGAGATCATTACGGTTCATCCACGGGGACGGTTCAAGGCCGACAACGCACTGGCTCTCGCCGCCGCCGCATTGGCAGGGGTTGGCATAGCTTGGATCCCCGACGGCGTAACCCATGAGCATATAGCATCCGGCGCGTTGGTTCCGGTCATGACACGCTATCCCCCGCCTCCGGCAGGCATATATGTTATCCGCCCGCCGGGGCAGCATCCCGCAAGAAAGATACGTGTCCTTACCGAAATGCTGATCGAGTGTTTCCAACAAAGTGCGGCACCTGTGGACGCAGGCCGGTGAGTCACGAACGTGAGTGGTCGCTGCTGCCGCGCGAACATCCGGTCTGACCTGGCGAGAAACCTGAGCAGGCGCCGAATTCAGTCACATCAAGGGAACCGTTTGCCAAACCGCGCGTTCACGGGAACCTTATTCTCGGGGGACAGGCATTGGAATCAGTCACCATATTGCTCGCAGAAGACGAGACTCTCCTGCTATTGGACTTCGAAGACGCGCTTAAAGAGGCCGGGTTCATGGTTCTGGCGGTGACGAGCGGCAAGAAGGCAGTCGAGCACTTGAAAGCCGCAGAGTCCTCCATTGCTGGAATAGTCACGGACATCCGCTTCGCTGAATCCCCGAGCGGTTGGGACGTCGCCCGCATTGCAAGGGAGATCGACCCTGAGATGCCGGTCGTCTACATCAGCGGAGACAGTGCTCCCGATTGGGCCTCTCAAGGCGTTCCTAAAAGTATCATGATCGAAAAGCCTTTTGTCATGTCACAATTGATCGTTGCAATTTCGCAGTTGCTAAATGACAGAACGGCAGGAGTCGCAGCTTTGGAATAGCTTGGGGGCTAACCCTCACGCGAATGCATCGGGAAAATCCAGTTCGAACCAACGAACTCCCGGCCCAGGATCAATCCGGAAGATCCGACTGCCGAGACCACAGCCGAGATGGAGAACAGTCGCCTCGGGTAGCGCTCGATGCTTTCCTCTCCGCATTGGCGGATCCGCAGCGACAGGCCGCGTTTGGATAGGTCTCCCTCCACGGTATCGAAATAAACAGATCTCCGCCGAAGAATGGTTGGGGACTGCCCAAAAGGGTTCTTCTCCAGGAGCGATGAGGCACCCGCCGCGGACAGCTCGAGCTTATGTCCATCTCCTGCATCATGCCCTCGGCAGCCTTCCGCAGAAAATGGAAGGCAAGCATTCGGATGGTCCGTGATACAGCCGTCATAAACAAGCTCTCGAATTCTAAGAAGCAGTCCGGACAGCACGTCTTCGGCGACTCCCGAGCATCGGTTTGAACGAACGGTTGCACGCGGCGATCTGGAAGCTAGCCCAGTTTCTTGCTATGTTCCTGAACAGTGCAGGGAAATTCGACGTTCCAGAGATCAGGAGAACGATCTATGGCCAAGAAGCACCGCATTCCGAAAAAGGTCGCCGGCGTTAAAGTCCCGAAGGGCTTACGCAAATCTAAGGCGCTCAGAGCGATGATGAGCAGCGATGTCGGACGCGATGTCCTGGCAAACGCGCTCAAAGCGGGGGCCGGCGCCGCCGCGGCTGTCCTGATGGACCATCGCGACGATGTCGGGGACGCCGCAAACGCCGTGACAAAGAAAGGCGCCTCTGCAGTCGGTCTCGCCCGCGAGGCAATGCAAAGCGGCTTTTCCGCAGCAATGGAGGTGGTGCGCGATACCATCCCCTCGAATAAAAAGAGCAAAGGTAAAAGCCCCGCCAAGAGTGCTCAATTGCATTAATGCCATCGCGTCGACACTTGGCTATTCTTCCCGAAAATTAGCTGAAGTCCCGACAAGCGGGACGGAAGGCGGCCGCGCGCTTGCGTCCGGCTCTGCGCTGCCGTCATCATCGCGTTGACGCACCACCTCAAAAAGATCGCTCACGCCGACTTGCGCCGCTCGCGCCAAGCCCGCCCCCAGCAGCCTTGCCGCGATCAGCGGATGTTCTCGGATCAGCACGGAGATGGCTCGCACAGAGGCGGCGACGACCAGTCGCGAGGCAAACTCGCGACCGTAATGCGCTATCAGGAAGCGCTCTATCACACCGAGCCCATCGTCCGATTCGCGGCCATGGTCGCGCCCCGCTGCGCCTAGTGCATCGCGGCGCGCCGGGAAGGGGAAGCCTTCTTCCTCCGCTTTGACTTTGTGGGGAGCTCAGAACGCCGCACCACGTCCATGGCAGCAGAAAACGCACCCTGCAAGGCTTCTCCCGCCACGCCAACCGCTTTTGCACCCTTGCGAGCGGTCGCTTTGGCTGTGTCACCCACGTCTTGGCGCTGTTCAACCAGAATCGCCGCGGCAGCACCTGCCCCCGCGGTAAGGGCGTTGGCGAAAACGTCACGCCCAACACTGGTGGCCATCATCGACCGCAACACCTTGGACTTACGCAGCGGCTTAGGAACCTTCACGCCTGCAATCTTCTTCGGGACACGGTTTTTCTTTGCCATTGGCGTTCTCCTTGACTTGCGCCGGAACGTTCAAGGGCGGTTGGAGTTCCGCGATCGGGAGGGCACGCATTGGGAATTATGGGCAATCACACACTTAGGCCGCAGCGAGACCACCCTCAATTTCCGAAGATCACGAAGCGATTTTGCTTCAACGCGGCTCTGTGGCGGGCGATTGTTTGATTCTCTCGCGGGAGATCGATGGCGCGAGTTCGGCCGGATCATCGTCCTGTTCGACATCATCGGCACGGACGTCATCCAGGCGGTGCTTAATGGCTAAGGCGTAGATTGTGCTGAGGATGTTGCGATCCTTCAGCGCGGGGTCGCTCAAAGCCAGCAGCGAAGCGCGGACGATTTTCTTGCTCGATGTCTTTGGACAACGCTCTGCTACAAACTCATAAAGCTCCTTGTCGGAGTGGCCATGCATGGCGCCCTCGACCAGGGCTTCGTAAATCTTCTTCCGCTTCTCACCCATGCTTTCATCCTCCACTGCGGTCTGCAGGTGGCCCATATTTCAGCATATCAAAAATCATACCAATAAAATCTTCGGCCGAAACTTCAAGCGCGGTTAAGGAGCGCTCGCTTCCTAACACCACGTCATTTTGTTTTGTGCAGTGCAGCAACTAAATTGCATTCTGAGCGTTTCCGAGGTGTCCTAGACAATGACCAAGGAGAGCAGTGTGCGATCTCTTTCAGCCACTTTGAGGCGCCTCAACCGACTCTCTGAAACGGATGCTTCACGGTTCCGCTCGGCTCGGCTTAAGCCTTTGGAAGGCTTCGGATCAAATCCCGGTCAACTGCGCGCCTGGTCCCACGTTCCGGTGGAGGTCGGAAGGTCCCCCGCTCTCGTGGTGGTCCTGCACGGGTGCACCCAGACCGCAGCGCTCTTCGATGCCTGCTCAGGCTGGTCGCGACTTGCCGACGACAATGGCTTCGTCGTGCTGTTTCCAGAACAGCTCCGCTCCAACAATGCGAACTTGTGCTTTAACTGGTTCAATCCCGTCGATATCCGCCGGAATTCCGGGGAAGCTCTCTCCATCCGGCAGATGGTCGAGCACATGATTAAACGGCACAGTGTGAATCCTAGCCGCGTATTCATCACGGGCCTTTCGGCAGGTGGGGCGATGGCGAACGCAATGCTGGCCGCCTACCCGGAGGTCTTTTCGGCAGGGACCATTCTCTCAGGCCTGCCTTATAAGGCGGCGTCGACAGTCCCGGAGGCCTTCGATCGCATGCGAGGGCACGGTCTGCCGGATGGTCAAACCCTGCGAACGAAACTCCGCAACGCTTCGGATCACCAAGGACCTTGGCCAACAGTCTCCATCTGGCACGGTGCCAAGGATGACACCGTGGTCCCCGCCAATGCAAGGGCGATTGTCGAACAGTGGCGGGGCGTGCATGGGGTCGGCCGGCAACCGACTGTCACGCAGCAACGGGGTGGTGGATCGCTGGACATCTGGAAAGACGCCAGCGGTCGCGACGTCATAGAACTCTATACCCTGCCCGGCATGGCTCACGGGGTAGCTATCGATACCTCCGCGGGCTACGAAATGAGTGGGAGGTTCTTCCTGGACGTCGGTCTCTCCTCCACGATCGAGACCGCTCTGGCTTGGGGGCTGATCAAAACGCCGATCGAGAGGAGAATAAAAACGCCGTCGCGGACCCCAGATGGGATCAGTGCGGTGATCGAGAGGGCTTTGAGGGCAGCAGGGTTCATCAGCTCCAAGTGAGGCAATCGCATTCTCGGCGCCTTCCACCCGCATGTTCACCGGGAGTACTCCTTGGCAAGTGACTCGGATGCGAGTTTGCTCGACCTGGTTGGGGAGGTTCAGATTGAACTGAGCCTGACCCGCTGTTCGAGTTTTTCCGCGTCTTCCTTGCGTTCGCTGTATCGGTCGACGAGATAGGCCGAAGCGTCACGGGTCAGCAGTGTGAATTTTACGAGCTCCTCACAGACGTCCACGACGCGGTCGTAGTATGACGACGGCCTCATGCGCCCGCTTGCGTCAAACTCCTGGTAGGCCTTCGCGACCGAGGACTGGTTCGGGATCGTGATCATGCGCATCCAACGGCCGAGCAGGCGGAGGGTGTTCACCGCGTTGAAGGACTGGGAGCCGCCCGACACCTGCATGACCGCCAGGGTCTTGCCCTGGGTCGGTCGGATCGATCCGATCGACAAGGGTATCCAGTCGATCTGTGCCTTCATGATCCCGGTGATCGCTCCGTGGCGCTCGGGACTGACCCAGACCTGGCCCTCGGACCACCCGCAGAGTTCGCGGAGTTCCTGGACTTTCGGATGGCTGACCGGTGCATCGTCCGGCAGCGGCAGCCCGGACGGATTGAAGAAGCGTACCTCGGCCCCAAACTGCTGCAGCAATCGCCCAGCTTCCTCGGCGAGGAACCGTGAGTAGGACACCTGGCGTAACGATCCGTAGAGAACCAAAATGCGCGGCCGATGGCTGGATACCGGCGGCCGAAGCGCGTTGATGTCGGGTGTGCGCAAATGGCAGGGATCGGCAGCTGGAAGATCAGACAAGGCGGCGCCCCTCCTCGTCGAGGACCTTTTCGCCGTCTTCTTTGACGAATGCTCGGTCGAAGGCGTTGGCGGGCAGAATGTCGAGAACCGCCTCCGACGGCCGCGCCAGCCGGGTGCCCAACGGGGTGACGACGAACGGTCGATTGATGAGGATCGGATGCTCAAGCATTGTATCAAGCAATTGGTCATCAGTCACCGAGGCGTCGTTCAGGCCGAGTTCCTCGTAGAGGGTTCCCTTCGCCCGGATCGCCTCGCGAACCGAGAGGCCGGCGTCGCGAATCATTTGTGCAAGCTCGTCGCGGCTCGGCGGCGTCTTCAAATATTCGATGACGGTCGGCTCGATGCCGGAGTGACGGATCAGCGCCAGCGTATTGCGCGAAGTTCCGCATTGGGGATTGTGATAAATAGTGCCGTCCATGGTCATTCGGTTCCTGTGACGGTAACAGGTGAAGCAGAGGCGCTTCGCTGCACGAGCATCCACCCGGCTAGAGCCGCAGCGACAAGCGCGCCAAGAATTTCGGCGACGATAAAGGCTGGGACATCCAACGGGCGGATACCCGAAAAGGTGTTTGACAAGGCGCGGGCAATAGCGACGGCGGGATTCGCGAATGAGGTCGAGGCAGTGAACCAATATGCCGCCGTGATGTAGAGTCCCACCAGCCACGGAATGCCTTCACGTCGGCATCGCAGCCCGGCAAGGATCGTAAAGACCAGACCGAAGGTGGCGACTGTTTCGGCGATCCACTGCCCCGCTCCCGTTCGTACCGTCTCCGATATCTGGAAGATCTCGACCTCGAACATTGAATGGGCAATCAGCGTGCCGGCAATGCCGCCTAAGACCTGGGCGAGGATGTATAGCGTAGCCTCAGGTATCTCGATCTCCCGCCTCGCCGCGAAGACCATCGTCACCGCCGGGTTAAAGTGCGCGCCGGAGATCGGTCCGAGAATGCTGATCAACACGACGAGGATCGCGCCCGTCGGTATCGTATTGCCGAGCAGCGAAACCGCCACATCGTCGGAGAGGCGATCGGCCATGATCCCGGAGCCGATGACGGTCGCCACCAGAACGGCCGTGCCCAGGGTCTCGGCGGCGAGGCGACGATTAAGGTCGAACACCATGTTTCAGTCCCGTGTGATTGCTGTTCTGCACTGGTTCAGAGGGCCGATGGCTGGCAACAATGCCGGTCATCCGAATTCGGACCTTGCCGAAGTGGAACCCTCCATCTGGCCGATCTCGTGTAGCTTGGACGTCAGGCTCATCCGCTCAAGACTCTCCACTGGGAGAGCGGCAAAAGCTGCAATGCGAAGCTTCATGTATCGGAGCGTGGTTGCGAAGGCGACACGCCTGTCGGCGTCTGCGCCCTCGACCGCTGCTGGATCCTCCACACCCCAGTGGGCTGATATCGGATGGCCCGGCCATACGGGGCAGGCCTCCCCCGCTGCGCTGTCACAGACGGTGAAGATGAAATCCATCTGTGGAGAATCCGAACCTGCAAACTCTTCCCAACCCTTAGAGCGTAAGCCCTCTACGGGATAGTTGTGGCCTGCAAGGGTCTCGATCGCCAAAGGGTTCACCTCCCCCTTCGGTTGACTTCCGGCGGAGAAGGCGTTGAATTTGCCACCCCCGTCCTTTCGCAGCACGCTCTCGGCGATGATCGACCGGGCGGAGTTTCCCGTGCAGAGAAACATCACGTTGAACTTCGTCTTGGTCATTGCGACACCTTCTCCTTTGAACAGCAGGGCACGAGTTCCTCGATCAGCGGCGCGCAGAGGCTGGCATTCCCTCCACAGCAGTCCTTGACGAGGAACAGGGTCAACTCGCGAAGGCGCGCCAACTCGGCGCGGTAGACGATCAGCCGACTGTGGCGTTCGGAGGTAACGAGACCTGCCCGCGCGAGAATGTTCAAATGGCTCGACATGGTGTTGTGAGGCACCGCCAGGGCACGTGCGATGTCGCCTGCCGGCAACCCCTCGGGTTCATGCCGGACGAGGAGACGGAATGTCTCCAGACGGGTCGACTGCGCCAGCGCCGCCAAGGCCAGAATAGCGGTTTCTTGTTCCATATGTCGAGAATACCGGAAATGTCGACACCGTCAACCGTTTGATACTGCGCCGGGTGGCTGAGCAGCGGCGTCCGCGCTTACCTGTCGTGGCGATCGAGACAGCGAAAGTCGACGGCGCTGCCGGCGGTTCGGCCCATTCTGCCGAGCGACAGCGCCTTAGATACCCGCTCACTGGGATGCGACGGGGCCCCCATCACATGTCGAGTGCGTTGGATGGCAAAACCTAAGATACCGCGCGTGCGGATATCAGGTAATCCTGCAATGGAAGGTAGAATATGCGACAATCGGCGGCAATCGGTGCGGCGTTGTCGAAAGGTTCTCGGCGGCACGCATTCTCCAACAATGTCGCCGCCCGGCGAAATCGATCGCTTCCTGGCCCCGCGCAGTTCCAATCGGAGGCGCTGTTAGAAGCACAGCGGCAATCCCTGTCGTTCCTGACGATACAATATGCGATCTTCTTAGCCCAGAACGTGAACATCCTCGCAACGAGCCGTGCACAGAGCTCGTGACGAACGGCTCCCTTCGCCCGCAAGTGGTCGTCAGCGATGGGCGCAATGAGCGGCTCGAATGAGCCCATTGCAGACCTTCTCTCTACAGCTAACATGGCCCCACAAATACTGGAGACCAACATGATCGTCCAAGCCTGCCTTAACGGTGCACGTCCTAGCGACTATCACCCGCGGCTACCGCTCACGGCGGATGCCATTGCCCTCGACGGTGCGGCATGCATCTCCGCGGGGGCTGCCGAACTTCACATACACCCCCGCGGCCCGGACGGACGTGAGAGCCTCCTGGCGGTCGATGAGGCGATATACGCCGTGCGGCGCGCTTGTCCGGGAAGTCTTGTCGGAGTGTCAACGGGCGCGTGGATAGAACGCGACGAGAAGCAGACGCGAGACTGCATCTCTGCTTGGCGGCAGCTGCCCGACTACGCCTCCGTCAATATCTCCGAGCGAGATGCTCCAGCGGTTATCGCGTTGCTGCACCGCATGGGTGTCGGCGTCGAGGCGGGATTGGCCACGGTCGCGGATGCCGAGCGATTTGTCACGCTTCCGGATCGCCATCGAGCTTTCCGCATCCTCATCGAGATCGAAGAACAGGACCTCGGAAAGGCTGACGCAATCGCGGATGGGATCGCGCAAGTTCTTGAGCGCGCGAATATCCTACGACCAGTCCTTCTACACGGGTTGGACGCGACCGCTTGGCACTTCGTCAACCGCGCGCATCAACGGCGCTGGTCTACGCGAGTTGGATTGGAGGATGGGTGCCAACTTACGAATGGTGAAATAGCGGGTGGGAACGCCGACCTCGTGGCAGATGCGCTTCAAATCTTTCGCTCGTAACATGCCAGATTGGCCTTCCATTCAGCACGGTAACACCCCGCTCGAATGGCAGCTTCGTCCGCATTTCGGCGGTCCCGTGTGCTGACCATGGGCGACTTCTCACCACCCATTGCGGTCTCCGAGGTGAGTTTCGGTCCTTCGCCTTGCAGGGAGTAGAACCTGAGACCCCCGTCATTTGACGTCTGACGCAGTTGAGAGGATACGAACCGCCGGCCCACCAATAGCTTCGGCGGGAATGTCCGAGCGGTCAGTGATTGTTCGGCTCCTGCATCCATTGCGGAATGTCTCGCTTGGCATGTAGCACGCGCCACACATCGACATGATCTGGCTGGTCGCGATACAAAATGAGATAGGGATATCGCTTCAGAGAGACACTCCGTAGGTCAGGCAATCCCAATTCGTATGCATATCGCAACGATCCGGCCTCCGGATGGCTCGCGATCGAAGCGTACGCCGCTTGAAGTGCGTCGATAAATCCGAGGGCGACCTCGGTTCCTGCTTCGCGTGCATAATAGTCAATGGCCGCCTCGACATCGCTGCGCGCCAACTGCCGCGGGATAATAGTCTTCACTTGCTGTGCTCACCACGAACTCGATCGCGCAGACTGGTGAAATAATCGGCGTCGACCGGCTCAGTTGGTGCGGACGAGGCTCCGTCAAGCAACAGCCTGCGTAACGCGAGGCGATCCTGATCTCGACGTATCAACTCCCGAATATACTCACTACTTGTCCCATAACCCCGTCCGGCGACTTGCTCATCGACGAAGCTCTTAAGGTGGTCCGGCAGGGAAATGTTCATTGTGCCCATGCAAGTGACTATACCGGTTTTGGCAAAAATTGGCAAGACCGCTCGCTTCCCTTCAACCACGAGACCGACGCCGCAATGCCGAATCCGCAGCATGGCAGTGACGCAGGTTCCCGTCGATACATTATGCGATCTATTTAGCCCAGAACGTGAAGATCCTTGCAACAAGCCGTGCCCGGGCTCGTGATGCACGGCTTCCTTCGACCAAGAACGAAGCCGCTCGCGCGACGGTGGCGCTCGTGGTGACGGTACAGCAGGGATGTGAATTATGTTCTACGGCCGACATCAGGCGGCGTCCCGTGGTAGCGGTTCAGGCCGATATCCATCAGAGCCGCCCTATGATGGATCTCCGCCATGACAGGTTCGAAAATTCTGTTGCGGCGCTCGAGGTCAGCATGTTCGGCAAGATACGCCGGCACCAGCTCGGCAATCTCGTCGAAGATGGCCGGCTCATCCAACGCGGTCAACCGCCTGTCATGCATCACGATCCGACCGGCGACGATCACGGTCTCGATAGAGGAACCGTTCTCCGAATAGACCAAATGCTTAGCCAGATCGTTCAGTGGCATGAAGGGGTAGGTGCGCAAATCGAGAATCAGAAGATCTGCCGCCTTGCCGGCCTCAAGCGAGCCGGTCACCTGTTCCAGCAAGGCCGTCCTCGCACCGCCGATCGTGGCCATCGCGAGAATCTCGTCCGCCGCAACCCATTTCGCATAGTCGGGCCCGGAAGCGCTATGGATGAGGCCGGCAACACGCATAACATCGAAGATGCGCGAGGTGTCGTTCGAAGAGACGCCGTCGGTGCCGAGGCCAATCGTCACTCCTGCATCGAGCAGGCGGCGGATCGGGGCGATGCCAGCGCCTAGCTTCATGTTCGATACGGCATTGTGGGCGACGGAGACACCCGCCTCCCCCATCAGGCACATGTCCTCATCGCTTACCCAGACTGAATGCGCAATGGTTGTGTTGCGCTTCAAAAGGCCAAGATCGGCCATGTAAGCGATCAGCGACTTGCCGTGGAGCAAGTGGCCCGTTACCGCCTGGGTTTTGGTTTCCAAAATATGCGTGTGGAACGGCACGTGATTTTCGATTGCAAGATCCATGCAAGCGGCCATGAGATCAGGCGAGCAACGCTGCGGCGCCGAGGGCGCAATCATGAAATTCAGGCGGCCGGACTTGCCATGCAGGCTGGAGAAGGCCGACTTGCAGTAGTCCAGATACGCGGCGGCAGTCATGGGCGGGCCGAAATCGAGAAGGTCCTGCAATTGAGTGGGCATTACCTCGCGCGCGAAGGGCAGCGCTTCGAGCGTGTGGACGTTCATCACGGCACTCGACACATTGGCGCGGATGCCCGCATCGTCGTAGGCGCGGAACACCGTCGCCAGTCTGTCGAGATCGTGACGGGGCGGATCGAAGAAATCGTCACACAAGGTGGTGACGCCGTTACGCAACGACTCCATCGCCAGCAGCAGGCTGCGCAGGTAGAGCAGGCGTTCGCCGATCGGGTCGTTCATCAGCAGCGGATAGGCATAGAGCAGCCAGACTTCAAGCGGCATGCGCTCATAGCGGCCGCGAAGGAAGGTCTCGCTGGAATGGGTGTGGGCGTTCACGAGTCCAGGCATGACCAGCTTGCGGTGCCCCTCGATGATGCTCGCATCCGGCTTGGCGGCAAGCGCCGCGCCCATCGCCTTGATCTTTCCTCCATCAATCAGAATATCACCGGTAAACGGCGCTGTACCATGGGTAGCGTCCATAGCGACGATCGTCGCATTGCGGATCAGGATTTCACTCATGGCAGGTTCGCCAAAGATTGAATGAGAAGGTCGTAGTAGGCGACGGGGTCGCCATCCCTGACATAGAAGACATTCTTCGGACGGTCGGTGGTCTGCCACCAGTCGGCGACCGTCATCCCCGCTGTCAGCGTGCCGTTGAGCTCCACCGAGACATTGATCTGCCGGCCTGAAAACATGTCCGGCGCCAGCATGAAGGCGGGCACGCATGGCCCATGCAGCGGTGCGCCCTCCCAACCGTATTTGTTGAGGTCGAAGGCTTGGGAATATTCCAGCATTTCGGCGGTCGCCACGCCGCAGCGGTTTGCCAGAGCCCGCATTGCGCTGAGCCGCTCCGGCGTCGAGCGCATTCGGTGTGTCACGTCGAGTGGCAGGAGCGTGGTCTTGATGCCGGCCTTCAGCACGACGTCCGCGGCTTCGGGGTCAACATAGCAGTTGAATTCCGCCGCCGGCGTGATGTTGCCGACCTCGAAATAAGCTCCGAGCATCGCGACAACCTCATGAATCTTGCCGGCAATGTCGGGCGCCTTGCGTAAAGCCATGGCCAAATTGGTCACGGGGGACAGCGAGCATATGGTGACCTCGCCGGGATGCGCGCAGACGGTGTCGATTATGAAATCGATGCCGTGCTTTTCCTGCGGCTTGATCGACGGCGGCGGCAGGTCCGGACCGTCGAGACCCGTCGGACCATGCACATGCTCGGCCGTGACCAGCGGACGGATGATCGGATGCGAGCAACCGGCGAAGACGGGAATATCCGGCCGGCCGGCCAGTTCCATCAGTTTCAGGCAGTTGGCGATGGTGTGATCGAGGTTGATGTTGCCGGCGGTGGCGACCAGTCCGAGAACCTCGAACGCTTGCTTCTGCCCGAGGATCGTCAGGATGGCAGCCGCCTGGTCCTGACCCGGATCGGTTAGGATGATCAGCTTGCGTGTCATGCGGCCACCCTGCCAGGAGCGCCGCCATCAAGCCACGCGTAAAGCTCCCAGGTCTCGCCGTCAGGTCCGCGGAAATAGAGGCACCGGGCGTTCCACGGGTAGTCGGCCGGGGGATTGACGAAGGTCACGCCATCTTTTTCGAGGTCCGCATAGAGGACATCGATATCAGCGGGACTGTCGACTCGCACCGCCACGAGCACGGCCGATGCCGACCCTACGGGCACGCGCATATCAGTGTGGCTTTCGATATGCGACCGCTCCCACAGCGCGAGCGTCAGCCCCGCGCCGATGAAATCGGCAAAGCCTGGTGCGCGGTGCTTGAGTTCGAAGCCGAGCTTCTGCGTATAAAAGCGGATCGACGCCTCAACGTCGGTGACCAGGATGCAGACATCCTGGATCGGATGGAGTTGCGCGAACTTCATGGTGCCTCCCTATTGATCCTTGAGTTCGGCGAACGAGCTGGCGGCCTTCGCGCCGCCGCGCAGCTTGCCGGAAAGCCAGACGCCGAAGACAGTCGCGAGATAGGGCAAAGCCTGCAGAAGGTCGTGCGGGATCTTGTCGCCGAACATCAATTGCGCCCGGATACCGAGCGCGCCAACGACGGCGAAGAACAGCGCAGCGAAAGTGGCCCCCACCGGATGGGAAGCGCCGAAGATGACCGCAGCAAAGGCCATGAAGCCGCGACCCGCCGTCATGCCCTGGGCGAAGAACTGCAGGCTGCCGGCGGCAAGTTCCGCCCCGCCGATGGCACACAGCACCCCGCCGATCGCCAGCGCCACGAGGCGCATCCGCGAGGGATTGGCCCCGACGCTGCGGGCAGCGAAGGGATGCTCGCCACAGGCGGCGAGGCGGAGACCGAAGCGTGTGCGGCGGAGCATTACCCACATGCCGAAGACGACGAAAGGCATGGCGGCGACCGCGATCGACAGCACGCCATAGGCGCCGAAGGCCGGCCCGAGCTTCGGAATGCCGAACGGTGCGGTCACGCTCGCCTGGCTTCCGAAGATCGACTGAACGGCGAGCGCCGTGCCACCGAGGCCAAGGCCCGTCAGGCCGAGGCCGGCGATGATCGGATTGGCCTTGAGCCTGTCGATGACGAACCAGAGGAGGACGGAGGCAAGCACACAGATGAGGATGGCGATGAGGATGGCCGCAACGATGGAGTTGGTCAGCATGATGCCGACGATCGTGGCGCAGGCACCCATGATCATCAGGCCCTCGAGACCGAGGTTCCACACCCCTGCCCGCTGCGCAATGACGCCAGCGAGGGTGACGTAGATCAGCGGCGTCCCGGAACGCAGGATGGCGATGATGATCTCGTTCATGACGGGCGTCCTCCGAGACGCAGCACTTGGTCGACGAGTTTCGACCTTGCTGTGATGAACAGCGCGATCGCCGCATTGATGATGTCGATCGCGGCGGCCGGCAGCCCGGCCATGATCGGCAGATAGAGCGCCGCCGAGGCAAGGCCGCCGAAAAACACCGCCGCCGCCGCAGTGCCGACCACGGAGAGATTGGCGACGAGTGCGATCAGGATTGCCGTGAAGCCGTGGGCCGGCAGGAACCCGGACGCAATGCGGCCGTTCGGCCCCATGAACTCGATAGTTCCGGCAAGACCCGCCAGTGCGCCCGAGATGATGAAGCTCGACAGGCCGAGCTTCCACAGCCGCGCGCCCTGCCACTCCACCATCGTGCCGTTGCGGCCGGCAAGGCTTGCAAGAACCCCGAATGCCGTGCGGTTGACAAGGAGCCACATCAAAATGCCGACGGCGGCCCCGATGGCGATGGTGGTCGGGGATATGCCAAGCGAGTCCGAGATGCGGTAGGCCGCGTCGAGGGGGCGGCTCGATGCCTGCTGACCGGACCCCGAAGGGTCCTTGAGCGGTCCCGAGGTCACATAGACCAGAAGCAGGCCGGCCATGAAGTTGCCCATCAGCGTGGTGATCACCTCGTCAGTGCCGGACCGTAGCCTCAGAAGTCCCGGCCAGAGAGCCCAGAGGGCGCCGCCCAGCGTACCGGCAATGATGAGTGCCGGGATGACGAGGAAAGCCGGCCCGCCCTTGAATGCCTCGGCGGCGAAGGCAGCGCAGATTGCGCCGACATAGAACTGGCCCTGTGCGCCGATGTTGAAGAAACCCGCCCGGAAGGAAATCCCGACGCCTACGGCCGTGATGAACAGTGGCAATGCCCATCTGAGGCTCTGTTCGATCGCACCGCTGCGCAGGAAGGCGCCGTCGGCCACCGCCCAGAGCATGACCGGCGCATTGTAGCCGGCAAACTGGAACACCAGCGCGCACAGGATGAGCGCAAAGGCGACGAAGATCAGGCTGCGGGCAACCGTGACGAGACTGTCTTTCATGCGCTTACCCTCGCAGCCGCATCGGTCATGGCTGCGCCCACCGACGCGATATCGAAGGGCGCGTGGAATTCACCGTTCACACGTCCCGACAGCATCACCACCACACGGTCGGAGATGTCGAACAGCTCGTCGAGATCAGACGAAATCAAAAGGATGGCGGCGCCGCGATCGCGTGCCTGCCGGAGCGCCTGCCACACGAAGGCGGTGGCACCGATGTCGAGACCACGCGTCGGCTGAGCCGCGATGATCAGCCTGGCATCGCGATCGACCTCGCGCGCAAGGATCACCTTCTGGGCATTGCCGCCCGACAAGGACCCCGCCTTCTGAGCTGAATTGTGGTAGTGAACGCTCCATTCCCTAAGCGACCGGTCGCAGGCTTCGCGCACCGCCGAGGGGCGGATCACCTTGAGCAGGCTCTCCTGCAGCAACTCCCTTGCGCTCCAGTTCTGCCAGAGCGAACTCGTGAGGCTGAGACCTTCGACGTTGCGCTCGAAGGGAATGATCCTGAGCCCAATCGCGCGACGGGCGGCGAGCGGTTTGCCGGTCACGTCATGGCCTGCAAGCACGATCGATCCGCCGGCAAGATCGGCAAGGGCGGAAATGGCGCGCACCAGCGTCTTTTGTCCGTTGCCCTCCACGCCTGCTATACCAACGATCTCGCCTGGGCGAATGTCCAAATCGACGCCATCGAGTGTGATGCCCTCACTGTCGGGCCGCGTGGAGACGGCCTTCAAGGATAGCACGCTCGGACCTTTTGCATTTTTTGGATGACCTGCGCCCTCGCCTGAGGGCGGTTTCGTTCCGACCAGCGCGTCGCGCTCATGCCGATCAAGAGTCTTGGCAGCCGCTTCACCGACGATCAGGTTGGCGAGCCTCTCGGCCGAAACCTCGGCTATCGGAAGCGGCCCCTCGACCTTTCGGCCGCCGCGCAACACCGTTACCGTGTCGGCGATGCCGAGCACCTCACGGATCTTGTGCAGGATCAGGATGACGGTAACGCCACGTTCCCTGAGGCGGCGGACACGAGCAAACAGCATGTTTATGCCGGAGGGCGAGAGCACCGCGGTCGGCTCGTCGAGGATGAGCACGCGCGCATCCATCACGAGCGCCCTTGCGATCTCGATGCCCTGTTGGGTCTCGATCGGCAGGTCGCGGATCCGCCGGTTTAGGTCAACTTGGACGTCGAGGTCGGCGATATGCCCCCGCCATCTTTTGGCGAGCCCCTTGCGGCTGTAAATACCACCTTTGCCAGTGGCGCCGAACTCCATGATTTCCGCGACCGTGAAGGATGGCGGCAGGGCGAAACTCTGATGAACCAGCTCCACACCCGCCGTTCGGCTCACGCTGACCTGGCCGGTGCGAATTTCGTGGCCCATCACGTCGACGGCACCGGCAGTCGGTTGAACGAGCCCCGCAGCGACGCGGGCGAAGGTTGTCTTGCCGGCGCCGTTCTGGCCCACGACCGCGTGGATCTGGCCGGGAACAAACGAAACGGCAACGCCCGACAGTGCAGTCACGTCTCCGAATTTCACGGTGACATCCCGGCACTCCAGCGCAGGCTTCAGAAGGTTGCACATCAAAAGTTCCCATCGAGAGCGAAGGCTCACGGACCGTCAACAGGAAGGAAGACGATCCGCGAACGTCCGGCGGCCCTCCCCGAAGGCAAAGGCCGATACCGGTTTTCCGTCAAGGCTCCGGGGGCCGACCCTGCGGCCGGCGCCGGAGCTCAGAGCGTGGTGTTGAACGGAACCTTGATGGAGCCATCAAGAATACCGGCACGCGCCTTTTCGACCTCGACCAGCGCTTCCTTCGCCCTGGCGTTCAGCTCAGGCGGCCCCTGTTCGGCGAAGACGGGCGAGGGAATGAAGTCGATGACGCCGGTGCCAAGGCCCGTATGCTCGTGCGTGCCGCCCTTCCATTCAGGACCGACGGCCTTCGTTGCCTCGTTGTAGAGCGAGACGCCGAAATCGAGGCCGACGATGGAGATGAGCGACTTCGGACCGAGTGCATACTGTCCTGGCGCAAGACAGCTCACCATGCGGCCTTCCTTTTCGTTGGCTGCGGCGATAATGCCGCCGTCGGTGGCGGCTGCGTCCGTCTGAATGTAGTCGATGCCGTCATTGTACATCTGGGCGGCGATTTCCTGGCCCTTTGCAGGATCCTGGAACGAGCCGGCAAAGGCGGCGATGACGCTGGCGTCCGGCTTGATCGAGTGGACGCCGGCTTTGAAAGCGTTGAAATCGGCGTTGAGCGGCGGGATCGAAACACCTCCGATGAAGCCGGTCTTGCCCGTCGTTGTCATCTTGGCCGCAAAGACGCCAGAGAGATAGCAGCCGAGATAGTAGTCGTAGGACACCGTCACCACGTTCGGGATCGCCGGCTCGAAGGGGTCGGCGAACAGCTGGATCCATTTGGTACCGGGATAGGACGGCGCCAGCGCCTTGAAGGGCTCGGCCACTTCGTTGAAGGTGGAGATGATGATCGCAGCACCTGCGTCACCGAGCGTGCGGTAGATGGTCTCGTAGGTCGCGGGGTCCTGCGCGTAGATGGCACGGTGCTCAAACCCCTTCTCTTCCGACAGCTGCTTGAGCTTGGCGATCATCTGATCGACCGGGCCGTTGTCGCCGGCGGCCTGCGTGTGGACCAGTGCGACCAGCCCACCGGACGCCCTGGCAAATTCGGGCACAATGCTGGCGGCAAGACCGAGCGCAGCGGCGCCCGCGCTCGCCTGTAGGAATGTGCGACGGTGCATTATGTGTTGTGAAGCCTTGTCAGTCATGATCGTTCCCTCTTTTGTTAATTGTCTTGTGTCATGCGCATTCCGACACGCGGGCAATGGCGACACGTGCCTGGTCGTCTCAAAGCGGCGGCGAATAGGATGCAGGGTTCATGATCATCACCTCCTGCTTCTGGATCGCATCGAGCGCCCAGACCTCGGAGATGAATTTTTTCCAATCCGGATCGGCGTACATGGCCGAGCGGCGCGCCTCGCGATCCGCAAGGCTGTCGTAGGCCCACATGAGAACGGTGGTGTGAAGCGTGCCGAGCTCCGAAACGTAGAGGCCGACGAATTTGTTGAGATGACGTTTCTGCACCGGGAGACCGTCAGCCTCGTATTTCTTCATCCACTTGTCGACCGTGCCGGGCTTGAACGTATAGGTGCGGTGTTCGAGGATCATCGGATCACTCCCTTAGCTGTTCAGGATCAATTCGGCGCATTTCTCGCCGATCATGATGGCGGGCGCGTTGGTGTTGCCGCTCGAGATGATCGGCATGATCGAGGCGTCGGCGACACGCAGACCCGCGATGCCATGGACCTTGAGCTGCGCATCCACCACCGCCATGGGATCGTTACCCATCTTGGCGGTGCCAACAGGGTGGAACGTCGTCATGGCCGTGGCCCGTAGCCAGCGGGTCAACCCAGCGTCGTCGTTTGCTTCCGGCCCGGGCGCCAGCTCCTTGCCGCGATAGCGGTCGAAAGCCCTCTGGCCGACGATGTCGCGCGTCAGCCGGATGCCGTCAATCATCGTGCGGACGTCAAAATCGGACTGGAGGTAGTTCGCCTGGATCTTCGGTTTGTCGGTGGGGTTCGCCGACCGTAGCGTGATCTCGCCGCGGCTCGCCGGATTGACGGGTCCGACCCGGATAGTGAAGCCGTGATCTGCCTCGACCGCCCGCTTCTTGGCGAAGGGATTGGGGAAATGCAGGTTGGCGGTCTTTTCCAGCGCCGGCATGAAATGCAGCTGGATGTCGGGCGAGACGAGGCCGTCGTTCGAGCGAATGAAGGCACCCGCCTCGTAGGGAAACGTCGTCGTGATACCCTCGCCGAATAGCATCCCTTGCGCGACAGCAGGAATGAGCTTGTCGGCGCGCAGGTCGCCGAACAGCGTGACCGGCTCGCGGCATTCCCAGCTCATGACGCAGTCGACGTGATCCTGGAGGTTCTTGCCGACACCGGGAAGATCGAGCGTCGGCTTGATGCCGAGGGCACTCAGTTCGTCTGCCGGCCCGATGCCGGAAAGCAACAGCGCCTTGGGCGAGTTGACCACGCCGGCGGACAGGATGACTTCGCGACCTGCACGCGCGAGGCCGGGCCTGTCGTCCTTCAAATATCCGACGCCGCATGCCCGGCCACCCTCGATGAGGACATGCGTCGTTTCAGCGCCCGTCAGTACGGTAAGGTTCTTTCGGCCGAGCGCCGGGCGCAGGAAGGCCCAGGATGTGGACCAACGCTTGCCCTTGCGGATGGTAAAATCGTATCGGCCAAACCCTTCCTGGGTCACACCGTTGAAGTCGTCGTTCTGAGGATAGCCGGCCTGCAGTCCTGCCTCGCAGAACACGTCCATCAACGGATTGTGGCCACGGGCACGGCAGACAGTGAGCTCGCCGTCCACATTGTGAAATTCCCCATTGCGCTGGATATGCGCTTCCGAGCGGCGAAATGCCGGCAGGACTTCGTCATAGGACCAGCCGGGCAGGCCGAGCTGCGCCCAGCGGTCGTAGTCGTGGCGATTGCCACGCACGTAGATCATGCCGTTGATCGTGGAGGTTCCGCCCAGCACCTTGCCGCGCGGCCAGTAGAGGGACCGGCCGTTGAGATAGGGCTCGGGTTCCGTGTGATAGTGCCAGTTGTAGATGCCCGAATGGAAAAGCTTGCCCATTAGCATTGGCAACCGAAAGAGCGGATTTTGGTCCTTGCGGCCAGCCTCGATGAGCAACACGCGGTTCGCAGGGTCCATCGACAGACGGTTCGCGAGAACGCAGCCGGCCGAACCCGCGCCGACGATGATGAAATCATATTCCGGGGTAGACGCCATGGTTCACCATGCGATGGGCCGGCCGCCCATCGCCTCCAGATAGGAATTGCAGAGAAGGAAAGGATTTTCCCGGCCGAGCACCTTGTCGGCGAAGGCGGGATGCTCGCGCTGGACATAGCCGACATGGCCCGCATGCCCCTCGCGAATGCTTGCTTCCGCAAGAATGTCCGCAGCCGCCGCGCCGAATCCGAGGAACACGACCGGCTCACCCCGCGCCACCAGCATATCGATCACACGCAGCATCAAGGGTCGCCAGAAAGGAAGGTGCCCGCGCGACTGATGCGGATCGATATCGACCCGGAAGCGCGAGAGCGTCAGCGACGCGTTGAGCAGCAGCACGCCCTCGCCCACCCAGCGACCGGCAATCACTCCGGGTGCCTCGAACGGGCCGGCGGGGTCGCACAAGAGACGTCGCACGTCGGGCCAGCGGTCGAAGCTTTGCGCCAGACTCTCATCGCCGAGACGCGCGGCCGCAATGAGCTGCATATAGGCACGGATGCTCTTGGAGAACATCTTGTCCAGCTCGTTCCACGCGGCCAGGTTGCCGGCCTCGAAGGCGCGACCTGTTGCCAGACCCGGTTCCGGATAGGGATCCTGGCCAAGGATCATGCAATGGACGCCGTTCGGCGCGATGCCGTCGAAGGCGGCGAGGACATGGGCACCCCGGGGCTGGCCGGGAAAGGTCTTGCCGCGGCGTGCGGGAAAGATCGGCTCCCAGGCCTCCAGATCGAGCCCGGCATCGATGCGGTCGAAATCCTCTTCGACGGGTCCGAGCGCATCCCGCCAGGCATGCGGCAGGTCGGCTTGCCAGCCGGCGAGCGATTCTGCCATCGCCTCTCTCAGTCGTGCCGGCATCACGCCGCTCCCCTGCGTTCGTTGAAATGAGACTAGACAAAAGCTGACCAAAGTGTCAACTTTTTAAAGGAAAAAAATGACGAATGGGTCAGTTTTTTTTGACCAGATCGTCGGTTTTTTGAATAGTGGCGCGCTTGCATTTCGCCGTAAAACGCGGCAATTGCGGAAACGACCTCGCCGCCACGCATGATTGCCTGGTAGGAAGCGGCGACGTGAGAGGGACGAGATCGCATGGCAACGGCAGCACGGGATCCAGAGGAGCGCATCCGCGAACGCAACATGCGCCTCATCATCAAAACTGGGATCGAGATATTCGCGCGCAAGGGCTTTGATGGTACGCGGATCGCCGAGATCGCCGAGGCCTCGGGCCTGCCCAAGGCCAACGTCTATTACTATTTCTCTTCTAAGGAGGAGATCTACAGGGCCATCATTGCGCACCTCATTACCAGCTGGGACGAGGCGCTAAAATACATTTCGCCCGAGCGTGAGCCGGCGGAGGCCTTCCGGCTCTACATCAAGGCAAAGCTCGACTACACGCGCAAGAACATCGCCGAGTCCCGGCTCTTCGCCAGTGAGATCATTCAGGGAGCGCGGTTCCTGAAGAAGAAGGATCGCGACCATATGCGCCACGTCACGGATGCGCATGTGGCGGTCGTGGAGGGTTGGATTGCGGCCGGAAAGTTGCTGCCGGTTGATCCGCGCCACCTGTTCATCATGCTGTGGGCTTCAACGCAGTTTTACGCGGATTTTGAGCCCATCGCCGCCGACGGGCTAAGGAAGGCGCGTTTGAAAGCGGAGGATTATGAAGCAGCCGCAACGACAATTACGGAGACGATCCTGAAAGGCATTCTACCCGGCCCGGTGCACAGTTGAATCGATGCCGGACAGAGTCGCCTCTTGGGACCCTCTGGCCGAACGCGCCTACCGACGTGATGGACTTGATGCGATTCGATCGGCCCTTCTCTTCATTCACCCCCGTCTTTCGAGAAGCGCGAATTAGCCTTGAGGAAACGGTGGGACGAAACGTTGTTGGTGGATCGCAAGGGCGGTCGACCGGACGGGCATCGGGGTGCTTGACGACAAACGGCAAGAGTCCATCCGCAAGACCATCATCAGATACTACCTAAAGTGTAATCGACCGACACTTTCGCTGTGTTGGTCCGGGATGTGCAAACGAACTGCGTGTCGGCCGGGCTTAACGCCCCCGTCCAATTGATACCTTATGCGATCTTCTGTAACGGGCTTTGCGTCAATCCCTTGTGCGCTTAATCCGTCGCCGAGGGCTTGCTTCTGTCCGCAGTCGGAGCTTTGCCGCTGCTCTATGGTGTCTGCTGAGGACCGGTTGGCCAATCTTAGAAGCGCAGTCACCGCGTGCTGCTGATCGCATAGCGGCCTAACCCATCCATCGTCCCGGCGAAGGGACCTTGCTGCGGAGGGCTGATGGCTGTGCCCGTCCGAAAGCCTGTCTCGTCGTCTCCTCCGATCAAGCCGCCAGGGCTGGCGCTCCCTTATGAGCAATGAAGTTCTATCCCTGAGTATGCAATGCAACACCACCGCCAGCTTGAGGGCCAGCGCCACGCGCGCCTTTTTGGGGCCGGCACGTCTTGCGACCGCCAACGCCCAACCCTTCAGATCGGAGCCTTTGACCGGTCGCGTCAGGATTGACATTGGCCGCCTCGTAGAGCGCGGTTCGCACGCTGCCATCGCCGATCTTCGAGATGCGACCGCTATGATCGGTCTCGCCCGACTGACACTTCTTCGGCGTCAATCCCAAGTGCGGCCCCACCGCGCGCGAGGAGCGGAATCGCTCCGGCGCATCAACGGCCGCCACAAACGTCAGCGCCACCAGGAGCAACGGCCAGGGGGAAGGCGAAATCAACCGCCTGAAGACAATCAAGCGTGCAATCTATGGCAGAGCTGGCCCGGAGCTGCTCAGGGCACGCGTGCTGCCGCTTGACCAAAATCGCCACCACACAAAGTGAGGAAGACCCCATTTATCTGCCAAGCGACAGGTCAGCAGGCAGAGGAGCCGCTTGGTGATGATTAGAAGGGATGGGGGGCGGATGACGATGGGGGCGGCAGCAGCAGCCCGGCCCTAAAAAACGGCGCGCGGCGCTCCGTCAGAGTGTCGAGACGGCTTCCGCGCCGAGAGCCTTGAGTTGCTCGACCGAGGCAATCCCCATCAACGCAAGACTGATCGAAATCTCGCGCTCGAGGATGGCAATCACCTCGGCCACCCCCGCCTGCCCGGCGGCCGAGAGGCCGTAGGCATAAGCCCGGCCAAGCATCACGCCGTCTGCGCCGAGTGCGATCGCCTTGATGACGTCCGCGCCGCGGCGGATACCGCCGTCAAGCATAAGGCAGAAGTCGGTTCCCACGGTGGCGCGAATGCTGGGCAGGGCTCGGATCGTGCTCGGGGCACCGTCGAGCTGGCGTCCGCCGTGGTTGGAAACCACCACCCCATCGCAGCCGAGATCGCGAGCGCGCACAGCATCAGCGGGCGTGAGAACGCCTTTGATCACGAGCTTGCCCGTCCAGCGTTGGCGCAGCCAGGCGATGTCCTTCCACGACAGCGTCTTGTCGATTCGGCGCGAGAGATTGGCCGCCTGCTCCAGCGCGCCGCGACCGAATTCCGGCCGGTGCTCGATAGCCCTGACCGACGGCATGCCGGCAAGGACCACCTCTGCAAGCCAGCGCGGCTTCAGCGCGAGGCGCGCGAGGAGGTCCGGCGTCACCCGCGTCAGCGATCGGAATCCGTTTCGCACGTCCCGTTCGCGAATACCCGTAATGGCGGTGTCGACCGTTACGAACAGGGTGTCGACGCCGGCGTATTCTGCCGCTCGTAGGAATTCCTCGCAGAGCGAGCGATCCTCCAGCACATAGAGCTGGAAATGCAGCGGCCCGTCCGTGACGATCCGAAGGTCGGCGAGTGAGGCGATGGAAAAGGTTGATAAGCAGAAGGGGATGCCCGCGGCATGCGCCGCCCGCACGGCCTTGACCTCGCCCTTGCCGGAATAGAGGCCGAGGAAGCCGACCGGCCCGAGCATGAACGGCAGGGGATGACGTTTCCCGAGATAGGCCGTGGCAAGGTCCTGCGGCTGCGGCTCGACCAGCACGTTCTGGCGCAGGGTTAGGCGGGAGAAGTCCGAGCGATTCGCCCGCATCGTCTCCTCCTCGAAGGAACCGCCGTCGATATAGTCGAAAAAGATCTTCGGCAGCCGCCGCCGGGCGAGATCGCGAAAGTCGTCGATGTTGACCAGCGCCATGTCAGCCGTTGTCCGGATCGATTGTGTCGATGAAGCGGGAAATTAAATCGTCTCCCGCAACCGGCTCGCTTCCGGCCATCACCGCGACGGAGAAGCCTATCAGGGAGGAAATCGCGTTATGGGTCGTTGCGCTAGCCCGCAGGTTCATCACCAGCGTTGGGCAGAGGAAAAGGCCAAGCCGGATGACCCGGCGCCAGTCGGCCGGAAGCATGCCCCGCGCCTTCAGTTCGCTAAGCAGCGGACGCCAAAGTGCCTCTGCCTTTACGTCGAGAAGCGCCCGCCTGACAGGACTCGGCGCGAAATCGGTGGTAACGCGGAGCAGAGCGCCATCAAGCACTGCGCTTGCCTTGTAGCGCCCGGCCGCCATGGCGGGATCGTAGAGCCACAGCGGATGGGCAAGGATGTTGTGGAAGGTCGTCTTCACCTCGGCGAGCAATGCAGGAATGTTCTCGCCGGCAAAGGCGGGATCGAAGAAGGACAAGTGTGCCCCGCCATCGCGCTCCTCGTACCAGACATTCGCATTGTGGGCGTCGCCATGCGCGACCACTCCCCCGGCATCCGCCAGCCGCGCGGGGTTCAGCCGCTCATGCGCGGCATCGAACAGGGCGCCGATACTGTCGCTGTATTCGATGCCGTTCACCACAAACCGGCAGCGCGAGAGCGTCTCCCAATCGAGTGTCAGGTTGGGAAAGGCAAAGTCCTTGCCGACATAGAAGCTTGCCATGCGCCCGCCCGGATAGCTTGCTGCCGAAGGGTCTACGAGCCTTTCGTAAAACAGACGGTGGATCGGCTCGGCCGCAACCTCCCTCGCACCCACCGTATGCAGTGTGGCAAGATAGACCTTCAGCACGGCTTCGCTCAGCCGGCGTTCGGCCTCAACCGCCCTTCCCCTCGCCGCGGCATCGTCCTTCAAGTCCAATGCCCTCAGCACATCTGAAAAACGCGGATCGGTGCGTCGGCGATAGACGAGTATCTGTTCGCCAGGAAGCACCGACATCAGCAATGGCTGGTCCACCGGCAGGCCGGCGCGCGCCAAGATGTCGGCGCGATAATATTCGCCGCTCATGGCCTCTTCTCCCTCTTCCTGGTGGAACTTGAAGAAGAAGGCGCCGTTCTCCGTCTCGAAGAAGCCATTGAGCGAATTGAGGCTGTACTGGTCGTGATTGATCGCGACGTTCCTTGCCTCGATCCTGAAGAGATCACGCAGCAGCTCGGCCAGCAACTGTTCCGCCTTGCCGTCTCCGGTTTTGGCGACCTTTCTTATTTCCGCGGTGCGGCTCGTGGGCTGGCTCATGGCGTTCTTTCCGGATGGGTCTTTCTGGGCATAGGAACGGCGGTCACTTGCCGCCGTGCAGATAGCGGCTGCCGAGCGAGTAGCGGCTGCCGACATAGGTGAAGGTATTGACGGTTGCGACGACCGGCCCTGTCCAGGTCTTGCGGTGCAGGATCAGGCAGCAGTCACCAGGGCGAACGTTCAGCAGGCGAGCCTGTTCAGCATTGGCCGGCAGAGCGCTGATGAGGTGCTCCACCTCGGTCAACGGCGTGGCATTCTGAAGGTAGTCATAGGTGGCGACTGCGGCAAAGTCCTGGTCGATATAGCCGGAAACGAGATTGGGATTGACGTAGCGCTCCTCGAGCTGGACCGGCAGGTCGTTCTCGAAATGAATGACGACGGAATGGTCAACGGGGTTCACCGCCTCAAACTCGAAGGCGAGCAGAAGCTCTGGTTCCGGTCGTTCGATGCGCTCGAGCACGAACACCTCGGCCCGGTGCCGGCTACCGCGCGCCCTGATCTCGGTGATGATGTTGCTGATCTCGATCAATGTCGACTGGGGCCTTGGCGGAGCCACAAAGGTGCCGACACCCTGAATGCGGCGCAGATGCCCCTCCGAAGTGAGTTCCCGCAGCGCCCGATGAACGGTCATGCGGGAGACGCCGAGTGCCGCCACTAGCTCGTTCTCAGACGGAAGCCGGCTGTTGCGGGCCCACTTGCCGCTACCGATGTTACCGAGGACAAAGTCCTTCACCTTCTCATAGAGCGGCGATGCGGAATCTGAAAGCGTATTCATGGTTCACTGCCTCCACCGCCGCCTCGAGTGAGCCGGCATCTGAAATGACATGACGGACTGGACTTAGCCCGCCACCTCAATAATGGTCTTGAGCGCCTTGCTCTCGCCCCGCAGCAGCCTTTCGTAAGCCTCAGGCACATCGTCGAGCGCCGGCAGCACCTCGATGAAACGTTGCAGCGCGGGCGCGAGATCGACGAGCAACCCGACGGCCTCAGGCAACTCGCCGGCAAAGGCATGACAGCCGACGAGCGATATCTCCCGCTCCACTATGATGTTCGGATCGAAATCGAGCTTGCCGTGGCCGATGCCGACGAGCGCCAGCGCTCCGCCGCCCGACAGAATGTCGAGAGCTCGGGCGATCGCCTGGATGCTGCCGGTGGCATCCAGTGCATAGCGCACCCTTCCGCCGGAAAGCGCGGCCTCGACCACCGCCCTGTCAAGAGCAACGACCGCGCCGCCAGTCACCTCAGCGACAAGGGCGGCTTTGTCGGCGTTCAGATCGCCGAGCAGCAGCGGACCATCATGCAGCCGGGACAGAAGAAGCGCGCTCAACCCACCGATCGTGCCGCAGCCGATGACGAGGACCGGTTCGCCGGCCGGAATGGCAAGGCGACGTACGGCATGCAAGGCCACTGCCAGCGGCTCGGCCATGGCGGCAACATGGGGCGAAAGCTGCGGATCGTGGCGCACGACCAGTCGGGCTGGCAATTGCACTGCCTCGGCAAAGCCGCCGTCACAAATCTCGCCGACGAAGCCCAAGGTCTCGCAGACATTGCTGCGGCCGCTCGTACAAGCCGGGCAAGTGCCGCACCACATGCGTGAGTCCGCCGAGACGACGTCTCCCCGCACCACGTGACTGACGCCCTCTCCGATCGCAGTCACGCGACCGCAGAATTCATGGCCTGCCGTCGAGGGCCGGCGCGAGATCCATTGGCCGGTACGGTAGTTGTGAAGGTCGGAACCGCAGATGCCAGCAGCCCTTACTTCAAGGTTGACGAAGCCCGGCGGCGGAGCCGACGGTTCGGCGACCTCTCCCACCCGCAAATCCATTGCGCCGTAAAGCCGCACAGCCTTCATGGTTCAGGCGCCCTTCTTCAGATAACGATCGCGCACGGGCGATACGGCAAGCGCATGCGAGGAGAAACCCTCGTAGATCGCCAGATTATGGGAATGCTTGGCGAATTCCGGATAGGCCGGTGCCGTGACATAGCCGATCGAGCTGCGCTTGACGAAATCAGCGACCGACAGCGGACCGAACGTGCGGGCCCAACGGCTGGTCGGCAATACGGCGTTCGGTCCGAGCGAGAAGTTGGCGATGCTGACCGGGGTATGGGTGCCCATCAGGATTTCGGAAGCTTCGGTGATGTGGCCCAGATGAATGAAGGGCTGTTCCGACAGGAGCTCCAGATGCTCCGGCGCATAGGCGTTGACAAACTCGTAGCTTTCCTCAATCGACGAGGTGAGGACGATGCCCCCCGTCTTTCCGCTCAGCACGGTCTTTGAGAAGGCGGTGCGCTGTTCGGTCATCCTCGCCCAGTGTTCTGGCAGGGCTGCGAGCGCCTCCTCGGCAACGCGGCGGCTGTGAGTAACGAGATAGGCCGAGGAATCAGGGCCATGTTCGGCCTCGATCAGCAAGTCGAGCGCGGCAAGGCCGCCATGGACCGTATCATCGGCAAGGATCATCACTTCGGAGGGACCGGCGGGAAGACCGGTATCGATCACACCGGAGAGCGAGCGCTTGGCGGCGACCACCCACGGGCTGCCGGGACCCACGATCTTCACCGCCGGCTTGACGGTTTCGGTACCATAGGCGACGGCAGCAACGGCCTGCGCGCCGCCCGCCTTGTAGACGGTTTCAACGCCGGCGAGACGTGCAGCAACCAGCGTCGCGGCATCGACCGAACCGTCCGGCGCCGGCGGCGTGACAATGGCCAGGTTTGGGACGCCTGCAACCACGGCCGGGACCGATGTCATCATAGTCACCGACGGGAAGGAGCCCTTGCCCCGTGGGACGTAGAGCGCGACCGACTGAATGGGCGTGAAGCGGTCTCCGGCAAAAGCGCCGGGGCGGATCTCCTTCAGCCACATGGCTTCTGGCTTCTGCTCCTCATGGAATTTGCGGATGTTGTCGATGCCGAATTGAACGGACTCGAGGACACTTGCATCAACCAGCTTGAAGGCCGCATCGAACTCTGCCGCCGTAACCTTGAGATTGGCTTCCGTTACATCGGCCTTGTCGAGTTCGCGGCCGAAGCGTGCCAGTGCCTTGTCGCCCTCGGTGCGGACCGCTTCGAGGATCGGCGCGACCTTTTCGATGAAGCCCGATATGTCGGTTTCCGAACGGCGCAGCAAGGCGGCCTTCTCTTCGGCGTTCAGCTTCGAATATTCGTAGAAAGACACTGATGTCATCGTCTTGTCCTTGTATCTGGCCAGTTGGGGCCGGAGGGTCATTTCGATTTCAGGAAGATATCCAGACCGACCAGGCGGTCGAGCAGCGCGATCGCGAGACCGGCGCAGGCGATGAATACGACCGAGATCGCGGCCAGGTCCGGCGTGATGATCGAGCGGATGGAATTGTAGATCTGGACCGGCAGCGTCACGCTTCGGGCGTCGACCAGCAGCAGGCTGACCAGAAACTCGTTGAGCGCCAGAATGAACATCAGCAGCGATCCCGTGATCACGCCCGGCAGGACCGCCGGCAGCGTGATGTAGAGGAAGCGTTGCAGCGGCGGGGCTCCGCAATTGGCCGCCGCCAGCTCCAGATCGGGCGACAGATTGCTGGCACTCGCCGTCACAGCCCAAATCATGAAGGGCAGGTTGATGACAGCGCAGGCGATCCCGACCGGCCACAATTTTCCCAGAACGCCCATATTGCCGAGTACCAGCATCATGCCGATGCCGGAACCGATCAGCGGAATGGTGAACGGCAACAAGAGATAGATCTGGATCGAACGGGCAAACCGCACCCGATACTTGGCCAATGCGATGCCGGCGAGCGTGCCGACCGGGATCGAGACCAGGGTGCATATCGTGGCAACGATCAGCGAACGAACAAAAGCTTGCCTGAGGTCACTTGCCTGGGCGATCGCGCCGTACCATTTCAGCGACAGGCCGTCCGGCGGGAAGGTGATGATGTTGCCGGCGGTGAAGGAGGCTCCGAGCACCACGACCGTGGGCGCGGACAGCATCAAAAGTGCAGTCGTGACGAAGGCCCACAGGACGAAGGATTTGCTTTTGCTGCCCGTCATTTGCGGTCTCCCGTCATGGCGAGCGTACCTGCACCGAACAGCATGAAGACGACGCCGACGAGCATGGACCCGACCGCAACGAGCATCAGCGACAGCGTGGCACCCATGCCCTGGTCGGAGGTGCGGAAGAACTGGTCGTATATCGCGTTGGCGATAAAATCCTGCGTGCCGCCGCCGAGGATGGCGGGAATGGCGAAGTCGGTGAGCGACAGCGTCAATACCACCAAACCGGCACCGACCAGCCCCGGCCGGGAGAGCGGCAGAACGACGTGGCGGAATGTCCGGGTCCAGCCCGCGCCGAGCGAGGCGGCAGCGGCCTCGAGTTCGCTCGGGATAGCGGTCAGAGCCGGTGCGAGCATCAGCACCGCGAAAGGCAGCATGTACTGGACGAGGCCGAACAGTACCGCCGGGTAGTTGTAGAGCAGACGTATCGGCGGCACGCCGACGAGACCGAGCGCCTCGTTGACCATGCCCTGGTTGCCGAGAATGATGAGCCAGCCATAGGCGCGCACCACCTGCCCGATGAAGAAGGGCAGGAAAAGCGCAACCAGCAGAAATTTGCGAAGGGCGGACGACGGCGTACGCACCATGAGGTAGGCATATGGAAAAGCGAGCAGCAGGGTGATCACCGTCACGATCACCGAACCGACAAGGCTGCGGCCGGCAACGGTCGCGAAGAAGCTTTCGGTCAGAACACGCTGATAATTGGCGAGCGTGTAGCTCTCCGACATCAGGAAGGTATTGGTGTCGAGCGTTCTCAGGCTCGTGTCGCCGATCTGGACGAGACCGAGCACCAAAAGGCCCACAAGCACGAGCGCGGGCATCAGCATGAGATAGGGCAGGCCCCGCTGGAAGCTCGATGGCCAGACGATGGCCGCAAGGCGTTCGAGGACATCCATGACACGCCACGTCAGGGGATATGCAGCACGGGGAGCGCGCATGGCAACGATCCTGTTTCACGAGAGAAGGCTGCCCGCCGCAAGGGGTGCGGCGGGCAGATAAGGCATCAGCCCTGCATGATTTCCTTGAACTTGGCGAACCACTGGCTCTCGTTCTCGACCTGTACCTTGGCCGAGATACGGATCAGCTGCTTGAAGTCCTCCTCCGTTGTTGGATAGGAGGGATCGCCCACGAGATCGGCGGGCGGCGTGATGCCGGGGATGACGCCGGGCAAGCCGAGACCGTCCAGCCAGATCTGCTGCGCTTCCTTGGTCAGGGCGTGGTTGATATATTGCTTGGCCCAGTAAAGCTCGTTCTCGGGCAGACCCTTCGGTATCCAAAGGCCGTCGGTGTCGAACTTGGCGCCTTCCTCCGGCACGACCCAGGCGATCTCGATGCCGTTCTTCTTGGCTTCGCGCGCATTGGTCGAGATGGTGCAGGCGGCGTCGATCTCGCCCTTCTGGAACCAGGTGGTAAAATCCGGGTCCTCGCCGAGCAGCGGCTGTTGCTCCTTGATCTTGGAGATGAAATCCCAGGCCGGCTGCATGTTGGCGGGAATGTCCTCGAGTTTACCGCCGCCGGCGACTTGTGCGGGGAAGTGGAAGCCGATCCCGTCGTTATACAATGCGATCCGGCCCTTGAGCTTGGGGTCGAGCAGATCCTTCCAGGATTTTGGCGCGCCGTTCGGGAAGGCCGACGGGCGATAGGCGAGCACGTAGACATAACCGTAGGTGTTGACGATCGGATAGCCGTCGAGGCCGACCGGCTTTGCGAGATCCGTGGCGTTCTTGAGGTTCGGCAGGTCGGACAGGTCTTCGGTCACGCCGCGCAAAGCGGACTTGGTGGCGTTCGTCGTCGTATCCCAGTTGATGTGGATCGGCGGGACGCGCTTCTGGGCAACGGCGGCCCAGACCTTCGGCTGGATCTCGTTGTCCTCGGTCAGGTCGTGACGGACGGCAATCCCGGTCATCTTGGTAAAGCTGTCGGACACGCCAGCCTTGAGCGCATCGACCCAGCTGCCGCCCCAGGCGCGAACGATGATCTCGGCCGGCTTTTCCGGCTCCTGGGCAAAGGCGCGGCTGACGCCGAGGGTCGAAAGACCCGCCGAAGCGCCGGCCGCGGCCATGGACGCAAGCAGCGTCCGGCGGCCGATCTGCGCGGACAGGAACTTTTCATGCGACATTACAGGTTCTCCTCTGGCTGGACCTTCTGGGGGTCACTTTTGAAAGACATGCATATCCCTTGCATTCCAGCCGAGGCGAACCTCGTCGCCCGGACCGAACTGCAATTGGGATTCCGGATCGTGATCGAAGACGCGCATCAGCACGCCTGCCAGATCCGGAACCCGGATCTCGTAAACGACTCGATCGCCTTCGAAAATGCAATCGACCACTTGGCCGTCGACCAGCGTTTCCAACTCATCGAGCCGCCCGCCCCTGGGCGCAATGCGTATTTGTTCCGCACGAAGCGCTCCGCTGCAGGATAGACCTGGCGCGAGAGCGGCATCGGCAGCGATGCCGACGAGACGTACACCGTTCGTTTCAAACACGGCCTGCGTCGAAGTAAGTTCAACGATCCTTCCTTCGAGAAAATTGGTCACGCCGATGAAGTTGGCAACGAAGGCATTCGACGGCGCGCGATAGGCATCGACCGGCCGGGCCTTTTGCTGGATGGCTCCGCCATTCATGATGATGATCTCGTCGGAAACCACCAGCGCCTCTCGCTGATCGTGGGTGACGTTGATCGTGGTGACGCCGAGCTCTTTCTGGATGCGGCGGAACTCGAGCTGCATCTCCTCGCGCAGCTTGCGATCCAGCGCGGCAAGCGGTTCGTCGAGCAGCAGCAGATCGGGCTCGAACACCAGCGCCCTGGCGATGGCGACACGCTGCTGCTGGCCGCCCGACAACTCATTGATCCGTCGGTCTCCGTAGCCGCCAAGGCGCACGAGATCGAGATAGCGCTCGACCTTTTCCGGGATCGTGCGCGCGTCATGGCGGCGCATCTTGAGCGGAAAGGCGACGTTTTCGGCCGCCGTCATATGCGGAAAAAGCGCGAGCTTCTGAAACACCATACCGATGGCGCGCTTGTGCGGCGGCACGGCACTGACCGGCCGCCCATTGATGAAGATCTCACCGTGGGTCGGCCGGTCGAAACCGGCGATCATGCGCAGCAGTGTCGTCTTACCGGATCCGGACGGGCCGAGAATGGTCAGGAACCGCCCCTTCGGGAGGTCGAATGAGGCATTCCTGACAGCGTGAACATCGCCGAAAGCCATGCCGACGTCCTTGACGGAAACAGCGACCGGATTGACGGATCCGGTCGGACGGAGACCAGCAGCAACAACGCCCATACGATTCCCCTGTCTTGCTCCAACCGATGAGACCGCGGCGAAGCTTTATTCTATTCCACCCGGCGGGAAGGCACTCCACCAGCCTTTACGCCTAGTTGTCTATACATATTAGTACAAGTACCGTCAACCGGCATTGCGCATTTTTTGCGCTGCAATTCTGTATGCCAATTTTTTGTGCACGTGCGAAAGCAAGGCGCAAAGCCGCTGACAGTTTGGCAGCGACGGACAGAATGACAAGCAGGCAAGACGGGTCCGTCGTACGGTTTGCACCCCACACGGAGCACTCATGCAGGTTCGCGCACGGATCAGATCGAGGCGAGGTAGCCGCCGTCGGCAGGAATACAATGCCCCGTGATATAGGCAGCCGCATCGCTGCAGAGGAAAACCGCGACACCGCCGATGTCGCTTTCCTTGCCAAAGCGCCGCTGAGGGATTTTTTCCAGCATGCGGGATTGCCAGTCCTCGTCCTCGTAGAAGCCCTCAGTCATGGCAGTGCGGAAATAGCCGGGAGCAATGGCGTTCACCCGGATGTTGTGCGCTGCCCACTCGGTTGCCAGGGCACGCGTCACGCCGAGTAGGCCGGATTTCGAGGCGCCGTAGGGTACCGCCGTCGGAATGCCGACGTAGGATGTCAGGGAACAGAGATTGACGATCGCGCCGCCGTTTGCGTCCGCCATGATCCGGCCCGCCGCCTGGGCACAGAAGAAGGCGCCCTTCAGATTGGTCGAGACAATCGTTTCCCAGAGCGCCTCGTCTACATCGAAGGAAGGCCGGACATTCTCGAACCCGGCATTGTTGACCAGGATGTCGAGACCGCCCAAACCCTCAGCCGCTGCTCTCGTGACGCTTGCGCAGGCTTCGACGTCGCGGACATCCTGGGCAAGCGCCACCGAGCGCCTGCCAGCCTTTTCGATCAGTGCCCGGGTCTCGGCCAAACCCTCTACCGTTCGCGCGGTCACGGCCACGTGCGCACCGGCCTCGGCCAAAGCGAGGGCGATAGACTGCCCTATGCCGCGGCTTGCTCCCGTAACAAGAGCGCGGCGGCCGGAAAGGTCGAAGATCGGGCTGGTCATGACGGCTCCTGTTCTGGTTCCCCACCGGGATGACATCATTATCTCAACAACATGTCTATACATATATACAGATCATGAATCCCGGCTTATGAACAGCACATGGCAATGGCACCCCATGGAGACGGTAAAATGGCAATCCCTTCAAGGCCCATACGGGAAGAAATTCGCTCGATCGCCCCCTATAATGCCGGACTGACGCTCGAGGAGGTGCGAGCGAAGTACCATGTCGACGAAGTTGCCAAGCTCGGCTCCAACGAGAACCCTCTCGGTCCCTCGCCCGCCTTGCGCCGGCTCTTTCCCGACATCGGCGAACTAGCCCGGCTTTATCCCGATCCGCAGGGCCGCGCGCTCTGCGCCCGGCTGGCTGCCAGCTTCGATGTCGAGAACAATCAGGTTATCCTCGGCAACGGCTCGGAAGATCTGATCGCCGTCATTTGCCGCTCCGTCGTGCGCGCGGGCGACACTGTGGTGACGCTCTATCCATCCTTCCCCCTGCATGAAGATTATACGACTCTGATGGGCGGAAAGGTCGATCGCGTCACCGTTACCCCCGACCTCTCCGTCGACATGGACGCACTTCTCGCCGCGATTGCCCGCAAGCCGCGTATGCTGATGTTCTCGAACCCGATGAACCCCGTCGGCTCATGGCTGACACCGCTCCAACTGGCAAAGGTTGTCGCCGCGCTCGATCCGGAAACGCTCATCGTGGTCGACGAGGCCTATGCGGAATATGCAGCCGGCGACGACTATCCAAGTGCGGCCGAAGTGCTGAAGGTGACGGGCTTGAACTGGGTCGTGCTACGGACTTTCTCCAAAGCCTACGGACTGGCAGGCCTGCGTATCGGCTATGGTATTGTCAGCGACGGCAGCCTTTGCGATTTTTTCAATCGTGCGCGCACTCCGTTCAACACCAATGCGATCGCGCAAGTATCCGCCCTCGCCGCCTTTGATGATACCGATCACCTAAACCGTTCCGTCGAGCTTGCTCTTGTCGAACGCGAACGGATGAAGAAAGAGCTCGCGACGATGGGCTACCGGATTGCACCATCGAAATGCAATTTCCTGTTTTTCGACGCACGCACAGAAGCGACCCCGTTGGCCGAAGCACTGCTCCGGCGAGGCGTCATCGTCAAACCCTGGAAACAACCTCGATTCGACACGTATATTCGCGTCAGCATCGGCTCGCCTGTGGAAAACGACCACTTCATCCATGCGTTGAAGGAGGTCGAGGCTGCCGGATGAGGCAGGCGTGAACCGGACTGTTTAGGCATTTGATGGGGTCGAACCTGAAGCGTTTGGGCTCGTTTGCCCAGAACTCGCAGGTGTATTCCGTAGTGGGTGAGCCCCTTGAGCGTCTTCAGACTAATGTCAAGCCGCCGCAACGACCGCTGTTGTCGCGAAGGTAAGCAGGAATAGACGGCACGCGTAAAAACATTCTCACACACAACTGAGTCGTTAATGCAGCAGCGGCGGAAGATTGCCACCCACTGTGACGATCGACATCGTCGGGATCACAGTCGTAATAGCAACGGGACTTGCGCCCGCAACGGCAGTCCAGCCTACGACAAATGTTTCCTGATGATACATTATGCGATCTCTTTGGCCCAGAACGTGAACATCGTCGCAACAAGCCGCGCACGGCGTTCGTGAAGAACGGCTCCCTTCAAGCGCTGCGGACTTTGGCGCCGGACCCGATCTAGGGCTTGATTAAGCCCGAAGCGGGCTGTCAATTCATGGCGAGCCCGGGGCGCTCTCGCTTCGACCGGGCGGCTGCCGACCGAATCCCGGACGATCTTCGGCACGTGGTGTGACCTGCATCCTTGTGGCGGGCACGGCGGCGAAGCGTCCCTGCAGGTTGTAGAGAAGCGACGGGCATGATCTAGTTCGCACCGTCTCTTGTGCTCTGGATGTCTGGTATGAACGACGATGACGTGAAATTCTTTGAGCTCCGGAAGGAGGGCAGAACCTACCTGACTTCCGTTTTTACGCATGGATCGATCAATCCCGAACGACGTCGCAACGTCCGCTGGGTTCTCGAAGGAACCGATAAGGTCCTGCTTGGGGAAATCCAAGGCGCGTTATGCCTGCGCCTTACGGGGGAGAAGCGAAAGACGCAGGTGACGGCTCTTGTCAGTCAGGACGATGGCGGCATACGGCGCGTCACGTTGCAGACGTTCCAAAACCGGGCTGGCGACTGGTATCGCGGATACGAAGAGCATTCCTTCACCTTCAGAGCGGGCGAATTCGCAAGGCTCGTTTCATTTTTTGCAAAGCATCCACTTCATAGATCGGTCGAACGAGGGGCGGTTCGACATCCGCGATATCTCCGTCGCTCACGGATCGAAGATTATCACCGACGCTGCGGACGAGGCGCTTCTTGCCCGAATCAAAGACCTGGATCACAGGGAGCGGGAACATCTCCTTCGGGGCATACAGGCGGAACTTAGCCAAGCCGAAATCAATCTTCTGCTCGGACGTCGGCAAGGACTCGAGGAGTTCGAACGCCAGCTCAGTGCCGATCGATGGGCTGAGGCCGACTGGCAGAACTTCTTCGAGCGGCAAACCTGGGTCTTCGGCTACGGGCTCGATTACCGGATAATGCGCCCCTTCGACCGAGAGATGGTGGTCGGCGCAGGCGGAACGGACGATCGCGACAGACCCACCGTCGACTACCTCATGAACTTCACCGACTACTCCGTCCTCGTCGAGATCAAGCGTCCCGATACTCCGATCTTTCATCAGCGTCGCTCCGGTCGCTCTGGCACTTGGAGGTTCAGCAACGAGTTCATGGATGCAGTTTCACAGGTACTCGAACAGAAAGCTGAATGGCTCGTGCAGGCTCAGACTGGACAGAACTATGACAAGTCGGGCGACCGTCGCCTCATGGCGAGAACCCGCGATCCAAAAGCGATCCTGGTCATAGGGCGCCGTCGCGACATCGAAGGCAATGGGAGCACCCGCGACGCCGAGGTGCGGCGCGACACGTTCGAGCTATTCCGGCGGGACACCCGTAACCTGGATATCGTAACCTTCGACGAGCTTCTCGACCGCGCGAGATTTATTACGAGAGACTGATACCAGATGACGCTCCGCCCCATTGAAACCCAGCTCGTGGAGGAACTGTTCGTCCAAGGCGGATATGTCCTCGAATTCACGAACCGGACGTTCTTCGAATTCTTTCAACACGAGGTCGGCGTCGACATCTACGACGACGTCTATGCATTCAGGGGCGGCTCGAAGGGGAAGCGTTTGATCGCCTTCACGCAGAAGGCACAACCCAAGGCGATAGCGAAGGCGCTCGCCGGCCTGTGGGAGTTTCTCGAAGCCGAGCGACCAGAATCGGCTACGGCGGACAACCGCAGGAAGCTAAGTGCGATCATTGAGCGGCTCGGTGGAGCCCCACTGCCGGGAGCGACTGTTGCCCAGGAGCCCAAGGCCGCACCGCCTCTTCGACCGTCGAAAGGTGTCCTCGTTGCGCTTGAAGCCGAATTCCTTTCGTTGGAGGTAATGGACGACCGCCCGCAAGAGCGAGGTTACGAGTTCGAGAGGTTCTTGAAACGCTGGTTCGACACCTGGGGGCTGGATGCCCGCGCCTCCTTCCGGACCATTGGAGAGCAGATCGACGGTTCCTTCCAGCACGATGGCACGACGTATCTGGTGGAGGCGAAGTGACACCGGGCACAGACCGATGCCACGATGCTGCACTCCTGCCAAGGCAAGATCGAAGAGCGACCAATTTGGACGCGTGGGCTTCACGTGAGCCACGCGGGTTACTCGGGTCCGTCATCTGCCGCCTTTACGTCCCGGCGGATCATCCTGATGGACGGCCAGGACATCTACATTGCTCTAAGCCGGGGAATTGATCCCGGCCTCGTGATCCGGGAGAAGGCCAGAGCGGCGGCGGAGCGAAAGAACCCGTTCGCTAAGGTTCTCGAACTTTTTCCCTACTAACGCGACGACAGCCCAACCGATGTTCAGTCGCAATGGAGCGGGAAACCTCGAAAGCCGTCTCGACGATGAGGCATGCCGCATTCCTGTGGACGGCCCCGCGGGCGCGTTGACCAGGCGCCGCGCTGATCTTTTACGTTCCGAAGGAACAAGACGCTACGTAAGAGATTTCGATGGCCCTGAAATGGACGGCGCTCGGCGCCCTACCAAGCATCGACATGAAGCCGGACTATTTCGCAGGCGAATACTTGGCCGTGGCGGGCGCTCACGACGATCGCTATCGGGATGCGATCGCCAATGGGCCGAACCTTCACACCTTCCTTTCGAAGATCGAAGGCAGTAACGGTCAGCGACTGAGGCCGAGTCTGCTGATCAGGTCCGACGCCTATCCCGAGCGTCCGAACTCGGAGGCCATCTCGAGCTTCATGGATATCGTTATCGCCTGCGTCGTGCTGGACGTGAGGGTGCGCACGGTGACGTGGCGCAGGAATGTCGGCCCGTTCTACGCCGACTCCTTCGAGATCTACCCGTGGATGATTGCCCCTGATGGGAAAAGGCTCGTTGCGCAGAATGCCGCGCTCTGGGCTGTGCATGAACTCGACAAGTTCCGTGGAACCGCCTCGGCTGCCGTCCCCGTGCAGGAAGTCGGCCGGGAGGCAACGCATCCGCGCTTCTTCAAGCAACTGCATGCGATCTGGAAGTCTCATTTTATCGACGGACAGGACGGCTGGACGTCGCGTGCCATTCTCCGATCGCTGAAGATGGCGACCTCTGCGCTTCGACTGTCTTCTCCGACAGGTGCGACCGAGTCCTTCTACGACTACGGCCGCATCCTCTCCTTGTGGGTAAGCGCTTTCGAGGTTCTCGTTCATCCGGGGTCGACGGGCAAGGCCACTCGTCAGAGAGTCCTCGACCTGCTCAAGACCATTTCATGGCAGAGCAAGATGATGCAGGAAGCGACGCATCAGGCGGACTTCGGCGGTGGAAACGTCGGTAATGTCAGGCTTGCCAATGCACTCTATGTCAAGATGCACGATCTGAGGAACGATTTCCTCCATGGCAATCCGGTCGAAACGGAGAAATTCCGCCTAGACAATGGCACATGGATCCTGTCCTATCCGGCCGCCATCTTTCGGATGGCCCTTTCGACCATGCTGCCAGATCCCGACGAGGTGACGCGGGAACAGGCTCTCGCAGGTGAAAAGACACGAGAGGAATATTGGCAGCACCTTCAGGCTGCGAGATACAGAGACGACTGCGAGGAATGCCTCCTAGCCGCCGTCAAACGGCAGCCCGCTGACGACAAGTAGGACGCGCGGATGGCTAAGTGGCGACGTTTCTGGAAGCCCAGACTAGGATTTTTCCCGTCGACCCTTTCGCCATTCAAAAGCCTTGTCTTCGCGTCCGATGATGTACCCAACCAGCTTCTCTACCTCCTCAATGGCTCGGAAAAGTTCCGCTTCGGTAACTTCGACGCGGCGACCGAACCATGAGGCGGAATCCTCCGGATTAAGCTCTTCCTTGTCGCCGCCTACGAAGAAGAGGCTTGGGTGCTTCCGGATCGTACTGTCATCGTAGTAGGCGTCGAAACCCGAGTAGTCGTTCGTGTGCTGGGTGATGTTGCGGGCCAGAACCACCTGCTCGATGATCGCTAGATCTGCGGGGCAGTCGCTCCAATCGGTGTCGAGAATTTCGAAGAGGACCCCTTTATAGCCCTTGACGAAACCTTGCTTGAAGAGTGTTTTCTTCGCCTCGGCGCTCGGCCTGAATCCAAATTCGCGCTCGAAGTTCATGAAGGCGATCTTGAGTGAGTTCGACAGCATCGAGAGACATGAGTAGCCCAGCACGTTTAGCGCCATCTCGGCCTGGAGCCATTCCTTAAGATATGGTGGTTCGCCGCTTTCCAAGTCGTACCCGCGCGGCGGCTCGTCAAAAGGCGGCGTTCCTTCGTCGTTCGCTCTCTGGATGTCAACGAACGGCCTGCGTCCTTCGCGGTAGTACATGCGGATGAAGTTGGTGCGCAGGTCGGCGAAATATTTGACGTCCATGGAGTTCCTCGCGATCCGCTAAAACGATCAGCCGGTACTAAACCGGCTGTACGGGTCGAGCACGGATAAAATGCCCGGCCTGCGCCTGCTGGGCGTTTCGATACTCTAATGTTTTCACCTCGACGCCAGCGACGACGCCTCACAAGCATTCGTTATGTCGGCGATCGGCATCGCTCTATCGTAAGTGATAATTTACCCGACCGCGCGATCTTAACGCCCATCGGGCGGCCGCTACAGCATACCCAATATAGTTCTGGTGTTGCTGAGCCCGAGAGAGAAGCGGTCGCGGCGCCAGTCGCCACGTCATTCCAGCAAGGCTCACAAAGGCCTCGTCGATCGAATAGATCATCCGCCCCAAGGCGGGCCCATGCTCAGGGCCTTTGCCCTCCTTCGACCGGGCAATCGCACAGCCGTCGCAAAGGATTCTTAAACGGTTGCAATCTTAGGACGTTTCCAAGTTGTGTACGCTAGGTGAGCCACTAACGCGCAAAGCCTAGTGCGAGGACACAGGAGACGGAAGATTGGATAAGGCGATCTATGCGGAAGCGCTCGCTGTTCTCGATGTGGCCGCCGCCGAGCTTGCCGAAATTCGCCGCGGCCGCCACTACATGTTCTGGCGAGAGGAAAATGAATGGTCCCTTGACCGGCGACTTTCCGCCCTTGCTCCTTTTCGCGATTATTTGGACGCGTTCATCCTCGCTGAAGCCGAAAACAATCAGCCTTGTCGGATGGAGCTCGGGTCTTGGGTAATCGCTGTCCTTCTAAGTAAGAAATCCGGCGAAGCCGTCATCGAGGCGTTCCTAGAGCAGGTCGCTCGCAATTTCACTGAATATACAGAGTTGTCGCCAGTCCTTGGCGTCAGCCTCGACGAAGAGTGTGTGATTGAAGATGGCCTGACCCTTCAGGTTCCTCCCGTCGATAGCTTTTCCAGGTCGTATAGCTGCCGGCCGTTCACCAATACGATGCTGCCAGAAGGTACCGCCTTCGTGGCACAGCCATTTATCCTGAATCCAGCTTTCTCCATGGAAAGCGACGGCACAAAGACGGCTGCCGCAACGCCGAGCATAAAACGCCGAGATCGTGCGCGCCGGAATGTCCGGCTAGCGTGTCTCCTTTCGAGCGAGGGGCCCGTCGAAATTCCCGCGTATGGCATCCGGCCGGAAAACGACGCCCTTTTTGCGCTCCCAATGCAAGAAGCGCCAAGGCGGTTAGGTTTCGAGTTCGAAGTCTCGACCGTGCGTGCCTCGGATGTCAAACGCGCGTACTCTCTCCTGTCGACCTACAAGGGCTTTGGAAAATTAGAGAGGGCAATTGACGCTCTTGGCCGCAGCCGCGCTGCTACGAGGGATGTTGACCGCGCCGCGTTTCTCGGCTTGGCAGCTGAGATCGTGCTAATGCACGACCAAGACTCCGAGAATACCGAGATTTCACACAAGCTTGGGACGAGAGCAGCGTGGCTCCTGGGAGAGACGTCTCAGGAACGGGCGACGATCTTCAAGGAAATTAAGAAACTTTATGGCGCCAGATCACAGTCTGTCCACACTGGTGTCCTCTCGTCAAGGAAGATGCCGCATTTTCCTGCAGCGGATCGGATTGTCCAACGGATATTGCTGACGGTGCTTGGCCAAGGCGAGTTTCCCGACTGGAACAAGCTGACCCTCGGGGGGTGATGCCTTTCCGTGTCGTTGTCCTCAGCGTCTCCGGCTGCGTGACCTTCCTCTCGCCCCCGGTCCGCTGGTCTTCTATGGCTCTTTTCGTCTCGTTTCCTAGCCTTTGTACAAAAGGAGCGCATGAGAAAAAGAGATCATTGCTGCGGACTTGAGAAGTTCAATTGCATTCGTCATTTTCGATCTACCATTTCACCAGCAGCACCATTGCTGCTGTGCATACCGATCGATAGCCGTTGACTATTCAGGGCAACCGAAGATTTCCGCAAAGGACGCCGATTGCAGGGGATTGCATAAGCCAAATGTTGCAACCGTGCCCATTAACGAAGAAATTAAGTTAAGAGGCCTCTCACGACGGATTCGCAATGGAAGATGCAGGCAAGTATCTCAATCGAGTGCAAACCAGCGCGGAGAATCTCGCTGCGCAACTGCGGCAAAAGTCAAACGCCCCGCTGGATTTGTACGTAGATACGGTTGGCATGCAGGCGATTACCCATGCCATGTCGATCGAGCCAATGAGTGTCACACAGGATGACCTTGCCCGTATCCATATAATCCGAGATAGCCTGCACGATGCCCTTCAGAAAGCACAAGATGGGCAAGACGAACATGGGCATTCAATTGAACAACTGCTGAACTCGATCAGCCGCCTCTACGTTGATGTCGAACGGCTTGTTCAGCACAACGACCGCGAAATCGCTGAGGCGAAAGAAGTAGTTGACAGTCTGGCTGCGACTTCACGTGCAATCGTACAGCCAGCAATTACCCAGGAGGTCTCTGAACAGGCAAACTCCATCATCACCAACGTAAACATTACGCAGAGAACGATAAACCTAAATATCTTGAACTTTGATGGTAACACCATTAATCTTGTTCGAGAGTTTAAGATGAATATTAAGCGACTTAGCGCTAGCGTGTTTGCCATCCGGCTAAACTTCGATATGGGCGTAGTATTCGAGGGTACAGTTAGATTTCTCAATGACGGCGTCGACAAAATAATCGCCGACATAATCAAGTTTTCTGAATTTATTTCCGAGAAGTATCAAAAGGTTGAAGACCTTATTGACGCGATTTCACCTATAATCGATAAAGGCACGCGGTTCGTAAAGTTTATAGGAAACGTAATTAAAGATATTTTCAACGGAGATAATGAAGACAACAAGACGGTAGCGTTTTCACTTCAATCAAAGGCAGCGTCACCGGCTGTCACGTGCGCTTCCGTTGGAAGAGACGGAGATGTTCTTTTTGCTGGCCGCCGCGGAATGAGTGGAACGTACACAAAGCGAACTGGGCAGTTTTTGCGTCTCCCTGCTCCGAGCCAAGATGATATTCATTCCGTGAGTCTCTTGCCTCGCGGCCTCGGATGCGTCGCAGGAACTCCCGAGGGGTTGCTTTGGGTGCAAGGCGTTGACCGAAATCGCGGCACGGTCAGATCCAGTTATTCCGAACGCATATCGGCTGTCCAGGTAATGGATTGGGGTGGTGCAGGCGCCGCAATCGTCTCTGGATCGAAAAGCGGTCATGTCAGAAGATGGACCCTTTCCGGTGGACTAAGCGCTCATAGAAATGGAGCGAGAGTCAGCAGCGAAAAGTTCGGTAAGTGCGTTCACGCGATCGCCAAATGGAGCGACAAGATCGTCGTTGCAGTTGACGAAAAGGTGCTCGTACTGGACGAATACCTCGAAATTCAGTCCGAGGTTCCGGTTGATCGGCCAATCCGCGCGATGTGCACTTTTTCGAATGACTCCGTTGTCATTGTCGGCACTGGCCTGCTTGCCGAAGTGAACCTCACGCGTGGGGCCTATAATAGAATGCTAACAGTCTCGCCTTCTACCGAGTACGTGGCTGTTCAGCCACTTGCGGAACGTATTGCGGTGGTTGGAACGGCCAACGGGACTGTTCGCGCAATTGACATCAACTCGGGCACGGAGATTGGCGAACTCGAAACCGATTTGGCGCTGCGCGGGCTCGCCGTCACTGGGAACATAGTGTTCGCCTACGGCGGGCCGTGGCGCACCGACGGAACATCGATTCTGAGAATTCTTTGGAAGGAACAGATCGCGAAATAGATTTCACATCAAATCTGCGTACGCATGTTATTAAAACTTAAGAGAAATCTTGGGGGGGGGGGGTGATGACCCCGTTACCTCGACAGGCCCAGCAAGCGCGTTCCCTGATTGCTGTGCCAGAGGCCTCCACGGATCGTCCCATAGCTACGATCTCGTGCGATGGGCCCTTGCAACGCGGTCTCCGTCCCGGTCCCGTGGTGAGGCGTCGCGACTTGGATCCATTCGCCCGGCCGCCGCAGAGGCGCGAAAATGCTTCGGTTGTACGGCGCCCGCGTTCGGCATGACTCGTCAGCGGAAATCGAATTATATAAGATGCGTTTCCGGATGAAGTGATTTGGCTGAGAGCAGACCGGCTCGCGCAGCTGTACCTGCTGCTAGTACAAGGAGCGAATTTCCGTTCCTCTCCGACCGATTTGCAGCTGTCGCTGAGAATGATCCCGCGTGCGGAGACCTGGAAGCGAGCCATGGATGGGACTGCGCAGGAAACGCATATTACACTCGTACACGGCACCTGTGCACGTGGGGCCAGGTGGACCCGGCAAGGGTCCTTACTCAGGCAGACGTTAGAAGAAGCTTTTCCGGGCAGAGTGCACTTCCATGACGATTTTAGATGGTCCGGCCTGCCGAGCCATATCGCGCGTCACGTCGCGGGGAAGCGACTGCAGGCATATCTGTGGAACGTAACGGAAGAGCATACCGGATCGCACTACGTGATTGGTCACAGTTACGGTACCCTCGTCCTTCTGTATGCTCTTCGCGATCCGGCTCTTGCGAAAAGGGTCGCGGGCGTCGTCTCGTTATCGACGCCCTACCTGGTCGCGCGGCGCCGACAGCTCAGCGTACTCGGCCGGGTCGCAGCTGCTATTAGCTACTTTTGGCTAATTTTTCTCATCGCATGGTGGCCACTCCGTGGGGACCCAAACGACCCCCCCGGCAGCATTTTTAACGACGCTCCCACCGTTGGCACCTTTTTAATTGTGGGTGGCCTGCTACTTGCGCTCGTCTATCTCGTTGAGGCAATGGACCCTCTAACGAAATGGTTCCTGACAACCCTGGCCATACCGGAGATTCATCCGAAACGGTTCCTGATCGTGAGGGGACCCAGCGATGAAGCTAGCGCACTGATTTCGCTGCTCCATGCTTTGGAATTGTTAGTGACCGTCGTTTGGGGAAGACGGGGGCCTTTCGACAGTCTCATTACGACGAAAACCGCCGAATTAGTTAATTCGCTCAACGAATGGCAAAGCCGACATAGCAAGCCGCTCAGGCTGTTTGGCGCTTGGCTGGGCGCCAGCTTCGCAGTGGTTTTCGCAGCGATCTTCGTTGGCGTGTGGGTCCGGATAAATTTCCCTGAATATTATGTCCTTTGGGCACCGGATCGAATTCCGCCGGAGCCCCCCACGAGCGTGCTCGGGGTCGGATATCCGTTTGTTTTGAACGCGCTTCCCAGGTGGTTTTTTTTGATCGTTGTTGCTATCGCCATGCCTGCCCTCCTTTTCATTGAACACGTACGAGTTGTTGTCACGCTGCTCGTGTGGATGGCTTCCTTTGGCACTTTCCTCGGCGCCCTCTTTTTACTCGCCGTCGCTTGTACCGCCCTCCTGGCGATAACAAGCGTTCCAGAGCTGGGACCTTGCGCCGCCACAATAACTGTCGCGGTCGAGGCTTCGCCACCTGGGCAATACCCGGTTGTACAGGGCTCAGATGTGTCCACAATGGACGCCTTTCTGACGCATTCCTGGTCCTACACGCATCCATTGGCTTTGAGGGCGATTGTCGAGTTTATCGCAGCGCCTAAGCCAGTTGGCGAACCGCTCGTTAGGGCGCCTTCGTGAAACCGAACCTCACTCGGCAGCGGACCGGATACACGAAGCTTCGGCGATCCTCAACGAAAGGTTCGACACCTGCTCACAGCGGCCAGAATGCGCCCGAGCTGCAGCCGATATTAACGCAGCCTCCGTCACCAATCGTCGGTACTCGCTGCCTCGACGAAAAGCGATCCGCGATGAAGAAACTGGAATGCCTTTGTTAAAGCTCTCTAGGCAAAAGCGCTTGGAAGCATCGGGCTGATGTGGCTTTGGAGGCAACGCGCGACGTGATGGAAGCCGCCGGCCAGGCAACACACGTGGGTAGCACTACCTTCGTGGCTGGGGCATAGCTTTCGATTTTTAGCTGTCGGAAAGAGCGGTGGCTTCGACCTTTCTCAGCCATCATTAAAGGATGATAGACTAGATCGGCACGGTACGGAGAAGCATACGGCCTATTCTCGAGCCGCATCAGATCTGCGATGCCTAGTCACTTGCCATCGGACGTGCGTAGTGTATTTTAGAACATCATAACCTAAAAATTGCATAGGAAGCGCGTCCCTGCGTCCGAGCGGCAAAAACCTGTACCAAGGCATTGGTTTGTTCCGTACCGCATTCAAAATGAACATCCAACAAGCTTTCCCAAACGAAGGCGTCTGCGGCTGGTTATTCCTAAGGGGGAGGATGGGCCGATATGACAATCAAACAAACGGAAGATGAAAACCGCGTCCATGATTTCGAGGAGGTCCTTGCGCTTGAGCACGCCTCCATTCGGATTCGCCGCGGTGCCGCAAAAGTTGAGACTCCCGATGAGCTTGGCCCCCCTCACGGACGCCCTGCCGACTTGTTTGGCGTCTCTCTCTCGGGGGGCGGAATACGCTCGGCCTCGTATTGCCTGGGTGCACTACAGGCTCTGCATGCGTGGGGCTTGATCCACCGTATCGACTATCTGTCAACAGTTTCTGGCGGCGGCTACGTGGGTACGAGCATGATCGCCGGCATGCATGCGAACCAGGAAGAAAATGGCGAGCCTGGATTCCCATTTGCTCGGCCCTCCAACGAAAGTCTCCGAGACCCTGAAGCGGTGAGTCATCTCCGCGACTACAGCCGCTTTCTCGCACCTCGCGGCCTATTGGATATAATAACTTCGACAGTCATCATAATGCGTGGCTTGGCGGTAAATGTCCTTCTGTTGCTCTCGTTTCTATTACCCGTGGCAACAGTTTTTATTCTCAGCAACCCGACGACGGAGGAACTCAAGCACAGCATACTCCTGGACGTGGCAAACCTAGTGCTTCGCGAGGAGTGGACAAAAAGCAGTTCTTGGTGGCTGAGCGTTGAACCGCTGATCGCTAGCCCTTTCCTCTTCTCAGTGATTACCGCTATTTGTCTGTGCCTATGGCTGATAGGCTGGGCTCTCCGGCGTTCGTATGTTGAAAGTTTCGGCCGTTCGCATCCGAACGAAAGGGCGTCTCTGGAGTACGACGGCTACGGCGCAAGGGTTGGCCGCTGGTTGATTATCGCCTTTGTCTTCGCAGCGACAATGGAACTCCAACCTATCATTATAGGAGCCGTAAAAATTCGATTGGACAGCGATGGTGGAAGTACACAAGGGCTCGCAGGTCTTGCAACAATCACTGGAGCAATCGTTGGACTGACCGCAGCGTTCCAAGGCAAATTGGTTGTTTGGATTCAACGGGCCTTGAGTGTCCCTTCCATTGCTGCGCACCTGCAGTCGCTCCTGGCAAAGAGTGTACTGTATGGCGCGGCGATGTTGCTGCCACTGACCATATATGCTGTCTTTCTACTAATCGTGACCTGGGGAATCAAAGACGGAGGCGCTTTCCCGCACAGTCCTGGTTTCCTTGTTTCAGATAGTTGGACCTTCTCCACGGTGATCGCTGGATTCGCTGTTCTGTTTCTTGCCGCAACTCAGGTTTTAAGCAGGCGTCTAAAGAGTCGTCCGTGGGAAACGCTGACAGCAATTGTGCACGGCCACTTCAACGTTCCTATATTGGTGCTGGTCGGCACATGGTTGGTTGCCCTAGTAGTTGCGGCCATCGCGACGAGAAGCGGGCCTAGCAAGAATCTCGAGGACTGGATCATCCTTAGCAACTATTTGGCACTAAGCTTTGCGGTGGCCGTAGTTGCGGCAGCATTCACCGAGAACGCGAACGGGCTGCACAGGCTTTACCGAGACCGGCTCCGGGTTGCCTATCGCCTCGGGGACAAAGAAGGAAGGCGCCTGCCTATACACGCTCTTCCAGAAGAGGCTCCCTATCTACTCGTCAACGGCACTTTGAATGTCAGATTGCCGAGGAAGGATGAACGTACGGCAAACGGAAAGGTGAAGGCCGGCGCCGCGGTAGCGGCGACCGATCGTCACCGACTGCCAGATCCGGCGAAGCGCGGACGAAATGCGGAGTTCTTCCTCTTTTCCAAGCATGCCATCGGCAGCGAATCGACAGGCTACGCCAACCCGAACTGGATGTGGTCAGTCGAGCCTGAACTCGACCTGGCAGCAGCGGCTGCAATTTCAGGGGCTGCGGTGTCGTCGAGCATGGGCAGGATCGGAATAGGATTATTAGGACCTACCCTGGCGCTGCTGAACCTCCGACTGGGATTCTGGCTTCCAAACCCTTCCAGACCAAAAGCTCAAGACAGGCACTGGGAGGATCTCTTTCGACTCTATCTGTTTGCCGAGGCATTTGGAAGGCTCCGCTCTGACAGCTCGCGTATTTATGTCACCGACGGCGGCCACATTGATAACATTGGCCTCTATCAGCTCCTTAAGCGCGGCTGCAAGTTTATCATCGTAATAGACGCGGAGGCCGATCCGGGCATGAACTTTAGCGCCTTTGCCGACGTGCAACGCTTTGCACGTATTGATATTGGGGTGCTAATATCGCTTGATTGGTGTCCGGTAAGAGATGCCGCACTCGAAAGATTGGCTGACCGGTCCAAGTCGCGTTCTCGTCCTATCGAGGGATTTCCCCACTTCGCCATCGGCTGCATCACCTATGAAAACGGCGATCAAGGTATCCTTCTGTACATAAAGGCCGCTGTCACCGGAAAAGAGCCGGACTATGTGTTGGACTATGAGCGGCGATATCCGAATTTTCCGCATGAGGCGACAAGCGACCAGTTCTTCTCCGAAGAGCAGATGGAAGCCTACAGGGCACTAGGCTTCCACGCTGTCAATGAGGTTTTCGCCCAGGCACAGACCTACGCCTCCCGCAGCTTTATCGGACCCGAGCCCAACTACGATATGCCGTATGCTTCCATGAACCGGAACGGGCTATTGGTTCATCTTATACGACGACTGAATGCGCAGCGCACTGCGTCGGCACGGGGTTTTCATCGAAATGCTCAAGCAGGATAGAGCGAAGTTTGCCGCTCGAGTGGGCTAATTCACACGCCTTTCCTCCTACTCACCCGCAGCGCTGTGGCTTCCCAAAAAGGGGCACCATTGGGCCTCGTTGCCCTGTATCACGCACTCATTCGCCCAGGTGGTGGGTGATCGAAGCTGCGCGCCACGAACCCCACGAAGTCACATTTTAGGACATAAAACGTTCTGTAACGCCGCCATGGGGCGGAGTAAGTTCCCTTGGAAGGGAGGTTCCGGTACCAAAAGAAAGCCAAAAATAGCAACGACAATGCCGACCAAGAAAAATGCCAAGCCCACAAACGCAAGGACAATTCCTGCGACCCGTTTTGAAGCCGTTCCGACTGGCACGCTCCCACCATTGGCAATGGCGATCCGGATAACGTCATATTGGCTCAGATAGGCAAAAAAAGCGGTCAGCACACCAATAGCAACACCGATTGCGAATATTCCCCCAGCTGCCCCTAACAAGACTTTATTGACTGGAACTGCGTCTTTATCCACCGCATGGCCAAGGAACGTCAATATCGCGATTGCCCCCGCGCCATTAGCTAAGATAATCGCTCGAACAGCAATCTGAGCGTATTCAAAGATCGCCTTCCAGACGGTTAGAAATTGCTCGCTTTGAACTCGCTTATCCTCTAACTGAAAGGCCGCCTTGCGCGTACGCTGCTCTGCGATTTCTGAATTTAACCTGGTGCTCATGGCGCACCTCCAAGACTGATTCTGGGATAAAGAAATATCGAGACCACTGCTTTGCTGCCGTTAAGGACAGTTTTAGCTCATTACTCCTACACCGGCACTTGCTTTCAGTTGTTTACATAGCAAGAATGAGATTTATCGAGCGTGATGGTCTGCCCAGCCCCTGCATTGCACAACGGAGGGTTATCGTTATCGTTCACGACTTGGTTTCCATAAGTAAACCAGGTGTCTCCGTCTCCCACATCATTTTGGAAGACGTCAGATGGCTTCATAGTGGTGTTGCGAGACCCACGATTGTCTGGATGTGTTTCAATTGGTCCATTCCGGAGGTGTAGCTCCAGATTATTGTTCGTTGGATTTGTGAACGTCACTGTTTCCGCTTCACTGACACCAGCAGAGATCAAGATGCTGATGTAGCAAGCACCCAGTCGGCGTGTAAGACATCTCATAACCAGTCTCCATATTTTGGATATATTTTAAATTGCCAGGTAAATTCCTCATGAGACTATGTGCAATATACATCTTCTAAACTAGTCAACGTGCATAACAGCAATGGGCCAAGGCTATTGCTGTCGAGTACTCTCGAAGCGGGCCGCTATTGTCCTCCTTTCGTAACCAGTGCAGCCATGGGAAGGGCCATCGGTAGAGCGACGAGTAACGCAGCGACCCAAAACGGTTTTCCGTTCTGCCAGTGAAACTCAGTCGACGGAAATCCAAGTGCACAAACCTCGCCCACAATCAAACAACCGCCTGTCCTCTTAACGGTTGTTTCGCCGTGCGCGCCTTGACTGCCGCGAACGTGGTTTTCTCGTATGGGACAACAAATCGTTCAATTGTCACGTCATAAATTAGTTTTTTTATCATTTCACCACGACATCGGCAGAACACACAGCAAGCAGAAATGTAATTTTCTTGCCGTTCAGCTCGGCCGTATACACATAGTTCCAGATGTAAGAACGCCCACCACGATCCCTCGTTGCAATCCGGTGGACGACACCAACAAATCCGCCTTCCGAGACAGTACCTGCAATATTTGCCAGTTTGATCCGACCAGCGTCACCAGCAACGTTTATAAGCTGAATGGCAACGTCCGCCGCCAAACCTATCCATGCTGCGGGAGAGACAATTCCTAATGTCGTACTGAACCAGCCCGGTATCGTATCGTTCGCGTTGGCATTTAGCCAATCTTGAAGGCTTTTCGCACCGGAACTGTCTAGCTTCGCAGAAGCTGCAACTGCGGGCTTTTCTACCTCGAGGTTTTTAAGCTCTGCAGCAGACACGACTTTTGACATGTTCTCTGGCGCGACGGCGCCTCCCATGTGGCTCAACGAGGGGCTAAAGTCTGGATCGAAAAAAGTCTTGAAGCCCTCGACTTGGCTGGACTTCAGCGGACCGCCGCAGGTGAAGCCGGCAAAGCTCTCTCCCGCGCATACCGCCATCGCAATGAAACAAATAAAAAGAGGTCGTTTCAATTTCATGTCCTGTCCCCATTTGGTAAGCAGAACTTTGCTGTGCCTTCGCACGGAAGATACATTACAGCAGTTCGAGGAACGGCACCCTGGCGCTGAAGCGCGGGCCTGACGCCACGAATGTTTCTTCGTCAAACATGCGGTCAAACGTAATCGGCTCTTCACGATAGGCTGCCGGCATTCGTAGATCGATCTCTTCTAGGTAGATTACGACCTGACCTTCTCCGAGATCGCTTAAAATGGATTGAGGCAGCTCGAAAGTCTGCTTCCAGACTAGGTCTGGATCGCCATCGACGTCCGGCTCCGGCATTTCCAGGGGCAAATCCTGCTCCGGATATGCCGGATGCCACCCAAGTGGGCTGATCGGCTTACGGATGCGGTTTGTAGCCTCGCCGCGTTCATGGAACACGGTGGCTCGTATCTTTGGGAGCCTCAGCCGGTCGAAGTTCTTTTTCCACGCGGCTTGCCGTTCGGCCGTATCCGGAGGCAGCGCGCTAAAATCAAACTCTTTTATCCCTCGTGAACCGCGCCCCGCGACTTCGACCGTTATTTTCTTTCCAGAGGGAAGCGGATTCGTCTTGTCCCTCGGCTCAACGTGGACGCTGACTCTACGCTTCGGCAAAAGCTGCATGTGGACGGTGACCGGCTCAGAAGTCGCCAAGTCCGGAGAGATCGAATGTTCCTGATAGCGCACCAGTCCGAACCGAACAAAAGGCTCTGACGCGCGATTCGCTTTAAGGGCGACATCGACGTACCATTCCTCCCGATCAAGGTCGAAGCAAGGCTCGTAGGTGAGCAGCGACACTGGCAGGAAATCTCGCATATTATTGCTGGGCTTGTCGTTGCCCGGTTCTCCGTCCATTTTTGGTGGCGCAGCCTTTGGGATGGGCATCAGCGCCTCCCCGACAAACTTGGGGTCGTGCGGATTGGTTTGCGCATTGACTTCTGCCGGATCTCCCTCCCCATTTGTCATAGCTTCCGCCGGATTCTGGGACCTTGGCACGTCCGCGAACGCATCAGGCGGAATGAAGTTGCCATCTTGGACATTCTTGTCGAGGCGGATGGGATCACCGCCCCATCTCGTCACGTAGCCACCAGCGGCCCCGAGGTCGCGGTCCTCGAAATCCGTCAGCCCCATCGTCCGCCCGCCGGCGCGAACGAGATTTTTATCCAGCTCTTTCCAGTCGAGTTGATTGTAACTCGGCGGCCAGAGAACTATAGCGAGGCGCTCCCCCTCGCCCGAGCTAAACCAACCTCGGCCGAGATAGATCCGCGCCAGTGCGTGGCGTTCGACAACATACCTTACGGCTCGGCTGCCTTCCACGCGGGTGGCCCAACGGCTGAAGAAAAAAGAAGGCTCGGGCCGACGGGCATCCGGCGACGATGGTGCCTTCGTCGAATTCATCCATATCTCGACCGGCGTCGAAGCTCGGATTGCTTGATCGATCCGTTTAAGCGGCTGTCGACGAAACAGTGTCTGCTCTTGCCCCTGTACATAGGTTGGTGCGGTCTCGAAGGCCGCGGCGCCTCGCGAGACCGCCACGAGATTGAGCGTGAGCTTCCGGGCAAGCGTGTCGTTGAAGACGTGCGGTCGCTGAATCTGTAGCCTTCGTTTCCGGTGCGTTCTGTCTTCGCCGTCAGCCGGCATTCCAATGGATTGTTCGATTGGCACCTCAGCAATTGCCGCGGCAAACAACGGCTTCAGCGAAACTTCTGTCACCCGCCCCTCAGCCGGCGTCCGGAAGACGTAGGGCGTGCATTCGGGGTTGGCGGCCACCCTCACCGGCAATATCGGGTCGATCGCCTTCGTCATTGGTAAATTACCGACGGCCAGGAGCGTAACTGGTTCTCGTGGTAGTGTAACCGCCCCATCCTCGGCAACGGCAAAGCCTACGACGTCCGCGGGCGCCACATATGCTTCGCTGCCATCAGATCTTGTAACGACCGGCCAGCGGCCAGACCGCTTGGAAATCATGCTCCGTCCGCGATCGGGCGAATCAACCTGGAAACCATTGGCCGCTATCGTAGTGGCGATCACTTGGAAGGACTCGACTAGATCGAGGTCGACCTGCACTTTCCCGTCAATCATTAGTTCGGTCGCATCCCTTTCATCCCAATTGTTTTCTCCACCAGGAGTGGGGCCGCACACGCTCGCATGGCGAGTTCGGATCGACCGCGTGCTTTTGGAATCGGACAACCAGCCGATAGACTTCGCGGGCGGCTTGTTGAGCGCGTGATGCACGCGAAGGGTTGTCACTGCAGCGAGTTCCTCAACAGGCCATTTTGTCTTGATGGCGTCGAGCAGTCCGTTCGCTACATTATTTCGATAAGTCGCGTTCGGCACCTGGTTGCCGCCCACACCGGTCAGTTGATCAGCACCTCCCGACACGCAAGCGTTGAGCACCGACTTGCCGCAAATTTCTACCAGGCGTTCCCGCGCTTCCTTGTCGGCCGCGGCGGAGAGTAGTTGAACCGCCATAGTCTCAATAACCGAGAACCGGCTTGCCAGTATCTCAGCATCTGGGAGGCAGCTTATTTCGAGGTCAAAATCCTCGCCCTGGTACAGAGAGACCAGGAGAAATTGAACACGGGCGCGCTTCGGGGTCTTCGCCGGAACATTGCCCGCATCATCCATGAAAGTCACCACTGGTTTGCTCGATATGTCATCGATCGAGACTGGTGCAGAATGCCGGATCGACGCGACGCGGACCACTTTCACCACGAGAGGTAGTGCGTGAGGATAGCTTATGCTCTGGTAAAGCGCGACCGCACGGGCGCCAGTCAAATATCTGTCGCTGCCCTTGATCTTTGCTCTGATGCTGTATTCAACGATAGCCGGATCCGGTAGGTACCCGACCTGACCGATTTGCGTCGTGTTCTTACCTCCGGGCTCGAAAACAGGGATGCCACGCGGAGGATTCTTGTCGAGCGAAAAAACTGATCGAGGATAGATCACACCTTCGTTATCGAGGGCGTCGCGCCGAGTACTTACCGCAACCGGAAAACCGCTCGGCCTTTCCGTTCCATCATCGAGGCTAGCTGCGTTTCCATCGTTTTGGCGCGGCGTGTAGCTGATGTCGCGCAAACCGCCTTTGCGGATTTCGGCCGCATTCGGATTATCCAGCCTCCCATGCGCCGAGACGAGATCATGCGGCGCCTCGGGCGCGACGAACACGCGGATCGTTTCAGACGGACTTGCCCGAATGTTCTTGCCGACGTATTCCCCCTTGATCTCGTCCGGCACGTGGAATGCTGCAAGTTTGGAATCCTCGTCGTTCCATGAGCGGACAATCGCTTGGTCGGCTAGTTCGTACCCCATCTGGCCGCGCCGCAGTTCAGCTAGATGACGCGGGAGAAGTAGAATGGGCGCACTGATTGACTCGTGACGAAGATACCGCCTGGGCGCCGTCGCGAGGCTACCGCCCACTTCCTTTTCAGCAGGCAACACAGCCCCGCGGCCACTCCGCATTGACAAAGGCGGAGAGCCACCTCCCAAAAACATGGAGCGGAACCGGAACAGGTATGGAACCCCAAAGCGCAGTGGTGGAGGACGCAAACCGGCCTCTGCGGGATCTGCACCTGGTAGGTCGAGCAATCGATCAAACGGCAGGCTACTTGAAATCGAGTTTGTCCCAAGACCGCTGTCGGTGAGCACGCTCACCGGCGTTCCATCCCACAAAAAAATCGCTTCCTCGGCAACGGCCTCGAACTCCGAAGCCGCGTCGCCCTCACCCTTCTTGGGGACAAATCGCGACGCGGTCTGGAACGACGTTTCCTCGAGTATTCCCTTTTCAGTTGTCTTGGCTCCGAGAAGCGCGCGCAGCACAAATTCGACAGATTTGTCATTCGTTCCGAAATCGAAGTCCACGAAGCGGTTCATGAGACTTCGCCACTGGATATTGGCCAGCAATTCGCCCGGACGGGCGACGGCCACGTCGACCCGCCGCCCGATGGTCAATTCCTCGGCATGAAGGACAACGACCGGGGCGTTGGTTGAAAGTTTCTCGCGGTTGAGGTCCGCAAGAGCGATGTCTCGTGTGATCTGCTCTGACCTACCGCGGTCCAGAATCGTAAAGCCGCCGGTTCGATGAGCTTCGCCACGATCGCGACCTAGCGTCTTGGAATCCACGGAACGGCGGATATCGAGCGAAGCCAGTTCGTAGCGCGGTCCGCCACTAGCGGACACGCCGAGCCTCCATATCCCATCCACTTGCTCAATCAGGTGTACTTGCTTGTTTTCGGTCGCTGCCGCTTTGGTATCGAAGACCGAGACCGGCCAAAAACCGCTGTTGTGCAGTTTCGCGGCAGTCGCGACTTGACCCGGGTCGGATGCCCCGGCCTCTGCGGCGACCGCCAGATGCAGCCTGATTTCGCCCCCTGCCGGCACGATTTCGTCGATCGATGCCTCAAAATCGAACGCGAGACCGAAAAGGCGCGACAGAATCGGATCGCCCTGAAGCGCAAAATAAATGCCTCGCATCTTCTGCAGCGGCGCATCATCAGTGTGATCCACGGCTTGGCCAGTTGTAATGTCGGGAGGAGCAATGCGGTCGCCCTCCTTCTTGCCCGTGAGATCGGGCCGCCGCTGCAACCAGGCTCCGTATTCCTGTGTGGCCCGCCTCTGCTGGCGCTGCGACATCCCGTCGATCGCAGTCTGGTTTTCCGGAGCCACGACATCAGAGGCTTCGGGGACTAGCATCGGGCGAGTAGGCCCTCCTTGCGCAGTGCCGTCCGCAGCGTCGTTCGCAAGCGCCTCCTTAACCTTGTCGTAGTTGCTCTTGGAATAGCTGCGCTCGGCTCTCGTGGCCTTTATCACGGCTTTGAACCGCTCCACAGCAGTGCCAGCGACAGTATCCCCATCGCGATCATCGAGCACCGAAAAGGGACCCAAAAATTGCTTTGCTAGCAGACGGGCGGCGCGCACAGTTTCCTCCTCGACCGCCAAGTCGCTTTGCCTGACCGGTAAGATCGCACTGATCTTTAGGGAGTCGCCCGAAGTGGGCCTCTTAATCGCGATCGAGCCGTCATCCGCAAGAGTTTTGCCGGCGAGTTCCTCGTCCTGCTTGTCAACTTGGTCGCGCGCGCCTGTCGCGCCTGAATAGCTCTCTTTGAGATTGGCCGTGTGCTTGGACCCCTTCAACGAATCGGCAATGTCTTTCGCGAGTTCCGCCCAGCTTGCGCCGGAGGCGCCAAGCGCGCCCTGCCATAGACTGTTGATTTCGTCCCAGTCTGCGGCACTCGAGTACGCCGCCCCTCGGCTGGGCAGCATTTTTGCGGTCTTCCACCGCGGCTTGCCAATTGCGGGGATGGGCTCCGAGTCTATCTCGCGGAACCACAGCGTCAGCCCTCCCTCTGGAAACGGCGACTTGCCCTCTCGCAGACCCCTGGCCACCTCGCGCGGCCAGTTCCGCAGTTCGAAGGCATCGGCTTCGCTGCTCTGACGAGGCGTCGCAACTACCGTCAGTCGTACCGTCTTGTCATCTTTGAGTCCGTTCGCAACGACGCGAAACAGAGGCTTGACCAATGACCCGCTCATCATATGAACTCCTTGGTCAGATTGGTGTCAAAATATGTTGCATAAGTATTCCAGTCCCGCGCTTGGTCGACCGCCCTAATGACGATCGACCTGCTCGTCGAGCCTGTCGTCATGAAGTCAATGTCCCTGTCGAGTGCCGCGAAGCGGGTCCTTCCTCCTGACACCGACGCCTGCTGGTTCCCCAGCGCGCGCTCCATTTTGTACGCGGTAATTGAATAGTCGTAGTCGGCGATGCCGAGTGAGAACGAGAACGAGTAGATCGCCTCGCCATACATGGCCCCGCCGGCCGCAGTACCCAACCTCACGTAAAGCGATGTTGCAAAATGGAATATCCAGATGCTGGCCGAACCGCCAGCGAAGAAGGTGCCATAAAGGTCGGTCGTCCTCTTCCCGGCAGAGTTCTTGATGACCCTGACAAACACGCCAACCTGGATGCGACAGCTCGCTTGAAGAGGTCCGTAGCCGACGGCCGCGCCACCCCCATATTCGAACGAAGCCTCGAACCCTCTGACGCCGTCGGCGGCGGCGTAAATTGAGAAATAGCCCGAGCCGACGCATGGAAAGACGCCCATCGTAAAAGGAGAAAGCCGCCTTCCAAGTGAGACCTTGAACAGAGATTCTTCGTCCCCGAACGGAAGCTCCGCCGAAACGTTCAGCGAAACATTGAAGAAGGACGTCGCGCCAATCCCAATGGTTCCGAGGTTGATTCCGTATCCAGCCTCAATACCAGCGCTTCGGGTCATTGGTTGGATGAAGACACCGTTTCCGTCCTTTGGCGACAAATAACTCTGCAGTTTTTGGGCGAACTCCAGATCGCGGCCGATCTCGAATGCATTGTAGATCACGTCGAAGCGCGGGCTGGTGTTATTGGTTATCGTGAAAGCTGCACCACCAAATTTAAGCCGCAGGGCGTCGACAACTCCGCCGATGAGATAGATCTCGAACGGACCGAGGCTTGCAGTCGCGCTGAAATCCGACTTTCGCTCCAAAAGGTCCAAAGTGGCGCGCAGCATTATCCCAAACGAGGATCCCATCAGCGGCCGAAAAATCGCTTGTGGACCGGCGTCGCTCGCGACAGTTGAGTTGAAGTCGTAGCTGAGGTGAACCTTGGTCGGGATCAGGCTGGAGATCGCATCCTCGATCTGATCACGGAATGCCCCGAAATCGATTGCGGCAAGCACGTCACCGCGCATCAGATTCTTGGCCATGTCGTCGGCCTGCGCCAGAATCACCAGCGGCGCAGCTTCGCCCGACCAGCCGCGCAGAAGCGCGACCACACGGCGACGGTGGCTTTGCTCGAGTGAGGCGCCTCCTACAAGCGCAGCAACGTCTTCGGCTACGCTGGCCTCCTGCGCCAGCCGGTCGCAATCCAGCATGGGATTTTCGGCCGTCGCATCATTCACATTGCACTGCGCGAGATTTTCATTCTCATCCCTGGCCAGTACTTGTACAGGCATGACGAGCAACGCCTTGCGTGCTGCGACGTTGAAAACGGGAACTTTCTCGGCCAACTGGAGGAGATCAGTGCGCTGCTTCTCAAGACCTTTATAAGCCTTGCTGATTGCCGAAAAGACTCCAGTTGCAATTAGCGTGCTTTCGGCCTCGTGCCGCAGTCTTTCGGGCGCTCCGGTCAGCCGTTGTTCCAGCTTGCGCCATTCACTTACAGCGCCATTCTCGAGATTCCTGAGGCTCGCTTCCACCGCATGAAAAGTGTTATCTGCACTGTCAGGTTTAAAGAATTTATGCAGCGTCCGCTCCTCGCCGCTCGGATCGAGGTCGGCGGTGAGAAATTTTTCGAGATTGCGGAGACCTTCAGGAACGACGAATCCCTGAAAGCCTTCTAGTTTTGTCTTGATTTCGCCCACTACATTGGTGAGCGCGCTCATTTCCTCGCGAAGATCAAACCCAAACATCGAGCCGGCGGCTGCCAATTTCGGCAACGCTTCGGCCACTTGGCCGACAACATCCGCGCCTCCGAACACGGAGTTGCCAATAAGCCGGAGCGCAAAGTTCGTGATCGTCGTCAGCTGCGCGACGACATCAGCCTCTGCCTGATCGAACGCGCTCATGGCATTCGTGATCGCCTGTCTGACATCGTCAGCGATATCCTTCAGCTGGTTCTTGTCCAAGTAGCCTTTGAGAATCGCGGACGCACCACCAAGGATTGCGCCAGTCTCGACGAAAGGCCTGTTCTCCGGTTTGACCGCAAACATCCGCACGCGAGTCACGACCGTTGCTACTCCATTGCCCAGCTTCTCACCAAGCTGACGCAACCGGCGCATTGTCTCGCCTAGCACTGGCAGGAACGAGCGTAGGGTCTCAGGCGAATTATCGACCAAGGTCTTCAGACCGCGCGTCGACACAACGACATCTACCACGTCGCCGTAGAGGCCCTCCAGATCGGAGACTAAACAGTCCATTCTGTCGAGATTGGTGCCTTGGATCAGGAACCGGAGGTTCGCAATGAAGTTAAGAAGACCATCCGCGCCGAGTTCGCTCGTATTGGCCGCTTTCGCTGCATCGTCAATCTTGCCTCGATTGGCCTCGACAAGTGATTTGAGACTGTCGAGCGAGGTGTCCCCGCTTGGATCGATAAGCTTGTCAAGGTCGCGCAGTTGCCTACCGACAGCCGCGAGCAATTCATTGCTCGCAATGACGGCTGTAGAATTTTGAACGCTGTAGATCGGAAGCGGACCCGGTGTTTTTGGCTGATAGTTTTCCGCCTGCAGCATTTCCAAGGCGCGGAGCTCCTTGGAAAGAACCGAGCCTTCACCGCTGTTTGGAGAAATCTCGAAAACGCCTTTGGTGAAGACCGCTTGCGCGTGAGCGACAGCGCCCGCCATTAGTTTCTGCTCGATGTTTTCGACCTCGGCTTTCAGGGCGGCGATGTCGATGCCCAGCACATCGTTGGCAAACGCACCGCTAGCCTTCAGGATAGTCTTTGTATCACCTTCTCGGATGGCCCTCGCGAACACCTTGCCCTCGCGAATGGTGTCATCGATCCTGTCTATGCCCACAGCAATGGCGTTCAACTCTTCCGGGTATTTGCCGGCGACGCCAGGTGCGACCGGTAGGAGCTTCTTTTCCAGTTGCTCGACATAGCCGTCGAGCATCACCTGCAGTTGTTTGACCGCGTCCTTAACCGCGGTGTCGGCACCCGTGGTGGCCTCCTCCAGCGCCTGCTTTGCTGCAGTGATCGCGCCGCCAATCCGAGCTTTGACCGTCTCACGGTAGGCCGCCAAGCCCTCTTCGAGCACAGTCGCAGGATCATCGCCACTGAAAAGCTTGCTCAGCGATCGCGTCAGGGTTGACCTAAGCGCCTCTTCGGAGACTTTCCGGATGTCGAGAACCAGCCTGTCCGCGATACCGCCTTCCCTCGAAACGGCCTGCCAGAACTCTTGAGCGCTGTTCTCGACATTCACAAGCAGCAGCTTCGTCAGTTCGCCAAGGCTGGGTGGCAGGGATGCAAACGGCATGACGTTCGCTAGTTCAGCCGGTCCCTTCGTATCCCGAATGCTCGCTTCCGAACTGCCCGAGAGCTTCTCAAATATCCAGTTGGTGATGTCCTGCGCCGCATCCTCGGGTACATCGTCCAGAAACTTGTCGACAAATGCCTTGAAATTGCCCCCGAGGTCCTTCAGTTCATTCAGCACCGATTCAAGCGATGCGATCTTTTCTCGCAGGTTCGCTGTGACGGCCTCTTCGAGACGTTCAATCGGATTGGAAGCTATGATTGCCAGTCCCCGGAGAAGCTCCTTGGCGGCAGCGTGAACAGCCGCGAGCTTGGGGATCAGGCTTGTTGCGTCCTCGGTCGCCAAAGCGTCATCGAGGGACGTTTGCAGCTTTTCGAGACCAGTATCAACCTCCGGATAGGTAGCGGCAAGACTGAGTGGGTTCTTCTCCCCAAGGCCTTCTAATCCCTCCTGGAGGTTTGAGGACGCCTCGCGTACCTTTTGGTCGAACAAATCCCACTCACGGCGCAACAGTGATACAATATTGCGTAGCGGCACAAGAACCCGACTGCGCACGTCACCGCTTGCGGCGTCGACCTCGCGAAGCGCAGCCGTGCCGAACTCCTGCAGTTCCTTGAGAACGGGGATGCTGTCGACCGACAAGCCAAGCAGCCGCATCAGATGCTTAAGCTTGACAGTGCCCAGCAGCTTGGCATCCATGCTAAAGAAAGAGCGGATCTGATGGACGGCCTCTGACAACTGGACCGCACCGTACGGATCCTTGTCTTCTTCCTTTGTGGGTTCCTGGATGATCTGACGTGGGACCGCAGCGTTGCAGTAAGACGCCAGCGAAACCAGCGCCCCGCGCTCAATCAATTCTGCGAGCTTTTCTTTGTCGGGCTCACCGCCTGCATGCACCAACTCGCCACTTGGCGGTTCTTGGCCCGGCGCCACACTCCACCATGTCGCCTCATCGCCGCCAAGTGGGCCCTTGCTGCGGCTAATGGCGATGAGGTTCGAGTTTGGACGGGCAATTCCTCCGGAACGATCGCCGCTGTTGCCCATGTCGAGCTTGCGCCATTCGCGAAGGATCAGGAATACTTCCTGCGGATTGGCATTCTTGCCTTCCGGTTTTGGATAGCCCTTCGGCGCCTGCTCGCCGGGGAAGCCATACAGCACATAGTGACCATCATACTGGACGTCGACGGGTGCGGGGCGACCGCCGCTCATGCGTTCGACCTGCCCTAGCCTGATGGTGGCATACTCCATCATCGGGTAGAAAGGCGGCTGGCTGGCGCCTTCCAGTACGCCAGTCGTGATGAAATTGTCTTCGGCCTCGAGTTGGCCAACCCAACTGTCGCTGCTCGCCGCGAGGAGGCGACCCTGAGCTCTTACCACGATCCGTTCGGTTTCGAACTGCCCCTCCCCTGACTGGCTGTTAGGCGCGTAGTCGATCTTGCGGCCCGCCAATCGGAGCGTCCGGGTATAGGGCCGCGGCGCGGCCGGCTGTGCCTCCGCTTCTTCAGGCACCAGGCTGTTGTAATAATCGCACGCGGCCTTAACGGACTCGGCTGATGTTGCAGCGATGTTATCGAGGAACAACATCGGCAGCTCAGTCGGCGAACCGTCGATGGTCACGGGGAAGCGGAAAACACCCTGATCCGTGACGTCGGTACGTGGCCAGAATGCCAAACCTGGACCATTTGCAAGCCAGACTCGTCCACTCAAACTGACTTTGTGTTTTTCGCTGAGGTCGCCGCCAATCGGGAAGGTCGGATCCACGATATCGGGCGTTTTGTCTGTCGTCAGCCGGACTTTCTTGGCGCACCACAGCCGTCCGCCATGTGGCTGGCCCATCGCTGCATATAGCTTTTCCGGGTCGGCCATGCGCAGGAACATACGCTGGCGTAGCATGGCCTTGACGCCATGATTGGCCACGCGCAAAAAGATTCGCTCGGTCAGCTTCACGAACGATGCCTTGTGGCCAAGAGGCAGCAGATAGCCTTTATATACGACCTCCGTGCGGATGTCGCGTCCGAGGACAATGTCCTGCTGCAATGTGTCGATCGAAAAGCCTTCAAATAACTTACGGCCGAATATGTCATTTGCTCCGGCAGAAGGCTTGAAGGCCGTCTCATGAAGAAGAGAGCCGCCGAGCGCCGTCAGCGACAATGCCTTGACTTCCAACGGCACGGGCTTGTGGAGGGCCTGGTCGTCGGTGGCATCAAGAAGTGCAAATTTCTCACCGGGCTCGATCTGACCTGAATCTGCAATCAATCCACCACCAGCATCGCTGGCTCCGTCCGGACCTGGCAGCCGTTTGCCGACGACTGGGAGACCGTAACTCGAAGTCAGCAGGACAAGCTCGTGCCGGTCGAAGGCGTCAAGTGACGTGCGGAAATAGGTAAAATCGCGCTTGGGCAGGTCGTCGCGGAACTTCAGGCGGTCCTTCAGCCACCGCGCCAATCTTGAGGCTGGAAGCTCGGCATTTTCGGTCAGCGTTTGGTTCTCGAGTTGGTCAAGGCCAATGAACCAAGGTGCATATGGACCGCGCGGCGGCGCCCCCTCGCCGGGCAGCCGCTCAACTATCTCTCTCCTGCGTGGAACCAAGGCTGTTGGGCGCAAGTCGGGAGAGGAAACGGCACGAACTCCTGGCGTTTCACCATGTGTGGCAAGACGCACGGACCAAAGGTCATAAGGATGCCCATTGGTCTGCAGGTCTCCGGCAAGCGCAGCACCGTTCTCGAGTTCAGGCAATCCTTCGTCGGCTGGCGGCACCGCGATAGGATTGGTTTTGTCCGAGCCGAAGACCTGTTTGGGGAGCCGCCGATTGGTATGCCACACCGCATCCTGCGCAGTGGACAGGATCAGTCGCGAAGGCAGTTCGATCGCGGTCTCGAAGTCCAGCGGCTCTCCGGGAAACGGGCGGTCCTCACCGTTTTGCAGGGATGCAATTCGCTCGCTTTTCAGCGAGGCGCGCACCTCGGCCATGCGCGCTTCGCCGGTGGTCGGCGCCTCCGTGAAACCTTGGAAACGCATCATCGCCTGGTCGCTTGGGTTTGTGGCGCGGTTCCCCGGACGTGGTAATGCGCCCGACGGAAGGGCTTGGAACAGCTTGCGTGCACGCTTCGTCACCTGAGGCTCGAAGCGTGACCATTCGGTCAACCCTTCGAACGTGAACGGGATCGGCCTGAAGTGAGTGTTACCTGCACCGGACCTGTTAATGCCGTCGCCGCTGCTCGGCAGCGTCCCGGCTTGGCGCGCGTCGACGCCGACCTGTGCCTCTCCGTTCACACGGAAAGCTAGGCGGCTGGGGCCTGACAGCCGCGCACCCATTAGCCGATCCAATGGGTCTTTGCCGAGCGCGCGGTCGAGGAAAGCGTCCATAACCTTGCTGTACAATTCTCCTAGATCGCCATAGCTCGACGGCCGATTGCCCTCGATCAGGTATTCGCGCTGCATCCAATTGGCGGTTTTGGGAGGCCCTGCCTGAGCCACCGAAGGATCGCCCGTCACAAATTCCCGCCAGAAATCCCGGAAAACGCCGTAGAGTGGTTCGAGTGATTCCAGGAGCGCCTCGTTGCGCACGGCATTTGCAAAACTTTTTTGCTGGTCAGAAGCGTCCTTAACGTCTCCAAGCAACTTCTTCCCGTCGAGCGGCCCATTCGGGATTACCTGCGCCCGGGCGCGCGCCAACGTGCCTTCTACGCTTTGTTGAACGCCCGCCCGGCCCTTGTCGAGCATAAGCTTGCGCGCAACGCCCAAGGCGTCGGGATCGAGAGCGAACGGGCCGATGTAAACGTGTTGATCGGCAGGCGGGCGCAACTCGTTTGGCAGTTTCTTGAGTTGCTCCTGAAAGTTATTGGCGATGTCTCGGAACGGACCTTGCGGGTCTTCTTTGACGATTTTCGCTGATTGAATTTTCTCTCTATACTTGGTTCGTTCCGCCTCATACTGGAGGCTTGCGAGATGCATCAGGATCTGCTCGCGAGAACCCTTATCCTGATGGTCACCGGCCTTTTCACCATCGCCCAGCGGCTCGAGATCGACATCGGGAAGTTCAGGTGTTTCCGGCAGAAAAACCGCTTCCTCCATGACGTGCTGCGGGTCAAATTCGGCCACAAGGATCGGGCGGCTGTCCTGGACAGCGCCGTCGTCCCCGACACGCATTCGAGCGTCATCCCGGGCCGGCCGGACCGTCGGATGCGGACCGTAATGCAGTAGCAGGTCGTGAAAACGTAGACGCAGCTTCATCAAGTCGTAGTCGCGGGCGCAGGTCAGCGTAGCTCGCGACAGATCGATCAACGCGAGTGGCTGCGCCACAACCGACGAGGGAGCCCCGATCCACACAAAGCTTGTGGAAAGAGCACGCGGGTATTCCCCACCCGAGAGCTCCTTGATCGGGGTGCCATCCTCGAAAGCCAAGCGCAGTTCGGTTCGCCGGAAAGCTAATCTGCTGAAACTGGCGTCGGGCAGCGCGGTGGCAACCCCCAACAGCGTCAGATCGATATGGACTCGCCTTAGGAGCGTCTCCTCCGGACCGGACCATGGACGATCGGCCAGAGCATGGACTGAAGCTTCGGGCACGCCACCGCGATCGCCATTCGCGGACTGGAAGAAGCGCACCAGCCGCTTGACGTCCTGATCCCCGGTTTCTGGCTCGACTTCGCCGACTTTGGGAGGCTGACAAGCATACTCAACCTTCGAAGAAGACTCGGTTGCGGTTGAAGTCTTCGCTTCCTTTTTCTCGCCGCCGTGCTGTTCCGTTGGGAGATCAAGACGCAGGACGGGTTTGTCTACCGTAAGAGGGCCGATCGGAGTGTCGATAATCCCCGCTCCACCGAACTGTTTTTCTTTTTTCGGGCCTGTAGCACCTTCTTCCTTCGAGATAGCCGCCTCCAGAAGGCGTTCTCCTGCGCCGCTAGCATTACCCCACAGAACCGTCCGCAAGACGCGGGGCAGGCCGTTTGCACCGGGAGTTCTGGTCTGGGCGATCGTCAGAGTATCGACGGCTATACTGTCCACGAGCGTCGTGTCGCCCGTCCGAACCGCTAGCGCCGCTTTCGGAGTGCTTAAGGCGCACACAGCCTGCAATTTCATCGGCAAGGACGGAGCGGAACCGACAATGACGTCGAGCCTGGTAGTGCCCTCCGGAAGAATCCGAATCCCGATATGGTGGCCGCCCCCGTTACCGAGCCGGTATATGCCGTTCGCAGTATTAACCGAAAGGCTCTCGGAAGCAGCCTCGCCCGAAAAATAGACCACATCCTCCGAGCGAGCCGCACTTTGGTGGCCCCGGGACGCAGTGCCGCCGGCGCCGGCTTGTTGGGGATTGTCCTCCTTAAACCGCCGCCAGGCGAAACTGAGTTTGGACGAACGAATTTCTCCTTCATGAGCGATTAGCCTTGCCTGCCCAAGCGCTTCGATATGCCAGACCAAATGCCTGTCGATAGATACATCGAATATACCGTTGGACGGCGCGGCAGCTGAAACGAGGCCGCCGAATGTGATCTGCAACGTTTTGCCGACGCGGCCCGCCTCGATGAATTCCGCCGGGCGCAGGCGCATTGCGGCTGGCGTAGGCTTCCCTTTTGCTTGGACCTTGTCCTGCCGTTTTGCAGTCTCACCGATGAAGGCCTCGAGCTTGACCGCCCGGCTGCTAACAATTGACTCGGTGCTGCCCCTTGACCGCAGCCACAAGTCTGTCTCGTAGGAGACCATCCATCGCGACTCCGGCCGGGTGAAGCGAAAGGCTACATACCCCAGTTTGTTGATATTGCCGCTATGGGCGACTGTTGGCGTCTTGCCTTCCGGGTCTTGTTCGGTGAAGCGCAAGCCATAGTTCACACGCCGGACATACAAGACCCTTTCATAGGCATTCTTCTCATCGATTGGACGAGCGTCTGGCAAGCTCATGTCGAAATAGGCTTCTTTGCCAAACGCAGCCGCCGGTACATCCCAAATGCATTCTACACAACGAGCTTCAGAGATAACCTGTTTAGTCTTGCCGTTGACTTTGGTCTGCGTGATCCGCACGTCGACCATGATCTCACGCACCGATACCATGCTCTGGTCGTCAGAAATGATCAATTCCAGATCATACCAAGGGGGCGCATCCCCTGTCTGAGCGACTCCTGGGCCCGAGTAAAGAGCGGCTGGCGAGGCCACGAGACCGCGCAACAGTGCGCGCCGAGTCATTCTTGGGTTAATGAGCTCTTGCCATCCAACAGGCAGACTCCCATGCAGCGGCGATCCGCTGCTGTCGAGCAAACGGGCCAAGGTAATCCCCCCTCATCGGCCTTCTACGACCGCGGTAGTCGGCCACGTTAGGAGATTTGATACACCGAGCACGCCGCACGTCAATACTAGAAGTCGCATTTTTCTCAAATATCCATCCAGAATTGACTTGATTTTTTCGAATATAAAAAGATACTAACGAATGGGGAGGAACGCGGGGTCAAGATCTGCCCCCTTTGAGGCAGCTTGATTATCCCGAACCCTGGCTTTTGTCGGTTATTGTTTGGCGCAGATCTGCTGCGAAAGATACTTCTGTATCTAATTGCAATGTATCGTGTTCCCTTATTGTTATTATGGGGTGATCTACGTACGGAAGATCACGCAATGGCAACGGATGTGCTAAGAGAAGAAGGCTTTTTAACTTCATGACGGAAATTCGGGCCTTTGCAAAATCACCCGGATCTTCATTTACGAGGATGCAGACTTGAAACGTTGGCGCGACGCACGACAGGGAAGCAATAGGTTCAGAAGGTCATGGGGTCGCTGAGTGCGTGGCACTGGATTATCGTTCTTGCCGTAATTATGCTGTTTTTTGGCGGAACCCGGATATCGGGGTTCATGTCTGAAGTGGGTAACGGGATCGGTAGCTTTCGCCGAGAGTTGCGGCAACTAGGCCGTAGCGGCGGCAATGCTTCCCGCAAGGCGTCCGATGGTGCCGACATATCGCAGACCGCTGTCGGCCAAGCGCCAACGAAATCGGAACCGACTAGCCTCGGAGAGAATCCCCTCGCGGGTACGTAGTTACATGTCGATCAGTGGGATGCCAAGGAACGCATCATCGACTAAGAACGCAAAGCCACATGCCATTCCCGTGCCCGAGATCGCGGCCGGCTCATCGAGTCGATCAAGCCGAATGCTTACGACTGGTTCTTTCCTTCCGATCCAAGGAGATCCGCGAGCGGAAACCATTCCCGGCCAAACTCATGACCATGGGCCGATTGATCGAAGGGTCGGCTCACCGAAGAACGACACCGCCGATATCCTCGACCCAACCGAGCCCATTCCATGATGCCTTCGTATTTCCTTGTCGTCGCGGTCTCCCCTCGGGATCGCTCTGCCCGCCCACTCCGCCGGTCCGATTATCGGCCGCGCCACCGTCATCGACGGCGACACGCTCGAAATCAGAGGCGAGCGCATTCGACTGCACGGCGTCGATGCTCCGGAGAGTTGGCAAACCTGCGAGGATGGCGACGGCGGCACCTATAGGTGCGGCAAAGAGGCAGCCTTCGCGCTCGATCAGTTTCTCGCCGAGTCCCGCTCGACGCGCTGTGAATTTGTCGAACGCGTTCGATTTCAGCGGTTTGTCGGCGTCTGCGTTGGCTAAACGTCATTGTCTCGCGCGCGCGACCCAAAGCTGTTCTCGCCCGTAATCGGGCGGCGATCGGTTGAAGTCGGAATAAAGATTGATCACCTCGAAACCGGTGAGTTCGAGCAAGTAGCCAGTTTCCTGCCGCATGTTCCAGCGCAGCGACCAAGACGTTTCTTCGGAGCCCACGACATTCCCCGCTCCATCGAATTCTTCGAAACGAAGGACTTCATGGACCGTCTGCCGGAAGGCGTCGGTGTCGCGGGCGACGACTGTCCTGCGGACCAAATCGTCCGAGCGGGGATGCTGCGCTTCTCGCGGCGGAGCGTTGCGGTCGTTTCCAAACAGCAATTCGAAATTCGGGTCGAAGAGGTCTAGGATCAGATGGCCGCCGGGAAGTAGGTGGCGCCGAATGCAATTCAGCGCCAACCGTTGCCCCTCCGGAGTGATGACGTGCTGGAAGCTTCGCGCCGGCACGAGGGCGAGCGCAAACCGTTGTTCCAGGTCAAAGCTCGTCATGTCACCTTCGACGAGGCGGACACGACTGGTCAGCTCAGGCCGCTCGCGGAGCTTGGCGGCGGCGCGATCGAGCATGGGGCGGGAAAGGTCCACTCCCACTACCTTATGGCCTGCGTCCGCCAACGGCACCAATACGCGCCCGGTCCCGGTCCCGATCTCAAGGATTGGTCCGCCAAAGCGTCGGGCGGAATCCAGGTAAAATTCGACGTCGCCGGTGAGCAATCCCCCTCCTGTAAACAGGTCGTAAAGCTCGACACCGAGGCCTGCGGCGTAATACGCATTTGGATCGGTCATCATGCGAGTCCTCGGTCCGGGTGCAGTCTGAGGTTGTCCCAGCAATCTGAAGCGAGCCACTCAGCGTGTAAAGGGGCAAACGCGTCCGCGGACCCGGCGTTGACGAATCACGGCGGCATGCGCCTCCTTAGGTCCGCCGCGGCCCACCGCCGAACCTCCCAAGACCCTCCCCAGCGCGGTCTTCAACGGAGGCAAAGGGACTTCAGTCTCGGGTCGCTGTCCTGGACCGATCGTTTCGGCCGCAGTTGCTGGGGAACTCCGACCGTCACGCGAAAGGCCCTGACAATGACCCACAATGGAAGCTTCAAACGTCGTGTACGCGCTCGCGCAGCGAAGACGGGCGAGTCTTACACCGCAGCTCTCAGGCATATACGCCAGACATCGCCAGATCGTGCTGATGCGAGATCAATGCGATTGGGCGTAGCCCAGACGTCGCTATTCAATGACCCTCGCGACATTTCCGGAATCCGTTCCAGCGGAGTGGAAATGCGGCGCTTGATGGTGTCCGCTTCGGATGCGCGCTCGGCATGGAGACGCACTATCCGGAAATATTCGCCGAGTACGAAAAGCTCGACGTTGATTGCGTCCTGTTCTCGACTACAGGTGAGACGCCTCCCGCCGCGCCAGCCTTCGCAGCAGAGGTGTTGGGGCACGCAGCAAGCAACACGTACTGGGTCAGTTACTCTGCCCATGCGCCGCAAAGCGTGGTGATCCCTTCGGGAATAGCGGCGCCAGATGGGCAATGGGCAGCACAATGCCCGGCGAGCGGCGCACCCGCTATCGCTGTCGTGGACATCAGGACCGACCCGGAGCATCCGGCGCGGCCTTGGCGACGAAGGGCTCGCTCCGAGCTCTACATGGCGCACCAGGTAAACAGCGATCCGAGGAGCGACGATCGCAACCTATTCTGAGAACACCTAACGGTCAGGGGCGGTCGCCCCTGACGCCCCGCAATTGCGAATTTCTGGCAGGCTCATTTACTAGCAGCACGCCGCAAAGGCAGACTACGTGAGGATCGAAAAAAAGCCGGAGCTGTTGCTGTTGCATGCGCTTCCTTTGGATGGAGCGATGTGGGCTACGCCATTCGGCAAACACATAACGTTCGACAGGCAGCGGTCGCAAAGCCGGACGATCAAGCTCTTCGAACAGTTGACGGCGCGTGTCGCCAACGCGGCGCACCTTTAAAGTTGCAATTTTTTGGCGAATTCGCCATCATTAGCAGGACCTAATGAGGGGTTAGGCAAACGGGGGGGCGCTGATGAGATATTATGCCGCGTTGGCAGCAACGGCAGTGTTTGTGTCGAGTTGCGCTACTAGACCCCTTCCGGAAGATGTCACCCGGTTGAATACCTATGCCATCGTTACGAAAATCCGCTGCGAAGCGCGGGATGCTGTCTTCGCCGAACTACTAGAGTATTTGAGGAACAGTAACCACAATGTTTCACCGCATATCATTAGCGAAATTGAAAAAAAACCAAGCATTATCGCTCAGTTCGATCGACGCAGGCTCCCGGCTTCGATCCGGGAGAAAGTTGATCTCTACGCAAACGCCGCAATCGTCTATGACTTCAATTTCGATATGTCGCAGCACAGCACAAATAGCCTTGGGGCGACCCTGAATGATACCTGGAGCAGTGGGCTTTTTAATCTTGGCATTTCTGGGACGAACGAGCGCACGCGCCGCAATCAGCGACAGTTTAGAGTGGAGGACACTTTCTATAAACTATTCACGAATCCGCCCAGTTGCGAACCCTACTCCAAAAATGGGACGTTTGAGCGCAAAAGAAACTATGCATATCCCATCACAGGGTACATAGGGATTCAGGAAATAGTCGACACGTTTTGGCGCCTGAACGAAGACCATATTCTTGGCAATGTTGACAGCGATCAGCCGAAGGTCAACAAACTCGCCGATGAGATCGAATTCACGACTATGAATAAGTTTTCCACCACGCCTAGTACCGAGCTCGACCCTGCAAACCACTTGAAGATCGTAGTCGTTAACGCCGAGTCAACCCATTGGAGACAAGACGTTCATACCGTCACGATTGGCATCGCTGTTGAGGACGAGGAAGTAGAACCTCTTGAACCAACCGACAAACGCAGACCAACACGGCGCCCCAGCAAGGCTGCAAGCGCTATTAAGAATGCGAACGAGGCGATCAACGAGCTTCAATTCCGCAATATCCAGATCCTCAACAGAAATGACTTGCAACAATTACTTCCAGGCTTCTGATTGATCCGGCCGAAAGGAGGTCATTATCATGGGACATGTGTCGCCAGCGCAGCTCCAAAGGCTACAGAGTATTTCCAAGCAGTTGTCCGTTGCCGCTGTTTTACTCGCTTTCGGAGTCGCTAAAGGTCAAGCGGCCGAGTTCTTTGGGACCTTCTCTAGCGGCCCGGTGGGACAGTTCATTGATGCAGCCGAGCGTCCCCTGTTTGAACTCTCAAATGAGTTCAGCTTCGATGATCCTAACGGGCTGAAGTGGAGCGTTCCCAAGGGAGCAAAAGTGGATGGAGCTTCAATCCCGCAGTCACTTTGGTCAATCATTGGAGGCCCGTTCGAGGGCGCTTATCTCAAGGCGTCTGTCATTCATGATTACTTTTGCGAGACCAAGAGCCGCACAGCTCACGATACGCATCGGAACTTCTATTATGGCATGCGTGCTAATGGAGTGCCTGGATGGAAGGCAAAAGCCCTGTACTGGGCCGTCGTTGCTTATGGTCCTGGCTGGACGCTGGAGGCAAAAGTCGTCAACGAATACCAATGTCAGTCTTCACCCAGCGGCGGTAGTACTTGCTTGTCAACGCCGAGGGTCGTCACAGCTACTGTAGAGAAGCCAGCCCTTGATCTCGAAGACCCTCAAACATTGGCTGTCGCCATGGGAAAATTCAATGCGATCGCCCGAAACCTGAAGACCTCAGATGGCGCAACGCTGGATGTTTTGCCCACCGGAGCTGTCGACGGCTCGCTCGAGAGTATTGATGCCAACGCTGCGAACGCCCGCGAAATATTTGCGACGTCAGCCTACCGGCTCGATCCAAACTCACTCGGCGTCATCCTCGAACCGAAACGGATTAAACTCGATTTGATTGAGGTTTGGCCCAACAATAGAGTTCCGAGCTTTACAGATGTCCAAGCGCGCGAACTTCCGCGAGGTAGGGACCTTGATGCGGGAATTGGGGTCGTACTGCGCCCTGCCGACGTCGAACGCTTCGTACAAAGGCTGGACCTAAGTCCAACAGAATTCAGCCTTCCGCCCAAACTGGACTGAACTGCCCTATAGCTTGCCAGACGGAAGGCAAGCTTATGGGGTCGTGACAGCGAAAGCCGTTGATCTCGCGCGGCAGGTTCTTCTGCCAGAGAGCGAAGAGGTCGGCGACAGCCACCGCAGAGATCTGCTGACGCGCCGCGACACGGGCGTCAGGGCTTCTGTTGCGAATGGTCTCCTCAGCCTGCCGCGACCCCGCGTCTCACTTCAGATTTGTTGGCGACGCTCCTGCTTCCGCGCGGCGGTAACCATCCTCGCGCCTGCATAGAAGTTTGCTGGTCTAACAACCGCCTTGACCTTGAATATTCATCAGGCATAATCAAGCAAATTCTTGTTAACAGGAGCCTTGCCATGACTGGTGGGGGCCGGCTCGTTTTCCTTTCTGCAACTCCGGCAGTGCTCATGTTGAGCACGAGCCTCTGCCTCGCGCAAGCAGAAGCACCAGCCATCACTGCTTACATCCACAACATTTGTGTAAAGCACTTCCATAGCATTCCTATCACAGACTCTGAGGTGGACGATATTCTGGCCCGGGCAACGGCAATACTGGCCCAAGCAGGGCAGAATAATGCAGCCTGCGGCGACCTTTCCTTGAAGAGAAGGGACTCCGTAACGAGCTTCACTTCGGAGTTTCCAGAGCGAATCCGCGATGAGCTGGACTTTACACAGATTAAGCAAGACCCGTGTCTTAAAGTTGTAAAGCGCATCCTGTGGTGTGGCACTCTGTTGCAATCAGGCGGCGCTTTAGGGTGCGCGCCCGTGAGCGGCACCGGCTTTGCGGTGGTGAGGCGGTACCCCGGCATGCCCGACGCTTGGAATACAAGCATGGAGCCGATAACCTGGCTACATGAACTCGGCCATACTCTTGGCTTGAGTCATAACGACGTCGACTCTCTAGCTCTTATGGCGGCGGGAATCGACGTGGGAAACAGAGTACTGAATGGGCCTGAATGCCGAGTCTTTGCAGGTACGAGTGTGCCGGCGGCGGCGCCCTTAGCGGCGCAGGCTGCGATATTACCTGCTGAGGCTGGCATCGATCTTACCCAAGTTGAGAAGCGTGACAGGGATAAGGCTACCCGACCTTCTCTCCAGGAATTTATACGACGTCCACATTCCCGGTTTCCTCAGGAGGAAGCTGCCCGTTATGCGGGGGAGAAGCTTTTAGCAGAACAACTTTTGATGGATCCGAAGTACCGCAATTTTGCAAACAACATAGCGGCGACCCTTGGCGTTATCGGTACACGTGACACAATTCCTGTTCTCGAACAGTTCCTGAAATCAGAGGTACACCGTCCCACTGAGGCCGACATAACGGCACGCTCGGCTGCAACATTAGCCATCGGTGTAATTGCAAATAGATTAGGGCTGCCGGTGGACGATTTTAGAGTATTGAGGGAAGCTCAGAATACAGACTTCTGGCTGGATCGACTGGAACCAACGCCCCCATCAACAAACCAGCCACCGGATCTGTCGGAACCCGTTTTAGATGCCGCAGACGTTGAGTCGGCAAGTGAAGACCTCGCTGTGCAGGCGTATCGAGGGTACGCCATTTCGGGCGCGCCTGAAGTTCTCGAGGAAATCAAGAAGGATGAACTCGAAAACGACAGTGCCGCGATCCCTGAGCCAACAAAAAAGAGGAATGCCCTTGCAATCGAAGAAGCGATAGAGCTTCACCGGATGAGCAAGACGTTGGGGGCATCTTCGGTGTTTAAGTAAAGTACTGTACCTCAGGTTTCGTGTCTCCAGTTCCAATTGGCATCAACGAGCAGCAAAAAGAGAGGAGGAGCAAATGCAGCTACTGAAGCCCATTCTGCTTGGATTTGCGATCTGCCTAGCTGGAGCAGGTGTAGCCTTCTCCCAGAATATACAGGCGCGGCCGGCAGCCGCACCAATTCCACCACGGACATTGCCTCCGTCGCTTGTGGCCGCAGCTATGCCTCCGAACCCAGGTTTTCTGGTGAATAGGCGGCAGGCAGACTTGCGTGACCATCACCTGATCAGAGCCCCCATTGCGGTGGCGCCCAGGGCTCCGTTCGCTGTTCTACCCGCAGTCCCGAAAGGCATGCCTACAAGAGTAGCCGCAATAGATGCTGGCGCGGATAGCCCCATTGTCATCACTTACAGTGCCCCGCTGAGGGATGCGGTCACAGGTGGCTTAACAAGTACTGTAACGGAGCCGAGTGTCGCAGACACTAAAGACGGCATCGTGTTGGCCGCAGGAAACTGGTTTGCAAGTATCTCTAAAGACGACGGGCAAAATTATTCTTTTCGCAATCCGTCAACGGCCTTTCCCAGTGACGATTTTGAGTGGTGCTGTGACCAGGTCGTAATTTACGATCCGACCCGCGATCTGCTCATCTGGTATCTGCAATATGTCCAAAACGGGCATCAGAACATTGGTCGCGTCGCAGTGGCCTCCGGAGACGCAATCGCCGCGGAAAAGTGGGTTTTTTACGACCTTTCACCCTTGAATGTAGGCGGGTGGGACGATGAATGGTTCGACTATGCAGACTTAGCCATCACGGGGAAGCACCTCTATGTATCAACGAACTCATTCGCAACACACGGAACAGCCTTTTCCGAGGATGATAGCTTTGCCCGAGCAGCTGTAGTCCGGATCGAATTAGATGACCTTGCACAAGGTCGCCCCATTTCTCCTATGATCTTCGATGCGGAGGACGGGTTTAGCTTAAAACCAACACACGGAGCTAATAGCGGGATGTACTTCGGTTCGCACGACTTTGCTGCTTTCGAAAAGGGTATCGTTGTGTTCGAGTGGGCCGAGAACAGCGACACAATAGTGCGGCACAAATTTGCAGTGCACGAGTGGAGCAATGCTGCACGTGAGTCGATTGCCCTCGACGGAACTGAATGGTTGAGGCGAACCGATTTTCGCATGACAGCGGGGTGGGCAAAGGGGCGTTCGCTGGGCTTTGGCTGGACTGCCGCGCAGGACAGCAATTTCCGCCACCCTCACGTTAGAATCGCTATAATTGACCTGGATGCCGCAGACCCCGATGATCGGCTTCGACAGGCGCACATCTGGTCGGATGAGTACGCATTTGCCTACCCATATACGGCGGTGAGCGCCAATGGGTCGGTTGGGGTTTCTCTCCACTATGGCGGTGGCGGCATTGAAGGAATTAACCCCAGCCATGCAGTCGGCGTTTTAAAGGAGGCGCATGACGGTAGCTACACTTGGATGCTCCAGCAGAGTGCCGGCGGAACCAACGGACCAATTGACGGGAGGTGGGGAGATTACCTTGCGGTTCGTCCGTCTGCTGCAAATGCAGGGGGCTGGATCGCTACTGGATATACGTTGGTAGGAGGTGGGAGCCCGGAAGACATCATACCGCGTGTCATTAGGTTCGAAGAGGCTGAAATCGCTCCCACGGCGGTAGCTGCGCCACCAGCAGGTCATAAACTTCGGGAGAAGGTTAGGCAACTGCAAACTGACATAGACGACATGGCGAAAATTCTCGACATGGAGCGAAAGTGAACTGCCCAACTGCATTCCGAACGATTTCGGCGGCGATCCTCACGGCCATGGTGTGCTACCGCGTTGAGGCATCGGGCGTTGCGCCTTCGGGGAGTTCAAGCGTGGAATCGGCTGACACTGATCCGCAATCCTCGACTCGAGGACAGAGAATCCTAGCTTCACTTGCAAGGCTCGCGGAGTTAACGAGGCGGGACCCTATCTCCCCGGAGTCGCTTTCGCTCATTGAATCGATTCGGCAGCAGGTTTTAGCATTCCAGCGGTCGCCCGACGCGGCATCGAAGTCTGAGACGAAGATTAAGCCTAAAGAGGTCGTTCCAACGCCTGCTTCGCCACCGGAGCCAAATACGTTACCAGCAGACCCAGATAGTCTGAGAGCGCGCCAAGACCGACTGTCGGGAACCCACCTAGCCCCCAGCATTCCTGAAATGACTAGACGCGCTCAGAGGGATGCGACCACTACGGACCTGGAGGGGACTAGCATAACAGCCCAGGTCATAAGTGAGTTGGAGCGCTTGGCTGCACTGATTCGGTCAGTATCCCGAAGCAGACGCGAAATCGACGTGACTCTCCAGCGGTTAAATGACTTGGCGCGGAAGCTTTGAGGCTGATCACCATGGTGCTCGTTATCTTAGACCACGGCCCTGATGCCAGCTTCGAGGTACTTCGCAGGTTGAGACATTCGCTGACTAGTGGGTAGCTATGCCAACCTCAGATGAAGATATCAGAAGTGCTATAGAAGCACTAGCCAGTACCGAATACCCGAAAGCTGATTTGGCGGAAACGGCAATATTCGCCCAATTGTACGCGTATGAAGGCGATAAGCTTTTCGATACGGAGCGCACGATTCTAGACATAACTAAGGCAAACTTCGCTGTATTCGGAGCAGTGATGCTCGTTGGGAACACGCCCTTCTTCGCAGGCGCGGTCACAAAAGCGTGGGCCGTCATCACATCAACAGTGACGATATGCATCATATCTCTTGCGGCCTCTGCTCTGGCGACATTTTACCACAAGTACTTTAGCGTCCACCGACAGAAGGTAAGCATCCTCCAACGAGGCGTGTGGAGGAGGCGACCGCTGGACTGGATTCAAACGAAATATATTGCTGAAGACCTGAAGGCGCAATTTGAGAACTCGGCCTCGCTGGGTATCCGTGAATATGTTCTATACAACTATACACTTAAGTGGATCAACTTAATTCCCCTTTCGGTAGCTCTTATCGTAGCTATCGGTTACGGGCTCTTCGGCAGCAGATGACTAAGTGAATATCATCGGCAGGAACGGGATAGAGTTTCCGACGGCGCTCCGTCATCCTCGCCTTGGATGCCTCGTCTTCTTGCGTTCCCTTGATCGCTTCGCGCCGCGCCCGCCGTGCTTCCCGGCTCACCGCGCTCCGCCGCCGCGCCGCGAAGCTACAGGCCACCGGCGGCGTGTCATCCTGTGCGGTGAAGGCTGGTACCTTCCCTATTTGTTTCGGCGCAGATCCTCCAGATGAGGCGCCGATCCCATCGGTCCAGGGCAAGACCGTAAAGGTGAAGCTTCGGTTGAGCCGCTGGCGGTGCGCGCATGAAAAATGTGAACGACAAACATTCACAGATTCACAGACCGACTGCCGACGATTGCTTCCCCTTATGCGCGCCGGACAAGGAGGGTCTCCGAGATTGTCGGTCTGCTCGGCCATAGCGCCGGCGGCCGACCCGGCGAGCTCTTGATGCGACGGCACGGCATGCCGGTCAGCGACGACACGATCCTGCGGCAGCTGAAGCTGGATGCCGCGCGTGCTCATCGCGACGCCACGATCCGGGTCGTCGGCATCGATGATTGGAACTGGCGGCGATCGTGGCGCTACGGCACGACGATCGTCGACCTGGAGCGCCGTTCGGTTGTCGACATCCTTGAGGACCGGAGCGTGGCGAGTGTCGCGCGATGGCTGGAGCAGCACCCTTCTGTCGAGATTGTGAGCCGAGACCGATGCGGGCTGTATGCACAAGCTGCTCGCGAGGGTGCGCCGTAGGCGCGTCAAATCGCTGATCGTTCCATCTCATGCAGAATTTGTGGGTCGCAATCGAGGAGCAGATGAGCCTTTCCGGCCGCGCCACTGGACCAGAAAAAGTATCGGGAGCGCGCAATCGCTCTGATTCAGGATGATCCGCACGTAAACGCAACGCACCGGCGCCGGATGCGTCACGCTCATCGACAATCACGGCAGGCGGTGTTCGATACTGTGCACGCTTTGAACAAAGAAGGCTCGTCCTGTTGGGAGATCGCACGTCGCACCGGCTACGGCCGGCGCAGCATCGCGAAATGGCTGACTTTCGACACGCCACCCGACCGACAGAAGTCGGCGTTGAAGCCAACATCCCCTTTATACTTCGAGGCGTTTCTCGCCGCGTGCTGGAAAGATGGCAATCGCTGCGGTCGGCATCTGTTCCACGATATCAACAGCGCGGCTACACAGGCAGTTTCTTGAATCTCGAGCGGCTTCTCGCTAGAAGGCGCCGCGCCGAGCGGTCTGTCAAGAACAGTGCGTCGCCCGTTCCGATCATATCGCGTCAACCAGTCCACGATGCTGTCCCGATACGCGATCCGGACACCGGCCATGTGATCTCGCCGGTAGTCGCAGCATCGCAGCTGCCCTCTGCATGAAGGCGCGAAGCATGCTGACGATCAGCCAGGCGAGAAGGGTCGATGCTTCGAAACAGGGCTCGCCTGAGTTCGCTTCAATGCGCAGCCTAGCTATGCGCTTCCGCGGAATCAGCCGCGATCCGGGCAAGCTCGACAGCTGGATTGGCGATGCCTTTAACTCGGGCTTGGTCGCAATTGAGCGGTTCGCACGCGTCCTGCACCGCGATCTTGATGCAGTCTACAACGCCATCGAACTGCCGTGGAGCAACGGTCAGGCGGAAGGCCAAATCAACCGCCTGAAGACAATCAAGCGAGCGATGTATGGCCGAGCTGGCGCCGAGCTGCTCAGGGCATGCATGCTGCCGCTCAACAATAATCATCACCACTCAAAGTGAGGAAGACCCCGTTTAAGTGCCATATGACACCGATCTTTCAATTTGACCTGACTTTGCAACGTCGAGGGAGTCTTGCGACCGTTGCGATGGACCGGATTGGTGGGACGCGCCTTCGCTTGGGATGTCGGCTCCCCGCACCCTTTCGAGACAATCGATGACGTGACCGCCGCCAGTCGACTTTGCATCCTTCTAGTCGCGGGATCACCGTATATCTTATTTACATTGATATCGCGGAGATTTTTATGCGCTCAGATCGCCATCTCTATCTCTTCGAGTTGATCTCGCCACCAGTAAATGGCCTCCCGTAAAAGCAGATGGCCATCCATGTCCAGTGTGTCGTGAAAAAGGCCATGTCCATCCACTTCGACACCGAATCGATACGCTTTGAGCAGATTGTTGCGCTCGTCCTCAATGAAGTCCCAAAACACCCAGTTGTGCGCTCTTTTCGCCTTCCACTCGGCCCATTTAGCATCGATGGTCAGTTTATGAGCGGTCGAGGTGTCGACGTCTACTTTCGCCAATACGTGGCCAATAACGCGAAGCAACGTCACTTGGCTCAACCACATCATTCGCCATTCCGGATGTTCGTCGTCAATCTCCTGGTGGTTGAATGAGAAGTAAATTCCCAGCACTTCCCAAAATGGCTCCCATGCTGCAAGCGTAGACTTGCCTACTTTCTTAACAAACAGATCGTCGCGCCCGTTCGCGATATCTCTCTTCATTCCGCCCCCGCGATCACTTGCGTTCTGAATTATACGCGGCGAGGTCGATCAAAGTTTCTTTTATCGGCGCCGCGTCTCAATGCTAACCCGGAGCTTTTCGAAGCCGGTATAGTTGGGGCTCGTTTTTGCACTGAAAAAATTTCTCGCTTTTCGCCTTTACATTGAAACACGATCGCCAAGACGATATGCAATCTGCGGGCGAGGATAAAACGTGCTACCAAAAGTTCGGCTGTTGCAGATCGGCGACCTTCATCTTGTTTCCAACGCTGGAAACAAGGCCTTCGTGGACGACAAAGACACCACGTTTCCGTTGAATCTAAAGAACATCATCTCGCGTAGCCCAATTAAGACCGTCTTCCGGCGCATCTATGAAATCATCAAGGAACAAGGTGTCGACGCTGTTCTTTTTATGGGGGATCTGACTGACTACGGCAAGCTCGACGGCTACGAAGCATGCTCAAACTACATCGCTAGCGCATTGCAGATCGGCTCAAAAGGTCTACATCGCGATGTTCCGGTCGGCATTGTTCCCGGCAATCATGACATCAACCGCACGCTGGCCCTTAAACCCGGCATCACCACGAAGTTTACGCCTTTGGTGGAAGCCCTAACCCGCGCCGGCCTTCCCCCCTTGCCCGTCAATAAGGCGACGCATCGATCGGTTGAAAAAGGCAACGCCCGAATCGCGCTCTTTCTTCTAAACAGTTGCTGGGGCTGCGGTGAAGAAAGCTACATTCCGCCCGAGTTTCGCAGCCAGATTGCCACAGCAATCAAGACGGTGATGAGCGGGCCGGATTCCGACGCCGCGATCCGGGCCTATTACGATCGCCAGTTGGATACGCCGGCGATTTCGGAGGAAACGATCGAGAGCGTTGTGACGAAAATGGAAACCCTTTCGGGCGCCGTTATCCCAGTGCTCGTCGCCCACCATAACCTGCTCCCGCAACGACGGCCGCGGCTTGCTCCTTACACTGAGCTCGTTAATGGCGGGGCGCTGCGTGGCGCCCTCGGAGAGCTCGGGCGGCCGGTGATATATTTGCATGGTCACATCCACGAGGATCCCATCGAGGTGCTGCAGCTTCCGGGAGGCTTTCCCGTGGTCTCAATCAGTGCCCCCGATATTCCCAAAGGCTTCAATTTGGTCGACATTCTGTTCGGAGAGAACGCAGTACCGCTTGCCTGCCATATTACCCCCTACCGGGTCGACAAATCCGGAATCCTGAAGCGCGAAACCACAATATCGATCGCCCTGAACAATGGGCGTAAGCGTAGCTCCGATCGCAACACCAGTATTATCTACGGGAAGGTTCTGGAGGTCGGGCAAATATACTGGCCCGAACTGACTAAGAATTTCCTCAATGAGGCGCACGGACTGGACGAAGAGCGCCTGACGATCATTGTCGAGCAATTGCAGGCTGAAGGCAGCATTACGATCGACAACTACGATCTTTCGCCGACGCATTGGATTTTGAGAGCGGAGAAGTAGGTGGTAGCCGTGGTGAACCCTTTCCGGCCAACGCGATGGGAGCATGAAAGTTCCGGCTCCCCCCTGATATGGTTTACCCCAACGGCGACGCTTTTGGCGGCCGACAAGTCGGTGTTCGTGTATGGAAGCAGAGGCAGTGGCAAGACCACGCTTCTTAGGAGCATTTGTTGGGAGGATCTGCTGTCCAATCCCTCTCTGCGAATCCAGAAAACCATCTCCGACTTCAACCACATCGGCGTCTACATACGTTTGCCGGACCACGTCTCGGGCTCAATGGGCTATATGCGCTGGTCCGAAATTTTTCCGGATTCGCCGCGTCCTGACTACGAGTTCTTCCGCTTCTATTCTCTTGCCCTCGAATTGATCGCCGTCGAGAAAGCACTTTCAGCCGCTCACACGTTGCGCGTTGAGGGCGTTTTGACCCTGTCGGCGAGCAGTGAGCTGTCGATCGTCGCAAGCACGACGGCGGAGTTCCCGGAAGTATTGTCTTTCACGGAGCAGCCGCCGAAAACCTTCGTCGATCTGTCTCGGGCGCTTCGCAGTATGGTCAGGAGAATGAACGAGGCCTGCGGCCGCGGTTACGTTAAGAGCTTGGTCGACAAGCTCCCCGCCTGCGAGCCGAATGAATTTCTGTCCTTCGTGATCGAGCGCCTTTCGCAAACCGTTGTCCATACCGAACTCGTCGGCGGCCAAAGGCTCGGCTTCAAATTCTGTCTCGACGATTGTGAAGTGATGAGCCCGCTTCAGAGAAAATCGGTCAATACGCTGGTGCGCAAAAGCAAGTTTCCAATTTCGTGGGTCATCTGCTCGGTTGGAGAGGCGGTTGAGGCCGGAGAGACCTTTATAGATGAACAGCCTTTGACCGACGCCGATCGGCGGGTCGTGTCGCTCGACGACAGAGACCGGCCAGAATTTCAGGCCCTCTGCGAAGCAGTCGCCAGCCTGAGGGTCTATTTTTCTCTGGGGCAAGATCGCCGTCCAGCGGTTACAGGTCCCGAGGTCGAGCGCTATTTCTCGCTTAAAGCGCGCCTCGGGACGGTAGTAGTAAACGACATCATCGGAACGATGACCTCGCGCTCCACGAGCCCGCTCGCACGGGAGCTGCGCGAAGCCGCCGAGTTCCTTCACGGGCTCAATCTCAGCCAATACGGATTTGAGCTCACGCCTTCGGGAGCTCTCCCTTACTATCAGGCCTATGTGCTTTGGCACTGGACCGGGCAAAAGGAGAACTTCTCAGCGGTTTCGCGTCCGGAGGACTTCAACAGGATTGCAAAGAACGCAAAGGCGATGAAGGCCAGAAGCCAGCAGGCCTGGATGCGACGCAAGAGTGTTGGCGCGATGCTCCACATTGCAAACCGGCTCGGCTTCCGCCGGCTGCCGATGTCTGGGGTGAGCGTGATCACGTCCCTAGCCGACGGCTCGATCCGCGATTTCCTTGAGATCATGGCGGAAATTTTCGACCGGTTCGCAAAGGACCGTGGTACGCTTTCAGCGGACGAAATCCTTCAGAAGTTCGCTCGCTCGGGATCGAAGATCTCCGCCAAGACACAGACTGACGGCATCTACGCCTCAAGCGATGCTTTTTATGACGGCATCGGTATCCTGACCGACTCCAATGCCGAAGCCGTTATGCGCTTCATCACGGTCCTCGGGCGTCTAACCCACCATCTTCAGGCGAATTTCGAGGACCCCTCGTCTCTGGCGACTGCCGAGCGGGGGCTGTTCTTCATTGATCCGGCCCGCAGTTATCCAGCAAACGCCATCCAGATCGAGCTCATCAACCAGATCATCCACCGCGCCGAATTGTCAGGATATCTGCGCGCCACTACATCAAAGCGGGGCGCCAATAACGGAGAGGTCGACGACGCCCCCAAGATCTCCGGCTTTCGGCTGCATCGACGTTTCGCGCCCCGCTTCATGTTCTCGTACAGAGGGGCATACGAGCCCGTGAAGCTGACTGAAGACACCCTCTATCAGGTTTGCATCGGTTCACCTGAAATCGATGCAGACGATTGGGCGAAGCAGTTCGCACGCCGATCTACGTCGAGTTCGCAACTGACGCTCCCTTTTGCTCACGAGGTTCCGACTTTCGATGATTGACGAGACGCCTATCGGGACGCTCAGCATATCACAGACGATCCTCAGCGATCAAAGTATCCTCCGTGAACAATATGATCTCGTGATTGGGGCTGTTAGCTGGGAGAGCCGCTGTCACGCCTGTAGCCCGCTGCTTGTGGGGCGCAGCGACGAAGTTTTGATCATTCATTTCGCGTCGTCTGATACCGAAATGGACGGTCGAAAAAGCATACATCGCGCCACGATTGAAGGAGCAATTGCCAATTGCAGATTTCTGGATATGGAGCGGTCTGCACAATTTACGGCCAATGCCGGGACGCTTGAGCAGGAAATCTTCAGGGTCGCGCGCACGAAGGGCCGCGTTTTGCGCGTACTGATGGACATGACGTGTATTCCCAAGCGCTACTTACTATTTCTGCTTGGACTGGGGTTCCGCCGCGAACTGTTTACCTCGATCGACCTCGTCTATGCGGAGGCGGAGAAATACGAGATGAGCGCTGCGCCCGTCGATCCTGCTGGTCGGACACTCGGTTTGATCTCGGAAGGCGAGTGGACGACGTCTCAAATCCCCTATCTTGAATCGGAAGACTACGTCCCCGATAGGAGGAATCTTTATATTTCTGTTGGCGCCGAACTCACGCAGGCAAGCCCTATCGTCGACCGTTTCGAGCCGAACGGCCTGGTCCTTTATCACATTACCGAAGGGTACCGTCGACTGCCATCATCGGTAATCGATAGGGAGCGGCCGGCGCTTCAGCAACTGACGGCGTTCCCGGGCGTCAGGCAGGAACAATTCGAGCTGCACGAAATCGCTGCCGTCGCACTCAGCGTTCTTCAAAACCGTTCGGCTGGCACCACGTGTTTTGCGATCGGACCTAAGACCCATGCCGTCGCGTTTGCGATCGCGGCTCTCGCCGACGACCAAATACAGGTCGTTTGCCGGGCCCCGACCACATATGTGGTCAACGAGGTGAAGGCTTCGGGCACGATCTATTTCTATCGCATCAACGACCGCTTCGATCCCGCCTCGTTCTGGAGCCAATAAGAGATGGCATTTCGACTTTCCTTGGGCTTGAAGCGGCTAAGGTATGCCAACGCTTGCCGGAGACCGGAGATACAATGACCATTCTTACAGACGAACAATCGCTCGAGATCAAGGAGGCGCGCGATGCTACGAAACTGACACGCCGCACGGTATCCGAGGGACTTGAGGACATTCTTTATCAAGCCATTCCGGTTCTCGACCATGGGTTCGTACGTGTCATCGATTATATGGGCGATGACACCGCCGTCGTGCAGGCCGCGCGCGTCTCCTATGGAAGAGGCACCAAGAAAGTTTCTGAAGATCGTGGCCTGATCCACTATCTGCTCCGCCACTGGCACACGACACCGTTCGAAATGGCGGAAATCAAGTTCCACGTAAAGTTGCCGATCTTCGTCGCCCGCCAGTGGATCCGCCATCGGATGGCAAACGTGAACGAATACTCGGCACGCTATTCTATCCTCGATCGAGAGTTTTACATTCCCGCCCCGGAGCATTTGGCAGCACAATCGGCACAAAATCGTCAGGGGCGCGGCGAGGTCGTGGGGGCCGAGGAGGCGGAGCAGGTGCTGCGCATTCTTACAGACGATGCGCAACGCAACTATGATCACTATCTCGATCTGCTAAACCATAATGAAAGCGGTCAGCCTATTCGAGATGACCACCAAGGGCTTGCGCGCGAGCTTGCGCGGATGAACTTGTCGCTCAATTTCTATACCCAGTGGTACTGGAAAACTGACCTGCATAATCTGTTGCACTTTCTGCGCCTGCGCGCCGATCCACACGCGCAATACGAGATCAGAGTGTACGCAGAAATAATGTTGGACATTCTGAAAAATTGGGTTCCGCTGACCTATGAAGCGTTTCGCGAGCATCGATTGGAAGCCGCGACATTTTCCGCGGAGGCGGTTAAGGCGCTGCGGCGCATGCTCGCCGGCGAACGCATCGACCGGGTCGACACCGCTATGACCAAGCGAGAGTGGGACGAGTTCCTGGCAAAACTCGAACTGCGTTGAATGGAACGTCGATGGGGCTACTGGGGGCTCGAGTGATGAGCCTTTGCCACAAGGAACTCTTTCCACTTAGCATCCGACGGATATCGGACAGGTGCGACGTCCACGCCCCGCCGTCCCTTGAGAGGTCGTCGTCCCCGTCAGCGACGGGCTAATGCAAGTAGTCGCTGGAAGGCCACGTCCCTCTCAAGGCTCGGGGCAATCTGTTTGAGGTGATCCAGCCCCTTATCGAGGCCATACGGCACGACCGCACCTTCGGCACCACTTACGGAGGCATCGAGAAGCACAAGAAAAGCGGTGGCGTCTTCCTTTGTCTTTACCGCGGTGATGTCACGCTCGTCCGTGGAACGATCATAGATCCGAAATTCCGAGAGCGACCAGCAGTCGAAAGGTGCCATATAGGGCAGCACCATATGCACCGCCTTGGCAAATCGCCTTCCTGCAGCAACCGGAAGCGATGCGAACGCATCGGACGTTCCCTTCGTGGCAAGCGTCTTCTCCTTGGGCCAAACTTCCTCAAACAGTGGCTGGACGACCTTGTCGAATCTGACCTCCGGAGCAGTTTGGACTTTGGCCTCATTGGACTGAAGAAAGTCCTCCATCGTCCGGATCGCGTGAATACGTGCGACTTCTCCGCCCATCCGCAAGAGCTGCTGGATCGAAGCGCCGGCGAACACCGGTTCTTTCCCATTGGAGCGGTCGCTCATCGCGGACCAAAGAACGACCGATGCGAGTTCTCCACGGCTATCGTCAGAGAGCGTGGGGTTGATCGCCGCCCTGATAATCGGCTGTGCCAAAGCCTCAACCACGTCTCGGTAGGGCATGCCGCCGTGGATGAAGGCCGTCCAGAGTTCCAATTCGGCGCCCTCCGCCTCCGCCAGGGGCTTTATCAGGTTTCGGGTTGTCCAATCAGGCGCCCCGAGCAGAAAATAGGAGACTGCTGGGATCATGACATACCTGGCCTGCAGACGAGCGTCGCCTGTACTGTCTTCGATCTCTTTGAGAACCTTTGCGTACGGCTCGGCATTTAAAGCGCCCCGCCGCCCTATGCTCGGGGGGCAAACGCTCTTGAAAGCTTCGGCCATCCGTCCGGCCGGAGATGTCAGCGCCCTGTCCGACAACGACTGTTCTCTGGCGTCTGCTTGGTTGGCATTCTCCACCGCGGCCGGCCATAAAGAGTGCCAAGCCTCGAAAAATGCCGGATTGTTCCTGAGAGATGCGGCCCAATTTGACAGCCATTCGCTAAGCCCCTCGATGCTGACCCGCAGCGTTGGAGCTGCGATCCTAGACAACATCGTGCACAAGCGCTCGGCCGTGAGCATTTCCGTGTCACCCGTATCGTTTTCCTTGCCACGCCTGCGGAAATAGTAACCCAGCGCGTTCCAGACATTGCTATAGTCTCCTTCGGCCAGGCCTTGTGTTTCGAGGAGCTCGACCACCAGGTCAGGTCTTTCTTGAATGAAATCGGATGCCGCTTGCCGGCTATCGCTCCAGTTGTCACCTGCAAGATCCTTGTCGAGCTCGCGCAAGAGTTTGGATCGCTCGATCTTGTGGTAGCCTCGTTGAGTCGGACGCTCCGAGGCCAAAATCCTAACACCGGGGTTGAAGCCAGCTGCAACTTGATCGATCTGCGGAAGAGGGATGCCGGAATTTTCAATCCCAGTTAGGGTTTCCATCGCCTCGCCGGAGAGAAGGCCATTACCGGCCACGATCCGACTCAACTCTGTATACAAGTTGCGCTTGATGGCACCCGACGCCTCGTCCTCGGTCAGCCGCGCGGGGAGCATCGCCAAGGGCTGACCTCGCAACAGACGCTTTTCCAGCAACCTCGTGGCGGCATCGTCTAGCTCGTTCCAACGCGTGGCGCGCAATTCGGCAATCTCCGGGAAAGAACCCGCCTGCCAAAACTCCTGGTCGGTCAGGGAGGTCAGGAACTCGCCCACCTCGGTCGCGTCCACAAGTCTCCGGTCCCTGGCGCTCGCGGCCCATAGGCGTTTATGCAGTTTCCAGCGCCCAAGATCCCAACCGGCGATGATCCGCTTGGCCGCACCGAGATCAAGCTCGGCTAGCCGTTCGATCAGGGAATAAAGCAGCTTGGAAATCGGCGCGAAGCCGCGCGCATGGCGATCCGGCTCGCCCCCTCCTGCCGGATATTGCGCTGCCGGCACCAAATAGACGCGCCGTACCTGCCAATTGGTGCTGTCTGCCCGATCAGTAATAAATCCGATCCGCTTCGCCAGAAAGAGGCCGGAAAGCAGCGCGGTGTCGAGTTGATTTGCAAGCTCGATGAGAAAGCTGTCATCATCGATTTCGCTGAATCCGATCTCTTCGAGCTGCGGGATTTCGCCGCTAGTCACCGACAGCGACAACAGATGGTTCACGGTTCTCGGCGTCTTCGAAGCGCTCTCCCCATAGATCGCGGAGCGCTTGGATCGATCTTCGACATTTATCCATGGCTTCACCTGGGAAACGATAATGCGGATCAATTCCGGGTGTGCCGATTTTGCCTTGAGCGCTCTGCGGACATAGAAGCGATCTTCGAGATCATCATAATTGGGCCGCTGCCAGTATTCGAAAATCCACCGCCAAGCCTCCTTGTAGACCGCGCTCAGGTTCTCCTGCCTTAACTCGAAGAGGTCGCGCAAAGCGGCCTGCTCGGTGGTTTGCTCGTGAGTCAAGTCGATTGCCCATTGAAGCGTCTCACGTTCAGCAAGGCGATCGGCGAAGAAGGCGCGAGTGCTCTGGTACACATAGGCGCCGGCATCCTTCAGTCTCGGACGACGTGGCATGAGCTACACTCCTCTGCCCTCAAGGATTAACTGGTTGACGAAGGTCACCCACCTCGGTGACGCGCCGGTGTTCGAAAGCGTTACCAAAACATCGTTCCTTTCGATCGATGTCGACCGGCGCACCACATATCGCAGCATGGATTGCGCCGCCTTGCCCACGTCTGTTTCGAAATCCGTAGCCGCGATCTGCGCGAGCTTCTTCCTCAAGAGCGCGGCGTTCTTCTTTTCTGGGAGGATGTTTGCCCACTCCTCCAGGACCTGACCGAGCGCCAGGTGACCGTGGGCCGGATCGTAGGGAATTGGCGTTATGCCCCTGGAAGACCACTCAACAGGGGTGCGCTGATCCGAAGTGTCGCAACCAACAAAAGCATATCGGGGCTTGAGATCGACGAAATGTCGCTCGTCAGCAGCGATCGCATTCAGCAGATAGCGGACAGGCGAGTCGTTGGCACTGTACCCAACGAGGACGAGATGAAAGATGCGGGCCGCATCGTAGAGGAATGACGTCACAATATGACGCCTGAGGTAGAAATCACCGAAATCCTGATCGGTAAGGATCAGTCCGGACGCAGGGTCTTTCCCGAGCGACAGCTTGCCATGAATATGTAGGATGCCGGTGAAGTCGGTTCGCCGACTGGGATTCGGGATTTCACCGAGCGCGAAGGACCTATCAGAATACTTGGCGCGCTTCGCCGCTACGCCCAGGAGGCGGTCGAAATTGGTCGTAACCAGCAGGGTTTTACCGAAGCGCTGACCGAGCCGGACTAAAGACGTGTGAAGGCCGTTCGGCGTCGTTGTTCGCTTGAGGACCTTGTCGGTTGCCGTGCGCAAGGTGCTTGCTTGGCCAGGGTCTCCATCGATACGTCGCTCAAGCATGCCAAGGACGACGTCGTACTCACCTCTGTCAAAAAATTTGAGTTCGGTTCGCTGCCTGTCATCCAGGGGATCTGTTACCGCGTCCCAAGCCGTTCCGGCACGAACTGCGGCGATGGCCGATGACATGGACGGGTCGATCTCGGTATATATCTCAGCAACGAGGCCCTTGAAGTCGGGCAAGTGCGACGGGGCTGCGTAGGATGCACCTGCCCCAACGATAAAGAGAACGTCGCCTTTGTCTCGCGCCAGCATCAGATCTTCTGGCAAGGGCGGCACGCCCTGTTTCAAGACTACCCAGTCCTTGATCATTCAGAGTTCCTAGCAGCGTTTGGAGGCAACGGAATCACAGCGCAGCGTATGAATTTACATGCCTGTTTCTCAAGCTAAAATTGGCGTCGTCTTCGGAAGTTGAGAATAAGTTGCAGACCTACAGAAAAGACGGATGAAAATTTTGGTTAGCCAACTGCGGCTCGGCTTGTCAAACGATCCCCGAACCTCCCGTTGAGCGGTTTAGCGCTCACGTTAGTTGGGACTCGCGGTCAGTTCTTCTCTCACCCCCACGTACGGAAAAATGGGTAAGTCAGAGATCTTTAACCATATGAACTAACGTCCTAAATCTCATAAACAGAAGCTAACGTCGATCTTCCTTCCGTCACTCAAACGCTGATTTTCTTACGCCCTCTCACTATCGATAGGGCCCCAGTATCGATAGTGAGATGTACATCGTGGTTGTACGCTTCTCAAACTAATGATATGGTGGCCATACGCGTCGAATGACGGAGGCCCTGATGCCCCAGACCACGTACAAGATCAGTGAAGCCCGCAAGCATTTCGCCGAGGTGCTCGAACGCGCCAACCAGGGCGAGGAAATCACGATTATGCGCGGCAACGAAGTCTATGCACGCATCGGGCCGGCCGATGGCGGAAAACGCCCCTTCGGCCTCCTTCGGCAGCGCGGTCTGCCTGATGACCTGTTCGACGAGGTCGACGCTGAGCAGGCTGCAATCGACGCCGGCGACTGGAATGACGATGTCGGCATCTGGCGGGGCGGACCCGACGGCCGCGAGACCTCCAAATGAAGGTGCTGCTCGACAGCCACGCGGTCTACTGGTGGACAATCGGCAGTGACCGCCTTTCCTTAACGGCACGATCGCTGATTGAGGACAAGGCAAACACCATCCTTGTCAGCGCTGTCTCCTTCTACGAGCTGGACAACAAGATGCGCCTGAAAAAGCTTGATCTCAAACCACAGGAGTTGCGTGCCGCAGTCTCGGCTAGCGGTTTGCAGACCCTCGCCATCACCGATTTGCATGCCGAACTGGCGGCCGCTTTCGAATGGGATCACCGCGATCCGTGGGACCGCATACTCGCCGCACAGGCGCGGCTCGAACATTGCGCCCTTGTTTCAGTCGACGGCGCCTTCGATGCGGTGCTGCATGAACGGGTTTGGTAGCGATGCCGATGAAGATATTCATAGACATCGAGGAGGCGGCAGAACGGCTGGAAGAGCTGATCGATTTGGCGTGCCGGCAGGACGAAGTCTATGTGTGCCGGGCCGGATGGCCTATAGCTCAGCTCAGCTCCTTTTCGGGAGGGGATGATTCCCCCTCAGACGAAATCGCAGAGACTCTTCCTGACACGGCCCACCGCCCGGGCAGCAAACTGGTTGAGGATGGAAAAGTCTCTTCGGTCGACGCGGTTTGGATGCTCGCTGCGGAAGGAAATCCGAGGCGGGAACATGATATGACGTCGGCGCACGATGATCTCTATGACGAAGACAGGCTGCCGCGATGACGATCGTGCCATCGACACCCATTGCCAGCCGCGCCGAAGAACTCGACGCGCTCGACGCCATCCTGCCCTTCGACCGCCGCGACCAGCTCGCCGCGTTGCTGACTGACGACGACGTCGCCACACTCAAACACCTGGCGCAGGAGGGCATGGGCGAGAATACGCTACGCGCGCTGGCCTCCGACCTCGGTTACCTCGAGGCCTGGTGCCGCCTCGCCACCGGCGACCCCCTCCCCTGGCCGGCGCCGGAAGCACTGCTCCTGAAGTTCGTCGCCCATCACCTCTGGGATCCGGTCAAGCGCGCCGAGGACGCGGCCCACGGCATGCCGGCCGATGTCGAGGTCGGATTGCGCGCCGAGCGCCTGCTCAGGGCCGACGGGCCACACGCGCCGGGCACGGTGCGGCGGCGGCTGACCTCCTGGTCGATCCTCACCCGTTGGCGCGGTTTCACCGGCGCCTTCGGTGCACCGTCGCTGAAGAGCGCAGTGAGGCTGGCGGTCAAGGCGAGCAACCGCCCGCGCCAGCGCAAGAGCAAGAAGGCGGTAACCCTCGATATCCTGACGAAACTGCTTGAGGCCTGCGCCGGTGATAGACTTGTGGATGCACGCGACCGGGCACTGCTTTTAGCCGCCTTCGCTTCCGGCGGCCGGCGCCGTTCGGAAGTGGCGGCGCTGCGCGTCGAGGATCTCGCCGACGAGGAGCCGGTGCGCGCCAATCCCGCCGACGAAAACTCCCCTCCCCTGCCCTGCCTGTCGATCCGCCTCGGCCGCACCAAGACGACGACCGCCGATGAGAACGAACATGTGCTGTTGATCGGCCGGCCGGTGACCGTGTTGAAGCGATGGCTGTCCGACGCGCAAATCAAGGACGGCCCGGTGTTCCGGCGCATCGATCAGTGGGGCAACCTCGACCGACGGGCGCTGACGCCGCAGTCTGTCAATCTGGTCCTGAAAGCACGCTGTGAACAGGCCGGCCTTGATCCGGCGCTGTTTTCGGCCCATGGGCTGAGGTCCGGCTATCTGACCGAGGCTGCAAACCGCGGCATCCCTCTTCCAGAGGCGATGCAGCAGTCGCTGCACAAATCGGTGACCCAGGCGGCCAGCTATTACAACAATGCGGAACGAAAGAATGGACGAGCGGCCCGGCTGATCGTCTAAGCGTAACTACGCCCGAAGAGAGCATCGGCTCGGTTCTCAAACGACCCCTATTCTTCCGGCTCCGCTTCCGCCGCCGATCTTTCGTGCTCGTCAGCACCCGATGCTGCCCTGCCCCAGGCCTCAGCACGCTGCATCAGCGACGTCATCTTCCCTCAAGCTATGCGAGCGTTGCAGGCCGGCGGCGTGCTCGGCGTTCTGGCGGGGATCGTAGAACACGCCGATCGCCTCGCCGGCCGCCTGTCGTGCCGCCTCCAATTGTGCTTTCAAGCTCTCCAGCTCGGCCTGAGCCGCAAAATACCGTCTCATCACCGCGATCAGGTCGCGGTCACTGGCGCTGATTTCCACGATCCCTCCTACTTGGAATTCCTCTTTGAGGAATTGACCGATGAGGATGGCAAAATCGCGATAGAGTTCCTGCGAAAAAGACAAAAGCCTGGCCCGGGAAAAGATCCACCGGGCTGCATAGTGACTGACAGGCCTGCGAGGAGGAGAGCTGTCGGCCGGACCGAGCGGGTCGGAGCGGGCGCACCGCTTACCAGTCCAAGGGATGCTGCGTGGCGAGGCATCCGAGCCACGTCAGCGTGCTTTGAAGCCGTCGGCAGGCGGAAATTTGCGCCCACCGGCATTGCTGACGACGCGACATGTCGATAAATTGTGATCCCATCGACACGTTCTCATGACATGTCGTCGCCATCGACATTTCCGGCGATCTTTTTCGGCCGGGAAGGAAGCTTCAGAGCCGTTGCGGCCGGACTGACCTAACGATCCGCCAGCCTTCCTCCGCCAGCCTTCCTCCTAAACAGAACGCCGAAACAAAAACCATCCGGAAAGCCTGCGGCCGTCGCGTGCGGCCCCGGCAGAACTCAAGTTCGCCGGAGTCTACCTCTTCGCCTGCGATCCTTGTTTCGCAGACATCGCCGCAGTATGTGTAGAATTCCAGGTGTTCTATGTTTCAGGAAGATGTCGATCGTTGCAGTAAAGGTTCTGTCCACTGTCAACGCCGCTTATGGGACAACCCTTTCGGCTGAGCAGCTGGCGTCGAAGATTTCCGATCCTGCCAGCGCAGTCTCTTTCGATCGTTCAGCATTTTCCTTCTTTTCCGAGGTCGACGAAAGTCTTCAGATCTCGTTCCTGGACGAAATGCACGTTGATCCCATGGCCGCCTCCGATCTAGCGCGGAAGTTCTCGGCACTTGCTGGCTATCCCCTCCCTTTGGCGCGGGCGGCGTAGTTGGTCGAACACCCGGTCAGCAGATGGAGCGACCTGTTTGAACAGGCTTGCCGCATCATCGAACAAGCAAACTCCGAACTTACTATGATCGACGGTTGGACTTTTTGGGGGCGGTACGGCCCTGATGCTCCAGATCCATCACCATGAGAGTTTCGACGTCGACATTTTCCTAGATGATCCGCAACTTCTGCCATATCTGAATCCGAAGACACAGGGATACGCTCTCGACATCAACCCTGACGGCTATGAGTCCGATGGATCGCGGACATTGAAGATTGTTTTCGAGAATGTTGGCGAGATCGACTTGTGCCCGCAGCCTGCCGGCAACGCGGCCGTGAGAGCGGAGGTGCGCGGCCGACAGGTTCTGCTCGAGACCCCCGGCGAGATCATCGCAAAGAAGGTTTACACCGCGGCGCCGCGATGCAGCCCCGCGACATGTTCGACATCGCTTGCGTCATGAAAACTCACGGCATGGAATACCTCGATTAGGTCTTAAAGCCTTCCAGGATAAATGCGAAGCCGCGCTGAAAGTTGCTCGCCAGATGAACCCGCAGTTCGCCGAAACCATCATGACGAGACTTCTGTACCGAGAGACGCTCGTCCTTCATGATCCTGCTCCTGTCCAGCTGCCACTACGAACCTTTATCCCGTGCAGCCACGTCGGCCACTCAGAGCGATCATCGCGGACCAAAGTTGAGTAAACTACTATATCACGTCGGTCCCGGACGCGCTCGCTGACATTGGGTCACCCTTCGCTACTTGTCTTAACATCGCGCTCAGCCGAGTTCCTGGGCGAGTCCGATGAGAAGTCCTCCGGGGCCACGGATGTAGCAAAGCCGATATACGTCTTCATAGTCGACGACTTCGCCTACGAGCTGCGCGCCGCGGGTGCGGAGCCTCTCCAGCGTCTCGCTGATGTCGTCTACGGTGAACATGACGCGCAGGTAGCCCAGGGAATTGACCGGGACGTTCCGGTGATCTGCGACGATAGGTGGCGTGAGGAAGCGGGAGAGCTCAAGCCGGCTGTGTCCATCAGGCGTGCGCATCATCGCAATCTCGACATGCTGATCGCCCAGCCCAGTGACACGTCCGGCCCATTCTCCTCCGATCGTGGCCTTTCCTTCGAGCTCGAGGCCGAGTTCGCGAAAGAACTCAATCGTTCCTTCGAGGTCTTCGACGACGATTCCGACGTTGTCCATCCGCTTGAGCGCCATGTTCCAATCTCCAGGGTGTCGTTCCAACCTACAAGGTATCGCCTGGTCTAACAACGGACGCTTGAGGTGCCCCGACACCGGGCGGGCATCCGGGTGTCGTTTGGCATTTGATTGGGGCCTTCCTTAATTTGTGTGGTTCACTCGCCGTTAGACTCGATGCCGCTATAGGCGGGTATGCGAACGAAAATGGAATGGTCGCCCGGGCCAGGCATCAAAGTTGGTGAGAAATCTCGTAGTGCTGCGCGGCGGCATGTCCGCAAAAGACCGCAAGCAAGCCAGTGCGGCTTGAATGTCCCTCACGACGCTGAGCGCCTGATCCTTGCGACGGGCTGCTATATCGGCGAAGGCTTCGATGATGCCCGGCTCGACACGTTGTTCTTGACGATGCCGATCGCCTGGAAGCGGACCCTGGCACAGTATATCGGCCGTCTGCATCGCCAGCACGATGACAAGAAAGACGTCGTGGTCGTTGATTATGTCGCAACACCGTTCCGGTTCTGGCCCGCATGGCTGCGAAGCGACGCGCAGGTGATCGGGCGCTGGGCTATATGATCGAGTAGCCGCCCTCTGCGGGAAGCGGAGTGCACTTGGCCGGTTCGCCGCAACCAGATGAGCTTGGGCTAGCCCTGGTCGTCACCATCCGAACCTGCCTCCGCGAACTCCTCTTCTACGAGCGCCTGCCGGCCGAGCTGAGCAGTACCGCTTCCTCCAACCATTCGAGGTCGGGCAAGTCGCGCAGCGTCTCCATGCCAAAGGCGGAGAGAAATGTGCAAAAGCAGCTCGGCCATGACCCGCAAATCGCAGCGCCGACGCGACCGATTTAGGGTCAATCTGACGACGGCCTCGGGGCTGTAGGGACCTTATCCCGCAAGCATACGTGCGAGCATATTTCTGATGTGGTCCTGCGCGCCGTAGAAAATTGCCGCGACAATGATTGTGCGGCTATGTTCTGCCCGTAGAACCCAAATAGCCGCCTTGTCCCGCCGAAGAAACCGGATTCCGGAATGAATATCAGGCCGCAGAGTCCCGATATAGGGCGTATCGACTAGACGATCGGTTTCGACACGCAATTTGCGGATCCGTTCAGCTGTGCGCTCCACAGCCTCGTCAGGCGAGTCCCCGAGTTCGACATAGGCGTCAAACAGATGATCGAAGATCAACTCGAAATCCCGTTCGGCATCCTCAGAATATTCAAGAGTCCACACGAACAACCCGTCGCTTCCGCTCAATCATTGCCGCGACGCGGCTTTCCATTTCGGTCGCAGAAATCATTGGTCCGTTCAATCGCCGCTGGACCAATTCGCCAAGCGCTGCCGTTTCGACGGTCTCAGTTTCCGTCTTTTGGCGAAGCAGTTCTAGGCCCTGCTGAAGAACGGAACTCATGCTGGAATACCGCCCGCTCTCCACCAGCGAACGGGCAAACGCATCCTGCTGGTCGGTCAGCGAAATCGACGATTTGACACTCATCGGTTTAACTCCTTTGAGCCTAATTTGCTACTCAGTAGCACATTTGTCAATCTGACGAGATGATCCGGGAGGGCGCAACCTGGCCCTGAAAGCCCGCTGCAAACAGCCGGCCTCGATCCGGCGCTGTTTTCGGGACAAGGCCTGAGATCCGGTTATCTGACGGAGGCGGCAAACCGCGGTGTTTCCCTGCCGGAAGCGAGGCAGCAGTCACTGCACAAATCGGTGACCCAAGTGGCGAGCTACTACAACAACGCGGAGCGAAGAATGGACGAGCGGCCCGGCTGATCGTCTAAGCGTGACTAAGTACGGAAGAGAGCATCGGTCCGCTTCTCAAACGACCGCAATTCTTCCAACTCCGCTTCCGCGTCCCATCTATCGTGCTCGTCAGCACCCGATGCTGCCCTGCCCCAGACTTCAGCACGCTGCATCAGCGACGCCCTCTCTCTCTTGAGGCGATGCGAGCGCTGCAGGTCGGCGGCGTGCTCAGCGTTCTAACGAGAAGCGTGGAGTACGCGATCGCCTCGCCGGCTCTGTCGTGCCGCCTCCAGTTGTGCTTTCAAGCTCTCCAGCTCGGCTTTGGCGACAAATACTGTCTCATCACCGCGACGAGCTCACTGTCACTGGCGCTGACTTCCACGATCCCTCCTCCTTGGAATTCCTGATTGGGAAATTGATCAATGAGAGTGGCAAAATCGCGATAGACCTCCTTCGGAAACGATAAAAGCAAAGCCCGCCACGCAGGTGGCGAACAAAGACGATGACGCCGACCGTAAACAGGGCAGAGCGGCCAGTATGATCATCTGAGCCGAGCAGGCGCGGTGCCCCGCACAGTTACGATCCGAAGAGGCGTCGATCCCAGTAAACCGGCTGATGCAGGCTGACCTGTATTTCAGGGAACTCCGGATGAGCTGGATTTATCAAAATATTGCGGTCGAGCCGGGCGACAACACTGGGGACCAGCAAGATTGCGCTCCTCCTTTCGAGACACCATTGCTCGCCAAATCCCCTGCTCACTGTTGGCGGCATCGTATCCCAGCCTGGGAGGTCCGACGGCGAAAAGACCTCATAGGTCAAGCGGCGCGGTATTGTGATTTCAACGTAGTGCTGGTTTGGCGGCAATCGGCCGCTGCCATGCACCAGCTTTTCGAGCACCGCCGTTGAATAGTGCCCGCTGCTGTAGATGATCGGACTTGCCGGCGTGTTCCAGCGCCCCGGGGCTATGGTTGAGCCGGTTGCGTCGAATATGGGATAGGTCCCTTTCGGGTCGCCTATTCGAAACGCCGACAGCGTCCGATCAAGAATCTGGGCGCTCACGCAGCACTGCCGTACTTCAGGCTTGCGAGGGTTTCCAGGACGAGTTCGCCGCCGATCTCACTCTGAATGACCACATCAATCGGACGTTTGTCCTCAAGCATGGGGTGAGGCCGAAACAGGAAATCACGGGCCTCCTCCTCGCTTTGCCAAACATCCAGCGCCAGATTCCAGACACGGGCGACACGCGCGACGCGCATCCCCTCGTCCGGTGAGAGCCGAAGCGTCGCCTTTCGGCGTTCATAGGTCGCCTTCGGCACCAAGCGATACTTGAACTGGCTGTCATTGGGAGCCAGAAGGTGGACCACGCGCTCCAATGCCGCGACGGGCAACCCTCCCTCTATGCGCGTAATCAGTCCGAGCGGAGAGCGGGCTGCCGCTTCCTTCGCCGGCAAACCCAAGACATCGGCAACATTCTCAAAAGCTAACATTTGTTGATCTCCGCTCACTTGAGGCAAAATATAGTCGCACGTGAGGCACCCTGCAAGACTGACGCCATTTGCGCGCTGCGGAAGGAAAGCGGGCCGGGAACATGATATGACGCCGGCCCACGATGATCTCTATGACGAAGACGGGCTGCCGCGATGACGATCGTGCCATCGACAGCCATTGCCAGCCGCGGCGCGGCGCTCGACGCCATACTGCCGTTCGACCGGCGCGACCAGCTCGCCGCGCTGCTGACCGACGACGACCTGGCGACCCTCAAGCACCTCGCCAGTGAGGGCATGGTCGAAAATACGCTCACGGAGCTCGGCTATCCAGGCCTGGTGCCGGCTCGCAACGGGAGCGCCCTCCCCCGGGGCTGCGCCGGAATCGCTGCCCCCGGAATTCGTTGCCCATCACCTGTGGCATCCGGTTAAGCGCAAGGAGGACCTTACCCACGGCATGCCGGCGGAGGTCCGCGGCCGGATTGCGTGCCCTGCGCCCGCACGCACCGGGGACGGTGCGCCGCCGGCTGACCACCTGGTCGATCCTCACCCGCTGGCGCGGCCTGACCGGCGCTTTCGGCGCGCCGTCGCTGGAATCCACCCTGCGGCTTGCCGTCCTCGCCAGCGCTCGGCCACGGCAGCGCAAGAGCCGGAAGGCAGTCACCGGCGACGTACTCGCAAAACTTCTCGAAGCCTGTGCCGGCGATCGGCTGGTTGACGTGCGTCATCGCGCGCTGATTTTGACCGCGTTTGCTTCTGGCGGGCGGCCTCGGTCCGAAGTTGCGGGATTGCGTGTAGATGACCTCGTTGACGACGATCCTGTACTTGACGACCCGGCCGGCTCATGGCCTAAGATCCGGCTATCTGACCGGGGCGGCAAACCTAAGTATCCCGCGGCGAGAAGCGATGCACCCGGTCACTGCATAAGTCAGTGACGCAGGCGGCGACCTATTACAACAATGCGGAACGCAAGCAAGGACGAGCGGCACGGTTGCTGATCTGACTGGCAGCGAACTACGATTGCAGGCGCTGTCGGCTGGCATGCCGGTCACGATGCCTGAGGTCCGTTAGAGCACTTCCAGGAAAGGGCGAAACGGTTTTCCGTGCGGATGGGCGTAGCTTCAACGCTCTACTCTAAGCGCGAGGCTGCGAAGCTGGCCGTGGGCCGAGTTGATGGACCGTGCCGCCGAACTGCGCCATCACCCAGTCGCGCAGCACGCGCGTCGCAGGCCGGTCCGCCATGCGCGGGCTGTAGACGAGATCGTAGCGGTCGCCTTCAAGCGATAACTCGAATGGTTGGACGAGGATGCCGGAGGCAAGCTCCTCCGCCACCAGCGTAAGGCTCAGCAGCCCGATCCCTTGCCCGGCCACCACGGCCTGGACCGCATGGATCTCGTCGGTGAAGGAAATACCCGCACTCGCGTCAATGTCCTCGACGCCGGCCCGTGCCAGCCATTGCCGCCACACAGGTGCGCGCGGATCGTCACGCCGTGCCGGACCCCAATCGAAATGGATGAGCGTCGCAAGCCGGAGATCAGCAGCGCTGGTCTGAGCGAGGCTCGGCGCGCAGACCGGCGCAAAGCGATCCGCAAAAAGCGGCTCCGTGACGAGGCCCGGATAGTTCCCACCACCGAAACGGATGGCGGCGTCCGCATCTGCCTCCAGATCGACGGCCCGGTTGGAGGCGTCGAGTCGCAACGTCCAATCGGGATACATCTCGCGAAACGAACCCGCGAGCGGCGCCAGCCGCTTCGCTACGAACGCGACGGTGGAAGTGAGCCGCGCCACCTGGCCTGCCTGCTGGCGGTGCACGTCTGCGATCGCCTGTTCGAAGCGATCCAAGCCCTCGCGCAGCACTGGAAACAGCGTCTTTCCCGCGGCGGTCAGATGCACCTGCCGCGTTGCGCGCTCGAAGAGCTTGACGTTCAGCATCTCCTCCAGCTGGCGGATCTGGTGGCTGACGGCGGTCGCGGAAACGTTGAGTTCCTCGGCAGCGTCCTTGAAGCTCAGCCGGCGGGCAGCAGCCTCGAAGACGCGCAATGCGCCAAGTGGCGGCAGCTTTCTCATCACTTCCCCACGCATGAGTACATCTCATCTATCGACTGAGAAATGTTCCTTTGTCAATGCACGAGGGGACCAACATATTGCCCTCGACAAGCAAGGCGACAGTGCCGAGCTGAGACAGACTCAAGCATGAAAGGACACCCCATGTTTCTCGAACAGGTCGTCACGAAGCCAGATCCTTATGCGCCGTTCCTGCTCTCGCAGGCAATCAAGGCTAACGGCTTCGTCTTCGTTTCGGGTCAGGCGGCGATCGGTGACAATGGCGAGATCGTCGGCGAAGGCGACTTCGATCGCCAGGCCGAGCAGGCTTTCGGCAATCTCGATCGCGCCCTGAAGGCCGCCGGTTCTGGGCTCGACAAAGTCGTCAAGGTCACGATCTTCCTGCGCTCCATGGAAAACTTCGCAAAGATCGTAGAGCTGCGCCGCAAGTGGTTCTCCGCGCCCTATCCCGCAGACAGCATCATCGAGGTTTCCTCGCTCTATTCGCCAAAAGCAATGATCGAGATCGAGGCGATTGCGCTCGACGGGAGCCACTGACATGAACGCACCGGCGATCATCCCCTCACCGGTCTTCACCGGTACCAGCCTCAAAGGTCTCGATTTCGCCAACCGCCTGTCGGTCGCGCCGATGACACGCATCAGCGCCTCGTGCGCTGGTGTGTCGGGCGAACGCATGGTGCGCTACTATCAGCGCTTCGCACGCGGCGGCTTCAGCCTGGTGACGAGCGAAGGCATCTACACCGACAAGGCCTATGCGCAGACCTATTCGCGTCAGCCTGGCCTGACCGACCGGGAACAGGCGGATGCCTGGCGCCGCGCCGTCGATGCGGTCCATGCGGCCGGCGGCAGCATCTTCGCACAACTCATGCATGGCGGCGCGCTGTCGCAGGGCAATCCTTATCGTTCCGACACAATCGGTCCCTCGGCGATCCGCCCGAAGGGCAGTCAGATGACCGGCTACCGCGGCGACGGTCCCTATGCCATGCCGCGCGAGATCAGCGAAGCAGAGATCGCCGCGGCGATTGAGGGCTTCGCCGGTGCGGCGCGCCTGGCGATCGAGGTCGCCGGATTCGACGGCATCGAGATCCACGGCGCCAACGGCTATCTCCTGGATCAGTTCTTCACAGACTACACCAACCATCGCCGGGACCGTTGGGGTGGCGACATCGTCGCTCGCTTCGGCCTGTCGCTCGAGGTGCTCAAGGCCGTGCGCGCGGCGATCGGCCCATCGGTGCCGCTCGGACTGCGTCTCTCTCAGGGGAAGGTCAACGACTTCCGGCACAAATGGGCAGAGCGGGAACAGGGCGCGGCGAAAGTATTCGAGGCACTGGCCGAGAGCCCGGCTGATTTCGCTCATGTGACGGAGTTCGAAGCATGGCGACCGGCCTTCGAAGGGGGCGAAATTTCTCTCGTGTCGCTTGCCCGCCGCCATGCGCCGCGTCTCTTCCTCATCGCCAATGGCAGCCTGCACGATCTTGCGCGCGCTGAACAGGTGATGGAATCAGGAGCGGACATGATCGCGCTGGGCCGCGGCGCGCTCGTCAATCCCGATTGGCCGCACCTCACAGCCGCCCGCAGCGCGTTGCGCCCGTTCGAACTTTCGATGCTCGCACCGATCAGCGACATCAAGGACAGCGAGCTCGCCCTTTAATATGAGGGCGCGGCGACCAGCTTGAAGGCAGAGATCGCGAGAGCAGGCGTGCCTACCTCGCCGCCACGCTGCCGCCTATAGCACGCCGGAAGGGTCGGGCAACTGTTGCTTCAGCCACGACTTGAACGCGATCATACCCCTGGTGAACTGGCGTGACTTCAGCCATGTCAGCCAGTAGTCACCCGCTGCAACCGTGATGTCGAAAGGCTGCACCAGACGCCCGCTCTCGAGATAATGCCCGAACATGGTTATCGGCAGAAGGGCTGCACCTGAGCCCCGGGCGGCCGCCTCTGCCAGCGCCAGCGAGGTATCGAAAACCATGCCGCGCAGGATTGGAGGCTGGGCTCCCGCTGCCCGGAACCATTGCGCCCACTCATCAGATCGGTACGAACGTAACAGCTCGATTCGAGCGAGGTCGACCGGTTCCTTCAGCCGAGCTGCAATCTGAGGCGAGCAGACTGGCGATAGCGGTGCGGCCGACAGGTGCATTGCGTCCGTGCCATGCCATGACCCGTCGCCGAACCGGATCGCGAAGTCGAGACCGTCGCCGGCCAGATCGACGCGGTTGTTATTGCTCAGGATGCGCAGGTCCAGGCTCGGATGTGCATCATGAAAATCCGGCAACCGCTCCATGAGCCACCCAATTGCAAAGGTGCCGACGACGCCAACGGTCACGACTTCGTGGAAATTTCCTTCCTCGAAACGGCTTAGGGTCGCGCACATGCGCTTGAATACATCGCTCATTACCGGGGCAAGCGCCGACCCCTCATCGGTGAGGGCAAGGCCCCTGGGCAGCCGGCGGAACAACTTGACGCCAAGCAGATCCTCGAGCGACTTCACTTGATGGCTGATTGCAGTCTGCGAAACCCGTAGCTCCAGTCCCGCACGGGTGAAGCTGCAGTGCCGCGCCGATGCCTCGAAGGCACGCAATGCATTGAGGGGCAGTTTTGGGAGTTCCATGGAATCAGTTTCGGTTAAGGCCAAATCTGATTCATGCCTAGCCGCAAGATTGCTCGTTTGTCGAGTGCTATCGCTTCTGCCATTCTCTCCGCAGTTCAAGGCACACAAGATCACGATGATCTTAGGCCGGGTCGACCTAAAATCATGAACGTGATCGATTCCAATAGGTTAGATCGGGCTTCGAGCAGAAAACCGCACACTTTCTTCATCCCGCTCTATGCATTCAATCACGACCTTCGCGGCATCTGCGACGGACGGCGCCTATTCCTGTGTCAAGTTTTTGTCTGGTCTGAACCATTGGTATCAGCATGAAGCTCATCGGTTATATCTTCGGCATCACCTCGGCTGCATTGCTGGGTATCTTCGGCATCGGTGCCGTTTATCTGTGGGAAGTCGCGAACGACCTGCCGGATCACCGCAAGCTTGCAGAATGGGAGCCGGCGCTCATGACGCGGTTTTACGCGTATGACGGAACGCCCATTGCCGAATACGCCAGGGAAAGGCGTCTGTATCTGCCCATCGCCGCGATCCCCGAGCGCGTGAAGGCAGCCTTTCTCTCGGCGGAAGACAAGAGCTTCTACTCCCATTCCGGAATTGATGTCCTGAGTGTCGTCAAGGCTGCCTGGTCCAATGCCGTGAACCTGGGTTCCGGCCAACGGTTGATCGGCGCCTCGACAATCACGCAACAACTTGCCAAGAACTTTCTGCTTTCTTCGGATCGCACCCTTCGACGAAAGATCAAGGAGGCGGTGCTTTCCATCCGCATCGAGCGCTCGCTCAGCAAAGACAGAATCCTCGAGCTCTATCTGAACGACATCTACCTGGGGCTCGGGGCCTACGGCATCGCCGCCGGTGCGCTGACCTATTTCGAAAAGTCCGTCAGCGAGCTGACCGTTGCCGAGGCAGCATATCTCGCTGCCCTGCCGAAGGGACCCAACAACTACAACCCGCACCGGCATCCCGAACGCGCGGTCAGCCGGCGCAACTGGGTGATTGGCCAGATGCAACGCAACGGCTTCGTTAGCGCCGCGCAGGCAAGCAACATGATGGCGAGACCTCTCGGGGTTAAGCCTCAGGCCAAAAACCCCGTCATGGCAGAGGCAAACTATTTCGTTGAGGAAGTGCGCCGGGAAGTCGCGGGGCAATATGGCGAGGCGGCTCTCTATGATGGGGGGCTTTCCGTGCGCACGACGCTTGACCCGACCCTTCAGGCGGCTGCGCTGATGGCGCTGCGCGCCGGCCTCGTCGACTACGACCAAGCGCGGGGTTTTCGGGGGCCGGTCGCGCATATCGACATTTCCGGAGACTGGGCGACGGCGTTGGCTAAGCACGAGACATTCACGGATATGAAGGAATGGCAGCTCGCCGTGGTGCTCTCCTGTTCCGATGCAGGTGTGGGCATCGGACTGCGCCGTGCAAAGCTTGGTCCCGAGCACTCGCCGACCAGCCCTGAAACGGGCCTTATCGGCAGAAATACCATGCGTTGGGCATTGAAGCTTGCTGCCGGAGGCAAGATTAGGCAGGTCGACTCCATCGACAAGGTCCTCTCGCCAGGGGACGTCATTTATGTCGAGAAGGTGGGAAACGGTTATCTCCTGCGCCAAATACCGGAAGTACAGGGCGCGATCGTGTCGATGGACCCGAATACAGGGCGCGTGCTGGCGAGCGTTGGCGGTTTTTCCTTTGCACAGTCACGCTTCAATCGTGCGACGCAGGCATCTCGCCAGCCCGGCTCAGCCTTCAAGCCGTTCGTTTACGCGGCCGCATTGGATACCGGCTACACCCCGGCGACGCTGGTCATGGACGCACCCTTTTCGATGCCGGACGGGGCGGGCCGTCTGTGGAAACCGAAGAACTACGATGGAAAATTCGGCGGTCCTTCCACTCTGCGCACAGGGCTTGAGATGAGCCGCAACCTGATGACGGTGCGCCTCGCCCGACATCTTGGCATGGACCTCGTTGCCGAATACGGCCGCGCCTTCGGCCTCTACGATAAGCTCGCTCCCTATCTGCCGATGTCGCTCGGAGCCGGCGAAACGACGCTGACGCGGCTCGTTTCGGCCTATGCGGTCCTCGCCAATGGCGGACACGCCGTGCAGCCCTCGATGATCGACCGCATCCAGGATCGTCACGGGCGTACGATCTTCCGTCACGACGATCGCGCCTGCGATCGATGCAACGCCACACGGTGGCTGCATCAGGAAGAGCCGGTGCTTCGCGACACCCGCAAGCAGGTGCTCGACCCAATGACGGCCTATCAGGTGACATCGATGCTGCGCGGCGTGGTCGAGCGTGGAACGGCGCACCGAGTGTCGCAGCTCGGCGTCCCCGTCGCCGGCAAGACCGGGACCACCAACGACGAGAAGGATGTCTGGTTCGTCGGCTACACCCCGACGCTCGTGACCGGCATCTTCATGGGCTACGACGCACCGAAGCCGATGGGCTATGGCGAAACGGGCGGCGGACTTGCGGCCCCGATCGTCATTGAGTTCATGAAGGTGGCGATGAGCGGCAGACCTGCCGTGGACTTTCCCGTTCCGCAAGGCTTGACCTTCGCGAGCGTAAACCGCCGCACGGGCAAGCGAGCCGCTTCAGGAGATCCCGGTTCGGCTGTCGAGGTATTCAAACCGGGAACCGGGCCGTGCTTGACGGAATGTCCCGTCATAGACGGGTTCGGAGCGGAGGGAGCCGAATTCCCTGCCGCGCTGCGCGAGCAGCTTCTGACCGCCCCCCACGGCCTCTATTGAGCCAATTGCCTCTTATCTCGTCGAGGGATCGAAATGAGGAAGCACGCCTTCGCCCTGCGGAGCAGGGCACGCAGCAGGCGGTTACGCATCGTCTGCATTATGGCAGCATTTGCGGCCATTTTCGCCGGCGCGTTCATACGACTTGTGCAACTCGGTATGAAGGAAGAGGCAGGCCGCGAAACCCGCCTCCCCTATGACAGGGCTCCAGGTGGACGACCCGCAATCGTCGACAGGAATGGGCAGTTGCTCGCGACCGACATTCCGATCGCGTCACTCTACATCGAGCCGCGATCGATTCCCGATCTGGACGAGGCGGTCGAGAAACTCACGGCGATCTTCCCGGAACTCAACGCGGGCGAACTCCACTCTCGCCTCCGTAGCAGAGACGCCTTCACATGGATCAAACGGCAGATACCTCCGGACAAGCAGCAGGCGGTCATCGATTCGGGACTGGCGGCGGTCGGCTTTCGGCCAGAAAATCAACGGCTCTATCCGAACGGCTCATTGGCTGCCCATATCCTTGGCGCCGTGGACATCGACAATTTCGGCATCGCCGGCATCGAAAAATGGATCGATGCAAACTGGCTTGCCGACCTACGCGGCGCCGGCCTTGCCCTTAAAGGGCGTGATCTCCAGCCGGTCGAGCTTTCAATCGATCTGCGCGTTCAGTACGCCATGGAGCAGGAACTCGGTAAAGCCGTCACGAAATTCGGAGCTGCTGCGGGTGCCGGGCTCCTCCTCGACGTCACGAATGGCGAAATACTGGCGCTCGCCTCCTATCCGGCCTTTGACCCGAACAATCCCGTGGATGCCTTCAAGCCCGACCGGATAAATCGCGTTACCGCCGGCGTTTTCGAGATGGGATCGACCTTCAAGGCTCTGACGACCGCAATGGCGCTGGAGTCGGGCCGGTTCGATCTCGAATCCGTCGTGGATGCAAGCAGACCTTTGAGCTTTGGCCGGCAACGCATCCATGACTATCGCGGGAAATATAGGCCGCTCACCGTTCCCGAAGCTTTCATTCACTCCTCGAACATCGTCATGGCGAAAATGGCAATGACGCTCGGCCCCGAAGCGTTGCGGACTTTTCTCGGACGTTTCGGCGTTCTGTCTCAGCTTGCGACCGAGCTGCCGGAGAGCGCCGCACCGCTGCGGCCATCCTCTTGGAGCGAGGTGACCACGGCAACGGTTTCCTTCGGCCACGGGATCGCCGTCACGCCACTGCAAGCCAGCATGGCCGTCGCCGCTCTGGCGAACGGCGGAAGGCTGATCAGGCCCACCTTCATAAAAGACAGTCCCGTGTCCGAACGGACCATAGCGGAGAGTCTCTTGTCTGCGAACACCAGTGAGGCGATACGCCACCTCCTACGCCTCAACGCCGCCGTCGGCTCAGCCACGAAGGCCGATGTCCCAGGCTACGTAATCGGCGGCAAGACCGGCACGGCGGAAAAGGTGGTCCAGGGCCGCTATTCCAAGGTTCTCAACGTGACGTCCTTCATGGGCATCGTACCGGCGGACAATCCCAGGTACCTGCTGCTCACCCTCCTGGACGAGCCCCGTGGCCTGGCGGAAACCTATGGCAACCGCACCTCCGGGTGGAATGCCGTGCCGCTCGGCGGCGCCCTCTTGCATCGCATCCTCCCAATGCTCCTCAAGCCCGTTTTTCCATCCCCTTCAAGTGCCGAAGCCGTTCCCGTCGCGACGGGAGAACCGTCCGTAGATGATTCGTCAAGCGACTGACATGTGAATGCTCGCGGGACGGTCGTCGCTTGGATGATCCTCATTCAATTGCGGCTGGGTTTCGTGCCCGCCCTTACTGTTTGGTGTGACGCGCATTTTACCGACGTCCCGTGGATGCTCCCTGGCAGGCTCGGCGCGCTCAGAGCCCATTTCTGCCAGGCACAGGCGCTGAAGAGACTCGAAGCGTCCGTCGTCAAGCTCATCGGCTTCATGCGGGGGGGTCGCGGCCCCAGCGTTCAAGCTGCGTTCATGCAAAAGGCGCTATAAACCATTAAAAGACAAGAGGATTGTGGCCGCCTGACACAAGCCGGCAGGCGCTCCGACGATGCCCGGGAACCGGAAAAAACCCGAAGCAAATCAAATTCCGGATGTGGTGGCACCATGCATGCCTCCAGGGAGTTGAAAACATGAAATCCACGCTTTTGAAAATTGTCACGACCGGGCTGCTCGTGCTTGCTCCGGCCATCGCTCAGGCGGCAGAAGGCTTCGCGACGGCGAACGTCAATATGCGCGCGGGCCCAAGCACAGCATATCCGGCGGTCACCGTGATTCCGGCCGGCGAATCCATTGAAATCTACGGCTGTCTTGCCGACGTGCCATGGTGCGACGTGGAGTTCTACGACGGTCGTGGCTGGGTGCATGGACGGTATATCCAAGCACTTTATCAACAGCGCCGCATTTCGGTCGGGCCTCGATACTATCGCCCGCTCGGTATTCCCGTCGTTGTCTTCAGCTTCGGCAGCTATTGGGATCGCCACTACCGTGACCGCGATTTTTATCGCGACCGCGACCGCTGGCGCCGCGGACCAGACTTCTATCGCAGCCCGGATCGCCGTGCGGAACCTTACCGGCCGCCCGGCCGCAGACCTGGTTTCGAGCCGCGGCCGGCTCCGCGCCCGGAATTCGACCGGAGATTGGAGCGGAGTCCCGATTTTAGCCGCACCCCTGAAAGACGCCGGGACTTTGACGATCGTCCGGACCGCCTACCCGGTCTCGATCGCGCGCCCAGCCGCAGGCCGAATGTCGACACGCAGCCGGACTCCGACCGTGAACTGCGCAACCGCGGAGATCGCAACCGCCAGAACTTCGAACGTCGGGGTGACAATGGCGATCGCGTCATCCGCCGCGGCGACGACAATCGTAACCGCGGTGGTGACAGTGACCGTCGCAGACCGCAGCGACCAGTCTGCCAACCGGGCGAACCGGGCTGCCCGAACTAATGCGGCCCGGGAGCGGTTGAAATGCCGCCACCGCGCGTCGGCCGCAAGGGGTCGGGTACACCTATCGATCTGAGAGCTTGAGTTCCGAAGTGACCTCCAGCGCACGGTCCTGGCGCGCTTCGACGCTTTCGGGCTGACGGTGTGCCAGCAAGGTGCGGTCACGCTCGCGGATCAGTTCGGTTATTTGCTGCTCGTAGGCGGTGAAAATTGCCGTCAGCCAACGGTTCACGAGATAAGACGGCCGCGGCATCTGCACGTCGAAGCGCGGCAAAAGAGCGATGGTGCCTTCCGCGCCGAGCCAGTCATCGCCGACCACCCACTGGTTCACCGTGAAAAGCCGCAGAAGGCGCCCGTAAGCGTCAACCCCCACAGCCGCGAGATGGTGGATCGGCCCTTGCGAGCCTTGCGGCCGTAGGAAGCAGTGGAAATGGCCGTGCTCCTCTGCCCCCTCTTCGGCCGGGTGGCAGTGATAGAACCACTGCGCGCCGCTCGTCGGGTCGAACACATCGCCGGTCGGGTAGTGGTCCCAGGCCTTGATTTCAGCCGTGTCGCGAAAGGTCTCGCTGAGCACGTTGAGGCCGCCCTTGGCGAGCAAGGTTTCGCAGTAGGCGATCTCGCGGCGCGCGAGTTCTACGGCTTCCTCAGCCATTTCCCTGTACCGGCAAGGGAGCGGGCGGCGGAGGCGGCGGAAGCTTCTTCCCCTCGGTCGGCAGGGGAGCCGGCGGCGGCGGAGGCGCGAGCTTGGGTGCCACTGCCGTTGAGGGCGCTCCGGCGGCACAAGGCATAGAGGGCATTGGCGCGGGCGGTGGAGGTGGTGCTGCGAGCGGAGCGCCGGCGGCGCACGGCGCGGCAGCGGAGCACGGGGCACCTGCGGCACAGGGTGCTGCCCCTCCTGCCGAACCGGAGGTCGCTGCTGGCTGGGCGCGCGGAACGGGATGATTGTGGTGATCGACTGCCACAGCGGCGGTCGCCGCCGCCAGCGCTGCACCGAAAAGAAGCGTGTTCCTTGTCGTCATTTCTTCTTGAACCCGTCGAGACCGAAAAGCGGGCGCATCCAGATGCCAACGAATGAATGGCCGGCCCGCGATCGCGTAACTTTTGGAAAATTCTTTCTGTTCAGCGGGATCCGCACGAATGAGATTCTGCTCTCAGCCCCACTTTGTCCGATCTCTGGACCGGCCCGGCGACAACAAAGGCCCAGCGCCCTGTGCGTTGCGCGCCGCGCGCCTCGTCCCGGCACCTGCATACCGGCGTCAAAGCGGACCTTTCCTAATCCCGCTCTCGTCGCGCCGCTATACGGTCGGCAGATCGGGCTGGTAGAGCACCACGCGATTGCGGCCCGCTTGTTTGGCCAGGTAGAGTGCCGCGTCGGCCTGGTTCTGAAGCTTCTCCGGCGCAACGATCTCTTCACCCGGCGCCTGCGCCGCTACGCCAATGCTGAGGGTGACGTAAGGCGCTACACGGGATGCGGGGTTCGGGAGGGAGGCGGCTTCGACGCTTGCCCTGATACGTTCAGCCGTCGCCACCGCAGCTTCTTCATTGGCGCCCGGAAGCACTACGAGAAATTCCTCACCGCCGTAGCGGGCTACATGGTCGCGGTTTCGCCTGACGCTGCTCTGAATGATCCCGGCAACTTTCACCAGGCATCGGTCACCCTCGGCGTGACCAAGACGATCGTTCAGGCTCTTGAAGTCATCGATATCGCACATCAGCATGGCGGTACCCGGCCGCCGCTCCGCGCCTGAGCTCCAGAGACGATTGAGCGTCTCCATCATCCAGCGCCTGTTGGCGATCCCGGTCAGGGGATCAGTTTTGGCGAGGCGCTCGAGGCGGGCATTGGCGTCGGCAAGCTCCGCCACCCGCCGCATGTCGCGAAGCTCGAGAAGGAAGGTCTTCTGGGCGAGGATCGTTATCGTACGTCGGGCAACGACGGTCGCGATAATCCCGCTGGCGAAAAACAGCGTCCCAGCGACCGCACTGCCCCTCTCCAGGCCCGGATTCTGCAACTGAAAGATCAGGTAAAGGCCGAGCGCGAAAGAGGCGACGGTCATCGTCCAGGCCAGAGGAATTGCAAAAATGATGATGGCCGTGATGGCGACGAACAGCATGATGTTCAAGTGCCGTTCATAGAACTCGCCACCCGCGCTCACGCCAACCAGCGCAACCGACAGGAGGATGAGGAACAAGCCTGCAAGCAAAGACACTCTTTGCAGCCAGACGCCGCGCGGCTTTCGCCAGATGAAGGCGGTGGCCAGAGCCGCGGGCGGGAGAAGGCAGGCCGGCGGAAGCATGGACAGCGCGACCGCCTTCGGCAGCAAGATCGCGTTGAGACCCAGCGTCAGTACGTCCAGCAAGGTCACCCATATCATCCACGCGCGAATGATCTTGGCCGTCCGCGACCACGAACGCTCCTGGAACAGGCGACCGAGCTCACCCCTGAGACGGATGTCACGCGTGCGGCCCGCGAGAAGGCGCTCCACTTCGGCCATGACAGCCGGGCTGCGCGGCTGATACCGCACCTGCGGGGAGGCGCTCATGCGACTGGCAGCAACTGCACTTTCCTGAAGTTCCATCCTTGCCCATCTAGGGGAGCACCTCCTGCTGGCAAGATCACCGGCGGATGAACTCGCGAGTTGCATTTCATATGGCAAATCGTGGCAGTGGTCGCCGCGAGCATTGGAAGACGTGGCGGCTACGGTGCGAGGCCGCGATTAAGGCGCGCTCAAGCATTGCCCGCCGTTGTCTCGAAGTCGAATAGCTTTTGAGTGACGAGCGCCGCGGCACCCCGGGCCCAGGAATCGTCCTCCCAATCGAGTAGAACAGGCGGTGCTTGACGGAATGCAAAGCGTTCAAGGGTCGCTCGCAAGGGTCCGAAGAGCGCGTCGCCGTAGGCGACTGCTTCGCCGCCGACCACGATTACCTCCGGATCGATGACGTTCATCAGACCGGCGAGGTGCCGGCCCAAAGTTTCACCCGCTTCACGCATGACCGAATGAGCGGCCTTGTCGCCCGAGGCGATGGCGGCGACCATTTCGGCTCGTCCGTCCGTCTCCGGTCGGCCGCTGCGCTCGTGCCAGGTTTGAAGCATCGCCGGCTCTGAGAAGTAGGACATAAGGCAGCCGCGCTTGCCGCATTCGCAGGGTCTGCCGCCCTCCATATGCGGGAAATGGCCGAACTTGCCGGCCGCGCCGTGCGCACCGCGATAAAGCTTACCATCCAGCACCAAAGAACAGGCTACCCCTACCCCGATCGCAAGCACACCCATGGTCTTGTAATGCCGTCCGAGGCCGAAGAGCTGCTGGGCGATCGCATAGGCATTCGTGTCGTCTTCCAGCCAAACGGGAACCCCGATCCGGCTCGCCACGAGATCGCCCAGTGGTACATTGTCCCAACCGTACCGATTGCTCCGGACACACACCGCCCGCTGGTTGTCGATGACGCCGGGCATAGCGATGCCAATCCCGGCGAGCCGGGCGGCCGGCCGGTTGGCGAGTGCAACCAGCTTCGGCGCCGCTGCGGCGAGTGCCTCGGCAATCGTATCGGGATCATGCGCCGGCAGCGGCAGCCGCAGTGAAGCGAGCGGTGTCGTCTCTAAATCAGTGACTACGCATTCGACGCTGCCTGCCATCAACTTGAAGCCCAGCGCTACGCCGCCCGCATAATTGATGGCGACTGGAATCGGACGCCGCCCCTGTGCGCCGGCTACGGATTGACCTTCGATGAGCAATCCTTCCTCGATGAGGTCGCTCACCACGAAGGTGACAGCCGCGGGACTCAGGCCCGTGGCGGCGGCTATTTCGGCACGACTCTTTGCGCCCTCGCGCCGGAGCAGGTTCAGGATAAGCCGACGGTTCATCGCACGCGTGGTGCTCTGGTCACTCTTGGTTCTCACGTCGCCCATTATTTTATTTTGTAAATTAAATATTGCCTCGTTCCCGCGACTATGCATAACTGAGCGCGCCGATCAACCGGGCATAACCCGCGATCGGCCGAAATGCAGAAATCCCTACAGTGAATGCAGGCGACGCATTGCGTCGCCGGCGCGGGGATCCTTTTTGCCGGCGGCCAGCCCCGGGACGAGACGGGGCGAGCGCCTTGATCGAGCCATTCCAGGGAGGATTATCGAGTGACTTTCAATTGGATTGAGCGCAGCCTGTCCCGACGTACGTTCCTCAAGGGCACCGCCGGGGTTTCCACCGCCTTGAGCGTGTTTCCAATTCCCGCTCTCGCGCAATCGAGCGAGGTGACGATCATCTCCGCCGAGAGCAATGCCAATACGGCGGAGGTTCTGCGGCGCATTGCAGCCGATTTCGGAAAGGCGGCCGGCACCAAGGTCGTCGTCAACAATATGGACCACGAGGCCCACAAAACGGCGATCCGCAACTACCTCGTCGCCGGTGCGCCGGACGTCTGCTTCTGGTTTTCGGGCAACCGCATGCGCGCCTTCGTGACGCGCGGCCTGTTCGACGACATCTCCGACCTTTTCGAAAAGGAGAAATACGCCGATGTGCTGGGCGCTACCGCCGGTTCGGTGACGGTCGAGGGCAAGCAGTACGGCCTGCCGACAGGCGGCACCCTCTGGGGCATGTTCTACCGCAAGGACGTTTTCGACGAGCACGGGCTGAAGGTTCCCACTTCCTGGGACGATCTCCTTGCTTTCGGCGAGAAGTGCAAGAGTGCGAGCCTGACGCCGGTCGCCATGGGCACGAAGGACCTCTGGCCAGCGGCCGGATGGTTCGACCAGATGAACCTCCGTATCAATGGTCTCGACAAGCATTTCGCACTGATGAACGGCGAGATGGCCTACACGGATGAGACGCTGAAGCCGGTCTTCGAACATTGGGAAGAATTGATCAAACAGGGCTTCTTCACGCCCGACCATACCTCCTTCGGCTGGCAGGAGGCAGGCGCTTTCCTCGCTCAGAAGCGGGCCGGAATGATGAACCTCGGCGCGTTTGTACGGGCGGCCTTCCCTCAACAAGACTTGCCGCAACTTACCTTCGCTCCCTTCCCGGTGATCGAGGATGGCCTCGGCCGCTATGAGGAATTCTCGCTGAACTCCGTACACATTCCGACAAACGCCAAGAACAAGTCGGGCGCGCGCGAATTCCTGACACATTTCTACAAGCCGGAGAATCTGGCCGCCTATCTGGAACCGGGCGGCAATGTTCCGCCGCGCAACGACCTGCCGCCAAGCAAGGATCCGCTCGTCAACGCCGCCGTCGAGAGCCTCAAAGCAGTTGCCGGCACCTCGCAATTCTACGATCGGGACACCGATCCTGACATGGCTCAGGCTGGTCTTGTCGGCTTCCAAGAGTTCATGGCACGACCGGAGCGCCGGGACGCCATCCTGCAGCGGCTCGAAGGAACTCGCCGGCGGATCTTCAAGCTTTGAGACCTTCCTCAATAGCATCGGGGCTGGGCTGCTACGGTCCCGGTCCTTTCATTCCCCATGAACAGGGACTTCCATGCATGACGAGCCTTTGGCGCCGCCACCGCTGGTGGTTGACCCCGACACTCCTGATCCTGCCCGGCGCGATCCTCTTCGCCGTCGTTATCCTAGCATCCTCCGTCCAGAGCCTGTGGATCAGCCTGCACGACTGGGATGGCTTCGGTCCCATGATCTGGATCGGCCTGGGCAATTACCGCGAGTTGATAAACGATCCGCAATTCTACGTCTCGCTTAAGAACAACCTCATCTGGCTCGTCATGTTCATGCTCGCGCCGCCGATAGGGCTCGCGATCGCGCTACTGGTCAACCAGAAGATCAAGGGGATGCGCGTGGTCAAATCGATGTTCTTCATACCGCTGGTGCTCGCCTCGGTGGCCGTCGGCGTGGTCTTTACCTGGGTCTACACTCCGGAGTTCGGACTACTGGCGCTCATTTTCCGAGCATTCGGGGCGAACGCTCCGGCCCTGCTGTCGGACGAACATTTAGTCACTTTTGCCATAGTCATCGCCGCCCTGTGGCCGCAGATCGCCTTTTGCATGGTTCTCTACCTGGCCGGACTCAACAACCTGAGCGAGGAACTGGTCGGTGCCGGCCGCGTCGACGGCGCGCGCGGGTGGAACATGTTGCGCCACATCGTGCTGCCGCAACTGACACAAGTCACCTTCATCGCAATCGCCGTGACGGTGGTGGGTGCGCTGCGCTCCTTCGACATGATCTCGGTCATGACCCGGGGAGGCCCCTTCGGCTCGTCGTCCGTGCTGGCCTACCAGATGTTCGAACAGTCGATCTTTTCCTACCGCTTCGGCTATGGCGCCGCGATTGCCTCGGTGCTCTTCGTGATCATGGCCGTCTTCATCACCTGGTACCTCACGCGCATCATCCGCGCGGAAGAAAGGGGCGCCTGATGTACCCCCGTCCCGTTCCCGAAACGGCGCATGCGAGCCGCAGGCTGTACATGACGCTCGTCGGAGCGATCCTCATCATCTGGCTTGCGCCGCTCTTCGCCGTGATCCTTACCTCATTCCGGTCAATGGCGGACGTGATGAGCGGCAATCTCTGGGGCTGGCCCACGGAAATCGCCGTCGTCGAGAACTACACGGCCGTCTTTACGCAGACGCCGATGGCGGGCTATTTCCTCAACAGCCTCGTCATCACCATTCCCTCGGTGATCGGCGTGCTGAGCCTTTCGACGCTGGCGGGCTTCGTGCTCGCGCGTTACCGCTTCCCCGGCAACATGCTGATCTTCGCGCTCTTCGTCGGCGGCAATTTCCTGCCGCATCAGATCATGATGATTCCGGTGCGCGACCTCATGGTGAGGCTGAACCTCTATGACACGACGACGGCGCTTATCATCTTTCACGTCGCCTTCCAGACCGGTTTCGCGACGCTCTTCATGCGCAACTTCATCGCCGCGTTGCCCGACGAACTGTTCCAGGCCGCGCGTGCCGAAGGTGCGACACCCTTCCAGACCCTGATCCACGTCGTCGTGCCCCTCGTCCGGCCGGCATTGGCGGCGCTCGCCATCCTGCTCTTCACGTTCATCTGGAACGACTACTTCTGGGCGGTGGTCTTGACGGTCAGCGACAACGTCAAGCCGGTGACGGCAGGCCTTGCGAACCTGCGCGGCGAATGGGTCTCCGCCTGGAACCTGATCTCGGCCGGCACGATCATCGTCGCCGTGCCGCCAGTCGTCATGTTCTTCCTCATGCAGAAACATTTCATCGCAGGACTTACCATGGGAGCCGTGAAGGGATGACTGCAGCTTCCTCGCCGTTCCACGCCAAGCCCAGGAACCAAAACGAGCGTAACGCCATGAAGAGCCTTGAACTTCACCGAATCGAGAAGAGCTACGGCGCCTACCATGCCCTTCGCGGAATCGACCTTTCCGTCGAGGAAGGCGAGTTCATCGTCATGGTCGGGCCGTCTGGCTGCGGCAAGTCCACCCTCCTGAAGACGATCGCCGGACTCGAGACGATCTCCTCTGGGCAGATCCTGATCAGCGGGCGCAATGTGACGAAGGAAGAACCGGGCGATCGCGGCATCGCCATGGTCTTTCAGTCCTATGCCCTCTATCCCCACATGACGGTCGCAGAAAATATGGGCTTCGGGCTTCGCATGGCGAAGCGTCCGAAGGAGGAGATCGACGCCGCCGTCGCGCGCGCAGCGAAGATACTTCGGATCACGGACCAGCTCGACAAACGGCCGAAGCACCTCTCCGGCGGACAGCGCCAACGCGTCGCGATCGGACGCGCAATTACGCGCTCGCCGGACGTCTTCCTGTTCGACGAACCGCTGTCGAACCTCGATGCGGCGTTGCGAACGCAGATGCGCGTGGAGCTATCCGGCCTGCATGCCGAACTCGGCGCGACCATGATCTATGTCACGCACGACCAGGTCGAGGCGATGACGATGGCGAGCCGCATCGTCGTGCTGAACCGCGGCGCGATCGAACAGGTCGGTTCACCGCTCGACCTCTATCGCAACCCCGCAAACCTCTTCGTCGCGGGCTTTCTGGGCGCGCCGCGCATGAATTTCTTCGACGTGACTGTCGACCGTGTCTCCGGTGCGACGGCCGCGATCTCGGCACCCGGTCTTGCGCCCATGACCGTGTCGCTGGCCGATGGCGTGGCCCTCAAGCCTGGCGACAGGGCTACGCTCGGCATCAGGCCGGAGAATATCCGCCTCTCCCGTGACGATACCACGCGGGCTGCGATCTCCGGCAAGGTACGCCTCGTCGAACATCTCGGCCGCGAAACGATCCTCTATGTCGACGCTGGCGCCCTGCAATGCGTCAGTTCAGAGAGCGGCACCGGCAACGTCACGGTGCAGATCGGCCAGGTGACGCCGATAGCCGCTGATGCCCCTGTGTCGCTCTCGATCGATCCGCACGACGCCTATCTCTTCGCCGGCGACGGCCAGCGCACAGTGACGGTCCGTAAGGCCATCCATTCAAACCAAACCAAAGTAGGTACGATATGAACGAACCGACCAGGATCCGCTGGGGCATTCTCGGCCCCGGCACCATCGCGAAGGACTTCTTCGCCGGCGCGCTGCAATCCGCCAACGGAAAGGTCGTCGCGATCGGCGCCCGCAATCCGGCAAAGTCCGGCCTTGCGGAGGATTTCCCGGGCGCGCGCATCGTCGACGGCTACGATGCACTGATCGACGACCCGGAAATCGATGCGGTCTACATCGCGACGGTCCATCCGCTTCACGCGGAATGGGCGATCAAGGCCGCCGAAAAGGGCAAGCACGTGCTCTGCGAGAAGCCGATGGGTCTGTCGACAGCGGAGGCGGACGCCATGTTCGAGGCCGCCCGCAAGGCGGGCACCTTCATGGCCGAAGCCTACATGTATCGGCTTCACCCGCTGACCGCCAGGATCGTCGAGCTCGTGAAGAACGGCATGGTCGGCGACGTGCGCAAGATCCAGTCGAGCTTCGGTTTTGCCAAGCTGCCCTTCGATGAGGGGCATCGCCTCTTCTCCAATGAAATGGCGGGCGGCGGCATACTGGACGTGGGCGGCTACACCACCTCCATGGCACGCCTTATTGCGGGCATCGGCACGTCATCGGGCGTGATGGAGCCGGCCGAGGTGACGGCTCTCGGCCATCTTGGCCGGACGGGCGTCGACGAGTGGACCTCTGCCCTCCTCTCCTTCCCGAATGGCATCATCGCCGAGCTTTCCTGCTCGGTGTCTCTCGAGCAGGAAAACGTGCTGCGGATCCTCGGCACAAAAGGCCGCATCGAGGTCGATCAATTCTGGTTCGCGGGCGGTAAGCCGGGAGGCACCAGCATCATCCGCATTGTCCACGCCGACGGCCGCCAGGAGGAAGTCCCGCTCGTCGAGCCGCGCCATCTCTACAGCTTCGAGGTCGAGGCCGCCGGCGACGCGATCCGGGCGGGTCGCACGGAGTTTGCATATCCGGGCATGAGCCGGGCCGATACACTCGGAAATCTGCGTGTGATGGACAAGTGGCGTGCGGCGATCGGTCTGGAATACGAAGGCGAGAAATACACCACGCGGACCCGGACGGTGCGCGGCGACAAGCTTAGCCGCAAGACGAGTCTCGTGCGGAGCGGCCGCATCGACGGCCTGCAGAAGGAGATCTCGCTTGCTGCGCTCGGCCTCATGGAGTTTTCGACCTTCTCATCCGCCGCCATCGTACTCGATGCCTTTTTCGAGGCGGGCGGCAATCTGGTCGATACCGCGTTTCTCTACGGCAATGGCGTGCAGGACCGGCTCGTCGGCGAGTGGATGCGCAGCCGCGGCGTTCGCCAGGAAACGGTCGTCATCGCCAAGGGCGCGCACAGTCCGCTGTGCTATCCGGACGTGATCGGCAAGCAACTGACGACCAGTCTCGAGCGAATGGGCACGGATTATGTCGACATCTATTTCATGCACCGCGACAATCCCGACATCCCCGTCGGCGAATTCGTCGACGCCATGGACGCGGAGGTGGCGGCCGGCCGCATCCGCGGCCCGATTGGCGGTTCGAACTGGACACGCGAACGCTTCGAAGAGGCAATCGCCTACGCCGAGGGTGCGGGCAAGACGAAACCGAGCGTGCTTTCCAACAATTTCTCGCTGGCCGAGATGGTCCAGCCGGTCTGGGCTGGCTGCATCTCGTCCTCGGACGACGCCTGGATGCGCTGGCTGGAGGAAAATGACGTCACCAATTTCGCTTGGTCGAGCCAGGCGCGCGGCTTCTTCACCGACCGTGCAGGCCGCGGCAAGCTGGACGATTTGGAACTCGCCCGCTCCTGGTATTCCGAAGGCAACTTCGCTCGGCGAGACCGGGCGATCGCACTCGGGCGCAAGCTCGGCAAAGACCCCATTCAAATAGCGCTCGCCTATGTTCTGGCGCAGAAAGGCCGTGTCATCCCGCTGATCGGCCCGCGCTTGCTCGCCGAGCTCAACCACAGCCTGGATGCTTTCTCGGTTACGCTCTCCCCGGGTGACGTGCAGTGGCTGCGCGATGGTGACCCGGGCGAGTCGAGCGCGGCTTGATCCAAACGAATCTGCGCCCAATTCCGGCGCCGGCTGCGCGTGGGAGGTCTGCTTTGCACCACAGGAGTCTTCATATCAGTTGAACAGCTTGGTACGCTTCCTTGGCATATTCCAAGAATATCGAGCCCAGCATGAGAGCGGACAGACAGCAGATTGACCAGGCACTGGCAGCGACAGAAACCATCCGCAGCATTCTTCGGGAGGCGGTTCTTGCGGTTTATCTGCATGGATCGGCAGTTTCGGGTGGCTTGCGACCGCAGAGTGACGTCGACCTCCTCGCCATCGTCGACTGCCCCGTGGCCGACGAACAGCGTCGCGATCTTCTGGCGGCTTTGCTGCGGATTTCCGGTCGTCATCCGCGTGCGGTCGGAACTCCCCGATGCATCGAACTGATGGTGTTTCTGCGGGCAGATATCGCCACACCGAATTTTCCTGTTCGGGCTGAATTCATCTATGGCGAATGGTTGCGGGAGGCCTTTGAATCCGAAGAACCGGTTCCCGTGTCCGATCCGGAAAATACGCTGGTGCTTGCGCAGGCGCGACAAGAGGCCGTTCCACTCTTCGGTCCCGATGCAAAGGAGTTTCTGCCCTCGATTCCGCCCGAACAAGTTCGCCGCGCCATGCGCGATGCACTCCCCTTATTGGCTGCCAGTCTACAGGGGGACGAGCGGAACGTCTTGCTGACCCTTGCTCGCATGTGGCGTACATCGGCCACCGGTGACTTCATCACAAAGGATGCTGCAGCCACATGGGCGGCAAACCAGATGCCCGACCAGGAGGCTGGCACGCTGATCCATGCGCGTGAGGCCTATCTGGGCAAGGTCAGGGACGACTGGGGAAATAGGCAGTCTGCTTCCGAGCGGACAGCAACATTTCTGCGCCAGCGGGTATTAGAACTCCTATGAGCTTGGGTCGGAAGCTGCCAAGAAGCTTCTTCCGCTTTATGGTATCAGGGTGTCGGAATCTCGTTTAGCCGGCCGTCTTCAAGACGGACAAGCTATGGAGAGCAGCATGACTATTACCATTACCGCCTTTGAGCGGTCGCCCGATGGCGGCCAGGGCATGGCGCGTGACATGCGCGTTCGCTGGGCGCTCGAAGAAGTGGGCCAGCCCTACGGCGTTCGCCTTCTTTCGTTCAAGGCGATGAAGGAACCCGCGCATCTCGCGCTCCATCCTTTCGGGCAGATTCCTACCTATCAAGAAGGCGATCTCGCTTTGTTCGAGTCAGGGGCCATCGTGTTCCATATCGCGGAGCGCCATGCGGGCCTGCTGCCGGACGATCCGAATGCCCGGTCGCGCGCGATCACGTGGATGTTCGCCGCGCTCAACACCGTGGAGCCGCCGATCGTTGATCGCGAGGTCGCCGAGTTCCTGGAAGACGAGACCTGGTATGAGCAGCGCCTGCCCTTCATCGACGAACGCATCCGCAAGCGGCTGGGCGAACTTTCCGGCCGACTTGGCAACGCCGACTGGCTCGACGGGGCGTTCAGCGCCGGTGACCTCCTAATGGTGACGGTGCTGCGCAGATTGGAGGGCTCGGGCATACTTGAGGAATATCCGAACCTCTCGGCCTATGTGGCCCGCGGCAAAGCGCGGCCCGCATACAAGCGCGCTTTCGTCGCTCAACTGGCGGTTTTCACCGCCGCACCGACCGCCTGACGAAAGTCCGCGCTTGCCCAGTGCCTTACGCGGCGTGCTTGCAGCCGTGCGCCTGGAGCTTGACGGTTGGCCAAGCGGCGTCGGCCGATTACTTACAAGCGGTACTGCGGGCTAGTCCCCGGGGAAACTTTCTTCACTGCCCTGCAGACCACGGGTCCGGTGGCGCAGACTGGTGAAGTAATCCGCGTGGGCAGGGACGGTCCGTGCCGACGAGGCTCCGGCGCCTGCGCAGTACGAGGCGTTCTTGGTCTCGATGTATCAATTCCCGGATATACTCACTGCTAGTCCCACAGTCTCGTCCGGCGACTTGCTCATCTGCGAGGCTCTTTAGCTGGTCCGGCAGGGAAATGTTTATCGTGCCCATGCGACAAGACCATAGGGTTTGGCAGGAATTGGCAAGAACTCGCGAGCACAACGCGGCAAATGCGCATGCGAACGCCCCACTTTCCAACGGCCGCTCGGGCTTGTATGTTCCCCCTCCGTTCTTAAGGCCGCGGCCGGACATCAAAGAGCTTATCGAGGTACGTGAATGGCGACGGCGACCCATCTGGAGAAACTGAACGAGAGACAGCGCTGCGCAGTCGAATATGGCATCGGAGCAGAAGAAGGCGCCCAAGCAGGCCCGCTGTTGATCATCGCAGGAGCGGGCTCCGGGAAGACCAACACCTTGGCCCATCGCGTTGCTCACCTGATCGTCAACGGGGCCGACCCCCGCCGCATTCTCCTGATGACCTTCTCGCGGAGGGCCGCGGCTGAGATGTCGCGCCGCGTCGAGCGTATCTGCGCACAGGTGCTCGGCCGCAGTTCCGGAATGATGACGGACGCCCTTTCATGGGCGGGGACCTTTCACGGTATCGGCGCACGGTTGCTGAGAATCTATGCCGAACAGATCGGACTGAATGCGGAGTTCACCATTCACGACCGCGAGGATAGCGCCGACTTGATCAACCTGATACGCCACGAACTCGGCTTCTCGAAGACGGAAAGTCGGTTTCCGACCAAGGGCACCTGTCTGGCGATCTATTCGCGGACAGTGAACGCGGAAATGCGACTGAATGAAGTGCTCCGCACTTGGTACCCGTGGGTAGCTGGCTGGGAACAACAGTTGCAGGAGCTGTTTGCCGGCTATGTCGAGGCCAAGCAGGCGCAGAACGTCCTCGACTACGATGACCTGCTTCTCTATTGGGCGCAGATGGTCAGCGATGCCTCCCTCGCCGACGATATCGGCAACCGGTTCGACTATGTCCTCGTCGATGAATATCAGGATACCAACAAGCTCCAATCTTCGGTGCTGCTGGCCCTGAAGCCCGACGGGCGCGGCTTGACGGTCGTCGGCGACGACGCGCAATCAATCTACTCGTTCCGCGCGGCGACGGTCCGCAACATTCTCGACTTTCCGAAGCAATTCGCGCCGGCGGCCGAGATCGTCACGCTCGACCGCAACTACCGCTCGACCCAGCCGATCCTCGCAGCCGCCAACGGGGTTATCGACCTGGCGCGGGAACGCTTCACCAAGAACCTCTGGACGGACCGCGAGTCGGCTGAACGTCCCAAGCTGCTGACGGTGAAGGACGAGGCCGATCAGGCGAACTGCATCGTCGAGCAGGTGCTTGCCAATCGTGAATCCGGGATGCTCCTGAAACAGCAGGCCGTCCTGTTCCGCACCTCGAGCCACAGCGGCCCCCTTGAGGTGGAGCTGACCCGCCGCAACATCCCCTTCGTAAAGTTCGGAGGCCTGAAGTTCCTCGACAGCGCCCACGTGAAGGACATGCTGGCCGTGCTGCGCTTTGCACAGAACCCACGTGACCGCGTCGCGGGCTTCCGGCTCCTGCAGATGCTGCCGGGAGTCGGCCCGCAGACCGCGGGCAAGATCCTGGACACGATTGCGGCCGATCCCGAGCCGTTGATGGCGCTTGGCGAAGTCCCAGCTCCGCCGAGGAGCGGCACGGACTGGATGTCCTTGGTCGAGTTGCTGCAGGCCCTGCGCAAACCCGGTTCCGCATGGCCGACGGAAATAGAGATGGCACGGATGTGGTACGAACCGCATCTCGAGCGAATACACGAGGATGCCGAAACGCGCCGGGCCGACCTCGTGCAACTCGAGCAGATCGCCGCAGGCTATCCGAGCCGCGAGCGCTTCCTCACGGAGTTGACGCTCGATCCGCCGGACGCGACGAGCGACCAGGCTGGCGTGCCTTTACTCGACGAAGACTATCTTATCCTTTCGACCATCCATTCGGCCAAGGGGCAGGAATGGCGCTCCGTCTTCATGCTCAACGTGATCGACGGTTGCATTCCGTCAGACCTGGCGACAGGCACCAGCCACGAACTGGAGGAGGAGCGGCGACTTCTCTATGTTGGTATGACACGCGCCAAGGACCAACTGACGCTGATGGTGCCGCAACGCTTCTTCACCGGCGGTCAGCACGCGCAGGGTGACCGCCATGTCTACGCAAGCCGCACACGCTTCATCCCCGCGACATTGCTTCAGTTCTTCGAGAGTGCAAACTGGCCAGTCGCCAGCCCCAATGTTTCCGAGCGTAGCGCAAAGCAGATCCGCATCGATGTCGCAGCCCGGATGCGCACCATGTGGCGGTAGAGTTCAGCAATGCGTGGTTGGTGCAGTGGCTGTCCTCTGACGGCGCTTCGAAGGGGGTGCCCGTTAGAGCTAGAGCGGGATGCATTTAGGCGGAATCGGAAAGGGGATTCCTTTTTCTGCGCAAATCAGATTCACCATTCAGGCCGGTGAAGGAGGCCGGCCTTTATGGCGAGACCTTTTTCGAATGATCTTCGGGAACGCGTTGTCGATGCGGTGACGGGCGAGGGCCTATCGTGCCGGGCAGCGGCCAAGCGCTTCGGCATCGGCATCAGCACCGCGATCGATTGGGTGCGGCGGTTTCGCGAGACGGGCAGCGCCGCACCCGGCCAGATGGGTGGGCACAAGCCCCGCAAGCTTTCCGGTCCGCACCGGGCTTGGCTGCTTTGCCGCTGCCGCGAGCGCGACTTCACGCTGCACGGACTTGTCGCCGAGTTGAGCGAGCGCGGCCTGAAGGTGGATTATCGCGCCGTCTGGACCTTCGTGCACGGAAGAGGGGTTGAGTTATAAAAAAAGACGCTGGTCGCCAGCGAACGGGAGCGGCCCGACGTCGCCCGCCACCGGGCACGATGGCTGAAGCACTGCCCCGGAATTGATCCCGCCCGCCTCGTTTTCATCGATGAGACCTGGACGAAGACGAACATGGCGCCGCTGCGGGGCTGGGCGCCTCGCGGCGAACGACTGGTGGGCTACGCCCCCTTCGGCCATTGGAACACCATGACCTTTGTCGCCGCACTCAGGGCCGACCGCGTCAGCGCTCCCTTTATCCTCGATGGCCCGATCAATGGCGAACGCTTCCGCATCTATGTCCAGCAAGTTCTGGTGCCGGAACTCAAAGCCGGCGACATCGTCATCCTGGACAATCTCGGCTCCCATAAGGGTCAGGAGATCCGCGCCGCCATCCGTAAGGCCGGCGCCCGCCTGTTCTTTCTGCCGAAATATTCCCCCGATCTCAATCCGATCGAAAAGCTCTTCGCCAAAATCAAGCACTGGTTGCGTGAGGCACAGGCCAGATCACGCGACGCAATCCATGACGAACTGCGCCACATTCTCCAAGCCGTCACCCCACAGGAATGCGCAGCCTACTTCAAAGAGGCGGGATATGAACGGGCTTAAATACATACCGCTCTAAGGGGAAATGCTCGGCGGACCGCGCTGACTCCCCGGGATGCATTATCCTTTACACCCGCTATTGCCTACACCGTCAGCCTCGGCAACGGCAACACACAGGGAGGGGCCCGATAGACCGAAACTCCCAATCCGCAATATGTCCTGCTATGGTGGCTGTACCAGCGTCGTCGAGTCGAGTTGGTGCGTTTGAAGGTAAGCGCCGATCATACTGCGGCAAGCACAGGGCGAGGTTGATAAGTGCCAGGGATTGTGTTGGTCTGTCTGCTTTCCGCCGCACTCATCATCGTAACGAGCGCCACTCATTTTGAAATCATGACCGGCGTAGCGATCCTGCGTCGACGCAAAGTGCTTTCAAAACGAGCTGAAATGGTCGTTTTCCTCGGGTCAGCCTTTGTGGCTCACCTCTTAGGCGTAGGCCTTTACGCTCTGGCTTTTGCCTGGATGCATTATCATCCTGAGTTCGGTTCACTTGCAGGGCTGGCAGGCTCAAACGCCACAGACTTCTTCTATTTCTCGCTGACCTGTTACAGCACGATGGGATTCGGCGATGTCTACGCGACAGGCGACATGCGAATTCTCGCCGGTCTGGAGGGCCTGAATGGGCTCGTTCTGATTGCCTGGTCGGCGTCTTTTACCTTCATCGCCGTCGAGCGCATCTGGCGCGACGACCCGAAGTAACAGACCAGAGCCCAACGAATGAGAGGCTGCACATGAACGCCTCAGACGTCCCGTAGATCTGTTGGAGTGCGACGAGAGCCAAATCCACGGTTCTCCGCGCGGCAGTGCCCGCCCTGTTTTTCCGCAATTGGGAAACCGCTGCTCATTTTTTGGAATTGCTCTGGGCTGCAGAGAATTTACGCGTTTCCGGGAATTGGCGATGTGGTCGGCTGCACGAGCTCCTCAATCCTCGTCGCCGACGAAGCGGTAACCGACGCCGGGTTCGGTGCGGACGATCTTCGGATTGCCGGGATCGCGTTCGATCTTGCCACGCAGCTGACCGATGAAAACTCTCAGGTAATGCAGGTCCTCCCCGTGGGCGAGGCCCCAGACGGAGGTAAGCAGCGTCCTGTGAGTAACCACGCGACCCACGTGATGTGCGAGCATAACGAGAAGGTCGTATTCCTTTGGCGTCAGCCGGAGCGCCGCGCCGTCGCGCGTCACGACGCGTTTGACCATATCGATCGAAAGGCCATCCGCTGACAGCTGCGCCTGGCCTCCTGCCATCTGGATGCGATGGCGCAGCGCCGCGCGGATACGCGCCGTCAGTTCGCCGATCCCGAAGGGTTTCTCGATGTAGTCGTCGGCGCCGAGGTCGAGGGCAGCGATCTTCTCGCTTTCACGGTCACGCGCCGAAAGGATGATGATCGGGACTTGGGACCAGGCGCGGATATTGGCCACCACATCCTTGCCGTCCATGTCGGGAAGGCCGAGATCCAGGATCACGACGTCCGGCGCCGCCGTCACAGCCGCCTTGAGTGCTTGCGCGCCGTTTGCCGCCTCTATCACCTCGTAGCCGGCGGCTGCGAGCGCCGGGCGCAAGAAGCGCTGGATCTGCGGCTCGTCGTCCACGACGAGGATACGCTCTGCGGTCATCCGCGCTCCTTCTCCGTGATACCGGTTTCAGCCACCGGGAACCGCATGGAAATGCGCGTACCGCGGCGCTTCATCGCCGGGCTCTCCGCCTTTATCCGCCCGTCCATCGCCTCGACGAAGCCCTTGCTGATGGAAAGGCCAAGCCCGGTGCCGAGCGAACGGCCGTCCGGCTTTCCCTTGCGGAAGAATTTGTCGAACACATGGTCGAGGTCGGCCGGGGCGATGCCTTTACCGAGGTCGGTCACCGAGAGCACGATCTCATCTTCTTCCCGCCGCCCATAGACGCTGACCGGCTCGTCACCCCCAAACCTGTTGGCGTTGTCGAGCAGGTTGAAGATCACTTGACCAAGCAACACGCTATCGCCGCGGATCAACGGCAAGTCCGGAGCGATGCTCGTTTCGAAGACGCGGCCGGGGAAGTACTTCCGCGCACGCTCCACAGCCGAATGGACCACATCGGCGACATCGACCCAATCGCGCTTGGCGTTTACCGTTCCGGCTTCGATGCGGGTCATGTCGAGCAGGTTGGCAACGAAGCGGGTGAGTCTGCCGCTCTCCTCCTCGATCGACTTGAGCAGATCGTCCCGGCTCTCCTCCGGCATCCGCTCGCCGAGTTGCCGCAGACTTGTCACAGCTCCGGTGATCGTCGCAAGCGGTGTTCTGAGGTCGTGGGATATGGACGAAAGCAGCGCCGCGAGGAACTTCTCGCCCTCGAGCTGCGCAGCCTGGTCGAGGATCTCGCGCGAGAGACGCGCTCTGTCG
>NZ_CP096518.1:0-179026 GCF_056739175.1 Ensifer sp. R1-3
TGCAGAGATGCCGGCGGCTCGGCACTACTTTTGACCACCGATTCGGGAAAGATCGACCCGCATTCCGGCTGCACCGATTTCCTTCTCGTCGGTAGGTTCCGCGCCAATCAGTGAGAACACGTCCTCATCCGCGGCATCAGTGTCCTTGCTGTCGGTCGGCTCGCGAGGGCTTTCGATCGGACCACCGGGATCCTCCGCCTGAAACACACTGACGCCCTCGAACTCTCCGGACTTCCAGGCATAGACCGCATCCTCGAAAATCTGCTGGAAGACCTCATCGCTCTTCGGATTGCCGTACCACTTGGCAACGATGCGCAGGACTTTGGCGAACATGGCCGTTCCCTTGCGGAGGTTTTCGCAGCGGTCGACCAGATCGTGCTTCAGACCAGCGGCATCCTTTACGCCGACACCCGCCGGGAACTGTGTCAGGCCGACGCGAACCACCGCTTGGCCGACATATTGCCGGACGGTCGCCATCGCTTCCTCTGCAGATGTCGCCTTGGGCACCAGGATCAGTCTCCCGCCCGATTTGACGGTAACGGCGAGCGAGTCCGTCGAGCCGGCGGCCGCGACAAACTGTTCGACGATTGCCGGCTTCAATGAAGGGTCGGCACATTGTTGGATCAGGGCAGCGTCGAGCATGACGTCTCCATGGCATTCAGGTGTTGAAGGAAAGAATGATCGGCTTTGCAAAAAGCCGCGCCCAGGCGGCGGCGTTGGCACGTTGGATGGCGACGATGGATGTCCCTTTAGTCCACCAGCCATTGCCGACCGCCACAACGACGTCCGGATCGTGGAGCATGGATTGGAGAATGGGCCAGACGATCAGTTGCTCGTAGCAGATCAGGGGCGCAATCCGACTTCCGGCGACGGCCGCAACCGGGTTTTCGAAGACATGCGCCCGCGCGCCGCCGCTTAGACCAAGCAAGGTGCGCCACGGCTGCCACATCGACCCCGGGACCGGCATTCGCTCAAGATAGAGGATCTCGGCGCCGGAGCCGGAGAGAGAAACCAGAACATTGTCGTATCCGCCCGCATCGACAGTCGCCGCGCCGGCGATGACCGTGACGCCGGTTCCCTGCAGCGCCCCTAGCCAGAGCCGCTCGACGGTCGGCGTCCAGAAACCGAGGGCGCTCTCCGGGAGCACGATCGCGCGTGCGTCGCCCGATGCTTGGGCCTTCGCCGTGACAATCAGATCACGGTGCCTGACAATGCTGGTGTCCCGACCCAGCGACGACCCCATTTGGAGATCGACGCCCTGCCAACCCTCAGGTAGTTTCGGATCGGTCCAGAGAGCGGCGGACCAGAGCCAAACGCCTGCGAAGGCGATGGCGACAGCCGGCCACATGCGGGTTACGAGGCCCATGAGGCCGGCTGTCATCGCCACCATTCCCCACCATCCCCATCCGGGAAACAGAACGCCGGCCGCCGTCACGGGATGTGCCCAGCCGGTGATGCCGAACGGTGGCACCGCCATGAGGACGGCTGCCATCAGATAGCGAAATGGACAATGGCGCGAATGCTTCGTCCAGAGGATCGCGTGGACTGCGACAAAGCTCAGGGATGCGCAGAGCCACAGCGCCAAACCAGGCCAAAGGTCGGACGCGTAGAAGGCCGCCACCCCTTGTGGCAGACCGTGCGACGCCGCCAGGAAATACCCGGCTGAAACGAGCGCCGCCACCGATCTCGTTTGCGCTCGCGCCCAAAGGATTGGGAACGCCAGTGCGGCCGGAAGCAGCAGCACATGACCGCTCCATCCAATTGTCCCGGCGAGGATCGCAGCAATGATCAGCAGCGTTGGTTTGAGATGATCACGGCGCATAGGTCAGAACCTCTTGCGCCAGGCCAAGGATACCGGAAGCGGCAACGGGACCGAAATAGCGGGAGTCGTAGGAGCCCGCGAAAGCCGAGTGCAGGAAGACGCTACTCGCCGGCACGATCCCGCCTCCGAACGGCGTCAACGGCCGTCCCTCTCCGTCCCGGTCTGCAAGCTTCGATCGAGCAACGTCACGCCCATCGACGCGAACGCTTGCTGCGATCTCGACCCGCTGGCCGGCGACGGCGATCACCGTCTTGATCAGCGGCGCAACGCCGCCTGGGCAAAGCCCGGAGCGCAGATAACCGCGGTGACGAGCCTCCTGCACGGCTGCTGTTCGAGGCGGGCAAATAAAGACGAGATCGCCGACCTCAGCGGCGCGATCGAGGTTGACAATACGCCAGAGACCGAGCGGTTCGCTCGGTGTGAGATTGATCCGATAGCCACCGAACCAAGCGAACAGGATCGCGCCAAGAAACAGTGTGGCCGCCGTCCCGAGACCACGTAGGGACGGCTTACCTCGTAGCTTCAGCGGCCCTGATTCATCGAGCCTGATATTCATTTGAGCGACATCCCCTGGCTCTTGGTCTGGCGCATCGTTTCTGCCTGTTTGAGGGCCTCCACCGTTCGCTCGTGAGCACTGAGTTGCTGCACCGCGCGCATCAGGCTCCAGGCCGATTGGACCTCCGCCTTCTGACCGGGGCTCATGCCTGCCGTGATCGTCTTGAAGGTCTCGCCATTCGTGTCCTTGGCGGCCAAGGGCAGGAAGGTGCGTTTGCCGAAACGCTCGGTGACCGCCTTGGCAAATCCCTCCAGTTCCGCCTTCACCATCTTGTCGGCGAGCGCGAACTCAAGCGCTGAGGGAAGGTCATTGCGGTCGATGGCGTCACGCACGCGCTCGAGCGTCTGGCGCGCATTCGGCGAGAGTGCCGGGATGTCGATCGAGACCTTGCGGCGGACCGCCACTTCCTCCGCCTGATAGCGTTGTTCGGCCTGGCTGCGCTGGCGCATATAATCGCCAAGGCTTTGAGCAAGAGCGGGAACGTTGCGTTCCGCCCTCTCGCGATCCTGCTTGTCGGCGCGGCTTGCGAGCAAGCCGGATTTGCCCCTGAGTGCACCGAAACTCTCCGGCTGGCCGGTCACCTTCGCAAGCGTCGATTTGGCGACGGCCTCATCCTTCAGCATGGCGTCGACATTGACGGCCTTGAAGGCGGCTTCCGGCTGCGCATAGACCAGATGAAAGCGGGTCGAAACGTCCTCCCATTGCTTCTTCAAGCCGGGATCGGATTCGAGCTTGTCGGCGACGGCCTGCTCGACGGTTTTCGGGAAAGTCGCAATACCGGCAACCATTGGCCTGGCCTCCTTGCTGCTTTGCGAGTGGGTTGGTTTGGTGCTCTTGGCGAAGCCGAGTTTGGCGGCAATGGCGAGGAGCCGGTCAGCGAGGTCCGCCAGTTTCTGTTTCTGGCGGATCGTCCATTCGAGGCGGTCGCGGGCAACCGTTCGGGCGACGTTGACGATATGCAGGCCGCGCGCTTCGGCGAAACGCAGCGCTTGCCGATAGAAGGTTGCTTTCTCGTAATCGAGCGTGGTTTCCTTGGCGGTCCTGCGTGACAGGATCTTTATCAGGCCGCCGGCGAAAGCGAAGGATCGGGTGCCGTAGTAGACGCGGAGATCTTCGCGATGACGGGTCATCGCCACATAGGTCAGATGCCGATCAAGGGAGAGGGAAGCGAGGACCTTGACCCGGTCGACGGTGGCGCCCTGGCTCTTATGGATCGTGGTGGCATAGCCATGGTCGAGATTGTTGTAGAAGCGCTGCTCAACTGTGACCTGGCGGCGATGCTCGCCTTCGCCGATCTCTGCGACAATGCGGTTTTGCGCGGCTTCGACGACCTTGCCGAGCATGCCGTTCTTGACGCCGAGCGAGCCTTCGTTCTTCAGGAACACGATCTGGTCGCCGACCGCGACATTGCGATGTCCGTCCTCCGTCCGGAAAGCAAATCCTTCGCCTAGGACGCCGCGCCCGACGAGTTCGGCCCGCGCCATCTCGTTGAGCATTCGGACGTCGCGCCTGAGATGGGCGAGGATCAGAGTCGTCTTCGCCGAATCGTAGTCGCGGTTCCAATCGGCGATGAGGGTCTCGACAGCCTCGTCCTTCAGCCGCAAGCCGATCATTCGACCCTGTGCGGTATAGGCATCGACAGCCTTGCGGATATTGCCGCGAGCGAGGTCGAGCGAAGCATCACGCATCCATTGCTCGCGCTGACGATAGATGGTCTCGAGTTCGGCATAACCAATCCGATCGGCAATGGCGCGGAATGCGGCCCCGGCCTCGATCGGCTGGAGCTGTTCCGGATCGCCGACCAAGACAAGCTTGGCGCCGGCCTTCGTCACCGTCTCGACCAGGTGCGCCATCTGCCGCGACGACACCATGCCCGCCTCGTCGAGAACGAAGACAGTCTTGTTGTCGAGCTGATTGCGTCCTTGCTTCCAACTGAGCTCCCACGACGACAGCGTGCGCGAGACGATCCCGGCTTCGTTCTCTAAGCCCTCGGCCGCTTTGCCTGCGAGCGCGCCGCCGACGACACGATAGCCGGCGGCTTCCCACGCCTCGCGCGCCGCCTTCATCATCGTCGTCTTGCCGGCGCCCGCACGGCCGATGACGGCCGCGATGCGCTCGTGTCCGGCGACATGTTCGAACGCCGTCTTCTGTTCCTCCGAGAGGCGCGAATGGCGCGCGAACGTCGCCTCGAGCACCGCTTCCCGAACGCCATGCGACGATCGCGCCGAGAGCCAGATTGCGCGACTGGCCATCTCGGCTTCGAGCCGGATCAGCTCGCGCGTCGTGTATTTGGCTGGCACCCGGGTTCCGGTCGCAAATGCGATCCGCTCGCGCTCGAGACGGAGCGTTTCGGGGCTCTGCAGAACGCACACCATCAGGCTTTGAAACAGGCCGGCATCGTCGATGTAACGATGCAGGATCTTCGCAATGTCCCGCTCATCGAAGACGCTCTTCTCCCGCGTGATCAAGTCGAGGACGATTTCCGGCCGGCGCTGGATTCGGCGTGCGTTCTCGCTTCGCCGCTCCTCCTGCAGCTCGATCCGTTCGAGCTTTGGCGACGATGCCGACGACTGCGTCTTCGCCTGCTCCGTCTTCCGGTCTATGGCGGTTGCGCCGACACCAATATGGATCGTCGGCTCGACTTCGACGCCCTGCTTTTCGAAGGATCGGCCATCGACGCGAATGTCGAGACCGGCCATTGCCAGATGCCGGTTCTGGCAGGAAAACCAGCCGTCGCGAAAGGCGTTGAAGTCGGCGAGGCTTCCGGCCCAAAGCTCATAGACGATCTTGCCGGCATCGTTGCGGATCGGATTGCCGTCCGGCCCGACAACCGCGACCTTCTTGGCGCCGAACCCGTCTTCCGTGAGAGGCCTCAGCGTCGTCATCATATGCACATGCGGATTGCCCGGCGCGTCATGGTAGACCCAATCGGCCACCATGCCCTCGGCGGTGATGTGCCGTTCGACGAAGTTACGCACCAGCGCGATGTTCTGCTCGGTCGTCAGTTCGATCGGCAGCGCAATCGTGACATCCTTGGCGAGTTGCGCGTCGGAGCGCTTCTCGAAATCCTCGACCTTGTTCCAGAAGGCTTCGGAAGCACCGGCGACCGACCGATCGGCAATCATCGTCCGCAGCCACTGGGGAGCGTCGGCCGGGATGACGAACTCCTCGTGCAGGAGACCCTGCTTGCGGGTGTAGTCGATCGTCCGCGCTTCCCGCTCGTACTCCATCTTCGCGCAGTGGCGATAGGCCGCCGACAGCACCGCACTGCGGCCGGAGCCGCGGGCGACGACGCTGACGGAGAAATGAGGAACGGCCACGCGGTCTGAGCTCCCGATTTGCGTACAGATTCAACGGGTTCGTCGGAAGCGGCGGCCCCGCCAGGGTGCAAAAGCAGAGCGTCGCATCAGCGACGTATAATTGCGCCCTTGGAAGCCGCTCCTTCGGAACGGCCGGGATCATTCACCAAAGCATCGCCCTTGGCGATTGTAGGATTCACAGTAGTGCGTTCCGCAATCCGTTCTGAAAAGCTGGCTTCGAAAGACAAGCTTTCTCAGCCAGGAGACGACCGGAAATGAAGAAGCCCTCCTCAAAAATTCGCGACGAAATCGCCAGACTCCAGGAGCAGCTCAAGGCCGCCGAAACCCGTGAAGCCGAGCGGATCGGCCGAATTGCCCTCAGGGCGGGCCTAGGCGAAATCGAGATCGAAGATGTCGAACTCCAGGCAGCCTTCGAGGGTCTGGCGAAACGCTTTCGCGGAGGCCAAGGGGAAGCAAAGGGTGTTTCGACCGGAGGAAAGAAGGGCAATGGGGACGCCAGCGCCGGCGCATCGACCACGACGGTCCCGCCTGGCGCGGCTGAGAGCGGCAATGGCGAGGCTTGAGCGGATGGCGCGAACCACGACGTCCGATGCCCGCAAGAAGGACACGCGGGAGAAGATCGAACTCGGCGGGCTGATCGTCAAGGCGGGTCTTCGCTACGAGAAGCGCGCGCTTCTTCTCGGAGCGCTGGTCGAGCTCAGTTCACGACTGAAGGCGGACGAGGGCGAGCGGGCGCGGCTGATCGCGATCGGGGCGGAGGCCTTCGGCGATGACGGCGCATAGGATTGCTCTCGTCGTCGCCCCGGTCGCACTGATGATGCTGGCAGTCATCGGCATGGCCGGGATCGAGCACTGGCTTTCGGCTTTCGGCAGGACGGAAGCCGCGAGGCTGTCTTTGGGCCGAGCGGGCATCGCCGTGCCCTATGTTACGGCCGCAGCCGTCGGCGTGATCTTCCTGTACGCAAGCGCCGGCGCGACGAACATCAAGTTCGCAGGGTGGGGCACCGCCGTGGGAGGCATTGCGACGATCCTGATCGCGGTGATGCGCGAGACCACACGTCTTGCCGGCTTCGCGGGGCACGTGCCGGCGGGCAAATCCATCGCTTCATATCTCGACCCCGCGACAATGGTCGGCGCAGCCACGGCACTGATGGCGGGAGGATTCGCGTTGCGCGTCGCGCTGATTGGCAATGCCGCCTTCGCGCGAGCAGAGCCGAAGCGCATTCGGGGACAAAGGGCGCTTCACGGTGAAGCCGACTGGATGAGGATGCAGGAAGCGGCAAAACTCTTTGCCGACACGGGTGGCATCGTCATCGGCGAGCGCTACCGGGTCGACCGGGATAGCATTGCGGCGCGATCGTTTCGCGCCGACGACCCTGAGACCTGGGGCGCCGGCGGCAGGTCGCCGCTGCTCTGCTTCGATGGCTCGTTCGGATCCTCGCACGGGATCGTATTTGCCGGCTCGGGCGGCTTCAAGACGACGTCGGTGACGATCCCCACGGCCCTCAAATGGGGCGGCGGCCTTGTCGTGCTGGATCCATCGAACGAGGTCGCGCCAATGGTCCTTGAGCAGCGCAAGGGCGCTGCGCGCTTCATCCGTATTCTCGATCCGAAGCAGCCGGAGACAGGATTCAACGCGCTCGACTGGATCGGCCGGTTCGGCGGAACCAAGGAAGAGGATATCGCCTCGGTCGCATGGTGGATCATGAGCGACAGCGGCGGCGCGCGCGGCGTCCGCGACGACTTCTTCCGCGCATCGGCGCTTCAGCTGTTGACCGCGCTGATCGCTGATGTCTGCCTGTCCGGTCACACCGACCAGGAGAACCAGACCTTGCGTCAGGTGCGTTCCAATCTGGCCGAACCGGAGCCGAAACTGCGCGAACGGCTGCAGGAGATTTACGACAACTCGAACTCGGATTTCGTGAAAGAAAACGTCGCTGCGTTCGTCAACATGACGCCGGAAACCTTCTCCGGCGTCTACGCCAATGCGGTCAAGGAAACGCACTGGCTGTCCTACACAAACTATGCCGCGCTCGTGTCGGGTTCGACCTTCTCGACCGACGCCCTTGCCGACGGCATGACCGATGTGTTCATCAACATTGACCTGAAGACGCTGGAGACGCATTCCGGTCTGGCGCGGGTGATCATCGGGTCGTTCCTCAACGCGATCTACAATCGCGATGGTGCGATGAAGGGCAGGGCGCTTTTCCTCCTCGATGAGGTGGCGCGGCTAGGATACATGCGGATCCTGGAAACGGCGCGCGACGCCGGCCGCAAGTATGGCATCACGCTGACAATGATCTATCAGTCGATCGGCCAGATGCGCGAGACCTATGGCGGCCGCGATGCGGCAAGCAAATGGTTCGAGAGCGCCAGCTGGATTTCGTTCGCTGCAATCAACGATCCGGAGACCGCCGACTACATCTCGAAACGCTGCGGCATGACCACGGTCGAGATCGACCAGGTCAGTCGCAGTTCCCAGGCGAGGGGATCGTCGCGGACGCGGTCGAAGCAACTCGCAGCCAGACCGCTGATCCAGGCGCATGAAGTGCTGCGAATGCGAGCCGATGAGCAGATCGTCTTCACTGCGGGAAACGCACCGCTTCGATGCGGCCGTGCGATCTGGTTCCGGCGGGATGACATGAAGGCCTGCGTCGGCACGAACCGGTTTCACAAGACCGGAAAAACGCTCGAAGCCTGAGCGGCCGGCGCGCGGTGCAACGAGCAAGGCCGATCCAGAACAATGAAGAGTATCGGAGAAATCAGCATAGCGCCGCCCAGCGGGCGGGATTTCGGGAATTCTCGTCGTGCGAGAGCGGGAGACAGCGCAGCCGCAGGAGCCTCAACATAGTGGCTCGAAGAGGAGGCGGGAACGACTGCGCCCCGCTCCCGCACACCGTATTTCCAGTCGGACCGCAATGCCAGGTCGAGCCCATCTGTAAACGCCGATAAAATCGGTATCCGCGATAAGCTGAGGCATGGGAAGAGAGGATGGAAGAGTGACGAAATCAAATGTGGTTCCGCTCAGAAAGACACGAAAGGCTGGAGGTGGTCGCTATCGACAACCGGCGCCCGGGCGGCCGTCAAAATCACTGCAGAGCAGCCGGCGTAAACGGTCCAGGACAATCGTATGGGTCGTGATCCTTGCTGTCGCCGGTTGGTTTGCCTACGGCGGCGCCGGCACTCTGCCCGGTCTCGTTACTCTGGCCAAGACGCCTACGGCGGATTCATTGTCGGCCGCCTTTTCGCTCTGCGGCGATAGCCGTCGGGCGAACTGCGTCGTCGACGGCGATACATTCTGGTTCGGCGGCCAGAAAATCCGCATCGCCGATATCGACACGCCCGAACTCGGCCCGCCGCGGTGCGAGGCTGAACGGATAAGAGGGGAGGCGGCGAAAGCACGCCTGCTGGTCCTGCTCAACGCGGGATCGTTCTCGCTGTCGGCCGGCTCCCGCGACGAGGACAAGTATGGTCGCAAGCTTCGAACCGTAACTCGTGCCGGCAATTCGCTGGGCACCGTTTTGATCAAGGAGGGTCTCGCCCGATCATGGGATGGCGCGCGTCATGGATGGTGCCAGGGCCAGTGACGGCATCATCGCATTTCATGTACGGGAGATGGAGAGGGGTTTGGGGAAAGGGAGGAGGGAACCGTCCCCTTTCCCCATGGGAGGAAGTTTGAAGGAGGGGCTCGCCCTTCCTTCATGGGGTGAAGTTGAGAGGGTGGCAACGCCCCTCTTCATAGCCGCTCCGGCCGGTCGATCCAGAAGGAACGGCTCGCGCGAAAACCAAGACCAGAGGCGGAAAGCCGCCTCTGGTCTGGACCTCAGTCGCCGGGATCGAAAGGCTCCCTGTCCTCAAGGCCGATATGCCATCCTTTGTCGGACCATCTGGACGGAAGGTAGATTTCATCACCGCCGAAGTGTGCAATGATGATCTTACCGGCCTCGTGGAACAAACCGAAATCGACCTTGTTCTCGATCGCCCAGAGCAACGCCGCCGACAGAAATTCGCGCGAGATGTTTGAGGGAAGGTGGACTTCCGCATCGAAATTGCCGCGCAAGTTTTCGAGCCAATCCGGCTGTTGCTGTGCCAGCTTCTGATCTTCAGTGATTTGATGCTTTGTCATCGGAGTCTCCTTTTCGTTTCTGACGAAAGGTGTCCGCACCGTAGGCCGTGAAGGGTCAGGGACCGCGGAACGCGGCCGCCGTGCGGCGAGCGGAGGAACCGATTTTCTCGGCGCCGCTCGCGGTGTTGGGAAAATTGGAGGGGCCGCGACGTCCTTGACGCCGGAACGGTGGGTGCAAAATAGGACGTCACAGAGAGATAGAACCGCGTTCTGGAAGGGCGCGACCGCTTGCCATCCGCGATGGCCATGGGACCTTCCAGATGTCTCCGGATGACGATATTTGGCTGAGGCATGCTACCTGCTGCGAGAGGATCGAAACCCGACAAGGCGGAGACCGCACGCGGGCTCCGGTCGCAACGCGACTAGAGCCGTGCGCCGCCGGCGCCTCGCCCATGCGCCATTCTTCACGAAAATGAATCGGTTGCACTTGTAGGATTCACATATGTCGTTGGACGTGCCGATCGTGCCTGGCGATGATGCCGGCATGATTTCGCAACCCTACCAGCTCTACGTCGAACGGACAGATCCGACGCAAAACATGGCGCGTTACTATGCCATGCAGATCGAGCAGACGATGTTCGGAGAGGCCTGCCTGACCCGCCGGTGGGGACGGATCGGAAAACGCGGGCAGGAGAAACAGCATGTTTTCAGACGGGAAGAAGAAGCGGTTCTGTTGTTCCTCGACCTGTTGAAACAAAAGCGTGCTCGTGGTTATCGGCCAAAACCGACACTGCGATATTCGCCACGCTGATCCCCAGCACCCTTGGGTTCTTCAAGCTACGACGAAAGGGCCGCCAAAGCGGCCCGTGGCGCGTCATTTGCGCCGGCTCCAATCGGTCTCGAAGGACACCTCGAGCTCGACGAGAAACGGGATCTTGATGGCGAGCTTCAGGCCGAGCTTTCCCTTGCGGAAGAAGTGGCTGATCACCTTGCCGAGGGCGCGGAGCCGACGGCCGGTAGCGGCGAGGAACTGAGTGAGCTGTCGCATAGCGGTTCCTCCTTTCGATTGGCTGACATCGCGGGGGTGAGACCGCAGACCGGAAAGGAGGGAAGCACTCGAAGAGCCGAAACAAAGTGGAGGACCTGCCAACGCCTGAATTTTGGTTGGCGAGGAGCCGCGCAGCGGCGGGGAAAATTCTGGCGCTGGCAGATTGCGTCGTGACGAACGGGCTGCAACATCCCCGATGAGAGAAGACGGCAGTGTCGAAAGGAGGACTACGACTGGGCGCTGTCGACGCTGGTCCCCCAGCCTCTCGATGGAGTGTTCACCCTTGCAGGCAGGGCCGCTACCGCAGCGCTGCCAAGCCGAAGTGGTGAGGGATGAAACTCTCACGGCCCGGGACAACGTCGATCCGGCGGACCGGCTCGGGTGACGAGAGTGAGAAGCCGCCTCAGAAAGGCGGCTCAGCTTCGATGGTTCCGTCCAGCTCGGCGAGCACGACGGCGAGCTCGGCCTGGGCGAGTTGCAGTTCCGCCTCGATCTGCCGGCGCTCCACGGCATCACACGCGCTCTTCAGTTCGGCGCGCAATTCGTCGATATGTTGTTCGATGGTCATCGTCTCATCTCCTTGAGTTCGTGAAAGACGATTTGCCGAGGCGTGACGGAATGGCGGGGTCAGGGATCGCGGAACGCGACCGCCAGCGGCGGCGAGGGGGGAGCCGATTTCGTTGGAGCGGAGGTAACCGGAGCGAAGGCGAAATTGGGGGGACACTCGTCCTTGAGGCCGCCAGTCCGGCACGGCACCATGGGGCACTCTGAGCAGACCCTTACGGTCCGTATGGCACCAGAAAAGCCAGAAACGGGCTCGATGCCTGTTTCTGGCTCCTGAAAAGAGAGTATTGGCCCCGCCTTGTCGAGCGGGGCCGGTTGGACCTCAATCCCGGTTCGGGCGAGACCAGATCAGCTGGAAGCCGTCTTCGCTTTCGACTTCCGTCAGCGTCGCGTAGATCGGAGCCGGGAAGCTCGGGTCGTCGAGCTTGACCGAGAGGTAGTCGCGGTCCGTCTGTTCGGAGCGCTTCTGCCAGGCAGCGCCCAACTCGACGGCGCCCGCGTAGATGCGGAAGTGCGGGCCCTTTTCGGAGGGATTTTCGATACGGGCGATGCGAGCCTTGACGTTGAGGGCGAGGGTGCGGATCGAGCCGCTGAAGCCGTTTTCGGTAGAGGTGAAGGTGCCGATCGTAGCCATTGTCATGTTCCTTTCGTTGTTTCGGGCCGCGCCCTTCGCGGCCTCGATGGCTGTCGCAAAGACCGGGGACGATCGGACCGCACCTCAGAAGGCCGGAATGAAATGGAGGGCGGCCGGGAAGAACTTTGTTGTTCCGCGAGGAATGGCGGCGGAGCCGGCAGGGGAAGAAAGTTCCGGAGGGCCGTTGCGGGAAGACGATCGAGGCGAAGCCGTTCTCCGGTCAGACATGCCTCATCGAGCCCGTGAGAGGGGCACGCCGGCAACAATGAGGAGAAGGAGCATGATGGCGACCGGCATGCGATCACGTCTGTCCAATACGGCCCCGGTGAAATTGGCCCTAGATACCAGGCGGTTTGCCGCGGACGCCTCGATATCGAGCGCCGCAGACGCTGGTTGCTTTGATCCATACGCGGGATATCGTTGCAGCGCGATTCGTTGCCCAAGAGTATCCATGCGCAAACAGACAAAGCCGTTCACCGTCGAAATCAAGCCATCCCGCAAGCCGAAATCGGGTCCACAGAAAATGTCGATCTGGGGCAAGTTGGACTTGAGAACGGATGAAGACCTGGTGAAGACAGAACCAGTGGCGGGTCCAGCCACCGCCGTTGGCGGCGGCCCGCCCTGATTATCTGTGAGCGGAAGAGGCACGAGCTTTTTCAAGCCGCCTGCCGATCCTGGTTCTCCGTCGGCTGAAGATCGTGAAGATAGGCAACGGCGCGCTGCGCATGCGCCGCGGCTTGGAAGATCGCTCGCTTGTCGCCGGATAGAACGGTGAGCCAGGACTGCAGGTAAGACGCATGATCCGGCCTCGGCTCGAGCTCCGGCGCGATGCCGAGATCGGCGCAGAGGAAGCAGCTACCAAGCTCAGCAATGAGTTCCTCGCGGGCACGTTCGCTTCTATCCCTGGAATAGCGGGAAAGATCACGGCCGACGCGGCTGGCCGGCGCCGTCCAGTGCGCGGCCTCATGACTGAGCGTCGCATAATAGCTCGCCGCATCCTTAAAACTCTCGAACGGTGGCATCTGAATTAGGTCGAGGCCGGGCGCGAAGAAGGCCTGGTTTCCGCCATGGCGGATCAGCGCGCCGGTGTTGCGGAAGAAGCGATCGGCATGCTCGACCCGTTCGACCGGATCGAGAACAGGATCCGGGCGGCGGTGATACTCGGGAAGTCCGTCGATCTGCTCGACGTTGAAAACGGTGTACGCCTTGAGGAACGGGATTTCCCGTTCGATCTCGCCGCCGTTGCCGTCCGTCTCGGCCTTGGTGAAGCGGCTTGCGAAGACGACTGTCGCGCCGGTTTCGCCCTTGCGTACCGCCGCCCCCAATTCGAGCGCCTGCTTGAATGTCATCCACATCGGTGAGGAATAGCCGCGGGCCATGCCCTCCGACCAAAGCAACAGAACATTCATGCCGGAATAGGGCTGGCCGTTGTGGCGCAGTGGCCGGCTGATACGGCCGTTCGTGTTCGCCGCATTCCACGGCTTCATCCAGGGCCGAACGCCATTCGTCAGATCCTCGATGATCTTATCGGTAATCCTTGCGTAGACATCGGCGCGCTGGCTTTCGTCCTTCCTGCTCATGTTCAATCCTCCGGCTCCAGGAGGTCGCGCCAATCGCGACCCCGTCACGGCGGTCCAAAGGGCGGAGCGGAAAGGGGCGAGGGCACCGGCGGGCCGGAACGGCAAGTGGAGGACGGCGAAGCCGTTGCCCGAACGCCACGCTCCGCCAGGACCAAAGCCGGACGGGGTTGCGAGGGGTCGGTCTCGGCGTTACCGCTTCCGCGGGTTCAAGGAATGGTCTCGAGGTCGGTCGACCTGAATTCGTCCGCCGTGGCGAGGATCGGCACGCCATGGAATTTGGCGCAGGCATAATGCAGGCAATCGCCAAGGTTGAGACCATGACGGCCGCTGCGATAGCGGTGCGCAGCGACAAGGGCGAGCCGCGTCGTCTCGGACGCGGGCGGAAGATCACGGACCTCTATTCCCCGCGCTTCGAGAAATTCCATCACTATCGCTTCGACCCCGGGGACCGGCAGATTGAACTTGTCGGGCCGTGCGAGGCCGAGGACGGTTTCGAGAATGGCGACCGGAGATGTGAACGGATGTCTGGCAGAGGCAACGGCGTTCGAGACGCGCGAGCCTTCCGGCTCATCAGAGAGAAGCGCGATGATCGCGCAGGCATCGACGAACATCAGGCGTCATCCCACATTTCGTCGAAGGCTTCACGGGGAAGGGGCTTGCGGGCGTCGTCACTCATCGCAACCCCATGCTTTTCCCGCAGGCGGGCAGCTGTCTGCAAAGGCGTCTCAGCGCGATTGCGACGCTCGATCGCCTCCCGCATGGCGATGACGATGGCGTCGGTAATGCCGACGCCAGCCATTTCGGCGAACTTGCGCGTCAGTGCGTCCGCTTCCGGATTGTTGACGTTAATCGGCATGAGCCGTCTCCATGTAGATAATTCTTGAAAGTAATGTAGATCATTGTGCGGCCTTTTCCAAGGCCGTCGGCACGCTTGCTTCTCGTCATTGAATGGGGCGGGGCCGGAGCCCCGCCGGGAAAGCGCTCAGTCGAAGGCCGACATCTGTGCTTCGGCCGCCTTGCGATCGAGGGAGTGACCCGGGTTTTCGATGGGGCGATCGAAGGGCTTCCAGGTCTCGCCGACGATTTGCTTGTAGGCTGCAACGGCGCCCTCCGCGGCCATCCTGAGCGCGTGCGCCTGGACGCCCATGTCGGCAGCGAACTCGCGCTTGCGCTGGGCGGCACTATCGTAGCCGACCGGGCCGTCGAGGTCCTCGTCGCGGCTGTCGTTGGCGGCCTTCGCGGTGGCATCGCGTGCCTCGGTAACGGCGCGGCTGTAGAACTGGCCGGCACCGTGGGCGGAACCGACGAAGGCGCCGACGATCCGCTGCAGATGGATCTGCATGGCCTTTTCGCCGAGGCCGTCGCTCAGAGCATCGGCCGTCTCGGAGATGAGCCGCTCATGGAGGTCGCGAATGCCGTCGCTGTCGACGATCGCGGTTCCGAAGCTCTCGGCGATCTTGAGCGCCTGGGCGCTGTCGGGGCATGTGAGTCGGACCATTTCGAGGGTTGCGCCTTTGCGCAGGGCCACGACGCGGGCGGATTGACGAGAGGAGGTTGCGGGCTTTGCCATGATGTTTTCCTTTCCAATCTCGAAGCGGCTCCGGCTCCGTGCCGGTTTGCCCTTCGGTGCGGTCGCCCCGAACCGGCGGAAGACGGACGGTTCAAGGTCCGAAGACGACAGGCAGAGCGGAGCCGGTTTGCGGGCAAGCAGGGCATACTGCCCTCGCGAAGCCCCGCGAGCCTGCTCCGTAAATGGCGGCGGCTTCCGGCCGCCCCGCGGCGCGGAACGCGGCCTTGAAGCGAACGGCCGCTGGTTCAGACCGCAGAAAACCGAAGGGCAAACCGGCACGGGGCCGGTCCAACCTGGTGCTGAAAGGAAGATGGCTGCCGGGGACGCTACACGTCGTCACTTCCCGAACCCGCCTCAGGCTCAGCTGTCGCGATGACTGTGTCGACTGAAGGTTTCGGCGCGCCCAGACGATATGATTGCAGCCAGGTTGGACCGTGTGTGTTCCGCAGACCGCGGAGGATCCCGCCATCGTCATAGGGGGCGCCCCCATCCAGGCATTGTTCAGGATGCTCTTTCAGCGACGCCCGAGTCTGACAGCGCGGCTTCCTGTTCAGCGGTCAAGGGAGGAAGGCGCTCGCGTTTCGGAAAACAGCGGCGCTTGCCTGGGGAACAGTTAGCCAGATCCCCCTTCGCTGCGATCATTCGTCTGAGCTCCGCCACGCCAGCATCGAGGCACGCCTGTCCATCAAGGTGATGGAACTGCTGCCAGAACGCCGTGCGCTCCTCAGGCGACGGCCCAATGCCGGCTTTCCGTTCGAGGTCTCCGATCGTTCCCATGCGCTAGACCTCCGCTTGTGACGGAGCCGCGTCGCGAACAGGTTCGAGTCGTTTGCGAAAGGCAGCTATCGCAGCATCCTGCCGGGCTAACTTTCGTGTCAGTGCATCAACCTCGGGCTGACGCTCGGCCACCAGGGCGGCGAGATTATTGCGATAGCGTTCGAGGAAGGAACCGGTATCCGGCGCTTTCCCCCGCCGATATCCAGTTTGCCGTCGCGCGAGCTGCGGCAGGATCGATGTTATCCGGCGCGAGATCTGGCGATCGATAAGTTCCAACTGGCGCTGCGTCTGCCGCCGCGCTTCTTCCATACGCGCCAGTTGAACATGGGGGATTGCCGTTGCAGCCATCACGCAACCCTCCCTTGCGGACCCACAAAACTGGACGGGCCGTCATAGGGAATGTGACGGTCAGGATCGATAACGAAGCCGAAACGGCCACGCGTGACGTATTCGGCGCGGGGCACGAGAAAGCGCATTTCCTCGGCCGGCCCATCGCGCCGGCCGCCGCGTGTGGCTACCACCTCCGTCATGTCGGTATCGTAGCTCGAATGGATCGCGGAGATCACGATCCAGTCGCAGGCATGCTTGCGCTCGAAGGCTTCCCGGTCCTTTGTCCAGGATTGGCCGGGCGCGAGTTCGCGGCCATGGATCGCCTCCCAGGCTGACGGCCAGCTGTTGCGGATCGTCTCGCCCGCACATTCGCGCTCGTAGGAGGTGAACAATGCCGGGAAGGTGAGGGCGACAATCGCCCATTCCGCGTCTTCCTCATACCACGGCGCGGACTTTCGCAGCATTGGAGGGATGCAGGCATTCCGCTCGGCGGACAAATGAAACCCGCCGTGACCGGCCGTCATGTGGGAGATGATCCCCTCCGCATAGATGGTCGCGAGCTGCGACGGGCCCCACGGCGTACTCGCCACCATACGGGTCTGAATCCGCCCGAGCGCGGATAGTTCACGCTTGTGTTGCGCAGTTTCGAACACACGCGCGCGAAACGCTGCCTCGTCTTCGAGGCGACCTTCGTGACTGTAGAAGTCGGTGCGCGACAGCTCTGACAGCGGACGGGCGAGGCGCAAGGCGCTTGCGAGGACGCTGGCTCCATCGCGCGCCGGCACCATAGCGAGGAGGGAATCGGCGATCCTGGCGATCGGAAAGCCATCAGCGCTGACGCCGAATTCCACCGTCGAGTCCGTCGGAACCGCGTCGAATTGAAGATCGGGCGTCCTCATGCCGCAGCCCTCCCTTCGACGTGAGCAGCCGCAACCTCGTCGGCGGTCACCTCTTCGAGGACAGCGTTTAGGTAGCCATGCTCTTCCAGCCAGGCCGCCGCCGCCTCGCGATTATCGGCGAGATGGACGAGCTCCGCGTTCGGACCGCCTCCATCGAAGACGCGGACCGAGCCAAGTGCTGGGCGCTCGAGAACCTTGAAGGTCAGGTTGGAATCGAGACCAAAGGTTCGGTGAATGCGCATGACAATGGTATTCTTACCGCCGAAATCCGCCTCATGCAGCGTGAAATATCCCGGCGAGGCGTGGTTGCCGGATTGGCGCGGGCCTTCCTTGCGGATCAGGCGGCCGCTGCTGTTGCGGGTCTGCCAGGCCGCGAGCTTCTTCTTGAAACGCTCTGGCGGGCGGGGCGAGCCGTCGGACCAGGCGACGATAGCGCCGATCGGGGCGAGTTCGTAGATGAGGGACGCAGACATAAGACATCTCCTTGGATTCTGCGGTTCATGGAAACGAAGCCGCCGCCGGTGATGGCCGGCGGCGGTGTGTCGATCGGATGAGAAGGGAGGGCGGCTATTCGGCCGCAATTCCGTAGGCGGTTTCGTCCTCGTCGAGCGCGCCGTCATCGGCTTTCAGATCGTTGACGTCGAGATCGGCCCTATCGCCGGCAGCGCTGCCGTCGGCGAGCTCGCCTTCCAGGTCATCCGTGGATTTTCCGGAGGTGACAACGTCCTCCTCTTCGACGAACTCGCCCTGCTTGATCAGTTCGGCAATATCCTTCGGATCGGGCGCGAACAGGGCTGCCGAATGGACGAAATGCCCCTCCCTGAAGTGCTCCACTAGGGCGGCGCGGGTCTCGCGGACCTTGGGGCGCGGGAGAACAGAGGTGCCCTTGCACGACGCCTCGAGCGCCTGCCGCGACAGGCAAAGCAGGAAGTCCTCCGTGCCCATGTTCGGGAGGTATCCATCCGCGCCGATAGCATCGCCAGCGATGCGCGAAACGATCCCGCTGTTCGACATGCCGCGGCGGCAAGACAGCACCTCGACCAGCATCGAGCGGACGGCCACCCGCAACGTGTCGATGTCGAAAGAGAGCTTGCCGTCGGCGTCGATCAACCGAACCGCGTGACGAGCAAACCGCTTCGTCCCGAAGACGGTGTCGTTTGCCCCGGAGTCGACCCGGACATTCATGCCGGCAAAGGCAAGCACGAGGAGTGCCAGCAGAGTGTCGTCCTCGATCGGCGCGCGGGCGAGCGCCTCGTGCAGCGCATCGGTCCGGAAGTCGCCGATCATGTCGTGCCCCTTTTGCGTGACGTCCGGGCGCGGCTTCGGCGCGTCGATCACATCCTCGCCAGCGGTAGCACCACCTTCAACGACCGCTCCCTTGCCCGCGGTCTTCCTCTCCTCCGGCATCCGGTAATGGACGGTCTGAACCTTGCCGTTCCGATCCAGATACATTGCGGTGTGGTCGCCCTTGCTTGGCTTGCCGTAGACGCGACTTGCCTTCTGCGGCAGCTTCACGTCGCCCCATTGTGTGACTTCTGCAATCATGCCCTTCTTGGGCAGATTGTTCGTCATCCACTCCTGCTGGGCGCCGAGATAAGCTTCAACGTTGGTGGTGTAACGGCTGTCCTCGTCGGCAGGAGCGAACAGATCCTCGACCCATTCGATGCCGTAGGCTTCCCTGAGATCGTCGCCAAAGCTCGCATCCTTGGCATACATGCGGGTCTTGCTCAGCGCGTTGGCGATCTGCCACCACTGGGCCAGCTGGCCCTTCTTCGGCTTCTGCGCCTTCCAGACTTCCTTCTGCTCATCGAGGTGGGCCGCCGCGATCGTGCGCAGCTGCTGCTCGTTCGGCATGTCGCCCTTGGCCATGTGGTCGAGCATCGCTGGCAGGACGTTGGCGAGCAGGCGAAGCTTGCGGATTTGCCGCACCGGCAATGCCAAAGCGATCGCAATCGCCTCCTCGGTCCAACCGAGTGCAACGAGGCGCTCGATGCCGCGCCATTGGTCGACCGGATTGAGCGGTTCACGCGCAATGTTTTCGATCATCGAACGCATCGCGCCATTGTCGTTGGCCGCCTCGACGACGATAACATCGATTTCCTCGATGCCGGCGGCGATCGCCATGCGGGTGCGCCGGTGACCGGCTTCGATGACATAGCCGTTGCCGCCGGCTTCGGCGAAAATGACGGGCGGCTGGATGATGCCGACGGCCTTGATGGTCGCAAGCAGCAGCGCGTCGGCCTGGGGCGTCGACTTCGACTGGCGCGTATTGTCGGGATTGTCCTTCAGCGCACGCGGATCGACCTTCATGAGTTGCATGGGAGTGTTCCTTTCCGGGGGATGCGGACCTGGCCCTCTGCCGGTCCTTCCTGTCTTCATTTTTTCCTGAAGACATCTCCCGGACCGCAAAGCGGCCCGACCAGCGCAACTGCGGTCGAGCAGCCCTGCCGCGAAGGACAAGCGGGGCTAACAGCCCTGCGAAGGACGAGTGGCCGGGATGCGGAGGCGGCGGTTGAGCGACAGCGGCGGCGGGAGGACCGATCTGCGACCGGTTTTCCTTCCCTTTCCCCTTCTCCCTTTCCCAACTTCTTCTGATAAGCGCTCTGCTACAGAGTTCGCAATCTGGTCGCGAGGGAACAAAAAAATGGGCCGTCGGAAAAACCGAGGCCCATGAAGTGTGAAGGTCAAAAACCTCCAGAGGGGAACAGCTGTTGCGGCGGCACTGGGAGGAGACCGCCATGTGCATCAGCTGTGTGCACTATGATCATTTTTTGATCAGATGGAAAACATCTATTGTGCAATGCACCTATGCGCATGCTGCACTGCTTCCAAGATCAAGCTGATTGCCTGGCAGAGGTACCTGCCTCGCGCGCCTCGGCTGCGAGTTTCGCCTCAACGTCCCGGAGCTGGCGACGCTTTTCGCCCAGTTCCCCGGCAAAGGCGAATTCGCCACCTTGACGGGACTGATAGGAAGCAAGGCGCCGGCGCGCCTCCTCCAGCCGCTGGCGATAGCGTTCCCGCTCCCCGTCGAAGTCGTCGAGCGCGTGCTCAAGGCGGGAGACCGCGCCGAGCGGCGTCACCGTGACAGCGAGATCGATCTCGTAATCCGCGCCCGTGCGCTGAAGCATGGTCGTGTAGCGATAGCCGTCAGACCTGCCGAACCGCTCGCCATCATAGACGAGATCGAAGCCACCAATGGAGACGATGACGATCTCACCCTCCTGTTGAAGCTGGACGAGGGTAAGGATTTCCTTCATCAGCGCGCGGCCGGCTTCCTTTCGCTCGTCGTATGAAACGCCCGTGACGGTCATCGTGAAGGCATCTCCCGCAGTCGGAACCAGCCGTTGGATATCCTTGCCGATGTCGCCGATGCGCCGGATCGACACCTCGATGTCGCGTTCGGCGTCCCGGACCTGCCGGCGCACTGCGAACAGGTCGTCTTCATGGGCGGCGCGTAGCCGCTCGAGACGAGCGATATCGGCTTCGAGACCAGCCTTCTGCATCAGGCGCTCGTCGCCCGAGGCAATCGCTTTGGCCATGGCGAACTGGTTGGCCTGGCCTTCACCCAAGTCGTCCAGCCGGCGGATCGAGGTGTCGCCGGAAAGGGCCGCGGCGATGAAGCGGGCCTTGCGCTCGTTGTTCTGCCACATGGAGGCATCAAGTGACCCTTGCGTGGCGTAGGCGAAGATGTCGACGACATCGTGCTGATTGCCCTGCCGGACGATGCGGCCCTCGCGCTGCTCGATCTGTGACGGCAGCCACGGCACATCAAGGTGATGCAGCGCCTTCAATCTGAGCTGGGCGTTGACGCCGGTGCCCATCATTTCCGAGGAGCCGATCAGGAAGCGAACCTTGCCCGAACGGACGTCACCGAACAGTCGCTGCTTTGCCTCGGTCTTCTTGAAGTCCTGTATATAGGCGATTTGCGACGCGGGTACGCCCAGTCGGATCAATTCGTCACGGATCCAGCGGTAAGCAGAGAAACCGCGTGTCTTCTCGACATTGATGGTGCCTAGATCGGAGAAGATCATCTGCGCGGCACCAGAAAGGTCATAAGGCTTGCCGTCCCGACGGACATAGATGTTTTCGCTCGTTTCCGTCCAGATGCGAAAGGCGTTCTCGATGAGGAGGTTGAGCTTGTTGTCTGGCTCATTATCGTTTGCCGGAATGACCAGGCGCAGATCGATCGCCGCGTGGCGGCCGTCGGTGATGACGGACAGTAGGATATCGTCACCGGGCTGGGCTGGCCCCTCCCGCATCTCGATTGCCTTGATGCGGCTGTCGAGGATCTGCTGATAGAGTTTGAAGGCCGGCGTCGGCTTGGCCGTGAGAATTTGCCGCCGGCCGGTCGAGAGGTCCGGAACCTTCACATATTGTTTCAGGTCCTCCGGCAACACCACATCGGCAAAACTGCGGAACAGGGCGATCAGCTCCGGCACGTTGACGAAGCTCGCAAACCGGCTGACCGGCTTGTATTTGCCGGACGGCTGGATTTCGAGTTCGGTCGTCGTGTCGCCGAAGGTCGAGGCCCAGGCGTCGAATTCGTGAAGCCCGCGTTCGCGGAGCGCCTCGTGGCCGAGCAGTCGCTGGATCGAGAACATCTCACCGAGCGTGTTGGTGATTGGCGTGCCGGAGGCCAGCACGAGCGCGCGGCCGGGATTCTTGGTCTCGATATAGCGGGACTTGACATAGAGGTCCCAGGCCCTCTGCGATCCGTTCGGGTCGATGCCTTTCAGTGTCGACATATTCGTCGCGAAGGAAAGCTTGCGGAATTCCTGCGCCTCGTCGATGATGATCTGGTCGACGCCGATTTCCGAGATCGTGAGAAGGTCGTCCTTGCGGGTTGAGAGCGCTTCCAACCGCTCTTGCAAACCTTCCTTCAGGCGCTCGAGCCGCTTGCGCGACACCCGATCCTCGCTGTCCACCTTGGTCAGAAGATCCTCGTAGAGCTCCAGCTCGTCCTGGATCATTTGGCTCTCGAACGCCGACGGCACAGCGATGAACCTAAAGGCCGAATGGGTGATGATAACAGCATCCCAGGTGGCCGTGGCGGCTCGCGACAGGAAACGTGCCCGCTTGTCCTTGGTAAAATTCGTCTCGTCGGCGACGAGGATACGCGCGTTCGGATAGAGGGCGAGGAACTCGCGCGCGGCCTGTGCGAGGCAATGGCCCGGCACGACCAGCATAGCCTTGGCGATCAGGCCGAGACGGCGCTGCTCCATGATTGCGGCGGCCATCGTCATCGTCTTGCCGGCGCCGACGGCGTGAGCGAGATAGGTCGAGCCGGAGGAGATTATCCTCCAGATTCCGCGCTTCTGGTGCGCGTAAAGCTGGAAGGCACCGCTGGCGCCGGGCAATTGCAGGTGCGAGCCGTCGAACTTTCGCGGCGCGATATTGTTAAACCGGTCATTGTAGACTCGCGCCAGCCGGTCGGTCCGATCAGGATCGGTCCAGACCCAGCGCTGAAATGCCTCTTTGATCTTCTGGAGCTTGTCGCGGGCTGCTTCGGTATCGACGACGTTCAGAACGCGGCGTTCACCCCCAACATCCCTATACACGTCGAATATCTGCGGAACCCGACTGTTCAGCGCATCGGCCAGCAGTTCGCCGGCGTGACGGCGGCTTGTGCCCCACTCGGAGGTGCCGGTGGCGCTATAGCCAAACTGGCGTGCCTCGACGGTCCATGACCCGAGTTCCGGCATATGGTGGATCCGGATGTCGGCGCCCATCGTTTCCTTGACGAAGGCGACAACATCGGAGGCCGGAATCCAGGGTGCACCGAGGCGGGCGGTGATATCCGACGGCCGGAGGTCGGCCGGCTGGACGTCCTGCAACGCGCGGACATTGTGCTCAAAAGCCGGATCGAGAGCAGCGGCCGCTTCGGCGACTATCAGCTTCGTGCGGACCGGGCCGGAGAGATAGGCGTCAGAGGTCTGCCAGGAGCCATCGGCGGGATTGCGGAAGATGGCGTCACCGAGTTCGCCGATCACAGCGTCGGGGTCGCGATGTAGCAGCTCGGCAATATGCTCGGGATCGACGCGGCCACGCTCGTTGAGAACGACGGCGAGCGCGTCGGCTGCCGAGGTTATGACGGGTGGTGCCGGAGGAGAGATGACCCGCTCGGAGAAGATCGGACCGGGCTTTGCCGTATCGGTTTCGAGGTCGTAGTCCTCGATCGAGGCCACCAGCCAGCAATCCGGGTCGTCCAGGAACGGCTGGAGATTGGACCGGCGATGGGTTTCGCGGACCTCGCCGCTTTCCTCATCGTCCGAGATCGAAACCGTCGTATGGTTGATCGGCCCGAAGTCGCGCACGAAACTCGACCAGGCGATGCGCAGCCGAACCTGCAGATCCCGCCACGGTCGGTCCAGCTCCTGCGCTTTGAGAACCTCGCGCACGGCGTCGCGGATCGGAATCAGCTTCTTGATGATCCGGACATGCTTTTCGGACAGGCCGTCGCCTGATCGGCCTTTCCGCACCGAAACCGCGAGCGGCACTCCGTCGATCATTTGCATGAGGCCGTGGCGGTTATTGATGAAGAAGCTGCCCTCGCGGACCTTGTCGTTGCCGGAGCGGAGATCGACGATCTCGCCCAGTTCCTCTTCCAGATCGATGTCGATCTGCGTCGGCTCGCCGTCATACAGATCCTCCGGAAGAAGAGCGATCACGGCCTTCAGTGCCGTTTCGAGATCTTCACCGGCGCGTGGCCGGCACGTATAGGTCTCGCCGAACGGACCAGACGTTAGGGCGTGCTCGCCGAGCACGAGATGCGGGTGCCGCGCGAACCAGCGGTTCACTCGGATTGCACCGTCGTCGGATGTGGCCGGGCGCACCTCCTCCAGATCGAGCCACGACAGCTCGCCCTCCGGCTCGGCGATCCGGCGCTTGCGGAAGAACAGGATGTCCACCACTACATCCGTGCCGGCATCTGCCCGGAAGCTGCCCTCGGGCAGGCGGACGGCGGCGATCAGATCGGCGGATCTGGCGATATGCTCGCGGGCCGTCGCGTCCGCCTTGTCCATCGTGCCCGAACTCGTGACGAAAGCGGCGAGTGCGCCAGGCTTCAAGAGATCGATCGACCGGGCGATGAAATAGTCGTGCAGCCGCAGACCAAGCGGACGGTACTGCCGGTCCGACCGAACCGTGCGATCGGAGAAGGGCGGGTTGCCGATGGCGAGATCATAGATCGCGTTGAGATCGGTGCGCGCGAAGTCGGCGTTGATGACGCGCGCCTTCGGCTGAAGCAGCCGGGCAATCCGTGCCGTCACCGGATCGAGTTCGATTCCGGTAACATGGCTGGTATCCCTGAGAGCTGTTGGTATCAGCGCCGGAAACAGCCCCGTGCCGATCCCTGGCTCCAGAACACGTCCGCCACGCCAGCCGAGACGCTGAAGGGCCGCCCAGATTGCGCGGACGATGAACTCGGGGGTGAAATGGGCATACTGGGTGCAGCGCGCGAGCGAAGCATAGTCGGCATCGGTGACGGCGCTTTCCAGCGAACTGCCGAGGTCGTCCCAGCCTTCCCGGAAGTCGACTTCGCCTAGACGCCGGAACATGCCGTTTGCGAGTTCCGATGCGCCAAAACCGATGAAGCGGATCAGCCTCGCCTGCTCGTCACGGGTGGCGGGTCGATCCTGCTTTTCGATTTCGGTGGCAGTCAGGATGGCCGCAAGATTTGCCTTCGCCCGCTCCTTCCAGGTCGCGGCCAAGCCGCGGTCGTCGCCGTCGTTGAGATAGAAGTTGGTTCGCTCGCCTTGTCTCCGCGCCGCCGGCCGCTTCGCAGCTGGCAGAGGCAATGCCGGCGTGGGGGAGGGCGGCGGCGGATCGGGATCGTCGTCATTGGCGGCGAAACCGCCAAACGCGGTGACGCCGAGGCCAAGACCGGACGACAATGCGCTGCTGCCTATATCGAGGGTGAAGGGATCCTGGGACATGAAAGCTCCTTTTCGAGGATGTGCGCCATCGCCCACGGGACAGGTCCCGCGGCTGCGAAGGCGGATGAAAATGAGGTGAGGAAATTTGGACCTGGTTCGTCCGGCGGCAGCGATCGCGAGCTACGAGCGCGTGATTACGGAGAGCTGCATTGTTTCCGTCGCAAACTCCGCCCGCAGATGCGTGGCTTCCGGGTTTGTGGAAAGCATGGCTTCCAGGCTCTCAGCGTCGATGAAGACGATGCCGTCGTCTCCCCCGAAATACCGGCGCTTGTAGTGCCAGTAGTCCGGATTGGTCTTCGGATCGCACTCGTCGGCATAGACCGCGAGTGCCCTTTGGCCCTCTGCCAATTTTCCGTTGGAAAGCACATAGACGCCTTCATCGCCGACGATCCACAGGCCGTGCCGTTCGTCCTTATCCGGGAGCAGTCCATAGTGAGGATTGCGGAACCCGCCATTGGCTGCCGCGTCGGTGCGTCCGCGCGCGATCACCGCACGAACGTCGACCACGCTAAAAGTGAACATGGCGTCCTCCTCACGCGGCGATCGGGGAGGGAAGGTGGCGAAGATGCACCGGCAGCTTCACAGCGATCTCCCCGTCGGTGAGTTCCTCGAGCAGCTTCAGGAAAGTGCCCTCGTTGCCGCCATAGAGCACGACGGTGCGCTTGCCGCGAGCGGACTGCGGCCACTTGTCTCCGGCATAGCCGCGGTAATCGTCGGCAGTCGTGCTCCAGATATGCTCGAGCCGCTCTTGCCGCGTCATGGACCGGACCGGACGGCTTTCGCGCTCGATGATGGCGACGCGCATCGTTTCGACGGATGCCTTGTCGGAAAGATCGCAATAGCCATGGAAATATCGAATGGTCGCGTCGATCCTGAGCGCAAAGAACACGGATGTCACCGAGCCGGTCATGTATTCGCGCATCGCAAACATCGACCCTCGGATCCACAATGGCGGCAGGATCTCGAACATGTAATCATACTCGGTCTCGCCGATCTCGAACCATTCGCCTGCGTAGAATGGTGCGGCATCACCATCCCAACGGTTTGGGCGCTGCGCGTGGCGATCGAACATGCGGAACATCTGCTGGCGGCTTGCGACGCCCTGAAAAACCTTGGCGGTTGCGGGAGAGGCGATCATCTATGGCTCCTTCGGAGGTTCGCGGACCGAAGTGGGGCGCCGTCCTCGCGACCTCGCCATGCCCTTCAGTCCTTCCTGACCCCTCCCGAGCCGCCGACATCGCGACCGGCCGGGTCAAGGGCCGGCTCCGCCGGGCGAAGCCTCCCTTGACGCGGGCGGTGCGAATGCGGCACGCCTCTTTCCCTTCTTTTCTTTCTTTCCTTTCTTTCCTTTCTTTCCGTTTTTCCATTTCCCTGATCTTTAGGGTCTCGTTCCAGTCCTCCTCGGGCGGGCGCAGCCGCGTCCAGTCGCAACCAGCGTCTTCAGCAAGCGCCCGCAATCGCTCGGCAAACAGATCGCCTTGCGTTGATGAAGGGGAAGTGAACGATTAGGAGGCACACGTTACCTGCGCCAATTCGACGGAAAGGCATGGAAGCCCGAAACGGCGACGTTTTTATTATGTCGGACCGACATGCCAAATGTCATTTCAGAAGCCGACGGCAGATAACTCAAATAACCTAGCAAATTCTCGATTGCGGAATGTTGAATATCCTCGGGAAGCATATCCGCAGTGTCCCGCGTCACGCCCTGTTCGCGGAACTTCGCCGGACTGCAGCCGAAGCGTTGCCGGAATCGGTTGTAAAAAAGGGAAGGATTGCCGATACCGCGCCCATCCATGATGTCGAAAACCGTGTTGTCGGTGGTCAACAAATCCTCCATGACAGTGTCGAGTTTCAGATTCTGGGAATAGTCGCGGAAGCTGACACCAGTGTGAGCTCGAAAAAGCCGGGAGAGATGGGCGAGCGATATCCCTTCGACCTCAGCAAGCTGGCTCAGGCTCGGCGCTCGGTGGGCGCGTGCGAGGCTGTCCATAATTCTGAGGATACGCTCGCGGCCATCACGGCGGTTTTGCCCGGCGTTCCGATCGAGCGGCGTCCAGGGCACTGATTGATGGATTGCACACGCGAGCGCCGTTGCCATCGAAAGATGAATAGCCGCTTCTGTGGGCTTTTCCGTGTCGATGAGAACCATGCGCGCAACGAAGGCCTTTATAGTGCGGCTGATCTTGTCGAAGGACTTACCGTGAAGGAAGCTCCGGCAATGATAGAGTCGCTTCGAGATTTCCGTTAGCCCCATGCGTTCATAGTGATCAAGGTCCAGATGGACACCGCAAACAATTGTGTCGGCCGATAGAGATACCGAATTGTGTGCCTCGTGTGCATTGATGATCATGAGATCACCCTCGCGCATTATACAGAGCTGACCTTCGACGACGATTTTGGCGCTGCCCTTGAGCGTGATCAGGATCTCCATTTCCCTGTGCCAGTGGAACGGGATTTCCCGCGAGCCATGGAGGAAGACCTTCGTTTTCGAGACGCCATCGAGATTGATGTGCTGGAGTCCGTGATTGGACGGCGAACTCGGTTCGGCAGCGGGAGTGAATTTGACCTTACTGAATCGCTGCGACACTGGCTCACTCGCTAGAAATATCAAATAGAGACGTTCCGATCATCAAAATTCACTTCTAGCACCTCCTTTCTGGCTTCGATAGAGTGGATCACATCACAGGCTCGCCTAACCGGAGATCAAATCTGAGTGCTCGGTTAGGGGTAAGCCCATCTATTGAATAGCCCTGGAAGGACTTGCGGAAGCATGTGGGACGTTACGGACGCAGAACTGCAATCCATCGTTGCCGAAATGACCGTTGCCGAAAAAGTTGACCTACTTTCGGGAAACGGTCTCTGGAAATCGGCTCCGAACTATCGTCTCAACGTGCCGGAATTCGTGATGACGGACGGAACTTATGGGGTTCGTTATCAACCCGATCTGATCGACGGAGTACATGACGATCGAGCGAACCTCGAACAATTTCTCGCTGTTGTGAACCGTCGTACCGAGCATACGATCGAAGGCGATTTCAGTGGAACGAGTCCGGCGACCTGCTTTCCGAACGGCTCTTCATTCGCATGCTCGTGGGACGTGGATCTCGCCCTCCAGCTCGGAACGGCATTGGCAGCCGAATGTCAGGCGCTCGGTGTGAATTTGCTGTTGGGACCGGGCATTAACATCAGACGAATGCCACTCGGCGGTCGCGGCTACGAATATTATTCCGAAGATCCGGTACTGACGGGCGACATTGCCGCGGGCGTCATCTTAGGACTTCAGGGCAGCGGTGTCGGCGCTTCGCTGAAACATTTCGCCTGCAACAATTCCGAGGTTCAGCGAACCACGATGAGTTCGGACGTCGACGAAAGGGCGCTACGGGAGATCTACCTCGCAGGATTTGAGCGTGCTATCCGCAAAAGCAACCCTTGGACGGTGATGAGCTCCTATAACCGGCTCAACGGTGTTCAAGCGGCGGAAAACCGATGGCTGCTGACGACAGTGCTGCGCGATGAATGGCAGTATGATGGTGTCGTTGTGTCCGATTGGCATGGTATCAAAGATCGCGCGGCGGCCGCCAATGCCGGCAACGATCTCGACATGCCGGCTAGCAAGAGTCGGAAAAAGCAACTGCTCGCGGCTGTAGAAAATGGCACCGTCCCACTTGCCACGATTGATCAGTCCTGCTTGCGGATGCTGCAGCTCGTGCGGCGCGTGAAGGCCGGAGAACGACGCGACGCGACATGCGATCTTAGCGAAAATCATACGCTCGCACGTCAGATGGCTGCCGAGTCAATCGTCTTGCTCAAGAATGAGAGCAACCTACTTCCACTGAAAATGGTGACCGGCCGTATCGTGGTGATTGGCGACACGGCCATCGATCCTATCTTCCAGGGCTGGGGCTGCGCTACGACACACCCTAGCATGGTGGACATTCCGCTTGAGGAAATCAGGACTTTTGCAGAGCCGGGCGTCGAAATCCAACATTTTCCGCTAAGCGGCGAGGATAGGCTCAAATTCGCCGATGCGGCTATCGCAGGCGCAGCATCAGCCGACGTCGTGCTGTTTTTCGCAAACACGGAAAACGGCTATGACGGAGAAGGATCGGATCGTATTCATCTCGGCCTGGCTGATGGGCAAGACGCGCTTATCGCAAGGATCGCTGCAGTCAATCCGCGCACGATCGTCATTGTCGCATCTCCTGATGCAGTGGAAATGCCTTGGCTGGCCGAGGTACCAAGCGTTCTTGCGACTTTCTTTGCGGGGCAAGGAATGGGGCATGCGGTTGCATCAATCCTCTTCGGCCGGACCAACCCGTCGGGCAAGCTTACGGTCACTTTTCCGAAGCGATTGCAGGATGTGCCTGCCTATCTCCACTATCCAGGAGAGAATGATCGCCACGCGTATTCCGAAGGCATCTATGTGGGTTATCGCTACTATGATCGTCGCGAACTGAGCCCGCTCTTCCCCTTCGGATTTGGATTGAGCTTCACCGAATTTTGCTATTCCGATCTTGAGCTCGACCGTGACGCGCTGAAAGACGGCGAAGCGCTGACAGTGACCTTCTCGGTCACCAACATTGGCCAGACGGCCGGCAAGGAGATCTGCCAGCTTTACGGACGGCCGGTGAAGACGCGCCTTCATCGGCCCGTGCGTGAACTGAAGGGTTTCGCGAAGGTTGAATTGAACCCTGGCGAGACGAAGCGGGTCAGCATTAAGATCGAGGCGCGGGACATGCGTTATTTTGATCCCGAACTAGGTCAATGGCTGACAGACCCCGGTGCCTACGGGATCGATGTGGGTGCGTCTTCGCGCGACGTCCGATTGAGCGCCGACATCACATGCGATACGCCCCAATTGGCTCCTCGCCGCTTAACGCTGGAAACTCAGCCATTTCTGCTGTTCGAGACCCCTGTAGGTCGTGAAAAATTGGCGACCTTCTTTCGCGACCGCCTGAGTCTCGATGATGTCGGAGCCGACCGGCTTGTCGACTACTGCAGCGAGTCCTTTGTCGGAATTCACAGCACGATTGAATGGTTCGCGGGTGAGACCATCGCTGCAAGCGAAGTCCAGGCGGTCATCGACGACATCAACGAGGCCAATGGATGGACATCGACACGAGATGCTGCCTGACCCTTCCGGAGACAAGGTCGCCGCGCATGTCGACCAAAAGCCGAAGATGCAGGCGTCGCTTCGCTTAGCGAGGCCATCGTTGCATTCGACGTTCGAAGACTAAAGCATAACAACCAAAAAGGGGAATGCCATAATGAGAAAGCTCCTGAAATATGCGTTCTGTGCCGTCGTGCTAACGATGCCGGCCTCCGTCGCGAGGGCCGAAACCTCCTATTGCGCGGGCGGCAAGACGATCAATTTCGCCGAAATCGGCTGGGAAAGCGGTGCGTTTATCACTGCTGTCATGAAGACCATCCTGGCCAAGGGATACGATTGCAAAGTCGATACGGTTCCGGGCAATTCAGTAACACTCGAACAGGCGGCAGCCGATGGCGATGTTCAGATCTCGGCCGAGGAGTGGATGGGTCGGAGCGACGTTTGGAAAAAAGCGGCCGCACAAGGCAAGGTGATAGGGATTGGCAACTCCTTTAGCGGCGCCCAGGAAGGCTGGTTCGTGCCCGACTATGTTGTGCACGGTGATCCCGCGCGCAACATCGTGGCCGTGGCGCCTGATCTCAAGAGCGTGAAACAGCTCGCCGATCCAAAATATGTCGCGCTCTTTAGCGATCCGGAAGAACCGTCCAAGGGCCGCTTTCTGAACTGCCCGTCGGGCTGGACATGTGAGGCAGTCAGTACGGCCAAACTGACGGCCTATAACCTTCAAGATTCCTATGTGAATTTCCGTCCGGGTACGGGGACGGCATTGGATTCGGCAATTACCTCTGCATACCTGCAGGGGCAGCCAATCCTGTTTTACTATTGGTCTCCCACCGCCATCATGGGCAAATTCAAGCTCGTGAAATTGGAAGAGCCAGCTTACAGCGACGCTTGCTGGGCAAAGCTCACGAGCACCGAAGGAGAGCGCGACGAAGGATGCGCGTTTCCAACCACCGAGGTCGTCTACGGCGTCAACGCCAAGTTTGCGGCCGAGGCGCCTGAAATTATCGATATCCTGAAAAAGGCCGAGTTTCCTTTGGATCAGGTAAACGCCAGCCTCGCGTTTATGCTGGATAATAAATCAGAGCCCGCAGCCGCGGCTGAAGAGTTCCTGAAAACCCGTCAGGACATCTGGGGTGCCTGGGTATCGCAGGAGGCCCGCGCCAAAATCCAGGCCAGCATCAATTGAAGCTGACACGATAGACGGGTGTCCGCCGGCGATGCGGCACCCCCTCACTAGGTTTATGAAAATGTTTCCAGAACAATGGCGTATCTCGATACGAGGTCCGGTCAACAGTTTTATCGAAGCGATGGTCACGAATTACGGTGTTGCTTTTCGCGCTTTCGCGCATTCCGTTCTTCAGGCCATCATCTTTGTCGAGACCACCTTGCGTGCCACTCCCTGGTGGATGTTGGTCCTTGTGTTCATGACGCTAGCATGGGTGGGCACACGCAGGATTGTCGTGACGATATCGGTCGGCCTGTTGCTTTTGCTCATCGGAGTTCTCGGGTTATGGGAACTCACCATGCAGACGCTAGCACTCATGCTGATAGGGACAGTGGTATCTATCTTGATCGGCATTCCGATGGGTATCCTAGCCGCAAAAAGCCGCCCTTTCCGAAACTTTGCTTTGCCGGCCCTTGACGTGATGCAGACCATGCCTGGCTTCGTCTATCTCATTCCGGTGATGATGTTGTTTGGGCTCGGCAAAGTGCCTGCGGTCCTGGCCACTATAATCTATGCGGTTCCGCCACTCATTCGGCTTACCGATCTGGGTATCCGCCAGGTCAATGCCGAAGTCGTGGAAGCGGCAACGGCATTCGGCGGAAGCCCTCGCCAGATCCTGTTAGGCGTCGAACTGCCGCTTGCCGTGCCCACCATCATGGCTGGGCTCAATCAGACGATCATGATGGCTCTGTCCATGGTGGTTGTCGCCTCGATGATCGGCGCGCGCGGATTGGGCGAGCAGGTTCTAAACGGCATCCAGACCTTGGACGTTGGAAAGGGACTCGAGGCCGGCATCGGGATCGTGGTGCTCGCCATAGTCCTTGACCGCATAACACAGGGTTTCGGGCGGACCCGGAAATCGGAACAGACCAATGGCTGAGATAGAAATACGCAACATCTTCAAGATATTCGGACCAAAGAGCGGAAAGGCGATCGCGATGGCCCGGCAGGGCCGCAGCAAGGCGGACATTCTCGCCGAGACTGGCTCTAGTCTGGGGCTGAGTGATGTCAGCTTGCAAATTGGAGCGGGACGTATCTTCGTCATCATGGGCCTCTCGGGATCCGGCAAGTCGACGCTCGTGCGGCACCTCAACAGGCTCGTAGAACCAACTGCAGGCGAAGTGCTGTTCGACGGAAAGAATATCCTCGACCTCGATGCGCCTTCGCTGCGCGAGTTCCGCAATCGACACGCCAGTATGGTGTTCCAGGGCTTTGGTCTGTTTCCGCACCGCACCGTGCTCCAAAACGTCGTCTACGCTTCGCACGTTCGCGGACTTTCGCGAGCCGAAACCCATCCGATTGGAATGAAGTGGATCGAAGCTGTTGGCCTCAATGGCTATGAGCACAAATATCCGGATGAACTCTCCGGCGGCATGAAGCAGCGTGTTGGCCTGGCGCGGGCGCTGGCGGCAGACACTGATACAATTCTGATGGACGAGGCGTTCAGCGCGCTTGACCCACTGATCCGCGCGGATATGCAGGATCAGCTTCTTGCTCTCCAGCGCGACCTTTCAAAGACAATCGTGTTCATCACGCATGACCTCGATGAGGCGTTGCGAATTGGCTCTGAGATTGCCATTCTCAAAGATGGATGCCTTGTGCAGGTCGGCACACCCGAAACCATTATCGAGCGCCCGGCAAACGACTATGTAGCTCGGTTTGTTCGGCGCCGGGACAGCCTCCGGCTGTCCTGACGGTGCGACAGGTCGCATCGCTGGTTGGGGGCTTGGCGGCGAAGTATGGCGAGAAGGACGACGTTAGGTGAGGGCTCGTGGGACATGAAGAACTTCTTTTGAGGACGCCATCGATCACGGGACAGGTCCCGCGGCTGCGAAGGCGGACGAAAGTCCCGGATCGCCTCATCGATCCTGAGCGCGAAGAACACTGATGTCACCGAGTGGTCATGAATTCGCGCATGGCGAACATGGACCCACGAATCCACAACGGCGGCAGGATCTCGAACATGTAGTCATGTTTGGTCTCGCCGATCTCGAACCATTCGCCTGAGTAGAGTGGTGCGGGATACCAACGGTTCGGCCGCTGTGCGTGGCGGTCGAACATGCGGAACATCAACTGGCGGCTTGCGACGCCCTGAAAAACCTTGGCGGTGGCGGAAGGGGGTCATCTGCGACTCCTTGCGCGTTTCGGACCGAAGAGCGGCGCCGTCCTGTCGACCTCACCATCCTCTTCAGCCCTTCATGACCCCTCTCGATCCGCCGGTATCGCGCCCGGCCGGGTCAAGGGGCCGGCTCGTCCGGGCCAAGCCTCCCTTGACGTGTGCGTTGTGAATGCGGCGCGCCTCCTGCCTTTCTCTACCTCTTTCCCTTCTCCCTGATCTTCAGGGTCACGTTCCAGTCCTCCTCGGGCGGGCGCAGCCGCGTCCAGTCGCAGCCGGCATCTTCGGCGAGCGCCCGCAACCGCTCTGCAAACGCTTCGCCTTGAGAATTGGCGTCGGTCGCCGCGACCAACCGGACATCAGGTCTGGACGCCAAATCCCGCAGCGCGGCTTGCGTGGCCGGCGACCATCCGCCGCCGGTACTGAGATAGAGCGTGCCGTCGCGCAACCCCTCGATTGCCGCAAGACTCATGGCGTCGATCGCGGCTTCGGTGACGGCAAGGCGCAACGCAGTATCCGACCCGATACGGAAGAGAATCTTCGTTCCTCCGGAGGCGAAGCCGCGGTATTGTGGACCTCGTGCCTCCCAGCCGGTTACAACGCTGGCATTGTCCTTATGAGCTGCCCACATGCTGCCACATGGGCCTTCCCGCAGAAGGTCTCTTTTGATCGCCGCGCTGAGTAGCGGCGCCGGCAGGCAACGCTGACCATTGAGGTAACGCCATGTCGATGAACCGGGCCATGGGCTGTGGCGCAACTGCCAACGCTCGGCAAGAGAGAGGCTGCATCCCCCCTCACGGCGCGCAGGCTGCCACTCAGGTTCCGTGATCGTAAAACCAACAAGATCCGCGACCCTCTCGGCGCCTTCGAGAAATCCGACATGATCGAGATGCTCCACAAGCCCGAACACATCGCCTTTCGCATCGCTGAGCGGATCGAACCATCCGCGCCCCTCATGCGTGACGATGATGATTTCACCGCCACGGCGAAACTTGACTGCTCGTCGGGTGCTTTCCTTGATGTCGATGGCGAACCTCGCCTGTTCAAGAACGGCGGCGCAGCTTACCCGTTCGCGCAGCGTTTCTATGTCTCTTCTCTTCATTTTAGTTCCGATCGCCCGGCGATCGGCCTCCATTGTCTTTCCTTGCCCGTCGTTTCGCGGGTACCCTTCGGCCCGCCGCGAAGAGCAAAGGCGGCAAGGGCGCGGCTGGCAATTGTCGGATCATGCAATGCTTGACCGCGGTGAAGCCTCCCTTGCGGCGTGCAGCGCGCAAGCGGCACGCCAAAGGCACGGGCCGGCTCAATGCGCCGGCCAGGGGAAAAACTCATGCACGATCGCAAGATCGTCATCGGCGTCGATCTCGTCAGAAGGGAGGACGCCGTATTCGCCATTGACCGAGAAAAGAGTGACCGGGACCATCAGATCGCGGGAGAGCTGGAAGGCATGGGATTGGGCGAGAGAAAGGTTGTGCGACATGTGAGAGGCTCCATCTGGAGCGGGTCAATTCCCGCTCGATGGCTCCTCAAAAGGCCCGGCGACGGGCGCGATCACCGCGAGGCGAAGCCGAAGCGGCCGCAGCTTGTGAGCGGACCCTTTACGGGTTGATCGTGGAAGATCCGGCGCAGGGCCAGGACGCCATCACAAGAGAGCGGGATTGGCTTGCTTCAGCTGGGACGCAGTACAGCGCACGGATTTCGCATGGGCGATACTTGCTTCCCGCCCCTCAGGCACCGAGATCCTTCCGCTTTGGAGTCAGGCGCGGGCATCAATCGCGCGCAGTGAGTTTCGCTTTCTGAAGCGCCTCCGCGATTGATTTTACCTCCAGTGCGAGTAGCGCGCGTTGCAGGCAATTTTCGATATCAGTAAAGCTCTTGCCCTCGAGCGAAGCGATTTCGCTGATGGTCCTGCCACGAGAAACCCACCGAAGGCAGGTCGCTTCAAGCGGCGAAAGTATCGAGTCCTTCATGATAAAATCGCGGTCGGTTGTGGCGTGGTCCGATGCAGATGTTCAGCCGAACCCCACCGTTGAAGATCAGTGGAAAGCGAGTTGGCGATGCTCCGAGAAAAGGGCTGCCGCCGGGACCTGTTCGACGGCAGCCAAGTTGCCTCGGGAGGAGGCCAGAAATTCCAAATTCTTCCTCGGCCCTATTGTAATGTTATAACATATCGCATAAGTTTCATTATGGAACTTCGGCTAATTCTCCGGGGTGTTTTTGTCTGTGGTGAATAAAGCACCTCTCTCAATGATTTCCCCTATGCGTCATCCGGGGCCTCATCCTTGGAAAGGGTCGAAGCAGACGAAACCGCATGCGAATCGAGCCCACGCCATCGAAATTTGGTATATATAAGTGCCGCAGCAGCAGCGCTCGGCGTTTTGGCCTTCAAAGTTTAGTACCGCGGATGCCGCATCCATCCTGCCTCCGTTGACCGCTAGGCGTACTTTCCGATGCACGCTGAGAGTCAAATTTGGCGTGTTTAAATTCCGTGCGGCATAAGTTAGAACATGTACGAGATGCGAAGAAATTCGTTGTGTGCAAAACACTTTCCCATTTTGCACAACAAAATGGCTTGTACCTGCCTTCAGTCGCATTTTACCTTAATCGGGGACGCGTGCATTGTACGTCGTTCCACCAGGTGAGCAGGGCCGAGTGGTGCGACGGTGAACGAAATCCGCCTCTCGCAGGCCGACAATGCGGCCGACTTCAACGCCGGTTCCCATGCAGGCTTGCTGAGAGCCATCTTGATTAGAGCGCCAATCCGATGAGCCACCATTTGGAGGTTACGAGCTGAGATCCGCCAAAACCGCCTTCGCACCGTTCACGAGAATGCCTGTGTCTACCGCGCCGGCTACGAAACGGTAGCCCCACTCGATATAACGGCGAGCATCCACCGCATTTGTTGCCAAGATTCCCGGCGCCTTGCCACAGGTGACAATGCGTCCAACTGCCTCCCTCAAGACCGCCTGCACCTCCGGGTTGCCCGGGTTGCCGAGATGTCCCATGGATGCAGCGAGATCAGAAGGACCAACAAAAATCCCATCCACGCCCTCGACAGCCGCGATGGCTTCGAGATGCTCAAGGGCTTCCCTCGTCTCCAATTGCACGAGAACGCAGATTTCCCCGTTGGCGACGGCAAAATAATCGGACGTCAGCCCGAATCGGCTGGCGCGGGTGGAGCCGGCCACGCCACGGATGCCGGCGGGCGGATAGCGGGTCGCTGCGACCGCCGAGGCGGCTTCTTCAGGTGTCTGAACGAAGGGAACCAGAACTGTCTGGGCGCCAATATCCAGAACACGCTTTAGCAGGACCTTGTCGTTCCAGGCGGGACGAACCGCATGGGACGACTTGCCTGCCGCCGCCGCCTGGAGCAAGGGCTGGACACCAGCAAGCTCGACCGGAGAGTGCTCGGTATCGAACAGTAACCAGTCAAAACCGAGCAGCGACAGCGCCTCGGCGGTCTGGGCACTGGCGATGGAAATCCAGAGACCGTGAAGGATTTCTCCTGCCAGAAGCCGGCGCTTGAACTCGTTTCTTGGTGCTTGCATTGATCGCTCCTCACACGAATTGCACTGCGACGGAGCCAAGTGGACCGAAGTCCGCATGCAGCGTATCGCCCTTCTTGGCCCAGACCGGACGCGTGAAGCTGCCCGACAGCATCATGTGGCCGGGTTCGAGAGTCACATCGAAAGGGGCGAGCTTGTTGGCAAGCCAAGCTACCGCCATGGCGGGATGCCCGAGAACGCCGGCGGCGAGCCCCGTCTCCTCAATTTCCGAATTGCGGTAGAAGATCGCTCCGACCCAGCGCAGGTCAACGTCTTCCGGCCGGACGGGACGCCCGCCCAGCACAAGTCCGGCCGCAGCGCCGTTGTCGGCGACGGTATCGAAGATTCGCCGCGGCTCGGTGACGCGTGCATCGATGATCTCTATCGACGGGACCACCCATTCCGTGGCGCGCATCACGTCAACGAGACCGACATTCGGCCCTTTCAGGGGCTCCTTGAGGATGAACGTGAGTTCCGGCTCGACACGCGGCACGCAGAAATCCTCGAAGCGAACCTTGGCGCCATCGGAAAGGACCAGATCATCGAACATGTAGCCATAGTCCGGCTCGTCGATCTTCGACGACGCCTGCATGGCCTTGGAGGTCAGGCCAATCTTGTGGCCGATGATCCTTGCGCCGGCCTTCACCCTGGCGTCGGCGACGGCCGATGAAATCGCATAGGAATCGGCGATCTCGATGTTTGGAAACATCTCCGAAGGACGCTGTCCCTGTACCTTCGTGCGGTGGCTTTCCAGCAGGCCCGCCACGCAGCGGCCGCGTTCTTCTTCATTCAACATGACTTGATGCTTTCTTAGAGTTTGATGCAGACGTTACGCAGCTCGGTATAGAACTCGAGCGAATGGATGCCGCCTTCACGACCTATGCCGGAAGCCTTGCTGCCGCCGAAAGGTGTCCTGAGATCACGCAGGAACCAGCAGTTCACCCAGGCGATGCCGACCTCGATCTGCCGCGCGACGCGATGCGCTCGGGACAGGTCGGTGGTCCAGATCGACGTCGCCAGCCCGTATGGACTGTCGTTGGCAAGGTCTATAGCCTCGTGCTCGCTGTCGAAGGGAGTGAGATGCGTGCAGGGACCGAAGATTTCCTCGCTGACCACCGGCGCATCCTCCGATAGTCCCGTCCAGACGGTCGGCTCAATCCAGTAGCCGCCCTCGTAGCCCTGCATCTGCGGTATGCCACCCCCTGCCAGGATGGTCGCGCCGCCGGCCCGGGCCTTCTCGTAGTAGGACAGGACCTTGGCGCGATGTTCGGCGCTGACGAGCGGCCCCATCGTCGTGGCGGGATCGAACGGGTCGCCGAGACGATAGCTTTTCGCCTTGGCGGCGAGCCCTTCCGCAAGCCTGTCGAAAATGCCGCGCTGGACGTAAAGCCGTTCGGTGCCCAGGCAGACTTGCCCAGTATTGGCGAAGCAGGCGCGGCCTATACCTTCTAGCGTCGTTTCGAGATCGGCGTCGTCAAAAATGATGCCGGCGTTCTTGCCGCCGAGTTCGAGCGAAACGGGGCGCACGCCGCCTGCGGCAGCGCGCATGATCGCTTCGCCGGTGCGGGTCTCGCCCGTAAACGTGATGCCGTCCACATCGGGATGCGTGGTGAGGAACTCGCCGGCAGCACCCGGACCGGTTCCATGAACGACATTGTACACGCCGCGCGGAATTCCGACCGCGTTCATCACCTCCCCGAGCAGCGTCGCCGTCGCGGGCGTTTCCTCCGAAGGCTTCACCACCACCGTGTTGCCGCAGGCAAGCGCAGGCGCCACCTTCCAAGTCATCAGCAGCAGGGGCAGGTTCCACGGGCAGACAACCGCGATCACGCCGCGTGGGACCCTGACGGCATAGTTCAAAGCACCGGCCCCGTCGGGCGTCGCCATCTCGAAAGTCTCGGTCGAGGCGGTCAGAATCTGATCGGCGAAAACGTTGAAATTGGCCGCGCCGCGGGGAATGTCGATATGGGAGGCAATCGAGCGGGGTTTGCCCGTATCTCGGATCTCTGCGGCAAGGAATTCGTCAAACCTCGCGTTGATGCCGTCGGCAAGCTTTCGCAGCAGTGCGACGCGCTCCGGTATCGACATTCGTCCCCAGGGGCCTTTCAACGCAGCCCGGGCAGCCCCGACGGCGGCATCGACATCGGCGCGGCTGGCGGCCGAAATTTCGCCGATCACCTCTCCCGTTGTCGGAAAGTGGTTCGCGAAGCTTTCTCCCCCACCGCGAACGAAAACGCCGTCGATGAAATTCATATAGGTCGTCATGTCATGTCCTTTCAGATGGACGCGGCGTTTCACGAAGATGCTCGGGATCGCCCTGGGTTAGAAAATCCCACATGCGCTCGACGATGCCGCCAGCGCGCGTTGCTCGCGTTGCGGCCGCCTCTGGGCTGATCAGCGGTGCGGTTTCGGCAAAACCGGTCGACAGGGCGGCAAGCTCGATGCGGCACATGTCTTCCAGATACCAGGCCAGCATTACCGCCTCTTCGAGCGACGCTCCGGCGACGACGGCGCCATTACCCTGCATCATCACACCCGCACCGTCTCCGAGCGCTGCCAGCACGCCGCGGGCCTTCTCGTCGTCGCGTACCAGTTGGATGTCGTCCCAAAGACCGACGGCGGGAGCAAAGTAGGTTCCAAAGCCATGTCTGATGCGCGGCACCCGCCCGAGCGCAGCAAGTGCCATCATATGCGGCGACATGAAGCGCACGACACCGCCCGTCTTCGGCCGCGCCGCGTAGATCTGCTGATGGATACGCACCTCGCCGAGGACGCCGGACGGCAACGGTCCGATGGCTGAGACCAACGAGCACGGGTCGTCGGCCTTCACCATGCTGAGCGGTTTTGCTGGAGACACAAGAAAGCGTTCGGTATCAAGACGCGCGGAGCAATGCCCATAGGCATGAACCAGCCCGGCGCGACCGAGCGCCCGGGCAGCCATGCGAACCTTCATGGCAAGATCTGGGGGCATTCCGATCAATCCTTGAAAGCTGCGATGTTCGGCTTCGCACCCCAGTGGCAGAAGCCTTTGGGCTCGAAATGGAATTGGCGGTCGCGCCAGAGCGGCTCGTCGTGGATTTCGCAGACACCTGTCGAATATTCGAAGGTCATCCCCTCCGGACCGGTGAAATAGAGAAACTGCGCCGACGAGGTCGGATGCCTACCGGGCCCGAAGGTGATGTTGACCTGATGCTCGCGCACATGGCTGAAGGATCGCTGTATGTCGTCGGCGCTCTCGACCTGGTGGTTGATGTGCTGGATACCTGCCTTGTGGTAGGGAAAAAGCGCGATCGAATGATGGATCGTGCCGAGCCGCATCAGCGGCGCGTCGCCGATCCGATCGGAGACGCGCGCGTTGCATACCTGTGTCCAGAAGGCCTCGTCACGCTCTGCCTCCGTGGTGCACAGTCCGACATGCGAAAACCCGGTGATCCCCGCATCTCGCGTGCCGTGATAGCGTTTGGCTGACAGTTCCGGGCGCACGACGAATTCGATGCCGTTGCCGGTTGGATCCCTGAAGCGGATGAACTCCCGGACATGGCGCGCATCGCATTCTTGCGCATTGCCGTAATGCACCCGCTGGCCGAGACCTTCCAGCGTTGCCGCAGCCTTCTGCAGGTCGTCTGAAGAGCCGATTTCGAACGCGGTCACCTGATCGCCGGGGTCTCCCTCGAAATAGCAGAGCGTGTGCTCGCGCGAATCCGACTTGAAATAGGTCGAGCCCTTGCGGCGTTCGGAAACCTCCAGGCCGAGAATATTGACCGCGAACCATTCGGCTCCGGCAATATCAGTGGTGCCCAGACGGCAATAGACGACGTCTCTCAGTTCGATCATCTGTCTGCTCCTCCAGAAAATTCCGGCGCGCTCGTTGGCGAACCCCAGGCGCAATGTGACAGGGCTGTATCGGGAAACTGTCGAGGCCCGCGGGCGGCTAGATGGGGTCCGCTGTCGATCTCGGCCGCATAGGTGTAGTAAATCCCACCTGGCCCACTGCCGGTCACGAATACGGCGTTAGAGGCCGGCTGGCGGCCCGGGCCATGGACGATCGGTATCTGGCGGGACTGGAAGAAATACCAGTCTTGCATGACGTTGTTGATACTCTCGACGGCCCAGGTTGCGCCGAGCACGCAGTCACGGCCCGACGGATAAAGTGCAATGCGGTGATGGGCTTCGTCGATGCGCAGGTAAACGGCGTCCCCCGCCCAGTCGGAAACGTCGGCTCCGACGCCGTTTATCCAGAAATCTTCGTTCGCGTGGATGTCGGTGCAAGCAAGCTGTACGGCCTGGAAGCCTGTAATGCCGGCGTCGCGCGGCCCGTGATAACGCCAGCCTGACGTCAGCGGCCGCCATACGATCTCGACGGAAACCTTGTTCGGCGCAGGCACGATCAGCCCGGCCTTGATCTGACGGACCCTGCATTCTTCCTGATCGAGACGGCGTGGTTTCCAGGCCGACAGCCGCTCTTCGACCGCATCGAGATCCTCCTGCTGAGCGACTGTCAGTGCCACGGCGGCGGGACCTTCCGCCCGCGTGTAGCAGAGCGCATAATTGCGGGCATCCGACCGAAAACGGGCGTTCTCGTCGTCGCGGTCGGCCGGCTGAAGGCCGAAGACATCGCCGGCGAAGGCCGCCGCAGCGTTCAGATCGTCCACCGGAATACGCAGATATCGAAGATCTCGGTAATGTTGTCGCATGTCATCCCTCCAATTTCGGATCCCGGTCGCCCCCCTCCCGGTGCGGTGTGGCTTCCTATCCGTGATCGCAGCCGGCCTTACAGTCCCAGATGCTCGCGCTGGAGGACCTCATCGGAGACGAGGGTTGCGGAAGAGCCGTCATAGACGATGCTTCCATGGTCCAGCACGAGGGCGCGCTCCGCCAAAGCCAGCGCCATCGATATATTCTGTTCGGCGATCAGCAGGGTATAGCCGTCCCCACGAAGTTGCCCGACGGTGCCGATGATGACCTCCTCGATGGCTCGTGGCGAGAGCCCCTCGCTTGGTTCGTCGAGAACGATAATGTCGGCCTGGGTCAGAAGCGCGCGTGCAATGGCCAGCAGCTGACGCTCCCCGCCGCTTAGCGATCCACTCTGAAAGCCGCGCCGCTCGGCCAGCCGTGGGAACGCTTCGTAGACGCGTTCCTTGGTCCAGCGCCGCGATGGCTGGCGTTTGGACCAGAGCGATGCCATCTCAAGATTCTGGTCGATGGTCAGGTCAGCGAAAACTCCACGTCCCTGCGGCACGAGCGCGATGCCCAGACGGGCGATCCGATGGCTTGGCCATCCGCGAACGTCGTTGCCCTTGATGGCGACATGCCCGCCAATTTCAGTCTCCAGCGCGAAGAGCGAGGCAGCTAACGTTGACTTCCCGGCCCCGTTTCGTCCCAGGATCGCGACGGACTCGCCCCGCTCAACGGAAAAAGTGACATCGTTCAGAACACGGACGCCGTCATATGCGGCCGAGAGACCGCGTACATCAATGTCGGTAACGGCCGATAACCGGGGTGCGGGCATATTCATTCAGACATCTCCCTGGCTTTTCCGAGATAGGCGGCCTGCGCGCCTTCATGCGCGCGAATGGCGGCCGGCGTATCGCAGGCGATCATTCTCCCGAGATCGAGCACAGCGACGCGGTCGCAGACCGAAAAGACGATGTCGAGATCATGAGCGACGAGGATGACGGAGGTGCCCGACCCGGTGGCCCGGATCACCTCGATCAGTTGATCACCTTCGCTTTTGGAAAGCCCGGCCGTCGGCTCGTCGAGCAGTAGCAGGCGCGGTTCCATGGCCAGTGAGACCAGCACATCGACAATCCTCTGCTCGCCATAGGAGAGCGAGGAAACAATCTTCTGCGCATGACGCTGCATGCCTGCCCGCGTCAGGACGGCATTGGCGCGTGCATCGGCCCGGGCGATCCCCTTGGCGCTTCGCCACCAGCCATAGCCCTTCTCGAGGGCGCGCACTGCCAGCGCCAAATTTTCCAGCACCGTCAGGTCGGAAAACACCATACTTTTCTGAAAGGTGCGGACAATGCCTGCTTGAACCCGCTGGTGCGGCTTTGCGCGGGTAATATCGCTTCCAGCAAAGGAGACCTTGCCGTGGCTCGGTGTCAGGAACCCAGTGACGACGTTGAACAGCGTTGTCTTGCCGGCGCCATTCGGGCCGATCAGGCCGATAAATTCGCCGGCGTTGACGGTCAGGTTGACATCGGTGAGAACCTTGAGCCCGCCAAACGCCTTACCGATATTTTCAATTTGGAGAATGGGGGCACTGTGAGCAAAGGTCATGACAGATTCCCTTTAGCAAGCAGTTTGCGAACGCCGGCGACGATGCCGTTTGGCATGACCATGACTGTCAGCACAAAGATCAGGCCGACGACGAGCTGCCACCGATCGGTATAGGACGAGACATATGTCTGAATGGTGAGATAAACGGCAGCGCCGATGAAGGCCCCGTACAGCGATCCGACCCCACCGATGACCAGCATGATGATCATCATCGCCGACATCGTCCAGTGGACGGCGTTCGGGCCGACATACTGATTGACGAAAGGGTAGAGCGCGCCGGCCGCGCCGGCGATCGCACCGGATGCCAGAAGCGCCATCAGGCGGATGCGCGGGATGCTGTAGCCGAGGGCGCTCATTCTGAGCGCCCGTTCACGCGTGCCAATCAAGGCTCTGCCGATCGGTGCGTTGACGAAGGAATGGGCAACGAACCAGGCCGCAAGGGCAAGGAGCGAAGCTGCAATATAGAGTGACCGTCCCGTCATCAATTCGATCGTCGTCACGCCGAGATGCAGCGTCAGTGGCGGCAGACCGCGAAGGCCATCCGCACCACCGGTCAGCTCCCGCCAGTGGAAGACGATCTCCCAGAAGATCTGACCGACGATTAGGCTGAGGATGAGGAAGAAGAGCGCGATCGTGCGGATGACGACCACACCCATCACCAATGCGAGCCCTGCTCCCGTCACCACGCCAACCGCCAGCATCACGAAGATATCTGCACCGAACGCCTGGGCTACAAGCGCCGCAGCGTAAGCGGCACCCCCGAAGAATATCGCATGACCGAGTGATACGAGAGCTCCGAAACCAACCAGGAGATCGAGGCTCAGCACCGCCGAACCAACGATCAGGATCTCGGCGAGGAAACGCAGCTGATAGTCATTGGCAAAGAACGCAAGAGCAACCGCTCCGATCGCCAGGCCTGTCAAAGCAAGGCGCTGACGGGTGAGAAGCGCTGCGCGTGCCTGCGCTTCTTCCTTATGGCTGACAATGAACGTCATACCTGCCTCACTTTCTGGGAAACCAGCCCCTGCGGGGCCATGACCAGTATTGCCGCCATGATTGCCAATGCGACAACATTGGACATTTCAGGCACCCAGACCTTGGTGAAGGTCATTGCGAAGCCGAGAAGAAGTGAACTGAGAACCGTACCGCGGAACGTCCCCAGTCCCCCGGCAACGACCACGATGAGAGCAAGGATGAGCTGCTCTTCGTCGAGGCCCGGATAGGCGGACAGGATGCCGGATCCGAGAGCGCCGCTTAAGCCCCCGAGACCGGCGGAGATCGCCAGCACGATCGTGAATATCCGCGCCGTATCCAACCCGAGCGTTTCGACGAAACCGCGATCGGCGACGCACGCCCGGACCACTGCTCCCCATATCGTCCGGTCGATCGCATACCAGAGCCCGAGCGCCAGCACGATCCCGAAGCCGATGATGAACAGGCGGTAGATTGGGAAAGGCATGTCCAGAATGAAGACGATGCCACTAAGGATTTCAGGCATCTCCGCCGAAGATATCTGCGAGCCGAAACCCCAGCGCATCAGATCGGCGGAGATCACAGACAGTCCGTAGGTCAGCAACACCTGCATGAGATGCGTGCGCCGGTAGAATTGCCGGAACGGAAAGCGCTCCAGCAAGAAACCGACGATCGACGTCGCGGCAAATGCGACCGGAAAGGAGAGCCACCACGGCGCACCCGATCCCAGCCAGTAGATGCTGACATAGGCTCCCAGGAGAAAGAACGACCCGTGAGCGAGATTGACGAAATTCATCAGACTGAGGACGACGGACAGGCCGAGGCCTGTGAGCATCAACAGCATGGAGAATGACAATGCATTCAGAACCTGCACGAGATAAAAGGCCATCTCACCGCCTCCGCTCAGGCCGCCGGACCCGGATCACGAACCGCCTTGTAAGTATGGATGACCTGGTTGACCGGCCCTCCGGCGTCCTGCTTGATCTCGTTGACATAGATGTCGAGGACCGCCTGATTATTGCGGGGATCGAAGGTCATCGGCCCGAAGACGGTGTCGACGGGCTTGGAAAGCAGCCCTTCCTTGATCTTGTCCTTGTCAGCGACATCTCCCGACGCACGCTCGAGAGCGGCCTTGATAACCTGGCCAGTCACATAGCCAGCGGTACCCATCTCGCCCGGCAGATGGCCGCGCTTTGCCTTGTAGGCTTGAGAAAACGCTTTGGAGCTTTCTGCGGTCGGCGACTGGTTGCTGGTATTGATGCCGCCCAGTGCCGCATCCTTGACGGTTTCGACCACATCTTCCTGATCGAAGAGCGCTCCGCCGCCAATCAGCTTTACCTTGCCGGCGAGACGGTATTCCTTCATCTGCCGCAGGAAGCGGACTGCATCGGAGCCTGCAAAGAACGAATAGATGAATTCGGGTTGCTCGCTCGCGATAGTGGTCAGCAGCGGGCCGAAGTCTGTCGTGCCGAGCGGCGACCACAGCTGCTTGGTTATCTGCCCTCCCTGCTGCTTGTAGGTCGCGGCGAAGTCGCCAATATATTCCCGGCCGGCGGCATAGTCGGCGCCGATCGTCAGACATCCGGTCTTCGAGATGTTCTCAAACGCCCACAGCCCACCGGTATGGCCGATCATCCAGTTGGTCTTGGTCGGGCGGAAAACGAATGGGCTTGTCGCTTTGCGGGCCAGATCGTTGGCTGAACCGGCGGAGATGAAGGTCAGCGCCTTGGCCTCCGTCACGACATCACGCGCGGCGAGCGCGACGGCCGAACTGATGACGCCGCAGACGATATCGACACTGTCCTGGCCTATCAGTTTGCGGAACTTGCGCACGCCCTCGTCAGGCTTGGCCTGGTCGTCCTCAACGATCAGTTCGACGGGTCGGCCTGCGATAGCGTTGGCGTTTTCCGCCAGAAGCATTTCGATGCCCGCCCGCATGCTTTCACCGAGAGCGGCAAACGGACCGGACAGCGAGGTTACCATGCCGATCTTCAGGGGCTTGCCGGCTGACTGCGCCACTGCGGGCATTCCGACCGCGCCAGCAACCGCCAGGCCCGCACCAGTGGTTGTCAGAAAACGACGACGGGTCATCTCGAATGAATTGATCATGTTAACCTCCCTGTGCGGCTCCCTCCGCCAGTTGCAAATGAACACAACGCCCCCGCCTTGTCAAATTAATTTCGAAATTTTTATGAGCGACATCGCAAATTATCCAAAATCTGGCCGTCAAATACTACAAATCGCCCTAAAACAGGATTTAATATCGAAATTACTGAGATCAGCCACACTTCAGGGATTTGTAATTTCGATATTTTGATGCTAACTGTCGAAGACACAGCAAGAGGATTTCGTATGCAGGCGCAAGACGCGGAAAAGACCCTGGCCAGCCGGACCTACAAGAAGCTTCGCGAAGACATTGTGGGAGGCAGGCTTGCCGCCGGCAGCAAACTGAAGCTGGAGGGGCTTATGGAAGACTATGCGGTCGGCATGTCGCCGCTGCGTGAAGCGCTCACTCGCTTGATGGGTGACCTTCTCGTCGTCTCGGAGGGGCAGCGCGGTTTTTGGGTGGCGCCGCTGTCGCTCGAGGAACTAGAGGATATTACCCGCGTACGGACGCTAATCGAAACAGAGGCGATCAATGCGGCCATACGGAACGGAGATGCAGCATGGGAAAGAGCCGTCAGCGAGGCCTTCGAAGCCTTGGCGCTCGTCGAAAAAACTCTCCCCTCCTCTCCGGACGCATTGCCTCCGGAGGTTCTCGAAGTCTGGGAGGACCGAAACCGCGCATTTCACGCAGCCCTCGTTTCGGCCGCCGGGTCGCCCATCCTGATCAAGCTGCGGGAGCTCCTCTATCAGCAGTCGGAACGTTATCGTCGCGTGTCACTCAACGTTTCGCGCGGCTGGCGTAATGTCCACGAAGAGCATCTCGCCATTTTTGAGGCCGTCATAGAGCGTAATGCGTTACGTGCCTGTAGGGTAACCGAATTGCATCTTCGCCGGACCGCTGAGGAAGTCGAGAAGGCTTTCGCCGCGCTTGCACAGGATGCTTAGGCCCGACTTTTAAACGGGCCAGTCGCCGTGTTGCCGCAACACGCTTTGGCGCATCATCGAATTTTCCGGTCCCTGTAGAAGGCTCCCGCAGTAACCGGTGACGAAAACGGCGGTCATTCTCGTCAGCCAGAAGACGATGCTTTCCCGCGCTCATCCATTGAGAATGCGCCTGCACCCGCCACCGAGATGTACAGAAAGACGAAGCAGTACAAGATCGCGGCGTCACCCCGGTTGAGAATCGGAAAAAAGTCACGCGGAAAGTGGCCAATGAAGTAAGCAAAGGCCATTTGTCCAGACAGTATGAAGGCCACGATGCGTGTCTTAAAACCGACCAGAAGAAGGAGACCGCCGACGAATTCCAAGATGCCGGCTGTGAGCATCATTGGTCCCAATGTCGCGGGATTGTCTGAGGCAGGAAAGTTGAACAGCTTTTGAGTCCCATGCTCAAAGAAAATGAGCGCGGCGACTATTCGCAAGACGCCAAGCGCATAGGGTCGGTACTTTTGAGGGAAATCAGTCGTAATCATTCGTTTCTCCTGACGGTACAATCTCTTGAGCAAACGGCGACAAGCCGCCTAAGCCGCTCCGCACTCAGACTTCGACGGCGATACATGTTGATAACAATATACGTTGTGACCATATAATGGTATTGACGATTTTGTGATCCCTGTCTCCAGGCGCAGAATGCTCACTGAGGTTCGGGTGCCGATGGTGGATCTGTAGGGGCAAGCCGACGTAGGGCACATCTGCCAAGCGGAATTTTGACTGAACGTGCAACTGCCCGGAGGTGACCCGGCATGCATCGCGGTTGCGAAAGCTCACCAGAAGGCAACCGTTTGCCGCCTCGCGCTTCGATTCTGGAGACGCGATCAATCAGACTCAAATCTCTAGACCATATTGTGCGCCAACACGCGCGGGCGCCGCTCATAAAGCCTGCGGAAGCCACCCGGGGGCGGAACGATGAAGCGCAATGGCCGTCGTGAGGCATCTGGCTGATGCGTCAAAAAATCCGGATGGTAAGAACGCAGCCATGACCGCGAACACCAGTGTTATCATACCACCTTCTACTATAAAAACCGCCGCAAGCGAGTGTGGCTCTATTGTCCTTTCACGCACATATGCGGGCAAATGATCCCGTCTGCTCATCTTGATGGTCTCCGCAGTCAAGTCTTTACTGATATTAGCTTCTCAAGCGCTGTTGTCCGCCCCATCTGGAGCGAGGCGATTTACAAGTTCTCTTGGCGAGATGGCTTGGGTCACTGCGAAACAGCACCGCCACACCCTGACACAAAGGCTGCTCCGCCACCGAACGATTCATGGGCCACCAAGCTTTTCCCATGGAGAGATCGCATCACTCCAACGGTGAACACATCGACAGGATCTAGCAATCAGCGGCCGTACCCTCTGTCCGATCACGGCTGTATTTAAGAAGCACATCGGAAGCCAATATGGCGATGTCCGTCATACGGTGCCTTAGAATAGCCCTCGCGAAAGCTGACCGTCAGATTGGACGCACGACGGTCGTAGACATAGTCGCCTCCGCGTGTTGTACGCTCTCCTTCCGCAGTCACATTCTCGCGACCATCGTCATCCCGATAGGGATAGGGACGATCCAAGCTTTTGGTCCATTCGGCAAGGCTTCCGGACATGTCCAAGACACCGAATGGCGACGCGCCTGCCCTGGCAGTGCCCACGTCGGCCGTGGCGCCAGTGCGCCCACTCGCGAACGCGTGGTTCACATCGGGTTCAGCGTTCCCCCACGGGTAGGTTCGGTCATCGTTCCCACGGGCGGCTGCTTCCCACTGCACCTCAGTCGGAAGATCCGCCCCACGCCAGACGCAGTAGGCTCTAGCACCAGCCCATGTCGTCTCGGTCACCGGACGATCATTGTGACCGGAAACCGCTACGAAGCGTCCGTCCTTCAAGACGATACGCGCTTCATCATCATCCAGTTCGATGATTGGGTATCGGGAGCCCCCTAGATCGCTCAGAAGCTTGATCGCGTCCGCATCCGCGTTCTTGCGCGTAATCCCACCGGCACTGAAGCTGCCCTGGACCTTCAAGTTCAGTGCATTCAAGAACTCCGCGAATTGAGCGTTGGTAACTTCCGTCCTGTCGATCTGAAACGCAGCCAGCGCCACCTCATGACGGGGGCGCTCGCTTCTTGCCCCGTCGTCGCGGCCGATGGGATAGCTGCTGGCAGGGATCGCGATCATCCGAGCCGTCGCCCGTTGTGAAAGAGGCCCAGTGGCGGAGGTCAGTTTCGCCGCGGGCAAAGACCAGTAGGCGGGTGGCTGCTGAGCGGCAACTGAACCCGCGCCCGCGACGGTGAGAGCTGACGCGATCAGAATCGAGGCTAACCCGCGTTTTTGGCATTGAATTTTCTTGGACATCATGAACTCTTTATCGTTGAGCGCGTTATTTGTCTTCAACATTATATGTTGTGAACAACAGATGGAATTGACAATTGAGTGATGAGAAAGAGAGCGTCGGCGACTTTAAGATGCCGCAGATGATCGTGGAGGAGACTGGTCGGGTTCTGCCTGAACAGGAAGCTTATCTTTATTTGATCAGAGCTGCGGAAATCGTTAGCGGTCCGGTGGTCGATCTTTTTACCGCAAATGGAATCTCCGGAAAGCAGTACAACGCCTTGCGATCCATCCGAAGGGCGGGGAAAGGCGGCGCTACGGTCAATGAGATCAAATTGCAGATGACCGATCCTAGAGCGGACGTAACTCGATTGATTGACCGGCTCGTTCGCGATGGCCTCGTCCGCCGCAAGAGCGATCGAAGCGACAGGCGCGTGGTCCGGGTAGTGCTGTCAGAACAAGGACGGACACTGCTCACCGGTATCGATGAACCGCTACTTGCCATTCACCGATCGCAATTTGTGAGATTTGCTCCCGATGACCTGGATCGTCTCAAAGTGCTGTTGAAACAGATTATTGCCGTGGAACCTCTACCCGTCCCCGATTCAGATGGTGGCGTGGAGTAGAAGCCCTTGCGCAGGGTGGGAATTTTCGAAGATCGAACCATAGCCAAGGTGACCCCACTAATGGAATAGGCCGGCAATCGGTATTTGCCTTCAATATTTGCAACCGTCGCTCAGTGTCCCGAGGAATGTGATCTTCGATCATACGAACAACCATACGGTAAATTGCCGGCGCCATATGGCGCCGGCACTTCCTGGCAACTTATTCAAAGTTCACAGTTGCCTTCGGTTCGTTCGGCAAGCCCACGAACTTGACCGAAATCGTCGTTCCGGCAACCGGCGGAACCGGTGCATTGAAGCTTCCAAGGCTGAGGATATCGCCGGGCTTCACATCGACACCAGATGTCTTGAGCGTCTGAGCGAGCCAGAGAGCCGCGGCCGCGGGGTTGCCCAGCAGCGCATCGCCCTTGCCCCGAGCCAACTCCTTGCCGCTCTTGTCTTCGGTCGTCACGACGGTCATAGCAGCGATGGAATCCAAGAATGCCTGTGTAGGCTGGACATCAATCCGGTCACCGATAACACCACCCCGAAAAATGACATTGGTGGCAACGAGAGCCGGGCCAACCGCACCGGATTCACGCATAGCGTCCGGGAGCTCGATAAACGGCGCGAAATATTCGATGTGCTGCAGAGCTTCGAGCGGCGTCTTGGCGTTGGCGAGGCCCGCATCCTTGACGATGGCGACCATGTCCGGTTCGTAAAGGGGCTTCGCACCGAGCTTGGAGGTCACATTGTCACCGGTCTTGAACATGTTCTTGCCGAACATATAACCCCACTGAGGCGCATTCACCTTGAATCTCTCCCACATGGCGGGGTTGGTGAAAGCGGCCTTGTATCCTACGCGTTCACCAACGACCGATGGCAACAGCTTGGCGAGCTTGTCACGTGACTTGGCTGCGTCTTCGAGGCTTAGGTCATCACCCAGACCCTTGCTGACGCGGCCAGCCTTATAGTCATCGAGATAAGCGGCGATAGCGTCGTCACTCGGTGGCGCAGCGTGTGCTGCGCTGGCGCCGGCGAATACGACCGCGAGGGCCAGAAGGCTTTTCAGTTTCATGCGTTTCTCCTTGGTTGAACCGTCGCACGCAGCGAGCGGGAATGAGAGGTCTTTGATGTGTGACTGGCGCCGGCGGTAGTCGAAGCGCCTCAGGCGGCTGGGGAAGTCCCTACTTCAGCGCTTTGTCGCGAAACGATGTGTCGATGTAGACAGCTGGATCGGTCAGGTTCTTTGCCGGCTCGCCGTATTTCGAGCGAAGCGCGAGAACAGTCCGGATGCCGGCAAGATCGAGCCTGACATCCCGGTAGAAGCCGCCGCCCTTGTCGAGAAGAACGTCGTAAGCTCGGGTCGCGATCTCGGGCGACATCTGGGTATTGGCGACAAGAAGCGCCTCAACGACGAGCCGATTTGTCGGATCGTAGATGAAATCGACGCTGCGTTTGTAGGCGCGGATAAAGCCTTCAACAGCGGCTTCGTTTTCCTTCGCCCAGGAGCGACGGGCGGCGCCTACCATTCCCATATACGGCACGCCAAGCGCCGCTTCCGCGCGAATAAGCGTGTTCAGACCCCTGGCTTCGCCCTGTAGTTCGAACGGCGTCATCTGCATCGTGCCGGCATGCTCGCTATTCTTGAGCATTGCCGTAAATCGGCTGCCGACGCCGCCGGCACGCTCGAACTTGACGTCACTCTCAGCGATGTTGTTTTTGGCCAGGATCTCGCGGAGGACGAACGCGAAGCCTGTTGTCATTGCATCGACCGTCAGGGTCTTTCCGCGCAGATCCCCGATCGTCTTGTACTGGGCTTGCGACACCAGTGACAGAAACGCATTATCGGAACCCATGAACGCGAACAGATCAGGGTTCGGGCCGATTGGCGCCTCGTTCTGCCCCTCCTGGTAGGCAACAACGTTGTCGATTGCCGTCATGGCGATATCGAAATTGCCGGCTAGAAGGTTGGTGATTTGATAGACCGAATTTGGTGTGTAGGTTAGCTGGACATTCAGCTTCTCATCCGCGAAATATCCCTGCCGCTGTCCGGCCCAAATAGGAAGATTGAAGCCGCCTGCGAAACCGATCACCCGCAAGGTTTTCGTGGGGTTTGGATGGACGGTCGGAAGAGGATTCGACTGGGCGAACGCGGGTGAGACGCACGTGTAAACAAACGCGATGGCCGCCGCCACTGTTGTGATGACTAAATTCATACAGTTGTTCCTTCCCTGATTTTGCTCTTTGGCATGCCTGCATGCCCTATCAACTCGAAAGCTCAGGGAGCGTTTCGATTGCCTATGTCATAGCGATGGTGCTGTATCTCTAAGGTCGGAACCATCCATGTGATTACTGCGAAATCGCATCCACGGAGCGGCCCCCGGATGGCCATACGTAAACCAGAATCGAATATATGTTTACAACAAATACTGTTCTTAACGTGTTTGTGATTGCAGTTGATCGGTGTCGGGCGCGCCGGCGCATAAGGCGCGCGGCTGCTGCTGGAGTAACGCCTTGTCGCTTGTAGTTTTGTAGTGGCGCAGTAACGTCTACACGCCGGCGCACTGTTTGACCGGATACACCTAAGTGTATTCTCTCTAGTTAGAATTCTGGTTTCCGGCGTCGGATAACCGACATCATCAAAGGGTCCCCGCCCCTATCCGGTCATCAGGATCAGGTACCCGGCGGTGCTCTTCGGCGGGCTGATGGCCGGTCTTGCGGGCGCCTATCCAGTCGCCTATACGCCGCTTTCGGTGGAAAACATGACGGCCGGAGGTGGATTTCGCTGGCGCTGGTGGTGTTTGCAACCTGGCGGCCGCTGCGGGTGCTCATCGGCGCCTGGCTGTTTGGCGGCATGACCATCCTGCAACTTCAGGGCCAGGCGCTCGGTGTCGCGATTCCATCGGAACTCCTCTCCGCGCTTCCCTATGTCGCGACGATTGTCGTCCTTGTGATCATCTCGCAGAACCGTCAAATGCTCACGCTGCACTTTCCGGCATCATTGGCCAAGCCGTTCCGTCCCCATGCCTGACGATGGCCGCCTTTTGGCGGCCGCCGATGCATCCAGGGCAGCCGAGAATGCGACTCGACGTTTGGTGGGCGACTGCGACGAGGAATTAACGCTGGTCGAAGATTGTCTTCGGTACGTCACCGGGAATACGGTATCCCAACCGACTTGGCCGTTGTGGTATCCAGATCACAGACAGCATCGAAACACTTGTCTGCGCGATATCAGCTCCGACCGTCTCCAAAAAATCGAGAGGGTCATGGCTGCACGTGCGTTCATCCATGGTCTCGTCCCGTTTGCGTGGCGTCGCAAAGGCAAGAAGGTATGCCTATCCGGTTCCGTGCCCGCCGACATGCCGTTCATCGACCATTATACGCTGAAGACGGGTTAAGCCGGAGCTCTTAGGCGATCGTGTTCGACCGCCCCTCAAGCGACAAGCGGAACTTCGCTTCCACTCGCCTGTGACGACGCGAACAATGCTTCGAGAACAAGATTGATATTATGCGCCTGCTCAGCTGGAACGTTTGAGGGAGTTCCGAGCCGCAGTGAATTCTCAAAGGCAGCCGCCTCTCGGTCGAAATAGACTGGGTTGCCTATTTCCGCGATCTCGGGCGAATAGACCGTTTTGCGCACCGCCCACACTTCGGGGAAGCTGGTTTCGTGCCATTCCGTCCATCCTTGCGGACTACCGTTTCGGCCGGAGCAATACATCTTGTAGGACGCCGGCATTGGTCGAGAATGCATGACGCCCTCGGTGCCATAGGCCGTGATGTCCCAGCTTTCCGTCCATGGCAACGGATCCCAGGACATAAAGTCGATGGAAATCAATTTGTCATCGTAGTTCAGAATCGCACCGGCAGCGTCCTCGCGAGCATTAGCGTCCATTACGCCAGGAAATTTTGTGATCCTTGCGTTCACCGATTTTGGCATGCCGAAATGCAGGAGAAGCCGATCGATGACGTGGCAGCCAATAACATAAAACGCCCCGCCGATATCTCCAGGCTGCCGCATGTGGTCCGTAGAGGCCTCTCCATGGGAGCAGCCCGCATGGGCACGTACTTGCAACACCTTTCCAAGTTGGCCATTCTTGAGGACCTCTTGCATTTTTTCTACTGACGGAGCGTAGCGCCAGCAATAGCCAACTTGAAACAGTTGACCCGTCCGCTGAACTGCATCGACAATGCGTTTTGTATCTGCGGAGCCCCGTCCAGCTGGCTTTTCACAGAGAACGGCCTTTCCAGCCTCCAATGCTTCGATCGCCCAATCCGCCATGAGATAGCTCTTGGGATGTATCATTACGGCATGGATGTTTGGATCCGAGAGAATCTCGTCCTTGGTACGCCTGGTGAGGCCGAGGGCTTCGACAAATGGATCCAAAAGCGGGCTCTCGTCATATGCCCCCAAGAGGCGCGTGTTTGCCAAGCGCTGGAATGCCTTCACCCGACCGGACGTATGAGGGTGCGTAATACCAAGGCAAGCGATGCCCAGAGGAGCCTCGTTTCCAAGTGCGTAGTTCATTCACTTCCTCCCGAACCGTGTTAGTCGCTCGCCCCCGCGTCCGCTGCTAACGGTAGTATGTGACGACAAGAATAACGGACCTTAGACTCGGCACGGCCGCCGGTTAATCGCGGATATATGAGAAACATATTTGCGATGAACGGGAAAATCCCTTCTTTGCGCCGAGACTCTCTTGAACCTTGCTGAAGCCGTTGCAATTAACGGAATTTAAAAGGATCGCGGCAGCAAAGAGGCTCGGAACGGATTCCGCATCCCGGGCCGACGCGTGTTCAAACAAGCTGCCCAGCAATCGCTTAGGCGCGTTTTGCCATCTCATCAGCGTGCAGCGAGCGCGATGAAATCTTCGCAACCTCGTCATAGACGCGCGCCGTGTTCCAATCAGAAGGCAAACGGCGACGAAGTGGCGCGGGTCGGCCAGAGGAGATCGCCTATGTCGCGCTTTTTCTTGCCAGTGACGAATTGGGTTAGATGACGGGAGCTGAGAGTCGTAACCGATGGTGGCTGCCCGGCCCCTTAAGGGCTATCCTCGGATTTGCGCTCGCTAACGGTTAAATGTGTCATTGTCCTGTCCGCGAAGTTGCGGATACTGTCACACCGAAAATCTTCTTGGCAGAAAGAATGGCGGCTAAGAGGCCGCCATTTTCATTACTGAGCATCTGGATCCGCTGCTCAGTTGCCTTTATCGGCCCCGCTGATCTTGCTGATGTAGAGAGCGATAAGGATGATGCCGCCCGTCGTTGCGTTGATCCAATAAGCAGGGACTTGCGAGAGAACGAGAATATCCTGAATGAGGACGAGTAGCAGGACACCGCCGCATGCCCCAGCGATTGTACCTCTTCCTCCATTGAGGCTGACGCCACCCAGCACCGCAGCTGCGAACGCGTTGAAAATCAGGTTCTGACCGAGGGAAGAGGGAATGGACGCGATCCGGCCAGCCTGGAGCAGCCCTGCCAGCGCAGCAAGAATGCCTGCGACAATGAATACGCCCATAAGGACACGCTCGACAGGAATACCGGCGACGCGGGCGGCTTGCTGATTTCCGCCGACTGCATAAAGCATTCTGCCAATGCGGTGCCGAGACATGAACACAGTAAGAATGGCCAGCAAAGCTAAGGCAACGAGGAAGGATACGGGTATCCCCAGGACAGTCGAATCTCCTGGGAAAGTAAGCAGCACAGGCAGATCCGACAGTGTTTCGCCACGCGTCAACCCGAGGCTGATGCCGCGCAACAGGATCAGGGTTGCCAAAGTTGCGATGAAGGCATTGAACCGAAGGTAGATCACCAGTGCGCCATTGAATGCGCCAATTAGCGCGCCCACTGTGAAGATCACGATGAGAGCTAGGATTGGCGAGTTCGCAAGATTCAGGCCTGAGCCACCTGCTTCGAGAAGGAAATAAACGCCTACCATTGGCGCTAGGCCAAAAGTGGATTCAAGCGATAGGTCGAATTTCCCGGCAATCAGGACCAACGTCAGCCCCATGGTAAGAACACCGAGTTCGCTGGCTTGCTGCACCACGCCGTAGAAGTTGTCGTACGACAGAAAAGCGCTGTTGAGCAGCGTTCCAACGATCATAACAACAATGAGAACCGGCAGGATCGCCCATTCAGGCTGGAAAAGGTCGCTGAGCACCCGGCGCGAACGCAGGTTCGTCCCGGTGGCATTTGTTGTTTGAGTGTGGGTCATGATTCCTCCCGAGATGTATGAAAGCCTTCCATAGCGGACACGAGCTCTTCCTCGTTCATCCCGCTCTTTTCGACGACTTTCTTGCCGCGAACCCAGACCTGCACGCGATCGCAGAACGCGAGTTCTTCTGGTTCGTCACTAACAAGTATGACCGCGAGCCCCTGACGGCGACGCTGTTCGACGATGTCGAGGATCGTAGCCTTCGACGCAATGTCCACACCCGCCGTCGGATGCAATAGAATGAGCACGCTTGGGTTGGTGCTCAAGGCGGAGCCCAACAGAACTTTCTGCTGATTGCCGCCGCTCAACTCTCCGACATTCTGCCTGACTGAATGACAGACGACGCCGAGATCGGAGCGATTGTCCTCCGCAAATTTACGGCGCGCTTTGCCGTCCATCAGAAAACGTTTTGTGAACGCCCTTAGACTTGGCATGGTCATGTTGTCCTCGATGGACATCCCGCCAACCAAGCCCGTCTTGATGCGATCTTCCGGGAGAAGCGCAACGCCGCTTTTAACTGCCGTCGGTGGTTTCCACGGCTTTGAGACATTCTTTCCGTTCAAAACGATCTCACCGGACCACTTTGAATAGTGTCCCGCCAAGGCGAGGGCGATTTGACGAGTGCCTGATCCGGAGTGCCCTGCAAATCCCACGACTTCCCCTGCTTTGAGCGTCAAATCAAGAGGATCGTCGCAGGCATCGAGCTGCAAACTCGCCTTGAGCACCACGGGCGTGGACGGGGCGAGCGCTGGTCGAGAAACCTTTTCATTGGCGGTCAGTGCTTTGCCGGCACCTTCTTCGCCTACCATTGCGGACACAATCTCAGCCGTTGTGAGTTTGTGGGCATCGCCATGGAGGACATCGCGCCCGTTCCGCAACACTGTGACGGCGTCGCAGACCTTCGGTACTTCATCGAGGTGATGAGAAATGAAAAGGAACGTAATTCCCTTCGCACGCAGTTCGTTGACTCGTGCAATCAAGTGGTCGATTTCGCTCGAAATCAATTGGGCAGTCGGCTCGTCCAAAATGACAAACCTGGAGCCCTGGCTGAGGGCGCGGGCAATCTCGACCATTTGTGCTTCCCCCACCCCAAGGTCGCGCACAGGGGTGGTAGGGAGGATCGGGATGTCCCAGCTCTCGAGCGCGGCCGCCGCTTGGCGGTTGAGGCCGCGCCACGAGATCATCTGTTTGCCTTGATAACGTCCCAGGTACAGATTCTCGGCTACGGTCAGATCCGGAACGAGAGTTCGATGCTGGTAGACGCAGGCCACCGCTTCGCGCCAAGCGTTTCGATCGCTTAGAGCGGGCGGAGCCGCACCATTCAGGAGAAACGTGCCTGAATCGATTGATCTCAAACCGGTAAGGATCGATACAAGCGTGGACTTGCCAGCCCCGTTCCGACCGATCAGCGCGTGCGACTCGCCTCTCTTGATGGAAATGGACAGCCCGTTCAGAGCAATGGTCCCTCCGAAGCGCTTTACGGCGCCATCGATCGTGACGAGTTGTTCTGACGAGCTAGCCAGCATGTTCGGTACCTCAGGACGAATATTCATGACTACTTCGCGTTGCCCCAAAGGCTCGCGTCATCGACATTTTTCTTCGTCACTACGGGCGAGGCCAAATTGTCGACGAAATACTTGCCGTCCTTGACAACAGTGCTGTTGTGATCGGTCGGCCCTTCTTTCATCTCCTTGCCATCAAGAGCGGCCTGAAGGTAGATGACACCATATTTCGCGTAGTCGGTAACCGGCTGCGAAACCGTTGCATCCAAATAGCCGTCGCGGATCGCCTTCAGAGCACTCGAACCACCGTCAATCGCAACGATGGCAATGTGGCCGTCCTGACCAGCCGGTACCAAGCGGCCGCGTGACTTCAGTGCTGCAGCAACCGGATCATAGTAGAGTGTGTCGGTAGCGAGGTAAATGCCGCCGATATCGGAGTTGCCGCTCATGACTGTCGATGCGACGTTTGCAGCTTGCGGACCTTCCCAGTTTGCTGTCTGCTCGATCACCTTGGTGGTGGATATCTTCTTGAACGCCTCGTCAAAGCCGTTCTTACGGTCTCGACCGTTTGTCGTCGTCAAGCCGCCGGTGATATGCAGGACAGTTGCTTTCTTATCCGGCATCGCGGCCGCGAGCGCTTCGGCGGCACTAGCGCCCATCCCGAGATTGTCAGCGCGTACAACGGCGTAGACATCACCAGCTGCCGGCTTGTCGTCTACGATCACGACGGGAACGTTCTTGCTCTTGGCGTAGTCCAGAGCGGGTTTGATTGCCGCGCGATCGACGACGCCAGCGAGGATGACGTTTGCGCCGGCGTTGATCAGGTTGCGGAAATCGGTGACCTGCTGGCTGGCGTCGCGGTTCGCGTTGGTCGTTTGAACGACACTGCCACCGGACGACTTGGCCTGCTCGGTCGCGGCGTTCACCAGTACGGTAAAGAACGGAGTGTTAAGCGTCGGCATCGAAAGGCCTAGCTTCATCGTCTCAGCAAAGCTTGGGCTTCCGGCCAAGATGGCTGACATGCAGATGGTGGTCGCGAGAGTCCGTCTAAGGGCGTTGATCATGTTTTCCTCCTCTTCCCTTTAGACTTTTATGCCACCCCCATGAAGTGGGATAAAGACGACCGATGGGGAAACAGTTTTGCACTACGCGGGAAAACAGCGGTTTCGTTTAACCGAACCAGTCCCGTGTGCCACCGTGAGCTTTCGGTGAGCCAGCCTTGGTGACTTCCGAGGAGATTTTGACGCGTGTCGACCCTCGACGTGACTGGTCTGACGACGAGAAGCTGTCGAAAATGGAAGAGACCTGCCGTCGCAGGCGCAAAGATTGCCGACGTCGCGCGTCGGCACGATCTCAAACCTCAGCAGATTTATACGTGGCGCAAGAAGTTCGCGGCCGAACAGGCTGAGCTGGTCGTTTCGCTTCTTCCGGTGGCATTGGTCGCTCTGGAATCAAAGGACTAAGCTGAGCGACCGGTTTCGTCGGACGAGCCTGCTGCAAAACGGTCGCCTGGCATGAAAGGGCTAGTAACTCTTTCCACGCGAGTGGAATTTGGCCCAGACAGGCAGAATGATCTGGACGTCTCGCTGCTCGGCTCCCCGCCCGGAAAGTCTAAGGGCTCGCGGATCAGCACCCGTTTTGATAAGACTCATGAGCGGCCTCACCCACCGTGTGATTGCCAGGAATGGCAAGTGTGCCGCAGCGACAGCGGCACACCCGACGTCACGGCGTCTACGCGTTCAGTTGCACGAGGATCTTCATCTTGGTGCCGGCCGGATCGAGAAGAGGCCTGAATCCCTTCTCGACGATGTTATCGACGGAAATCGTTTCGTCGACCAGGCGCTCTACAGGCAGGCGCCCGCTCTCGATCATGGAATAGATCCTTGGCCACAGCGTCGTCGGATAACAAAGGGACCCCTGCACACGGATGTCGCGGGTGATGAGGTCGAACGGAGAGAACTCAACTTTCGCATTTGTGAGCCCAATAAGGACCACCGTCGCCTGCGGGCGGACCGTCTTGATGCAATCGGTTATGGCGCGAGGATTGCCTGCACACTCGATGGCGGCATCGAAGCCGAGCCCTTCGAACGTGTTGTCGCGGGCGAACTGCCCAAGCGAAATTGCGGTGGGATTCACCGTGACGACCGGAAAGCCAAGGTTCTCGATGCGCTCGCGCCGGGCGGCGTTGGGTTCGCTGACGATGATCTTGCCGGCGCCAGCGGCGTGTGCCGCCATGACCGTGAGGGCGCCGATTGGGCCGCCGCCGGTGATCAGGATCGCTCCCCCCGGCTCCAGGCCGCTTCTGTCGATAGCCGTCACCGCAACCGCAGCAGGCTCGACCATTGCACCCTGTTCGTAGCTCAGGCCGTCTGGCATCTTAACCGTGGCGTAAGCTTTCATGACCGCATAGTCGGCAAAGCCACCCCAGTTCCAGGTCAAGCCCGTGGCGGCTCCCCGCGTCCCCAGGAAGTGCAGGCCGCGCACCCCGAAATACCCGTCGGCCGGCCCCATGTGAGGCTGGATCGCAACGCGGTCGCCGGGACGCAGGTGTTTAACGTCTGCGCCGACAGCTTCAATCTCCCCGCTGAATTCATGCCCCAGTATCGCCGGGATGGAGGCCCCGGAAAAGGCGTTCGGCACGTCCGAGATGAAATGAGGGCCATCGGCGAACTCATGGAGGTCCGTGCCGCAGATGCCGCAGAATTTGTTCCTAACGAGCACTTCGTCCGGTTGCAGCGCCGTGGGCTTGTCGATGTCTTCGACGCGCACATCGCCCTTGGCATAGAAACGAGCTGCTTTCATTTCAAGGTTCCTCCTAAATAGAAGTCGGCCGTCTGGCCGTGGCAATCATGTGAAGCGCCAGCGCCGCAGCCGGACCAGCAGCGCCGGCGACCGTAACGCCAAGCCAGCCTTGGGTCTCGAATGCCCAGACACCTATGCTCGCACCAAGTGCGCCACCGACAAAGAACACTGCCATGAACAGCCCGTTGAGACGCGCGCGCTGATCGGGATGAGCAGAGAAAAGTTCACGCTGGCTCATCACCAGGGAGACCGGAACAGCGCCGTCGAGAACAATTGCACCTATCGTCAGGACTATTATGCCGATCGCGCCGCCGGACGCGCCGAATGCCACGATGACCCAGGCCAGAACCCCGGCTGCGAGGGCGACTGTCGTACCGGGAATGATCAATCCTCGATCGGCAATCTTGCCGGCAACGGGAGACATGGCGGCGCCGCTCGCTCCTGCGAGTGCGATCAGACTGACCTGCAGATGGCTAATCCCATAAGTCGGCCCGAACAGCAGCAAGGGCAGCGCGGTCCAAAAGAGCGTGTAGGAATAGAACATCAGGAACTGGTAGGCGGCACGACGCTGCAATAGCCGATTGGTGATAGCCGCAGAGAACAGCGATCGGAGGATGCCAGCATAGTTTGTTCTACTATCCGGGTTCCGAAGCGGCATGTGCCGCGAGAGCGAAACGCCCGCGAGTACGCAGACGACCGCCGCCAGCCCGAAGACCGATCGCCATCCGAAAGCACCGGCTATCAGTGCGGAGACGGGCCGGGACAACATTATGCCAGTCAGGATTCCCGCCATAACCCGCCCGACAACCACGCCTTGCCGCCGCGGGTCCGCAAGAGCGGCAGCGTAGGGCAGGAGAATTTGCACTGATACCGAACCAATGCCGAGCCCGATGGATGCCAGCAGGAAAACGATGTGCGATTTCGTGACGGTCATTGTCACCGCCGCGGTGAAGCCGACCGCCAGCACCGAAAGCGCCAGCCGACGGTTCTCGAGGATGTCTCCGAGAGGGACGAGCAGCAACAAGCCGCAGCAGTATCCCAGCTGCGTAAGGGTGACGATCAGGCCTGCCCGTTCGGGAGGCAGGCCGAGCGCCACACCGATTTCTCCGACCACAGGCTGCGCGAAGTAAAGGTTGGCGACGATGGCGCCGCAGACTACCGCAACGATGAATTCAAGCCCCCCCGCAAGTCGGGGGGCCGAAGCTGAGGCGGTCATCTCAGACAATGGAGCGGACAGAACCGCCATCGACACCCCAGACGGAGGACGTCCCATAAAGCGCCAGATCGGAAGCCGGAAACACGATAACGTTGGCGACTTCATCCGGAGCGCCAAGCCCCGGCAATGACAAATGGCTCATCCCGTGCTCGATGGCGGCGTTATTGTTCAATAGGCTCAGCATCTTTTACTCCCGGTTGTCGACGCGCAGGCGGAATAAATGGATGGAAATTCCTGAGTACGGGGTTTGATAGACGCCGTCAGCCTTGCTGGAAGCTGCGCACTGCAACCCTCGAGGCAACGAAGACAACCACTGATCCGATCATTGCGGCCCTGTCGCGAGCCAGAAGCGCTCCGAAAATTATGGTCTTTAAGCTTCCCGTCTCAAGGTATTTGGCGGCACAGTCTTGCAGGCACATGAACGACAATGTGCTGTCACTTCCCGGCGTCCGATGTGTAATCAACCTGATAGCGCTGAATCCGAACCCCCTGGAGTTCATCACGGATTTTCAGATGGGCCGGGTGTTCTGCATAGCCAGCGAGCGCCTCGGCGTTCTCAAATTCCGTGTACAGCACAACGTCGCAAGCATAGTCAACGCGGCTGACATCGACGCCCACTTCGACGTGCAGGAGGCCCGGCACAACGCCTCGCAGCGCTTCGAACTTTGTTTTCACTGCGTCAATGGAAGCGGTTTTTTTTCCATCGGCATCGGCGAGAAGGTTCCACATTACGATGTGCTTCACCCGAGCATCACTTCGCATATCCATAGTTCGGTCCATCTCTTCCTGCATTCGAAATGCCTTTAGCCCGACGCATGTTCGCATTTGCTCTTGGCGCGATGAACTGTAGATTTGCCAAAAGTCTTTTTCACCGGAGGCAAAAAGTGAGCGCCAGGAGCAAAGTCGACCGTTGGGCTGAGATCGAGGTTTTTGTGACCGTAGCAACAGAACTCAGCATGACCCGGGCTGCAGAGGTTCTCGGGGTTTCGGTCTCGAGCGTGAGCAGAAGCCTTATGGCTCTCGAACAAAGGCTCGGTATCCGTTTGGTGCAGCGCTCGACGCGGAAACTGAGCCTGACGAGCGAAGGTGAACAGTTTTTCGCCAATGCCAAGGAATTGATGGCCAGTTGGGATGAAGCCGAAGCAGGCGTAGCATCGCGAGCGCACGCTCCTACCGGCCGGCTGCGCATCGGGGCGTCCCTGTCTTTTTCATTACTTCAACTGATGCCCGTGGTGGAATTGTTCCGGAAGCGATACCCAAGTGTCTTGGTTGAGATCGTCGCATCAAACCGGTACTATGACATCATCGAAAACGGCCTGGATCTGGCCATCCGATTGAGACGGGTGGAGGCCGACAGTTCCATCACCATCCGCAGGCTGGCCAGGTGTCGCCGATTGTTGGCAGCCTCTCCTGAATATCTCCAGGAGAGAGGGATCCCACAGCATCCCCACGACCTCAAGGAACACGACCTTATACTATACACACTCGCGGATAACTGGAACGAACTGCACTTCAGGAAAAATGAAGAGTCTGTAAAAGTAGAAATCGACGGTATCATCAACGCAAACGACGGACAACTCATCCGCGACGCAGCCCTGAAGGGTCTTGGGATACTGGCGCAGCCAACTTATATAATTCAGAAAGATCTTGAGGCTGGGCGTCTCGTTCGGGTTTTGGATGACTGGCAGCTACCAGTGCTGACGATGAATGCGGCCTTTCCAACGAAGGCTTTTCTTCCTGCCCGCACGAGGCTGTTTCTTGATTTTCTGGTCGAGCATTTTCGTACCCATGACTTCGAGAGCGTCTGGATGAGTTGACGGCGTGTGCTTTTTACGCGGAGCGCAACACAGCTTTCACGGTCGCTGCCTTTTGTCAGTTGTATCAAGAATGCATCCGCGAAAAAATCCTCCTGGCTTCGCTAATATTACCTCGGCAAGCAAGAGATACCGGCATCGATTAGATGCTCTCCGAAATCACAAAACAGCGCGATCGAAGTGGTTAAGTTGCTACCGACTTCTATGTCCTGTCAGCGCGACAACGTGATCTCCGCGTTCTGAACCCGCCACGGCATGGCGCGGCGGCCTACTTTTCCTTTGGCAATATCAGGTTTGGCTCTTCTGACTTGGAGTCGGGACTGTTGGCGTTCGCACGAAAGTCCCGCCGGTGTCACGAACACCGGTTCAATCTCCGTCTGATTTTTGCAGCCCCTGCAATACTGTTTTGTTCTGCCCCCGGTTCATCGCGACGGGATAGAAATGCATAACATTGGCCAGGGGGGTGGAGGGAAGAAGACGGTGATGCAGCCGCACCCGGCCAGCCGCCAAGCAGACCGCTCTCGGTCACCATGAGGAGGAACCTATGAAAAATCGTGTATTGAAGGCGGCATTGCTTGCCGGTTTGGCTGTCTCGGCCACTCTAAGCTTCGTCGGAACTGCCCTGGCGGATGGGGAGAAATACGTTCTCATCCATCACTCGCCCGACAGCGAGACGTTCTGGAACACCGTGAAGAACGGTGCCAGCCTGGCAGCCAAAGAAGTCGGCGCGACCGTGACCTTCCGCAACCCGCCGACCGGCGACCTGGCCGACATGGTGCGGATCATCCAGCAGACCGCCGCCGAGAAACCTGACGGGATCATCGTCACTATTCCTGATGTCGAGACGGTCGGTGGCGCCATCGAAGACGCAGTTGCCAAGGGAATCCCTGTCGTCACGATGAACACCGGTACGGCAGAAGAATCCAAGAAGCTCGGCGCCCTGCTTCATGTCGGACAGCCTGAATTCGACGCCGGCAAGGGAGCCGGTGAGCGCGCGAAGGCTGCGGGCATCACGTCGTTCCTCTGCGTCAACAGCCTATTCCCCAACGTCGCAGGTCAGCAGCGTTGCGAGGGCTTTGCGGCTGGCCTGGGTGTGCCGCTCGGCGATCAGATGATCGACTCGGGCACTGACGCGACCGAAATCGCCAACCGCGTAAAGGCGTATCTTTCCAACCATGCGGATACGGGCGCCGTTCTGACGCTTGGTCCGATGACCGCCCTGCCTACGATCAAGGCGCTCAAGGATACCGGTTTGGCCGGCACGATCTTCTTCGCTACCTTCGACCTCACGCCGGAGATCTCGCAGGCGATCAAGGATGGCGTCATCAACTTCGCCATCGACCAGCAGCCGTTCCTTCAGGGCTATCTGCCGGTGATCACCCTCACCAACGACCTTCGCTACGGCGTCCTGCAGGCGAACTCGGTGTTGTCCGGACCCGGCTTCGTGACGAAGGACAATCTGGCTCTCGTCGAGTCGCTTGCCGGCAAATACCGGTAAGCGGACGACCTCCCGGACGGAAGCGGCGATCGCCGCTTCCGTTTGGCCCTTACGACAGTTTCAGGTGATCGCAATGAGCACGACAATCAGCGCTGACGAGCGCGTTAAACACACGTCAACTCTCCGACGGGCGCTCGTCCGCCCCGAGCTTGGGGCGATGGGCGGCACCGTTGCGGTATTCGCATTCTTCCTCATCCTTGCCGGCAACACACAGATGTTTGCCCTGGACGGGATCATGAACTGGAGCACCGTTTCGGCTCAGTTCGTCGTCCTCGCTGTTGGTGTCTCGCTACTGATGATTACCGGCGAGTTCGATCTTTCGCTCGGTTCTATGGTAGGCTTCTCCGGCATGATGTTCGGTCTGCTGGCTGTCTACGTTGGCTTGCCTGCGTGGGCAGCCATCGGCGTCACGGTACTGGCTTGCGGTCTGATCGGGGCGATCAATGGCCTGCTGGTCATTCGCACCGGCCTGCCATCGTTCATCGTCACGCTTGCCTTCATGTTCATCTTGCGCGGTATGACGATCTGGAGCGCTATCACCTTCAACAGGCAGCCGGTGGTGTCAGGAATTGCCGATATCTCGGTTGGCGATCCCATCGCCTGGCTCTTTGGCGGCAAGGCGCTCGGAGGGCTGTTCTCATGGCTCGGCCAGCAGGGGTGGATTGCGACCTATACCCGCGGCACCCGAATGGGACAGCCGATCGTTGACGGCATCCCCATGTTGATCATTTGGGCTATCGTCATGGTGATCGTGGGCCAGTGGGTGCTCACCAGGACTAAGTTCGGTAACTGGATCTATGCAGCCGGCGGCGACCCTCAGGCTGCTCGGTATATCGGCGTACCTGTCGCCCGCGTGAAGGTGGCAATGTTCATAGCTGCTGCCCTGTGCGCCACTCTCCTAGGGATCTCCCAGGCGGTCGAGTTCGGCTCGGCCGCGTCCGACCGGGGCCTGATGAAAGAATTCGAGGCAATCATTTGCGTGGTCATTGGGGGTGCGTTGTTAACAGGCGGATATGGCTCCGTTGTTGGCGCTGCGCTAGGGGCCGTCATCTTCGGCGTCGTCCAGCAGGGTCTGTTCTTCACCAATGTTGAGAGTTCCCTGTTCCGGGTATTCCTCGGATCGATCCTCCTCGCCGCCGTTATCGCTAACACTTACATCCGCCGCGCGATCACCGGAGAGCGATGATGTCCGTTCCAATTCTTGAAATGACCGATATCCAGAAGCACTTCGGTCACATTATCGCACTGTCGGGCGTGTCCTTCGATGTCAAGGCAGGCGAGTGTCATTGCCTGCTCGGCGACAATGGCGCTGGCAAATCGACGTTCATCAAGACGATGTCAGGCGTACATGCTCCCACGCACGGAGAGATGAAAGTTGAAGGCGAGCCGGTCCACTTCACCAGCCCCCGGGCGGCGCTGGCTGCGGGAATCGCAACGGTTTACCAGGACCTGGCAATGATCCCGCTGATGAGCGTGAGCCGCAATTTCTGGCTCGGCCGCGAACCCGAAACCGGCTTTGGCCCGTTCAAACGGATCGACTTCAAGAAGGCCGATGCAATCACGTTCGAACAGATGCGAGAAATGGGCATCAACCTGCGTGAGCCCGGACAGGCCGTCGGGACGCTATCGGGCGGTGAACGTCAGACGGTAGCAATCGCTCGAGCCGTATATTTCGGTGCCAAGGTTCTCATCCTCGACGAGCCGACATCTGCCCTGGGCGTGCGTCAGACGGCCAATGTCCTGTCGACCATCGACCGGGTACGGAAGAAAGGGGTCGGGGTGGTATTCATCACCCACAATGTCCGACATGCTCTTGCTGTCGGCGATCGATTTACCGTCCTCAATCGCGGCAAGACCCTCGGCACTGCCGATCGTGGCCATATCTCCTCCGAGGAGCTTCAGAGCCTGATGGCGGGCGGGCAAGAGCTCGCAGAGCTCGAAGCCTCTCTCGGAAAGACGGTGTAGCGTTCCGACCGAATAACCGGCCGGAGGAATAAAGCATGCGGTCGAGAGGGCGCTAGCAGATGGATGAAATCGCTCGTCGCTTTCTTCAAAAAGGGTGTAGTTCAATAAGGTTTTACCGCCGCGAATATTTGAGGGTTTTTGGAGGGGATGACCTTCAGCGGCGTCACTTCCGTCGTTTCAGGGAGAAGGAATGAGCAACGCTTATTCGAGTTCGTCTTGAAAACTCTCTAGGTCGCGTCCTCCCAGGCGCTCGGCGAGGCAGCACCCTCCGGCGGCAGGTGCAGTCTCGCCATTTTTTTGGCTGGAGTGCGTCGCTTCAGACTGGAAGGGTAGCCAAGCGCTTCTACTTTTGATCGCGCACTATTGAGATTAGCCATGCATTTCGGCTGGCAACCCGTTACGCAACGCGCGAAGCCGCACGGAAAACTCGCAAGTGGTGGGCGCGCGCGGCTAACCTCCTCGACAGCCCCACCTTTCATCAAGTCTCCGACCTTCACCCCCGCGGCGTAGTTTTGGCAGGACTTGGCCGTGAGCGCATATAGGGATTAAACAGACAGCCAAAGCGTTTTTACCACCAGTTGGCCCGCTTGGGTCGGGCAGATCGCGTGTTTTCAGGGCGAAGTCGTCCCACGTCGGTTAGTCGTTCTGCAGTCAGGACACGCTTGGCGCTAACCTAGCGCCTTAGCTTGTGCAACGCCTCACGCAGCCTTGCGGCGGTCGCGACGTGGACCTCCGCCCCGTGTTCCACATCATCGATTTCGGTAGTTGTCAGCCCCGTCAAGACAGACATCGCTTCGATACTATAGCCCAGCTCTGCACGAACGGATGTCAGCCAACTGCCGAGATCGCGGTCTGAGGTCGAGGGCTCCCTATTGGATATACTTAGCAAGTCAGGCCTCCAATTCTTCCTATGGTAACACGTCGGCATTCTATTCGCAGCGCTCGCCGCCCCTTTCATTTAACACACCGAAGCGGCGCGATATTCTCGCCATGAGGGAATATGTTTCGCTTCTAGAGGTATCTCGGGGAAACCGAACGCCAACCGTTGACTTGTGCGGCCGAGCAGATCCCAGTAACGGCCATCTAGCCAGTCGCCTCTTGTCAGACTGGAGTCATCTCACTGACGATCAACCCGGCGCCGCGCGTTCACGATAATACTCAGCAGTCAGGGTGTCCGGTATCAGGTTGGGTCGTCGCGCACGCGTCATGGGCGCCATGACGATACGATTTTTTCACGGTGAGTCCTGAATGATCGAAAGCTTCGAAAAGAAGACGTCGTTGTATGGAAGCCGGAATAGCCCGGCCATGCATTCTCCCGATGCACATGATTGATTGAGCATTGCAAGTTTCCCAGGCGAGGGAATCTACCCTCGCCTGCAGACACCCGAGTTCGGTCAGATTGCGTCAATGACCTTTTCGAAGCCTGGCATGACGCGTGCGATGATCTCTTCGGGAGGTAGGCTATCCAGCGCGCTGGAGAAGATTTCCGGGCCGACACTTGGGATCAGATTGTTCTTGGCAAGGAGCGCCAGGATTTCGCTGTTCGGGATCTCTCCTTCCCCGATCGGCACGCGATGAAAGAGGCAATCGCGAGCCATCGAGCGGCCGGGCGGGCATACGAGCGAACCATCGGCGATCTGTACCGTGTCGATCGCGCTGGCCGGAATCTGAGACAGCAGTTCATCGTTACGACCACCGCGGACATAATGCCAGGTGTCGAAGATGATGCCGGTGTTCGAGCGGCCGGCTCCCCTAACAACCTGCCACGCTTCCTCAAACGTTGCGAAGCCCCAGAGCGGCATAGCCTCCAGCGTAACGCGCAGTCCTTCCTTCCCCGCCCGGTCAGCCATCGCGCCGAAGTGTTGCGTGAGTTCGTCGATGCTGTAGCGGCCTTTTGGAAACGTGCCGATCAGATGGATCTTGTCGACCTGGAGCTCTTCCGCGACCCGCAGAAACGATTCAGGCGACCGTTCCAGGTAGGGAAGAATGTCTGGATCCTCATTCACCGGCGTCCAATCAGGAACCCAACTCGTCAGCGGATCGAGATAGCTCAGTTTCACGCCATTATCCGCGGCGATCTGCCGTTGGTCCTTGGCGGTCAGACCCGAGGCAACGGTCTGATCGAAGTCCACAGGTGATGTGCTAAGCCAGCCAAAGCCAGCTTTGCTTGTCAATTCCACGCGCTGCCTGAACGGGATGCTCCGAACCTGGGACAACCACATGACGCGCTGTTCACGGGAAAATTTCATCTTTCGCTCCTTTTTAGTTGTCGCCCGGCATTTCGAAAAAGACCCAGACACCGGCGGCGTCGCGCTGGGGCCGAAACCGGCCCGACATCTCGCAGACATACCAAGCCCCAAAATCCAGCGTACTGTTTACTTCAGGCATGTAAATACCGTGCCAGAAGACAGTAAGGAGAGATAAACTCGACAATAGGCAGGCACTCCTTGTGCTCCAGATTGTCTGCCGCGGATCAAATTGCCCAGCACGAACACCCGAAAGCGCCCCAAAAAGTTGCTTCGTCGGCTGCTGGAGCCTGAGCCCCGTATGGTCCTGCGTGGTTATGAGCATGAATCCCGCAAGGGCTCGCACATCCGCAAGCAGCGGCCAGTGAAGCGTATTTCGTCCCGAGCGAGGATGCCTGCGCCCTCTCTTGATAGCCGCCAAACTTTCGGACCGGCGACCAATCCGGCATCGCCGGAGGGATCGGGGGCGCCAGCCCACCGAATTCGCCTGCACCGTGAACAACTTTGCCGCCCAAGAGGGTAAGGACGGCCGTAATGTCCTGGATCTTGTCATCCGCTACCGAAAAATAGTCGTCAGAAAGAACGGCCAGATCGGCAAGTTGCCCGACCTTGATTTCGCCTTTCTTTCCCTCCTCCGTGGAGAACCAGGTATTGTCGACGGTCCACAGCCGGAGGGCGGTTTCGCGGTCCAGCCTGTTGCTGGCCGGATAAAGCGACAAGCCGCCAACGGTCTTGCCAGTCACGAGCCAGCCAAGTGAAACCCAAGGGTTGTAGGAAGCCACCCTGGTTGCGTCCGTTCCGGCGCCCACCTTTACGCCCTTGTCAAGCATCCGACGGATCGGGGGCGAGGTTTCGGCCGCCTTCGCGCCGTAACGCGCTACGAAATCTTCCCCCTGGTACGCCATGCGATGCTGAACGGCGATCCCCCCGCCGAGTTCGGCGATACGATCAATATTTCGATCCGAAACCGTTTCCGCATGATCGAAAAGCCAATGGAGGCCCTCGAACGGAATGTCACGGTTAACCTTTTCGAATACGTCCAGGGCCCGTGAGATCGTCTCGTTGTATGTTGCGTGCAAGCGCCATGGCCAGCGGTTCTCGGCGAGGAGACGCACGACCGGCTCAAGGTCGGCTTCCATGCTCGGCGGCATGTCAGGTCGTTCAAACTGAAAATCCTCGAAGTCCGCAGCTGAGTAAACCAACATCTCGCCGGCGCCGTTATGACGGTAGAGGTCGTCCCCTTGGCCCGGCTTGACCTGCTTCGACCACGCCGTAAAATCTGCCAGCTCCTCCTTCGGCTTCTGCGTGAACAGGTTATAGGCTAAGCGAACGGTCACTAGTCCTTCCTTATGGAGCTCTTCGACAATCTGATAGTCGTCGGGATAGTTTTGGAAACCACCTCCCGCATCGATCACGCCGGTGATCCCAAGGCGGTTGACTTCGCGCATAAAATGCCGGGTCGAGTTTTTCTGGTAGTCTGGTGGAAGCTTGGGTCCCTTTGCGAGCGTTGCATAAAGAATCGTGGCATTTGGACGAGCAAGCAGCAGACCCGTCGGGTTGCCCTTCGCGTCGCGGACGATTTCTCCCCCAGGGGGGTTGGGTGTGTCCCTCGTGTAACCCACCACGCGTAGAGCCGCGGCGTTCAAGATAGCGCGGTCGTAAAGATGAAGAATGAACACCGGCGTATCGGGGGCGATGGCGTTGAGCTCCTCGATCGTTGGAAGGCGATTTTCTTCGAACTGATGTGTCGTGAATCCGCCGACGACCCGCACCCATTGTGGAGCTGGAGTACGATCGACCTGTTCTTTGAGCATTGCCAACGCATGCGATAGCGATCTCACGCCGTCCCAGCGGAGCTCCATGTTGTAATTCAGCCCGCCGCGAATGATGTGCATATGGCTGTCGATCAAACCGGGTATGGCCCGCCTGCCCGCAAGGTCAATCACGGTGGTATTCGGTCCAGCCAGACCCCGCGCTTCCTGTTCGGATCCGACCGCCACAAACTTTCCGGCCTGGATAGCGACTGCTTCAGGGTTTGGGTTGGAGCGATCGAGGGTCGTAAAACGTCCGTTGACGAGAATGGTGTCAGCGTGGACAGGCACTCCCTCGCCGCTTTGGGAACTCGCGCGCCCGCCGAAAAGGGCCGAGGCTGCGCTCGCCGCCGCTACTGCTCCCAACTGTCTACGTGTGATCTTCAAAGCACTTCTCCTTGATATCTGGCGGGCTCTGAACACTCAATGACAACGGTCTGGGACGAAATCCACCAGCGAGGCTCGGGATTTCGGAAGCGATCCAGCGATCAAACAGCGTCACGTTTAATTGATATTAGCATTTACATTCAACCGCTTAAGCTTCGCCCTCCGTGATCTGCTCGAGATCGCGCCAGTTTTCGGGTTTTTACGTCGAAGGACCATCTGCATCTCTGCGAGAACGAGCATGCAACGGGATCGTCCTTTTCACAGTCTGAAAGGACCGCCCGACAGATATATTTCCGCAGAAGCCCCTCTCAATGCCGCGTTCAGGATCAAGAGAGTAGCGACACGCTCTACAATCCCGCCACGCCTGCTCTCATAGGCCTGCCAGCTGCGGATAACATGCGTTTATTCAATCCGACACTTGACCCATTGATGGCGGTGCACTCTCGATTCCCGCCGGCGCTTGGCGCCTACAGGAAAGCGCAGCCCTTAGGCATGCCCCGCTGCGGACAACGAGAAGCTACACGACAATGAAGACACCCACTTTGATGAATCTGAATGGTGGATATGGGGACACGCCCGGAATTCCTGGCGATGCAAGGACTTTTACGGCTCGCGTGACGGCAACTTTGTGACCTTCGGTGCGGCCTCGCCCAAGGCACGGCCGGGCTCTTCGGAAACTGCTCGCCTTGTCAGTCTTTTCCATCGTCGTCATTGCAGCCCATCGCGCTTCGATCAGGCTTCAGAAGTCGAGAAGGCCAGACCTCCGGGTGATGCTGTTACGTCCGCTTTTACGGGTCGGTGCTGCCACACTTCCGTTTAGTTCCCGAAGGCGGCCGGCTCGTATCGTTCCAGCCAGTGGGCGTAGTGGGTGGGCAACAATGATGCGGGGCCGGCCACCCCAAGCTTTTTGGCTGCCCAATAGCTCCAATGCGGGTTCGCTAGATGCGACCGCCCGATAAGCGCCAGGTCAATCTGCCCCCGAGCTATTGCTTCTTCCGCAATTTGAGGCTGTTCGAAGCCCCAGGCTGAAGAAACTGGAATCTGCACCTCTTGACGCACGCGCTCCGCGATAGGAGCCAGGAAGGCCGGAGTCCCCCACGGAATATCGGCGTTCGGTGTCGAAAAGCCAAGGCTCACGCTCAATAGGTCCAGGCCCTCTGCCTTCATGACGTGCCCCAGGCCTATCGCTTCCGTCAGGGTCTGTTCATCGCGACCGTCGTACTCCACAACCCCCAATCGCGCTGTCAATGGCAAGCTCTCTGGCCAAACCCTGCGCACTGCGCGTAACGTGTCGAGCAGAAAACGACTACGGTTCTCCAGGCTGCCGCCCCACGCGTCATCGCGTTGATTTGCGTAGGGGGAGAGGAAGCTCTGTCCCAAATAGCCATGGCCGAAATGCAGCTCAAGCCATTCGAAGCCAGCTTGCCTCGCGCGCGATGCAGCATGGGTAAAAGCGAGTTGCACACGCGAGATATCGTTGCTGTCCATCGGCCTTGGAACGCGGCCAAGATGCGCACCGAACGGAATCGCAGATGGGGAGATCGGCATCCATCCCGACGGATCACCGTCAGGGATATGATTATCCCCATTCCACGGCTTTCGCGCGCTCGCCTTTCGGCCAGCATGAGCCAGCTGGATCCCCGGTACTGCACCCTCGCCACGAACGGCATGTGCGACGGACGCTAGGGCCTCGGCCTGAATATCATTCCACAAACCCAAACAACCATCTGTGATCCGTCCCTCAGGCGACACGGCTGTCGCCTCTAATGTGACAAGGCCCGCTCCGCCACGAGCCAGCGACGCATAGTGAACGCGATGCCGATCAGTAACTAAACCGTCTTCGGCCATATACATGCACATGGGCGGGACACCTATACGATTGCGAAGGTTGACGCCCTTAAGACGGAAAGGCTGGAACAGATGAGACATGGGACTTCTCTTGAACAATATAGTGGTCGACGAAGCTTCAGCGGAACTTCATTTCGTTCGGATCAAATGTGGTAACTTGCACCGCCAATAGCCCATCCCTCGTCACATAGGCGTCTGCGCCGCGATAGGGTGCGGCTAGGTAATCAGCTTCGATGCGCCAGCTGACGTTCACCGTATTTCCGACCTCGACCGTTGCTTCCGGAATGAGCTTCGCTCCTTTGAATCCCCCCTCGGATCGACTCTCGCAGAAGCGGGCGAACAATTCACCAATACGTTGCCGCCCCTGAACGGTCGCTCCGTTGGGCATCATGAAGATCACGTCATCGGGAAATTGCGCCATAATGCGATCCCAATCGCATTGATTTAACGCATCGATATGCTCGTTGACGATGGCTTGCACCGTTGCCTGGATACGCGTCGGCGGAAGGGGCATTTCCTGTGCAGAACCGGGACTTCCGAAACTTAGCCCTGCGAGAACTGCGAACGCTTTTAGCTTGGTCATTTCTACCTCTGCGGCTTTCGGAGGACGAAGGTTGCGGGTGCAGGAACTTTGCTGTTGTTGACATGAGTGTGTTGGCACTCGAGGGCATTTGCCGGCCGTTGCTGCACGTAGGGGCGACGTTGGCTCGATAGGCCACGCTAGTCGCGCCCGGCTTCGATGATCTTCGAAGCAGCCAGCTTCGGATTTGTGAACATAACCTCATGCCCACCAGGTGCTTGAACCAGTCTGAACAGACCGAGTTTGCTCGATAGGCGGGGATGCCAAGGTAGAGTATGGGGCATCGCCGTATCGTCCGTGAAGTTGAGATAGGATTTCGCGACTGGCATTTCTGCGGGGTTTAGTGACAGCTCTATTGGCTCTTCGAACGTTCGGTACGGCTGCGGATTGAGAGTCGCCGCGATGACTTCTGCTTGCGCCGCAGTTCCGTCGTTAAAGAACACTTCCCGCCAGACGGATGCACTTACCATCACAGTTCGGTCAGGGCTCTCAATTGCCATCCGACCAAAGTCAGTCTTGTAGTGAGCGGGCACGAGATCCAACAGACTCTCGCCATTGTTAGGGACAAAGGCATTCCAAAACACAAGCCGCCGGATCCTCGCCCCCAACTTTGCTGCCGCGCCGGCGATGACCATCCCTCCGTAGGAATGCCCAACAAGAATCATATCTTCGATTTCAGTAGCGATGACGTAATCAACAAGAGAGTCGATCGCCTCAGAGAGACCGACATCCTTGGTTTCGCCAGGCCGATTGCCTGCAAGCGTAGGCGTATGAACCAAATGGCCCTCCGCCCGCATCAAATCTGCGACAATCTCCAGATGTTCGCCGGTGTGCCAAGCACCGTGAACTAGCACATATGTACCCATTTGCTTTCCTCCGTAGCTCATTTGAATTGCCGGAAACAGCCATTCGCGGGCGCCTCCTCCCACGTCTATGTCTTGCCCGGCCCGATCCAACGCGCCGGGGCGGGCTCGCCGTGCCTGCAACGCGACGGCCCCCCCGAGCAAAGCCATCACGGTCGATGCGCGATATCGCCCTATTTTGCGGCTTGCGCCTCAAGCGAAATCTCAATGTTGATGTCGTCGCCGATGTACGGAATGTAGGTCTTGACGCCAAAGTCCGAGCGCTTGAGGGTAGCCGTGGCGTCAAAACCAACTGCCTGACCCTTGGTCATCGGATGCTCGCCGCTCTTGTTCAAAGTCACATTGAGCGTGACAGGCTTCGTCACGCCGTGCAGCGTAAGATCGCCTTCGATGGTCCCATGCGTGTCGTCAGATTTGGTGAACTTCTTGCCGACATAGGTGATCGTGTCGAATTCTGCGGTGCTCAGCCAGTCTGCGCCTTTCACATCCGTATCGCGCTGGGCAAAGAGCGTGTTCAGGCTGTCAGCCTTGATGGTGACCTCAAGCTTTGATGCATCGATTTTCGCGGGGTCAAAACTAAGCGTGCCTGACACGTCCGCGAAGTAGCCCAACACCTTTGAGAATCCGAGATGATCGACCTTGAAGGCGACATGAGTGTGCGTGGGATCGATGCTGTAATCGGCAGCGAATGCAGGTGTTGTCAGTGCCACCGAAACAATAAGCGAGGCGAGCGTTTTACGAAGCATGATGATCATTCCTTTCGTTGGGGAAATTTAGGGATGGAAGCTATCGCCGTGACGCAAGTAGGTGATAGCGATCGAAATGATGACAGGAGGGACGACGAGCATTGAGGTTGCGACCTGACGTAGCCGAGGAGGAAGCACTGTCCATGACAGCAGATATTTCCCGAATACCTGGCCCGAGACCGCCGCAGGCAGCAGGAAAAGCAATGCGAGGTAATCCATCTTGCCGTTGACGAGAGCCGCGCTTGTGCAAACCGCGAGCACTGCCCCAACACCTGTGAAGACCCCGGTCCAGCCAAGGCCAGCGCCCGGCAGGACCAGCCAGACGAAGCCCACGGCCGCGACTGCGGAGGCAAGCCCCGCCATCAGTCCGAGTCCCGTCGACGATCCGCTAACGAGCGCAATCGGGGCAAAACCGACCGAGAGCGCAAGCAGAACTGCAACAGCGACGATCGGTCCGCCGTTATACTCTGGGGGAGTACGGTCGATCCGCTTCAGATGGTAGAGAACCGCGGCACCCAGAAGCGACGCGGCAATCGTAAATGCATAGAGTTCAAAGCTGCCGCCCTTGGCGAAACGAAAGAACCCGATCCAGACGATGAGGGCGAGCGGCATCAACGCAGCCATCGGGACAGCGAGCCGTTTGACCCGCGGCATATAATCACAGAGTGCTCCGAGAAAGGCCAAGATGCCGACAGCATAGAACACCTTTGCTGACGAACCCGCCGGCGGAAATCCAGGTATCCCGCCATAGGCGTGAATATAGGCGGCGCCGAAGCCGCCCAATGGCGCTAGCCGCGCCACAATGGGCGCCGCACGACCGACCAGGCCAGCGACAACTCCGATCGCGAGCCCCAGCAGGACGGCTACGATCAGCGGGTTATCGAAAAGGGATGCCGTCTCGGGCATTTGCGTCGAGGCCTCGGTGAGAAAATCAGTCTCAAATGGCTACTTCAACGATGCGCTCTGGTCACTTCCCCATGAGTGCCTGTATGTTATGCGAAAACGCACAGGCGACGGAGATCGGCATGGAATGGGATGACCTCAGGACGTTTTTAATGGTCGCACGACACGGCACGCTTTCTGCGGCCGCGCGTTCATTGCGCGTCGAGCAGTCGACGATGGGAAGACGACTTGTGGCGATGGAGCAGCGGCTTGGTGTTCGGCTGCTGGAAAAGACCCCACAAGGTTTCGTCGTGACCGCTGCGGGCCAAGCAGTTTTGGAGAACGTCGAGCGCATCGAAAATGAAACGCTCACAATAGAGCGGATCGTTAGCGGAAGAGATGTACGACTGGAAGGTAGTATCCGTCTGACCACGACAGAGACCTTGGGAACCCGTGTATTGGTTCCAATCCTCATGGATTTTCAGCGAATCTATCCCGGTATCAGCGTTGAGCTAAATGTCGATGCGGTAAACAGCAATCTCAATCGCCGGGAGGCGGATATGGCTTTGAGGTTGTCTCGGCCGGCCGAAGGCAATCTCGTTGCGCGCAAGGCTGGGACGCTAACCTACGGCATTTATGCCAGCGCGAGATATCTGGAGCAGCATGGCCAACCGGATTGGTCCGAGGCTGCGGCCGACCATCGCGTTCTGCTTCCGGAGGAGGACCTGACGGCCCGTCCTGAATTTGCGTGGTTTAGCGAATTAACTCGGAACGCGAAGATCGCTTTGCGTTCTAACAGTCGCTCGGTCATGGCCGAGGCTGTGAAAAATGGCATGGGCATCGCCCTGATGCTCGACTGTACGTTTTGCAGTTCCGATGTGGTGCGGCTGCAAGCGCCAAGGCAGCCAGGGAACATCGATATATTTCTACTGATCCACCGCGATCTCAGGCACGTTCCCCGAATTCGGGCTCTCTCGGACTTCCTAACGCCTCGGCTGAAAGCAATTCCGAAAAACGACGCTTCCTCGGGCGTTTAGGTCACCGAGCCGGCATCGCCAGCTCAACGATCGAACGAACCTGATGCCAGTGAACTTTCATTCTGGAGCAACTAGCGCGCCGTCTGTTCAATCAAAAAGGCAAGGGGTCTTGGGGTTCTGCCGCGCCGGTTCGCGTGGCTGAGTGGCGAAGGACTTTAGGAAATCAATCGCATTGAGCGATGAGTGAATAATGACCCGCATTCGCTTCGTTAATGGACGCCTTACAAGGAATCGCTGCCATTGAGTTTATTCGAATCCGACTCTTAGACGTTCAAAACAAAATCAAATCTGCCTGCTCGCTGGCCACCGTTTCTCTGGTACCGGACAAGCAGTCTACTGTCGAACAGCGGATCCTTTGTATTGCCGGCTTCATTTGGAAAATACAGCTGGGTGACAAGAAGCCGATGCCCACCTCGCAACAGCATGACGTGAAAGTGCGGGGTTCGCCCAGGGTAACGGCCTGGCATGATTGTATCGAAGTGATACAGGCCGCTAGCGTTCGTTATCTGGTGTCCCCTCATTTTGAAGCCGACGTTATCGTATTCCCCACGCGCGTTGGCCTGCCACATATCAATGGTTACATTGCTCAGCGGCCGACAATTGGTATCAACGACCCGCCCAACAAGCGCAATGCTTTGACCCTGAGCATCCGATCTGAAGTCTCTTTTTAGGGGCGATCTCGGAACGTAGTAGGGGCCGGATGATTGGTCCGGCGTTGGCGCCCCACCACAGGACGGAGTTGCCTCTAGAGGTTCTTGAGCCTTGAGGGCACCGCTAGCCAAAGCGGCCGTGCTGGCTAGGGAAAGTCGCAGCAGCCAGCGCCTATTCACAGAAGGATACTTCGGCAAACTTTTCTTCTTCATGTGCCTCTTCTCCAAATTGTTATGTCAGTCACGGTCCCTCAGTGCCGCAGTTGCAGATCGGGCGACAGAGCGTGATCCAGTACATTGTGATGCTGCGCCCAGGGTAAGACGTCAGGCTGAGCTATTCACGAATGACATGCTACTCCGATGTACTGTGGCCACGCGTGCCAGTCACTTCCGCGAAAGTCGTTTTTCGATATGCGAAAACGCATAGCAAAAGGCGTTGAATGGGGGATCCCGCTAGACCATCCAAACGTGATTCATGGAAGCATACCTTTCAGTTCCTCTCGCGCCGACACGAGTGACGGAATGTATCGACTGATCACGGTCTCCATTCCCTCGGCAGTTGCCGCGAGCCCGACGTTCAAAGCGGCGACAGTGCGCCCGCGCGAGTTTAGCAAAGGGACCGCCACAGATCTCAATCCCAACTCGACCTCCTGGTCGATCGATGCATAGCCGCGCTCGCGCGTCGCCACGATCTCCGCCATGAGCGCCGAAATGTCGGTGATTGTCCTTTCAGTTCGCTGTGTCCGCGGTGAAGCTTCGAGCAGCCGGCGCGCTTCATTATCAGGTAGCGCGGCCAGCAGTACGCGCCCCATCGATGTGCAGTAGGCTGGCAAACGGGAGCCCGGCATCAGGGAAATGGACATCACGCGGCGTTGCGCCGCTCGAGCCACATAAACGATCTCGGTCTCATCGAGTATCGAGACCGACGAGCTCTGATCAATGCTCTCCGACAATTGGTCCAGAAAGGGTTGGACGATCCGGGGCAGCGGCATTGTCGCAAGGCATCCGGTTCCGAGGCGCAGCACGCGCGGGGTCAGGCTGAAGAACTTGCCGTCGTAAGCCGCATAACCGGCCGCAGACAGGGTGAGCAGGCAGCGCCTTGCTGTTGCTCTGTCAAGGCCCGTCACCGCCGAGGCATCTGAAATGGATAGGCGCGGCTTCTCGAGGCTAAATGCCTCGATGACTTTCAGACCCTTTGCGAGCCCACCCATAACGTCGCGTTCCTTGATCTCCATATGGCAGCCCTCTATTGTGCGATAATCGTACAAATTTCATATACCGCACAAAATGATTGCCGTCCATGGGTCTGTTGATTTACAAACCGGTCGACAGACACCCAATCCTTGGTGGGAGGTAAAACGCGATGGACAAAACTGCCGGAGGTTTAAATGAGGCGGTCGCCGAGATCCGTGACGGTTCAACCGTCATGATCGGCGGCTTTGGCGGATCGGGGGCACCGATTGAGCTCATTCACGCGCTGATCGACAGCGGCCCGAAGAACCTCACGGTCATCAACAACAATGCCGGCAACGGTCGCATCGGCATCGCCGCTATGATTGATGCCGGGATGGTCAGAAAGATGATCTGCTCCTTCCCCAAATCGTCCGATCCACGCGCATTCACCGATAAATATCTAGCTGGCGAGATCGAGTTGGAACTGGTGCCACAAGGTACTCTCGCGGAGCGCATCCGCGCTGGCGGCGCCGGCATCCCAGCCTTCTATACCCCGACCGCTTATGGCACCGAACTCGCCGCAGGAAAGCCGATCGCAGAATTCGACGGCCGCCACTATGTACAGGAGCGTTGGCTGAAGGCGGATTTCGCCATCGTCAAGGCGCATGTCGGCGATACCTACGGCAACCTCACTTACAACAGGGCGGCCCGTAACTTTAACCCGCTGATGTGCATGGCGGCAGCCCAAACGATCGTGCAGGTCTCCAAGATCGTGCAGGCCGGCGAGATTGATCCGGAACAGGTTGTGACGCCCGGCATCTTTGTCGACCGCGTAGTTCAGGTGTCAAACCCGCAGCAGGAAGAAGAACTCATCCGGGCAGGCGCAGCTTATGCTCCGGCATATGAGGGAGTTAAGGCATGAGCGTGAACACCCGAGAAGACATCAAACTTTCCAACACTCAGATCGCCTGGCGGGCGGCGCAGGACATCGTCGACGGCGCCTACGTGAACCTGGGTATTGGCTTTCCCGAAATGGTGGCGCGCTACCAGCCGCCCGGTCGGCAGGCAATCTTCCACACCGAGAACGGCATCCTGAATTTCGGTGAGGCACCAAAGGAAGGTGAGGAAGACTGGGATCTCATCAACGCCGGCAAGAAGGCCGTGACATTGAAGCCGGGTGCAGCCTTCTTCCATCACGCCGATAGTTTCGCCATGGTGCGCGGCGGCCATCTCGACGTCGCGATCCTCGGTGCGCTGCAGGTCGCCCAGAACGGGGACCTCGCCAACTGGCGTGTCGGCACAAAAGGTGTGCCGGCAGTCGGCGGTGCCATGGATCTTGTCCACGGTGCAAAGCAGGTATCGGTGATAACCGAGCACGTGACCAAGAACGGCGAACCAAAGCTGGTCGAGAAGTGCACGTTCCCGCTGACGGGCGTGGCTTGCATCACCCGCGTTTATACGAGCCATGCTGTCATCGACATCAAAGATGGGCATTTCCTGCTGCGCGAAAAGCTGGCGGGCATGACGCTCGAGGAATTGCAGGCCATGACCGGCGCTAAGCTTCACATCGAAGGTCCGGTCACCGATCTCGTCGTACCGGCGCTCTGAGGAGGATCCCATGACTGAAGCATTCATCTGCGACTACATCCGCACGCCGATTGGCCGCTTCGGCGGCGCGCTCTCGACGGTTCGCGCCGACGACCTTGGCGCAATCCCGCTCAAGGCCCTGATGGAACGGAATGCTTCCGTCGACTGGGAAGCCGTGGGCGACGTGATCTACGGCTGCGCCAACCAGGCGGGCGAAGATAACCGCAACGTTGCCCGCATGTCGCTTCTTCTGGCCGGGTTGCCTGTCTCGGTAACTGGCACCACGATGAACCGCCTTTGCGGCTCCGGGATGGACGCTGTCATCACCGCCGCCCGGGCGATCAAGTCGGGCGAGACGGAACTGATGATTGCTGGTGGGGTAGAAAGCATGAGCCGCGCCCCTTTCGTCATCCCGAAGGCCGAGAGCGCCTTCTCCCGAAATGCCGAAATCTACGACACCACTATCGGATGGCGCTTCGTCAATCCACTGATGAAGAAGCAGTATGGCGTCGATTCCATGCCGGAAACGGGCGACAATGTCGCTATCGACTTCAAAGTCTCTCGTGAGGATCAGGACGCGTTCGCGGTCCGCAGCCAGGCCAAGGCTGCGGCGGCGCAGGAAAACGGTCGTTTCCAGAAGGAGATCACGCCGGTCATCGTGCCGCAGCGCAAGGGCGATTCGATTGTTGTGAGCAGGGATGAACATCCGCGCGCAACCAGCCTGGAGGCGCTTGCCAAACTCAAGCCGGTGAACAAGATCGAGGGCGGCACGGTAACGGCCGGCAACGCGTCCGGTGTCAATGACGGGGCTGCCGCGCTTATAATCGCTTCAGAAGCGGCGGCGAAGAAGTACGGGCTTACTCCGATCGCGCGTGTCATTGGTGGTGCCACCGCCGGTGTCGCGCCGCGTATTATGGGGTTCGGCCCGGCTCCAGCCTCAAAGAGGTTGATGACACGCCTCGGCATGACACAGGATCAGTTCGACGTGATCGAGTTGAATGAAGCTTTCGCCTCGCAGGGTCTCGCCACGTTGCGTGACCTTGGAATCTCCGACGACGACGCACGTGTGAACATCAATGGCGGCGCCATTGCTCTCGGACATCCCCTCGGCATGTCGGGTGCCCGAATCTCTGGCACGGCAGCGCTTGAACTCTCGCTTCGGAAAGGGCGCTACGCGCTTGCCACTATGTGCATCGGTGTTGGCCAGGGCATCGCAGTCGCATTGGAGCGAGTTTAGAGGCTGCAAGTAGCCGGCTGTTAGAGCATTTTTTTAATGGCAGTGGGCCAACTGCCATTAAATCAGGCAAAGTTCCTGGGCTCGCGAAATGCCGTGAGTTGACGTCCGCGCGCCAAGCAGTCTCAAGACCATGCGGAGATGGCGCCGGACATCCGCAGTCGTCCATCCTTCAATTGCAGCGATTTCGCAAAGGCTTGTGCCGTTTGACAACCACGTCAGGCAAAGGTGTTGCTCCGTAGTGAGTCTTGGCGAGCGGGCAGCGGAGCTTTTCATGACGTAAGGCCTGATTAAATACGTCCTCGAATCCGTTGTTACCAGCTATCGCCAACTGCCGGTTCGAAGGAGGGAGATCCATGTCACCGAAAGGCAGATCTTGGGTTGCAAAAAACATTAGAAGCGGGATCCCCATTCGTGAACTCATTCCTTTGGGCAAGAGATTTGCCCTCGCCGGGATAGTCTCGATTGCGGGCGACGTTTAACGAGAAATTTCGGCCTCTGCGGCTACTTAAGGCCTCAATCTTGCCGCTCCCACCTCCAGGAAACTCTGAATTGGGAAAAAATCTCCCGTTTGCGGAGAGAATTGGGAGACTTTCGCTGGCGAGATTCGGCCGAACCACGGTAGCAACTCTCAATAGACGTCTTCTGGTTGACAGAACTCAACAAAATGGCACATTAGTTTCCCAGAGATCTACCGATTGACCGTGAGAGGCTGCTAATGTCTGAGTTTGATCACCTCGGTGGTGTCGTCGCCTTTGTCACTGCTGCTAAGGCAGGAAGTTTCACCGCAGCTGCAGAAAAGCTCGGTGTGACCAAATCGGCGGTCGGAAAAAATATCTCTAGGCTCGAAGATCGCCTTGGCATGCAGTTGTTTAACCGAACCACTAGACGCATCGCGCTGACGGAAGATGGGGAATCGTATTTCGCGACTTGCGCCAGTGCACTTGATGAAATCCTGGGTGTCGAGGCTGCCCTGACCACAAGTCGACACAATCTGACGGGGCGTTTGCACGTCGACATGCCAGTGTCCTTTGGCCGAAGGATCATGCTTCCCATCCTGCTCGAAATTGCGCGCCCCTATCCTCGTCTGCAATTGACGATGACGTTTTCCGACCACGTCATCGATCCAATCACAGAAGGAGTGGATCTGGTTATCCGGTTTGGTGATCTTGATGATTGTGACGGGCTCATAGCCCGTAAGCTAACATCCCATCGATTGGTGACGTGTGCATCACCGGCATATGTCGAGAAAAATGGCGCGCCCGCGAGTGTTCACCATTTACGCGAGCACTCGTGCATAGTGGGCTATCGACGAGGGCGACCCCTCAGCTGGTGGGTGGAAATCGAAGGAACAAAAGAAAGAATTCAGCCTCCAGCAACATTTGAACTCGGTGATGGCGACGCGATCGTAGACTCGGCAATCGCGGGCTTCGGTATATGCCAGTTGCCGATGTCGATTATTCGGCCCCATCTCGAGCGCGGGGAACTTGTCCCGGTACTCGAGGAGTTTTCTCGATGCTACGTGGATGTTCACGCCCTTTGGCCGCGTACATCGCATCTCAGTCCGAAGATCAGGCATGTCGTCGACAGACTGGTCGAAGTTGCTGGCACAGGGCGTCTCGACTAAGCGCTGTCACCAAGCACAAATTCCAATCTGCGCCTACAACGTTCATTAGAAATAGTAGCCGTGCGGGACACTCAACGGTTCCAACACAACGACTTATCAGCGCGTATCCCCGCAGGTAAACGCAGGAGGTAATCAGACCAGTTCAATCGAAGATATAGCCACTGCGAGAGCCCCGAGCTCTGGACATAAGGTCTCGTGCAGGTGGCCAGGTAGGACACATGACAGCACTATCGATACTCGACCTCATCATGATTGGTGAGCAAAAGAGCCTCGGACATTCCCTCGATGAGGCACTCCAGTTCGCCAGACGTGCGGAGGCCGCGGGTTACTCAAGGTATTGGGTTGCCGAGCACCATAATATGCCAGGCATTGGATCTGCTGCAACGACCATAATCATGTCCCACTTGGCGGCGGGAACCTCGAGCATTCGCGTTGGTTCAGGCGGAATCATGCTGCCGAACCATGCACCGTTGATCGTTGCTGAACAGTTTGCCACGCTGGAAACTCTCTATCCGGGTCGCATTGATCTCGGCCTCGGACGAGCCCCGGGTTCGGACCACGAGACGGTTCTGGCGATCCGGGGGCACAATCCGGGCCCTCGGGAGTTTTCCGATGACGTGATTGCGGTTATCGACTATTTAGACGACAGCCAAAATCAGCCTGCACGCGGAATACCGGGCATCCATGGTACGCCGATATGGATTTTGGGCTCGGGCCTATACGGCGCAAGACTTGCCGCCGAACTGGGGCTGCCATTCGCGTTTGCCTCGCACTTCGCCCCCCGTTTTCTCGTGCAGGCCATCTCCGCCTATCGCGAACATTTCCGCCCCTCGCGTCATCTCGGCGCACCTTATGTTATGGCGGGTGTCTGCGTATTCGCAGCGCCAACACAGCAGGAAGCGGAATATGTTGCTTCCTCCCATCAGCAATGGGTTGCAAATCTACACGCCGGCCGGCCGGGATTGCTCCCTAAGCCGGTCGAGGGTTACATGAAACAACTGTCCGAAATCCAACGCATGGGGCTCGATCAAGAACTTGCATGCTCCGCAGTGGGCACGCTCGATGTGGTTCGGCGATGGCTGCGAGAATTTGCCGAAATGACTTCCGCCGACGAATTGATGATTGATTCGAGGATTTACGACCCCGAGGCTCGCTGCCGGAGCTATGACATCGCTGCCGAAGCGTTTCTAGACACGTAACAGTCTCCTTCTTAGCTGGTGGCCAGCAGGCCGACCTGTTCGAAATTTCCTGGGATGCCTAGGCCGCGTGCTGAGGACGCGTCTTTGCGCTTATCCTGTGTGGAATCGGCCATCTATCTTGCCCATTCCTTGCAAGCCAGCTTCAGATTAGTCCAAGTCGGCAGGCTTTAGCGACGGCGTGTGTTCTGTTGGAAGTGTCGAGCTTACGGGCCGATGTTTGCAGGTACGTGTTTATCGTATGCGGCGACAAGTTGAGTATTATGGCGATCTCCTCACTGCTCTTTCCTGCTGCCGACCAACGGAGGCATTCGATCTCGCGTGTGGAAAGATGAACGGAGGATCGCCGTGGCGGCTTGCCTGAGAAAACCTCAACAGCCTTTACGGATCTGTGATGCAGTCGGCCGATCTCGTCGACCGTGAAGGTCCGCGCGCTACCGAGCCCGTAGGCGACGACGTACTGTATTCTTCCAATGTCGTGAAAAGTGAATGCCACGACGTCCCTCAGCAAATTTGTGATGTGCGAGTTCGGGTTGATCGTACGGTCGTCAAAGAGGACACGACCTCCGACAATGGGAAGCACCGACTTAGCGAAAATTCCGACCAAGTCGTTCAACAGGTCAGTGTTGGAGTTTGTCCGCTTAAACCCGGAACAGTAAGCCGCGATAACGTCGTTGTCGACCATGGGCCGCGGAGCCTCAGGCAACGTTCCAACCAAATAGAAGCGGAAACATTGCTCGCAGAGAATCTCGTTCATTCTCTGCATGAATATGCTCAAGAGGCCGTCTTCCATCGTCGCTCTCTTCGAGGGGAAACGAGTTAGGAGTTGCTGTTAAGCCGGTAAACTTCGGTACATCGCTATTCGCGAGATCGGTCGTAGCCGGCGGCGCTCCGCCGTCTTTCGCAGACCGCCGCAGCCGTTTGCGAAACCTTGTTAACGATCGGGGCGCTAACGTGCGCCCCGGATCAAAGTGTATTAGGCAAATTGCGCTGCTGTCGCAGCGTAGGCGCGCCGTGCCATTTCATCGACCGGCAACTTGCGAAGCGTCTCCGAAAGAATCTCGACTCCCCATGGACCCTGGTAGCCAATTTTCCGAACTGCATCGATGAACGCCGGCGGATTGAGCACACCCTCGCCGGGTAGCTTGCGCCGGTAGATCGTATCCTCCCACAGTTGCCCGACAATCTCCTGATCGGCGTCATCCAGCTCGATCGAGCTTACATACCTCGACGGAATCTTCGCGACCTCGTCATAGGAGATTCCGCCGCGGGCCATGTGCCAGATGTCAATCAGCAGGCCACAGTTAGGTTGATCCGCCTGCTCGACGATCGCGAGGGCGACTTCCAAGGTGCGGACGTTACTAAAGGGCATGATTTCGAGCGCGATGCCCGTTCCGTGCTCAGCCGCCTCGCGGCTTAACTGAGCAAAGGCTTCTGCCATCCGCGGGACGTCCGGCGTCATTTCTTCCTTGGTCGGATTGTATAGGTCGGCGCCAAGACCCGGGGCGATCTTGATGTCACGGATCTTCAGCTCTTCAGCCATCTGGAAGAGTTCGCGGCGCATTGTGTCAGAAGCCAGGCGAGCCGCCCCATCCTTATACCAGTCGCCGAGAAATTCGATCTCCAGATGCTTGATCCCTTCACCGTCGACGATCTTGCGCATCTCCGCATAGCCAATTTTCTCCGCTGTCGCTTTGACATCGGCATGGATCAGGCCAACGCCTTTCCAGCCCGCCTTGGCAGCCGCTTCCACACGGTCGCGAAACGGAATTGGGCTGATCTCTGTTGGCCCGAAGGGATAGATGTCGCCTGCAAGCGTGAAATATGACGCAAGCAAATCGGGTACCTGTTTATTCATCGAGCAATCTCCTCTTTTTTCGATTTACCGACCGCTGCACCGCCTGATAGTCGTTGGCACCAAGATATTGTTTTTGTGTGCTTTATAAAGGCGCTATCGGTACTCAAAGGGTTTCCCAAAACTCTACCGACAGCGGCTACGCCGCCACGCCGACCTATCGGCAGCTACGCGCGAGCGTCCCGGATCGATCCCTCGACCCGAGTTGTATTGGCGCGACATTGGTCCGCCAGCCGACAAGAGCAGCGGAATTCAAAATTGCAGCTGTGGTCGCTAGATCGAGCGGATACTTCCGCCGTCGACCCCCCAGACCGCTGAGGTCACAAAGGACGCCAGGTCCGAGGCCAAGAACACGATCACGTTGGCGACTTCCTCAGCATTGCCGAGCCGCGCGAGCGGAAGCTGGCGAAGCTTCATTTCGTGTTCGACCGCAGCCTGCGGTTCCATGTTGTAGTGTTTGCCCATCGTCTCAGCAAAGCCGCCGGGCTTCGTCCAGAATGGAGTCCAGATCGGACCGGGGGCTACCGCGTTGACGCGGACCGTAGCACCTTCCGCCCGGGCGAGGCCTTTGGTCAAGGCCAGCACTGCCGCCTTGGACGCCGAGTAGTCGATCGGAACAGGTTCAGGCTGACGGGCAAGGTCCGACCCGTTGTTGACGATATTTCCTTTGCGCTCGCGCAGGATCGGCAGCAGATGTCGGGTGGCTCGGACATAGCTCATGAAGTTAAGCTGGAAAGTCTTGTCCCATTCTTCGTCGATCAACTGCTCAAAGGTCCGGATCGCCCCGGAGCCAACATTGTTCACCAGGACGTCGACCACGCCGCCCGTCTCTCTAAGAAGCGTATCGAGGCCGGCTGTTACCCCGTGACTAGTCGACAAGTCCGCCTTGGCGGTTTTCGCCTGGCCCCCGGCTTTGGCTATCTCAGAGGCGACCTCCTGAAGCTGACCTTCATTCAGATCGAGCAGTCCAACCGTTGCCCCCTCCTTGGCGAACGCAAGCGCGGTCGCGCGACCGATGCCTTCGGCCGCCCCGGTAATGAATACCACTTTTCCCTTGAGACCCGTTTCCATATCATCTCCTCCAAATGTCAAATTGTTTTGGCCTTGTCAGACCGACGCACCTTCCGCGCCGGTCCGGAAATCGAAGCTCGTCGTAAGGCCGCCATCTGCAATGATCTCGGCCCCGCGCAGGGCAGTCGCGCCGCTCGACAGCAGAAAAAGTGCGGCCTGTGCGACTTCCGCGGCTTCAAGGATCCTTCCTTCCGGCTGTCGAGCGGAACGGGACGCCAGAAACTGCGCACTATCATTGGCTGACTCGAGGTGGCGCTTGAACAGGCCAGCGAGCATGGGGCCCGGGCTTAGTACATTGGTACGGACACCATCGCGGGCGTGGTCGACTGCCACCGTGCGTGCCAGTTGACGCACGGCTGCCTTGGTTGCGTTGTAGATTGCGAGTTGTTGCTCGGCGAGGGTCGCGTTCACGCTTGCGACGGCAACGATCGCGCCGTTCTTCTTTTCGACCATCAACGGAAGCAGCGCCTTCATCGCCAAGACTGTGCCGACGATGTTGACGTGCATCGCGCGGTCCAAGATTTGAGGCGTCGCCTCCGTGACATCGCCCACATCAAGGATTGCTGCCGACGTGACGAGACCGAGTGAGGGAACGTAAGCATGGTGCAGATAGTCGACGACCCTGTCCCAGGTCGCTTCGGCCCCGACGTCGCCGGTTACATGGTGATAGCGGGAAGCTGCGGCCAGATCAGGCTGGGCCTCGGCTACATCGACGCCAACGGTCGCAACTCCGTTGGCGAGCAGAAGGCGCGACAGTTCGTGTCCGAGGCCGGACGACGCCCCGGTCACGACAACCATCTCGGGAAGGGAGAACTGGACGACCGGTGACGTCATGGCTGCCCCACCTCGTTGTCTCCATGCTTCTTGGTGGCGAGAACGAAATCCCAGTTCACCGACCAGTAAGGCGCGGTGAACTGCATTTCCCGAACCCTGTCAGCGTCCGTCACCTTTTGGAACTCCGCGATGAGCGAGTCTTTGACGCCAAAGACGGCGTCCTGATCGAGGTACTGACAATCCGGTGAGAAAATGTGAGTAATGACCGGGTCGTAGCCTTCGGCGCTCACGATGAAATGAATATGCGCAGCCCGGTTCGGGTGCCGGCCCATTGCGCCAAGGAGCTTGCCCACGGGGCCGTCATCCGGGATCGGATAGAAGCGTGGCTTAGACGATCGAAACCAGTATTCGCCGTTCTTGTCGGTCGTGAACACTCCTCGAAGGTTCCAGTCCGGCTGAACGCCCTTTTGCTGAACGTCATAGAAGCCGTCGTCGTTCGTCTGCCAAACATCGACGAGCGCACCCTCGACCGGCTGTCCGTTCGTGTCGAGGACCCTGCCCTTGACGACGAGCGGCTCGCCCTTTCCATCCAGGCAGATGTTGGTTCCTGGTGCGTAGCGAGGCGCTTCGGGGACGTAGAAGGGTCCGAGGATCGTATTTTCTGTCGCGCCGTTGGGTCGCCGATGGTTGATCGAATCCACCAGCATCGACACACCGAGAATGTCCGAAAGCAAGATATATTCCTGTCGCCAGTCGGTGCACATTTGGCCAACCGCCGTAAGGAACTTGATCGCCGTCAACCATTCCTCGTGGGTCGGCTCAATTTCCTTCACCGCAGCATGAAGATGCTTCACGATAGTTCCCATGACCTCGCGCAGGCGCGGATCGATGTCCGTTCCCATCCGGGCGTTGACCACATCGACGGAGTTCTCCTCCGTGAAATACGGGTATTTGGGACGCTTTGCTGTTACGTGCCGATCCTCGGGCATAGTTTCCTCCTGACTATTATCTTACGCGCCATCCACTTGCGGGGCGTCGCCTGCATAGGCACGGCTGATCAGGGCATGCAGGGGGGCCCGCACCAGCGGCTGGGGATTCCAATATGGGTTAGTCAGAGCTTTGTCGGCGACCGTCTCGATGCCGGATTCCGGCATGCCGAGGTCCCTAAGGGCCCTCTTTGCACCGATGCGTCCTGCAAGATCGAACAGTGCGCGCGCGGGGTCGTCAGTGTTGAGCCGTTGCGACAGGCTCTTCATCACGTCCGGTATGGCTGGCGCGTTGTAGGCCAGGGCATGGGGCAGAATTATTGTATGGGTTTCAGCATGGGGAAGGTCAAAAGTCCCACCGATGGTGTGACACAATTTATGATGAAGCGACATTCCAACTGAACCCAGGCAAATGCCACATAGCCACGCGCCATAAAGAGCTTGGGCGCGAGCGTCTCGATTGGTTGGATCATCGACGATGACCGGAAGCGCTTCGTAAAGTGCCCCGATCGCTTCAAGAGCCATCATCGTGATAATCGGATTGGCTTCTTTCGCATACAGCGCCTCGACGGCATGCGCGATCGCGTTCATGCCGCTCGTTCCTGACATGCCGGCAGGCAGTGTCATCGTCAGGTCAACATCGTAGATGACGACCTCCGGAAGGATTTTTGGGCTGCTTTGAGTGACCTTGTTGCCGTCCTTGGTCTCACCGAGGATTGGCGTCATTTCCGATCCCGCATAGGTCGTCGGTGCAACAATCTGCGGGAGATCGGTTCTCAAGGCCAGGGCTTTCGCCAAACCGGTTGTTGAGCCACCACCGACCGCAATCAAGCCGTCGATGTTTTTGTCCTTAACGATCCGTAAGGCTGTCTCGGTAACTGAAACCGGCGTGTGCATGGCGGCACCTGCAAAGATCCCAGCACAACGATCGCCGATAAGCTGAGCCAGTCGCTTCGCATCCTCCTCCTGAGGAGGGGTTGCCAGAACCAGGACTTTGTTCAGACCGAGCCGTTCAACTTCGGACGGGAGCTGTGCCAGGGTGCCTGATCCGAAGATCACTCGAGCCGGTTGACCGTTGTAAGTAAAAGACAGCATATTCGACTTCCGTAGATTGGGATTTGGATGTGCGTAGACCGAGGTCTACGTGCGATTGTCCACCCTCATAAGGAACGGGTGGATTTGGACTTCAGCCCAAACGTTCGCTTTGCTGAACGGGTCGTTTGCGTTGAAGTCGACAACGTCCTTCTTCTTTTCGGCTTCGAAAATGAACATCGAGCCGATCATTGTCTCGCCGTCCTCTGCGACCAGGGGCCCGGAGATGACCGTGCTCACTGCGCCGGGCGCTCCGAGATAAGCTTTGTGTGCATCATAGTTGGCGAGCCTCCTCGGAAGGCCATCCTTATGATCGATACAGTGGACTACGAAACGCATGCGCTTCCTCCGTAATGTCTGTGGCAACTATCCTAACTTGCTACCACCGCGTTGAATGACTTCTTGCCAGCCGCTGCGGAGCAATTGCCTTCGTTATGACTTCTTGGAACCGCGTCTTCTCGTCCGCTTTTCCCGTCAAGGAAGTCTGCAACTGCCTTGGCAGCATGCTCACCCTCGTCAATTGGCGACCGCAACTCACTCCCGTACTGGCTGCACGCCTCATGGCGGTCACGCCTTCTATGCTGCAGTTAGAACCGCCCAACACCAGCTTGGACGGGTCGATGTTTGCGCGCTGGGGCGCGACAATCACACCGGCCTGCATGTTGTCCGCCTGTGCTTAGAGGACCTTGATCTTGCCTGCTTCGGACAACGCCACGGGTGATCTTCGCGAGCTTGGCAACGCTCACTTTTCGTGCGGGTTCATTCAGATCGATATGCGCTAACCCGCTCTCGTCAAGTTGACGGCGTATTGTCTCTGCATGACGGGCGCGCCGCAAAAACCCACCGCTCACCCGGGCGCCAATCAGAACAATACTCGAAACCAAGAGATCCGGGGTGACCGAATGGTGTTGGCGACCGCTCGAAATTCGCGGCTGATCCGCCTTCTCCCCCGACCGCAATAGAATGCCGTTGACGTCGATATCGCCTTCGGTCGGAGCGACAAGGCCACCCGGAACTTTGACCAATCTGCTCCTGCCGGCGCCATTCTCGCCACAAAGGACGTGGATTTCGCCAGCCCTTAGCTCAGAATCGATGCTCTTGATTGCGACATGGCCAAGGTAGGTCTTTCGCGGACGACGAAGGTTCAGAATCGTGTTTGCAGTTATCTCAGATCTTTCCGACATGCGCTCCTCCCAAAGCTTCGTCACTCAACAGGATAGTCGACTTGGAAACGTGCAGTGCGGACACCATCGAGTTGCTTGCGGACTTCCAGGTGAGCCGGATGCTCGGCATAGGCAGCGAGTGCCGCTTCATCTTCGAATTCCGAGTAGAGCACGACGTCACATGCATAGGAAACGTGGCTGACATCGATACCGACTTCCAGGCTGCGCAAGCCGGGAATCTGGCCGACCAAGCCTTCGAAGCGCGCCTTGACATCCGTGGCGGCCGCGAGCTTCTGCTCCGAATCCTCCCCGCGCACGTTCCACATCACGATGTGCTTGATCATGGATAATCCTTTAAAAATGCCACGAGCGGTGGGCTTCATGATAGCGCCACACTGGCCCCTCCCGCTTTGACCTGATATCAATACGGCTCGACCTGAGCACTCGCGCGATAGTTCTTGGTCTGAGGGCCTTCTCCACTCCTCGAGCCTCCACGCGAGTTGATCCACCATACGACTTGCACGGCCGGGAAAAAGAGTTGGTCTCGGGAAGGTCTTTCCCGCCTTTCGAGAAGATCGGGTGATTTCTTGGCAAAAAAAATGCGGCTGTCAGTGAACGCAGCCGCTAGGCGGGAAAGTTCGAGGTCGAAAAGTGTTGGAGACTTTGATCAAATTTGGCGATGGGCGTGCCCCGGCTTTACCGGTTTGTCGTTCGTCGCGCGCTTAAGGATGCCGCAGGGGATCCAATCAGTGGCTCTTTGCCGAGACGAGGATCTTCATCTTTCCGCCAGCAGGGTCGAGGAGCCTTTTGAAGCCCCTCTCCACGACATCTTCCATGGGGATTTCGTCATCGACGATCTTTTCAGCCGGAAAGAGGCCAGTCCGCATCATTTCAAAGATCCGCGGCCATATGGTGAGCGGATAATTGAGCGAGCCGCGGAGGGTGATGTCGCGCATCGTCAAATCGAAGGGATCGATCTCCACCTTCACTCCCATAAGCCCGACCTGAACCACAGTGCCCTGTGCTCGGACCGCTTGGATGCACGAATTGAGTGCTCTTGGATTGCCGGCGCATTCGATAGCGACGTCGACGCCGACACCTTCTTCAGTGTTGCTCTTAATCTCGTCGAAAAATCCGTCCGTTGTCGGGTCGAGCAGGATTGCTTCAGATGAAATCTGGCTCAGCCGTTTTTGTCGATTGGCATTCGGTTCGCTGACAAAGATTCGGGTCGCCCCCGCCGCACGAGCCGCCAATACCATCAAGGCGCCGATAGGCCCGGCACCGGTGATTAGAATGCTGCTTCCCGGCTGAACTCCGGCTCGGTCGATAGCGTGCACCGCCACGGCCGCCGGCTCGATCAGGGCGCCCTGCTGATCCGTGATATAATCTGGCATGCGCACCGTATTATATTCGTTGACGATCGCTCGCTCCGCCATGCCGCCCCAAGGCCAACTCAAACCGACAACTGATGCCTTAGGCCCAAGGAAAGAAAGATTGCGACGACCGAAGTAATCGTAGCGCGGTCCGATTTGGGGCTGGATCGACACACGATCGCCCGGCTTGACGCTTTCAACACCCTCCCCGACAGCCACCACTTTAGCCGCAAATTCGTGCCCAAGGATCTGCGGGAGGACCGCGCCGCTATAGGAATTGGGAACCTTGGGAGTGAAGATCGGACCGCTTTCGTATTCGTGCAGGTCCGTTCCGCAGATCCCACAAAAGGTTGGGCCGACCAGAACCTGTCCGTGGCCGATCTCGGTGGGCTCGGGAATTTTGTCCACACGGACGTCATGCTTGTCGTACAAGCGCACTGCTCTCATTGGTTCCTCCACGAATGTCGGCCTTCCATCCCCAATACGCAGGCCGATACATTTTAGCGATAATAGTCTTGAGGCAAATGGGAAAAAGATCGATAATCGAGAAACACTTTCCCACTGGCAGCAAATCAAGACCCATGGACCGTTGGAACGAAATTGAGGTTTTCACTCATGTCGCAGAGCTCGGTAGCGTCAGTAAGGCGGCCGAGGCTTTGGGCATGTCAGTCTCTGCAACAAGTCGCCATCTCATCGCGCTGGAGGAGCGGCTGAAAGTCAGGCTGATCCAAAGGACTACAAGACAATTGTATCTCACCGTGGAAGGAGAAAAGTTTTTCGCACAAAGCAAGGAGTTCTTGCAAGGTATGAAGGAGGCGGAGATCAACATCTCCGATGTCGCGCTCAATCCGACTGGTCTCCTGCGCGTGAGTGCATCCCTATCTTTCTGCGTTCTTCATTTAAACCCAATCATCGCGCAATTCACGAAGGAATATCCCAAGGTGACCTTCGACGTAGTTGCGTCCAATCGCTATTACGACATCATTGAAAATGGCGTTGACGTTGCGATCCGCACACGGCGCGTCGAGAGTGACTCGTCAATCACGATCAGGCGGCTCGCCGAAACCCGCCGCTTGCTCGCGGCTTCGCCCGAATATCTAGCTCGGCGAGGCGTCCCGGCGCATCCGAACGAACTCAAGAACCACGACCTTATTCTTTACACTCTTGCAGACAATTGGAACCAGTTCGCGTTCAGGCGCAATGGTGAAACTTTGACCGTGCCCGTGGACGGGATGATCAACTCGAACGACGGCCAAATCATCGTCAAGGCCGCCCTCGATGGCTTGGGAATCCTGGCGCAGCCTACGTACATAATCGCCGAGCACCTATCATCAGGGCGGCTTGTGCGCGTACTCGATGATTGGGATCTGCCCCGTCTAACGATGAACATCGCCTTTCCGACGAGGGCATATCTTCCGGCAAGGACTCGGCTGTTTATCGATTACCTTGTCCGAAGTTTTAAGGACAGCGACTACGAAGCTCACTGGACCAGCTGAGCTTCCCACATTTCGGGAAGATGTTTCTCTATATTTGATCTTTTTGCCGGCCAGCAACGGTTTCATAGTGATTCTGGATTCGGCTCATGGGAGTGAGTTCGGGTTGAGGGAGTGCAAAAGGAGGAGTTCACATGCGTCTCGAAGGCAAAGTCTGCATCATCACCGGTGCGGCACGCGGTATCGGTCGCGCAACGACTGAACTTTTTGCTAAGGAGGGCGCGAAGGTTCACGCGTGCGATCTAAGTTTTGATGAAGCTTTCGAGGCGGCAAACATTACGACCCATTCCCTCGACGTAACTGATTTCTCCAGTTGGGAAAAGGTCGTGGGAGCTGTCATAGCCAGCGACAGACGGATTGATGTTCTCTTCAACAACGCCGGCACGGTGCACTCCTACGATGGAATTGCAGAAATCTCGATAGAGGATTGGCACACGGTCATCGCCGTCAACCAGACAGGGCCGTTTTATGGAATGAAGGTTGTCATTCCGCATATGAAAGCGTCCGGTGGCGGCTCGATCATTAATACCTCATCGATATGGGGTATTGCTGGCGCGGCGGGGGTTTCGGCTTACACGGCGTCGAAAGCGGCTGTGCGGCACATGAGCAAGAACGCCGCCCTAACCTATGTCGGCGACAACATCCGCGTCAATTCTATCCATCCAGGGATTATCAGCACCCCGATGATCGCGGCGCAAGATGCTGGTATCACCCAATCGATCGTAGATATCACGCCAATGAAGCGGCTCGGCCGACCGGAGGAGATCGCCTACGGGGCACTCTTCCTCGCCAGCGACGAATCCAGCTATATGACGGGCGCGGAACTCGTGATTGATGGCGGCTATACAGCTCCTTGAGAACTAAGCGGGGTCTGCGGAATGTCTTTCCTTCGTCAGGACCGTGTGATCGTCACCTGTGCAATCACGGGCAATCTCACGCGCCCCGACCAGACCCCATTTCTGCCGATCACTCCGGAACAGATTGCAGTCAGCGCCTTAGAGGCCGCGGAGGCAGGTGCCGCCATCGTTCATATCCATGTGCGGGATCCCGAATCCGGGGCCCCGTCGATGTCGATCGACCTTTACCGAGATGTGATACACAGGATTAGAAAGCACCGACCCGACCTGATCATCAATTTGACCACCGGGCCAGGCGGCCGGTTTATCCCTTCAGAGGATGACCCCAAGATTGCCGCGCCCGGCACGACCTTGATGTCGCCAGAGCGTCGTGTCGAGCACGTGGAATGCCTGAAGCCTGAAATCTGCACCCTCGATCTCAACACGATGGTATCGGGCGGCGAGATCGTCATCAACACTCCACGCAACATCCGGATAATGGCCGCGCGCATCCGCGCCGCAGGTGTCCTGCCGGAGGTCGAGCTTTTTGATTCGGGCGACTGCCATCTGGCGCGCGACCTTATTCGCGACCAAACCTTGACTGGGCCGGGGCTATTTTCACTGGTCCTCGGGGTCAAATACGGCTTTGAGGCATCCCCCGAAGCCATGCTCTACGCACGAAGCCTGCTGCCGGATGGCGCAATCTGGACAGGCTTTGGCATTGGCCGAAACGAGTTCCCGATGCTTGCGCAGTCATGGCTGCTCGGTGGTCACGTCCGCGTAGGCATGGAAGACAACATCTATCTGTCAAAGGGCGTGCTGGCCGAGCGAAACGCTCAGTTGGTCGAACGAGCCGTGGACATGATTCGTGATCTCGGCGCCAGTCCCGCGACGACCAAAGAGGCACGCGCCATCCTCTCGCTATGACAGCGCTAGAGGCATTCTGAGTAAAATGTTTCGCCTCCCAAGGCGCCAGTGGTGCTCCGCGTCAACGGTTTTGCCGATCGCGGGGCACCAATCGATTTGGTCCACTCTGCTGGGTGCGGACGACGCCATCACCTACTTGGAAGAAAGGTAATCCAATATGACAAGCGAAACTCCAGTGAATCTGGTTGTGCTTCTGGGCAGCCTGCGCAGTGGATCGTTCCATCGGGCGCTTGCGACGGCACTGCCGGAACTGGCGCCGGCTGGCGTCACGATCACGTTGCTGGGCTCGGTCGGCGACATTCCTCACTACAACGCCGATTTGCAAGCGGAAGGATTTCCAGACGCCGTCAACGGCATGGCGGGAGCGATCGCCGCCGCAGATGGTGTGGTCGTGGTAACACCAGAGTATAATTATTCCGTCCCGGGCGTGCTCAAGAACGCGCTCGACTGGCTGTCGCGCCTGCCGTCCACCCCTTTTGCCGGCAAGCCAGTCTCGGTTATGAGCGGCTCGCCCGGACCAATTGCGGGCGCCCGCGCACAATATCACCTTCGTCAGATTATGGTCTTCCTGGATGCGATCGTATTCACCAAGCCCGAAGTCATGGTCGGCGGCATCAACACCAAGGTCGATGTCGAAGCCGGCACAGTGATCGATGAGGCGACACGCAAATTCATCAGCGACCATCTGCAGGCTTTCGTTCAATTCGTGGGTCGGCTTTCGCCAAAATCCTGATCGGCGGGCGAGCAAGGCCAGGAAAATGGAAAATCACCGGGGACTACTTCATGAAAACGACGCCATTCATGTTACTTGCCACAGCGCTATGGGCATCCTCTGCTCAGGCTGAAACTATCGGCATTTCGATCTCGAAACTCGACACCTTCAAGTCCGTTCTCCTCCAGGGAATGCTGGAACATAGTAAGTCCATTCCCGGGCTGCACGTCGTCCATGAAACCGCGGATGGCGTGAAGGAACGGGAAATTGAAATCCTCAAGAAATTCGTGGCGGACAAGGTCGATGCGATTATCGTCGCTCCCTCGGACGGTGATCTGGGTCCGCAGATGACGAAGATCGCCGAAGACGCAGGTATCCCGCTGGTCTACGTGAACAATTTTCCCTCGAACCAGGCAGACCTACCCCCTACGCAGGCGTTGGTCGCGTCGGATGAAAAGGAATCCGGGACATTGCAGGCGCGAGAAGTATGCCGTCGGCTGCAAGGCAAGGGTGACGTTGTAATCCTGATGGGACAGCTATTTCACGCGGCTGCCAGGATGCGGACAGATGACATCGACGAGGTCTTCGCGACTGACGCCTGCAATGGCATGAGGATCGTAGAGCGCCAGGCGGCCTACTGGTCGACCCAATTCGGTGAGGCGCAGATGGAGGAATGGCTTCGAGCCGGCGTTCGCTTTGATGCCGTCATCGCCAACAACGACGACATGGCGATCGGAGCCATTAAGGCGATCAGGGCGTCCGGGCGCCCGCTCAACGGCATTGTTGTCGCCGGCGTCGATGCCACAAAGGACGCGCTCTCCGCGATGCAAGCCGGCGATATGCAGATCACTGTCTTGCAAAGCGCCGCGGGCCAAGGAGCCATGGCCGTCGATGTCGCGCTTAAGCTCGCCATGGGCGAGAAGGTGCCGCGTGAGAACTACGTGCCCTTCGAGCTGGTGACACGCGAAAATCTGCAGTCCTATTTGTCGAAGGGTCAGTGAAATGGGGACCGCTATGACCGCATGGAAAAAATTGGGAATTAGGGCGCAGATTACTGCTGGTTTTCTCCCGCTCATCCTGCTGCTGACAATTATGTGCATCTCGTCAATTAGCAGCATGAATTCGCTGGCCGAGATGTTTGGATCTTATCGCTCATCCGTAGCCGATACGATGGTAATTTCGGAATACTCTCGGCAACTGCATAAGATCCAATTGGCGTCGGAAGCCTATCACGTAGAACCGACGGACAAAGTCGCGGAGGCCTTTCGTGCCGGGGTCCAGGCATTTTCGGTCGACGACGACCGTATTGCCAAGTCGGAAGAGTTGACGAGTGGGCTTAAGGGCATCCGTAGCGACGTTGCTGCCTACAGCGATGCCTTCGAAAAGATTGTAGCTCTCCAGCAGAAACGCAACGACGTTATCTCCAAAGTCACTGAGTTTGGGCCTTGGACGAGCGTTGCCTTGCGTGACGTGATGCGCAGTGCTTGGCGCCAGAGTGATCTGCAGACCCTGTTTGCCGCAACTCAGGTTCTCGTGGCGCTGGACAAAAGTCTCTACTACTCGGAGAGGTTCATCGGAGATGGCGAACTCTCTGACTATACTGTCTCGCAAGCCGCACTTGCGGATGCGGTCACGCTTAATAAGGCGGTATCTGCCGCGGTAGCGAATGAACTGCAGAAGACTCGGGTCGACGGCGCTTTGGTCCTGATGAACAATTATTCGTCAAGACTTACTGAGGTGAAGGATTTGCTCGCCGCCTCCCGCGACATCCGGGAAAAGCAGCTCGACGTCCTCGCACCGAAGATTGCACAGGCCTTCGAGAACCTGCAGGTCGCCATCACCGAGAAGCAGAATAAACTGGACAACGCTGTCAGTTCGACGGTCAGCGCGGCCAAGAATGGAACGATCGTCACCGGTACAGCGATTGTCATACTCGGTCTCGCGCTCGCTTACGGGATCGGTCTGCTGATTTCGACGGCGATTCGTAAGCTTGCAACAACAATGGAGCGGCTATCGCACGGCGACGAGACGGTTGTCATCGAAGGCGTGGAGCATCGCCACGAGTTGGGAGCCATGGCTCGATCTCTCCGGGTTTTTCAGGAAACCGGACGCGCCAAGCTGGTTGCGGAGGCGAACGCCGAAAGGCAACGTCTCGCGGCAGAAGCAGACAGGCTCGCGGAAGAGCGCCGACGCCTGGAAGACGCCGACATCATGCAGGACGCTTTCGGCAAAATCTGCACGGGTCTAGAGCGGCTGTCGCGCGGCGATCTTACGGCCCGCATCGGCGAGGTTGACGCGCGCTACACCATGATCCGTGATCAGTTCAACCAGTCCGTCCAGAGCCTCGAGGAGACGATAGGTTCTGTCGTCGTCGCCGTCACGACGATCCGCGCGGGGCTGAGCGAGATCTCGGCCGCCTCGGACGATCTCGCGCGACGTACAGAACAGCAGGCGGCATCGCTCGAGGAAACCGTCGCTGCTCTTGGGGAAGTTACCAGAGGCGTCAACGGGACCGCCGAAAGTGCTCAGGGCGCACAACAAGCGGCCTCGACGACGCAAGACAACGCGGAACGCGGCGGCGAAGTTGTTGCCCTGGCGGTGGATGCAATGACCGCCATTCAGACTTCTTCCGAGAAGATCGAAAGCATCATCGGTGTGATCGACGATATCGCCTTCCAGACAAACCTCCTGGCGCTGAATGCCGGGGTGGAAGCCGCAAGGGCTGGAGAGGCCGGGAAGGGCTTTGCCGTTGTTGCGCAGGAAGTTCGCGAACTCGCACAGCGCTCTGCCACTGCCGCGAAGGAGATCAAGAATCTGATCTCAACCTCGACAGAGCAGGTCTCATCGGGTGTCAAGCTCGTCAGCGCTTCGGGCAGTTCGCTCAACGATATCGTTCGTCAGATCGATCGTATGAGTGAGATCATCAATCTGATAGCGAGCGGCGCGCGTGACCAGGCGAACAGCTTGCGAGAGGTTTCCGTGGCAGCCGACCAGATGGACCGGGTCACGCAGCAAAACGCCGCGATGGTTGAGCAGACGACGGCTGCGGCAAGAACGCTATCGAATGCAACAGAGGAACTAGCCCATATGGTCAGTAGATTTCAGCTGCGGTCCCATGCATCAACAGTCGTTCCCTATCGCGCGAAGGCGGTTTGACCGGCGAGCTGAAACCATGTCGTAGAGCGCCTAGTGATTGGCCTTTCCAGCACTGCCAGGTGTAGGAAAGGCCGCAGTCGCGTATGGCTCTGAATTTACTTGCATCACTGTCGCTGGTTGCTCGGGAGTACCGATGGGAACGCCTAGATACACGATTTGGAAGAATGCGATTATCCTCTCCATGGATACGCGGGTCGGCGACTTTTGGTCAGGCGATCTGCTGATTTGTGACGACAAAATCGCAGCCGTGGGTTCAAATCTTGAGGCCCCAAGCAGCTCAAAAATTGTCGACGGAAAGGGAAAGATCCTCATTCCGGGTCTTGTAAATTGCCACATGCATACTTGGCAAACGGCTCTTCGGGGGTTGGCCGCGAATTGGACGCTGTTTGAGTATTTCAAATGGACGCATCGCGGCTTGGCGAAAGCGTATCTCCCGAAAGATATTCACATCGCCACATTGGCCGGAGCCTTGGGACAAATCAATGCCGGCACCACCACGCTTGGTGACTGGTGTCACAACAACCCCACGCCTGCGCACACTGATGCCGCGGTCGAAGGGTTGGTGGAAAGCGGAATCCGGGCTGTTTTCCTCCATGGGTCACCTAAGCCGGATCCGCGTCCCGGGGAGCCCCACTTCTCGGAAATTCCTCATCCACGTACCGAAATCGAGCGTCTCCTGAGTGGACCGCTTCGGCGACCAGATGGCCTCGTCACGCTCGGAATGGCGATACTAGGTCCGCACTATTCCACACTTGAGGTCTCCCGCGCCGACTTCAAGCTCGCACGAGAGCTCGACCTGATCGTCTCCATGCATTCCGGTGGTGGTGAACCCAAAGCTTCCGGAGGATGGGAGATCCTCGAGCGGGAGGGTCTGATCGGACACAAAACTAATATTGTCCATGGCAACGACTTGACCGACGACCAACTGGCTCGGTTCGTAAGTGCCGGCGCAACCTTCACGATCGCTCCCGAAAATGAAATGACCCAAGGCCACGGGTGGCCTATCACAGGGCGCGTGCTTAAAGCGGGAGGCACACCCTCCTTCGGCGTCGACATCGAGTCGCTCGTGTCTTCGGATATGTTCGCGGTTGCGCGCATGGCGATCGGATGCCAGCGGGCCCTCGACAATGCGGACTTCCGGCGACAGACCGGAGGCATCCTCGAGACGTCATCCATCACGACGAAGCAGGCGCTCGAGTGGATTACGATGGGCAGCGCAAAGGCTTTGGGTTTGGACAGTCAGATCGGGTCGCTGACGCCTGGAAAACAAGCAGACATTGTCAGCATCGATACGCTGGTCTGGAACATGCATCCGGTCCACGACCCGTATTCGTCGGTGGTCATGCAATGCAATGCGGGGAATGTCGACAGCGTAATGGTCGCCGGCAAATTTCTCAAGCATGGCGGCCGCATGATGCGGTCCGATGCCTCAAGTATTTGGGAGGGTTTGGCGGCGTCAGGTGCTAGGATCGTAGCGGAGCTCGATATACCCAGACCGGTGCGCGTTTAATCGCCTTGGACGAGTTTAAGCCCTCCAAATCGCCGGCCGGACCACGAGATTTGGTGCGCGAACAGTGCCGTTGGCTGGTCGCGACGGATGCTGCGAGGGATTGCGCGCTCGCAGGTCAACGCCGTCGTCATTTGGCGGCGCTCCGCTCCGCTGCAGCTTGGATGTCGTACTATGCGGCCCGTCACTTGAGCCCGCAGAAATGACGACCGCGTGTTTTTCCGCACCCATTTTCGTCGTCCTGCTGGCCGTGTGCTGCTGAAGATGCCGCGCACGCTTCATTGCTTCTCGCCTACTCGCGAGGCGAACTCACCAATATCGCAGCCGCCTCGTTCGCTTTGGCGATGGCGACCTCGATCGGCGAATTCATTGCGATGCGTGCAGCCAGAACTCCAATGAACTCGTCGCCGGCGCCATGCGTACTGACAAGTTCGACCTCAATCGCCGGAACTGCCATTTCACCGCCGGCACGTTCCACGAACGCAACGCCGTCGCCGCCCGCCGTAACCACCGCGACCGGATACTGTTCTGCAAGTTTCCGTGCGGCCAAGAGGGCACCCTCAAGAGAATCCACGCGCGGAACGGCTGCGAGTGCCTCGGCTTCCACGGCGTTGGCAACGACAATATCAATATATGGCGCAAGATGGACCGACGGCGCGCGAGCGGGAGCGGCGTTCAGAATAACTGTTCCGCCCGCCTGCTTCATAGCCGCCGCGGCAGCCACATTGGCTTCGTCCGGAACCTCGTTCTGGAGGACCAATACTGAGTTCGGCTTAAAGAATTCGGCGGCAGCGTTGACGTCCTTTTCCCCAAGCTGCGCATTGGTCCCAGAGACAAAGACTGCTCCGTAGTCGCCCTCTGAGTCAAAGATCGCTACGCTCATGCCGGAGGCCGCTCCATTCAGGGTCCGTACAAAGCGGCAGTCTACGTTGTGCTCCTCCAGGTTTTTCGAAAGGGCCCTGCCGAATTCGTCATCGGCAACTGCGCCGATCATTGCCGTTGCGACGCCATGCTTTACCGCAGACACAGCCTGGTTGCCGCCCTTGCCTCCGCACTTCGGATACCACGCCGATCCGGCTACAGTCTCGCCTTTGCGGGGCCGGTGCGGGCCTTCCACGATGATATCGTAATGGAGACTGCCGAACACGATGACAGCAGGAGAACTCGATGTCATAGAAACTTGTCTTTCCGTTTGGAGGCGACCGCAGCCATCGTCTTCGAAAGGTTCTTTTCAGCGGCTCGATAGTCGCGCTGGGCGACCGCGACGAAAACCGCGTCCAAAATGTTAAGCTGCGCAATGCGCGCTGCGGCGTTCTCGCCCATCAGCGGCGAGCCCTGCGCGGTCGAGCAGAGCACAACGTCGGAATGTTGGGCCAATGGCGAGGCATTGTAGTTGGTGATCGCTATCGTCCTCGCCCCGTTTTTCCGCGCAAGCTGGATCGCTTCAATGACCGCGACCGTGTTGCCGGAATGGGAGAAGCCAATTGCAATGTCGCCCTCGCCCAATAGCGATGCCGACATAAGCATCATGTGGGAATCGTCGAAGACCTGCGCCCTCACACCGATCCTGAGAAACTTGTGCGCCGAGTCCCGCGCGATCTGGGCGGATCCGCCCACACCGTAGAAGTCTCGGTTGCGCGCACCATGAATGAGATCGGCAGCCCGGTCGAAGGCCTCCACGTTCATGATGGAAAGCGTCTCTTCCAGTGCATGGATCGACGTCCGGAAGACCTTCTGGATGATTTTTTCCGAGGAGTCCTCCAGGGAAAGCTCCTGGTGCATTTCCGCCGTTGGCAGCCGATTATACTGAGCTACCGCGTTGCGAAATTCGCGGTATCCCGCGAAACCCAGCTTCTTCGTAATCTTGACGACCATAGCCTCGGAAACGCCTGCTTCCGTCGCGATTTCCTTCAGCGACGTCTCATCGTCGAAGGTTCGCAGTGCGAATACTGTCTCGACAACGCGCGCTTCCAACGGTGTCAGAAGCGGCATCATCATGCGTATCCGTGGGCCGACGGCCTTCAGATCAGTTTCCAGGCTCATCCACGTCCCCTCGTCAGGCGATCAATCATCATCGCGACGAGAATGATAAGGCCGGTCGCAAGCAATTGATAGAAAGCCTGGACGTTCATCAACGTCAAACCGTTGCGCATAGCGCCGAGAATGATCGCCCCGAGGATGGTGCCGATGACGCTACCCTTACCGCCCATGAGCGAGGCTCCGCCGATTGCTGCCGCGGCGATGGCGTCCAGCTCCCAGAGGTTGCCGAGAATCGGCTCCGCAGCGCCAAGGCGACCGATGAGGATCAGCGACGCAAGGGCTGCAAGGGTGCCCGAGATGACATAAGCTGTGACCTTGGTGAGCGCGATCGGAACGCCGGCCACGTAGGAGGCTTCTTCGTTGCCGCCGACAGCCAGGAGGTATTCCCCGATTGGTGTTTTCTTCAGCAATACCCAGGCGAGTATGGCAACCACGGCAACGATAACGACCGAGTTCGGAATTCCCGCGAGCGAGCCGTTGAAGATGCTGCGAAAGCCCTGCGGGATTCCGAGGACGGGATTACCGCCCGTATAGATGAGCGCGATGGCTCGGTAGGTGCTGAGCGTTCCGAGCGTCACGATGAACGGCTGTAGGCCAACATACGCAACGAGAACGCCGTTCACGAGGCCGCACACGACGCCGATTGCCAGACCTGCTGCGATTGCGAGCGGAATCGGGAAGCCAGCCACCATAAGGGATGCACTGATGACGGCGGCAATCGCGGCAGTTGGGCCTACGGACAGATCGATGCCCCCGGAAATGATGACCAGTGTCATGCCCAAGGCCAGGCAGGCATTGATGCTCGACTGCTGCAGGATGTTGATTAGATTTCGTTCCGAAACGAAGCCTGGGACGAGAACGGCGAAGACCGCCATAATGAGGATAAGGCCGATCAGCGTTCCCGCATCACGCACAGAAAACGACGAGAAGAGCTTGGACGAGCGCGCGGGTGCGCCGGTTGTAATATCAGACATGCGAACGCTCCTGCTCGGAGGATTGAGTTTTTGCGCTGGCCTCGCCGACGGCATGCGCCACGATGTTCTGCTCTGAGAGCTGGCCACGCTCGAGTTGTGCCGCGATCTTTCCGTTGCGCATCACGACAACGCGGTCGGATAGGCGCATGACTTCCGGGAGTTCCGAAGATACGACTATGATTGACCGCCCCTCGGAAGCGAGTTGCTCGATCAGATGATAGATTTCGGCCTTGGCGCCGACATCAATACCGCGAGTCGGCTCATCAAAGAGCAGGAGTTCGGAGCCCGCAACGAGCCAGCGCGCGATGATGGCCTTCTGCTGATTGCCGCCCGAGAAGAGTTTAATGGGACGATCGATCTGGAAAGGTCGAAGATTGACGCGCTTGAGAAGATCCGTAGCGGTCTTGTCGATCTGGGCATGCCTGACGAGACCGCCGCGTGAGAACTGTCCAAGACATGGCAACGCCATGTTTGTCGAAACGGGGCGGATGGGAATGATCCCTTCACGCTTGCGCTCTTCCGGTAGGAGGCCAATTCCAGCTCGAATGGCCGAACGCGGCGTGCTGAGCTTCAACACCGTGCCGTCGAACTTTACGGTGCCGGAGGCGATCGGGTCGACGCCAGCGAGCAGTCGAAGTAGTTCCGTACGACCGGAGCCGACGAGGCCGGCGATGCCAAGGACTTCGCCCCTGCGCACATCAAATGAGATGTTATTGACGTGCGTGGTTGCCGAAGAAAGGTCTCGGACTTCGAGGCGGACTTCGCTTGCGGCATGAGAATTGTGCTCCTCGTGCATCAGCTCGCGGCCGACCATCATCGCGATGACCTCCTTCTCGGGCGTTGTCTTCAAGTCGACCACGCCGACGACGGCGCCGTCGCGCATGACGGTGCCCCGATGGCAGATCCGGAAGACCTCATCCATCTTGTGCGAGACGTAGATGATCGAAACGCCGGCTGACGCGAGCTTTTCGATGACAAGAGCAAGGCTGTCGAACTCGGCAGGTGTCAGGCTGGACGTTGGTTCGTCCATCGCGATTATCTTGGCATTGTCGAGCAACGCGCGCGCTATTTCGACGATCTGGCGCTGCGCGACCTTCAGGTTCTTGATGGGCTGCGACGGATCGATGGAGGGGTCGATCATCGCAAGAACCTCGGCTGCCCGCCGCTCCTGCTCCCGCCTGTTTACCAGAAGGCCGCCCGCCGTTTTGATCGGGTGCCCAAGAAACATGTTCTGGGCGACCGTGAGGTTGGGCACCTGCTGCAGTTCTTGGTGGATCATCGCGATCCCGGCAGAGCGCGCATTTTCGGGCCGCTTGAACTGGGCTTCGGTCCCATCCACGTAGACTTCGCCCCGTGTCGGACGAAACACGCCGGACAGGATGCGCAAAAGGGTTGATTTGCCGGCACCATTTTCGCCGAGCAATGCGTGGATCTCGCCCGGCATGATGTCGAAGGAGACGTTCGAGAGCGCCTTGACGCTCGTGAATTCCTTCGTGATGCCTTCGAATTTCAATCGTGGTGTGGATGCCATCTCAGTATACTCGATAAGAGCGAGCCGGGCGCATTGCCCGGCTCGTGTTTCGGTTACTGCGCGCTTGCAGCGTCCTTCAAGAGGACCTCGCGCACCTTGCCTTTGTCACCCTGGTAGTTGGCGAAGTTGTCCTTCGTGATCAGGGCCTGCGGCGTTGCGACGACGCGCGGCAGCTTCTGGCCGGCAACCAGGCGAAGCGCGGTTTCCATGGCGACCTCACCCGTCAGAACCGGGAAGCTGTCGACGGTGCCGGTGAGTTCGCCAGCCTGAATAGACTTGTAGGCGTCGGAGATGCCGTCGGTGCCGAACACGGCGACCTTGCCGAGCAGGTTGGCAGATTTCACGGCTTCAACAACACCAAGTGCCATTCCATCATTGTTGCAGTAGAAGCCGACGAGATCCGGGTGCTGCTGGAGGATGTTCGTCGCAGCGTCGTAGGATTGCTGGCGATCCCAGTTCCCGGGAACGCTTGCAACAACCTGGAACTTGCTGTTCGCGCCGATCGTCGACTTGAAGCCATCCGTGCGCTGAACGGCTGCGTAGACGCCAGCCTGGCCTTCAATGATGGCAACCTTGCCGCCTTCGGGACGATTCTGGATGAACCACTTGGCGACGCGAACGCCGTTGTCGCGCTGGACGTTGCCAACGTAGTGCTCAGCCTGCGGGATAACAGCGTCATTGACGTTGACAACCGGAATATTCGCTTCCTTGGCCTGCTCCATGACGGGCTGCAGATTGGCGTCGGTCTGTGGCGAGACAAGGAGAACGTTGAAACCCTGGGTGACCATACCTTCTGCGATCGTCAGCTGACCGAGCTGGTCGCCTTCGCTTTGGGCCGCCTGATAGGCGACCGTGACCCCCACTTTGTCTGCGAACTTCTGATAGCCTTCGCCGAGCGACCGCCAGTATTCGTTGGTCAGCGTCTTCGAAACACCACCAGCCTTTGTGCCTTCAGGAGGCTTGGGAAATGCGCCATACTTAGTCTCGAGCTCTGACCAGTCGACGCGGTCTTTCTCGCTATCAGAATTTAGGGGGGCCAGTTCTTGAGCGAAGCTTGCGGTAGCCCAAAGCGTTGCCGCCAGTCCTGCAGCAATTGCCGTCGTCATAAATCTCATAATCGGTTCCTCCCGGGTGGGTCGTTGAGTAAGTGGCCTTAGGCCGGAGTTACTGCGCCGTAGCGCCAAGCATCACTTCCTGAAGAATTGCCTGGGCCGAAACGGCATCCTGTCGGTCAATCGCGCCTAGGAGGCGGTTGTCCTGCTCGAGGCGATCAACAACGTTCAGCATTCGCTTTACGGTCTTGATGTTGACCTCGCATTCATGGACCGGGTCGAGGCCGGTCATATCGGGAAAGGTATCGAAGTAGATCGCACCTTCGTAACCGTCGCGGCGGATTTGACGGAGCAACTCGATTGTCTGGATTGAGTGCACCGCTCCGACCATCAGCCCGTCGTCGCGCTTGGCGTACCCGTCGTTCAAATGAACGCCCAGCAGGCGGCTGTGACGCGCGATCATTGCGGCGGCGAAGGCCGGGTGCTCGTCTGCGTAAAGGACATGCGCAAAGTCGAGCGTAACGCCGAGATTGGCGCAACCGGCTTCCCGGATCGCAAGAAGCGTCGTCGCGCAATCAGGCATGAGGCTATAGGACCGTGGCTCGTTGGGCTTGTACTCGATGCTGATCAGACAATCGGAATCATGCTCGCAGACTTCACGGATGCCTTCGACTTCGTGTTGCCATAGGCGATCGTAGTCAGCCTGGAATGCGTAATCGAAGCCATCCTGGCCAAGCCAGAGCGTCATTAGATTGGATCCAGCCTCGCGCGCGGCGTCGATGCCAGCCTTTGTCAGGTCAATTGCCTCGCGGCGGACTTGCTTATCCGGGTTCGTGAAAGCACCGAGTTTGAACGCCGGGTTCGTGTAGTACCGCATCGCGAAGCCGTTGATCGCGAGACCCACGTTATGAAGTTTTGCGGCCAGTTCTGATGGTTTCTCACCCACATGGTCGGGATAATTCAGGTCGAGATCGGTCAGTCCATCAACCTTGGCAGCGCGCTCCGCCATCTGAAGGACTGACGGCTTTCCCCTCAATTCCGGCCATTCCGCCCTGGGGTTCGATGCGAACGAGTTGAGGCGGGTCGCGAAGCGTAAGCTGGACAATGTCTTAGACCTATGTAGTTGCTCTGCCCTTAGTTCACAAATTCACGTCCATTTGTAAAGCAAAATAGTTATTGCACCGCAACGAACCGCTGTCGTGGAGCGCTCGACCCGCTTGATAATTGAGTATTTTCAAGGCCTAGAGCCTCACCCGGGGGAATTAGCAAAGCGGTGACACTTCACCGCGGCCTCTGTCGTCGTGAGGTCGAAGCCGAGCATGTGACCCGCGACGGTGGTCGTAGCTCTCTTGGTCAGCCGGCGATGATTGCTCCGTCAACCCACGTAGGCCATCCACCCGCCTTGTGTGTTTATGGTGGCCGAAAGCAAAACGCGCCGCCCGAGCCTAAGACCAACAAGCCGAGCAAAACGTTTGAGCAGCCAAACACTTCGATGAGGCGAGTCCATGATTGAAGGTCGCATCGTCAGCACAACTTCGAATCTGACGTTCGAACTGGCAGCCTGGAATGCGTTGAATGAGCTTCCCAGCCTGACTTGACGAGCTAGCAACTGTGCCGCCTGGCCCGAATTCTCAGGGGAGCCGGTAGCAGGAGCTCGTGGCCATTGTGGGCTATTCGAAAGTCGCCCTCAGGTGTTGGATCAGCGCTTGAATTGCCGCTGAACCAATTCTTCGTTCAGGGACCGCAGCCTTGACGACAAGATCAGGAACAGAAAACTCGGGTAAAACGTGACGGAGAGAGCCACGTTCAAGAGCTTGATCCGCCAAGTATCTCGGAAGGAGCGCGATGCCGTTTCCGTTGAGCGCGCCACCCAACAAGAGCTGTCCATCATTCGAGCTCAAGACCGGACGGACCAGAATTTCGACAGGCCCACGAGGCCCATCAAATAGCCAGCTGGGCCCGGTCGGAAGAAAGCAGAGGCATCGATGATCGACGAGGTCGCGGGGATGCGCGAGCGTCCGTTGAACCTTTAGATACTCTGGGGCAGCGCAGACTACCCTCTTGAGCACCGCAAGCGGTTCCTCGATCACTCCCGTAAAGGAATGGGGAAAAGCCCCGATCGCGATATCGAAACCTTCGATTACCGGATCCACCGGGCGGTCCATCAGCACAACTTCCAATCTGACATTCGGATTGGCGGCCTGGAACGCGTTGAATGAGCCGGCCAGCTTTGCAGCAGTCAGGGAAGTCGGTGCCTTTACCCGAATGTGATCAACGATCTGATGTCCCTCGTCCTTCATGGAGGAGACGAGTTCGCGAACGTCGGCGAGTACGCTTTGCGCGCGATGGACGTAACGCTGACCTGCAGGCGTGAGGCGCAATTGGCGCGTCGTTCTGTGGAAGAGCCTACTTCCGATTTGCTCTTCGAGCTGTGTCACTCGTCTCGTTATTACCGATGTTGAAATACCGAGCAGTCGTGCTCCGGCCGAAAACGTGCCTGCCTCGCTAACCGCAACGAAAGCACGAAGGCTGGTAAGGACGTCCATTCTAGTTATTTTCCGGTGAGTTGATCGTCAGAATTCGGATATTGTCCGCATGGATAACATAAGTAAAGTAACTCCACGCTGCTTTGACCAGATGCGCAAATTGGCTTCGACGAGGAGCTTTGCCTGAAAACAGCGTCCAATAATTCGCGATTTGGGAGGATCCGAATGATAAGTCCAATCCGGAGACGAGCTCTGCTTTCCATAGCTCTGTCGGTTCTTGTCGGCGCCCTAGCGCTTGATAAATTTGTGCCGCGCGCGGCTGCCCAGTCCACCAGGACTTCCGTCGGCGTCCTTAAAACTTCTGCTTCCGCCGCGATGTTCATTGCTAAGGACCGTGGGTATTTCGCGGCAGAAGGCCTGGATGTTGAGTTCAAGTTTTTCGATGCAGCCCAGCCTGTTGCAGTAGCGGTAGCGTCCGGTGACATTGATTTCGGGGCTGCGGCGTTCACGGCTGGCTTCTACAACCTCGCGGGCAAAGGGGTGCTAAAAGTCATCGGGGGCCTTAGCCGAGAGGTACCCCGATATCCCCTGGTCGGATATTTTGCGAGCGCCGCCGCTGCCAAAAGCATACAGGGACCAGCGGATCTGGCAGGCAAGCGGATAGGCGTCACTCAAATTGGATCGAGCTTTCACTACGCCCTTGGCCTCCTGGCGAAGAAATATGGTTTCGATCTCTCGAAAGTGACTCTGGTTCCGCTGCAGTCACTTTCCAATGTCGTGGCGGCGTTGAAAGGCGGTACCATCGACGGAGCCTTGCTGCCAAGCACGACGGCTCGTCCGTTGATCGAAGCCGGGCAAGCGAAAGTTATAGGCTGGGTTGGGGACGAGACCCCGTGGCAACTCGGCGCCGTTTTTACCTCGACGAAAAACGCCAACAACGAAGAGTTTTCTCGGAAATTTCTGAAAGCTCTATCTCATGGTGCGCGCGACTATCACGATATCGTCCTGGCGACGGTGAAAGACGGTAAGGCTGACGATACAAGCGAAATCCGTCAAATCCTGGAAATTGTTTCTCGTAACACGGGGCTCACGGTCGAGCAGCTTTTACGCGACTGCGCCTATGTAGATCCCGAGGCTCGCCTGGACACAAAAAACGTGACGGATCAGATTGACTGGTTGAAGTCGCAAGGCTTCGTCGATGCCAATGTGACGCTTGACGCGGTTGTCGCAGCCAACCTCATCAAACCAGATTGAGGTGCACGATGGAACTTATCGCACATAACATATGCCACCGGTATGGGGCCCTCGAAGTCCTGAACGGCATTTCCTTCTCGGTCAAATCGGGCGAGGTCGTCGCAATTGTCGGGCCATCCGGTTGCGGCAAGAGCACGCTGCTATCGATCATTGGCGGCTTGGCGAGACCCTCTTCCGGATCAGTGTTCACGCGTGGCGCTGTCTCCGGCGACAGCATCAACCCCGTGACCTTCGTGTTCCAGGATTTCGCGCTGCTGCCGTGGAATACAGTTAGCGAAAACGTAGAGCTGCCTTTAGAAAGCGCTGGTCTCAGTCCTCAGGAACGGCAGACCTTGTCACAGGACGCGCTAAAGCGGACAGGCCTTCTGGATTTTGCTTCGGCATATCCGAAACAGCTCTCTGGCGGGATGAAGCAGCGCGTCGGAATCGCCCGCGCGCTCGCAGTGAAACCCGCGATCCTACTGATGGATGAACCGCTTTCTGCCCTCGACTCGCAAACCCGCGAAATATTGATGAACGATTTCGTGGGGCTATTGGCAGACGGCGCGCTGGGAGCCGTTTACGTCACCCACAATCTGGACGAGGCAGTTCGGCTCGCCGACCGTGTCATCATTCTCTCACGTCGACCAGGTCGCATGCGCAAATCGGTTGAAATCACGATCCCCCGTACGAACCGCGACACTCAACACGCGCGTGGTGAGCTTCTGGCGACCCAGTCTGAACTCTGGGACCTGATCAAGCACGAGGCCATGGATGCCGATAGGGAGATCCATTATGCTTCATAGGGCCGAACTTCAGGCGCGACCTTCACTTGAAGACGTCGGGACGCAGGAAATCGCTTTTCGGGGAGGGGGATTTGTCCCTAGCCAGAACAAGCTGGCCGGCTGGGCCGCGTTTCTGGCTGTTGTCTCCATCTGGCAAGCCAGCGGCTCACTGGGTCTCGTAGATTCATTGTTCTTGCCGACGCCGCTCTCGGTGTTAAGTGCGCTCTATACCCTGGTATCCACCGGGGTTCTTTGGCAACATCTGTCCGCGTCCTTGCTGCGCATTGGAACAGGCTGGGCCCTCGGAGCGGCCGCGGGTGTCACCGTCGGCTTCGCCATCGGTTTGTCCGGGATCGCGCGAAGTATCGGGATTTCCTTCATTTCAGCTCTTTTCCCGATCCCGAAGATAGCGCTGCTGCCGCTGCTGATCCTTTGGCTTGGAATCGGTGAGGCGCCGAAGATCGCGACCATCGCGCTCGGGGTATTCTTTTCTACCGCGATCACGGTCTACTCGGGCGTGGATTCGGTACCGCGAAACCTCATTCGGATGGCGCAAAGCTTCAATATGCCATTCTCGACCATCGTACGCAGAGTGATCTGGCCGGGCGCGCTACCAGCCGTTCTTTCCGGCTTTCGGATAAGTTCCTCGGTCGCGCTTCTGCTTGTGGTCAGCGCAGAGATGATTGGCGCGCAATATGGGATCGGCGCCTTCGTCCTGCAGGCGGGCAACCTCATGCAAACCGATCAACTCCTGGCGGGAGTAGTCGTCTTGTCTCTGATGGGCGTGACGATCGGGAAGACTATCAGCTTCCTCGAAACGAGAATGTTGCACTGGCGATAAGCTACACGCCTTCCTGGACCATTTGAACCCGGGGCCGAACGGCCCAATGGGAGGAGATCATATCGTGCTCAACACATCCAAAACATCTCTGCTTTCCGAACCCGCCCGGTCCACACCCGTCTATGGGGAATATGACGTTGCTGTCTTAGGGGGTGGTCCTGCCGGCATTCTTGCGGCTGCAGCGGCGGCGGCAAATGGTGCGCGCGTTCTGCTGATAGAGCGGTACGGCTTCCTTGGCGGAATGGGAACAGCTGCCGGCGTCAGTAATTTTTGCGGCCTGCATGCAAATGTCTATGGCGAAATCAGACGCGTTGTTCATGGGATGGCGGCCGAGCTACTCGACCGGATGGACAAGCTGGGAGGCTTGAACGAGCCCCACCTCATCTTCGGTAAAATTCATGCGCAAGCCTACGACACATCCGCTTTCAAGTGCGCGGCCGACGAACTCGTCGGCAGCAAGGGTGCCGAACTACTCCTGCATAGTTTCGTCGTTGGGGTGTTGCGCGAGAATGACGGGCGTCTCAAAGCAGTGCTCCTGGAGACGAAATCGGGGCGTGTTGCAGTTCTCGCTAAGATCTTTATCGACTGCACGGGCGATGCCGATGTTGCCCAATGGTCAGGATTGCAAACTGATACCGGGGACGAAGATGGGCATACCCTTTACCCGACGTTGATGTTCAGGGTCGGCAATGTCGATGCGGTAAGGGCGGGCGAAGCGTGGCGGGTAATCCCTCAGATCATGGATGAGGCTGAAGCCAGCGGTCAATACTCGTTTCCCCGGCGCGGTGCGATCGTGCGCCCGCAGCGCCATCCTTATGAGTGGCGGGTAAACGTTACGCAACTCAAAAACAAAGATGGCTCTCCCACCGATGGCACGGACGTTCAGTCGCTCACCAATGCCGAGGTGGAAGGTCGCCAACAGATCGTCGATTATGTTCGATTTCTTCGCGAAAAAGTGCCTGGGTTTGAGGATGCTTATGCTCTCGATATCGCACCACAGCTCGGTATCCGTGAAACTCGCCGGTTGGTCGGCGAATACATGTTGACCGGTGACGACGTTATCCAATGTGCCAGCTTCGAAGATAGCGTTGGAGTGAACGGCTGGCCACTTGAGCAGCACGTAGCAGGCGACGTGAAATGGATTTGGCCGAACATTCCAGAGGTGTGCGGATTCAATCATCTTCCCTATCGTATGATGTTGCCGCGCCGCGAGATCGCTGAGGGGGTAACAAATCTTCTCGTGGCGGGTCGCTGCGCATCGATGACGCACGACGGCCAGTCGGCGGCACGTGTTACAGGAGCATGTTTTGTGATGGGGCAGGCTGCCGGAACCGCAGCAGCAATAGCCGCACGCGCAGACGTCGATGTTCATGCTGTGGACATCAACGTTCTTCAGACTTTACTGGCCGATCAGGGCGTCTTCCTGGGATATGACGAGCATGCCCTGCCGTGAAGCCGGATCCGGGTGAAGACACTTTCACAAGAGGAGGCGCAGGATCGATGGTGAGGTTGAAGATCGCCGTTCGGTTGCGCAAAGTGAGAAGTGAGGATTCTTGCCCGCGGCATGGTGTCGGTAATGTGCATCGGTGCTACGCAGTCTTTTCCGATTCGAGGAAGATAATAGTTGTTGGATAGGTTCACACGTCCAGACGTTACGCTGTGATCGTAGCCATAGCTAACGGTTATGTCGGTTCCGGAGGGCTCCCCTTCGCGCAGAGCGATTCAGCCAAACGAGAGGCAGCCGGAAAATGGGATTCTTGTTCTTGAAACAATGAATACCGGCGGCTTGGCAAAAGAGGGGTGACGGAGTTCTTGTTTGTTCTAGGTCAGCCGCAGATTAAGGGCGCGGTTCAGAGCAATCTGTTATTCCTCAGTCCTGCCTGCCGTCGCCAGTTCGACGTAACTCGATAAGCTCGATCAGCACGCCGTGGGGATCGCGGGCATAAACCCCTCTTAGACCCGCCGCTTTCCCCTCGCCAACCGGCGTCAGCTGCCCTTGTAGGGAACCTCCCCCTGCAACGATGGCTTCTAGTATAGAAGCGATATCTTTAACGCGTAAGCAAATATGCGCCCCGTGGGATAAATGACTCAGACCGTCCGTCGGCCCCGCTGCTTGTTGGATCTGAATGAATTCAATATGACCACCGTGGCCATAAAGGTGAACGAGCCGAAGCTTTGCACCGGGAAGCCCGATCAGCTGCCCTATCCATGGCATGTGGCGCTCTTGCACGTTCGTGGCCTCGAACCCCATGACCTGCGTCCAAAATGTCACCGACGTTTCTAAATCGGGTGTGTACCACCCGATGTGATCTATAGTCGATTGTCCCCATTTGTCCGCTGGTGAGCCGGTCACGCCTGATACTCCTCTTTCCGCGTGACAAAACGAGTCAGTCCATCCCAATCGAGCGCCGTGCCCACACCCGGTGCTCGGGGCGCTTGGAGATTGCCATTCACGATGTGGGGCCGTGCCAGGATAAAGTTATCGATTGGGTCCGCGGCCACGCGCTGAGAGATCATCTCAACGCACATCACGGAATCATCGATAAGTCCGAAATGCCCATGAAGCCCTGCGAACACGTGCGGGATCACCGGGCGACTGTACGATCGTGCCAACGCAATCGCCTCTAATGTTCCGGAGATACCACCGCTTACCGAGGCATCGACTCGCAATATACCGCCGGCCGGTGCTAGGTCTCTAAACCCATGCAGATCGATGACGTCTTCGCCGACAGCCAAGGGTACATTGGTTCGCGTTGAAAGTTCTGCGATAGCGTGAACCTGGGTGGGCGCGAAAGGATCTTCGAGGAATAACGCATCAACCTGTTCGGCCGCGCGGCACCACGGCAACGCCTCCCGAACTGTCGTCCATGACCAGTGCGCATCCATCCCTATACGGACCCCCTCGGGAACTGCCTGTGCCACCCTCTCCATCAGAACCCGGTCGGTTTTGATGTTCCTACCATCAATCATGCATTTGAGAGTTCGGTACCCTTGCGCAGCCAGGTTGGCGGCTTCCTCCGCCGCGACTTCCGCAGTCATCCCATATCCGATGATGGGCATCACCGGGACCTGAGTGCGGCTAGCTCCTAGTGCAGCCCATAAAGGTAGATCGTGGGATTGGCACCAGGCATCCCATAGCGCGATGTCACACAGGCTGGCCCCGCGTGTCATCGCTGCGCGAGGAGCTGGTGTTGCGCCCATTGCTGTCTTGCGCAAACGATTTCTGTCGGTCGCGGGCTCACCCAGGTAGCTTTGCACTGCTCTTGTGCAAAGCTCAAACAAAGGCAGGCCCCGGTCATATCCGTAGGCAAATCCGACTGCACCGTCGGAGAGCATCAGCCGCAAGACGACGTAATCTCGGAAATCTATGGTGAGGGGGCCGAGTTGAACGGGCGTCGGAAGAGGAAGTCGGACAGACGCAACTGCGATGGAGCTGACAACTCCCATCAGCTTGCCACTCCCAGATCGACGCTCTGCGTGAGAAATGCGTTCGCCGTCATTCCTCCGTCCACTATGAGTGTATGGCCTGTTATAAAGCTGCTGGCTTCCGAAGCCAGGAAGATGGCTGATCCCATCAGTTCCTTAGGCTCAGCCCATCGGCCGAGTGGCGTGCGGTCTATCACCTGCTGTTCGAATGCACCGGTACCGAGAACCTTCTTGTTGATCTCGGTAAAGAAATAGCCCGGACCAATTGCATTCACCGTAACTCCGTCTGGCCACAGTTCAGATGCCAGGGCGCGGGTCGGGCCTATCACTCCATGTTTAGCGGCGACGTAGGAGACGACTCCTGGTCTGGAGGAAACGCCCATGACCGATGATGTATTGATGATGCGACCATACTTCTGCCGGCGCATGGGACGGGCGCATTCCCTCGCTAGGGAATACACAGAGTTCAGGTTGATCCCGATAAGGCGATTCCAATCCTCCATCTCGTGGGTCTCAATAGGTTTGCGAATGAGGATACCGGCATTGTTCATTGGAATGTCGAGCCGTCCATGTCGCGCCACAATGTCATCGACAGAGGCACGGACGCAATCAATGTCTGACACGTCAAATGCAAGGGCTTCTGCACTCCAACCTCGATTTTCGAAGGTCTTCGGCAGCTGCTTCGGGCGTTTTTTTCCAGAATGTCGTTGATCACGACGTGTGCGCCCGCTGAAGCTAAGCCCTGTGCGAAGGCTAGACCCATTCCGCGTCCTGCTGCGGTTACCAAAGCGACACGGCCTGAAAGGCCGAACATTTCCGTCCCATACTGCATGGCTATTCCTCACTGTTCGATGCATTAGATGAATTTGAACCCGCCAATTGACTGGTCCTTTGGTCAGAGGAAGAGCTGAGGCACGATTAACGAGATCCATGGCACGTAAGTAACGAGGAACAGGACGGCGAGCAGCGCAATCAGGAACGGCCAGCATTCTTGGATGTAATGACCGATCTTCACGTTAGCGATCGAGATGGTGATGAACATCATCGTGCCCACAGGAGGCGTGAAGCCCGCAATAGTCAGATTGATCGACATGATGATTCCGAAATGCACCGGATCGATGCCCATTCCGAGAATAACCGGAACAAAGAGCGGTGCCATGAGGATCATGGCCGAACCTCCCTCAAAAAACGCACCAACCAAAAGCAGGATCAGGTTGATGACCAGCAGCATCATCAAAGGATTGGTGATGCTGTCCGTCAGAGCTCCAGCAACCATGCCCGGAATGCCCTCCCAGGTGAGATAGGCCGAGAACACGTTTGCTGTGCAAATCAGAAACATTACACCGGCGGTCGCCACCGCGGACTCGAGGAGAATGGCAGGTGCGTGGCGCCAGCTAAGGCGACGGTAAACGAAAGCTCCGACAAGGACACTGTAGAGAACGCACACAGCACCAGCTTCAGTCGGTGTGAAAATGCCATAGCGCAAACCGCCGAGGATCCCGATGGGAAGGAAGAGAGCCCAACTTGAATCCAGGGCTTGCTTGCCGATCTCGCCCCACGTGGCCGGGACTGTACGGCTGGGCTTATACTGGCGCTTTTTGGAGATGATCGCTACCGTGATAGCCAGCGCGACGTAAATCAGCAATCCCGGTAAATATCCCGCGAAGAAGATGCGAGTGATCGATACGTCCGCCACCAAAGCATAAAGGATGAGGATGATCCCTGGCGGAATGATCGGCGCGATACAGGACGAAGCGGCGGTCACAACCGTTGAAAAGCCCTTGTCGTAACCAAGTCTGGTCATCTCCGGGACGATCATTTTTGTCGTCATTGCTGCGTCAGCGTTGGCTGAACCGGATGGCCCCCCCATCAGCATGTTGACTAGAACATTCACCTGCGCCATGCCACCAGTCCGATGCCCGACCATGGTGTCGGACAACTTCAGGATCTTTTCTGTGATCCCTGAATAGTTGAAGACTACCCCCGCGCACGTGAACAGAGGCACGGCTAGGTAGGCGAAAGACTCCGTGGTCGACATCAAGTTTGCAACCATCGAATCCGGCGGCATCGTGTTGTTGACGAGAACGAAATAAAAAGCGGCGGAACCCAACAGCGCGAGCGCGATCGGCACACGCATGAAGAACAGCGCAAACATCAGCAGTAGTGGAGCGAAGGAAGAAAAGTTCATTGATACCCCCCGATTTGTTTTGATGACGCCGCAATCTCTCCGGCTACATCTGCTGTTCGAGGTCGGCGCTGCGCACCTCCCAACCACGGGCGAGTAGAGATAGAAAATATATGCTGTAGAGGGTCATGAGACCGAAGGAGATGGTCGGTGCCAAATTGACCCAGAAGTAGGGGATGTCGAGAAACGCGGTTCGGCGGACCCACCCAGTCATTGCCAACTCAGCACTCAGATAGCAGAAGTATCCGCACACCCCGATAAGGACCAGATAATTGAGTGTCAGGGCGAAACGGCGCAGCTGCTCCGGAAGAGCATCGACAACAAGATCTACTGCGATCATCGCGCGCTCCCGGAACAGGAGTGACACGCCGAAGAAAATACAGTAGCCAAAGCAAAGATAGGCGATTTCTTCAGTGAACACGAGTGATTGGCCCGTGGTGAACCTGAGCCCTACGTTTAACAGGATCACCAAGAGCATTATTGCCAATGCTCCCGAGGCGATCACCGCCTCCAGGTTTCGTACGACTTTGAGGGGGAAAGGGGTAGGCTTGTTCATGTCATCACCCCGTGAACGATGCCCGGCGCTGGGCATCGCCACTTCGGTTCGAGAAAAATTATTGGATGGCTTTCAGCACTTCATCATAGATGCCCGGTGTCCATTCCGGGAAGCTGGCTGGCACCGCCTTGGCGGCCTCGATGAAGGATGTCTTGTCAACTTCGTTGAACTGGATCCCGGCTTCTTGAAGCTTCTCACGGAACACCTTTTCCGTTTCCAGCGAGTTTGCCTCATAAGTTTTAGGGAAAGCCTGGCCTACCTTGTCGATAGCCTTCCGCGCATCTTCAGGAAGGCGTTCGTAAACTGCCTGAGACATAACCAAGCCCGTGGTGGCGTAGAGATGGCCGGTCAGTGAGATGCGCTTGCGCGTCTCATAGATCTTGGACGAGTAAAGGAGCGACAAGGGTGACTCCACGGCATCCGCAACGCCCTGCTCCAGCGCACTATAGGCTTCAGACCAGGCTGTGTTCGTTGGGTTCCCACCCAACACCTTAGACACTTCGTTCCACATTTTTGTCGGTGCGTTGCGGATTTTCATGCCCGCGGTATCGGCGCGTTTTTCAACCCTTTTATTGGAAAGTAGGTGGCGTTGGCCGAAATAGGCCATCGTTACGACACGAAGGCCTTTGGCCTGAAGAGCAGTATCAAGCTTACGCCCTACATCAGACTTCCAAGCGGTTTCGATGTCTGACGGCTTCTTGAACAGATATGGAGCGTTGAAGACGGCATAATCCGGAAGGTAGCTGCCCCACTGGCTGGGGTCGGACATCTGCAGGATGGGTGCACCGCGCGAGATTGAGTCGATGGCATCCGCAGCCTTTCCCAGGGCTTCACTTGGAAACACCTCAACCTTCAGGGTTCCCTTCGACTCTTCTTCGAGCTTCTTTGCAAATTGCTGGTACTGGGAATAGTGGGCGTCCTGGTTAGTCAAAACCAGATTGATGCGCAGCTTGGTTGGCGTTTCGGCGTAAGCCGGCGCCAGAGAGAGCGTCGCTGCGGCTATGACAGCGGCCGAGATCGTCGCGCGTCGCAGAAGGTGTCGATAGGCGATCGTAGAGTTTGTGAGTTTCATTGCAGTCCTCCCAGTAAGTTGGTGTCGAGAATTGGTGTTAATCGGGACTAGATGACCCGCTCCGCAGCCAGATGGGCAATCTGGCTACTGTCGAGACCGAGGCGCTCAAGCGCCTCTGACGTCTCGGCAGTACGATGGATGTTGCGCATATCGCGCGGTTTCTTTGGCGCAGCTGGGAGCCAAGCCGTTTCGCTGCGGCCAGCCACGGCCAGAAGGAGCGACACGGCATCAGTGGCAGGCGTTTCAGGAAAGTCGTGAAGATAGGAAATCGTTAGGCGATGGGCCGCGTCAACAAGGTCTTCGTTCAAACCCCAACCATCAATACAGATGGCGGAGACGCGGGAAAATCTCGATACGAGACCCATGGCTTCTGGCCTTTCAAGGTCGCAGTGAAGGCAGTAATCAGCGTTCACGGCGACGGGCGGCGCTAGGGACTTGTGGAAGATGATCACGACCTCATGGCCGCTCTGCTGCAGCATTTCCGTCAGCCGGTCGAATACGGGGGCGCCTGACGAGCAGATAACGGCGCGCGGCTTAGCGTTTGCTGCTGAGTCCATTGATGTCTGCACATCAACCTCCAATGTAGTATCCGCCATTTACATGCACAGCTTCGCCAGTAATGAAGCTCGCGTCTTCGCTGAGAAGGAAGGTGACAACCCTGGCAACTTCGGCGGGTGTTCCGAACCGACCCAGCGGAGTTAAAGCGGCCTGCGATGCTCCGTTCGTCGCGATGAACGCTTCCGTCATCGGCGTTGCGATAAGGCCTGGTGAAACCATATTCACGCGGATGCCGGGTCCGAGTTCCGCGGCCATGCCACGTCCCATGGCAAGCAAAGCGCCCTTGGAAGCTCCGTAATGAATCTGACCTCGGCTGCCACCCCTATGGGCGGCGATGGACGTCAACAAAACAATCGAACTGCCTGGATTCAAAACGCCAACAGCATGTCTGCAAAGCCGCGCGACGCCATCAAGGTTTACCCGCAGCGTGGCATCCCATTGCTCGTCGGTCATTTCGGTGAACAATGCGCTTCGATAGATCCCCGCGGCCGGGACAAGAAAGTCCACTGATCCGAAGATCGACATCGCGGCGCCTATCAGTGCCCCGGCATCCTCTGCCCGCGCAGCATCATACCGCATTCCAACGGCACGTTCGCCCGTCGGATCCAACTCGAGTGCTGCTTGTTTGGCCTGCTCGCCATGGATGTCTGCGAGGAGCACGCGGGCTCCTTCGCTGGCGAGCTGTTGAGCCACAGCCAGTCCAATCCCCTGCGCAGCGCCAGTGACTACGGCTGTACGATCTAAAAAGCGCATGGTTCCTCCCCAGGTGCGCCCCATAGCTTCACCATAAACAGAGCTATGTCAACTATATAAACTGCCTATCATATTGTGATGTTTTTTTGCATAGATCAAGTTTCGATTTCATTATTTGATGTGCTGTTGACTTCTCGCCCTTTTTTTTCAATGGTGCATTGACGAGTTCGGCAATGGAGGATCCGCATTGAGCCACTTACAAGAAGCCACCAAACCCCTACCCAAAGGCCTGGAGAATCGCGCGGCGGATTTTCTCGCCAAGATGTCCTTCATCAGAGCCTTTGAGGCGAAGGCACTGGAACTATCTCAGACAAAGCCGCCGGTCATCGCCGGTTCGATGCATCTTTGCGCGGGCCAGGAAGCGGTGCCGATCGGGGCCATCGCGGGACTCAATGACGATGACCAAGTGCTCGCGACTTATCGTGGACACGGCTGGGCGCTTGCGAGTGGTTTGGACCCCTACAAGGTCATGGCTGAGCTTTGCCACCGTGCCGACGGCCTCAATGAGGGACGCGGCGGTTCGGCTTATTTCATGGCACCGGGCACCCGCTTCATTGGCGAAAACTCGATCGTTGGCGCTGGAACCACGATTGCCTGTGGCGTGGCAATCGCCAACCTGGCGCGGAAGAACAATCGAGTTGTCGTGGTGACGATTGGCGATGGCGCGATGAACCAGGGAGCCGTGCACGAGGCAATGAGCTTTGCCTCTGTGCGGAATCTCCCCGTCATCTTCATTGTTGAGAACAATGGTTGGTCGGAACTGACCGCGACGGGTGACATGTTCAAGATCGACCGTCTGGCCAAGCGGGCCGCAGGGTACGGAATCCCGTCTGCTACGATCGACGGATCGGACCCATTTGCCGTGGCGGATAGCATCGGCGTAGCTGCAACGCGGGCCCGCGAGGGCGGCGGTCCAGCATTGCTTGAGTTCAAGGTGCCGCGTCTGTGGGGACACTACAACAAGGATATCGAGCACTACCGACCAAAGGCCGATCGGCTCGCGGCGCAGCAAAGCGATCCCGTTGCTCTGATGGCGTCCCGACTGGCCGCTAGCGGGATGCTCTCGAAAGCAGATACCGACAGGATCATTCAGGAGCAGGCCGACGCCGTTCTGGAACTGGCGGAGCGCGCCGTTGTAGCGAAACCGCCGGCGGCTGACATTGCACGCCTCCATGTCGTCGCCACGCCCAAGGCGTTGCGAAATGACCCCGAGGTCATCGAACAACGCGAAATGACCTACATCGAGGCTGTCAATGTCGCGTTGAAGACGGAGCTGGAAAATCGGCCGGAGATCGTTGTTTTTGGGGAGGATGTCGGCAAGGCTGGTGGAATCTTCGGCGCGAGCCGTTATCTGCAAAGGGACTTCGGCGATCAACGCGTCTTTGACACCCCAATCGCCGAGAATGCAATCCTCGGGTCGGCAGTTGGTGCCTCGATGTCAGGATTGCGCCCCATTGCCGAGATCATGTGGGCCGACTTTCTCTTCGTTGCGATCGATCAACTGGTCAACCAAGCTGCGAACGTCCGCTACGTGACCGGCGGCAAGCAGTCGGTTCCGCTGGTGGTCCGCACGCAGCAGGGTATTACGCCCGGGTCCTGCTCCCAGCACTCCCAGTCCATCGAGGCGATGCTGGCTCATGTCCCGGGGCTCAAGGTCGGCCTGGCGGCAACAGCGCAGGATGCCTACGATCTTCTGCGTGCAGCCACTGCGGATGACGACCCGTGCGTCATCATCGAGGCGCGGAGCCAGTATCAGGTCAAAAGCACCGTCAAGCTGACGGATAGGGCGCAGCCCGTTGGCGTTAGCCGATTGCGTCATAGTGGCAGGGACTGCGCCATCATCAGTTGGGGGCAAACCGTCAATGAGGCGGTAGCTGCTGCCGAAAGTCTGACCGACGAAGGCATCAATGTTTCCGTTCTGGATCTGCGATGGCTGTCTCCGCTGGATGAAAAGGCGATTGCTGAGGTCGTCAAACAGGCCGGCGGCAAGGTTCTGATCGTGCACGAGGCCGTCCGTAGTGGAGGTTTTGCCGGCGAGGTCGCCATGCGGATATCCGAGATGCAGCTTGGCCTCGATCTGAATATTTCACGCCTGACGACGCCGGACGTGCGGGTTCCGGCTGCACCGAACCTGCAGGCGGCCCTTGCGCCCGACAGGACCAGCATCGCGGCGGCCGTACGTGAACTTGTCGACGCCCGGGTTCCAGCCTAGTTTTCCTCGCGCGGGCGCACTCAATGAGTGCGCCCGCTTCACAAAGTGGCTCGAGCTCGAAGGCGGGTGTCCGCTACAGCAAAATCAGGTGGGCTGCTGCATACGGCATAGCGTACCGCCTGTTATGCGACCGACACGCCGGTAAGCGTAGGATTAGGGGCCGGACTCTGAGGGGCTCAGAGATACGATTTGCAAAAAGCGACCCGAAGAGTGGATGCGCGGCAACGGTTTCGGTTGCCTCTCAACGAACTCTTTCTTGATCTGCTCAAGAGCGGCACGCTGCGCCTTGGCTCCGAACGGTATCCGCACACTGGTCATTTGCGATCGCACACAAGTACGCAAACTGTTTTCGCGTTAGATGGTCAGTCACAGGCTGTTGGTGCGCGGGCAGGCGCCACGCAATTTCACCCACGTCCGCTAGACCGAACCGCTCCTTGGCGGCCTAGCGGTTCGCCCGACTAGCGTCCTTCGATCCGTCGAGACGACCTCCACTGCGCTATCACCAAAGTCCGAGACGAGCGCGGCGTTTGCTCGTCGAGGACGACCTTTGCCCCCGACTCCATTGCGGCGCGTCGTGCTAACCGCAACGCCACGCCGCACCAGAGATCATGGCAACCTCGGGTACCAATGCCAGGTCCAGGTCTCCCCTCCCTGACATCAGCTGCTGCCGGCCGCGGCTGCGCCATAGCGTTTGTTGAATTCAGCAACCCGAACGAACGCCTCCTTCGGCATCCAGGGGGGCATCGCCTTTGACCGGGGATCGGTCTCGGGGAATGTCTTGACCAGCGAAAAGCTTATCATGTCGAGGTCGCTCGCACCCTCGCCGAAACGGTAGGTAGGGAACGAAAAGACATAGATGAAAGCTCCGTCGACACCGCCTTTGTCGAGCAATTCGAGCACCTCGCCAACATAGTCCGCCTGTTCGCTCTCACTACGGGTCGGAACGACACCGTCCTTGAACTTGCCGGTACCGTCTGGATTCACGCCTTCCAGCACCATGAAGCCGCCCGCACCAAGGGCCGCCGCACCCACATAGGCGCAACTGCCGACTTCCATCACTACCAGCGGCTTGTCACTGCGGAAGCGGTTCAAGCCGGCGACGTATTTTCCCGCCGACTCCCCATGCCGATAGTAGTCGACGCCGACGATGTCGAAGAGGCTCCAGTCGACATCTTCAAAAGCCGTTGCAGCGTAGGTCACTCGACCCAAAAACTCGGCCCGGACGGCCTTCACAGAAGCAGAAAGCATCTGATTGAGAGTAGGCCATTTTCCAGCGAATTCCGTTGGGGTTTCGCCAGACTGCAGACCGCTCTCGGCAAATTGCCGGGTGAGCCAGCCGAGGCGATCCATCAGCTGTTCGCCAGGGAAGATTCCCTTATTGAAGAGCGGCGTCTCACATCCAGCCACGAAAATGATGTCGATGCCTTCCGTCCTGAGTTGCTCCGCTGCGCGTGCGCCCTGCGCGTAATAGGCGGGAAGCTCGTCAATGTGCGCGCCCATCTTCCACGGGTTGAAGAAGACCGTGAGACCTTCGGCGTGGGCAAAGCGCGATGCAGTTACCAGGCGGTCAATTTCCTCCCCTTCGATACGCACGGCAGTCGCGTGCAGATCCTTGGCGATGACGCGAATGTCATGCTTCACAAGCGCAGGGTCGAACGGCTCGACCGAGTATGGCTGGCCCGGAACGAACCGCAGGCCAACATCATAGACCACACCACGAAACTTCATTTTGCATCCTTCATGACCCACAACCTTCGAGAGCTCGGCGCTTCCACCTCAGCCGACCAAAGACGCGGGTTGGCCTCACTTGTAGGTAGATGGGATACCGTATTCAGCGGTGAACCCGCCATCGACAAAAAGCGTCTGACCGGTCACAAAGCCGCTATCGTCGCCTCCGAGGAAGACAATCGCCGAGGCGATTTCCTGCGGTGACGCCAGGCGCCGCATGGGCGTCGTATTCAGCAGCTGGTTGATATCAAGCGCACCACTGTCCGTGTACTTGCGAACCAACGGGGTGTCGACGAACCCTGGGGCGATGGCGTTCACCCTTACCCCCCGAGTCGCCCAGCCGACGGCGGCGGACTTGGTAATGGAGATCACGGCTGCCTTGGTCGCCGCATAGGCGGCGCGGTCGGGAACACCACGCGCGCCAGCGATCGACGAAAGATTGACGATCGCCCCCGATCCTGCGGCCAGCATGTGCCGCGCGGCCGCCTTCATGAAAAGAAAGGTGCCGGTCAGATTGACGTCAAGTACAAATTGCCAGTCTTCCAGTGACAGATCTTCGAATGGCGAGTGGCGGTTGACGCCAGCGCAGTTAACCAGGAAGTCGAGCTGACCCCACTTCTCGATAACAGCGGCGCAAGCCGCCTCGGCGGCAGCGGGCGCTCGGACATCGCTTGTGAGAGCCAAAACCCTTTCCGGATATTCCTGTGCCAAGGCTACCACGGGTTCCACATTCAGGTCCGCAATCGCGACTTGCCATCCTTTGGTTAAGAGCAGCCGCGCGGTCGCATCCCCGATACCACCTGCGCCCCCCGTGATGAGTGCAACTTTCATTTTTGTCTCCTGACGGCGATCATCGATTGCCATGTGTAATTAGAAGCATCCGGAAAGGCTCCCGGAGCTACATTCCAAGATACGCAGCAGTAACGTGAGGGTTGTTTCGCAGCTCTTCGCTGGGTCCCTGGAGGACCACCTTTCCCTGCTCCAGCACCAACGCATGCTGCGAGACATCAAAGGAAAGCTTGACGTTCTGCTCAATCAGAAGAATCGGGATGCCGGATTGGTTGAGCTTGATGAGAACATCGAATATTCCTTTAACGATCAAGGGGGCCAGACCAAGCGAAGGCTCATCGCAGATTATGAGTCGCGGTTTTGCCATCAAGGCGCGCCCGATGGCGAGCATCTGCTGCTGCCCACCGCTCAGCGTCTGCGCGGCGTATGTCCGCCGCTCCAGAAGGATCGGGAACAGGTCGTATACATGCTCCAGTTCGTTTCGCACCACCTTTCGATCCTTCGCGGTGTATGCCCCGATCATGAGATTTTCTTCGATCGTCAGTCCCGGGAACAACTGGCGCCCTTCCGCAACCTGGATGATGCCCATGCGGACGATCGCCTCCGGTGCCAGGCCGTCAATCCGCTGTCCCTCGAAATAAATCGAGCCGCTCGAAGGAGGAACGATGCCAGACACAGCGTTCACGAGGGTGGTTTTGCCGGCGCCGTTCGCGCCTACAAGCGCCACCACGCTTCCCTTTTCCACAGACAGACTGACATCGAAGAGAGCCTGTGATCGTCCGTAATGGACGTCAATATCCTTCACCTCGAGCATGTCAGTGCTCCTTACCCAGGTAGCTCTCGATCACCTTCGGGTTCTTCCGAACCTCCTCGGGCGGAGCATCCGCGATCTTCTGCCCGGCCTCGAGGACGACGATGCGGTCGCAAATACTCATGATCACCTTCATATTGTGTTCGACCAGAAGCACGGTCACGCCCGTGTCGCGGATGCGTCGCACGATCGACACCATTTCTGCGGATTCCGACGTGTTCAGGCCACCCCACGCCTCGTCCATCAGGAGCAATTTTGGTTCGCTCATCAGCGACCGCGCCAGTTCGGCAGCATGGCGCATGCCAACCGGCATGTTGTGGGTGGGCTCGTCGCGGAGATGCAGAAGCCCAAGCATGTCCAGCAATCTCTCCGCCCGCAGCACATCTTCGCGTTCCCTGGCAGCGCCGAAGAAATCTCGCCACAGGTCTCGCCGGTGTGTGTACGCGCCGAGGAGCACATTCTCCAGGACGGTGCGCTCAGGCTGCAGTGCTGCCGTCTGAAAGGTCCGCGATATCCCATGACGCCCGACGATATGAGGAGGGCGTCTGGTGATATCCCGTTCACAGAACGTCACTCTCCCGGCGGTGGGCTTGTAGAACCCGGTGATGACGTTGAACAGACTGGTTTTGCCGGAGCCGTTTGGACCGATCAGACCGCAGATTTCACCCTGGTGGACACCGAACTGGACATCGCGCAGCGCGGTGATGCCACCGAACCGGAGGCTAACTTCATCCACTCTGAGGATCATGACTGCCCCCCTCGCTTGTTTTTATTGAAGATGTTCGAGAGCTTGCTGCCCACGCCCCGCGGGAGGAAATTCATGAAGAGAATGATGATAAGTCCGTCCAGCACCAGATCCCAGGGATGGAACCGCGTTAGGTAGTTATGCGAGACGGTGAAGAAAACAACGGATACGAGAAGGCCCACAATGCTTTCCAGCCCGCCGACCACCAGGATTGTAAGATAGAAAACGGTGTGGCCGAATCCGAAGCTTTCGGGGCTGACGTATGTTGTGTAGCTGGCGAACAGGGCCCCGGCAGATCCGGCGATCGCAGAACCGATCGCGAAGGCCAGGATACGATGGGCAAATACGTTCACTCCAACGCTCCCGACGATATCCGGGCTGTCACCAAGCGCGAGCCAGATCCGACCGAATGCCGAGAGCCGCAAACGCAGCACGATAAAATAGACGATCAGAGCGACGGCAAGGAAAAGGAAGTAGTAGTCGAATTCGGTCCGAACCTCCCAACCGAGAATGTAGGGACGCGGAATGTCCCGGAAGCCGGCTGTTCCGCCCGTTAGACCTTCAAAGCGCATCATGAGGATGCGGACGATTTCGGCAAATGCAAACGTCACCAGCGCGAGCCAGGGCCCTCGGAAACGTGCGCCCGGAATGGCGACCAGGCTGCCCACGACCGCGCCGATGATCGCCGACAAGCAAATCGAGGGTACGAATCCGAGACCCAGCTTGGCGGTGAAATTTGCCATGGCGTAGGAGCCAATGCCGTAAATCGCGACCTGGCCCAGCGAGAACTGTTTGCTGAAACCCAGGATCGTTATGAAGCCGAGCGCCACGATGGCATTCAGGAACATCTGGACACCGACCCGGAGAACATACTGCTCCACGCCTGTCAGCGGGAACAGGAGCAAGCCCGCAATGATGACTACGTGAAGGGCGACGACCGTTCGGCCGTTTGATTGCATCCCGCTCCCCGAGGCACTGCTCGGAGCGGCGGTGAATGGTGTAGACACGCTTTTCTCAGACACGACGGACACCCTTGTTGGGGAGGAACAGACCGGCTGGCCTGAAAAGGAGGATCAGAACGATGATCACGAAGGCGACGATGTCCTTGTACGTGTAGTCAAACACAAGGGCGCTGGCGTTCTCGAGCACGCCCATCAAAACGCCACCGGCCGCGCTCGCCGGCAAGCTGCCGAAGCCGCCAAAAATGGCCGAAGTGAACCCCTTCAGGCCGAGGGTGCCACCCATGTCGATCGAAATATTGTAGGCGAAGCCCATCATTGTGCCGGCAATACCGGCAAGGACGGCCCCCAGCCCCCAGGATAGATTCACGCAGCGTGCGGTGTTGATCCCGACCAGCGTCGCGCCATGGAAGTTTTCCGCCGTCGCACGCATCGCAAGGCCAAGGCGCGTGTACTTCATGAAGATCTGGAACACGATCAATACGACCACGCCGACGAGCGCCACGATAACGTTTTGCGGGATCAGGATCAGCGAGCCGATGATGATCGGTTCCGGGGAGAAATACTGGGGAAAGCTGAAAGCGTAGGGTCCGAAAATGATCAACGTCAGGTTCTTGATAATCGCGGACAGACCGATGGTTCCGATGAGAACCAGGATATGGTCAAGCTTGTAGAGGCGTCGGAAGGCAATCCTCTCGACAAGCATCCCGAAAGCGGCAATCCCGACCATTGAGACGAGAGCCGCGCCGACAAACCCGCCGGGAACGTGAGAGAGTGCGGTGTAGCAGAAGTAGGCGGCCAGCATTGCAAACTCGCCGATGGCAAAGTTGATCATGTTGGACGTTGAGAAGATCAGGCTGAAGGCCATAGCCATCAGTGTGAAGCCCACACCAACCATGACACCCCAAACCAGCTGGTTCATCACCAAGCCCAGGTCAAATTCCATTACACTCTCCGAGCTAAGTCTAGGTTGGCTGCAGCGCCAAACACGCTGCAGCTCTTGTGACAAACGTCACTGAACGTTGTGAAACTCGTATAGCGACTTGGTATAATCCGGGCCGAAGAAGCGGTCGTAGTTGAGGCGCTTCTCATACAGGGGCTCGTCGATGCGAACGGTGGTCAGGATTTCATCCTTTTCCGGAATGTCCGCTGCCTTCATGACCAGCGCGGTCTTCAAGCCTTCGCCATCACGGGGATCATAAGTGTAGGTTCCGACAGGTGTCGCGAGCCCTCGAGTGTGATGAACAGCTTTCATGACTTCGATGGGGTCGACTGTTCCCGCCCTCTTGATGGCGTCTGCCATGACGAGCACACCGGTCACCGCGCGGCTCATGATTTCCTGGTACAGCCCGGTCTTTTCCTTCAAACGGGCAATCCATTCCTGCGAAAGTGGATCCGTATTCTGTGGAACCATGGGCGTCCCAGCATAAATAATGCCATTTGCCGATGCTCCGAGTTCTGCACGGATTTTGGGATCAGCCGACTGGGCGTCCGTCATCACCACAACGTTTTTGGGAAGGAATTGCCGGACCTGGCGCACCAACGGTCCAAAGCCCGCGCCAGTGGTTGCGACAAAAATTCCGTCGAGTCCCTTCGTGCGGAGCTGGAGCAGCTGAGAGCTGATATCACGGGCCCCTTCATTGTGGCTGACTTCCGTTGCGACATCGTTTCCAGCGCTCTTATAGGCAGCCTTGAAAACGTCACGAGCCGACTGTCCGTAGAAATTGTCGATGTAGAGGATGCCAACTTTTTTCAACGCGAGCTGATCGTGGGCGTACTTCGCAAGCGCCGTCAGGCGAACTTTGTCGGACGAAGCCGAGCGGAAGATCATCCCCTCCCCCTCGACAAGCCATTGCTCGGCAAGGCCATAGCCCCACATGGCAACTTTCTGGTCCTTTCCGACCGGCATGGCAGTGAAGATGACACCACTCGTGCTGCCTGGCTGAAGCGTGTCAACATGATCCTCAAGGACAAGCTTCTTGGCGACCTGAAGACCGAGATCAGGGACCCCGCGATCATCATAAGCGATCATCTCGATGGGCTGGCCAAGCAGGCCGCCTCTCGCGTTCAGCTCATCAATCGCAACCTTGATCGCGTCGACAAACGGCTTGCCGAATGCGGCCGCGTCGCCGGAGAGAGCCGACACGATGCCGAATTTCACCGGCCGGTCGAGCTTTTTCTCCTGAGCCTGCGCAGGCAGGCTCAGGATATATGTGGCAATCGCTAGTACGCCAAACAGTTTCAGGTATCGCTTCCTCACTTTCATCCTCCTCCGAAGAAACGCCAGCATGGCGTGTTGATGTCAAAACGATTATTCGTCTCACGGACATTAGTCGTCTGGGCTGCCGCTGATTCCCGCGGCCGCGAAAGCTGCCTGAAGCCGTTCGGGTGAGGGCTGGAGAATCTCCAGTGTGAAATCGTCCGGATCTTTGAGGTAGCAGGTGTATCCCCCCTTATTGACCCCGCCTGTAATCGCCACCGGCGGGGACAAGAACCTAACGCCCTTGTCTTTCAACTCCTGGTATTTTGCCGGGACATCCGAGACCAGGAATGCCAAATGGGCTGCCCCGATGTTGTTGGGCGTGGTGTCTAGCTTCGTGCCTTTGGGGCCGACATACTCGATTAGTTCGATGACATGATTGGACGCCGGGGCTGGCAGACCGCGGAACCTAAGAAGAGCGGCCTTGAGATGTGCTCCCGGTATCCCGACCAGGGTCTCGGTGTAGCCGTTCGACTGCTCCTGACGGTGAACAACCTCGAAGGAGAAGTTCTCACAATAGAACGCGATCGAGCGTTCGATCTCAGCGACCGTCCACGAGAAATGCCAGGGTCCTAAAATCATCTGCTCTCCCTGCCGAGGCTTCGGCTCCTGCCGCCATGATGGCAACTGCTCTCACCGCGCCTGCACCTTAGGCAATCGCGGCTTCCCGCTCTCCACCAGCCACAAAATAGAGCAGAATGTCAATAGCGACATCAAATAAACATACACGATAGCCAATGAAAACGAAAAAGCATCATTATTTGATGTCTTGTAGGATTATTATAACTTCGCAATCGGATGATCGTGGGCTCGCTAGGGAATTTGTCAGACGCTAAAGAAGCCCTTAGTCGCCAGTCTCTTGAAAACTGGCGATGTTGACCAAGGTGCTTCTGTATCGCTCAAGGTTCTCATAGAACCGCTCTGCCGGAGCGGAAATTCCCAGAACCATGCGGATTGCCCTTCGTGACCCCAGTGGCACTGCCATGCAAGCGAGGCCGGGCGTCCATTCCTCGTGATCGTAGGCGGCAGCCTCCTCCCGAATTTTTACAAAGGCCTCGTCGAGGACTTGCCGTTTGGTAATGGTGTTGGGCGTGCGACCGTTGAGGGGATGGCGGGCAAGATAGTTGTCGAGCGCTTCGGTCGAGAGCTGACTTAGAAGCAATTTCCCGCTTGCGCGGGCATGTGCATCTCCCGCTGCGCCATGTGGAATCTCCTGGGCTGCGATCGCAGAGCTTCCGCGCGCCGATGCCATGACCACAATTTCATCCCCGACCCACCCAACGACATAGGCGGTTTCACCTGTCGCGTTGGCAGCCATGACCGCGTAACGGGACAGTAGGTCTCCTGCACCCAACTGGAGCCGAAAACCCTCTGCGATCGGCGCCACAGCCAACCCGAGCACATAGTTGCTTCCGTTCGCCTTCCGAAGGATGCCCATATTTACCAAAGTATGAACTAGGTGGTAGACGACCTGACGCGGCAAGCCCAGGCTGTCACTAATGGCTTTAGCCGAGACACCCCTCGGAGCCGCGATGGCTACCTCGGTCAGGACGCGGACGGTCCGCGCCGCCGTCTGCACACGTGGCTTCTCTTCCGTTTCCAGAGTTGCCGAGATGTCATTCATAGCTCTATTTATCCGCTTGTGTTGAAGGGGCTCGTCAGCCGAGGCAATGCATTAATAACAGATACGTGCATCATACTGTGATAATTTACAACAGAATTTTAGCAAACGGTTGGCTCCGGAAACATGCCCAGCTATACCGGAAGAAGCTCACGCCTCAGCTGAGCGAAGGTCGCGACCTCCATTTAAGCGGTCGCTCGTGACGTCATCCTCCACATCAACGGCCTGCCCGGAGTGATGGCCTGCCAGATCGTAACCGGGGGGGTCGAATTCCCAACGATGCTAACCGGCAATAGCGGTGTGGACGCCGGCGACGCGGTGAGTTTGCTTCTAGCTGCCGCAACGTGGTTTTTTCAATGGTTCAGCATCAATGAAAATTCCGCGCCTTCACCTTCAGCGTATCGATATGGAGATCGGGCGTGAACATGTCCTGCGGGACAACCGGCTTTGGCCTGCTGTGCGGATCGCGGCCGCCTTCGCCATGGGCAAACTCGTCGCCGCGACCGGTCGGCAGCTTGAACTCGGTATCCCGATCAGCCAGACCGACAAGGTCCGCCGACAGGTCGAACAGCTGCTGTGCGACAAGATGGACGACCTCCCCTTCCCGCTGGATCCGGCCGTTGATCGCCATCATCGAAGAGCCCAACACGACACGCCGCCGCTTCTCGAACAAGGTGGGCCAGACGACGACGTTGGCCGGCCCCGTTTCGTCCTCGATGGTGATGAACATGACGCCCTTGGCCGATCCGGGCTTTTGCCGGACCAGCACCAGGCCGGCCGTATAAACCCACCGGCCGTCCCGCGCGTTCATCGCCTCTGCGCAGGTGACGATATTGCGTGCCGACAGGTCCTTGCGCAGGAACGCAACCGGATGCTGTCTCAACGTCAACCCAGTATGGCTGTAGTCCTCGATGACGTTATGGCCGTTTGTCATTTGCCGAAGAGCAACCTCCGGCTCCTGTTGCTCCGCAATTGCCGCCATCTCACGCTCGGCCGCGGCGGCAAATAGCGGCAATGGCTCATCGCGCAGGGCCTTGATTGCCCAAAGCGCATCGCGCCTTTCGAGTTTGAGCGATGCCAGGAAGGCATCGGCCTCTGCCAACTGGACAAGGGCTTCCGTCGGCACACTGGACCGGCGCCACATGTCATCGACAGACGCGAAAGGGCTGTTCATCCTCGCCGTCACGATCCGGGCTGCGTCTGCCACAGCCAGTCCCTTCACCTGCCGAAACCCGAGCCGGACAGCATGCCGGTCGGTGCTACCGATCTTTTCCAGCGTGCAGTCCCAGCGTGAGCGGTTGACGCAGACCGGCCGCACCTCGACGCCATGCTTGATCGCATCCCCGACGATCTGCGCCGGCGCGTAAAAGCCCATCGGCTGACTGTTGAGAAGGGCTGCGCAAAAGACGTCTGCATAATGGCACTTGATGTAGTTCGATGCATAGGCAATCAGCGCGAAGGACGCCGCGTGGCTTTCGGGGAAACCATAAGAGCCGAAGCCTTCGAGCTGCGAAAAGGTCTTTTCGGCAAACTCCGGCGAATAGCCGTTCTTCACCATGCCGGAGACCAGCTTGTCCTTGAAGCGTGAGACGCCACCGGTGAACTTGAAGGTGGCCATGGATTTGCGCAATTGGTCAGCTTCACCGCCCGTAAAGCCGGCACAGACCATTGCGACGCGCATGGCACTTTCCTGAAACAGCGGCACGCCCAGGGTCTTGCCGAGCACCGCTTCCAGCTCAGGTGTGGGATACTCGACCGGCTCCTTGCCTTCGCGTCGACGAAGGTAGGGATGCACCATGTCGCCCTGGATCGGACCTGGCCGAACGATCGCCACCTGCACGACGAGATCGTAGAAGGTGCGGGGTTTCAGGCGCGGCAGCATCGCCATCTGCGCGCGGCTTTCGATCTGGAATGTGCCGAGCGAATCCGCCTTGCGGATCATCGCATAGGTGGCGGCATCTTCCTGCTTGATCTTCGACAGATCAAGATCCTCGCCCTTGTGTTCGCGGATGAGATCAAAGGCCTTTGCCATGCAGGTCAGCATGCCGAGTGCGAGCACATCCACCTTCATGAACTTCAGCGCCTCGACGTCATCTTTGTCCCATTCGATGATCTGCCGGTCTTTCATTGTCGCCGGCTCGATCGGCACGAGATCGTCCAGCCGGTCGTGGGTGAGGACGAAGCCGCCTGGATGCTGACCGAGATGGCGCGGTGCCCCCATCAGCTGCTGCGCCAGTTTCAGGGTGAGCGCCAGACGGCGGTCGTCGGGGTTGAGATTGAGTTCCCGGATGTTTCTGTCGGGTACTTCCTCCGACCAGGACCACATGCCGGACGACAGCGCCTTGATCACGTCTTCAGGCAGGCCGAGTGCCTTGCCGACATCGCGGATCGCACCCTTGGCCCGGTAGCGGGTGACTGTCGCGCAGAGCGCCGCCTTGTCTCTCGTGTAGGTCTTGTAGATCCATTGGATGACCTCCTCGCGCCGTTCATGCTCGAAGTCGACATCGATGTCCGGCGGCTCGTCACGTTCCTGACTGACGAAGCGCTCGAACAGCAGATCATTGGTCGAGGGGTCGATCGAGGTGATGCCGAGGATAAAGCAGACGGCGCTGTTGGCCGCCGATCCCCTGCCCTGGCAGAGAATGCCCTGGCTTCTGGCAAAGCGTACGATCGAAAACACCGTGAGGAAGTACGGCGCATATTTCATGGTGCGGATGAGATCGAGCTCGTGCCGCACGGTTTTCAAGACATCCGGTGGCAGTCCTTCCGGATAGCGGTCGGGCACGCATTCCCAGACGTAGTGCTCCAGCGAGGCCTGGGCGTCCTTGCCCGGCACGATCGCCTCTTCCGGATATTGATAAGTGAGCTCCTCGAGCGAAAATTTGCAGCGCCGCACAATCTCCATCGTTCGTGCCAAAGCTTCGGGATAGCGCGGAAACAGGCGTTCCATCTCTTCCGGCGGCTTCAGATACCGGTCGGCGTGGCGCTCGCGCTCGAAACCGACATCATCGATCGTGGTGTTGTGCCTGATACAGGTGACGATATCCTGCAACTGCCGACGGCCCGGCTCATGAAACAGCACGTCATTGGTGACGACCGTCTTCACCTTGAACCGTGCCGCCATGTTGGAAATCTCATAGAGCCGCATCTGGTCATTGGGGCGCCGGCGCAGACAGAGAGACACGTAAGCCCGATCACCAAACAGCTGCGCCATCTTGCGAAGCTGTGCGGCGCAGGTGGCGTCCGGCAGATCCGGCACCAGAATGCCGATCATGCCTTCCGAATAGGCGATGACATCATCCCAGTGCAGAATGCAGTTGTCCTTGCCGCCACGCGACTTGCCGAGTGTAATCAGCCGTGTCAGGCGTGAGTAGGCAGCTCGATCCATCGGATAGACGAGCAGCGACATACCGTCGGCCAGATCGAGACGACAGCCGACGACGAGCCGGAGACCTGTGGCGCGGGATGCTTCAAGAGCGCGAACAATCCCGGCCAGCGAATTGCGATCGACGACGCCGAGTGCCTCGATCCCTAAGATTTTGGCAGTCGCGAACAGTTCCTGCGCGGACGAGGCGCCGCGCAGGAACGAAAAATGTGTCGTGACCTGAAGCTCCGCGTAGCTCATGCGAAAATCCCGTGACAGAACCAGCGATGAGAGCCGGTCTCGGGATCGACACCGTCGCCGGAGCGGAACACCCACAGGCGCTCGCCTGCCGCATCCTCAATGACAAAGTAGTCGCGCACGGCGTCCATCTCGGCGTCGCGCTGCCACCACTCCCCGAAAATGCGTTCGGGGCCATCGGCACGCTTGACCTTGCGGCGTTTGCCACGCCAGACGATGGAGACCGGTGGCCGGTCGGGCATCAACGCGATTGCCTCGATCAGCTCCGGATGTGGCAAAAGCCGGACCGGCCGGCGCCAATGGCTGACCCAGGCAACGGCGATCGGCTCAGCAACGGGGCTGATCCGCTGGACGGAGCGTTCCGGCACATCGGAAGCAACCGGTCCGATTCGATAAACCCGTTGGCCACGATTGCCATAGATATCGATCAGCGGGGTGATGTCGGTGACCTCATCCTCGACCAGAGCAGACGCTCTCTGTGTCTCCTCTAAGGGCTCGGCCATAACGGCCACAAGGGTGAGCTTTTCGATCCCGAAGCCCGGCTCAATCTTTTCCGTCCGATCCCGAAACAGTTTTGTCAGCCAGGCAATATCGCGGGCAGGCTTGGCTGTTCCCGCCCGGATCGCCTGTTTCGTGCCATCGACCTTCTCGACAATGAGATCGGCGCGGCGCACGCCAAGCCCGCGCTTCTGGAGTTCACCGACGAGTTGCACGACAAGGCGACCGACATATTTGTTGATCGTCTCGGCTGCCCCGATCGATTCGGCAAAGGCTTTTGAGACTTCAACCAGCTCGGAGGTGCGGATGGGCTCGATCGGCTCGGCAACACGACAGAGCATCTGGTCGAGACGGCGGCCAACTTCCGGACCGAAGCGGAGAGTGAGCGGCGCCCGCGGGGTGTTGGCAAGCTCGCCGATCGTCTGGAAACCAAGAATGCGCGGGTCAGCGACAATCTTAGCAGGCAGGCGCAGAAGCGAGATCGGCAGCTTCTCTACGGCGCGGACCGTCTCGCCGGGGGGAACAACGATCGTCTCGCGACTGATCGCACGAGCACAGGCATGGGCCGCACCCCAGCTGTCGGCGACCGCCACACGCGCTGTCAGCTTTCTTGCCAGGAACCGGTTGGCGATGCCAGTCACCATCGGCAGCTCGCCGCCCTGCAGATGGTCAGCGCCTTCGGTATCCATGACGATGCCGTCGACGCCATCAACGGCGACGATTGGCGAATAGATTGTGAGCGCCCAGAGCGTGATGCGTTCGAGTGCGGCTCGATCGGCTTCGGGGTCCGCGTCAACCAGCATCAGGCCGCGAAACAGCGACTGCGCCTTTGCCGCCGCCATGCCGACATGCACGCCGGCCTTACGGGCAGACGCATCAGCAGCCGACACCCACCGCTTTGAGCCGCTTCTGGCGATCACGGCGATGGGCTGCTCAGGCGGAATAGAAGGATCGGCCCGACGAATGCGATCCGTCGGCAGATCCGGAAGAAAGATCGAGACGACCCTTGTCATCGCACGCCCTCACGAGAAACTCAGCACACTCACCCGCTTTCACGCGCATCAATTCCAGAAACCATTGAGCCCTGCCCACCCCCGGTACCGGCAACTCTTCGGACGGCATCACACTCACCCGCCATCTGGTTGTCGAGGCCGTGGGTTGTCCGAAGTCATTTGCCTCTGTCTGCCGCCGCCATCGGCGGACCGCGAGAGCCATCGTTCCCGTGCGCTCGGCAGCCAGCTGGAGCCGCCGGGAGCTGACCATGGGCAGGCGCACAAGCTCGCCGACGACGGCGCCGAGACCGCCAAAGGACAAGCCTTCCTCCATATTGGCCAGCACGTCCTCTTCCCTGTCGGACTCGACGAAGATGACGCGGTCGGGATGCAGGCCAACCTGGGCAAGAGCTGGAAAGAACAGATCCGGCCGCGTCAGGCACCAGATGACGGGGCCTTTCGTTCGCGCGGCAATGCCGGCAACACAAAGGGCGGCGGCCGCTCCATCGACGGTGCCTGACCCGCCGCCTGCAAACTCATGCAGCGCCCCATAGGCAAGGCCACCCCCAGGCAGCGCTGCATCGATCTCGGGAACGCCGAAGGAAAGCGTTCCGGCCCGTTTCGCGGATACGCCCTCCATCGACGCGATGCGGTCGCGCAAGTCGCAGATCACCCTGTTGCGGGCAGCAGTCATCGTTCACGGCTCCCTTCAAGGTCGTGTTCAAAGGATCGACATCATGTCGTGCGGGCTGTCTGTTCATTGTTTGTTCTCATGCCACCCAAGAGTCAAGCGCCATGAAGACTAGGGATCTTATCCTAGCATTAGCAAACCCGAAGAATTCGAAGTGGAATCAAACCTCTAAGGCAAAAACTTTTTTGCAGCGCTTCCGGGCCCCCTAAAAAGAGTAGCGGGAACAGGTATGCGATTGTGCAACGTTCGTAAGGTTTTTGTGCTTAACTGTCGGAATGACGACGCCCCGGACATCAAAGCCGCTCCTTCGTGATACCGAAGCCCCGATCCGCTCAAAGCCGCGGCGGAAGCACAACCCGGCGCAGCCACAGCTTCTGTTCGATCCCATGCCTGACCGCGTCGAGCCGGCCCTGGCGCAGCTGAAGGCCCGGCCTCCGCAAGGCGACCAATGGAGCTGGGAGCTGAAATGGGACGGCTATCGACTGGCGGTCCACATCGAGCCGCAAGGGGTGCGCATCCTCACGCGTGGCGGCCATGATTGGACACATCGGTTTCCGGCCATCGCAGAGGCAGCCCGAGCGCTTGGGCCGGCGACGATGATCTTCGATGGCGAGGCCGTTGTGCTCGATGACGAGGGGAGACCGGATTTTGGGCTCTTGCAGCAGTCACTCGGCGCCTCCGGTAAGAAGGCTGGCACTCGCGCTTCTGAGGCTATCCTTTACACTTTCGACCTCGTTTATCTCGACGGCCATGATCTGCGTGGAGTTGAGTACCGGTCGCGCCGCCATCTTCTCGAGGACGCTTTGAGCGGCTCAACAGGTGACCAGAATGGGGCCATCCGCCTTTCGGAGACGCTTGACGCGGACCCGGTGGTCCTACTTGAGCATGTCTGCCGCCTCGGCCTGGAGGGCATCGTCGGCAAACACCTCGATCAGCCCTACCGCTCCGGCCGGACCGGTGACTGGGTCAAGATCAAATGCGTCCAGAGCGAAGCTTTCCTCGTAGTCGGCTATGAGACCTCCACGGCGTCGCCCGGCGGCTTCGCCTCGCTGGTGCTTGCCGCTTATCGCGGTCATGAGCTCGTCCATGTCGGAAGCGTGGGTACAGGCTTCCGGCAAGCCGAGATGATCAGGCTGCGCAAGATGCTGGACAGACTGCGGTGGAAGCGGAAGCAGCCGCCTGTTTCCTATTCCGGAAACGCCGATATCGTCTGGGTCGAGCCGACCCTGATCGCCGAGATCGAGTTTCGGGCCTGGACCACGGACGGCAAACTGCGACACCCTTCCTACAAAGGTCTGCGAGAACGCCAGGACAACGCCGACGTCTTTCGCCTTGACTAGCGATCGGTGACATCCGCTAGATTGCTCCGCTCGACCTGGCGAAGTGGATGGCGTGGAATGTGCAATCTTTACCGGATGGAAGACAAGGACTGGGTCTCGAAATGGGCCCAGGATGCCGAAAGCCTGATCAACCTGATGCCGGCCTATCAGATGAACCCCGACCAGATGGGACCGATCGTCCGCAACACTGCGGATGGAAAGAAGCAGCTCGTGCATGCGAGATGGGGCTTGCCCTCCCCTCGCTTCACACTCGAGAAAGCAGCCAAAGCCAAGGCCGAGAAGCTCGCAGCGAAAGGCAAGCCCTTCGATCTTGAGGAGCTGATCCGCATGGAGGCCGACCGCGGGACGACCAGCGTGCGTAAGCTCAATTTCCCGCACTGGACGCGTTGGTTCGGCGTCGAACATCGATGCCTCGTCCCGGTCACAAGCTTCGCCGAGCCGGATCCGGCGAGCAAACAGGAAGGCGGAAATGTGCCCAATGCCTGGTTTGCCCGCGATGAGGCAAAGTCGCTGATGTTTTTTGCCGGCATTCACGTGTCGCAGTGGAAGAGCGTCCGGAAGGTCAAGGATGGCCTGACGACAGATGATCTTTATGGTTTCCTGACCACGGATCCGAATGATCTCGTGAAGCCAATCCACGAGAAGGCCATGCCTGTCTTGCTGCTGACGCCGGAAGAAACTGACGTCTGGATGCGAGCGCCTTGGGACGAGGCGAAAGAGCTTGCCCGCCCGCTTCCGGACAATGCACTCGTCATTTCGTCTCGTGAGCCCTATGGTTCGTCGATTGTCGCAAGAGACGGCGAACCACTGCAGCGGGCAATGCCAGAATAACTGCACCCGTTTCAGATCGCCTTCGTTCCAGTTCGGACGCAACGTTAGGGAACAATGTATTACTTTATTGATGAAAGCGGAAACACGGGCCTCAACCTATTTGATGCCAACCAACCCAAACTCTATTACGGGGTGCTCGGCTGCTCAGCGAACCTGGATATCATCGCAGAGCCGTTGCTCGTGGAGTTGAGGAAAGTGCTAGGTGTCAAACGAATCCATGCGGCCGAACTTGGCGCTGGACGCTTGATCCCCATTGCCCAGCGAATTGCATCATTCAGCAGGAAACATGACCTCCGTTTCTCGATGCTCAAAGTGACCAAAGCTGACCATGCTATCATCTGCTTCTACGATCAGGTTTTCGACTCAGGTATCAATGAAGCAGTGTCGTGGCACCACTACTTTACCCCACTTCGCTACGTGATGCTGTTCAAGATAGCTTCGCTGTTTGACGATCAACTTAGGAAAGACGCGTGGGCCGCCCGAAGGGAAGTCAACACCGCCAAATGTGCTGAAGCACTCGTCACTCTCTGCAACACATTGCTCTCCCGAGTGAATCAGCTTCCCGATCAACGATCTCGCGATCTCGCAACCGGAGCACTGAAATGGGCTGCAGCCAACCCATTCGAGATAGGTTATGGCGCAGGTAACCATGACACCGCCCTCCAAATCTCACCCAACCTCGTGGGGTTTCAACAGGTTATGCAGGTTATGGCGGTGCAATCCGTGAGGAAGGGGCGACCTGTCCGAAAAATTACTGTCGACCGCCAGACCGAATTCAACAAAGCTCAGGGGGAATTGGCAGCTTGGTATGAAAGCTTGCGGGCGGCGAAGCACAGTACCGATATGGGACCAGGCATGCCGAGGTTCGACTATTCTATGATGCCCGAGGTCCCGCCTACGTTCACCCCTGGCGACGAAAGCGCAGGGCTGGAACTGGTCGATGTCACGCTTTGGATTGCAAAGCGAATGGAGGAGGGGAAAGCACTTCCTGTCGAACTACGCGAAATTTTTGCCAGTCAAGCCAAGCGCGGACTGGTCGATGAAGTGTCGCTCGACGCGCTTGACAAGCGCTGGCGCCACTTACTCCATTTACCAGAGCCCGATAAACCACTACCTCTCGAGCTAGAAAAACATTTCGTCGACGTGGAAGAGAAACGAAAAGCGGTCGTGGCTGCGCTAGAATAGGAACGCGGTCTTAATGTGTATCGAAATCATTGTATGGAGAACCGCAGACAACCGACACATAAACCTCAAGTAGGCATTGACGCGTTGGGTCCGTTTCCGCAACGAATTGGAATTCCATTCGCCTGATACGTTCGATTGCGTTGGCAAAAGCTTGGGCGAACTCTGGTTGAGCAGGAGGCGGGCACGAGAAGTCTCTCCCTGCCGATAATCGGATCGGTGAAAGCCGCTAGCCTCGCGGGCGAGTTTGAACGCAAACGGAGCACCATTGTGGCCGCTCGATTCCCGAGTGTGCTGACCGTAGCGCTTGCGTACGTTGCGGGTGCGGCCGACATAAAGGTTCTTCCCCGATTCTGAAAACATATAGACACCTGACCCTGGAAATTCCGGACGAAGGATAGCGTCCGTTACTGCCTCTTGGGCTAAAAGGGCTTCAATGATTCAATGATTCAGGTTCTCGGTAAAAGCCCCGAACGCTTCGTGCATTTGTTGCTCGTCCTTTCGAAAAGGCAATCGGCTCAATCGTCCCATTCGCTGCGGCGTCCAGGCGGCCTCGTAGTGGCAGTGCGCCAAGGCTTCAACCCTCGTTCTCCGCGCCGCGTCTCCTTCTCGTCTTTGCCGAAAGCGACAACCGTCATCACATCAACATTCCGATACTTCTGGCTGATGTCCCAATCCCAATCGAAGCTGACCGTTTCCCCCTTAAAAACGAACTTGCCCGACCAGGCCGCAAGAAACGAATAGTTCTCTCCGCCAATCGTCATGACGTGCTGATGCCACGCCTTCTTGTTTCCACCGCGGCTCGGCGGCCGAGACTTGTCTTTAAGATATACGCCGTAGTGCTCAATCTCAGCCCTCTCAATTTTCAAACTGATGTTCTCCCGTTTGCATTCAACACAGCCACTATCTTATGAGATGGGCACAACCCTGCTTAATCAAAAAAGCCTTCATAGGCTCCGAGATCGGTGGTTCGATGTCGAAAGCACCGAAGCGCTGGTGGAACCGATCCCACTGATGGCCGAGCCTGCCTTCGCGGCGCGCAGAAGGGCAAAGCCATATCCAATCCAGTCGCCACGGACGACCCATGGTCTCCCGCTGCGGCCGGAATGCACATGCACCTACGATCCTTACATTTTCATCCACAAAGAGAAACGCGACACCATCGGGATCGTGCTCGACCGACCACTGGACGAAATCATATCCAAACTCGCGTCGGAACAACCGGGCGCGCTCATAGACCTCCGCCCGTTTCCATTTCGGGGCATCGGCGCCCACCCAGACCGCATCAAGGTCGCGCTCGAGCGCTTCTGCCAACTGCCGGTGCGGATTGGGATCAACGACAGCCGACCAGCGGCGATGAGATTTTCGGTGTTCGCGCTCGTCCGTCGGCGAGCCCTGAATATAAGTCACACCACAGTCAGGGCACTCGGCGGATTGCATTGGAGGCGGCTTGCGATATTTGGGCGCGTGGACAGAAAGCGTCATCGGGACCCCGTCGTCGTCCATCCTGTACTCGATCCGGTAGCCACTTTCCGTCTTGAATTTTGAGGTATTCATGCCCCGCCAGGGCCGGTGCGGGGTGGTTAGGGTGATCGGCGACATACGATGGCGGTTGCCTTCATAGAACAGGACGGAGATTTCCTCGTCCGTGAGATATGGCCGCCCCTCAAGATTCGATTTGAGTCGGCTACACAACGACGACACATCGATGCTGAAACCAAGCCGCTCGAGCCAGATACAAAGTGCCGTGGCATCGGTCGCTGCCAGTCGGCGAAACCCCAAGACATCCTCACTTCGTCGTTGAGGGCGAGGATAGACCGACCTGTGAGGGATATTGAGCATAGACGCGACTTCTGCCGGATCGACTACCGCCGGAGGATCCATTCTGCGGTCGAGAGCGAACAAAATATCTTCCAACTCCGTGTCCGATACCCATCCGTCTTCGACCAGGCGATCCTCAATACTTCTGGGAATGGCAGACGACTTCGGCGTTGGGCACTGCAGCGCCCGCCACAATGCCTCAATCTTTTCAGGCTCCAGCTCCATCCCTCAATCCCCTGTCGACAATGACCGAATCTGAACTCGATCTAACCCGGATCAATTCCATTCGCCCTGAAGAGCCGCTCGAAAAACGACGTCAAGCGGGCGATATGGTCACGCCTGACCATCTCGTTTGCTCCAAAACGGAAGATTTCGTAGCCGGCGAGACGTAGCTCCCGATCCGCGGAAACCATATTCGCATAGACATCCAGCGAAGGTTTATCGTCTTTGCTGAAATGCCGCTTGCCGTCGACCTCGATGACAACGCGCTGTCGCTGCGGCAAAAGCAACAGGAAATCCATACGCTGGCGAGGCAAAGGTAGGCGAGCGCGAAGCAGTTTCACGACCGCCGGGTCATAGTGCAAATAGACCTGCGGTATGAGCGCCGGAAGCCGCGCCCCCATGCGTTCCCGGAACGCCTTAAAATAGGTGGCGAAGAGATTTCGCTCCCCGTCAGACATGAGAGATTGCTGCAGACGTGCGCCAAGGTTCTTCGCAACGTCCCCTTCTTCTCGCTCCGGATGGTCACGCCACCAATCGACCAGATCGGTCCACAAAAGCCCTTCTGTGCCCAGAGGCCGATCATAGATCAGGCAGCTCTCCCGTCCCGAGAGCACCACTATTTCGTTGTTGATGGCATCCGCAAAGCCAAGCTCAGGCTTTGGTCCGCGTGACGCGAAGATCAGGTTCTTTGCCTGGCCAGCAACCCCACGGCGGATCGCTTGCAATTCGTAGACAGGAAAACTCGACTCTTGGTCGGTGACCGTCAGATGATAACCGTCGCGAGCAACGATTTTGTTGAGCTTATCGACGATGGCGACCTGATCGGCGCCGCGTCGCGCCAACGGGTGGACAGCCATTTCTATCAGGTCCGCAAAGCGGGCGCGCGAACAGTGGAGGGCGCCGATCTCTTGGAAGAGAAATTCGACGGTCCAGTCCATGTCGTTCTCGACCATATGCTTTTCAATGCGATGGCGAAGGCTTTTGTCGGAGGTACCAAAGAAACTCTCGAAAGGGTCGCTGATGACAAATAGCTGCCCGATCATTTCGACTAAAGGCCTGTCGCCAGCAAGATCGTAACCGAAGGCTTTGGCAACATCTCGCCGCGTGATTTCGGTGATTGGCGGAGAACCTCTCTCGAGAACCACCCTCGCTGCCTCGTCCAGATCAATGTCGTCGCTCCGGGCCGACAGCGAGAGCGCGAAATCAGCGATTTCCTTTTCCGATCTCGCTTCGAACGCCGCGTCGATACGCTGACGTTTTGACATGCCCTCGGCTACTGGGATGGAAAATCCCAGCTCCTTGGGCAAACCATTCGTCAATTGATCATGCGTCATCGCCTGGAGTTTGCTCGCCAGCAAATCGTACAAGTTCGCTCCCATGTCCCCGTTCATGCCCTCCAACAAAACAACAACACCGCGAACGGCTCAAATGCGGCTGATGGCAGGTAGTAATGCCTGATCGACGCACCAAGCTTCAACTGTTAGAAACAACTATTGGCTTCTGGATGAGCCACTGAAACCGCTCTTTAGTGGCCATTATGAGCTCGACCAACGACAGCAGCTCTGAACTTGAAGTTAAGCACATGGTTCGATTTTCGCTTGGAACTCACTTAAAGTGAGATTCCCATCGACGAGGTACGCCGGCCTTCCAGGCTTAGATGAACTCGTCCATTTTTGAACCGTTCCCCAAAGGTGGTCTGTGAGCGAAGCGGAGCAATCTGAACCGCCTAAAAGGCAGAAGGCTTTTGATCTGTTGGCGTCGGTGGCGGCCTTCGCACGTAAGAATGGCGTCAATCTCGGCGATCCGAGCTTGGTCGATCGCTTCATGGCTGACGCCGCGCCGCGATTGCGGGAAGCTCTTGCCGATCCGGCGCTGATCCACGGATCGAGGGTCGAGCGCCTATTCGAGGCGACGGTGATAAGCCTCGGGCAATTTAAGCTCCTGAAGACCGAGGACGTCGGTCGCGTCCATGCGGCGGAGACCATGCGTGCTCCGGACTTCCGCGTCGTCCTGGATGATGGTGAGCAATGGCTTGTGGAGGTAAAGAACGTGCGGAATACGGACCCCTCCAAGCAGGAGTTACGGATGTCGCGGAAGTACCTCGAGTCGGTGCAGGTCTACGCGGATGCCGTTCGCACGCCGCTCAAGCTCGCGATCTACTGGTCGGCGTGGAGGTTCTGGTCGCTGATCTCGCCGGATCGCTTTCGGACAAGTAGCGGAGGGCTGCGCGTCTCGATGCAGGAGGCCATGCTCGCGAGCGAATTCCGGCGGCTCGGAGAGAAACTGATCATGACCAAGCCGCCCTTGCGCCTTGTGCTCGGCGCTGCGACGGACTTGCCGCGGTCTGTCAGCGACGAGGGCCTAGCAAACTTCATCATCGCATCGGCAAAAATCTATAGTGGACACGCCGAGCTGACTGATCCGAAAGATCGCAAACTCGCCCAGATTTTCCTTCTTTTTGGCGAGTGGGAAGTGGAAGGACCTATCGCATGTATGGAAGGTGGTCAGATCGCCGGCGTCGAATTCGTCGCCAACCCAGTCGAGCCGACACATCAGGGATGGGAAGGGATCGGCATGGCGAGCCGGATCTTCAGCAGCTTTTATGCTGACCAGACGATTGAAGGTGACCAAGTCATCCAGCTCGATGGTGAACCGACGCCGGACTGGTTTACCCCACTGGCGAACTGGGATTTCAAGAACAGCAAGTTGCCGCTGCTTCTCGGCGTCATCGAGCCGCCCGCGCCTTCTGAACGTGTTAGCGACGGCTATCGCGATCACACACGATCAGGGGTCGACCATTTCGAGAGACAGAATTCAGTTGAAAAAGAATGAAACATAAAGACCGACCGATATACTTCGGGTTGCATCTGTCACTGTTACTGTTATGACTAAATCCTCTACATAATTGCAATTTTGCTTCGAGCTCCAGGCTGAAATGCAGGTCTCTTTGATATCATTACAGAGTGCGGTGAAAGAGTTGCCATCAGCCAGAATTCTGCTGGCCAACGAGTTTGAGAACGGCCCGAAGATCGATCCTCTCAAAATCATCCAGATTTACGACGCTAGCGAGTGGGAGACGTTCATCGACGAATGGATCCACTCGCTCACGTCCACGTATGTCAGCGTAATGCGCCCGACCGGAGCTGGCGATAAAGGAATAGATATCGCTGGCTTCTGCGACGCCGACCAGCTACTCGGCACCTGGGACAATCACCAGTGCAAGCACTACAATTCACCCTTGAGCTTCGGTATTGTCGCGCCTGAGATTGGGAAAATGCTATGGTACTCGTTCTCAGGAGAATACAAAGCGCCGAGAGCTTGCCGGTTCATCGCCCCGAAAGGCGCCTCGACATCATTATCTTTGTTGCTCGCCAACGCGGATAAACTGAAGGCGAAGGTACTAGCGGAATGGGACAAAGCCATCTCCGGAAAAATCACTTCAACTGGGCCGGTCACTCTGGAGGGAAAGTTTCTCGACTATGTTAGAGATTTTGACTTCCGGATCTTCTCAGCTGAACAGCCTCGAACGATAATCGAGGCCCACTCCAAGACTCCCTACCATCGGGGCCGGTTCGGTGGTGGATTGCCATCCCGCCCGCGACCAGACGCAGTTCCCGTTGAAATTGGAGAGGCAGAAGCGACTTACACGAGCAAACTGCTCGATGCCTACGCAGAGCACAAGGGCGAGACAATCAATGCGGCCTCGCACCTCGATAAGTGGGCTAATTTGAAGTCCCATTTCCAGCGTTCTCGCGAGGCGTTTTACCATGCGGAGTCGCTGAGGGTTTTCGTGCGCGAGAAGGTTGAGCCTGGGACCTTCGAGGGATTGCAGACCGAAATCCTAGAGGGGGTTTTGGACACTCACGATGGAGAACATTCGGACGGTTATGCGCGAGTCATAGCCGTGACCGAGAAAGCGCAGGCCATGGTTCTCGATGCTCATCCGCTGAACAGGAGCGCTCTACCCATCGATCGCCGGGGCATCTGTCATCAGCTTTCGAATGACGGGAAACTAACATGGCGACGCTAATGCCTTTGGCCTCGGCGTTCAACGGTCCGTTCGAAACGGGCGTGAGGGCGGTTTTTGTTCTGCACGCGAATTTCCCCCGGGCGGTGGATCTGAACCGGCTGACCGCTATGGACTATCTTGTCGTGAGAACAAGCGTACTCGATGGACCAGCGGACTTGCATCCCCCGACACCGATCATGTCACCTGTCACCCAAGTTCGAAGAAAGTCCGTACAGTCCGCAGTGGCGCTGATGATGTCCCGAGGGCTAATCGAACAGGTTGTCGATCAAAGCGGGATCCTGTTTCAGGCAGGAGACAACGCGGAGTTTTTTGTCACCTCACTTCAGACACCATACCTTCGACAATTGTACGATAGAGCCGAATGGCTCTCAGATTACTTCCAGAACTACAGAGATGAGGATTTTGACCAATTAATGCGCAATCTCCTCACCAATTGGGTATCTGAATTTCAAGACGAAGCGTCCGGACCGGCAATATGACATATTCAGGTTTCCAGATTCGTTATCTCTCCTTTCACGGCACAGACAGAAAATCGGCTGTCGTTTCGTTCCAGTCCGGCCTCAACGTCGTCTACGGGGCTTCCGACACCGGGAAGTCGTACATTGTTGAAGCGATCGATTTCATGCTCGGGGGCAAGGGCCCGCTTCCCGATATTCCGCAGGCAAAAGGCTATGATCGCGTTTTGCTTGCCATCGCTTTCGACGACGGATCGGAAACGACATTGCTCAGAAGCATGGCCGGAGGACAGTTCCAGGCATTCGAGGGTTTGCATACGTCGATCCCGGATGCAGAGGGCAGCTCCCTTGGCGAAATACACAACGAGCGCGATGAGACGAACCTCTCGTCGTTTCTTCTTTCCAAGATCGGCCTTGCAGGGAAGCGGATCAAAAAGAACGCAAAGGATGAAACCCAGGCCTTGAGCTTCCGCAACCTCGCGAGGCTGGCGATCGTAAACGAGGAGGAGATAATCCAGAAGCGTTCGCCACTGTCTGATGGAAACTACACGGCAAATACGGCTAACACTTCCGTTTTTACGATGTTGTTGACCGGCGTCGATGACACAGCTCTCCTCTCACGCAAAAGCACCTCCGCCGAGGAGCAGAAGCGCTTGGCGCAAATCGATCTTCTCGATCAGCTGATCACGGACGCTCAAAAACGCATCACGACGATTTCCGGATCACGCGACGAACTGTCTGATCAGGAGGACCGGCTTGCGAAAGCGATGGACCAGCGAGCCGAACAGCTTGCTTTCACCGAAGAAAAGTTCAAGGCGATCTCGATCAAGAGGCGGGCCATTATCCAAAGGCTCGAAACGACCAACGATCGATACACAGAAATCGCCACTCTGCTCGAGCGTTTCAATCTTTTGCGAGAACACTATGATTCGGACTATGAGCGTCTACTCGGTATCCGGGAGGCGGGAAGCTTTTTCTCGGTTCTCGAACAGGAGGTTTGCCCCACCTGCGGTGCCTTGCCCGACCATCACGATCCCAGCGCGGTCTGCCACGGCGAAGTCGAGGTGACCGTCCTGGCGGCCGAGGCGGAGATGCAGAAAATTGAGTCTCGTCAATCCGAGCTGATGACGACGATCGCAGCGTTGAAGGCGGAGGCGCAATCCATCCAGAAGTCGCTTCCCAGTATGAAGAATTCACTGAGCGAACTCTCGATTGAGATCGAAACCGTCGTATCGCCAGACCTGCGAAAACAACGTGCAACATACAAAGAGCTCGCCGACAAGGGCGCGAATGTGCGCGAGGCGCTCGGGCTCTTTGCCAATCTGAGTGATTTGACCAGTCGTAAAGCCGCCTTGGAACGGCAGAACGAGGGGGACTCTGGCGATGCCACGTCCAACAATCGTCTGACCAGCACCGTTGTGGCCCCGTTCGCGGAACACGTTGAAAGCGTGCTCAAAACGTGGGGGTTCCCAGGTGTCGAACATGTGCATTTTGATACCAATTCGAAAGACCTCATCATTTCCGGGAAGGCCAGAACCTCTTACGGGAAAGGGCTTAGAGCAATCACGCAATCGGCTTTCACGATTTCACTTTTGCAATACTGCGCTGACAACAACCTGGCACATCCGGGGTTCGTAGTGCTTGATTCTCCTCTCCTTTCCTACCGCGAGCCTGATGGGGCAGAGGACGATCTGAGCGAGACAAATCTGAATGGAAACTTTTACCGGTACCTTCTTGGCCTCGAAAGCGACCGACAGGCGATCATAGTTGAGAACATGGATCCTCCGTCGGATGTCGAACTCGGCAACCGGGTCATTCATTTTTCTGGAATGGATGATGAAGGTCGCTTCGGCCTTTTCCCTCGCTAACGCTCCTCCGCATACGAATATGCCGCGCCAAATGAGAAAATCTCTGTGATCGTCCGAAAATACCTGCGATGCCTGACATGCGATCAAGCCCATATGCTTCGCATAGCCATTGGCGATGCACTGCGACAGCCGCATCACTTCGAGTGTAGGAACTGCGGAGAGGAACTTGAGGTCGTGCTCACCCTTGGGACCGGAAGCGGCGAAGGGGCATTTGCATGTTCCGACAACGCTGAGTTCAGCGACGAAGCTGCCGGAGCCCTTACTGTCAATCTGGACCCCAACTTTGTAATTCCAAAAGGGCAGGCAAATTCACCGCTGTCATTTCCTCGGCTTGAGCAAATGAGGACGATGGTCAAGGCCATGGATTCGCGCGGTATATCGCTCGATCAAATGGCCCGAGCCTCGCGCGAACGAGGACCGATGCGGGTTTCGGAAAAGTCCGGACAGGATTTCCGGTAATCTCCGGACACAGTTTTCAGTAATTCCCGGACAGTGATTCCGCTAAATCCCGGACAGTTTCCGGCGGCGGTGTGACAGGTTGGTTCGCGGCTGCGCCGTCTTGGTTGTTAGGCCTCTCACGACAACGTTGAGAGGGGCCGATGCCGAGACGGAAGCAAGCAAGACGAACGACAGTGAGGGATATCCGGACGATTCTGCGCCTGACCCATGAAGAGGGTCTTTCGGTGCGCGAGATTGCCGAGCGGCTGAAGATCGGCAAGAGCTCGGTATCGACCTATTTGCTGCGCGCTCGCGAGGCCGGGCTTTCGTGGCCGTTGCCAGTCGGCGCGGACGAGGATGCAAAGCTGGAGCGGCGGCTGTTCGGCCGAGCCGGTCGACCGCCGCGCGATCTCAGCGAGCCGGACTGGGCGCTGGTGGTTCGGGAGCTGAAGCGCAAAGGCGTGACGCTGACGCTTCTATGGCAGGAATACCGTGCCAACCATCCCGATGGTTACGGCTTCACGTGGTTCTGCGAGCAGGTTGCCGCCTTTCGGCAGCGCACGAGTGTAGCGTTCCGCAATCGGCACGCGGCGGGCGCCGTGATGCAGACCGACTATGCCGGGCCGACGGTGCCGGTGATCGATCCGGCGACCGGTGTCATCCATCCGGCCCAAATCTTTGTCGCGGTGCTGGGCGCCTCCAACCTGACCTTCGCCCATGCCAGCTTTAGCCAGCAGTTGCCAGATTGGATCGACGGCCAGGTGCGTGCTCTGACCTTCTATGGTGGGGTCACCAAGGCAATCGTGTGCGACAACCTCAAATCAGGGGTGGCCAAGGCCCTTTGGTTCGAGCCGACGTTGACTGCGACGTTCGCCGCCATGGCGGAGCATTACGACACCACAATCCTGCCGACACGCAGCAGGAAACCGCGCGACAAAGGCCGGGTCGAAGGCGCGGTGCTGATCGTGGAACGCTGGATTCTGGCCCGGCTCAGGAACCGCACCTTCTTCTCGCTTGCCGCCCTCAACACGGCGATTGCCGAATTGCTCGAGGAGCTGAACAACCGGACGATGCGCCACGTCGGCAAAAGCCGCCGCGAACTGTTCGAGGAGATCGAGCGGGCAGCCTTGAAGCCCTTGCCGGCGGTGCCGTTCGAATATGCGGAATGGAAGTCGGCGAAGGTTCACCCGGACTATCATGTCGAGGTCGACAAGACCTTCTACTCGGTGCCGCATCGGCTGATCGGATGCACCCTGCAGGTGCGGCTCACCCACCGGGTGGTCGAGATCTTCCATGATCACCAGCGTGTTGCCAGCCATGTCCGCCGCTCCCAGCGTTCCGGCCACGTCACTGTCAACGACCATATGCCCAAGGCGCATCAGCGCTATGCCAACACCACGCCGGCCAATCTGATCGGCCGTGCGACCCAGATCGGCCCCAATGCCGCCATCCTGGTCGAACGCATGATGCGCGACAGGCCGCATCCGGAACAGGGATACCGCTCGGCCATGGGTATTCTGTCGCTGGCGCCGCGCTATGGATCGCAGCGCCTCGATGCGGCCTGTGAGCGGGCGCTCACCATCAATGCCATCACCTATTCCTCCGTCGCCTCCATCCTCAAATCCGGCCTCGACCGGGAAAGACCGCAGGCTGAACATGCGGCCCCCACGCCTGCGCATACCAATATCCGTGGCCGATCCTACTACCAGTGAAGGAAGCAAGAATGCTGACAAACCCCACCCTCGACCAGATGCAGGCCCTCGGACTGATGGGCATGGCCGCCGCCTGGCGCGAATTGACCGAGCAGTCCGGCGCCAATGAGCTCAGCCGCGATGAATGGCTCGGCCTGATGCTCGACCGGGAAGTCTCCCTGCGCGCCGACAAACGCATCCGTAACCGGCTCGCCTCCGCCAAGCTACGCTTCGCCCAGGCCTGCATCGAAGATATCGACTTCGCCGCCGCCCGCGGTCTCGACCGGCGCAACACCATGGCGCTGGCCCAAGGGCAATGGCTCACCGCCCATGAAGGCCTGATCATCACCGGCCACACCGGCACCGGCAAGTCATGGCTGGCCTGCGCCTTCGGCAGGCAAGCGGCCAGGCTCGGTCACTCCGTGCTCTATGTGCGCGTGCCGCGCATGTTCGAGGACCTCGCGCTTGCCCGCCTCGATGGCTCTTTCCCTCGCCTCATCGACAAGCTCACCCGCGTCCAGCTCCTCATCCTCGATGACTTTGGAACACATGCGCTCTCCGATCAGCAGCGCTTCCACCTCTTCGAAATCGTCGAGGAGCGCTATCAGAGAAAATCCACCCTGATCACAGCCCAAGTCCCCGTGGCAAGCTGGCACGACCTTATTGCCGACAGCACCGTCGCCGACGCCATACTCGACCGCATCGTGCACAATGCCCATCGCATCACCCTCCGGGGCGAGAGCATGCGAAGGCAAAAAAGCGCTCCCCTCTTGACGGCTGCAGAAAACGGCGAAATCAATCAACCCTGATGGTAACCAGGCTGCCGAGGACCAACCTCGTCAAACTGTCCGGACTTTAGTGAAACTGCTGTCCGGGATTTAGCGGAATCAATGTCCGGCTTTTGCGAAGCGCGCAGACCGACGTTTCCGACAGAGTGGACGCATCTCAGAAAAGCGATCGGGCTTGAAATACGGGGCAAGTCAAAGCTTTCAAGGCGCGAAATCGACAAGAGTGGTGAGCTGTTTTACGTAGGTGAAAGGCTCGACAGTCTGGACGATTGGCTCATCCGCTTTCTGCGAAGGCTCGTCGGCCCGGATAACGACAAGCTCTTTGAAAAAATCAGCAAGGAAGTCGAGCGCATCATTGAAGCTAATGATGCTAGCGGCCTATTGAAGCACTATCTTGCCGATCTTAGAGTCTCCAGACGAGACGCATATTTCGCGATCCTGACCGACTTCTTCCGAAACTATTCTGAATTTTCTCAAGTGCTTTATCGGGTCCGACTTGGCGCCCTACCGCCAAAAGATGCAGCTGCGGGCTCGACGAACTTCGAAAATGTGAAAACCTTCTACGGAGATGCATTTGAGACCTTCGCTGGCCTGGTAGAGCTCTTCACGATGCTCAACAATCTGGATGCCGGGCGCGAATACGATCAGGGGGAACGGCTGCCATTGAAGAAATATCGGGAACTGGACAACTCCAGCAAGTTCAATCCCTTCGCTAATAACGCGACTTTCAAGGAACTCTGTGTCGAAATCGACAACCAGATCAGAAATGCCTCACACCATCGAGGGATCAAACTTTCCGAAGATCGCCACAGCGTCCTGTACCGTGCGGGTAAAGGGGGTACCGGGGAAGAACAGTCCATGACCTACGTGACCTATCTCGATCGGTGCACGCGCATCTTTTTGCAGATAGCTGTGTTTCTCTGCGTAGAGATCATGATGAACTTTCGCCAAGGGCAGGCACTGTTCGGTGGCGGATCGACAACCTAGCAGACCAGCATCCAGACGCTACCCCGCCCCCGTGCCGCCGTTCCTATTACGCGAAAAGCACCTCGGTGAGGTTCTCCGGCGGCGACCAAAGACCAGCCTTTGCTTTGACGTAGGTCTGGCAAAAGGCGACGATCTTCTCCTGATCGCCGAATTTCAGCTTCTGCTTGTCAATAGTCGTGAGCTGCTCGAATGCGTTCGACGTAAAGCCGTATGTCGACAGGAAGAGCCCACCGTCTTTCTTCTCTTCGACGATGACCTTCAAGAGCTTTTCCACAGCCATCGATCCGACCTTCGTGGATGATCGCCAATGTTTGATCTCTACGTAATACTCGGCAAGCTTACCCTTCACCGTGCACGTCAGAATAACGTCCTTCCCACCATCCTTCGACCCCTGCGTAAGTGTCACGGCAAAACCCAACCCTTCAAACACCTCTGCGACGACCTGCTCCACCATGCGCCATTCCAGATGGTCAAGGGCATCCGAACTCTTCGCGATCAACCGCGCTAGGCCGCTGCTGAGATCGCGCAGCATGATCCGAACTTCAGCCTCTACATCGACCTTCCCCTCGCGCAGGCGACTGATCCAGCCACGCAGTCCGCCGATGTCGAGCAATTTGATTCGAAGCGGCAAGCTTTTCTCGACGGCGGCATGAGCCTCGGGCGAAAATTCGCCGTTGCTCACCAACACGACGCGAGTGAGATCCTGCAGCAACGCCGCGCCGATCAACTTTTGCAGGTCCCCCATCGCCACCCTGCGACCAGCTTTTGTGTGAAACTTTGCCTGAACTCCGATCGTCTCGGCGGGTGAAGAGGTGGTCTCATCCACCATACGCGAAGCTCGGAAATCGATTCCCTGATCGTTCAACCCGCCAGTGTGCTCTACCTCGTAACCTTCGATCCCGAAAAGCGGCTGCAACACGCGGCCCAGGACCAACTCCGACTCCCGCGGATCGAGGCTCTCGTCCGCCCGCAGTTTATTGAGCTCAAGATCGAGTGCATCGCATTCCTCCACACTTAGTTTTCTCAACGGTCTGTTCTTTCTAACAATTCCATACCGATAACGGAATGCTTATACCCGGGAAGCCTGAACCGAGGATTGAGAAGCTGAATCCGATAGATCTTCCGGCGGGAAGAGGTGCCACATGCACGCTTGGCACCAGGATCGCGACGTCATTTCCGCCAAAGAAGGCGCTATAGCACAGCCCATGCCCGAAACCTCCCCCTCCCCGTCATCTCCCTCAGGCCGAGCTCTAAAACAATCCGCCGCGCCGCCTGCGGCGTGACGTCGAGCGTCTTGGCGACCATCTTTGCCGACACCAACGGTTTTGCCATCACCAGCTCGACTAGCTTCGGCAATTTCGAAGACGTGCGCCGCCCCTCCAGCTTCCGCTCCATCAGAGTGCGCGCAAGCGCCAGCCGGTCATGCTCTTTCATGCCGATCTCGGCGGCCGCCAACAACCCGTGGGCGATGGCCAGCAGCCGGGTTTCGCGATCGCGATGCCGGCGCCGATCGACGGGAATGGTTTTGAGGCCGAGATTGATCGCGGCGAGATGGGCGCCGGTGGTGATCCCGCCTTCCCGCAGGATCGACGCGGCAAAAAGCCGGCCAAGCCAGGGCGCATGTTGAAGGACGGACAATTCGTTCCAGGCATCAAGGGCGACGATGGCCTGCGGAACCGCCGGCAGATTTTCGGCCTGACGGAGCACGCCGCGCCATTCATCGAGCCGCGCATCCTCGTCCCAGTCGAGGTCATACACCAGGGGATCCTTTTCCGCAGCGCCGCCACCGCCGGCACGACAGGGACGGGTTGCGTTCTCGATCGCCGCTTCCGATCGGGCCAGCATCGCATCGATGGCGGCATAATCGACACCGGGGAGATTACCGACGTCATCACCATCATCCCCCTCCCCTTCCGGATCGATGGCGACCGGGGGTCGAATGACGCCGGCCGGATTGATATCCGACGTCTGTCGCAAAGTTCGGATACCCTCAGCCGATAAAGTCCAACCCGGCGACTGCGCAGCGATGCGCCGACGGGTGCGCAGGACGTCGCGCGCGATGGTGAGTTCATGGGTCGGGGTGCGGATATCGCGGGTGGCATCGTGGAGGACAAGGTCCTCCAAATGAACGAGTTCGCCGTCGATCCACAGCGAGGCGCAGGCATCGGCGAAATGGGACCGTTCGATCCAGCCTGTCCCGACGGCTGAGCGGGCAATGCGCTCGTCGAGACGCGTCAGAGCGATACCAGCGTCAAAAGCCGGTTGCATCAGGGCTGTCATGTTGATTTTCGCGAGATCGTAAGCCATTGAAATCATGGTAAAGGATTTACTAAAGGAAATCTATCTCGGCGTTACAGTTCGCCACTGGATATAATGCACTAGGCCACGCCTAGCCATCGATAACCACCGTTTATCGATGGTAGATGGACAAAGGCCGCAAATCACCCTTGTTGGTCGTTCCTGGATGAGCGGAAACGCCCGGTTTTCCGGGCTTTAAGGCCGATTTTGACCGGGTTGGCCGGACCATCGGCGGCCGAATGTGACTAGGGGGCCGACGGGGACGGATTATCTCCTCGCCCGAGAAACCCTCGGAGCGGTCGCAGGCGAGCCCATCGCGCTTTGCCGCTCCCATAACCGCTGTATTTCCAGCATTTCCGCCACAGAAGCCCGCTGGCGCGCATTTGCCTATGCGGACGCTCCGTTGCTCGTCTTCGGTGGCGATCTGAGTCTGGCGAGCCGCTATTCGATAGCTAAAACACGCTTGCAACTGACCATTTTCTCACGCATTCCTTATTTGCACAAAGTCCCACGAAAGACGCGTGATAAAGCCATGGCAAAACGACAAGCCGCCAATCCGCCCCCGCCACCAAAACGGCTGATCGGTTACGCCCGTGTTTCGACAGACGACCAAGTCCATGACGCGCAGATGGACGAACTCCGCGCCGCCGGCTGCGACCGGATATTCCAGGAGCACGGCTCAGGCGCATCACGGGCGCGGCCGGTTCTCACGAGGCTGCTCGGTGAGCTCACGTCCGGCGACGTTCTCGTCGTTGTCCGGCTCGACCGCCTCGCCCGGTCGGTCAGCCATCTTCTGCAAGTTATCGAGGATCTCGAACAACGCGGGGTCCATTTTCGCTCGATCCGGGATCCGATCGATACCTCGACGCCACAGGGCATGTTTTCCCTCCAGGTTCTCGGCGCGGTCGCGCAGCTCGAGCGTGCGCTGATCGCAGAACGCACCAAGGCCGGCATCAAGGCGGCGAAGGCGCGCGGTAAGCTTCCTGGCAACCCGGGTCTGCGAGAACGGCGTCCGGAAGCGATCAAGGCCGTTTCAAAGGCGCGCGAGAAGCTCTATCTCGACGAACTCATCTCCTCCGCGCAAACGTGGCTGCCGATGGTGCGGCAACTCCGACCTCAGCACAGTTGGGACAATGTCGTGCGGGTGCTCAATCGCCGCGGTCACGACTGGACCGTCGAGCGCCTTCGTCGCGCTGTACATCGCATGGTCCGAGAAAAGCTCGCGGAGAAAGAACTCCTGGCCCGGTCCCCTCGCCGCGCGCCTGAGGACCATCTGACGAAGCTTGCGGCGGCGATCGCCATTGCCGATCCCGAATTGTCGCTTCGCGACATTGCCGCGCAACTGGACCAAATGGGAGAGCGCCCAGCGCGCGGCGGCAAGAAATGGCAGGCGTCCTCGGTCCGGGACCTACTGGACGAGGCGCACCGGTTTGGCCTCATCCGCCGCTGAGGGCACGATGCGTCAGGCGACCGATCGCGCGGTTCCTTTTCCTGCGGGTGTTGTGCGCGGCATGTGCTAGGATTGCAGCTTAGCAGTGAGCCATCCGTGGAAATGCTCCACCCGAAGTGCGAGAAGTGTTCTTGTCTTTGGGTCCCAACGCCGAAGGAGCCCAGTGACGACGGCGTCAGCAGGTGTCCATCTATTGATGTCGCATCCCAGTTCAACAAATCTTGTGTTCCACACGAGGGAGCCGCTAAAGCCTTCCGCATTATCGAATTTTACGCGCTCGCGCACCATTGGTACGGTGGCGGGAGCAAGTTGTGTACTGTCTGGTTCCCAGAATATCTCGAATATTCGATCGTCGCCGGTGTCGCGCTTAATCTGCGAGCAATAGCCTGAAGGAATGCCATCGAATCCGCCAAAGCCGACGTAGGTATTCTCACCGGCGATTCCCCGAAAAAAGATGAGCTCATCCGGTACCGGTGCATGTGCCGCAGAAAACCGGTTAAGAGGAAGGAGCTTTGCTTCCGGCGCCTGAGTCCGCCATGTTGCCTGATCCATGAAAACGACAGAGGCGTCGATTGGATCGGGGTCCGAGGCAAGATTTCCAACGAGAGGCAACATGTGCTTTGCACCGAAAGGGCTATGGGCGATCGGTTGATGGCGAGTGACATGCTCGCAAGTCACAACGCCGACAGCAAGTTGACCGCTCATGCCAGTATGTACGTATGTGCCAGTTCCAATTTGGGGAGGTCTTCCGTCCTGTTCATAAACTATGGGTGTGACGACCTCCCGAGTATGGATTTTCATTTGATCTGCTACGAGGCCACACAGGGCCAACCACACATCCTCAGTCATGGCGCACCCTTCGGCGCCGGCCGTCGACCCCAGTGCTCCCGTCCGGCCACACGACATGGAATTCGGCGTGCTCAAGTGGCCACGCCAGTCCGAAGCCATTTTCGAACGCCAATGCCTTGTCATCGGTCCGCGTGACTTCAGTCTCCAGCAAGATCAGCTGCTTACCGGTCCAGCGCTGGTGCTGACGGTAGTCCAAAAGCTGGCCAATCGCCGAACGTATCGCGAAGCGAACCGTCGAAATTTCCGTGGGTTTGACCTCCACCATGACCTGAACCCCACTCCCACCGACATATCGCATGTCGTCGCAGAATGTCGGCGGGAATTGGATGTCGCTTACCTCTCGTTGAAGAAATCTCTTGAAGCGTTTTTCCAGATCGCTGTGTCTTGGACTGACCTGCACTTCGTGGCGCTCGACGTACTTGGAGTACGCCTCCCCAGCTGCTTGTCCAGCGCGGCGTTTCGGGCTGCTGCCGCGCACCGCTGGTGCGACTTCAGGAGAGCGTCTGCGGATCATACCGCTGACGGCCTTCACGAACCGGCGCGCTTCGGCATCGTTCGTTTCTTCGGCATACCACCAACTCGCCTGGCCGCTCCAGCCAGGTCCGCGGTCGAGGTGAAGCAACTCCGTACGCTCCCTCAACTTTAAGAGGGTGGCGTCCGCCGCAGCCGCGCGCACTTGAAAGCTCCCGACCTCGTCCAACTCGTGGCGCGCAGAGGGGTAGATTCCGTTGAAGAGCTGTCGATGTCGGTAGATCCGAGCATTGCGATACCACCCCACGACACATCTTGGATCACTGCCATCGACGGGCGCGGTCCAGACGACGTCAACGCCGTCAATGAACTCGGCCCGGCTTGATGCTCCCAGTCGTTCAATCTTGACTTGACGGTCGATACCGTTCTTCACAATTTCAAAATGGCCGTAGACGAAGCCATCGTCCCCAGGCACGAAATTGAGTTCCTCGCCGGCTCTCCCCTCCGAGACTACGTAGCCTCCTCCTCCCTTCGGTGGGTCGTCGGGATCTCGCCCGGCATAGTTTTTCATCCAGGATATGTTGCAGAATAGGAGTGGCATCTTTAGATCCGCGTTTCACAACCGCTTGTAATAGCACAGGAGCAAACTTGAGCGACCGAAAGCTTACAGCAGGAAACGAGGGGCAGACGATCGTTCCCGATGGTGCGGATACGAGGTACCTGCCCATGTCGGCCTGGGATATCGGCACCTTCAATGACATCCTCTCGGACGAAATCAATTCTGATTTCGCCTCCAGCATCTGCTGCTGTGATGCGTGTTACGATGAATTTGCTCAGCGTTGGCCGGGGGTGGCTATGCATGATCTCACGTTCAGGAACAATGCCATGAGCGTCGAGTATTGCGTTGAGCAGAGCCGCCTCGTCCAGCTTTACACGCCAGCTGAACTGAAGACTCTCAAGCATTTCGTTCAGTGCCCGCGGTGTGATGGGTATGTGCAGAAATCACTCTACATTTTCGAACACCCATTTGATCGGGTCAGGGAAATCGAGGAGTGGCTCGATGAGCTTGCCGATATAGGAAGTCGCACGCCGTTCCTGCTTCTGGAGCATCCCTTTGCAAGAAGCATACTCGAAGCGGTGCGCGATCTGTCATTGGACACCTCAGCCTCCAGACTAGAGGGGTCCTTCTTCCGAGCCAGAAAGACCGCTGATATCTTGCGCCTCGACCAAAGCCTAACCGATGTCGCAACCTTCGGTCCGGCGCCGGCGGCCGTGATTGGTGAGGGGCGATTCAATCATGCCGGCTCACCCATGGTCTACCTTGCGACAACCCTCGAGACGGCGCTACTCGAGATCGGCTCAACCGAGGATGAGTTTTGCGTAGCCGGGTCACTCGGGGCCAATTCAAGATCCTTGATCTGATCGAGCTCGACGACAATTCCGAACGTCGGACGCCCATCCTTGCGATGGCGAACAGTGCGCTGGTTGCCGCCCCTCGCGCCGATCGCGGATGGCTGAGACCGGAATATGTTTTTTCCCGCTTCGTTGCGGACTGTGCGAAAAACGCCGGGTTTGATGCAATACGGTATCCCTGACGAAATCCGGAGGCGGTGAGAACTATGTACTCCTCTCGCCAAGGAGGCCCGGTACCAAAGATCTCCTTTCTCTCATCAACGTCCACAGGCGCTAAAGCCGTTCCGACGGCTCTTTCCTTTCAGCCCAGGGACAAAGATGGTATCGCCCGCCCGCGAGGAAAAGTTTCCGGCTGGCAACTTTTCAGCTTATACATTGAAAATCAATGCATTAGTCGAAAGAATTGCGAATTGCGCCCTGCTCTCAGGCTGATGATTTCATTGGAACGGCGTTTGCCCTGAGCTGGGCGAACAGCATTGGGCCCAGCGAAAACTCCCCTCGCCGCGCCTTCGCGGTCAGATCACGCAGATAGCCTCCCGCCGAGTTGATATGGCCCGCCCGCTCGTAAATGCAGGCGATCGCAATCGCTGCGGCGGCTTGGCCCATCACCTCGCAGGCGTCTTCGTACGCCGATGGGCTGACACCGAGCATCGACCGGACCGTTACCGCGGCCGACATCATCTCCCGCCAACTTCCAATCGATCCGCCCGGCCCAAAGCTTGTAATTTCCGGGCAGGCGCGCAGCACCATTGATAGCGGGAACGAGTCCGGTTCGCTTTTCCGTTCCGTTCGATTGGTTGGCTCGGATCTTTCGCCCTGCTTCTTTTCGAAGCGAGGTTCAAGTTCATTGCAAGATTCGGTATTTGAATTCTGTATGTGGCAACCAGATGCGATGTCATTGCCATCGCTTTTTTTGATTTCTTCCTGCGTTTCCAACATCCTGGAGACCTCATCGTGCAAAAGGGTCATCTCGTCGAGGCTCGCGATTAAATCCGCCAATGTCGGTCGGCGCGCAAAACGTCCCACGATGTCGACGAAGCACGCTTCCGCAGCCAACCAATCGCCTGGCAGGTTCTCTTCCATCCCTACAGTGATAAGCTTGCGGACATCTCTCCTGACGATCGTGAGCCGGTCCTTCGTGATACGGAACCGCCGCTGTTCGGCAGCGACATCCTGCGCCAGGGCGGCAAACTCGCTCGCACGTGCGATGAGAGGCGCAAGGCTGAAGCCGTAGGCGTCCTCGATGTCACCTTCATCACCCTTTCGAGCGTAGCGCTTTCCGTTGGGGCTATCCTTGCGGATGATGATACCTGCCTCCACAAGCATCCCCAGGCATTTGCGCAGCGTCGTTCCGGCGATGCCATTTGCCCGAGCCGATAGCTGGGCGTTCGACGGAAAGACAATGAGGTTCTTCTCACTGCTGAGCTCGACGGCAGGAAAAAATGACAGGAGGGCATTCAAGACGGCGAGTGCCCGATCCTGGAGGCCAAGGCGCGAGCGGGCGTCACCCACGTCGCGAAACACGCGCCATTTGTCGACGGAGCTTGCCGCTAGAGTTTGCTCCGTCGACACTTGACGCTTCACTAAGGCAAGTGTCATCGGCCGCCGCCCAAAGGGCGTCGTTATATATCCCGTTTCCATGTCCTTCACCTTTCACAAGGCAAAGAAAAGGCTACGCCGGTGTGGCGTTGACTCTTGACTGTGATTCCGGGAAGTGCGATTCTCTAAGCGACCAAACTGAGAGAGGCCTTCTGGAACACCGTTTCGGAGGGCTTTTTCTTTGCTCTATCGTTCCTTTCCTCGTTTCGATTTACCTACTGCTTCGTTCTCTTAAACGAAGCGTAGATCTCCGGCAGGACCGACACGAGGTAGTCCCCGAAGTCAGGGGCCGCCTTTTTGTCGATCGTTAGTGTGATCGTACGTTTGTCTTCCCGAACGCTTGCAGCCTTGACGCCATCGTCCGCTTGCCAAACCTTCGCTTGTGCCTTTTCCTTCCTGGGCCTCTTCGGCGCGAGCACCTCAAAGACCGCGGCGAACCGCTCGTCCGAGGGGAGGGCCTTTATCGTGCTGTCGGATAATACTGCTCGCGCCTTGTCGAGCGCTCCATCCTTGTCCAGTCGCGTTGCCAGTTCGCCCCAACGATCTCGTCCGGTTTTGGGGGCGGCACCAATTGAGCGGATGACATCTGCCGGCAGCTGGGTCGCAGCCTGGATCAGCCGGGAAAGATTGCTTTTATCGACAGCGAGCGCGGCCATGATGACTGAACGCTGAAATCCGCTTGCCTCGAGCTCAGCTGCGTAAAGAGCACGTTCGATAAATGATAGATCCTGACGAGCACTATTTTCCTGCCCTTGGGCCAACACGAGCTCGTCGTCGGTTAAGCTCCTGACAGCTGCCTTGATCTTCCGCCCCGCCAGTTTCACCGCGCGCAGGCGCCGACGTCCATACGCGATCTGATAGCGTCCCTCCATTGAGGGGTGCGGACGAACGAGAATAGGAACCTGCTGGCCGTTCTCCCGGATGTTGCGCGCAAACTCCTCGAACTGCTCGCCATCCTCGTCGAGGCGGTCCGTGACGGACGGTGTGTCGATCAGATCAGGATCGAGTTCCATCAGGGACTGGGATTTCAAAAGCTCTATCGAGCGCGAAACGGCACCGATCGCTCCGCGTGGAGCATATTGCGGCGTGACGTTATCCTGGGCAGAGACTTCATCAGTGCCTCCGGCACGAGATTTTGGGCCGGCGAGATCGGAGAGAAGGTGTTTTCTAGCCATTTTCTGCTCCTTTTTCCATCGCTGAAAGTGCGAAATAAGCGAGCATTTCCAGCCCGTTAAACCCAAAGTTTCCGGCTGGCAACTTTTCAGCGATCGAGCAACGGTGGGCGGTCAGCGTCTGCATCACTTCCGACCCCAGGATGTCTGAATCAACTGCTCGATTTCATTGTTCACGTTGTCGAGCGATTCCATCGCCCGATCGTAGGTTGATCTCGTGAATTGATCGCGGCTGACCTCATAAAGCGTCTGCTTGGTGATACCCGCGTCCGAGATCGCCGTACTCTTGAGCATGGGGTGATTGAGGACGTGATCGCCAAACATGGTCCGCATGAACGACACCATCTGGTTCTGTGGGCCATCGCCAGGCTCATAACGCGTCACGAGGTACCGCATCCAGTCATAGTTCATGCTGCCACCAGCTTCCGCGACGACGCTTAAGAGTTCAGACGTCATGAGCAGGAACTGGCACATCGACATCACGTCCAACATCTGCGGATGAACGGTAACAAGAACGGCCGTGGCAGCGCACAGGGCGGAGATCGTAAGGAAACCGAGTTGCGGCGGGCAATCGACCACGACGACATCATAGTCGTCCGCCACTGACGCGATAGCGTCATCCATGCGAGTGAAGAAGATGTTCTTGCGATCGTTAGAACCGAGTACCTTGGCGGTATCGTGCTCAAATTCCATCAGCTCAAGATTGCCGGGCACAAGGTCGAGGTTGGTGAAGTAGGTCTTCTTTATGACCTCTTTCAGCGGTCGACGCTCGCTGTCATACCTGACTGCGCCATAGAGCGTCTCGTTATCATTCACGTCGAACTCCGGCTGGAAGCCGTGGAGTGCGGACATGCTGGCCTGAGGATCGAGGTCGATAGCGAGAACCCGGTAGCCGTTGAGCGCCAGATATTGGGCGAGGTGTGCCGCGGTAGTCGTCTTCCCGGACCCACCCTTGAAATTGACGGCGGTTATGACCTGCAGATGCTCGTGTCCGGTTCGCCTCGGCGAATAGCGACGATCCCCCTTGCCGTTCTCGTCAAGGTACTCCCGCAAAGCCTGGATGGTTTCAACGGAATAGGATCGACGGTTATTGTTCCCGATCTCGGGTTGCGGCCCTTTGCCCTCAAGCGAGAGATGACGAAGATAGCCATCGTTGACGCCGATGAGTTTCGCTGCTTCGGTAGAAGAGAACGACCGGAGTGTCTTGCGGGCTTCTGGCGGATAGAGCTTCACGCGATGCTCGTGCAGTGCACCCGAGAGATCTCGCGCATGCGCGGCTATCAGTTTATGGATAGCTTTCTGAAGCTGGGCGGGATTCTCCACGACGTCCTCTCGTACACACGGTAATTTTCGTAAACACAGCAAAATGCCGTGGATAGAACACCCGATTCCAATCAGCGTTGCAAGATGTTTTAGGTTAACAAAAGGTTAACACGCAGGCGGCGAGTGAGACGGCCGCGACCTCTTTTGCTTTTTTTTCTAAGCATTTAGCAAGACGCATGACATAACGTGTTCTATGTTTGTTTTACTGTGAATCCTACAACCGACCCGCAGAAGGTTTGCTCGGAAGAAAGTCGATTTCCGTCAAAACGCTGGCGCAACCCTTCGCGACTCACCCAGTCTGAGTATGTAGGATCCTACAACTACCGCTCGATTCCGATCTGTGCTGACTTCCCCGCCGACCAACGACGACGGAGAAATTCATGCAGGTTCTCGCGATCTCAGCGCCGAAGAATATTACGGAAACTGAGCTTATCCACCGCCATCACGAGCTACGCGCGCGTGTCTTCGCCGACCGCCTGGGCTGGGATGTCGAAGTTAACGACGGCCTGGAATTGGATGCTTTCGATGCTCTGATGCCGACCTACATCCTCGCAATTTCCGACAGTGACCTAGTGGCAGGATGCGCGCGGCTGCTGCCGGCGACTGGCCCCACAATGGTGACCGATGTCTTCGACTCACTGCTTTCGAATCGCCGGTTGAACGCACATTCCGCGATGATTGAGAGCTCCCGCTTTTGCGTCGACACGACGCTCGGCGAGGGCAGGGGAGACGGATCCGTGCATGAGGCGACGCTGACCATGTTCGCCGGCATCATCGAATGGTGCATGTCGAACGGCTTCACCGAAATCGTCACCGTCACTGACCTGCGTTTCGAGCGGATCCTCGCGCGCGTCGGCTGGCCGCTTCAGCGGTTGGGCGAACCCAAGCCGATCGGCGTGACGATGGCGGTCGCGGGAATCCTACCCGCCGACGCCAGTACATTTCAAAAGCTCCGTCCCGCCAACTATCGCTCTGAATTCACCCCCCTCAGCAAGGCAGCGTAGGAGAAATCTGTGAACCAGCTTCGCTCTCACCCCCGGCTTGTGCGCAAACTTCAGGAAGCACTCGGCGATCAGCTCTGCGTGGCATTGGATGACGCAACCGTTGTCGAGATCATGCTCAACCCGGACGGAAAGCTATTCATAGAACGCCTTGGGCACGGCGTCGTCCCAGCTGGCGAGATGTCGTCGGCCGCAGCCGAAATGGTTATCGGCACCGTGGCACATGCCCTTCAATCCGAGGTCGATGCCGAACAACCGATCATTTCCGGCGAATTGCCGATCGGTGGCCATCGCTTCGAAGGCCTGTTGCCGCCCGTCGTTTCCAAGCCGGCGTTCACCATTCGTCGTCGTGCCTCACGCCTGATCCCGCTCGAGGATTATGTGCGCTCGGGCGTGATGACCGAACAGCAGGCCTCGACCATCCGCAGCGCGATTTCGGCTCGGCTCAACATCGTCATTTCGGGGGGCACGGGTTCCGGCAAGACGACGCTCGCAAATGCCGTCATCAACGAAATCGTCAAGTCGGCGCCGGAAGACCGCCTCGTCATCCTCGAGGACACCGCGGAAATTCAGTGCGCTGCCGATAATGCTGTCCTTCTCCACACCAGCGACACGGTCGACATGGCGCGGCTGCTGAAAAGCACCATGCGCCTGCGACCCGACAGAATTGTCGTTGGGGAAGTTCGCGACGGCGCTGCGCTGACACTGCTCAAGGCATGGAACACCGGCCATCCGGGCGGCGTCGCCACGGTCCACTCAAACACGGCGATGTCGGCACTGCGCCGTCTTGAGCAGCTGACGGCCGAGGCCAGCCAGCAGCCGATGCACGAGGTGATCGGCGAAGCGGTTGACCTCGTCATCTCGATCGAGCGGACGGCGCGGGGAAGGCGCGTTCGCGACGTCATCCAGGTCGAGCGCTACGCACACGGCGAATACGAAATCGAATCCGATCAACTCACGGAAGAGCAGGAGGCGCGCCATGTCGCGTAGCAACTCAGTCATCGCCATAGCCCTTCTGGCGGTTCCCATCGTGCTTGCCTCGGTCGCGCCGGCGCTCGCGAGCTCAGGCGGCAGTCTTCCTTGGGAAGGGCCGTTGCAGCAAATCCAGGAGTCGATCACCGGCCCGGTCGCCGGCGCGATTGCACTTGCAGCAGTCGCGATCGCCGGCGGCATGCTGATCTTCGGCGGCGAGCTCAACGATTTCGCGCGGCGGCTCGTCTACATCGTGCTTGTCGCCGGCATCCTGCTCGGTGCGACCAACATCATCGGGCTGTTCGGCGCCACCGGCGCATCCATCGGACTGCCAGGCGAGCAGACGACCTCTCTTGGTTCAAACGGAGGAGGGGAGGGGGCTCATGGCTGAACCTCTGTCCGGGCTGCAACGCAATCGCATTCACCGTGCGCTGTCACGTCCGAACCTCTTGATGGGTGCGGACCGGGAACTGGTGCTTCTGACGGGTCTCGCAGCCGTCATTCTGATTTTTGTGGTCCTGACGCTCTACTCCGCGCTCTTCGGTGTGGCTGTCTGGATCGTGATCGTCGGGTTCCTGAGAATGATGGCAAAGGCGGACCCGATGATGCGACAGGTCTATGTCCGTCATATCTACTACCAGCATTATTACCGGGCGACTTCCTCTCCGTGGCGTCGATATTGAGGGGAAGCCATGGTCGCACTCAAACGCTTCCGCGCCGCCGGCCCGTCCTTTGCGGATCTTGTCCCCTATGCCGGGTTGGTCGACAATGGCGTCCTTCTGTTGAAAGACGGCAGCCTGATGGCCGGCTGGTACTTTGCCGGCCCCGACTCCGAAAGCGCCACCGATCTGGAGCGCAACGAACTGTCGCGCCAGATCAATACGATCCTGTCGCGGCTAGGGAGCGGCTGGATGATCCAGGTTGAGGCGGTTCGCATTCCGACCTTCGACTACCCGTCGGACGATCGCTGCCACTTTCCCGATCCCGTCACACGTGCGATCGACGCGGAGCGGCGGGCGCATTTTGGGCGGGAGCAGGGACATTTCGAAAGCAAGCACGCACTTGTCCTCACCTATCGGCCGCTCGAGTCGAAAAAGACGGCTCTGAGCAAATACATCTATTCGGACGAGGAGAGCCGAAAGAAGACCTATGCCGACACGGTGCTGTTCATCTTCAAGAACGCCATCCGGGAAGTCGAGCAGTATTTCGCAAACACCCTTTCGATCCGGCGGATGGAAACACGCGAGGTGACGGAAAGGGGAGGGGAACGACGCGCGCGCTATGACGAACTGCTGCAGTTCGTCCGCTTCTGCATCACCGGCGAAAACCATCCGATCCGATTGCCGGACGCGCCCATGTATCTCGACTGGATCGCAACCGCCGAACTCGAGCATGGACTGACGCCGAAGGTCGAGAGCCGTTTCCTCGGCGTCGTGGCGATCGATGGTCTGCCGGCGGAGAGCTGGCCGGGGATTCTCAACAGCCTCGACCTGATGCCGCTTACCTACCGCTGGTCATCGCGCTTCATCTTTCTCGATGCGCAAGAGGCGCGCCAGAAACTCGAGCGCACCCGCAAGAAATGGCAGCAGAAGGTGAGGCCGTTCTTCGATCAGCTTTTCCAGACACAAAGCCGATCGGTCGATCAGGACGCCATGACGATGGTCGCGGAGACGGAAGATGCCATCGCGCAGGCGTCGTCGCAGCTCGTCGCCTATGGCTACTACACGCCCGTCATTGTCCTGTTCGATCAGGACCGCGAAGCCCTGCAGGAAAAGGCCGAGGCAATCCGCAGACTGATCCAGGCTGAGGGGTTCGGGGCGCGGATCGAAACGCTGAACGCGACAGACGCCTATCTCGGTAGTCTGCCCGGCAACTGGTACGCCAACATCCGCGAGCCGCTGATCAACACCAGGAATCTTGCGGACCTGGTCCCGCTCAACTCCGTCTGGTCGGGCAATCCGGTCGCGCCTTGCCCCTTCTACCTGGCGAACTCACCACCGCTGATGCAGGTCGCGAGCGGCTCGACGCCGTTCCGGCTCAACCTGCATGTCGACGACGTCGGCCATACGTTGATATTCGGTCCCACGGGCTCGGGCAAGTCGACGCTTCTGGCGCTGATCGCAGCGCAGTTCCGGCGTTATGAACGAGCCCAGATCTTCGCCTTCGACAAGGGCAATTCGCTCCTGCCGCTGACCCTTGCCACCGGCGCCGATCATTACGAAATCGGCGGCGACGAGCACGACGAGGGGAGGGCGCTGGCCTTCTGCCCGCTGTCGGACCTCGCGAGTGACGCCGATCGGGCTTGGGCGACGGAATGGATCGAGATGCTGGTTGCGCTACAGGGCGTCGCCATCACCCCTGATCATCGCAACGCCATCTCCCGCCAGGTTGGCCTGATGGCAAACGCGCCCGGCCGGTCACTGTCCGATTTCGTGAGCGGCGTCCAGATGCGCGAGATCAAGGATGCGCTCCATCACTACACGGTAGACGGTCCGATGGGCCAGCTTCTCGACGCGGAACAGGACGGCCTCTCGCTTCGCGCCTTCCAGACCTTCGAGATCGAGCAGTTGATGAACATGGGCGAGCGCAATCTCGTGCCCGTGCTCACCTATCTCTTCCGGCGGATCGAAAAACGTCTCGATGGCTCGCCGAGCCTGATCGTGCTGGATGAAGCATGGTTGATGCTTGGTCACCCGGTGTTCCGGAGCAAGATCCGCGAGTGGCTGAAGGTGCTGCGCAAGGCAAACTGCGCCGTCGTGCTGGCCACCCAATCGATCTCGGACGCCGAGCGCTCCGGCATCATCGACGTGCTGAAGGAATCCTGCCCGACGAAGATCTGCCTTCCGAATGGTGCGGCCCGCGAGCCCGGAACGCGCGAGTTCTACGAGAGGATCGGCTTCAATGAGCGACAGATCGAGATCGTCTCGAACGCAATGCCGAAGCGGGAATATTACGTCGTCACGCCGGAAGGCCGGCGGCTATTCGATATGGCACTCGGCCCGTTGGCGCTGAGCTTCGTCGGCGCCTCCGGCAAGGAAGACTTGAAACGCATTCGCGCGCTCCATTCCGAACATGGCCGCGACTGGCCGATCCATTGGCTTCAAACGAGAGGAGTTCACGATGCCGCATCGCTGCTTAACGTCGAATAGATTGCTCACCGGTCTTGCTGCGATCGCCCTGGCGATCGGCAGCACCCCGCCGGCCAGTGCGGGCACCGCAACAGGCGCTGCGACCGAGTGGACGCAGGTCCTCAACAATGGCGAGCTCGTATCTCTTGTCGGCCAATCCGGAGAGCAAATCCAGAACCAGCTGACGCAGATCAGCCAGCTCGCGCAGCAGATCGAAACGCAGCTGAACATCTATCAAAACCTGCTTCAGAACACCGCGGCGCTGCCATCGCACATGTGGGGGCAGGTCGAGAGCGACCTCAATCAGCTCCGCAGCATCGTCGATCAGGGTCAGAGCATTTCGTTTTCAATGGGCAATGCCGATGATGTGCTTCAGCAGCGCTTCCAGAGCTATTCGAACCTCAAGACCAACCTGCCAAGCGATGAGACATTCTCCTCGACCTATCAGACCTGGTCCGACACCAATCGGGACACGATCGCCAGTACGCTGAAGGCGGCGAGCCTGACGGCCGAGCAGTTCGATAGCGAGGAGGGGACAATGTCCTCGCTGCGATCGATGTCGGAGACCGCCGACGGGCAGATGAAGGCCCTGCAGGTCGGGCACCAAATCGCAGCGCAGCAGGTCGCGCAGATGCAGAAACTCCGTGGGCTCGTCTCCCAGCAAATGGCCATGATGGGCACCTGGCTTCAAACCGAGCAGACCGACAAGGACCTCGCACAGGCCCGGCGGGAAAAGTTCTTCAACGCCGAAGTCGAAACGATCCCCGAAGGTCAGAAGATGGAGCCCCGCTGGTGAACCGTGCCACTATCATCGCCTTGCTCGTGCTTGTCGCGGTCCTCTCTTCTGCGGCAACAGTGCTGATCGTCAACTCCAGAGAAAATGACAAACCAGCACTCACCGATGAGCAGCGTGCTGCCCGCGCGAAGTTTTTCGGCTCCGACAAGAAACTGCCGCCGATCAAGGAAGGACAGGAGATGCGTCCGAGATGGTGAGGAATTCTCTTGGACGTTCAGTCGCGATAGCCGGCCTCCTTTGCTTGGTCTTCGCGGTTCCCGCCTTCTCCCAGCAGGGACAGGTGCTGACCGAGCTTGAAAATCAGGTCTCCACTGCCGCCAAAGGTTGGGAGACCACGATCATGAATGCGGCGAGATCTCTGTTCTGGATCCTGGCGACCATCGAAATCGGCATTGCTGCAGTTTGGCTGGCTCTCCAGGCCGCAACACTCGACAGCTGGTTCGCCGAACTTGTCCGGCGCATACTGTTTATAGGCTTCTTCGCCTTCGTCCTGACCCAGGGCCCGACCTTCGCTAAAGCGGTCGTCGACAGTCTGTTCCAGATCGGCGCCGGCGGAGGCTCAGCCTCTCCTGCCGAAATCTTCGACGCCGGCATCAGGGTGGCGTCGCAAATGTCGCAACAGGCGCAGTTCGGTGTGTTCGAGGACAATGCGCTGGCAATTGCTGCAGTGCTGGCGATGGGCGTCGTCGTCATTTGCTTTTCACTTGTTGCGGCGATCTTCGTTTCCGTCATGGTCGAGATGTATGTTGGCTTGCTCGCCGGCATGATAATGCTCGGCTTGGGCGGCTCGTCGTACACGAAAGACTTCGCTGTCCGCTACCTCGTCTACGCCTTCGGCGTCGGCATGAAGCTGATGGCATTGGTGATGATCGCCAAAATCGGCTCGCAAGTTCTTCTGGGTCTGGCGAATGCTCCGACTGCATCGTCCGATCAATTCGTCACCACACTGGCGATCGCCGGCATTTCGGTCGTGGTTTTCATCATCGCCATGTATGTCCCAAATATCATCCAGGGTGTTGTCCAGGGAGCTTCAGTTTCCGGAGGCATGGAGGCGATCAGACACGGCGGCCAGGCGGCATCGTTTGCCACGGGCGCAGGGTTCCTCGCAGCCGGTGCGGCAGGAGCAGGCTTTGCTGCTGGCCAGGCTGCCCGGGCGGCCGGTTCATCGGTCGCGAGTAGCGCTCTTCGAGGCTTCGGCGCGGGGATCGGCTCGGCCGGCAGAGCCGCAGGCTCCGCGGCCAAGGAAAAGGCCATCGGCTCTCCCGGCGCCTATGCCGGATCGATCCTCGGCCTCGCCAACGCGAAACTCGACGAAAGCCGCGGCGGCCGCAGTGGACCCAAGCCACCCCCGGAACACAAAGACTAGCAGTCAGAAAGCGATGCATCGATGGCAGCGAACCGCGCCCCCGAAAACCCCTATCTTGCCGCACGCCAGGAATGGAGCGAGCGATACGGCTCCTATGTCCAGGCCGCCGCCGCGTGGCGGATCGTTGGCATTCTCGGCCTTACAATGGCGGTGATCGGGTTCGGCTACGCGATGTACCTGAGCACTCAGGTCAAGCTGGTGCCCTACATCGTCCAGGTCGACAAGCTTGGAAGCGCGGTGACATCGGGTATCCCCGAGCAGATCGAGTATGCCGATGTGCGGGTGGTGCGCGCCTCGCTCGGTAACTTCGTGACCAGCTTCCGTTCGATCACGCCCGATGCCGTGGTGCAGAAGCAATATATCGACAAGACCTATGCACTTCTCAGGACCTCAGATCCGTCGACTGAAAAGATCAACGCTTGGTTCCGGGGCAATTCGCCGTTCGAGAAGGCCAAAACAGCAACGGTCGCCATCGAGGTCAACAACATCGTGGCGCTCTCCAACCAGACTTATCAGATCGACTGGACCGAATACGAACGGGACCGCAAGGGCAAGGAGATCGGCACGCGCCGGTTTCGCGGGATCGCAACGGTGACGATCACTGCGCCCCAGGACGAGGCGACCATCCGCCTCAACCCGATCGGTCTCTATGTCCGGGATTTCGACTGGACAGCACAGCTTTAGGGGCAGGGATTTCTCAATGCACAGAACCGCATTCATTGCAGCCGCTGGCTGCCTCGCCACACTCGTCCTCATGAGCGGCGCTGAAGCGCAGAGCATGACCAATAATGAGGTGAAGGGCACGAATATTTCCAGGAAATGGCGCGGCACTGCCGGGCTGGTCACGACCGGCCCGGACGGCAAGGTCATCTTCCTGTTCGGCGAGACACAGCCATCTGTCGTCTGCTCACCCTTACAGGTTTGCGATATAGAATTGCAGGGTGGCGAGATCGTCCGCGATGTTCTCGTTGGCGATACAGTGCGCTGGAAGGTCGAACCTGCGACCTCGGGCGCCACGGGCGGGCAGGCGATCCACCTAATCGTCAAGCCATCGGAGCCGGGCCTTGTTACCTCTATGGTGGTGACGACGTCGCGACGCACCTATCACATCCAACTCAAGTCCCACCCGAGCCAATATATGGCGCGGGTCGGTTTCGAGTATCCGGAGGATGTTTCGACCAAGCTTGCCGATATCAACTCCCGCCTTGAAACTGGCGGCATTCCAGGGACCGCACCTGACAAGCTGAACTTCTCCTACTCAGTGAGCGGGAGCGCGCCTTGGAAACCGAAGCGGGTCTATTCGGACGGCGTCAAAACTTACATTCAATTCCCGAAATCGATCTCCGGACAGGACGCGCCGGTGCTGTTCGTCGTCTCTGGCGGCCAAAATCGGATCGTCAATTATCGCATGAAGAACGACATGATGACCGTCGACTACGCGGTCGACAAGGCGATCCTCGTCTCCGGCGTTGGCTGGCGCCAGCAGAAGATCACCATCCGGCGGGGAGGCTGACCGATGCGCATGTTTCTGCCCTTGATCATCGCAGCCGCTCTTCTTTCTGGCTGCCAGACGGCTGACGATGGATTGACCCCCGACGCGGGACCCGTTCCAGTCACTGGTCCTGCCGCGAGCGCAATTGCAGGCGATATGGCGAGCCGCCTTGCCGAGCAAATCGGACCGGCCGGAACGACCACCATCAAGATGGAGAAAGACAAGTCCGAGTTCGCAGCCGCGCTCGAGGCAGCCCTCAAGGGATGGGGCTACACGGTTGTCACTGATGGAAAGGTTGAGAAGGACGCAAAGCCGGTCGAACTCGCCTATTCGATCGACGGTATCGACGGTCAGGTGCTCGCTCGACTTTCGACGCCGTCTCTAGCGCTCGGCCGGGCCTACACAGCGACCGCGGCGGGTGCCGTGCCGGCAAGCCCGCTTTCCATCATGCATCGCAACTGACGGAGGCAGATATGGTCCAGTCTCTGCAGCTTGGTGCCGGCAACCAGGCCGAGGATCAGAACGGCATGCGCCGTCTCAATCGCCTGCCGATTATCATCGCCATCGTCATCGTCGGCCTGTTCGTCGGCGTCGTTGTCATCGGGCTGGCATGGCGTGGTCTGCCGGTCAACCGTAACAATGACATCGACAGCGCGTCGAATACACCGGCGACGAACTTCGGCGACCAGCTCAAGCGCGGCGTCACCGACGGCATCATCGGCGAGCCGGTGGAGCGCGAAGTGTTTCAGCCGACGCCTGCAGTCGAACAGAAGGTCGAGAAGGAAACAACTGTTGTCGACCGCCGCCCCACGGAACGAGAAGAGCGCCGCCCGCTGCTCGAATCGGAGGAGGAATGGAAAGCGCGGCTGAAGCGCGAGCAGGACGAACAGTATATTCGCGAGGCACAGCGGCAACGGATGGCTCGGTTGCAGGCGCGATCAACGGCTTTGGACTCGCCGTTGAAGGTGGACATTTCCGATGTCGAAAAAGTCGCCAAGAACTCCACCGACGCCGGTCAAAATCCCACATCAACAAGCAACAATGCCTCTGACCTTTACGCGGCTGCCATGAAATCCGGGCTCATGGGCGAGAACCTCGATCCGAACGCACAGACGTCGAAGGAGGATTTCTTCAACCAGGACATCAAGGATCTCGGCTATCTCCCGAACCGGGTCGTGCCGCAGATGTCGGTCTATGAACTGAAGCGCGGATCCGTCATTCCCGCCACCTTGATCACCGGGCTCAACTCCGATCTGCCGGGACGGATCACAGCTCAAGTGAGCCAGAATGTCTATGACAGCGCCACCGGCTACCGGCTCCTTATCCCGCAGGGCGCCAAACTGTTTGGCCGTTATGATTCCAAGGTTTCGTTCGGCCAGGAGCGCGTTCTCGTCGTCTGGACCGATCTCATTTTTCCAAACGGGTCGACCTTGCAGATTGGCGGAATGGCCGGTACGGACGCCGAAGGATATGGCGGCTTCAAGGACAAGGTCGATCGGCATCTCTGGCGCACGTGGAGCTCGGCAGCCCTCATCGCGCTGATCGGAACCGGCATTGACATGTCGATGCCGCAAAGCTCGACGCTGGCGACACAGGAAACCGCATCGGACGCGGCCCGCCGCAACTTTGCCGAGTCCTTCGGCCGGGTCGCCGAGCAGACCATCTCGAAAAACCTCAATGTGCAGCCCACGATCCAGATCCGGCCCGGCTACAAGTTCAATGTGCTGGTCGACCAGGACATTATTTTTCCGTCAGCTTACCGCAAAAACTAACCGACATTCGCCGTCCTTCCATGCCGCCGTATTTGCCACTGGCAGTACGGCGGGCACTGCGGTTGCAAAAACTTTTCTCAAACTGTCATCTTTTTGTGCGACAGGCCTTGAAAGCTTCTTCGTTGTGGGTAGTGCTTAGGTACACGGCAAGAGGGACTGCTTCGCGGACATCTCACACCGTTGGTTGCGTTGCGATCGCCCATGGCAAATGACAGCGATGCGCATAACTGCCAAACGCACAATGCCGAGATCCAGCGTCTCATTTCGCAAACAAAGGACCGCCTTACGCGTCAAGAAGATAGGAGAAATGTTCGTGGATGGAGAATTTCGTTCGCTCGTCGATATGCTAGAAGCCGCGCAAGACGAGGCCATGATCAAAGGCGCCCTGGGAAAGTTCACGCGTGCTTGCGGATTTGAACGGTTTGCCTACCTTCAAAAAGAAGGCGCCCAGATCAAGACATTCAACTCGTATCCGAAGCCTTGGGAGGGCGTTTATCTCTCGGCCGACTATTCCGACATCGATCCTGTTGTGACGGAGGCAAAGCGCAGATGGGATATTTTCTCCTGGTCCGCGGAAGATTGGCCCGCACGCGGCTCTTCAGCGCTCAGAAAGTTTCGCGATGAGGCGATCGATCATGGCATCCGTTGCGGCATGACAATCCCTGTCGAGGGCGGTTACGGCGCCTCAATGATGCTGACGTTCGCATCCTCGCAGCGAAAAGTGGACGTTCCGGCGGCATTCGACCAGAAGAGAGCAATCCAACTCGTCATGATGGTTCATTACCGGTTGAAGATCATTGCTGCCAAAACCGTTGTCAATCCAAAGCAGGTTCTATCGCCGCGCGAGAACTATTGCCTGACGTGGGCGGCAAAAGGAAAGACCACGCTGACGACAGCTGCTGTGGCCGGCATCAGCGCCAGGACCGTGCAGTGCAATCTTGATAAAGCCCGCGAGAAGCTCGGTGCGGAATCGGTGCCGCATCTTGTCGCCATCGCAAAAGATCGCGGTCTGCTGGACTCTTAACTAGCATCATCTTCCAAAGGCACGTCGGGCACGAAGCCCAGTGCATCAAGCATGTCCGATAGTTCCTCCTGCTGAGCCTCGGACCTTCTTTGGCGCGCCAGGTGCTCATCTTGCAGAGTCTGCAGGACGGAACTTGCGGTGGACGGATCGTCGCTTGCGCGCACCCACTCCTCGTAAACGACCTGGTCGGCCGCGAGGAGACGGCGGTGTTCGTGAATTGCTGACACTGTCAGCGCCTCCAGTTCCGCCTTGTCCATTAAATCGTATCGAGGTTTCCTCTGGTTTTCCTGGCCTTCCGAGGAACCTGCATCAGTCATTTCTTTTCCTTCCCAAATCCGATGCGATGAGCGGCGTGGCTAGATACCACTATTCGACATGCGTTCCAGCTTCCTATGTCAGACGATCATCCTTGAAGAGTAAACAGCCGACCCGCCCGCAATATCACAAGCCAGGCCGAATCGGAACTATCGTTCCTGGAACGATCATTCCGATTCGGGTTCGGCTCACGTCATGGATCTCAAGGAGGTCATGGCGATCAACCTGCGTCGGATTCGCCATACCAAGCAAATGACGCAGGAAGAGCTGGCGCACCGTTCGGGGCTGAGCGCCCGCTATATTGGCAAGATCGAACGCGCGAATGTTTCAGCGACCGTTACCGTCCTTGGGCAGATTTCCGAAGCACTCGGTGTCGAACCATGCGCCCTTTTGGCAAGAACAAGCTCGACGTAGCCTGTTCTGGTCAGTGCGTCAGCTCCGAGAGCGCCAACCGGTCGTAAAGTTCAGTACTGTCATCATTTCGAAGCTGTTGCACCACTGAACACCGAGATCTTTGCACACGTCCGGGATACGGCGGTTTGCCCGCTTCGCTGTGGGCTTTGAAGCCTCGACAGTTACAACGATTCGATCGGCCGGGGCCGCCATAGCATAGGAAATCAGGAACGGATCACGCCCGATCTCGATGATTTCCGCGTCGTTGAGATCGGGCGCGTATTTCTCAATGACGGCCTGCACCAAAGCCGGGTCGACATCTTCATCAAGGCGTAGACTGTCGTAGTTGTCACCCTCGCTCAGCCAGCGACCGATCTCGGAGCCTGCGGTGATTTCCTCAAGGATCTCGACCGGAATTTTGATCTGGCCGACGCCCCCCATATGGACCAGCCAATCCCAAAATTCCGGAACTCGGCTGATCGGATAGTACAAATTGTGCGCCGTAATCAGCACGTTTGCGTCGAGAAGATACACCGCTTCTCCCTACGCGAGGCTGTTTGTGAGCGAATAAACGTTGCTGGGTTTGACGCCAAGGATCGCGGCCGCCTTAGAAGGCGACAACGCCCCCTCTGCCAGCATTCGCTTCGAAAGCTCGACGAGTCGATTGCCGAGCTTATGACGTCTGACAGTGTAGTAGCTTGGTCCGCCTTCGTTATCCCGGGCGCGATCACGCTGGGCTGCACGGTTTCTCAGCCACTGTTGGCGGAAGAGCGCAGTCACCGCGGACCACATATCTTGGCCGATGATGCCTTCACGATAGAGCTTGTAGGCAACCATGGAGTGGCTAACCTGCCGAGCAGCCGCGATTACAGATATCCGCGCCACTACCTGCTCCTGGGACGCACCTGAGAGTGTACGCTCCCGGGCGATTTCTGCTGCGGGCAGCAAGATGCGTCCGGCGACGTCGTTGCAAAATGTCTCGATTTCGCTCGCCGGCCGACCGCCGCTGACACCCGTCTGACCCAGCCAGATATGCGCAAGCTCGTGCAGCAGCGTGAAGGACCAGGCCTGCTCGCTGTCTTGATCGTTGATCACGACGAATGGCGCGACAGGATCTGCGAAGGCGAAGCCCCGGAAGAGTTCGACATTCAACGTGCTGTGATGGCTGCCAAGATTGCCGATAAGGAGCACGAAAATGCCGGCCGCTTCAGCCCGTTCACGAAGATAGGCGAAACCCTTGGGCGTTCCCCGGCCGCTGCCCTGCCGGAACGTCTGCAAATCAAATTCAAGGCGCGCTTGGATCGATGTCGCCAAAGCGTCCGCACCTTGCCTTTTTTCGAACGAACCGACGAAATCAAGCGGAGTGGCTTCGTCCTCGACTTCGAGCACCGCTCTGACCATTTCCTGGCGCGCGCGAACCTCACGCAGCAACGTGTCGACCAACGCCGCATCCCGCTGCGCATATTCCGCCGGCAACGTCCGAAAGTCTTCGCCTCGCGCAGCTACGGAAGGCGGCTCAGCCAGGTAGAAGGTCAACAAAGGCCTGCGATAATGGGCAGCCATCTTCACGAGCATTGGGCGCGTCGGCTCACCATCGCCTGCTTCAAGCATAGCCAGGCGATCGCTGCCCGCCACACCGCGAGCCTCGCCAAGACCGATCTTTTCAGCGGCATCCTCAAGGTTGAGCCCAGCCGTTTCGCGAGCCCAACGAAGGATCGATGGATTGACCTTCGGCACGTTTTCCTCTGTTTCGACGCAGGCGATACGCTGTTTAATATGATCATGCAATCGTTACGAAAGATATAGGAATGGCTGAGCCAATAGGCGAATGCAAACCTTTCCCTGATCACCAACTCCCGTTGGCAGACCTCCGGACCGCTTCGATTGGTTCGGATACCATCGGCATGAACCGCAACCACTGGGC
>NZ_CP096519.1:0-136357 GCF_056739175.1 Ensifer sp. R1-3
GATTGAGGTCAGGAGATTCTTTCTGGACATCATCGACCCCACGCTTTGTGGATCAGACCAACGATTTCATCGTTCACGCGATGTAGGGATTCCATTGCCCGGTCATAGGTTGTTCGGGTAAATTGCGAGCGTTCAACCTCGTAAAGTGATTGCTTCGTAATCCCCGCGTCCGATATCGCCGTGCTCTTCAGCATCTCATTGACGAGCACATGCTGCTTAAACAGCGAGCGCATGAAAGCAACCATCTGGCTTTGGGGACCGTCGGTGGGCTCATACCGCGTCACCAAATAACGGAGCCAGTCGAGACGCATATTGGCGCCGGCACGCTTCAGGGTCCCCATCACCTCTCCCATCATCAGCAGAAACTGACACATCGACATGACGTCGAGCATTTGGGGATGGACAGTGATCAAGATACCCGTCGAGGACGACATAGCTGTGAGGGTCAGGTAGCCAAGTTGCGGCGGGCAATCGATGATGACCACGTCGTAGTTATCCGCAACGTCGCCTAGGGCTTCGTCGAGACGACCGAAGAAAATGCGGCCCATGGAGCCGTCATTCCGGGCTAGCGCAAGCGGAGTATCATACTCGTACTCCTGCAGTTCGAGGTTCGCTGGAACGATGTCCAAACCAGGAAAGTTGGTCTTCTTAACCAGCTCCGAAAGAGACTTTCGCTGGTCGTCATACCGAAGCGCTTCATACAGAGATTCATTGTGGTCGATCTCCGGCTGGAATCCGTGAAGGGCTGAAAGCGATGCCTGCGGATCGAGATCGATGGCGAGAACACGGTGTCCCGTAAGCGCAAGATGCTGAGCCAAATGAGCAGTCGTGGTCGTCTTTGCAGAGCCGCCTTTAAAGTTGACCGTAGCAATTACTTGAAGGTGCTCAGCGCCACGTCGGTGGGGTACATATTTGGCCGCCGAACGGCTATTCCTGTCCAGGAAATAGCGCATCTCGAGCATCTGCTCGGCCGTATAGGAACGCCGGCCGGTTGGTGTTACCATCGGCTGCGGTCCTTTCCCTTCCAAGCTCAAGTTCTTGAGGTATCCGCTTGTGACCCGAAGATATTGCGCGGCCTCCGACAACTGAAACGGCCGCAGCGTTTTTTGGGCATTCGGCGGAAACATCTCAAGGCGATGTTCGTGGAGCATTGCGGAAAGCTCATTCGCTTGCTGGGTGATCAGCAAATCGACTTCCGCAATCTCGTCCTGGATGCTCACTTTCACATTCATCGATAAATCTCGCACATGCACTTTTAAGGCAAATTTGATCTACTAACCGCATGTAGAGGTGATTCTGTCGATCCGGCAAGAGTTTTTAAGTTAACGAAAGGTTAACCGTGAGCTCTTGATCAAGAGCGAAGGCCTAAGTTGACCACGGTCAACTCTTGCCATAAGGGCAAAGAAACTGCTCAAGGGGGGCCGCTATGCGGCCCTGGTGTCCTTCGCCCCTAACTGTGACTCGTGCAGATAGTCGGCCGCAGCCTGAGCCTTGGCGGCCGCCGTGATGATCGCGCGCTTGTCGTTCTTCAGCACCTTGAGCCAGCTTTCCAGATAGGTGGCGGTATTGTCGCGAGGATCGTGGGCCACCCCGAGATCGCCGCAGAGGAATGAAGCGGAGAGCTCGGCGACCAGCTCCTCGATCGCGTAGCTTTCACTGCCGAATCGTCCGCTCAAGTCACGGTCGAGGCGATGCTTAGCGCCTGACCAGTGCGATACTTCGTGAAGTAAGGTCGAGTAGAGGTGAACCGCGTCGACGAAGCGTGCCCGATCGGGCATGAGGATATCGTCGGGGGCGGGACGGTAGCAGGCGGTTGTTCCGCCGTAGGTGATCGCGGCGCCAGTGTTGCGGACGAAGGCTTCGACAGTCTCGAGATGCGGGACTGGCGTCGTCGGCAGCTCCTCGACCGGTCGATGGAACCGGTCTGGAAGATCCTCGATCTGCTCGATGTTAAAGACCGTGTAGCCCTTGAGATACGGGATTGCGCGTTCGTCGTCATCCTCGCGCTCCTTGGGGGTGAAGGTGCCGTACTTGACGACGAGGGAACCTTTCTCGCCCTTTCGGACCTGGCCGCCGAGATCTTGAGCTTGGCGGTAGGTCATCCAGGTGTTTTCCTCGTAGCCGGCGAGCTCGCTTGCGAGCCACAGCATCAGGACGTTGATCCCGCGATAGGCTTCGCCTGTGGCGCGGCGCGGAACGAGGGAGCCGCGGCTGTTTCCGCGCCAGGGCCGGATCCACGGCTTTGTGCCGGCTTCAAGCTGCTCAATGATGGTATCGGTGATGCGCTGGTAGGTGTCCTTGATGCTCTGCATTGCCGTCTCCTTCCGTTGGTTGACGGCAGAAAACGGAGATAGCCAAAGCGAGCCCATGCACCCGAAGGGCCGCAACAGAGTGGAGGACCGCGCCAGCGGTTGCGTGGGGGAGGGGCTATCGTAGCTTGTCCGTCAAATCACCGGACGGAAGGAGAGGGCGCGCAGAACACCGGCGCCTTCTGCTCACGGATGGCTCTTGCAGCTTAAAGAGCCGGTGGGCGAGGTTACCGCTCGCGATCGTCGTCATCACGCTCCCGACTGCGCTGTGCCGCCATTTGCGCCTCGATCGCCTTCAACTCCGGGTTATGGTCCGGCTGTGGCTGCCGCGCTGGCGCCGGCTGCGATTGCGCCTCCTGGGCCGACTGCTCTCGCCTCACTCGGGAAAAGTCCGACCGGGCAGTAAATGTGATCTCCTCCTCGTCTGGCAACTTCTCCGGCAGGTCCGCGCGATCGGCGACGACAATCCCTTGATCGGTGACAAGGCTGGCAACGCGATTGTCGTGGCCGAGGATCTGGCCAGTGATTTCTTCTCCGGCGCGGGCAGTGCGAACATGATGGTGCAGAGGCTCTTCACCGACCTCCCGCAAGTCTTCGAATGCGGATCGAATGGCCTCCCGACGGCCCGGGCTCATCGCGTCCTCAATGACGTGCTTCATCACGGGACTGGACGGGTCGTTGTGGCCTCGATTGACACCTCGATCATGCGCGGTTTGGTAATGACGGAGAAGTCGATCTCGTGGCCGTAATGGCGGCCCAGCTCGGAAATAAACGCTCCTGGGCACGTCCGTTTCCCTCTCTGAACGGGTGCACATAGTTCAGCTCTGAGAGGACTCTTCCGGCCCGCTCAGCGAACTCTTCGGGCGTTGCATTGCGAAGGGCCTGCGGATCTCGGATCGGCTTCAGCGCCTCGTCCAGGCCCATTTCTATGCGCGAGCCGGGCAGGAATGAAGTGCCGCCCTTAGAGAGGCCACCGATCGGCTCTACGCGCTGCCCCTCAACAATCGGACTTTCGTTGCGCGTATGGCCGGCCCATTCGTACACATCCTGAAAAATGTAGCCGTGAATCGCCTTCAGGTGAGCTTTGTCGAAATTGCCTTGCGGGCCGTCTCCTTCAGCAATTTCCTGCATCCGCACGGCGGTCGCGCGATACTCTTTCACGCGCAACTCGGAATGGGTTTCAATTCCCCATCTGTTTTTCAGAACGTTCGTCCGGTCCGGATCGTCCGACGTGTTGGGATAGGTGTAGGAACCTTTGGGGCGCTCATCAGCCATGGCGAAGCTCAACAAAAAGCCGCCAGCTCTAAACAGGCGGCGTTCTGCTCTTGAAGGTTGATCGGGAGGTTATCTGACAGGCGGCTCGATCATGAGCTGCCGGTATTCCTCGCGGGTGATGTCGCCGGCGACATACCGCGCGGTCGCCTCCTCGAGGGCAGGATCGTGAACATAGCCCTGCCGGATATCGGCAGCGCGCGCCTGCTCAGCGGCCTTGCGCCGCTTCTCGATTGCTTCCGGGGAACGATCCGGACGGCGGGAATGAACGTTCACCGGCAAATCTCCAGTTACCGTCCACCCTAGCAGGAAAAATGCTGAAAATCCAGCAATTTGCGGGATTTTCCGGCCTTTCGAAGGTAGGCGCCCGGCTGCTGGCCGGGCGCTGTGAGCGGATTAATCGCGGGGTTCCCATTCGATGATCGCCTGCAGGGAGGCATCGTCCTGGCCGGGGAACCGGCCGAGATTGGCGTTGTAGCGAAGCTTGCGGATCGAGAGGGTGTAGTACGGCTTGCCGTCCTGGTTGTCTTTCTTCCAGATGCCGCCGACCTCGATGTCATGGCCGCGCGGTGACTTGGCGTAGACGCGGTGCGTCGGGGCCTTTTCATTGTCGGACGCGAACGGCACGACCTTGATGTCCATGTCGCGGTCAATGGTGGAGATGAGGCCGGCGCCCTTTGCGGTGTCGAGGTTGTCGCCGTCGAACTGGATGTAGTTGGTGATGTTCATGTTTTTCACTCCTCTTTGGTGGTTGCGATGATCGTTCCAAAGGCACGGCGGAAAGCGGTGCGCACCTAGGCCGGAGCGTGAGCGGAGGAGGCGAGAGGACGCAAAAATTTGCTTCGCGAGGAAGCCGAAGGCGGGGAAATTTTTGTGGCGTCCGCTTTGCGTAAACCGCGTCGACGTGCGAACGAGCGTCACAAGCAACCGCCCTGGAGGAGTATGGCTTGAACCGTTTTGGCAACGTTTCCCCGTTTGTCAGCGACGTACCAACCGCACATTTGGGCCAATATGCTGCAATTAAGCGACCTGATCAACGGGATTTCCGGCGATTCCGAAGACGACACTGAAGCAATATGCTTCGCCCGCCGTCGGCGCCACTGCTCCGGATTGGCTATCTCGCGGTCACGGAATCCGGGAAGATTTCGAACGGCGGTATTCGTGCGGGCTTTCGATCTCCGCGGACCACATGCCAAAGCCGCTATCTCGGGCGCGGTTCTCGGCCTGGCCGTACTCGACCTCGCTGATCGAGTGTGTCGCCGGCAGGTACCGTAGCATTGCCTCCGCCAGTCCTGCCTTCACCATCGCAAGCCCGATATCGACGTCTCCAATGAAGCATTGGCCCACCAGGCGGCAATACCCATCCTGATCGATGATGTCGCAGCGAACGTGCTGGCCGTCGATCATTTTCCCAAGATAGCTGCGAGCTGCGACGCCACAGCGCCATAACTTCCCGTTTTTCAACCCGGTCTGGTCGCGCTCGCAAGCATCGATCGCCGCTATCCTGATTCGCTGATTCCTTATGCCGATGGTGTCGCCATCGATCACGCGGGCACGGCCGGAATAATCCGCGGCCTCTGCCGAACCGTGAACGATGACGAGGGCGGCGAATAGCGCCGGCAAAGCGTTACGTCTCAATGTCTGACCTCCATGGAATTTCGGGCGGCGAGCCCGAAGACAGAGCGGGCGAGATACAATTCGCCCGCGGCGGCGCGGTCCGTCATAGCCCGCAAATAGCCTCCCGGCGAGCTGACTTCCTGCCGGTCGTATTTCTCAAGTGTCACGGCGACGGCGACGGCGGCTTGCTGCTCGCCCATCTGCTCGACGGCGCGGGCGCGGGCATCCTCGGAGATACCGGCAAACCGGCACATCAGCGGCACGGCCCGCGCCAGGTCGGCCCAACTGGTGGGGGCAAACCCATAGGTCTTCAGCGCTGGCACCGCCCTAACCACGTCTTGCAATGCCACCATTGCCTGCGGCAAGCGCCGTGGCTGGTTGATTTCGCTCCGGCGTCGCCCCAGGCTTTCTTCAAAAGCCCATTTGCTGGCGGAGCCAGCCTTAAGCGAATTAGGTTGTTCGGCGTTAGCCGAACGCCGTTCCTCACTACTATCGTCAAAGGGATGTGGGGTTGTAATCTGTATGTGCATGCCGTTTTCGACATGCGGGCATGTCATATTCTTGGTTTCTGGCACTTCTGCAGATCGGCGGGGGAGGCGCATCAGCCGCTCCACAAGCCACTCCAAAATGGCGGTCGCGCGCCGCAGCATCCCACTCGAGGCCTTGCCGGCAGCTCCAACAAAATCGCTTACGCGCTCGATGCGGGATGCGATGCGATCCAACACCTGCGCGGAAAGCTCTGCTGCTGTCGAAAGGGCATAGCGGGCATTTCGAAGCGCCCCACGATAGCGCCGCAAGGCCGCATCGGCTGCTTTCTTTTTGGCGCGGACCTGCCTCACGAGTTCGTCGAGCTCGGCATATCGGACGATCAGGATCCGAAGGTCGATCCCGCAACCATCCGTGATCTCGCCATCGACGTTGCGGATCGGATAGCGCTTGTAGTTGCCGCTGTCCTGCATCGTGATCAAACCCGCGTCGAACAGGCGCGACAGCATTCGGCTGACGCGCCCGACAGAGCGGCCGATCTCAAAGGCCAGTTGCTGGTTCGATTTGAAGATGATCGGACGGCCGGACTTGTCGAACGATTCGGCGGGGGCTGTGTTGATCAGCGCCACCAACAGGTGACTTTCGGTCCCATTGATCAACCCTGTGCATGTCAGGCTTTGCGCAAGCACGGCCAATTGAGCACGCGTCACGGTTCCGATATCCGCCGACTCTGCCAGACGCCGGTAGTGTGCACGCTGCGGCGTTATCCTGCGGCCGATCGGCCGCTGATCCGTTTGGGTATTCCCCATTCCTCGTCTCCGTCTAGGGACCAGGCAAAGCTTCGCCGTTCACCGAAAAGGTGCTTTTGCAATTGACAGGGAAGGGAGGGTCTGCGAGAAAGGATTTGGCTAATTTATTGACTCATAGACCCCGCTTCCGGACTTGTTCGGGAGCGGTTTTTCTTTTCTGGTCGGGCCTGTCATCTCCGTGAAAATTGATCAGAATGCGTGAGCGCCGGAATCACAACTGATTCCGCCATCTGAAAAATAACCTCATAAATCAAAAAGGTGCAACAACGTGCTACACGCAAAGGCCCGTAAGGGCGCGTGTTAGGCCGAGAATGCCCTTATTTCTTGATAGCTTGCGGCATTTTTGCTGATTTTAGAACGCCGGCTTTGGGCCGCAAGGCTGAAGCATTTTGATGCAAAAGAGTTCCTGGAACGTAGGAAATCTGGGCGGGAAGGGGAGTTTGAGGGGAGGGGGAATCGGGCCTCCCCTCAATATGATTGTGGGCCAGGCCGATCCTGGCCCACAATCATCGGCGTCGTGCAGCGGGAAGGGCCGATCACGCGGGAGGAACGTGACCGGCCCGCGACTGATGTTACTCAGCCGCTTGGGGGACCTGTTCGTCTTTGGCGATGCTCTCGGCTTGAAGCTCCCGTTCCGCCTCGGCGGGGGCTACACGAACCGGGGCCGGTATCCAGCCGGTTCCGGCAACAAGGCGATCTGCGATCGTGACGGCTTCGGACTTTTTGGCGGCGGCTCTCACCGACAATTCCGCGTCACTGCCTCTCGCCTCGGCCACCGAAAGTTCGATGGTCGTGCGGTTGACGTGCTTGAAATAGCTGTCGCCGGTCGTTTCGAACCAATCCGGCATGTGCACTTTGAGCGCTCGGCCAAGCTGATTCGCCTGCTCGATGCCCTTCTTGCGGTCCGTAAACTTCTTCTCCACCGCATTGACCGAGTGGGCCGCGGCGAAGGCCAGAAGCGACAGCACCATGTCTTGCGGCTGCTCTAACACCCAGTCGAACAGATCGGCAGGGTTTCCCGGCAGGTGATGGCTGTAGTTCTCCGCAAGATCGTTGAAGGCGGAAAGACCCTTGCAGCTTTCCGCGTTCTTCATCGACGGCTCCAACCGTTCGTGCGTGAGCGACAACTGTAGGGCGCTCTGCTCCGAATTGTACGGATAGGCCACGCGCAGCAGCATCGCATGAACGACGACAACAAGCGCCACGTCCGGATTATTCGCCAGTTCGATACGCAAAGCAGCGGTCTTGTGGGCCGTCAGGTCCTCGATCAGCGCGGCGGAATGGCTGATGCTCGGTGCCTTGCGCTTTGCCGCGCCGTTGGCGCTCGGCAAGCCTTCACCGTCCTCATCCTCATCCCCCGCCGCTTCGACTTCTCCCGGCTTCACAAAGCCGCGCTCGATGGCAAGCCGACCGTAGTAATCGAGGAACACGAAGGTTCCCGCCTGCTCCAACGCCTCCGGGCTATAGGCTTCCGATCGGGCATTGAGAGTGTCGATCCGCTTTTCGACGTCAGACAGCTTCGCCTCTGCCTCGTCGTCCGCCATGCCGCTTTCGATCAACTCGGCAAGCTCGTCATATTCCGCCTGTGCGGCATCGAGCGCAGCCTGATCTTCCTCGGAAAGAGGAAGAGCCTCGGGATAGTGGCGCTTCATCGCATGATAACCAGCGGGGGCCGTGGCGGAGCACTCGACCCATTTCCAGCCTTCGGCACGAACGGCCGCGGCGGCCGTCTCGAGCTTTTCCGCCACGAGTTTTTCGACCAAAGCAACGTCCATCGCGTAACCGGCGTTTAGCTCGTCAAAAAGCTCGCGCTGAACCTGTCCACCGGCTTCCTCGTAAGCCTCCAGTCCGCCGATGAACTGCACACGCTTATCGGTCGCCGGAATCATTTCCTCGGTCAGCGCTCGCCGGATCGAATGAGGGTCGCGGTTCCAAGAAGGAAGCGAGTTCCAAACGGTCATCTGCCTTTCGTGATCATCGCTGACCGTGAAGGCCGATAGCTGCGCGAAGCTCATGTCGTCGTCGCGGAACTGCTGCAAAAGGATCGGCGAAACGCGGGCGAGAGCCAGCCGCTTACGGACAATGGTTTCGGTCGTGCCGAACCGGGCGGCAATATCGGCAATGTCCTTTCCCTGCTTGGCTAATGCGTCAAATGCCTCGTACTGGTCAACCGGGTGCATTTCCTCGCGCATGACGTTCTCTGCGAGGCTTATTTCCGTGGCGATCTCCCCTTCGCGTTCCTTGCACTCGACGGGGTAATCCTTGGCGATCTCGCCCGCCTCCGCCAACAGCTTGAGCGCAACCAATCGGCGGCCGCCAGCGACGACGAAATAGCGGCCCTTCTTGTCGCCCTTGCGAACAACGACGTTCTGCAGAAGCCGGTAGCCGTCGGCTCGAATGTTTGCCGCCAGCGCCTCGATGCCCTCGGCGCTGTAGGTCTTGCGCACGTTCATCGGATCGGCGTCCAGCTTGCTCAATGCAACGGTGATGATGTCAGTCATGATGGTTCCCTTTTCCCTATTCCCGCGAAGCGGCCTCATGCCCGAAGGGGCAGGAGCCCCGCTCCTGCTCCCCGAGCTCGCGCGGAGCAGCGGGGGAGAGGGGGGCCAAGGGGACAAATCGGAGGGGGATCACCCGCCCGAAGGGGCGACGCAAATCCGCCTCGAGCGGGTCCGCGTCGATCCTGCACGGAGCGAGCTAAAGGCGAGCGGAGGAAGGACGGGGAGACCGATTTTCCCCTTGCAGGGGAGAGGGGGCAGAGCGCCCTTTCCCCAATGAAGCAAACAAATGAGCATACCAGGCGCAGGCGCAGCCGAAGCCAGTTCGCGCACCGCTTGACCGGTTAAAAGGGCAGCCGCAGGAGGTTTAGTATTAGCGCCGCCCGAAGGGCGGAAACCGGGACCGACTGCCCCCGGCAAGCGGTTCATTTTGGTCTTCCACCTCTGGTGCCGGCGTTTCCCACAAGCGTTCGGCAACCCTACGGCGCTACCTGGCGGGCGCGGGTTGCCTTCGGCTGCTCCGCTCCCCGAGGGTCGCTGCGGCCGTTTGCCGGCCTGTGCCGGCGCGGCTGGAAAACGCCTCGCGCGACTAGCTGAACTTCTCAACAGGGTGGAATGCGGTCGCCCGGTCAATTCGGCTGCGACGGCCGTGGTGCGACATTTGCAGACATCCGTGGCGCTTCTCAAAAGCTGCCGTTCGCGCAACGGCTCGAGTCGACCCTTAGCGGAACCTACGTCAGATAGGTTGATCCTTGGTGAGAGGATTATTGAGGAGTAGAATGGCCTGATCTCGTCGCTCATAACTTTATGAGAGGCATTCATGCCGGATCGGCCAAAGAAAACATTTGCTGAAAAGGAACTGGAATCGGCAGCTCAACAGTTTGTCGACACGATGGAGTCTACCCTCAGTACTCCGAGCGAAATCGGTGGGGCAGTCGGCCAAGTTGTGATCGATGTCAGCAGCGCTGCACGCGAATTTGGAGGGGGAATTGGAGAACTAGTGGCCGAAACCGGCCAAAGGGAGTTTGGAGATGGCATAGGTGGAGAAGCGGCAAAATCCTTATTCGGAGTGTTAGGAGAAATCGGAGAGGCCGGCGCTGAAGTTTTCGGAGAGGTCGGTGCAACTGGGGGAGAGATAAGCGGCAACGCAATCAAAGCCGTGGGTGAGGCCGCGGGGAATCTCACTGAAGCAGGGCAGTTTCTAAGCCAGGGAGACTTTGGTGGTACCGTTTCGCAGTCGGTAGATGCTTTTGTGAGCGTCGGCAAAGCAGGAGTCGGTGCTGTAGGGGCAGTTGGCGAAGGCGTTGTCCGCGCCACGGGTGAACTGGTCGAGGGCGGTGTGGAAATCGGCTGGGAAGTGATCAAGGGAGCGACCAATGTCGGAGCTTCCCTGATAGTCGGAGCTTCGGAGGTATTTTTCCCCGAGGTCGACTTATTTACGCCTGCTCTCACAACGGCGCGTGATCAAAGTGTCGCGCCAACCCCACCCTCGCCGAGCGCCACGACCGAAATTTCTCAGGCTCCTGGTGCTGAGGAAATGCTTAATGGTGAGATGTGCACCCCAGCTGCCGACGAGCCGGCCACTGCAAATATGTATACCCCGGCTTCCGACGAGCTAGACTCCGGTAGGGATCCGGGAGTCGGCGAGGAGATCTGCGCACCCGGCGACGGACTTGATGCGCCGGAGCGATCTCGTTCGATCAACGAGACCGTATTGGATGCGTCCACGTCACACGGACCACAGTTCGCCCCTGCCTCCCATGAAGAGCCCGCCGATCCAGGGGCCAAGTCGTACATGCCGGCTGACGACGAACTGCTGCCACAGCAGGAGCAGCATACACCTGCTCAAGACGAGTTGCCGCCAGGCGAATCGCAGCCGGTCGATACGAACGAAGAGCCGGCCAGTGCGGCGGGGCCGTCCGCTAATTCGGCAGTGAGCAATTTCTTTGAAGTGCGCGCGCCCGCCAGGAAGAGCCACTCGTAGGATCGGGTCTCTCCTTAGTTCCACCCGGTGAGGTGTTGAATGGATGCTGATCGCCGTCGTGAAGCTGAAGATCTTCTCGCTTCTGGCCGCATCCACGAAGCCCTCTCGATCTTGAACAAGAGCATCGAGCAGGAAAGGGCCGCGGATCCGGAGATCTTGTATTTGTTGGGGGTCGCCCATTTCCGGTTGGGTGACTTTTCTATAGCCGAGAGCGACCTGCGCAAAGCAATATCACTCGATCCGTCGCGAGCGGATGCATTTTACTATCTCGGGTTAGCTGCTGAACGACAAAAGCACAACGGCAACGCTTTGAAAGCCTACCAAACCGCGTTGGCGCTCAATCCCACCTTGGAAAAAGCTCGCGAGAAGGTTGATAAGCTGCGCGGAGTCAGCACCGAGGCTACCTCGAACGCCGTCGGTCTGAAGACGGGGGCCAAGCAGCCGGAATCAGAACTTGTGTTACCAACAACTGATGCCGAGTTTGTAGAATATGAACGTCGGCGTCGAAAGAAAGAAGAGATTGACCAGCGTGCCGTTCGTGACGCAGAAGTGAACCTGTCGCATGAAGCGCCGGAAGTGTTTTCTCGATTGCCATGGTGGTACAAAGTAGGTGCAGCGGCGTTCGCGGTGTTTTTTGCATTCATCTTGATAATTTTAACTGCAGGCGGCCTTTTCCTGTTCTTATCTTTTTCGCGGACTGTGAGTGAGGGGGGAGGAACACTTGAGGAAAAAACACGTGAAGAAAAGAGACTTAACGAAGACGTTTGGAGAGATGAAGCGCATAAAATCTTTTGCGATCAAGCCAAGCGACAAGGCCTCACGCCTCCCGACTGCTGAACTGAACACACCTTGAAACAGTCGGCCCAAAGGCCCCGTGACCTGAGACCCGCTCGCCGGCCCACCGAGGCCCGCGCGGCTGCGCCGGCGCTTTGAGAGTTCCGATAACGGCTTCAATGCTTGCTATCGGACAGCGGAATGCCCCTGAGCTGAGCGAAAATGCGAAACCAGAATTCGTGGTCCGCCTCTCGGCGATCGACGTAGGCCTCAAGCGCGCAATGAGCCACGGCCGTTGTGGCATTAGCACCGTAGAGCTTTACAGCGGCTTCTATGGCGCTCTCCTGATCGAAATTGCCTGCAAAGATGTTTTTCACGCGGTCATTACTCATTTTTCGTCGATGCTCCTTGCCTTAGCTTGCCTGTCCCATGAAGCGCGTGCCCTCATCAGTCCACGAGATGGATGTTCGACTTCCTGCAAGCGGTCCACCCAGGATGACAGGTGCGTTGATCTCAACCAGGCCGTGATCGAAGAGAAAGCGAAGCCTACGCCACGGGAGGTCGATTTCCTCACCCCGGGCGATCAGCGCCATGTCCTCTTGAGCCTGCTGAACCGCCTTGCTCGTCATCGCGGGCAACTCGGAAAATATTGCCATCCTCACGAAGTCTTCCCTTGCTGATTGATACTCAATGCTCGCCCATGCAATCTGAGATTTCAAGCATCCGGACGGAATATCTCCGGAGGAGATATGCGGCGGCACGCGGGTCACGGCGGGAAGTCGCCCTGCCAGGCAGGGCGCGGCAGTCCTCCCTTCGGCTTGTTGTCGTTGTCGACCTTGGCGTTGAAATCACACTGATAGCTGACCTCGACCTTGGCGATGGGCGGAAGCGAAACAGCGACCGAGATCTTCAACTGGCCCTTAGGGGACAGTTTGGCGTCTTGCCGATTGTTGTAGAGGCGAAGGCGGCGACCGGTTTTCTGGCAGAAGGTTACGAGCGTTTTTATGAGGTGGATCCTCGTTAGTGGCTGTGCGTAATCGCGAAGCTCGAATACGGCAGGCACCGCCGAGTGCACCGCGAAGCGGTCGCAACAGAGCAAAGCGGAGAGGAGAACCTTTAGGGTTGCACGCCAAGGCTGGGCGTGGCGTATCGTGCGCAGCATTAGATTGCGTACAGCCACAAAGGAGATGCCGGGAAGCGCGGCCTTCGTAGCCCCGGCCGCCGCCTTCGCCGTCAATCGGAAAGTCGTCATCCGGCCGCCAGGCCGGATCTCGGTCGCGGTTTCGCTGCAGTGGGTCAGGCGCTCACCAGGTCTTCAACGGCCGACAACGACAAGAAGTGAGCCGGCCCGCTCACGCGGGGCGGCCGCCGTGGATGGGGAGGGGAGCACGAGGGGAGGGGTGTCAAGGGCGCCCCTCGTTCCGTTCCTGGCCCGCTCGATGCGGGCTTGGTACGGCCGGGCGCTTTGAAGTTGGGGCGAAAATCGCTATATTGAGTTCCGGAGTGGGGACGAGCCTTGCGGCCCGCCCCGTTTCCTAGAGCCAGAATTGGACCCGGATTCGGAGTTGCCAGCTCGTCCGGGTCCTTTTCACGTCTAGGGTGATGCTAAGTGGTAGGAACCACATGCAGCACCTCCGGTTCGAGGGCGAGGCCGTCGCCTCGGTCGGGGGGCCCATCCTCCCCGAACGCGCCGCTGGCTCGGCGCTGCTGCTTCCGCCCTCGAAACTGATCTCTACGTTCACCGCACTATGCCGAGTCGTTCACCAAGGCTCGGCGGGTGCGGCGGTCCCGCTTCGTTGAGCATCGCCAGCATCATTTCCCTCGTCAGGCCGCGGACCTCGTAGCCTCGCGCCCGGGCGGCCTCGATGATGGATTCCAAGGTCGGATATTCCTCAATGAACGCGCCCAGCCAAAGTGCGCATTCGTCGGTTTCCGTGTCTGGAAACGCCTGTAGAAAGAAGGTCCGCAACGGCCGATCGTAGCCGATCGTCCCTTCCTCGTCCGTTGTCGTCCCGTTCGTGATCTGCACAGTGTATCGGCTCAACTTCCGCTCCTGTAGCTCATGCTGCGGGCCGCGCCGTCGAATAGCACGGCCAATCTTTGGTTGCAGTCTTAATAGCGTCCACACGTTTTCTAAAGCCGGAAATGGGCGACCAACGCCTGATTTGCGCGATGGCAGGCAAGCGCGTAGGCGACGATTTGCGCGATCAAATCCGCGTCGGCGGCGCCCGCCGTTTTCGCCCGGTCGGCGAAGTCCTCGGCGAGCTCGCCGTCCTCCTCGCCGACATGCTTGTTGCCAACAATCAACGAAATCTGTGCGGTTGGGACTTCGAGCCGGGGCTTGATCGGAACGGCAGAAATCAAGCCCTTCCGGGTGCTCGCTGCGGCTCCGGCCTTCTCTGCGTCGGCTTCGGTCGGAAAATAGGCCATGACCAATTTCCGGCGCTGCGCGTCGGCGGCGCTGATGAAGGCGTGCCCGCCATCCTCGGTCTTATACAGCGCCCAATCGGCGGCAGTGCCGCCGAAATAGGGATCGCCCTGGCCATAAAACTCCATCGCGGAATAGATCGTGTCGATCATCGGAATTGTCCTTCCTTAGATTGGGGCGAGTGATCAGGCGGCGCTGGCGCCGCTGATCGTCTTCAACACGCGCTGGGCGGCGCAGCGTCCGGACTCATTCAAGTGCCGTTGCCAAGCGCCTTGCGAGGGCGACCAGCGGAAGCCGTTTGCCTTCAACACACGCCGCGTCGGGTCGTCCGGCTTGCCGGGAAAGATCAATTGGATTCGCGCGATGTCGGCGTTCTCCTTGATCTCGACGGCGCCGGCGCTCGTCTCGACCTCCTGGCTTTGGGTGCCGCGCTCCTTCATCCTTGCAAGCGCCCCAAGGCGTTGCTGCAGGCGGCGTAGCTCGGCGCGGCGGTTAGTCGTGGTGAAGCCGCGCCGGGACTGCCACGGCGCTAACTTGATGCCACTAGCTGCGGCGTCAGTGGAAAGGCCGGTATGGGCCACAACGGCGGCAATCATGTCCTCTTCGCTAGCAAGGTCTTTCTCCATGCGCCGGATGATCGCGTTGGCGGCCTTCATCCGGTCGATGGAAAGCGCCAGCTCCTCGATGCGGGTAACGATGCGCTGCATCGCCACCGGATCGCCAGATCGGATCGGCTCATCGTCCGTGCCGTGCGGGTAGGCCTTCCGCTTGGCGGACTTGCGGGCCATTGCCTCGTGCGCCTTCAGATCGGCGCGGCGGGCATCCGAAATCCGCATGCGCTTTTCGTTGCGGGCCACGGGAAAGCGGGCAGGGCCGGTAATAAACCAATTCATGCAACGGCCTGCCGCCGCCCAACAGCGGCGCGTTAAATCGACATGCCGCCGCGCGAAGGCTTCGATTTCAGCCTCCGGGATCGGCTCACAAGCCTTGTTCCAAAGCTCCACGACATAGGCGCCAAACTGATTCAGCCGCTCGGCCAGGTCCACAAGCTCTGACCTTGCGCGCCGGTCGGGAAAGTGGGTGAGCGCATGAAGCTGCGGCTCGATGTCCTCCGCCGCAATGGTTGCGGCGAAGGTTCCTGCGACGATGGCGAGGATGTTGTTTTCGAGGGCCGCGATTTTCATCATGCCTCTCCCTCGACAAGGGTAGGGGCGCGGCGCTCGATGCGGCATTGCAAACCTGCGAGCGCACCGGCGATGATGATACCCCCCGGCGAAATCTCGTCTGCCTTTGCGAAAACCGGGTCCAGGACGGGGCGGAAGCATTTGAAATGCTTCGCTGCATCCTCAGGGCTGATGAGGGGGGACGTGTAAGGCGTGCTGCCATCGCTGCCGACAAGCACGATCTTGCCTGCGATCGGCTGCGGGAAGTCTTCAAAGATCGTGAAGGCGGTCAACCCGTCCTGCAGACCTTCTTCGTCGACGAAAAGCGTGTGCCTTTCATCGAACCGCACGACCTCCAGCAGGCGGCAGCCGATAATCGCGTAAAGCGGTCGGATGCCCAGATCGACCCGAAGCTCTACCGGCTTAAAGATCGTGGTTTCCGGGTCCAGCACATAAGCGGTGTTTGCTCTTACCATTTTCTAGCCCTTTCCATGCCGTGAAGCGGTCTAGCGTCTGCCCGAGGGGCAGGAGCCCCGCTCCTGCTCCCCGAGCTCGCGCGGAGCAGCGGGAGAGAGGGAGGCAAGGGAACAAAACGGAGGGGGTTCGCCCGCCCGAGGCCAAAGCCGAAGAGGCGACGAAAAATCCGCGCATGCGGATTGCGTCGATCCTGCACGGAGCGAGCCGGAGGCGAGGGGAGGAAGGACGGGGAGACCGTTTTTTCCCTTGTGAGGGAGAGAGGGCAGCGCCCTCTTTCCCTCCGTCAGGAAGGCAAAGCCGGCCGTCTGGCGGTCGCCATTTCAGATACGAGAAGGGCCGCCCTGGCTCGTAGATCAGGACGGCCCCGTGGTGCATGACAAGAAGGGCTAGCAACTTGCCACGACCAACTCTCGATTGTCGTTGCCGCTTGGCAATATGCTGTTTTCACCGCAAGCTGTAAACGGCTTTCATAGGCAATTTGATGCAGTCATGACGTGAAGGCCGCGAAGCGGCTCTTGCGCAACCGATCGTTACCATATTGGGCAAAGAACGCTTTTTTGCGGTCTTCGTGCCGAAGGCATAGAGCGGGGTCGCGTCAGTGATGCGCCAAATTGATACCACCCAAGACGTTTTGAGGGTTCCAAGAAAGCAACCACTTCCATTAAAGTGGTCTGCACCATGAACAACGACCGGTAGGATGAATGGCAGGACCGTCGCTGGAGCAAAGGATTCCGGATCTCGGCTTGCAACAAGTCAATGATCCGGACGTTGACAAAGCAGTGTATCGGTTACCACCTCCCGACGGTCGAATTACGCTCAGTGCCGCGCTGGAAGAAAACACCTGCACCAGCATCCGGGAAGCCCGCGAGAGGCGAAACCTCTCAGGCTCGAAACTGGCGCCCCTGCTTGGTCTCAGCGAAGCGGTTTACGCACGCTACGAAACAAGCGTTTCCCGCCTGACGGTCGGCCGTCTGATCCATCTCTGCGAGGTGCTCGGGGCAAGTCCGGAAGAGCTTTTAGCGCCGGCAGCTCATCATCTGTGGGGCGAAAACCAAAGCAAAGTGGATCTGCTCCTGGCCTGCATCGACAAGCTGCGAGGCTTCGACGAAGAAACCTTGCAGGACGTTTTCAGCTTGCTCAACAGGCTAGGGAAGACCGGAATGAGCGGCTACGGCGGCAATGGCGCGGCGTCAGCCGCGCCATTTCTCTCCGGGCCGCCGAGCGTTTGAAGAGGATGAACGGAATGGCGAAACGTGAATCTGGGCGGCTTATGTTGGAAAGCGAGATCCCCGCCTTTGTCGACGCGGTGATCGAGGCCGGCTGCGACATATGCGCGATCGGCCACGACTGCTACGTTCTCGGCGACCTCGAGGAAATGGACGCCGCGGCTGACGAGCTGGATCGCATCGGTGAAGTGTTCGGGGACCGGGATTTCCTCCTGCTGGAAATTGTCGCATATCTTCGCTCCCTCGGCCGATACATTGAGCCAGGCCCATCGCCAGGGCATTGGACGGAGAATGGAAAAGCGCACTGAGGAGTTGCCAGTGCTAAGTCTTAACCCCGAAAAGAAGCAGAAGGGGCAATCCAACGACGCGGACGCTCATGTCGGACCTCGAATTCGTATGCGGCGAGTCTGGCTGGACATGACTCAGGTTGCCCTCGGCTCAGCAATTGACGTAGCACGACTGGTGACGCATGAGGTTCACCCCTTGCCACTGCGCCAAGCCGCAGCGCCTGCCAGCGCTAGGCTGTCGAATGCTCATTGACCTCGAGCCGCACCAGAAGCGCCAGTATAACAAGCTGCGAATCTCGTGCATGGACATCGCGCATGCGCTGCAATGCGCGCGGTTCCTGATCAAGAAGGGCTGGCATTCGTTTGAGTGGGAACGCCGCGGCAGCATCTACCTGCAGCAATCAGCCTTCACGACATCGCTGATCGTTTCCTACGCCCGGCCGTTCACGCCGGCGCGTAGCCTGCCCGGCCTCCCTTCACGACTCATCAAATGGACTGAGGAGGAAAAGGCCCTGCACGACAAGATCATGACCCTGCGGAACGCAGGTCTACGCCCATTCTGACGGTACATCCTATTCCTTTCAGCCATGGCAGTCGGAAGACTTTGCCACGATTATCGAGAGGTGGCCGCACCGACGGCTGTCTGAGGATGACAGGCGGGCCTTTGAAGCCATGGCCGAGCGGATCTTGGAGGCGTTGCGCGAGCGCATGACGCGCATTTTTCCCGCGCACTGATCACTCCAATCCGGCGGTCGCTGCGATGACTGCACCGAGCTAATTGCTTGCGCGGCGGATCAAAAATTCGGGGAGAACCTTCCGCTGTGGTTTGCATCCGCGAAGTTCCCCCGTATCCTGCCCGTGCGCATGTGAGCATAAGGTGGCGCCTGGCGTCTTGATAGGCCACCAAACTAAGAACCAGCGTCGGATGGCGACCGATAATGCTGATGAGAAATTGCGCCAATCCCTAAGAGGAATGCTTGTCATGGATTCCCATGCCGCCATTCCGTGCCGGTAGGAGGCGCGGCGCGCGCCGTGCTTATCGAGGCCGCCAACACGGTCTTCGAGAAGATCATTGACCGGATAGAGCCGGAAAATGAGGACCTGACCCGATCACTTTGGGATGCCGGTCACTACATCGACAATCATCTGTTCAAGGAAGGCATGTTGCCTATGACGCCGGACCACGCCGTCTATCTCATCGATGCATTTCTGGTGCATCATGTGATTGAGTTGGCCACTGAGGCGGACGCACTGGTCGCCAATCCTCCGGCCTTGGCTTGAGGTCACCCCGTGCAGGCGCGGGGCAAGCTCCGCGCCTGTTTTCACGAGGCTGTCTCCAGCGCCGGTTGACTCGATTTCTACATGGATACGGCCTTGGAAAAGGAGCGGGCATGATGCGGGGCGATACGAGCGCGACATATGCACTAGAGCTGAAGCAGGCGTCCGCGTGCCGTTTATCGAGGCGTCAATTGGTGCTTGGAAGCCCAAGGTCGCCGAGTGCCACGAAAACGTCGATCATTGGGTAAAACACCATCCTGGATGTACGGCGGTGCGTGGCTGGCTAGCTTACGCCTCCTATGGATCCGATGATTTCGGTTATACGGCGCACTCTGTGGTGCGTGGGTCAGACGGAAACCTATTCGACATTACACCGACGATTGATCCCGAGTATCAGCGCGGCCGGTTCGTCATCCATGTCGGCGACGAGCAGACCTTCCTCGAAATGAAGGATCTAAGCAATCAAATCCGTTGCCAGGGGTATTGTCCCGCACCGATGCTCGGGCTCGATGTGTTATTGCGCAGCAGCTAGTCACGGTCGCCCTTGGACCTCCGAGGCTTGCGCGCGCATTAGCCCGACAGCGCCTGCGTCACACCACCGATCACTCCGCCGACGAATGAGCCAATTTTGGTGTAGACCGATGCTTCGAGGGAGCCGGATTCGCTGATTTTCTTCTCAATGCTCTCGCCGAGCTCAGGATCGTTCGGCTTGACTTGAATAATGGCGACCCCTTTGGATGTAAGCTGCACGCCGGAGAAAGCGTATCCACCCTCGTATTCCTGGATATTGCTGACCCGGATCAAGCCTTCATTGTTCATCCAGTGCAGGACGTCGGCAAAGGTTTGGAGCACTTCTTCTTCAGACCCCCAGCGTTCCGTCAAGATTTCCATGGCGTCGGATTCATCGAAATCGACACGGCTAAGTCCTCTCTGGACGAGGAAGGAGAGAATCCGGCCCATGGTCTGATAGTGGTATTCCATTTTTGACATCTAAATTACGCCATCGCTGTTACTGTGGGTTGTCGGACGCATATTTTCAGTAGCCGCCTTTGCAATCAACCGTTTAAGCGGCGTCTGCCGAAATGCGGGGTGCTTCTACCGCGACACGGTCGACCGTGCGCCCGCGCCCTTGGCGTTTGTGCATTTTCGCGAACTTGTGCGTTAATGCGGCATGGCGAGTTCGACCTCGAAAAACCCGCCCGATCAGCCGCCGGATCCAATGCCGGCGCGCATCGAGCCATGTGTGGCAATCCTCGTCGACACGCCGCCCAGTGGTCCGCACTGGGCCTTTGAGGTGAAGTGGGGCGGATACCGTCTCGCGGTTCACGTAGAGCCGGGGAGGGTGCGCGTCATCACGCGCGGCGGCTATGATTGGACGCGCCGCTTCACAGAGATCGCTGCCGAAGCGCGTGAACTCGGGCATGAATCTATGATCCTCGACGGCGAGGGGGTCGTGCTCGATGAGAAGGGACGATCTGATTTCGGCGCATTGCAACGTGCTCTTGGCCGGAGACCCAGCCTGCATGATCCGCGCGAAATCCTCTTCTTCGCCTTCGATCTGCTCTATCTCGACGGGCACGACCTGCGGCGTAAGCCGCTTCGCGAGCGCCGACGGCTGCTCGAGCAGATCGTCGCCGGCCGAAAAGGTGTCATCAGGTTGTCGGAAGAGGTCGAAGGAGACGGCGACGAGTTTTACCGCGTTGCCTGCGAGCATGGTCTTGAAGGAATAATCGCCAAGCACCGGGAAGAGACATATCACAGCGGCCGTGGCGACTGGTGGCAGAAGATCACCTGCAGGCGCCGCGACAGTTTCGTCATCGTCGGCTATGAGCCATCGACCGTACCTCGCGCGATCGGTCGGCTCCTGCTGGCGGCCTTGAATAAAGATCGGCTCGTCTATGTCGGCGGCTGCGGCACTGGCTGGAGCAATCAACAATCGGTCAAGCTGCGTGAGCTGCTGGACACGATTAAGGATGACAAACCGCCAGTCGCGCTCCGGCGCAAGGGCGTTGTCTTCGTCCGGCCGCTGCTTGTCGCCGAGGTCGAATATCGCGCCTGGACGGAAGACGAAAAGCTGCGGCATCCTTCATTCAAGGGTCTCCGAGATCGCGCCGATGACGCGACGGTATTCTCTTTAGATCGCGGGCAGCCGTCGGGCTGGCCGTGAAGCGGTCACACACCCTGCCGCGCCATTTCCTCAAGCATGGCACGGCCGAATTCATCGATCGTCATGTAATCTGCGAGCAATTGTATGTGAAAGACGGCACCCGGCGATTTCTCAGTTGCCGAGTGCGTCATCCATGGCCGCCAAAGCCCGAGGGCTTTCTGCGCCGACTGCAGTTTCTCATAGGCAACGACGTCGAGTTGACGCAATGCTTGCCCTGATTGCACTTCAATCTTGTTGTATTCCTCGACCTTCTCCGGCGGGACGATGTACGGCGGGATGTACAAAGGGATCCTGTGAGCAAGGCTATCTCGAAAGCCCTTGAGGTGTTTGTCGACCCAATCCTGGCGGTTTTCAAGATGGGTGATGAACTCCTGAGTGAATGAGGCACGGACTTCTTTGCACTTTGGGCCAAGGCCAACCTTCATCAGGTCCAACTGTTTTCCGTCGTTCCAGACTGGCCGCTCGCAAACCCACATCCAAGCGAGGTTTTCGAGACAACCGAAGGCGTTCATCACAAAGGACTGTATTGCGATGATCGCGTCGTCGACGGTCTTCTTGGCCGGGATGCATTCGAGCTCTGGAGGGAGCTTTTCGAAAACTGTATCCACCGCACGAACCATGATCCCCAGCCGGCGGGCAAATCCATGGCAGGCAAATTCTCGACCGCGATCGGACCTATATACCCGCACGACAAACGTTTCACGTAAGGCGCCGAACCGTTGGTGCATCTCTGTGCGACCGGCGTGGAGCTTGTCGAGATTTTCTTTGCTGAAGTAAGCCGCCATCAGTCGACCAGGCCGTAGTAAAGGTCCCAAAAACGGCTGATTCGCGGTTCCGCGGTCCTTAAGCATTCGATCGCGCGAACCTCAGTGGCATCGCATATGCCGGTGAGCAACGCATACCGCTCGCGCTCCACGTCGGAAAGGCGCCAAGCCGTCCACGCGAGCGCCACCAGCAACATCAGAATCATGGCCGACTTCATTTCATGTCCCAACGATCACCACTCGTAGGCTCTTCTTTTGACGGGGGAGCACAACAAATTCCATTACCTCTTCGCATCTGCCATTCGCATCTCAATCAGACTCTCCATCAATCTCGGCTGCGGTGTCTTCCCAAGACGATTCTGCACGGAGCGAAATTGCTTCTCGTCGACCCCATAGACAAACCTGGCGGCACCCTCGGCGACCTGGCGGTTCACCTCCTTCGTCAGCCCGACCTGATCCGCCCTAAGAACCTGCTTGAGGAAGTCGGCGTCCGGAGATGCAATAAAGAGCAGCCTAGGGCCTATGGGCAGTACCAGATGACTCTGCGGCCCTTTGATGCTGCTCGTGCGCAAGATCGGGCGGTCTGAGGTCAGTAGTGTCGGGGCTTCGGGCGGAGTCTGCAATACTCTCCAATGCATGTCGTTCATTTCGCCGCCGATGCTTCCGTGGTCGATCAGCGAGAAAAGAACTTGGTATTGATACCGCTCTTTCAGGCCCAGCGGCCGGCTGTTCAAAAACTCGGCGAACATCTCCGGGTTACCGGAGTCCCGCGCAGCGCGATACCTCGCCTCGGCAGCCTCGTCCGTTCGACCGAAATCAGTGTGCCACCATTCTCGGAAGAGAGCGATATCCTCGGGGCACCTCAGGAGCAGCGACAGGATGAAGCGCGTCCAGGCGGATCGACTGTGCGAATTCCACGGAGCGTAGTGACCATGGCGTTCGAGCATGTCGAGAGCATCGGATGCCCAAGTGTCGATTGCCTTGAAGAACTTCTGTTCGACTTGCTGCGCAAGCTCTGGCTCATAGCCCTTCAATTCATATAGCCGCTCTTGGTAACCCGTCCTCTCTGGCATGATCCGTTTTACGACAACGCGGCGATGCGGTTTCGTGAACTCGGTCACCTTCCCATCAGGACCGGCCCAACGCTTCAGGTAGAAGGCCGGGATGTAATGGTGCTTCGTTGGAGGATTCGCGCTGTTCATGCGCGCAATATAGCAAGTAGCCGAGTTTAGGGAATTACGACATTGACTGCCGTCGCCAACGAGAACATTTTAGGAACAAATTCACAAAGCGCGGCAGGTGTCAGACATTGAGTGATGAAGCAGGCTCGAGCGCGCACAAGGAATCGGTGCATCACGAACATTGGTGCGAGCATCCTGGCTGTAAGAAGTGGGGCAGCTTCGGGTTTGCGACAGGCAAGGCCGAACCGCGATGGTTCTGTATGGAGCACCGGCCGGAGTGGAAGGTGAAACATGCCTAGATCCGGAACGTGGTGGTTGTCGGAGCGACTTTACTGGAAGAGAATCCGCGTCAAATGCGAGTGCGGCGTAAAGAGGCAATACGACGCCAAGGCGCTGTTTGACAGGATCGGGGATCGCAGCATGCCGGCGCTCCTCGGTGAAATCTCCGCCGCGATCGGCTGCATAAAGAGCGCCAATGTCTACCGGGATCGCTGCAAGCTCACCTACGAGATGCCCCCAAGGGAGTTGTCTGCCTCTCGACGGAGCCGGCTGGTGATGCGGCCCCAGCCGGCGCCCCTGACGAGATCACATTCGCGAACTTGCCTGAGTGGTGCGACGTCCTATGCAAGTGCCGGCGCTGCGGTCATATCGATCGGCTGAACCGGGGTGCTCTCGCGGCGCGCTTCGGCAAAAGGCAGGCCATCCTTCGTCTCGCGCCGCAGCTGCGATGCAATAAATGTGAAAACCGCGACGGCAACACAATCTTCGTAGGAAGGCCCCGACGATAAGGAGAGGGGGCGATGGGCCATCGATGCGGAATCGATCTGATCCCTGAAAAGGGAGCCATTGATCCGGATCGCGGCATCGGTCATCTGCGGCTCGCCGATCTCGCGGACGATCAGTTGCTCGGCGCGCGCTGCGCCAAGTGCGACCACAACCAGTGGGTTGACCGTTGGGCCATCGCTGGCAAGTATGGCCACGATGTTACGCTAGACGACCTTCGGCCGCTGCTCAAATGCACCAAGTGTGGAAATACGAAGGGCAATGGCTTTCGGATCGGAAGGGCACACCGCGATGGATAGGGGGATGCATGTGCAATCGGTATCGGATCGAAGTCGAGTTCGACGAGCTTTGGCACGCTGCAAGGCCGCAAAGCGACATGACCAACAGGGCGAACCCGACGATCGAAGTGTTTCCCGACAAACTCGGGCCGGTAATTCGCAACAGCGCCGACGGCGAACGCGAACTGGTGAACCTCACCTGGGGAATGCCGTCACCCCCTTTCGTCGCGAAGGGAAAGCCCGACTACGGCGTCACCAACATTCGCAACGTTGATTCACCCCATTGGCGGCGCTGGCTGGCGCCGCAATACCGCTGCATTGTGCCTTGGACGGCATTCTGTGAGTACGAGGACACGAAGCCGAAGAAAACGGCGCGCTGGTTTGCGCTAGATAAGAGCGAACCGCTCGCCTTCTTCGCCGGCATCTGGACGCCCTGGAAGGGAGAGCGCGGATCGATGAAGAACCCGCGCGGTGGCGATCACGAGCTATTCGGCTTCCTGACTTGCAACGCCAATGAGATTGTGAAGCCGATCCATCCGAAGGCAATGCCGGTCATCCTGACGGAGCCGGCAGAGATCGAGCTGTGGCTCACTGCGGAGTGGAAGGACGCGAAACAACTGCAGCGGCCAATTTCCTCCGAATCTATGACGCTGTTGCCGCTCGAGGGTGCACAGCAAGAACTGTTCATATAGCGCCAGCGAGGGTTTCAATGAAGGCAAGGATTGCGGGGGCCATCGGAGGCGCGTTGATCGGCTTCATGATTGGCTCAGGGACGGGCATCGTCGGTGGTATCTTCGGTGGTGTTGCGGGCGCATCGATCTTCACGATATCTGGTGCAGCTTGGGGATTTAGCGCCGGACCTGACTTCGCCAACGCCATTCGACGCTGGCGGGCCAGATGATATCCAGCAATCTGTGGCACACCGAGAACCACCCAGAACTGCTTCAAGAGCTCGGCAGAGTTACGATCAGATGGGCCGAAGTTGATCTTATGTTGGTCGACTTGGCTTTCGTGATTCTCAATGGGAACCTCGAAGCCGCTCGTCAGCACGTTTTTCAAACGGCAGGTGCTGGTACAGAACGTCTCCGGCGATTCGACCGGATTGTTGGATCTTCTGAGCTGAGCACGGACGAGCGGCGCGCGATCATGGCAGTGACAGAGAGACTGCGCAGCCTCTACAGCACGCGAAACGATATCGTGCATTCACCGATTGTAATGGCCTATTCGGTGGAGGGCCGGCGCATCAGTTCTCGTCTCACCAAGATCTCACGTGAAGGCAAGCAGAGAGATGTTTCTCTCGCCACCATACGCAAGCACGCAGAGGACGTCGGCCGCTGCATCGGCAAGATGGAAGAGCTAGTGACGGAACTCGTCGAAAAATACCTTCAGGATCATGACAGCGACGGATAATACCGTTTAGATCAATGGGTTAGTTCCATAAGGTATCTTATGCGATATGTTATAACATAACACCGTCTGGCGTGTTCGACGCAGTGTTCGATACGGGACACCGCCGCCGACATAATCGACAGCAGTGTGATCTCCGCACACTATTATGCAACCGACATTAAGGAGGCTCAGGAAGCCGATGTGCTTGGCCGATCGCGAGGGGCTTCCAAGAGGACATTCATCTCATTGGCGTTCAGGGTGCCACGTGTCGCGATCAGGTAAGCCGCCATATAGGCCAGCTTCAGCCTCGATTCCCGATCGCCCCACGGCCTGTAATTGACGATCGCCAGTCGGCCGGCTTCTTCATCCCGTACAACGCCTAAAAGTCTGTTTGCATAGGCTACGTTCGTAACCTCGCTGGCTGCCCTGAGTTCATCCCACGCACGAACGGCGTCCGAGATCGCCCGTAGCGCAGCGATATGCTGATCCATCAAGTCGCAAAGGGCAACCGCAGTTTCCGCTCCACTCTCTTCTTTTTGTCCCGCCTCACCCTGCGTCGCTGACGCACTCAAAGCCGTGCTCGGGCGTGGAGAAATGGAGCCGGTACCACGGGACGAAGGCGAACTGGATGACGACAACAGTAGCATGGTGGAATGCCTCACCGATCAAGTTGCATTGCCGGCGTTAAGACCATTGATTGAGGCTGAAGGCACGATAGGATACGAAACGAAACGAAATTTGGGCCTATAAGCCATTGGAAAAGAACGGAAAGATTTTTGTCGCACCGCCCATGGACGGGAGCGATTTTAAGGAGCTGTTCAAGCAGTTAGCCGCTGCGGGAGCAGGCCGGCCATTAGGCAGTGACGGGTTTCCGCAAGGCCCGTGGACGCCGGAGCTACTGGCAGAGGCGATTTCACAGATTGACTCCAACCGGATCGGGGTCGATTTACGGACGGTCCAGCTATGGTTTCAAGAGAACGAGAAGGGGATTAGCACCTCCAACATTCGTTGGCTGGCGCGGATCTTTGGGTGCGACGATCCCGAAGCGACCAGCGAATGGCAGATGGAGCTCAGCGCGGCGCAATCACGGCTAGCCGCCAAGAGGCGCGATTCGAAGAAAGCGAGTAGCAGCACGGCGCTGCGAGTTCCAGATATACCGCCGCCGTTGATGGTCGATAATCAGACACAGCCTGCGGGCCGACAGGGTTTCAGCTTGGCAAGAATATCGGAGGCGCTTTTCACCCGTGGATCGCCCTTGAACTTGCCCGCCTCGGTATTTGCTGGTGCCTCCGCGCTTGGGTTTTTGTCGTACATTGTGGGGATCCACAGCGCCACTTATGGCCGCACGGATGGTGTCGTTAAGCAGGTTGGGTTTCTTTGGGCGCCGAATTGGACATTCCTTTTCATGGTGCTTTTGCCCCTGTTTTTTGCACTCGTAACAGAGCTGCTGGTCTTCTGGAAAGACGAAGGACGCCTCAGGCTGTCAGGGCATAGCGAGAAGATGGAAAGCGACGATGCTTGGGCGCGCAACGTTCAAGCTTATTCCTACACATACTGGGCGGTTTTCTTGATCTGCGTCTTGTTCGCCGGTCTTGTTCAGTGGATCGGCGTGTGCTTGATCCCATTGATCAACGGCGGTGGCAACTATGCGGTAGATTGGGGCAAGTTAGCCATTGTGCGCCCTGAAGTCATATCGGTGCCGATGACCATTGTGTTCACTGGTCTCGCTTACCTCTACATGTGCCTTTGCTTTTATCTGCTCTTCGCGGGCCTCATCCTGCTTCATACGATCCTCCACGATTTTTGGAGAATTGAAGAGGGATTGAAGATGCGCCCGGAGGAATATCGACGCGCGGGCGGCGAAATCGGCCTCAGGGTGATGCGCGGAATCTTTCGGTGTACGGCTCTGGGTGTTCTAGTCGCCATATTCATGAAGGCTCAAAGCGCTTACCTGGCCTCGAACGGCGAAGATATTCTGACCTGGATAGCCAACGATATGTCTTCAGTCTTCAACGGGCAGAGAAACGATAGCAACAGCTTCAGCTATCGAATGCCAACCCATTACAGCAGTCTCCTTGTCGCTATTTCGTCCTGTGTTGGCTTTCTGTACGGCTCCATACGGTTCGGAAAGCGCTTTCATTCGCACTTGTGGAAGATGTCGGGGGTCGTAGCATTACTCTTTGCCAGCTACTTGCTGATCGATGCATTTGACGGGTTTTCGATCCTCCTAGGCACCGGAACGCTGCTCGCGACATACGGCCTCTTTGATCCAGAGTTCGGGCGGTGGCGCGCAAACGAGTTGGGAAGCAATCAACGTGTATCATAGTTGGCTTGATCGTTGGGACGAGCGGCGGGCCCGACGCGGTGAGGAAGCGAAGAAAACAACCGCTTTCGTCCTTGACGCCGGTCGCGCCTTTCCAAGCGCGAAAGAGGTCGAAACACTCGATGAATTTTGTGTCCTTGCGGACAAGACCGTGTCCGATCCAAGCTTCTTCGAACCGCCGAGCGCGAGCGGTCAGGGCTTTGAAAGGCACGATGGCTGGCTCAAATTTCCATCGGACCTTTCTACTGACATCGAAGAGAACAACGTCGTTTGGGCAAGAATCACCGAGAGCGGCTCGCTCGATCAGGCATTGGTGATTTTTCATCACTGGAATGCCAGCGCCCGAAATTGTCAGATTGCCAAGTTCTTCTCGCAGCGTGGGATCACGGTTGTCGAGATTGCTATGCCTTATCACTTCGAGCGCAGCCGTCCCGGCTCGCTGTACGCCGATTATATGCTTAGTTCGAATATCGGCCGAACGATCCAGTCTGTAAGGCAGGCCGTATGGGATGGGCGAAAGCTCATCCGCTGGCTGAAAAGCGAAGGCTATCGGGAGGTCTCGGTTCTCGGCATGAGCCTTGGCTCCTGGGTTGCGGGATTGATCGCTGCGCATGATCCGGCCGTAACGAAGGCCTCGTTATTTTTGACGGCGGGTAGTCTCGCAGACATGGTTTGGTCGGGGCGCGCGACCCGATCAATACGTGATAGTCTTGAGCCTGTAATTGAGCTCACCGATCTCCAAAGGGCATGGGGTCCGCTCAACTTGGAGAATTACGCGCATAATCTGGCACGGTTCGATCTCGAACTTCACGTCGTGTTGGCTACGAGGGACAAAGTGGTGTTGCCCGACCTTTCGAGACGCCTCCTTCAGAAGCTGAAGGACGCCGGAGTTAGACCGAACGTTTTGGAACTGAAGTGCGGTCACTATTCGCTCGCCATGCCGCCTTACATTTTACTGGCGGGTTTGAGCTTGAAGCGGTTTCTATCGTGTGCGGACAAATCCGGTCGGCGACTATGAACTTGGCGTCGGCCGCCCTCACCGCGACACACAGGAAAGATCGAGAGCCGCCTAGTGATGCGGCTCAACGCCGATCAGCGCGTCGATTGCGGCCCCTTCCTGCTGGTGCTGCGCAACGGCGCGCTCCAGCCCGGCGGCGATCTGCTGACGCTCGGCGGCGTCGACGAATGCCGCCACCTTAAGCGGCGGGTTCTACCCGGAAGGTATGAACGGTGCGATCAAAAGTACCTGAGGTACATGAACCAAATACTCGAAATACGCCACGCGGAGCAAGCGCATGTCTTGGCCCTGTGAAACTTATTGGCGTGTGGAGCCGTTATAGAAACGGGCAAGTTCGCCTGTTTCTTAGGAGAGAAGTAAATGCGGAGGATGATCACGTCTGTTGCGTTCATTACGGCGATCGTGACCGGTTCCTATTGTTATGCCGAGACCGCTCTGAAGGCACGAGTTTCCCTGGGCGGTTTGAACGGTGTGAATGCGAACGCGAAAGTGTCCATGGGCGGGCCGAGCGGCGTTAATGCCGATACAAAGGCTTCCGTTGGCGGCTCGAGGGGCATCAAAGCCTCGACGACTGCCTCGGTTGGTGGAAGTAACGCCGTCAACGGTCGGATCAACGCAAATGCCGGAAGCAGACAAGGAATTAACGCCAACGCTGCCGTTGGACTCGGAGGACGCAGTGGTACCAATGCCGCTTTGCAGGCTACTGCAGGCGGGACTAAAGGGTTGAACGTTAGGGTCAACGCTGGTGCGGCCGGGGCTACTGGCATTGGCGTAGGAGTCGGACTTGGCACCGGGAATGGGGCCGCTGTCTCCCCAGGCCGAGAACGCGGGACAGGCGGTCTATCCGCCCCGGGCGCGATGACCGTGGCAGCGTTCAGATCCTTGCCTCCTGATGAACGTCTGAAGGTGCTGAAACGCTGTCGCGATGTCGTGAGCGGTGGCTATGACAGCGGCCTTGTTTCACTTTGTCGGCTTCTGCAGTCCAGCGCTTCGCGCTAATTTACTGTCCCCGAATGGATTGCACCCCACATGGGCGGTGATCCTTTCGGGCGACCGGCAGTTTGAAGTAAAGCGATAACCGAACGGACGATCGAGTTGCCCAGTCAATTCCCCTCCCCGTCCGACGCTCCTTCGCACCGCTAGTAAGTCACAGTCACGACGACGGTGTCGCTGTAGGTGCCCGGAGCGGGAGTCGTTTGCGGTGGCACCCGACCGTAGACGGTGTAACCTTGGGCGGCGCCGGTTCCTGTGCCGGCGACGGTGCTTCCGGGCGTTGCGGCGTCGCCCCAAGGCTGGCTGCGCCCCGCATCCTTATAAAGCCCGTACACTACGGCTGCGCCACCAAGGGTCATCCGCCGGTTGGTCGGCGACGTTCCGCTCATGCCATTGCTCAGGCTGACTGTATAGGCGGTGGCAGGCGTGCAAGTGACGGTTGCCTGACCCGTGGCGTCAATATTGGAAGACAACACACCGGCTGTGCCAAAGTCGACGTTCTGCGTAGCAACCAGGCAGTTGGCGGCGACGGTTGCAGTAACATTGAAGCTTGGTCGTGCAATTGACCCCGCGGCAGTGTTGCATGAGCTGGTTGTCGTATAGCGATAGCGAATTTCGACATTCGCTCCGGAAAACGTCGAGAGGTAACTTCCAGGCGCTGCGGTGGATTGGCCGCCCATCGCGGCGCCGTAAATTGTTGCGGTCCCCGACCCGGTTCCGAGCGCCCCCAGGGTCAGCGCAAAGGCCGGCGCACGGGCCGGATATGGCCAGGAATAGGACCCCCAAATGACGCTGCGGGCCGAATCTGAGTATAATTGGTAGTTGAGTACACTGGCTCCGCTGAGCATCTGCCTTGCGGCGGCTGTCGCGCCGCCGCTGCCTGCTCCAAGATTGGGACAGATCAGAATTCGGGCAAGCGGTGTACCACTGCAGCTAACGCTCATGGTCGCTGTTGACGTCGTAGCCGTGCCAGAAAGCGTGTCCACGAGGCCGAAACTCATTGGCGACAGGCCGAAGCTACAGCTTTGGCTCCACGCCAGCGAGGGCCACAGCATTCCGACGGCGACAACGAATGCCCGCAGGCTCGACGACATTATCATTGGCACACCACGTCTCTGATCACCACTTGCTGGTCAGGACTAGGTTCGAACGCGAAATCCGCTCGGCAGGAATTCCCGTCTTCAAATGAAATTGTTGCACTGTTTTCCGTTTGAAGGCCGCGGATATAGGCTTCGCCGTCATAGCCAATGACGAATTCCTCGTTGCTACCCTCCAGTGTGCCCGTCAAGCCGACTGGGATCGGGTTGCCGTTCGGGTCCTTGAACGCGACCAGCGCCGCAGCCGGTGCCTCGGACACCCCAAATGAAACGACGACTCCGCTGCGATCGGCGGGAACCACGACTTCCTTGGTGGCGGGTACATCGGCATTGACCGGCAACTTGCTCGGGTCGATTGAAACGGAGTTCGGCTCATAGGATTTAAGATCGGGCACGAGGATGCGGCCTTTTGCATTTGTCTTGCCGGCCGGCCGGTTCTGGAATTGCACGTCGACGTCGGGCGCGCCGACATCGACAACAGCGAACGCATCATCGATCCGATTAGTCGCGAAGACGCCTCCCCCTGCCACGGCGAGTGCACCATCGACCTGAGCCGTTGCCCTGAAGTCATCGTCATATTGCTGCACGCCTCCCTCTATTCGAGCTACCGGCGAGCGATAGCTGACGGCAGCCGACCGATTGAAGGCTTCGCCTTCGGATGTTCTTAAGCGCCAGCCAACGCTACCGTCCAGCCGCTCGGATTTCACCAGATCTGCAACGACATTGGCACCATCCGGACCATGCTCTACGCCGGTCGATGCGGTTATGTTGTCTCCTAAGGGAATGGAAATGCCTGCAAATACGCCGAAACTGTCGTCGTTATCCAGATCCTTGAAAGCACTGGCATAGATCGTGCTGCCCTTAAATGCTTGCTGACTATAGGACAAGCCGACGATGGAGCTGCGCTCTCCGTCGGCGTCTGTAAAGTGGGTATAGGACACATTGAGACTGGAGAAATCGAGCGGGGCAGGAACGCTGAGCGTCACCTGTTCCAGCGCCCGGGGTACTCCAGCGCTGAAGATCGGAATGCCGTCGGGCCCGGAAAAGGTCGGCTCCGCCGTAATCGACGCTATATCCTGATAATTCCCGAATGTCCTCTGAAGCCGAGCGTAAAGCGACCAGTCATTGTAGCTCAACTCGAGCGCCGCGTTGAAAAGCGTGCCTGTCCCACCACTTGCACTACTGCCGGCGAGCGCAACCGAAGCAGCACCAAAGGGGCCCAGCGGAAAGGCAAGGCCGAGGCCAGCATTGATCAGATCCTCACCACCCTCGGCGTGGCCTTCGACGGTAAGCCAGTCGGCCATGCCATACCGCGCCGTGAATACGCCCATCAACCTTTCATCGTAGTCTTGGGACTCGATGCCGAAATTGCGCCGCGGGAAGCCGACTTCCGCCGAGAAGTCTAAAAGCCCCTTCCCAAGCATCATGCTCGACACATAGTAGGGCATCGTCGTCACCGTCTCGCGACCGAGGCTGTCCCGCAGGACCACCCGCGCCTCGCCGGCTCCCGTGAACGCCGGCAGATTAGCGACCTCAAATGGACCTGCCGCCACATCGCCGGCGTAGGTACGAACATTCTGGGTGTAGACCTCGAGCGTCGAAGGCACTGCCGCCGTTCCGAAGAAGGCAGGAAGCGGGAGAGTGACCAAGTCGGACCGCAAGGCGAAATTTCGCTCAACCTGCAATCCTCCCAGATATACCGGGCGTGTCCAGGAAAGCCCTCCGGATATAAAATCGCCAGCACGATAGGTCAGCAGGCGCTCCGGGTCTGAATAGCTCCAGGTGGTGTTGAGGCGGGTAAACTCGTCGAACCTGCCGTCGCTGTAGCCGGCGAGAAACGAGTGGCTTAGCGTTCCCAAGGGGCCGAACAGGCGAGCATCGAAACTGCCGGAGACACCTCTGAAGAGATCTGTCTCATCCTCGAACAGCGTGTTAGAGCTCGCAAACAGCGTGTAGTTTACGACGGCGCCGTAGCCGGACTGCGGTTTCAGCCTTTCCTTTTTGCGATTTTGGTCAAGGTCTATGACCTTTGCTGAACGCGCGGCAACCGTATCTGTGGTGACGAAGAGCTTCTGCTCCGGTTGATTGACCTCGTACCTCACGTCCGGCAATCGGTCGAGGCGAATCAGTCCGTTGTCCGCTCGCGCAGTATCGTCCGGTTTGAGGCCCACCTCCAAGAGCTCTTCGGCGGTGGCGGCGAGGCCGCCATCGGGCAATTCCTTGAAGTTGCCGATCAACTTCGTCGAGACTTCGTTGATGAACACCTCCAGGAAGAGATCGCGATCACTGGCTACAGTGAGACTGACGTCGGTTATGTCGGCGGCATCTTCTTGTGCCATAGCGAGCGATGAACCAAGAAGCACAGCTGCGATCCCGATCGCGAGCCTACCGGCCGCTAACGGCAACTTTTGCATTGATCGCGCCGACGTCGCTCTTACCCGACAGGGTCACGGAGCCTGACGACAGGCCGCGAGCCCGTCCGATTGACCATTGCATGGTGGTCCCACCCAGCACATAGCCAACGAGCCCTTTTCGTTGACCGATGACCGAGTCGCCTTGAGAAAGCTGCACGTCGGAGAGCCTGAGCCTGCTGCCGCCTTTGTTTTGGGCCACGAGAACGAGAGCCCCTTTCGAGCGCGCGAGACGCCACTCGACGTTCGGGGCCGGCGCGTCGGGGTTGCGGAAGAAAACCGGCAATACGTGGCGTACCACAAGGCTGACGGTGCCCGCTTTGCGGCGCGATGGATCTGGAAGTTCGTCAATGACAACCCGGTAGCTTTCCTCCGAACGCACCGGCTTTTTGCTCACCCGTACCACGCGGATGACGTAGTCGCCACCGGGAGAAAGCTGTGCCGAAGGTGGGCTGGCCACAACGTCGCGTGTTGGCTGCAGCGTCTCGACGCCGTCCTCCTGACTCCATCGGAAGACCCGCACCTGCACATTGAGGGGGCGAGGCGCTTCGTTGCGCAGATTGAAGACCGCCGCGCTGTCCGGGGCAATCAACTCGACCGTCGTCGGCGCAACCCTAAGCGCCGCGGCGTTGACCGGGGTCAGGCCCGACGCAAACAACAGCGCAGCCGCTGCAATGCTTTTCAGCATCGAACGCATGGCATTCTCCTAAATCTTAATAGGTAACCGTGATGGCGACGATGTCGGAATAGACGCCGGCGGCCGGTGTGGTCTGTGGTGGGACCCGACCATATGCGGTCAAGTTTTGAACATTACCGTTGCCAGTTCCGGACACGACATCGCCGCCTGCCGTGACACCCCAAACTTGTGTCCGGGCGGCATCACGATAAATCGTGTAGTTGACTGTCGCCGAGGCCGGTCCGGTCATGCGCCGCACGGCGACCGTCGCGCCCGCGCCGTTACCCGCGTTCAAACCTACTGTGTAGGGCGTCCCGTTTGTGCATTGGACCGAAATCGTGCTTGTCTGATCGACGTTTGCGTCAATGACGCCCCGGGTGCCGAAGTCCAGGTCAGTCGCAGTGACAACTTTGCATTCCGCCTGAATGGTTATGCGGACGTTCATGTTTCCGGTTGCGGTCGCCGCCGGCGCCGGGCCGGTTGCGACACTACCCAGCAGTACCGCTATTGCTGCGGCACGAAGCAGTTTCAGCATGCGTAGCTCCTCTTAGGTTACCCCAAGACGCATGCCATCACGCCCTCTTTCGCATAGCCCCACGCGATGACCAAGACGTCAGATGCGGAGGATAAAACAATAAAATCACTGTCGACGCTACTTAATCTTGCAGTTTTTACGTCATTCACGGTCGCACACGGTTAGCAACGGGTGACATGAATGTAAAAACCCACTCAATTCTACTGTACTTTAGTAATTAAGTTTGTTGTTATATTCCATCCCGGCTTCTTAGCCTTGCTTCATTCGCGGTCTCGCTCATTGGGGCGGCCTCGCTCGTGTCGTCCGGCCTTCGTCCCGGCCGTCACGCGGAGAAGGCCCGCCTAGATACAGGTACACCGGGGACCACAGCGCGAACAGCCCACGACGGAGACCAGAAACGTCCTGCTGGACGCGGCCCATGTTATTCAGACGCTAAGAATCGTCCTAGATGGGAGCCATGCCTAGCCGACCCGGCGTGTGGTATTCGTCGGCACTACAGTTCGCGTCGTCCCGGACGCACCGCCGAACCAGGCGGCGACCGCGCCGATGACTAGCGAGACGAAGCCCAGAAGGGCTCCGCTTGAAACAACAGTTGCAGCGGTGTCGGCGGCTTCGGTCGCTTGCTGCTTGGCTCGTTCGAACGACGCCCTATAGCTTTCCTCGTACTGTTGAACTTGAGTGCGTGCCTGTTCGACCGAAATGTTCTGCGCCCGCGCAACCGCCTCGGCGGCGCGGTTGCGAGCCTCTTCAGCAGTTGCCTCGTCACCCGTGACAACGGCACGCATGGCGGCGACTGCGGCATCACGAAGCGCCGCCGGGTCGTTGCCTCCGGTGGCGCTTCTAATCTGTCGTTCGATATCGGCCATCGGGTCGACGGACGAAGCGACAGCGGGTGCGGCCGCAGTCGTCACCGTGGCGGCAGTCTTGCCGACGCCTCCGACGATGCTACTTAGGCCGCTAAAGGCGCCGCCGACCAGGGTGCCAACCGACGTTGTCAGCAGATATAGAACAACCAGCGTCGTGACCGCCCAACTGATCAGTCCATGGTAACTTCCGGTGGCCTTATTCGGGCGGCCTGAAACCCTGCTCGCTACATATCCGCCGACGAAAGCCGCGACGATTCCCGAGACAACGAACCAAAGACCGCCTGCAATCGAAAACGTGCTCGGATTCGGATTGTCGGCGGTTGCCGGATCGATGACCGCGGCTCCAATGCCTACACCCAAGAGGTTCAGCAGAAACTGGACAGCGAGAGCGAGGGCCACGCCGGCAAATACCGCACCCCAAGAAATTTTGTTAACAACGGCGTTCGCCGAAAGATCGTCAACGTCGGTGTCGCGAACGGCGATAGGATCGGTCATGCTGTTCTCCCTCATATTGCGAGGATTTGTGTTCGAACCAAAAACTCGTGAAACAGTTCCCCGCACCCCGCACAACCCGTTGGTCAATATAAACATGCAGGCAAACTGCTTTCGTTCACTTTGCCTTTTGCGCAGCGCGAACGTGCTGAGCGGTAATGGCGCTCATGATTTCTCCCGATTGTGACTATGAGGTGCGAGATTACGACGGATGGGCTAGCTCTGAACTGGCGTTAGGCACTGCCGACCTTCAGGATTGATACCGGCGCGTGCTGCACCGTTAGAATTTGCGCGGCCAGACCTGCTGCTCAGCTAGTACGTCCGAGAGCCCGCGTATTGCATCTCGGTTGCCAGTCGCGGCTGCAGCCTCGAAAATCTGTTTGGCCTGCGCGTAACGCTTGAGTTTCAGATAGGCATAGCCCCGCAGCACCATGAGGTCGGTTCGCTCGGTTGCCAGTTGGCGACGCTGCTCCAGAAACAGAAGTGTCTCGTTATAGCGTCCCGCGTCGAACGCGGCGACCGCTCGGTCGGCCAGTATAGCGGTCTGAAGCTCATTTCTGCGGGCAAGACCCTGTGGCGACTTCGCAGCCGCGACGGCCGCTTTCCCGGTCAGACCGGCGCGCAGATAGGCGAGGCTTTGTCCATAGGCAGCATCCTCGCGCAGTTTCGAAGCCGGCGCTCGCAGAGCGACCTCGAAAGCTTCGGCGGCTTCCAAAGGCCGGTTCAGGTCCATGAGGCACCAACCGCGTGCAAGCGCCGCCCCCGGCTGAAGGCCGCGCGGATCGCTCGACGTACGGCAGCCGCTCAGCTTGCGAGGGGTCGCTTGTGATCCACGGACGGCTCTCCCGAGCGGCGCGCCTTTCGGCGGCGCCGCCGCCGTTCTGATTGGCGCCGAACCAGCAGCGATCGTGGCCGATCCTGGCGGAGCCGCGTTGGCCTTCGGCGGGCCGTCCTCCTCATCACCTAAGCGCCCAATTCTATCGGACTTCGCCGCCCAAAGACGCTGGATCTCCGCGACCCCTGCCCTATCCCCGAGTTCGTTCCGGCTGATCGCAAGGCCATAGGCGGAGGGCTCGTCGTCTGGCTTCCAGCGAAGCGCGATCGAAAACCACTCCACCGCCGTGGCTGGCTGCCCAAGGAGACGCGCGTACCAACCGAATTGCTGGGCTGTCGCGGCATCGCGGCTCTTCATCGCCTCCTGTGCAATCCTATGAAGTACATCTGCGCCAAGAGCCACGGGCGGATCGATCGCCAGGAGGTTGGCGGTCGCGGCGAAGTAGGTCGCTCGCGCATCACTGGAGGCGTCCCGCCATGGGTAGAGCACCTTTTCGGCTTCCTCGGGTGCCTTGCGCTCGATCAGGACGAGCGCAAGGCCCTGTGATGCCGGGGCAGAGTCCTGTTTTTCGCGCGCCAGACGGAACCAGCGTTCCGCCTCACTCATGTTCTTGTGGCGAAGTTGATACCAGCCAAGGAGCAGCGCATCCGAAGCCGACCCCTCCGTTTCCGCCAGCCGCTCGACCCGCTGAACGTACTTCGGATCCACCTCGAGCGTCGCGTCCTCGTCGCCCGCGGCGACAAAGCGCCGGGCGAGATCGTCGCGAATGCTTTCGAACTCCAACGCCCCCGCGGAATTCGTTCTCTCATACGAGAGCAGATCCTGCATGCTCGAATAGGAAAGAATGGAGGCAGCCTTCTGCACGGTAGCGAGCCGTTCGGGCTCATTGTCGCAGTTCTTGAGAATGTAGAGATAGGCGTCGCGCGCCCGGGTCGGCCTCTTGGTCTCGGCAAAGGCTTCGGCCACACGCCAAAGAACGTCGATATCGCTGCACGTCAGGAGACTTGGCGTGCCTGCTCCTACCTGGATGACAGTTTCGTATTGCTTCAGATCGGAAGCATTGACGAGCCTGGCACGTGCTTCGGCTACATTCAGCCGGTCCAGCAAATCAGATGGAACCTGCCAGTCCGGATCAGTCGACTGACGTTCGGCTATGGCCTTCCGCACTTCCGCATAGCGCCCCTCGGAATAGAGCCGCCACATCGTCTCCAATTGAGCGTCGCTGTTCTGCGGCACCGCCAGCGGATCCTCAGGCGGCGTCCAGTTTGGATAAAGTGCCCGCAGTCGGGCGATCTCGGCTTCCAGACGCGCCGTATCGCCCTTGCTGGCGAAGTAACGCAAAGCTGATTCATCGACGCGCGGAGGCGGCGTATCTCGTGGAGGTTCAGAGGTGGCCGGTCCTTGAACCTGTGAGAGTTGAACAACATCTGGTGCTGCACCGGAAGGAGCGGTTGCCAGGTGACGTTCGGAAAAGGCGGCGCGCTCCGGGACCACATCGACGATCACGTTCGCCAATCCCTCGGGCAATTTCCCAACGAGCCCGGCGGCGGCAATCGCGGCGGTCACAACACCCATGGATGCAACAATCGGGAATTTCATAAGCACTCCGGACGCATTTCCTCCACGAAAGACAAACCCAGCAGGTGCAATGTCGAGGGGTAGTATTGGGTCGGATCAAACGTCTTCACGTCGTCGGGGAGCTTCGTCCCTTGGAGGACACAGGCCAGGATATGGTTAACAATCCGATAACCTGGATCGGTGAGGGTCTCCTTGACGGCACCGCTCTCGACATTGCTGAGCAGGACGGCACCTTCCTCGTTGGACATGCCCTTGTAGATCCGCGAAAGGAGCTCATTCTCTGTCCTTCCCGAGCGAACAAGATAAAGCGGGATGCGCAGCGCGTTATAGCCGAATTCGGGCGGGAAACCGTTTGCCGGCTTAAGCACGGTTCGTGCGCTAATCCAGTCAGCGGGCATCTCTTTTGGCCCGAACTCCAGTCTCTTGAGAATAGCTTCACCGTCTGCGGCGAGCGTCTTCCAGACAGGAGATGGAACCAATTGCTCGAGGATTGGAAAGGCTTCGAAGACCCAGTAGGACGGGTTGATGACCGGCCCGTCGGCCCGATCGGCCGCAGAAAATCCCTGCGCGCCCGGCAAGAGCAATGTCAGCCCCCCATGTTCGACGACAGTTTTCTCGAGAATCGCCTCTGCCAACCCGGTAGCCGCACGCGTGTAGTCCTTGCGATCCCAGAAATTCCCTGCGCGCGCCAAAGCGTAGGCGATCAAAATGTCGCCGTCTGTTGCATTGTTCGTATCGGCAACATGAGGCGTCTCGGCGGGGCTCCATTTCCAGGCCGCAAGGCCGTCGTCGCGCAGGAGGAGCTCGCGGCGCGTGAAAGACCAGATGAGTTCAAAATCGGCCCGGTTGCCCGCGAGGAAGGCCAATAGAAGGCCATAACCCTGGCCCTCGCTATGGCTGACATCACCGTTGGCGTCGTCGATAATCCGACCGCCCGGATCGAGAAATTGCGTCTTGTACTTTTGCCACGCCGTTTCGTCCACCGTCGCTTGCTCCTGGGCATGCGTTGGAGAAGCTAGCAGCAGGAGCATTAGCAGGACGAGTGGCTTCATTGGCGACGCCCCAATCTGGCAAGTAGGCTCGCCGTCGCCAATCCCAGCAGAACGACAAGGCAGACGAGCAGCACAGCGTACACCAATATGTTGCTCGACAACCAGTTGGCAAGAACAAGACGATAGTTCGCAAGCGAAGGTGGCCGAGTTTCAATGAACTCGAAATGTTGCGCCGGGATCGAACTGATCCGGTCGTTAGCGGGCTCGTAGATGGCGATGTGCCCCGACATCTGGCTCCATCTGGAAACATCCGAAATCGTAGATACCGCGTCGCGAAGATGTTCTGGTGTCGGCGCAGTGACGAGCGTCCAGGTCGCTCCCGCACCCGGATTTGACGATTGCGCGATGAGCAGTGTCGCAGTATTCGGCGGAGCAAAGGGAACCTCGTCGGGCGGGAGGAGCCTCAGTGAATTCAATGATATGTCGAAGGTGCTCTTCACCCAATCCTCAAGACCACGAAGTTGAGAGCGCCAGGTCCCGCCGTTCAAGCGGGTCTGCCAAGCGTCAAAGGCTGCCCGCGAATCGGCTAGAACCTCAGACGATGCGGAACTGCCCCAGGAGATCTGGCTGTTCAGGTCAATGCCGGCTTCTGTAAGGACGGATTTCGGAATCTGGGGCATCGCGCCGACGAAGAGCGCCTCCTGGTCCGTGGAAGCAACCGGCGACGTTATCGTTTCGATCGCCATCGGACGTCCCCCTGCCACGGCCAAGCGGGCGAGAAAGGTCGCCGCCGCTGAAAGACTAAGGGTCTCAGCCCTGTCTATATAGAGAGCGACCGGTTTGGTGCTGCTGCGAAACGGGTAGGCAGATCCCGCGGCTGCCGCGAGATCGGGAAGGCGCCCGATGCGTGCGAAGTCGGGCATTGCAAACTCTGATGTGTCGAATAGCGCGAAACGTGGCTCTGTCGAGGCGGCTGTTCCTGGCGCACATGTCCTATCAGCGTCGGTGAGAAGAACGGCCTCCAATTCGATGAGATTCGCGCCTGGGTGAAAATGGCGCAGCGTCACGTTGATCGGCAAGTGGCGCACCAAGCCACCCGAGGAGTCCAGCGGAACCGTTGAGGCGATATTTCCATTGACGTATATGTCGATTCGGCTGCCCGGCCCGACCGCCTTGGTGTAGCCGACGTCGAGAAGCACGGTCGCTTCGCCGTAGGCATTGGCGTAAAAATCCGGCGGAACCGCGACTGCGAAGGCAGTGCGGAAGCGGCGTCCGGAGAATTCTGTCGTCGACACGCCGAGCGCGGAAAACGGCAGCCTTTTGCCCGAGATCACCTGTGGCGCCTGGGGCAATCTCCACCTCCCCGTTTCAATAACGTCCCGCGCAACGTTGGCAGGATTATCCGTCACCCTCGTGATTGATTCGATAGCCGCTTCGACCGCCGACCAATCCGGACCAGTCAAAACGAGGAGCGGCGCCCGTTCCGGCCGACTTTCAACAAGGGCCGTCACCGCCGTGGTCGATGCCTCACGCGGCAGTGATGGGAAAAGAGGCTGTAGTTCCGCGACCGTTCCGGCAAGAACCGTCAGTTCCCCGGCTCTGCCGAGTTCCGGGAGATCTCCGCGAACGTCGAAGCTCTGTGTCGGCATGTGGCCAAGAAGGGCGAGGCCTTGCGCTAGCCGCATCAACGCGGCGGTGCGGCTCGGCTGGTCAAAAGCCGGTGCGACGATGTTGAACCGCGTGCGCCCACTGGCATCGACGCCGACCGCTTGGATATCTTCAAGGCTCGTGAGCCTTGCCGCATCCCGGCCTTCAAACTGGATGTAGACCTTTCCAGAGGCAATTTCGGTCCAGAGCTCGTATGTCGATTCGACGGTGCAGTCTGTCCGATGGCGCTGCTGCACCCGAAAGCGTATTTCGTTCGAGCCCGTCCGCAGAAGGTTCGACGGGAGCTTATGGCGCCGTGGTTCCGGTTTTTCCCCCGCCAGTACCGGCCCCTCGCCGACGAGCTTGCCGTTCACAAAGACCGACAGAACGGAACTTTCCGGCGCGATCACGATCGCGTTCCGGTACTCGAAAATGAGATCGCCGCCGGCGGCAGCTTGCGCCGGCGTCAAGTAGATCGACCACGCCCGCTCGTCGACTTCACCGGTCAGTGACAAACTGGAAAAGGGAACGATGTGCCTGCGATAAGATGCCGCGTCGTTCATCGGTGCGACTTGGATTTTTCCACCTTGGATGACGTCAGCCGGATCGTTAATTGAAGGTCGCTCCTGTTGTTTGGGCGCGGGCTGTTCTTCAATGGGGCGTTCGCCGGTCATGTCGAACGGCGCGGGTTGAGCTCCCAAGGGTCCACAGGCAAGCAGTGCCACCACGAAGGCCGATAATCTCTTCAACGAACCACCCTCGCCTCTTTGCGGGAAGAACCGAGGCTGCGGAGGAAATAGATTAGGCCCCGGCCCATCTGGTAGAAGGCAAGCCAGAGGAACCAAAGGGTACCGCGAACCAGACCCGGATTGCCGCGGCGCTTGTGCTGGAATTCGCTCCATTGCCGGGAATTTGCGAACAGCAGATCTGCGACGAGGCTATGGTGGCGGGCAACCTCCGGCAGGAAGCGGCAACCGACTGCGGTAATATCGCCGGTAACTTCCACGTTTCTGACTGCCATCGGCAGAATCTCGACAGTGCCATCCCCAGCGAAAGGCTCGAAGCGGATTTCCGTCCGCGCCTCGACAGACAAATCGTCCTTGGCAAGTCCATAAACCTGGATGCGGGCCCCATTCGCGGAGACGTCCTCGATCGTCGCCGGATACCACCGTTCGCCGGTCGAGAATTCGCAGCGGCGACTTATTTTGACGCGTCGCGACGCGGCTTTTTCCCCACGTTCGGAGACGACACCCAGAGCACATCCGGCCATTATGAGGTTGAGAAGGTTCCAGCCACCAACGACCATGGTGATATCCGCTTTATAGGGTTCCATGTAGACCCGGTACGCGGTCACCAACAACGCGATGAAGAGGACAATGAAGACCACAAAAAAGGGTCGACCTATCTCCGATAGACGGCTCTCCTTGATGGATTCGTCCTTTGCGGTGACCTTGAAGGTCGGCTTACGCGGATTCAACACCACCGAAACGACAGCGGGAAGAAGGTGAACGGTCTGGACGTACTCGTAGAGTTCGGAGATCCACGGCCATCGGAACGAACCATAGAGGTAGTTCTGCATCATCAGGTTCACCACGAGGTAGGCAAGCGTATATCCCATGAACTCGCCGCCCGACGCGGTGAATATTTGTAGATCGAAAAACAGGTAGCAGAGCGGCGCGAACAGGAAGATCGTGCGCGGAAACGGGAAAAGCCAAAACAGTGTTGACGACATGTAGCAGAGGCGCTGTGGTATCGTCAGCCCACGCTTGAACAGGGGGAATCGGAACATCAGGATTTGCATCATCCCCTGCGCCCAGCGGCTCCGCTGACCGATGAAGCTTGCGAATGTCGCGGGTTGTAACCCTGCGATCAGCGGGCGATCGACATAGACGCTGTTCCAACCCCGTCCGTGCAGCGCCAGCGCCGTTTCGCAATCCTCGGTGATGCTCTTGCCGCTGAAGCCACCCGTATCCTCGAGCGCCTTGCGTCTAAGCACGGCGGCGGAACCGCAGAAGAAAGCGGCGTTCCACTTATCAAGACCACGCTGGATAATGCCGTAGAACATTTCGTTTTCGCTCGGCATCTTCTCGAATGTTCTGAGATTGCGCTCGAGCGGATCCGGGTTGAGAAAGAAATGCGGCGTCTGCACGAGAAACAGGCGCGGATCGTCCTCGAAGTAGCCGACGGTCTCCAGCAGGAAGTCGCGGGCGGGCGCATGATCCGCGTCGAAAACAGCGATCAGATCTCCGTCGGAATGCGACATGCCATTGTTGAGATTGCCGGCTTTGGCGTGCTCGTTGCGATCGCGTGTGAGGTAACGGACCCCGAGATCGGTGCACAGCTTTTGCAGTTCCAGATTGCGTGCGGTGGCGCGTTGCGCTTCAACGAGATTTGTCGAATTCCGCTTCTGCAGCGTACCGCCGTCGTCCAGCAACCACACCGTAAGCTTGTCTTCTGGATAGTCCATGCCTTTGGCAGCCGCGAGCGTGTTGGCAAGGAGAGATGCGTCTTCGTTGTAGGAAGGAACGAACACGTCGACCTTCGGATAGTTGCCTGGCGTTGCTGCCCGGGAGGGTCGCGGGGGAAGTGGCATGGCGACGACGAAGAGGCTGAGCGCCAGCATCATGACGCTATACATTTCAGCGAGATAGAGAAGGAAGCCGGGGATGAAGTTCTCAGGCTGGTTGATGGGCGGCAATGTTCCGGTCGTGCGCCAATAGACATAGCGCAGCACCACCGCCGTTCCGAAGGCGAGCGCAATCAGGCGCCACCTACCCCCGGCATTCACGAGCTTGATAGCGGCCATCAGCGTTACGATGAGAAGGCTGGCGATCAACTGCGTCTGTAAGTTGACCGGCAGCGTGATGATCGCCACGACACAGAGTGAGATGAACGCCCAGACAGCAAGGACGAAAACTTTACGCATAGATCTGCCTTCTAGCAAACGGCGTCATGCAGTACTGCTGGCCCAAGATGAGCCTGTTTCAAGATCGGCGAGCCGCGGCTCAAGGGCATTCACTTGCCGGCTGCGCTCCACAAGCCGGCGTGGGAACGACAGTCGCGCTATTGCCGGACAGAACCGGCGGATTCATTTGAGGCGAACCGGTGGGTGTAGGGACCACGGTCGCGGCAGGGGCCGCCGTCCGCTGTTGCGGCTCCGGCCTGATCGCACTCGTAGGCTCGGGAGGCGACCGCACCACTCTGACCGGCTGAATGGGCGCTCCCGCCGCAGCGAGCGGCCGCTCATGCCTATAGATCGGGTTTCCCGCCCGGCCCAAAGCCGGATCAACGGCAGGTGGTTCGCCATAGGGGTTCCAGTCCGGATCAGCGAAAGTGCCAAGGATCGTATAGCCATACACAGCCGCCAGAAGCTCGCTTTGCGTCGCACCGGTCTTGCAATAGCGAAGGCGGATCTGGATGGTTCCATAGTCCCGCAATGGCGAGCGGCGGTGCTGGGGCGGCCGTATTTGTTGCCAGGCGTAAAGACAGGAATCGTCGCCCTGACCGCGGCCGAAGGCGTAGCTGAACGGACCGTAGTTATTTTGCAGGTAATCGGCCGTTTGCCTCAGGGCCGCTCCGGGTATTGCGCGATGGGCCTCCCGCATCATCTCGGAAGACCGGATCGGAACGTAGGCGGTTCTCTCCTGCGCGTTGCTTGCGCCTACAGGTCCAAAAAACTGCACGCGCAAGACGTTCTGGCCCGGCGTGGCAGCGGATGTGTGCAGATAGATGTCCTGCTCCACTGCGTTCGAGGTCCGCCGCTCGACGACGCTTAGTACTGCCGGGCCGCCAGGTGGCGGCAGCACGAGAGCACTCTCGGGCGGCACCATTGCCGCTGCCGTTGGCATGCGCACGCCCTCTCGGGCGGTACAACCCGCGAGCAGCATACATAAGAAAATGACCGGCGAGCCGGAGCGCCGACTCAGTAACCGCTTTGCCATACGGCCATCAATAATTCATTCGAGCTAGAGTTCAACCGGAAGGAAGGGCAGTTCGAGCAACAGGGCGCACAGCGCCGCAAGCACCTGTGAAAAAGCAGGCGGCCGAATTTTCCAGTCCAGTGCAGAACCTGGTAATCGGAATCTCGCCGTGACGGCGGCGCCTGCCGGCACCTACTCCGACTGGCTACCTGACGGCCGCTCGAACTTCCCACGAGATTTCCTATCCATCCGAAGGAGAGACGAAGGGAACCGTTGCGCTTCCTGGGCGTTTCCTGCGACAAGTCAGGGGGATTGATGGAACCGGTTACGATCATACTCGTCGAAGACGAGGGGCTGTTGCTCTTGGAGTTTGAAGCGGCGCTGACTGAGGGCGGTTTCGATGTCGCTTCCTTCAGCAGTTCAGCAAAGGCAGTCACCTACCTCAACAGCGAGCAAAATACCGCCATGGGTTTGATTACCGATATCAGGCTCTCCAGTGAGGAGCTCGATGGCTGGGAGATAGCACGCATCGCTCGCGAGCGGGACCCCGATATAGGGGTTGTGTACGTCAGTGGACACGGCGCCGCAGATTGGCCGTCCATGGGGGTTCCGAACAGCATTATGCTGGAGAAACCTTTCGCGATGCCCCAACTGATGACCGCCATCTCGCAACTGCTTAATGATCGAGCCTCCTCTGCGAGTGAGTAGACCCATCGAAGTTCTACCAGCTCGCCCCGGATGATTATCCAGCCGGTGGGGATAGGAGCACTCAATAAGTCACGCTGTTCTTCCCAGTTGCCATGAGGCGTTCGCTCGAGCCGACGAGAAGCCTTTCGCCTTGAGCGCAGCCCTCGATTGCACGCATCGCTTTCGTGAGACGCAGCATGAGCACGTCCGCTCAGCCATGAGTTCCATCAATCTCGGTTGCCGCTTCGACGGTAAATTCCCGTAAAGGTCACATTGAGACCCCCGCACTGACCATTGTCCGAAACGTCCAAATGATCGCCGCTCTGTTCGATGCGGAGCCGGCATGAGAAGTGATCGCCTCCCTCAAATTCGATCGCCCGCCCATCGTCGATAGTGAAAGCAATCACGCGGACATCGCCTTCGGGTACGCTCCAGACAACGGAAAAGCTTCCAGCGTTGATCGATCCGGAGGCGATCCGATCGGAATCTTGAGCGCCAAACGTCGCTGCGCCTTCGATCAAAAGTTCCTTCGCCCGCGAGCCCGCCGATATGCCGATCGTCTTTTCATTTCCAGAATGCCATTCCCCGATCCATGCGGAGACGTCCGCCCGGGCTGCTGTATGCCCGAAAAATAGGACCATGACGATGCAGGCAGCGAGAAGCGGCATAGTCGAGTGATCCTTCGTGCGGCATCGACGAAGAGCGCAGCATAGCGCATCTTTGTACCGTGAGTGAGGATGCAAGTGGTTAAAGGCCTGCGGAATCATCGTGATGGTTTCGGTCTGGAAGATTGGGGTGCAGTCAATCGTATCTCGCCTGGGCACCCATGAGGCTACTGTCGCTGCTGGATGAAAGTTCCGTGGACGTAGCGTAGACGGACGAGCGGCAGAACCTGACGGAACTCGAAGTCTCCGTCCAGACCTCACAGATATGGTCGGGAAATCTCGGCAGCCGGAATTTCCCTCCCGTATTTGACCCTTATCGCGTCCAGGTTTTGGCGACCGGTACTGCCCTGGGAACCTGCCGCAGGTACCGACCCTCCTCCTCCAAACTGACAATCTCGCCGCGGGCAAGCACCGGGCGCCTAAATGTCTCTGGCGTCCTGAACCAAGCTCGGTCACCTGGAGGCGCTTCTCCTCGGGAAGATCATACCTCTCCTGAGCGCATCATTGACGTTCAACAGATAGGCGATGCTGTGCGCTTCTTGCTCGGCATAATCCACGGCCACACCTTCATCGCCGAAGGTCACAGGGAGGCCGGTGAACACGTCGAACACCGTCCATGTGCCATCGGGTTCCTGTCTGATGCGATACCTGCGCGTCGTCATAATCGGAAAATGCATGAAGAAACCAAATGTTACTAAAAAAAATGCTGGAGCGCAGATGGATAGCCGCATGTTCAAAATAGGGGCATGTCCTCTAGAAGTTCATTTATGCGCTGGGCAATCGAAGGTCCGTGACTTCGAAGACTGGCCATGCGTGCTGCCCTCCCGCAGTCCGCAGGGCATCAGCGTTGTAGGAGAAGTTCGCCACCAGGGAGATGCGCGCGATGCTTTCCACTGTGCCATGTTGCTCGGCATTCCTCAGCAACATCGCCTGGCACGATCTCCCTTGGGCACAGAGGCTAGCCAAGTAGAAGGCCAAGTGCAGGATGCTCTCACATCTTTCTTTCCGCCGATCCCGGAATAGGCGCTCGGAGGCTTTTAGGGTAACGTTTGCTCTCCAGAGCGAAACCAAGGCCATGTCAATCATCACGAGAGCAGCGATCACAACCATTTTGGCAACCTTTGCGCCGAGCGTACCGGCGCTGGGCCAAAGCATCACCTTCGAGCACGGCCCCTGCCTGGGTGAGTGCCCAGTGTATAGCTTCGAGGTAACCGCCGATGGCGGCGGAATGTTCGATGGACGCCAATTCACGACGGCCCGCGGGCGACACCTATTCTCGATCACCCCGGAAGAATGGTCGGCTTTCCAGCGAGTTCTCGCTCCCTATCGCCCGAAAGGAACGGAAGACATTTCCGTCGGCCATTCTCGATGCGACCGAATGGTGACCGACCACGCAACCGTGGCAGTTACCTGGGCGGACCAGAACCGCACGGACCGCCTCGTATTCAATTTCGGCTGCAAGGACCCGGAGAACGGCGCAATGGCGCAGGTACTGATCGATGCGCCCGACATCCTGCCGGTCGGGAAGTTCATTGAAGACCGGCGCCTCGAGGATGGCGCGTGGGACCGGCACCAATTTACCGACCAATAGTCTGGCCCGAGGTGATCGCCGTGCCTCGCCGTTACGAGCTCGCGCTATTTGGCATCCTCTAGCGTGTACAATCTCGTTTGCCAAAGCGGGCATCGAGAATGCTAGGTTCCCCCATCAGCGGCCTGGAATTTACGAGCATTCCTCAATGGGTTGATTTATCGGCTCGCCATGGATGATTGCCGTAGGAATTTTTCCATCGAGGCGGCGGGTATAGGGGCGCTGAACAGGTTGCCCTGCAGCCGATCGCAACCTTGCTTCCCAAGCCAGTTCGCCTGATCCCTTGTCTCCACACCTTCGGCTGTGACCCGCATTCCCAAACCGTGCGCAAGTGCGATGATGGCGCGGACGATCGTCTGACTCTTGTCGTCGGTCTCGACGTCCTTGATAAAATATCGATCGATCTTGATGTTATCGAAAGGGAAATTCTTGAGATACGCCAAGGAGGAATATTGCGTCCCGAAGTCGTCGAGCGAGATTTTGACGCCCAGCACCTCCAGAGTATGCAGCGTGTCAAGATTGTTGATGGTGCGCTCGAGCAGCACCGATTCGGTGATTTCCAGTTCAAGCCGTTCCGGCGGCAGACCCACGGAATCGACGGTGTGGGCAATACGATCGGTGAGTCCCTTGCGCAGGAACTCGGCCGGCGAGAGATTGACCGCTACGGTAAAGTGGTCGGGCCACGTGACCGCTTGTCGACAGGCCTGATCGAGCACCCATTCGCCGATTTCTCCCATCAGTCCGTCCGCTTCCGCCATGGGAATGAACAGACTTGGCGGGACTGTTCCAGCATAAGGGTGCTGCCACCGCAGCAGAGCCTCGAAGCCGACGATCGCGTTGGATTCTACGAGTGGTTGGTATTCGAGGAAGAACTGCCGCTCCTGCAACGCAACGCGCAGACTGCGCCTTAGCATCTCGCGCTGTTCCAACATAATGAGCATGGAGCGATTGAAGCTTCTGGCTCGCCCGCGTCCGTCGTTCTTGGCAGCATAGAGCGCTATATCCGCAGCCCTCATTAACTGCTCGCTGTCGTTTCCGTCCTCCGGTGCGAGTGCAATTCCGACGCTCGCACCAACGTACACATCGATGCCGTCCAGGGTGAACGGCTCTTTGAAGGCATCCACGATCGATTCCGCGAGGAGTTCGGCTTCCATCGGCCAACCACTTCGCTGGATGACGGCAAATTCATCGCCGGCAAGCCGATAAGCGATGTCTCCCACACGAAGCAGGCCCTGAAGTCGCTCAGCGGTCCCCTGGAGGACGAGGTCGCCGGCAGCGTGCCCGAGCGTGTCGTTGACAGGTTTGAAGTCGTCCAGATCGATCTGCATAAGCGCAAGTCTTTCCCCCCCTTGCACAGGCAGGCGGGCATCGAGATCGTCGCTGAATTGCCGACGATTTGGTAGTCCGGTTAATGCGTCGTGCATTGCCTGATGGCGAAGGCGGACGCGCTCGTCGCTCTCGGAATGCGAAGACAACGCCAGGGTTGCGGCCTCTCCCAACTCGAAGATCCCGAGGAGGCCACGTTCCGTGCGGAAGATAAAGAGCTTGCGCGCAGGGGCGACGTCGATCGTTCGGGGGAAACCGGTGGCACGCACCGATTCCACGACCAGCTTGTGGGTAGAACTCAAGAGCTCCGGATACACACTCCAAATTGTGGCGTGCCATGACACGGCGATCTGATATTTCCGCCCGACGGCAGCAGAACACCCAACCAGTCTGGCGTTACTCTCATAAAACGAAATGAGCTCTTCGGCTTCCCTGAGAGAAAAACCAAACGCCGCATCAAAATCACTCATTCCCGAAACTCTCGTTGCTTCCGAGGCTTTTCGCACTTCGCTGTAAGTCGTACGGCTCGATCAGTGGCCCCGTTGCCAGCCTTCGGTCGGTTTTGAGTCCGCCCTCATGTCGCTGCTCGCTGTTCCACCTTCTCGCTCAAAGGTTATAGCAACGGCCTGACCAAACGCAAAGCGGGTGCGCAGAAGGCAGAAGTGGCTGAATCTAATGCGCGAAGCCGCTTGTTGGCTGTCGCTAGGAGCCGCGTGTCCGGCAGAATTGAAAGCAATCCTTTGGCCGGAAGGGTACAAGCCTCCCACAAGCATTGGCGAATACTCCACAGATTGTACAATTAACGCCGGGTGATTTGTTTGCGATATATACTCGAAATCGTTGATGATGAAGGGCAGAGTCGCGCGTATGTCGCCTCGCATATGTATCGTAGAGCAGATAAACTGATCCTCTGTCATCGAGATGCGGAAGTCGGCATCGACATTTGTCGGATTGGCGACTGGTGCGCAGTCGACGAGGACGAAGTGCAACGAGTGAGGAGCGCCCGAACTAGTTCGCTGCATGATTGTTGAAGTGTGCCCAGCGGGCGTTCCGCATGGAACCCGTCCTTCGATGGGGTTGCAAGTGCCAATGCGTAAATTTGTGCTGCCGACCCGGTCATCATTTCGAGCCGTCAAGTAACGGGTGCGACCTCCTCCGAACTCACCGGCATTGACAGTGTGAGCGGCCGCCATAAATCCCCCGTGAAAGGTTGCATGCGCAACAACACGTTTCGCGTAACGCGACAGCTGGCGCGCAAAGCGGTCTGCGACCGCGGCTTGGAGATCCTTTCCGCTTTGCAAGAGCGCCTCAAGAGGCTATGCGCTGAGAGGGGATGCTTGAGCGAGCGGAGGAGGAATAGCATGAATGCAGCCGTTGAGAGTGCAGCTTTCGAGCCGCTACTGCAGTTCGAAATGGAAATGGAAGCATTTCTGTCGAACTGGCACCATTGCGATCAGCTATCGAGCTTCGTAGCGCGGATGATCAGCCACAATCGGGCAGATCCTGTGCGACATTCGAACTTCTTGTCCTCCGCTTTGAACGAACTCTTGGAAATGTCGTTTCGAAGCGGGATTCCCGATGGGAAGCTCGGTTGTACGGTTTACCGCCACGGTCCGACGGAGCGAGTAAAACTCACCTTTCCGTGTCCCTCGGCGCAGTCGCAGTTTTACCGCGAGGCGGTTTCCAGAACCCGAAACGGCAGCGGCTATGCCCGGTATCTTGATTCCATTCTAACGGACCTTGCGCCCAGCCGTGAGGTGATCCTTCTCGATCTGGCGATCAACTTCGACGCAGAAATTCGCCTGGAGGAACAAGCTTCCCCCTCGATCACCCTTGTGGTGGACTTGCCTCTTGAAGGAATTGTAAATTGAGCTCGGCAGTCCTTTCCGAACCCTATCGGGCAGAATTTGACCCAAATAGCCAGGAATTCTCGCTAGCCGGCGTCATCCGCCCTCATTCTGTGGATGAGATCGCCGCGACGGTTACGCAACTGAAGCAAGCGATCGACGAGGCGCGCGGCATTCTCTACTTCAATGTGAAGCGCCTCGCGCAGATGAACAATACGGCGTTCCATGCCTTTGCGCGCGCTTTTATCGACGCCTGCCGCACCAGGTCTGATATCCGCTTCGTCATCGTCACCTCGAGCGTCGTCGGCTGGACCGAACGGATGTTCCGCCATCTCGGTAACATCGAACCGCAGATCACGGTCGAAGTCTACGATTCCAAGTTCTATCCTGGCCAGACCTTCGTCGAAGACACCAGCTTCATTCCGATTCTTCGAACGCAAACCAAGATGACCTGGCGCCATGAGCGAACCATTCTACCGCGGCACGGCATGCGGCCGGGAATTCATATGGCGGACATTTGCTGTGGCATCGGCGACTTCGCCGTGCTGGCGCGCAAGGAGTTTGAACCGGCCCGGATCGTGGCTCTCGATCACTCGAAGGCAAGCCTTGCATATGCCCGAGACGTGGCGACAAATTTTGGAATCACGGATATCGAGTATACCTATGGCGACGCGTCCGAGATGCTGCTTGAGGACAATCAGTTCGATCTCGTGACCTGTCGCCACTCGCTGCAGATTTTCAACCAACCGGACCTGCTCCTGAAAGAGTTGTACAGGATCTGCAAACCCGGCGGACGGGTGTACATAACCAACGAGAAGAATTCGCATTGTCTCGGCGAGCCGCGAGCGCAAAGCATTCAATGGACCTATGACGAGGTAGCCAAGCTGTTCGCCCATTTCGAGATGGATGTGGAACTCGGCCCGAAGAGCCGCCGCTATCTCACCGATGCCGGATTCGACGACATACGAGTCGAATCTTTCATGGTTACCAATCTCGATGGGGACCCGCAGGACTTTGCCGATATCATTACCGCCTGGGAGAACGTCTACGCAGGCGAAATGGCAGTGAAGCGCGGCGATCCTCCAGAATTCATCGAACGCTTCCGCCAGGGATTCCGCGATCATATCTTCGCAGCCCTTCACCCCAAAGGCTACGCAGGCTGGCCGATCTGGGCAGCGTCGGGACGCAAGCCGCTATGATGCCGTTCAACCGGGCGACCAACGGCGTCGGTGCGCGCTCGTTCCGCGCCAAGTTCATCCTAGTCGTCGGCGGCGCCGTGCTTTTCGACCTGCTCGTTACCGGCGGCCTTGCTCTCTGGAACGTGCAGAGGCTCTCGCGAGACGCGACGGCACAAGTCGGTGAGGGGCTTGAGGCGGCAAACGAGGACTATATCCGCTCCTACGCGGAAACGACGGCCGGGCGCGTCAATCTGCTTTTAGACCAGGTTCACTCTGATGTCGGCGCTCTGGCGGGTGTGCTGCAGGCGCAGATCGATCATCCCGAAAGGGAAACTCAGATTGGCGAAGCCTTGGCCCGCAGTGCGCCGGGAGCCGTCACGGTCAGCTACAACGAGAAGGGCGGGTGGGCACAGAACTTGCCCGGCTCTTCGTCAGTCGTCAGCGTTTGGGGCTATCTGCTCGGTTCCAACCGCGTCCCGTTGCCGGAGGTGCAAAGAGATATCGAGAACAGCGCGGTAGTTGACCTCGTTGCTCCGAGCCTTCTGGCAAACGGCCTATCGAAACTGCAAATGTACTATATCGGCCCGAAGGAGCGGCCGATCTTTCGCACAGCTCCGTATACCGATCAGGCCCAGACCTTCGACAGGCTGTACCCGGGCCACAACCAGGCGGAATTCTGGCCGTTCTTCTTCCCGGGACTGTATGAATCGTGGGAGCAATGGGCGGCGGATCCCGCGTCGCGCCCGGTAGAAAACGACATCACACAGACGGCACCCTACACCGACGCGATCACCGGCAAGCTGATCGTCAGCTTCTTCCAGCCGCTCTGGTCGCGCGGCCGTGACCGCGTCGCGGGTGCTGCCGGGGCCGATATCACCCTCGACCAACTGGCAGAGATTGTTGAGAATGTCAGGGTCGCCGACCACGGCTTCGGCTTCCTCACCATGTCCGACGGCAATGTCGTCGCCATTAACCCGGTCGGCGAAAAGGTGATCGGTTTGCAGACGTCCAGCGACGTCAACGGCCAAGGTGTGACGGGTCTAAATCGTTCATTGCGCCGCAGCGCACAATCGGCGATCGCCAAATTGCCCTTGGAGCAGGACGGGCTGCTGCAGCATGTCCTGCTCGAGGAAAACGGCGAGAAGGTGCCCTATCTCGTCATGCTGAAACAGTTGCAGCCGACGAACCTTTGGGCCTCGGGCCCGGTTCGTCGTGAATCCATGCTGCTTGGGATCGTGGTGCCGGAGCGTGAAATCTATGCCTCGCTCTTCGCCGCACAGGCGGGCATCAACAAGGCAGCGAACAGAATCCTGGTCTATCAGGTGCTGGCTCTGCTCATATCGCTCCTCTTTGTCACAGCGGCAGTGTTCGCCATCTCCGGGCGGATCACCAGCGGCCTCAGCGCGCTTGCCGATGCGGCGAAACGAATTCAACTCAAGGACTATTCCGTCCGCGTCAACATTCCGACGCGCGACGAGGTCGGCGAGGCCGGAAACGCCTTTAATCGCATGGCCGAGCAGATCAGCTATCACACCGAAAACCTGGAGCAACTCGTCCAGGATCGGACGAAGGAGATCGAAGAGGCAAACCTGCAAATATCCGCCCTGAACGAGCAGCTGCGCAGCGAGAACGTGCGCCTCGGCGCCGAACTGGACATCGCGCGCCAGATCCAGATGATGGTCCTGCCCAAGGCCAGCGAGCTTGAGGAGATCGCGGACGTAGAGATCGCTGCCTATATGCGACCCGCAGACGAGGTAGGCGGCGACTATTATGATGTGCTGAGGGACGGAGAGCGGCTGAAGATCGGCATCGGCGACGTCACCGGGCACGGCCTCGAGAGCGGCGTGCTGATGCTGATGGTGCAGTCGGTCGCGCGGGCACTGCAGGAATCCGGTGAAATGGACCCCTCGCAGTTCCTCAATAGGCTCAATCGAGCCATTTACAAGAACATCGTCAGAACCAGCACCGACAAGCATCTGTCGCTTGCGTTTTTGGACTACCGGGCTGGACGGCTAACACTGTCAGGACAGCATGAGGAAGTGATCATGGTCCGGGCTGCCGGAACCGTCGAGCGAATTGATACGATCGATCTCGGTTTGCCGATTGGCTTGGAGTCCGACATCTCGGCCTTTGTCGCGACGCAAGACATCCCCTTTGCACGCGGGGACATGGCTATTCTTTACACAGACGGCGTGACCGAGGCCGAGAGTTGCAGCAGAGAACTGTTCGGCATCGAGAGGCTTTGCGCAAGCGCACGTCGTCTTTCCGGCCGCAGCGCCGAAGAAGTCAAGACCGGCATTCTCGACGACCTGGTGGCGCATATCGGCACGCAGAAGATCCATGACGATATCACGTTGGTAGTGATGAGGCACAGGTAGGCGATGACCACTTTGTTTGGACTGGAAGACGTCGCGATCGGCACGGGCGAAAACGTTGCCAAACTCCGTTTGTTCGATGGCCCGCTCGACCTCGGCTGGAAGCACTGTGCGATGACCTCGGATTTCGTCGCAGAATTCGTTGCCTTGCGCTACCGAACCTCCCGCAACGTCTACAAGGAGGTCAGGCACAACGTCGGCTATCTCACGAACGAGCTCATCGAAAACGCCGTGAAATTCCGAGCGTCCGGTGAAATTGTCGTGGAGGCCTCGATAGCCGATAACACCTTCCGGACGAAGGTTACCAACTTCGTCGAAAAGGGTACCGCCGAGCGGTTTCAGCATCTACTTTCGGAGATCGCCACGGGGGACCCGGGCGATCTCCTCATAGAGCGGATCGAAGCGAACGCAATGGGGGAAGCGGGTGGCTCTGGGCTCGGTCTTCTAACGCTCATGAGCGACTATGGCGCTCATTTCGCCTGGGTCTTCGGATCCGTCGACCAGGAGCGCCGCATCCCGCTCGAAACCTATGCTGCGCTTGCAGTTCCCGATCTCTCGGCTTGATGGGCAGATTTGAACAATGGAAATCAAAGACGACGACTATCGCGTTTGGGCAGAAGGCAAGGACATCTACTTCGATGGGACCATGCGCCTGCCGAGCACGGAGGCCTATGCTCCGATTTTCTCTCTGGTCATGAGCGTTCTCGATGACGAGCCAGAGCGCGTCACCGTCGACCTGACCGGGCTGCAGTTTTTGAACTCGTCCGGGATCAACCTACTTGCAAAACTGACGATCGCAGCTCGCAAGCTACCGAACGTACACGTGACCATCCGCGGAACCTCGGAGTTCCCGTGGCAGTCGAAATCCCTGCCAAACCTAAGGAAACTACATCCGGGGATCGATCTGAAACTCAACTGAAGGAGCCGTGCAGCCAACTGACGGCCAAAGGCGCATATTTTCTCCTCGCATAGGCAGAACGAAACAAGAAGCCGCCTTGAAGGAGGCGCTTTTGTTAGTTGATTGTGGCGATCCACTCGCCCGAGGCCGACTTAACGAAGCCGACGATTTGATCGATAGGCCGCGCTTCGGGTCCCATCTTAACCGAGGCCATGCAGGCGACGCCTGGCCCTGCCCCGGCCTTGTCACATTGGCCGAGTGCCAAAGAGATTTCCGGCAGATTATTCCGATCCCAAACGAGAGGAGACGCCGCATGTGCTTTGCGGTAAGCGGCCAATGCTTGGGCTTCTGTCGGCGCTTCAACAGTCGGAATAGGGCAAAGGGATGGATCAGCGGAGATAGCAGCAACCAGTTCGGCTTTCGAGATGGCCTGAGCTTCGACTTTCGGCTCGGAGGTTGCAATGTAGGTGCCGCCGGCGCCAGCCGCTATACCGAGGGTGGCTGCGATCGCGATTATGGCGTTCTGGTGCATAGATTCTTCCTCTTAGGCAAGGCTAGGTACGTAGATTGAACCAGAAGCGCTCTTTGACGCCCTTGTCGTTGGGAATGTCGAAGAACCAGGGATTTGCGCGCCGCGGACGGGGGGAAGTTACCTGCACCTTGCAGCCGTGGTAGCGATTGTCGCGATTCCCGAAATGGTCGCTGTTGCCGCTGATGGACCTTACGGTCACGCCGTTACGCTGGTTGGCGTCCTCGTCACCATAGAGGCGGTTGTACTCGCCGCTGTTCTCGCATCTGTCCACGACCCGGACGCATTGGTCCTCCTCGTTGCGGCGGTGCAAGCCGTTGTCGTTCCCATCATTGCTGGAGGTGGGGCGCGCCCCTGCAGGGCAGTCCTCGAACTCTTGCCGGCCTGGCTCGCCGGCCTTCGCCTCGTGGCAAATGGGCCAATCAAATCCGGGCTTTGACATTGCGGTTATCAGCCTCTTCATCGGGGGCACGCAATAGGGAACGCCCTGCCAGGACGGATTTTGCGAGGCAGCGCAAAGGAGAACTTGGCAGCCCCAGGAAGCATCTTCTGCCTTTGCTCCTGTGGGGGCGAAGGTAAGCGCAGCAAGACCGGCTGCAGCATAAAGCAGGTGTTTCATGTCAGTTGGCCCTGATGATGGTTGCAGCTGGAGCTTCCCGGTCGACGAATAGCTTGTCGAGCGGTGTGGCGTGGTGCACCCGACCGCCTGCTGCGTAGATGATGGCGGCACCGAGCGCGAAGGCTGAAAACCAGAGAATCCCGATCCGAAAAAGCATCGGCTGGTTGGGAATGTCCCGGCAAAGCGGTGGAAAGGCGAATAAGCCGACGAGAAAGCTGTCCAGCGCCAGATGACGTCGATCGAGAAAGAGGATCGAAAGGATCAGGAGCGCCAGGGCGAACGGACCGTGCACCCACCAGATTCGTTCCGAAACGACGATGAGCGCAAACGATAAGGGAATGGCGAGCATTAAGCTCGCCAGCGGATCGGTTGCGAATGAGCTCGCAAGATGTGCGAAGTCTGGCAACTATCGGTCTGTCCTCTTCGGCTTTTTCCGCGCGTCGATGAAGGGCGGCGATATTTCGCTTTCCCGTTCGACAAGCAGGTTGAAGTCGGCGAGCGGCTGACGGTCTAGCGTCTTGTCGACGGCCTTGCGACGCCACTCGTTCATGTCGAGAACGTAAGCGGCCCACATGCCATACCGGGCCGCCATCGCATGCTGCTGATAGGCCAGGTATTGGCTGTTGTATGAATAGGGCGACGCGACACGCGCCCATCCGACACGAAGCATCTCGGCCGCGATATCGCGGCCGGCTGACGTGCAGCGGGCCTGGGGGACACCGTCATTGCCATAGGCTAAGACGGTACATTCGACCGGTTTGCTGCCTATGGTCCTCTTGAGCCAAGCCTTTGCAAGTGGGCCGCACGGAACGGGTGAAGGCGCCTTTTGCCGCTGGCGATCCACCCACTTGGGATCAATCGCCCACTGTGGGAGCTCGCACGCGTCGATCTCGACGAGGCGAACACGCTGCGCATATTGCGGATACCACAGGGTGCGGCCGTCCATGACGGCGACTCGGCCATTATAAACCGGATTTTGGTAGATCGGAGCCTGGCTCAATCTCTGCGGTGGCCGAGCCGCCGCGGCCGGAATCTTGATGAGATCCGCGGCCGTCGCTGCATGGGGGATCGTAGCGAGCGCGGCGGCTGCAAGTAGGTATCGCTTCATTGACCTGCCTTCTTGGTTCGCGCATTCACCTCGCGGCTCAAGAGAATGGCCGGATGCTGGACGTCTTCGAACTGCCAGAGGCCGGCACGCTTATCGCGCGCAAGTTTCTCAGCCACGGCATAGGGGACGTGATAGGGCATGCCCTCACCGTTGAGGGCCGCGAAGGCGTATCCGCTCGTGATCAGGACGTTTGCCAGATCAAGCCGCTCCTTCCCAACTGTCGCGTAGCAGACGACGTAAGTGATACCGTCATTCTTCACCACCGGGGCACAAACGGGTTTGGTGTCTTTGATATAGGCCGCCAGCACGGCAAGGGACGCCTCGCCGCAGTCGCGTTTCTGCCCGTGCTTGTCCGTATAGGCAGTGCCGCGCAAACAGGACTGGACGCCATAGAGGCGGAATCTTTCACCATTGGAAACCCAGGTGTCGCCCGTTTCCAGGGTGACGCCAGGAAGAAGATCGAAATAGCCCGCGGGCGCTGCGGATACGAATGTCGGCAAGAGAGCCAACAGAAGGGAAAGAGCCCTTCTCATTGACCCTTCACCCTCGGATCGGCCCACATCCCGAATGACCCCTTCTTGCCAATCTCCTCAGCTTTGGAGAGATCCGGACGAACGGGAGTCCCATCTGGCTTTTTTGCGAGGCGGAGCGCGCCGAGCGACAAAAGCTGCTCCTCGAACATATCGACGGAGTCGAGGCTACCGGGGAAATTATAGTAGCCGTAGCAGGTGGCGTTCTGGACCGGCGAACCTTGCTCGCTCACGAAGGCGCGGCAAAACACGACCTTCGGGTTGTGCAACAGGACCTGAAGCTGTTGCTGCGCATAAACGGTGCAGCTCCCGGCGAAGTCTTCACTGCGATTGACCATTTCGCCCTTGCATGGCTCCAGGCCAAAAAGGTGCAGTGTTGTCTTGTCATCCACGCGAAAGTCGGTCGGTGAAACGGCCTTAAATCCGGCCGTTGTTGCATAGCCCTTCCGATCGGCCACCTTCCCGCTTCCGTCGTAATATTCGAGCACGAGAACCGTCTTGCCCGGCGCTGCGAGCGATTTGATGTAATCCTTGTTGATGTCCGAGACGGACAAAGCAGGTGTTGCGATTGCGCAACTTGCGAGTGCGGCGATGATGGTCCGTCTCATTTTCTAGCCCTTACCCATATTGCTTCATCTCGTTCCCCTGCAATAGGGGGTTTAAGTCTGCCTCGAAAAGTTGTATCGCTGAACCAAATCGATGCGATACCTTCACCAGCTTAGTTGGTTTTCGTTTCGATCACAACACCGCAAGTTAGGCGCGCGGCGATGGAAAAAAGGGCTAGATTTGCAGGCGTTTTGGGCTGGACCGCTTTGACGGGAAGCGCCCTTTTGTGCACGAGCTGGGTTCAGATTTCTTACGCCCAAGATGGGCAGAAATCTTCAGGTATTATAGCAAAAAGAAGCACTTGGACGAACGAGCGCAAGGCGGAGCTTGCAACGAACTTCGATGAGCGCTGGCGCGGCTCAGAGAAGGAGTTCGTGCTAGGCGCTGATGGCGTTGTGAAGCAGCAAAATGCGGGTCAGAACAAAGCTGACCAAGGCCACCATAATTTTGGGGGTCTGCATCGTATTGATGCAGCATTGAGCAATTTCGCCCCCTCGAACGACGTACCGAACAGGGTTGATGAACCGCAAGCTCCCACGGGCTCGCTACAGCAAATCGATGCAGTTCGGCAGATCAAAGACAACACCAAGGACGTGTATGAGTGCGGTCCGTCTCCGCTCAGCCCGGAAGAGGTTAAGTCTCTGGTTGTGCAGACGGCGCGCAAATTTCGCGTCGATGAAGTCTTCGCGACGGCCATCGCCTGGGCGGAGAGCGGCTTTGACCAAAGCCGCAATTCCCCAAAGGGCGCGCGCGGACCGATGCAGCTCATGCCTGCTACGGCTGCGCGGTTCGGCGTCAAGGACATCTGTGATCCCGCACAGAACATTGAGGGCGGGATGAAGTACCTGCGCTTTCTGCTCGATGAGTTTCAGAACCCGCTCCTGGTCGCGGCTGCCTACAACAGCGGCGAACAGCGGATCTACCAACACGGCGGCATCCCGCCGTTCCAGGAAACAGTCGGGTACGTCGCCAAGGTGGTGAACTACCAACTCGGGCTGCCAATGCCGTCGGCAAAAGGCAAGGCGAGGCCGGCCGCCGCTCCGCAGGCGGTCTCGGATGCGACTGACAGCGGCGACGCCGGTGTCATCGCCGTGAAGAAGACCGGCAAGTTTGTCGGCGGTGTCATGCACTTTTGAAGGAGAGAAACATGCAATTTGAAATGCAAACGAGGAAATCTCAGGCGGTGAAGCTCGCAGCCACGCTCGGCATTGTGGCGGCATTCCAAGTCGCGGGCGCTGATGTTGCTCTCGCGCAGAGTGCAGGCGGCGCCTTCGGGCCGCTGCAGACGGCGGTACAGATGATCGTCGATTTCATCACGGGCCCGTTCGGTCGGCTGCTCGCGATCATCGCCGTTATTGGCCTTGGCTTTCTGGCATTCGCCGGACGCTTGTCGTGGTTCACTGCCGGCGCGGTCGTGATGGGAATCGGTCTGGTGTTTGGCGCACCCGCGATCGTCGACGAGATGATCTCGGCGGTCGGTCAGTGACCGATGAGTGAGTTTCAGGACGAAAAACCAGCTCTGACGCCGTTGGTGATCGGGTTAACCCGGTCCCCAACGCTTTGGGGCGTGCCCTACATGGCGGTGGTGCTGATCGTTGGCGTCACCATCATCGGCTGGCTTGCAACGAACGACCTCCTGGCGTTGCTCATCGCGCCGGTTGCTTACCTTGTCCTGTTCTCGCTCTGCACCTGGGACAACAGGATCCTCGACGTGATGCAGGTGACGTCCCGCAAGACGCCCCGCACGCCCAACAAGCGCTTTTGGGGCACCAACTCTTACGGACCGTGACCATGCTGAAAGTCGTCAAAGAAGAGCTTGGATTCGGCCGGGTCGCCAGCAATGAGCGGCCCATGTCGACTCATATTCCGTATCTTCGACACGTCTCCGACACAGTGATCGGGCTGGAAAACGGATCGCTTCTAAGCGTCATCAAACTCGATGGACTGTTCTTCCAGACGGAGGACCAGGCTGAGCTCAACATGCGGTCGGTCGTCCAGAACACGATGATCCGTGCCTTGGGGTCGAGCCGCTATTCTCTTTGGTCGACCGTGATCCGAAGAGAGGTCGAAACGCAGATCGGTGGCGCCTTCGACGAACCATTCTGTGACCTGTTGAACAAGCGCTACATGGGGCAGCTGCGCCACAAGCGCATGTTTACGAACGAAATATACCTGACGGTCGTGCGGTCTGGGATGCGGGGCGCCCTCGGCGTCGGCGACTCGTTGAAGAGGCTCTTTGACAAGGCAAACAGGGACGCTCGGGCCCAGCAAACACGCGAAGATGTTACAGAGCTTGAGGAGCTGATCGGCAATATCGTCCGCGATCTGCACAAGTATGGAGCCCGGGTGCTCGGAATTACCTATCGTCGCAGGAATGACGACGAGGCCAAGATTGAAGGGCGTGAAGAGAAGGAGAAAGGCGAGCCCTACTCCGAACCCTGCGAGTTCTTCAACGCGATCCTGAGCTGCGGTGTGCCGCGGAAGATGCGCCTGCCCCGCATGGGCATTCGCAATTATGTCGGTACGTCGCGACTGCATTTCAGCAAGCGGACGATGCAGGCTCAAGCGGCTGTCGATGAAGACACCCGCTTCGGGGCGCTGCTGTCCATCAAGGAATATCCGCCCTTCACCGGGCCGGGAATGCTGGACGGCCTGCTGCAGGTGAACCACGAATTCATTCTGACGCAATCCTTCACCATCGCCGACAAGCCGATCGCTCAAGAACGTATTAGTCGATTGCAGAGGCAGATCAGAGCCTCGGACGAGTCCGGTAGCTCAGTCGAACAGGATATCGACCATGCGCTCAACAGCCTGATGAACCAGGAAGCCGTCTTCGGTTTCCACCATCTTTCGCTCCTTTGCCTCTCTCGCGATCTCCCGGGCCTTAGCCGCACCGTTTCCGAACTCGGTGCTTGCCTCACCGACATGAACCTCACCTGGCTTCGCGAAGATCTGAACCTCGAAGCGGCATTTTGGGCGCAACTTCCCGGCAATCACAGCTACATTGCTCGCAAAGCGATGTTGTCGAGCGCGAATTTTTCCGGCCTGTCCTCCATGCACAATTTCGCGACGGGCCGGGCCGATCGCACTCATTGGGGACTGCCGATCACGATCCTCGAAACCACGTCGCAGACGCCGTACTGGTTCAACTTCCATCGCCGCGACATCGGGCACTTCCTCGTCACGGGGCCAACCGGCTCCGGTAAAACGGTCGCTTTGACTTTCCTGCTCGCACAGGCGATGCGCGTGTCACCGAAGCCGAAAGCCGTGTTCTTCGACAAGGATCGCGGCGCGGAAATCTTCGTGAGAGCGATTGGTGGTTCATATGAGGTGCTGTCACCGGGAGCGCCGACCGGCTTTAACCCGCTGCAGCTCGAAAATACCGGCCCAAACCGCGAATTCCTCCTTCGCCTTTTGAAGGCAATGCTGCGCTCCGGTGATCGCAGTGACTTCACTCAGGAAGACGAGGATACGCTTGAGCGGGCGATCGTCCGCCTGATGCAGGAACCTGCGGCGGAACGAAACCTAGCGAACCTGGCCGCCCTCCTTGTGGGCCGGTCGCGGGCGGATGCCAACGACCTTCACTCTCGCCTTCGTCCTTGGATCGAAGGTGAAAAGGCGTGGCTCTTCAACGCTCAGCACGACGTCCTCTCTTTCTCGGGTCGCAGCGTATTCGGGTTCGACATGACGAACATCCTCGGCAACGAGGATCTCCGCACGCCGGCGCTGATGTATCTCTATCATCGCCTCGACGAGTTGCTCGACGGGAACCCGGTCATGTTCTTCATGGACGAGGGCTGGCAGCTTCTTATGGACGAGACCTTTTCGGCGTTCATCGTCGACAAGATGAAAACCATCCGAAAGCTCAACGGCATTGTTGGCTTCGGCACCCAGTCCGCGGCGGATATCGCCAAGGCAAAAGCCTCGCATACGCTGATCGAGCAGTCGGCGACGAACATTCACTTTCCGAACCCGCGGGCCGACGAAGAGAGCTACATCAAGCGCTTTGGCCTGACGGTGAAGGAATTCAACTTCATCAAGAACACCCCGCCCGAAAAGCGAACTTTCCTGATCAAGCACGGCAATGACTCGGTCATCGCTCGGCTCGATCTCTCCGCCATGCCCGATCTCATGAAGGTGCTTTCCGGCCGCAAGGAGACCGTCGAGGAGTGCGCGGCGCTTCGGGAACAATATGGCGACGAGCCCGAAAATTGGCTGGCTGAATTTTGCGGATGGGAGAAGGCCGAATGAGGAAGAGTCCTGCTTTGTGGGTGATTTCTGCGCTGTGGCTTGGTGCCTTCGGAACGGCGCACTCACAGGTGCCGGTGCTTGACGGCAAGGTGCTCGAGACCGACACCAAACGCGACCAGACGACGACGGAAATCGAGAAGACGGATAGCGACCGTCATACGGTCAGCAAGAGCGTCACCTGCTCGATGTATCGTCCAGGTCGCAGCGGTGACGCCGCTTCCGCTGCAACGGCCAACCCGGAAATCACCGGCCTTGTAAAGCGAGTGGCCCAGGAAGAAGGCGTCGACGAAAGCCTCTTCATGGCTCTCGTCTACCAAGAAAGCCGGTTCAATCCCTGTGCGAAATCGCCGGTCGGCGCCATCGGGCTTTCTCAGCTTATGCCGGGTACGGCAAAGGATCTCGGGGTCAATCCTTATGACATGGAAGACAATCTTCGTGGCGGCGCGCGCTATCTGAAACAACAGCTCCGGCGCTTCAACGGCAACACGAATCTCGCACTGGCTGCCTATAACGCTGGACCTGGCAACGTCCAGAAATATGGCGGTATTCCGCCATTTAAGGAAACGCAAGGGTATGTCGCAAACATCACCCAAAAGTGGCTCCCCGCCTTCGGCGGCTCCGACGTTGCCAGCATTCCGGCGAATTATGGTGGCGGGTCTACCGCCTTCACCGGCATGCGGGACTCCACCATCAATTCCATGGCGACGACCCAGGCGATCGGGGAAAGCAGCGGAAACGTTGCCTCTTGGCTGCAGCAGTTGGGCGCAATGTCCAGCGGGACGATCCAGGACAGTTGGGACCACAATTCCGGCGCGCGAAATGCCAACCTCGAAATGATGAACCAGGTCATCCGCCTCGGCACGACGATGGCGGACCTCATGAATTCTCGAACTGCAGTTGATGTCAGCGGCCTGTCCGGCTCTGCGCGCACCAGCGAAATCAAGAATGATGACGACGAGGAGGATCGCGAAACGACCGGCGTTTGCGATCCCCGCGAGGGGCTTGAATGGAGCCCGACAGAAAAGGCTTGCGCCCAGAAGCGGGAGCGCGAAGCCAACGTGGATCTGATGTTGACCGCTCAATGAGGAGAACTGCCATGAAACGTTTGATTTTAACGGCGTGCTCGGTGGCCCTTGCGTCCGCAGCTTCCGCGCAAGTCCCGGTCATCGACGCTGCAAATCTTGAGATTGCGCAGAGAACGTCGAAAACCACCGATGACATCCTCGGCACCAACAAGGAAGTCCTGAAAACGGTCCAGGACACTCTTGAGGCGGTGACCGGCGATCGCGGTAGCGACTCCAACCAGATGCAAAACCTTGCGGTCGGCAATGGCTTCAGCGTCTCCCAAATGCCGTCCTTCGACAGCCTGATGTCGGGCGGCGTTCCCAACTTCGGCGGCATGGGCGGCGATGTTGCCAAGGTGGCAACGAACTTCATCAATGGCCTGCAATTGGTGAAAAACCTGTCGGGCCAGGCAGGCAGCTCATTTTCGGGCGACAAGTCTTACGAAGAGATGGTGAACACCGTTCTCGGTGTCGCGGCGCTCGTTACCGGATCGCAGCAGGCAGTCCAAACGCGCCGCACCTCTTTCGAGCAGGCGGGGGCAAACATCGGCCAGGCCAAGGACATCAAGGGCTCGATCGATCAGAACACACAGCTTCAGGTTCAGGCAGGCCTGACCATCAACGAGCTGATCGGCGTCATGAACGGCGCCGTGTCTTCGCTTCAGGCCGATAACCAGCGACGCTTGACGGACATTTCCAACTCGAAGAAGGCGCTCACCTACAGTGACCAGTAAAAACTCCACGACCGCAAAGGTTCTGTTTCTCGTCCTGATCGCGGCCAGCCTGGCTGGCTGCGGCACCGCGGCGAACGAGAAGACCGCCCCCTGCAAGAGACCTGCCAACCTGACGTCTTACGTGCCGGATCCTCGCAAAGAATGCGGCCCGATGAAGAGCGTCAACGGTGACGCAGCGGCCGCCTTCGCTGCGATTGAGGCGACGGCGGCTGAATAAGGACAATTTGCAACGATGCACGATTTTCTAGGCGATCTGCTGGACAGAATTGAACAGACCGGCGCGAATTTTTCTTCCCGGGCCTACGGGATTGTCGGCGATGAGATCGTGCCGCTGCTCACCATCATGTTCACTGCATATGTGGGCTACTACGGCCTCCAGCTTTTCATGGGAACGGCCCGCGTCAGCGTCAGCGAGATCATTGGTCGCGTCGCCCGGATGTTGATCATTCTGGCGCTGGTCAGAGAGTGGGACTACTTCAACACTCTTTTCTATTCCTGGCTGAATAACACGCCAGAGGACGTCGGCCGGGCGATCCTTACCGCCACCGAGACAGGCATCACAGAGCCGACAAACGGCCTTTCGATGATCTGGAAAACGGCCAATGAGGCTGCTTCGGCCTTCGCAGAACAGTCTGGTTATTTTGCGGTGCTGCCGTCCATGATCGGTTTTTTGATCATGTTTGCAGTGGCGGTCTTCATTGCAGTGGCTCTGGCGATCCTGCTCCTTGCCAAGGTGATGATGTGGGCGCTGATCGGGACCGCACCTATCTTCATCGGCTGCATGCTCTTCGAACAGACAAGGGGCATGGGCGTCGCCTGGTTCCAACAGGTGCTGATGTATGCGCTGATCCCACTATTCGTCTACGTCGTCGCTGCATTCCTGATCTCAGCCATGGACCCTGAACTGTCAAAGGTCACGAGCGCTGCAAACCAGCGGGAACTTCAGCTTAGCGACATTTCCGCATTCCTGCTGCTCTGCGCCGCCGGCGCCTTCGTCCTCTTCAATATTCAGGTTCTCGCACAAGGCATTACCGGTGGCGTGGCCGCCGGTATTGGCAACGTAGCGCGCGCCGTCGGCCGATTTGCAGGCATATCGGGACCAGTGTCCGCCCTGTCAGGCGGACAACGTCTGGCGGGGTCGATTGGCAACGCCGGGATGCAGGCCAGGGCACGCACGCAGGAAGGCATGAGAACCAATATTCGTAACGCCGCTGCTGAGGCGATGCAGAACCGCATCAGCAGCAACAGCATGCCTCGCTGAAGCGCGAATTTAAGGGCTAGAACGAATGGCAGAAACGAATGACGCAGCTCTTCGGAGCTATTTTCAGGACGGCGATCGTTGGGAACAGGAGATCGTCAAAAAAGCCAAGCGATCGCGCTCGTTCGCATGGTTCGTCACATTGATTTTCGGCGCGATTACCCTGCTGTCGCTGACCGCATTGGTGATGCTCGTTCCGTTGAAGAGCTTTGAGCCCTACATCGTCGAGGTCGATAAGAACACCGGCTATATGGAGGTAAAAACCGGTCTAACCAGATCTGCCAAGCTGACCGACCAACAGGCGGTCACGCAGGCGAACGTCGTGCGCTATATCCGATCTCGCGAAGGCTACGACCCCTTCGCGATTGAGCAGAATTTCGGCATCGCCGCCCTACTCTCCACTGATGATGCGGCCCGCGAGCTGCAGGAGCTTTACAGCGCCGCAAATCCCAGCAATCCCGCAAAAGTCCTCGGCAAGAACAAGAAGGTCACGGTCGACATCAAGTCCGTCACCTTCTCCAATGCGAGCACGGCCTTGGTCCGTTTTTCGACGACCGAAAAATCGGACACGGATTCGATCGTGCGTCACTACATTTCAGTGGTTCGCTATCGCTATACGGACACGCCGGCGACCAACGAATGGCGTTTTGATAATCCCTTGGGCTTCCAGGTCTACAACTACCGTCGCGATCAAGAAACGGTTACGCCGGGAGGTGAGGAATGATCAAACGCCTCCTGCTTTCCGCGGCCTGCGCGGCCGCGATGATGACACACGCCCATGCTGCGCAGGCACCTCGCCCGGGCAGCCTCGATTCGCGCGTGACCAGCGTCGTCTATCAGTCCAATAACGTGGTGAAGGTCTCTGCCACCTACGGCATCTCCACCATGATCATCTTTGACGAGGACGAAAAGTTCGAAACGATCTCGCTTGGCGACACCGACAGTTGGCAGGTTGCCCCTTCCGAGAAGGGCAACATTCTGTTCGTGAAGCCGATCGCAAAGAACGTCGCCACCAACATGAATGTCGTGACGAGCAAGAGGATCTATTTCCTCGAACTTAACGACCATGCTCCGACCGATGGCAAGCAGGTGTTCGGGATCCGCTTCGTGTATCCGGAGAAGGATCTAAATGCCGCGCTCCGCAAGGAAGCTGAGTACCGGGCGGCCTACCCGAACATGTCGAATGTCGACAAGGCCAACGTCAACATCGACTATACGTTTTCCGGTGACGCGGCGTTGAAGCCCTTGGTGATCTTCGACGACGGGAAAAAGACCTTCTTCAAGTTCGGCAGCCGGGTCCCGGCGATTTTTGCCGTTCAGGCCGACTTTTCCGAAACGCTGCGCAATTTCCGGAAGGAGGGCGAATACATCGTCGTCGATGGTCTCGCGACGCAATACACGCTGCGCGAGGGCAATCAGTGGACCTGCATCTTTAACCTTCGCAAGCCCGACTTCGGCGCTCCGGATCCGGCCATTCTCGGTCCGGCTCCTGACAGCAAGGCGACGAAACGTAGGAGGAGCGGCAACTGATGAAGCGCAGTCCCGAACTTGAGGCCATGACGGCGGCCGATGAAACGGCCGTCAGCAGCAGAAACGCTGGACGCAATCAAACCATCGGCATGGCTGCCCTGCTCCTGGGGGGCGCTGTCGCCGCCTATTTCGTGCTTGCCACGGCAGGAGAAAGGCCGCGTGATGTCGTCGATAGCGATGAAGAGTTTCAGACGACCACCTTCCGGCCGCCGTCATTCGTGCGTGAGCAAGAAGAGCCGAAGCCGGAAATAGAGCCTGCAGTCATCAATCTGCCCCCTCCTCCGGAGCCAGTTGAAGAAGAGACCGCCGATACCACGGAGTTCAACGTTCCACCGCCACCAGAGGTCGTTGAAGCCACACCCGAGATTGCGCCTGTCGAAGAGTTTCCCGAACGCTATAAGTCGGGGCTGATCTCGCTTGATCAGAAAGGCAATGGCAACGGCAACGGCGGTTTTCCAGGCGAGGACGATTCCGGACTCAGCGTTGCCGGCGAGGACCGCAACAGCAAGTACCTGGCTGCGGCCTCGAGTCTCGCCGATCGGAGCGCAAGGGCGCGGCAGATCGAACGCATCGACGCCATGATCCCAGAAGGAACGTTAATCCCCGGCATCCTCGAGACCGCAATCAACAGCGATCTTCCCGGCCAGATTCGTGCGATCACGTCGCAGGACATCTATTCCTTTGACGGGAGGCGCGTCCTCATCCCGACTGGAACGCGCCTCATTGGCGAATATCAGTCCGAGATTACCCGCGGACAAAAGCGCATTTTCGTCATCTGGACCCGGCTCATTCGCGATGATGGCGTGTCGGTGCGCCTCAATTCCATCGGCACGGATAGCTTGGGACGCTCGGGACTGACCGGTCACGTCGACAACAAATGGCGCGAGCGGTTCGGCTCCGCGATCATGCTTTCGGTCGTCGGCGCCGGCGCCAGCTTCCTGACCGGCTACGGAAGCGACGAGGCGTTCGGCGACAACAACAGCGAGGCGCAACGTGGCGAGGAGCTCGCCCGCGAAACCATCGCCGAGACCTTCTCGGACATGGCGAACCAGGCGTTGAGCGAGAACCTTCGTATTCCTCCTACCATTAGCGTCGGCCAGGGCGAGCGGATCTTTGTCTACGTGCGCCAGGACCTCGATTTCAGCGCCATGTATGACGACCCGGTCACCGAAGCGATGAAGGAGATTCAACGTGAACGTCGCCGCAGGTAAGGCCACTGCGATCAAGCGCGATCCCCATTATTTCCTCAACCGCGCTCTCGAACCGATCAGGGAATTTATTGACGATCCGAGGGTGGTGGAAATCGCCGTCAACAAACCGGGCCATGTCTATGTGGAGCGGTTTGGCGCCGATTACATGGAGCATCATCTAATCGACGCCCTGACTGGTGATGAAATCCAGAACATCGGCGAGCGTGTTGCGGCTGCGACGAACCAGTTCATCAGCCGCTCGAAGCCGATCCTCAGCGCCGCGCTTCCGACCGGCGAGCGTATCCAGATCGTCTTGCCGCCGGCGGCACCCGAAGGTGGCTCGATCTCGATCCGCAAGCAGGTGGTCAATAACTTTACGCTCGAGGAGTATCGCGACAACGGTTCGCTCGATAAGGTCTCTGTGGCCGTCGGCGGCCTCAGCGACATTGATCGCGAGCTGATAGGGCATCTGCGCGCGAATCGGATCTACGATTTCATCCATACCGCCATCACCAAGCGGGTCTCTATCCTGATCAGTGGCGGCACTTCCTCCGGCAAAACGACCTTCCTCAATGCTTGCCTGAAGAGCGTCGATCCGCATGAGCGGATCATCACGCTCGAGGACACGCGAGAGCTCTTCCCACCGCAAGCAAATGCCGTTCATCTGATCGCGTCGAAGGGCGACCAGGGCACAGCGGACGTGACCGTTCAAAGCCTGCTCGAGTCATCGCTGCGCATGCGGCCGGATCGCCTGTTCGTCGGTGAAATTCGAGGCGCAGAGGCTTTTTCCTTCCTGCGGGCAATTAACACCGGCCATCCCGGCAGCATGTCGACGGTTCATGCCGATACGCCGATGGGCGCTTATGAACAGCTCGCCATGATGATGCAGCAAGCCGGCATGTCGGCGGGTTTTTCGAAGCAGGATCTGATGTCGTATATCCAGATGGTCATCCCGATTGTCATCCAGCTCCGCCGTGAAGGCGGCAAACGCGGCGTCTCTGAGATCTTCTTCGCCCGAGATGAGTCATGACGAAGCAGCTCCAGGCGTTCTACCTGCTATTTTGCGTCGGAATAGCGTTTGTTGTCTGGATGCTCGGGTACGGCTTGGGACTTCAGCTCTTCTTTAAGGACGGTCGGATCCTCGAAACGACGATCACGAGCAATCCCTTCGCTCCGATTCAACAGTTCTGGCATTACAAAACGAGCCCTGCCCTGCAGAAGGTCGCGCTTGGTTCGATGGTGCCGGCGCTGCTAGTGGCGGGCCTTGTCGCCTACGTCGGCCTGAAACCGACGAGCAGCCCATTGGGGGATGCCGCCTTTCAGGACATGGCTTCGCTACGACGCGCGAAGTGGTTCCGCAAACAGGGTCATATCTTCGGCCGGGTCGGGCGGAACATTCTTCGGACCAAGGACGATCGGCATCATCTGATCATTGGCCCGACACGCTCGGGTAAAGGCGCGGGCTATGTGATCCCCAATGCGCTGATGCACGAAGGCTCGATGATCGTCACCGACCTCAAGGGTGAAGTGTTCAAGGCGACGGCGGGTTATCGCCGCCAGAACGGCAGCCAAGTCTTCCTATTCGCGCCCGGCTCCGAAAAGACCAACAGCTATAACCCACTGGACTTTATCCGGCCAGAGCGCGGCAATCGCACGACCGACATTCAAAACATCGCCAGCATTCTTGTGCCCGAGAACACGGACTCGGACAATTCCGTTTGGCAAGCGACCGCGCAACAGGTCCTTGCCGGCGTGATCAGCTACATCACGGAAAGCCCCTTCTATAAGGACCGGCGCAACCTCGCCGAGGTCAATTCCTTTTTTAACAGCGGCGTCGATCTCCAGGCGCTCATGAAATACATCAAGGAAAAGGAGCCCTATCTTTCGAAGTTCACCGTCGAGAGCTTCAATTCTTACATCGCCTTATCGGAACGCGCCGCGGCGTCTGCTCTCTTGGACATTCAAAAGGCGATGCGGCCCTTCAAGAACGAGCGGATCGTTGCCGCGACCAATGTCACTGACATGGATCTTCGCGCAATGAAGCGCCGGCCCATCTCGATCTACCTGGCGCCGAAGATCACCGACATCACCTTACTGCGCCCTCTCCTAACCCTGTTCGTGCAGCAGGTCATGGATATTCTCACCCTTGATCACGATCCCAATTCCCTCCCCGTCTACTTCCTGCTCGACGAGTTCCGGCAGTTGAAGCGGATGGACGAGATCATGACCAAGCTGCCCTATGTGGCCGGCTATAACATCAAGCTCGCCTTCATCATCCAGGATCTAAAGAACCTCGACGAGATGTACGGCGAAACCTCCAGGCATTCCCTCCTCGGCAATTGTGGCTATCAGCTCGTCCTTGGCGCCAACGACCAGGCCACAGCCGAGTACGCATCCCGCGCCCTCGGAAAGCGCACGATCCGCTACCAGTCGGAATCCCGCACGATCGAACTGATGGGCTTGCCTCGTCGCACGAAGGTAGAGCAGATTCGCGAACGCGATCTGATGATGCCGCAGGAGGTCCGGCAAATGCCGGAGAACAAGATGATCCTGCTCATCGAAGGACAACGGCCGATCTTCGGTGAAAAGCTTCGCTTCTTCCAAACACAGCCCTTCAAATCCGCCGAGGCATTTTCTCGGGCCAACATTCCGCAAGTGCCGGAAGTCGATTATCTGGCACCGAAACCCGTTCCCGCGACAACTCCCGAATATGCCAAGGGGGGAGATCCTTCCGTCGAAATTCCCTCGCCGGCGCCAGCGAAGGAGGAGAAGCCTTTGACGGCCGACGCGGCGGAGGCAGTTCCGGTCAAGGCAGAACCTGAAGCAGCCGAGAAAGCTGAAGCACCTGCCAAACGCACCGTCAACAAAATGGCGCTGCGCCCGAAGTCCAAGGCGACTGCTGCAAACACGGGTGGTGCGGAAGCATCTGCAAGCCTCGATGCAATGGAAGCCCGGATAAGGGCCATCGAGGAAGGCCTCAAACCAAAGGTCGCGCAGCTCAAGGAAGTGGTCGAGACGAAAGCTGAGAAGCTTGGCGAGAATTCTCCGACCAAGCGCCGCAACATCATGGACATCTTCAGCGCGACGGTGCCTGATCCCGCTGAGCCTGGCGTGGCGGCCGAATAGCTTGCGGAGACCGCTTCCGACCACCCCTTGCAGTCATGATGAGGCGGCTTGTCTTATGGGATCAGGAAGCGGTGAGGATCCGTTGTTTCTGGCTTTCGAACTCACTATCGCTGAGGTGGCCTGCACCCCGCAGCTTGGCAAGCCTTTCGATTTTTTCGAGAAGCGTATCGTCTTCCGGCGCTGGTTTGCTTCTTTTATCTAAAGCGACTGCCCCAGCGCTTACGAGCTCATTTTGTACGGCATGGAGCCTCTCCGCTATTTTTTCGTGCTCGAAAGTGTCGAAGATGATGGACGATACGAATTCGTCCTCGCGATTCAGGCTGAACTTGATGATCAGCGGCGTCTTGGTCATCATGGCCATCGCACCTTCTAGCAGGAGAGCTCCACCTAAGGACGCCTTGTTGGAAGAATAGGCAGCTACACGTAATGCGTTGTTGGTGGCTTCGTCGTTGCTGGCTTGGGAATCCGTTGTTTCGACAGCGACGAGACCAGTCCACGGCAGGGTGAAGACCTTTGTCGTGGTGCTTGCGCCATAGAATACTACGCCGTCATCCTCCAACGCGATGTCCATGCGCGCCTTCCGCTTTGCTTGCGGAATACCAGTCAGGTGCTTTTGGTATGTGAAGAAGCGCTGCAATTTCTTCAGGCGCTTGATGCGGTCTTTATCCGTTTCAGCGCCGGATGGAATGGCTGCCACGGCAGTAGAGACCTGGTCATCAGAGCTAGATGCGCCCTCGGTCTCCAGTGTGCTTCCCCAAAACGCCAAGGAAAAGAAGACGCCCACGCAGAATATGATCCCCGAAACGATCTTCGATCCGATCTCCAGTTCCGGCGAAAACACGGGGATTAAGAATAGCAGCCCTCCCACGCCGAATACGACACTGCAGAGCTTTTTGATGAATTTTCCCATGAGATCCACACCATGCGTCTCGATAGTCGACCAACTCTAAGGCGCGTACGTTAAGCTTGAGTTGCATGAGGCTCTATTCAGCACCACGGCTGCCGCCGCCCCTACAGCAAGTCGAATTCTGCCGGCGTTTGCGCTGCGCATCGGCAGCGCGCACCATTCTTGTCAGGCACCAACGCACGAGGAGGATGTGATGCAACTGTGACCCGCTACAGGCTCGGCTACTAGCCTGCGTACAAGCTCACCCAGTTTTGGTGAACCCAGCCTGACTTGCACGGCCCCGTATAAGGCTGTGTCGAAATCCACGGTTTTGTGACGTTACAATGCTGCCGCTGATTGGAGTAAACGACACCGAGCCACTCGCCCCTCACTGCACAGAGATACACTTCTTCGCCGTTATAAAGGCGGTCAATTTCCGCATACTTGGGCGCGGGCCCGCTTCTGACGGCGAGAAACCCGTCACCTGAAGGATCGAGCCCGTCGACCACACCGTTTCCGCCGCATGCATCAAAGTCGGGATCGGCTTCGATCACAACGGGAACCTGGGGCCTTCTGCCGGGTTCCTGACTCCAGGAGGCGGTGGTTGCACTGATCACGGCAATCGCCGCGAACATCGCGCTTGATTTTCGGATTTTCATTAATCCCTTCCTTCCTCAGTTCTCGGCAGTTACTCGCCAAAAGGTTTCGAGAAGCTCAGGTGTCAGCGGACACCGCAACAAGTCCGGATTCGGACATGTATCGACGCCCTCGTCGGTGCGAAGGAGTGCCGCATCCGTCTGTCCATTGGTGCAGAATTCGACCTGTTTGCCCCTCCGTTTGACGAAGCTCATGATCTTTGCGGCCTCGGCGCGGGCGATAAGATGAATCCGATCCTGTGATTCGCCCTCGGCGGCGGCATCCTGCTGATAGGCAAGCACGATGTCCGACGTTTCAATTCCGCAGGCCTTGCTAATCGCAAGCCACAGGCCGGCATTACGTGATGCGTCATTGCTGAAGGCTGGTGTCGCGACAGCAAGTGTGGGTGCGATGATCAAGGTGGTGAAGATGGTCTTCATCTTGATGTTCCTTAGACTTATTTCGCTCCGGTGTTCTTCCATGTGTTATCCAGACCAGCGTTCGGACCGCACCATTGGCGCAACCGGGCGAGTTTCGCATTCTTCCCAGGCTGATACGGAAGCGCTACGCCATCACGAATCATCTGCTGGCCGACGTTGACGCCGCCGACGTGGACCTTGGCGAGTGTCCGGCCGTAGCGATCTTTGCCGGTCGCTTCGTAGGTGACCGTGCCGCTGTCCAGCAGCGAGCGGAGGTGTTCCTTGGCGGCAAGGCCGAGGACCAGTTCATTCTCGCAACGTGACTTGAAGGTTTCCGGCGTGTCGAGTTCCATAATCCGGATAGTGATGCCATCCATGCGGATGGTGTCGCCATCGATGATGTTGACGTTGCCCCCGGCCTTGGCAGAAGACACAGCGAGAGGGCTTGTCGCGACGGCGACCGCCGCGATGACAAGAAGACGTCTATGCATTGTCATCATCCAAAGAAGCCGATGACGATAGAGCGGCAAGGATCAGGCGTTTTCATTTAGCCAATTCCATAGCCCACGCGCACGTATAGGAGGCGGCGAAGCGGTGATCCTTCGGCAGCTTGTTTACTTGCCAATCACATCGTTCCGCCGGAGATCGCCGCTTTTGGTCGGCGAACGCTGCTTTGCACGCTTTCAGGACTTTCGCTCTGAACGCCTTTGGCGCCTCGTCGCGAAGCGTCTCCGATATTGCCTCTCCGCATGCATAATCAGCCATGTCTTGGTTGACGTCGGCGAGTGCTGGAGAGGTGCCCCAGAGCACCATAATGGCAAGGAGCGAACGAACCATTTGCACGTTCCCTTGAAGAGCACATCGGCGGTCCGCACGGATATGCCGTCGAAGACGAGTTCCTGGCCGTCGATATCGGCCATCGCATGGGCAGCAACCGACATTCGCCTTCCTTAGTTCAATTGCTCGTATGCAGTCATCTGCTTTTCATAGCAAAAATTGGCCATATCCCAATCAAAGCCGCCGAAGTCGTTTCGCCAACGATCAGCGCACATGTCCAAGATTTTTTTCTGGATTTTCGACGGACTCTTAATGATCGGGCTCAACATAGAAGCGGCCTTCAACTGCTTGTTGATGCAAAATACTTGCATAGCGAAGTCGTCCGGCCATCGAGCCTGACACATCGCTCGCTCGGGGTTTTCGGAAGCCTTGGCCGGCGCGGATACTAGAGACGCGATGCTGATCGCGAATAGCAACAGATGCGCTTTCATTGTCATTGTCCTATTCAATGCAAACGCGACTTTCACCATTTTTCCGCCCAAGTCTTCAAGTGGTTGCGAACAGTCTTCGGCCACGTCTTGACTGGCGTCGAAGTCTGGACCTTGTCGGTTTCCTCCCACCCCTTCCACGCCGCATAAATCTTTCGATCTCGACCGGATAAATAGATGAAACCGCCGCCGAAGGGGCAAGAATGCGGAATGCACGTTGTCCCGAAGTAATCTTTGCCTGGAAATTCGTGGTCTTGTGGCACGCCGATCAACAACGCGCGGAATTGGTCATAGCGCTCGCCAAGAAGACGATGCAGTTCCGCGTTAACGACACCATTGCCCAAAAGGTCTGAAGGGTTTTGCCAGGCGCGTTCGCGGATTGCTTCCCAACCCTTCGAACTATCGGCCTTTGGCTCTGTACGGGCGCCGGTGTTGAAACCGTCCTTGAACGTCCAGGTCCATTTGTCCTGTCCGTGCGTTGCCGCGATTTCGTCGGGAGTGCGGAATTCCAGCGAATCGCCGACAATTTTGTGATCGGTCTCAGAACACATGTCCGCCGGACGGTCGATCTTCGGCGCTTGACCTTCTGGAAATGAAATCACGAAAGGTGTTGGACCGCACATGTTGCCGCCGCCGCTGGAATTGCCGATCAGTACCGGAACATTGCCGACTATGGTGACTTCTTCAAAGTCAATGTATCGGTCCGCGACCATGTCGCGGCCATCGACTTTGAGCGTCCTTGTGAAATCGATCTCAAAGACCGTGATCTTGTGACCGAACAGATGTTCAACCGAGTCCGTGTCGATCTCGCCCGCACGTCCAAGGTTCGGGAACGCGGCACTGGCAAGTAAGCTTGCGACCGCAAGAATAGTTTTCATCGGGTGCCTCCTACGATGGCAAGGAGCAGATGCTTCATTTGCAGTTCCCTTGAAGAGCAGATCGGCGATCCGCACGGGAAATGCCGGCTTTCCACAGGGTGAGTTCCCAGCCGCCGACATCGGATCGCGAGTCTGCTTCATCGATCTTCTCATTCACAGGCGACGCCATCGCGGTCGCGGTCGAGCTTACGGCGGTAGCCGGGTTCACCGGCACGGATAGGCGCCGCACCGGCCGCGCGTGCGGCAGTGCAGTTCTGATAGTAGACCTCGCCGCCTTCGGACGCGGCCTGGCCGTCATTGTTCGTCTGAGCCACTGCCGGCAGATTGCCGACGAAAAAGCTGAGGAGGGCCGCCGTGGTCAGCAGACACTTTTTCATTTGGTTTCTCCCTGTTCAAGCGACACCGCAAATCGAGGTGCTGGGCGTTTGCGTTGTTGTTCGGAACAGGGTTTAGACAATCTGCAACTGAGCGTATATTCGGCCAGATGGCTTAGCTCGGTAGGGTGGCATTGACGGGATTCGCTGGCAGCGACGGGTTCGTCACCCAATCACTTGTCAGAGGGGGACGTGTGAAAGGTTGTATGGCAAAAGCCCTGAACAGCCCAGAAGCTCTCACGGAGGAATTTCTTGGCGCCAAAAAACATCGCCCAGAAGGTTCTTCCCGTCCGCTAGGAAGCATGACGCCGACGCATGGGCGGTCGTCCGCCCCACATCCCCAAGCCAAACGACCGCCGTGTTATGGAGCTGTTGGCTTCTCAGGGAGTGCGGCAGTCGGGCATCTGCTCCCAATATCTCCGAGAAGAGGTTGAGACGGCACTATAAGCCGGAGCTACACTGGGCGCATCAAGGATATAGTCAGCACTCGCTCTACGCCTCTTTTCGCTTGCGAATGGCAAGCGCGCCGTCGCACTTTGCGCTTAACTTCATCTTCGATACCACTCCGAGGCGATAAGATAAGGCGAGCTTGACCTCGATCTTGAAAAAAGGCGCTTTAGAAGGGCCAGAAGCCGGCAAGATAGGCTGCGGTATCATTTAGCCACATGATCATGCCGCGACACCAGGCCGTAGCCGAGTCATAAGCGACCTGGACGACGCCCAAGAACATCACAAACACGATAATTACGCCCAAGAACTTCCCGAACCCTTCGTCCCCTTTGGGATCGTTGCTCTGGATGACGTATTGTTGGGGGTTATCGTTCAGCATATCCCTTTAACGATCCCGGTCGTCGCGGTCGCGTTCCCTCTGTTCAATCTGCTCCCGCTCAAGCTCCTCGAGTCGAGGAATTCGCTGTTGTGCAGGGTCAGTCCGTGTCGTTTCTCCGCCGGGTTGAACGGCTTCCCTATCCGTATTTAGACGATCTTGCAGGCGATTTGTAGCATCGACGGTGGAGGCCAGCTCGTGAGCGGCTCGCGCGTCGTCGTCAATTGGCTGTCGGTCCTCGTAGGCACGCACATCACGTTGCTGTTTGTCGACTGTCTCAGGATTTGAGGCCGCGTTGTCCTTCACTTCCTCTGGACGATCGGATTTGTTTTCCTCCTGCTCAATTGCCCGTTCTAAATCGGGATCCTGCTCGGCAACGTCCCGAACGTAACTGTTTCCCTCGATAGCCAACTGCGCAGCTCGCTCCAGAGCTCGATTGAGCCCGACCTGCATTCCTTCCTTGCGGTCGGCCGAAAACTCCCCGGCCTCGATCCGATCAAGTCCGTCTCGGTAGTGCTCGATGTCTATCATCGCCTCGTTGCCGGCCTCAACAACAGTTTCGCCGTGTTTGGTGACCGCAGCGTCCCACTCGTCGTTGGCCGGATCACGCGGCTCGCTCCGAAGCGCTTCGCCACCTTGCTCCGCCAACGCTTCTTTGCGCTGCTCGTAGAGGTCCACCAGCTCACGCTTCTGATTGACGAAATCTCGGGCCAGGCCGGCTATCTCGTCAAAGTCCGCCCGATCGTCTGCCGAGACCGACCGCTCCAACTTGAACAAGGCCGTCTCGACCTTCTTTTCGTAGGTCTCAAACTCTGCTCGTGACATTTCGCGCAATTCCTGACCCTCCAAAACCATCTCCTGTAGTGTAGCCAAATTGATGCGGAAGGTCGATCCAAAATCCACGCGTATGACAGTGCCGCTCGTCTCCGTTTGTGCTCTCGAAAGCCCGGATTCCAAGTATTCTCGATGCTGTGCGGCATAGGCCGCGGTCTGACGATCACCACCTGCCAAAGCGACCTTCTGCCACGATTCCTGCGCCTTTATGATGTACTGCCGGCTCCGATCGCTCTTCGCGACCGTGCGTCGGCCGCTACGCTTGGCGTCGTATCGGGCCTGCGCAGCCTCGCTCGTCCCGACATGCTCTGTTCGGCCTTCGCGGCTCACCGGCCGGACCTGGGTGCGCGTGAATGCCGGCGGGGTGGCAAACTCGCGCCGGTCGGTCATTTCCATCTCAATGCCGTGCTCCCGCGCCTTCTCTGCCATGACGGATCGCCATTCGCGAAACACGGCAGGCGTCGTCTCGATGCGATCATCGGAATCCGATTTCATCGCCACGATCGCATGGGCATGCACATGCGGACGCTTCCCCCCCTCTCCCGCCTCTTTCGGATCGCTGGCCGGGTCGTGCATGGCGAAGACATACCGATGCCCAGCAAACTGATGCGCCAGGAAGTCGCGCACCGCACCTTCGAATGCGGCAACGTCGGTTCCGGCCCGAGCCGACATGATGACGTGCATTACGTCGCGGCTCTTGCGGCTGTGGAGCTCGCCGCGCCATTCCTTCTGCACCAGGTCGCCCGCCACCTTCTCATTCGCTATCGACTGGCCGCGATCGTCGCGAACGTCGTCATGCCGATCGACCAGCCCGCGCAAGCGGCTGGCGCCGAACTCGACGCCATTTCCGTAGCCATGAAAGGAGAACTTCGCCGCAGCCTCGCCCGCAGCCGCGCTGGCGTCGTATCGGCCCTGGATTATGCCGGCCGCCTTCACGTCGCCCGTTAGCCGGTCCCCCTGCCCGCTCCGCAATACGACAAGCCCCTGAACGGTCACGGAGCCGCCGTGATTTTTCGCGATGGCATAGGCATAGCGCCGGTCGCCAAAGCCGCTCGTCAGGGTGCTCCTCACCTGCTCGTGCAATGCCTCGTCCGATGCAAAGCCGGACGCCGCGATTTCGACGGAAAAACTCCCAATGTCGCGGCTTTCTGCGCGGTTCTGAAAAAGGTGGTCCCAATCGCCACGGATGCGCGCCAATTCCTCCCGCCCCTCGAGGATCCTGCCGCTTTCGTTCTCCACCTTCAGCTCGCCGCCACGGGACACATAGTTCAGCATCGCACCGACCCGAGCACCGCCGCCATACGACGCCATTTTAACGACTGCCGGCTGGCTTCCCCTTGCGACGGCCGCCAGCCGCGCCTCCATCGGTCGGGCGCCCGTCGCCACCTGCGCTCGAGGAGCCGCCCTGCCCTTCGATGCGGATCCACTTCTACCCGAAGCGCCGCCCGAGCCTCCGCCGCCACCTGCCGCGCCGAGTTGTGCCAACTGCTTCAGGCGTTTTCGCATCTCTTCTTCGGCCGAAGCGCCGCGCCCGCCAGATGACATTTCGTGCAGCAGCGCTGCCCGCCGCTGCTCCCATTCACCGGTGAATGCGCCGAAGAAGATTTCCAAGGGCTACTTCTCCCCTCGACGCTGATAACCAGCTCGCCGCGTCAGGGCACGCAGCTCGCTCATTACTGCGGCTTGGACCCGCTGCACGTTCTCCAGGTTGATGTCCAATTCGCTCGGACGGACACCTCGGCCACTGTTAAGCGCCCTCGCGACCTGATTGAGGTTGATCCCGATCATCCGCATGTCTTCGAGCAGCGCCGCCATGACCAGGCGGTCATCGCCGGTCAGCATCGGCCGAACGCCCGCCCCTTCCAAATTTAAGGAACGGAAAAAGCTCGAGACCGTCATGCCGGCGCCCTCGGCCGCCCTTTCGATCGCCGCATGTTCGTCAGCCGTGACGCGCGCATGCAAAGTGCGATCTTTCTTCGCCGGCTCGAGAAGAACGTTGAATTTTCCGTCATCCATTTGGCCTTTGGGCCCCTACTGGCGCTTGCGTCAGTTGATCGAGGGATCGTCCCTCGATTGCAGGAAAAGGCGTAGCACATTTTTCCGTATCCTGCCTCTCCAAATAGTAAGGGGATTCAACGAAACAACTTCGAGCTGCCCCTCGCTTCGCTCGCTCTGCTTTGCTGACTGGGACTTCGCCCCGGTCATAGAACGAGTGAACGCTCACCAGGGTTCACCTCCGAAATCCGCTTTTGAAGGCCCCTGTCTGCCCCTCGTACTCAGCCGCAAGGGACGCTCCGCTCTCGGCCCTTGCGGCTCCCGTGCGAGCGTCAACGCCGGCCTTACGCGGCTCCGGGGTTCACTGATCGGGCGGAGCGTAGGTTGATGCCGCACAGCATGCTGCGGATGAGGCAGCCAGCAGCACAGGCCACTGTCGTGTTGATATTTCACACGAGTTAGACGCACGTTATTTGCACATCATGCATTTGTGTGTTGATCGCGAAGAGGTTTCCTAGCATGGGGGGAATTGTTCACACTCTGTCGGCTTGGTTTAGCCAGTTCAATTGACCGCACGGTGTGGTAGTGCCAAACTCCGCGTCGTATGAAGAATTGTTCGCATCCTGTGCAAGCGCGACAAGGAAACTTCGTGCAAGCACACCGCGGAATGACTTTGAGCCAGCGAAGGGAGTTGTGACGCTTGCCACAGTTTATTTCTGCCGTGAGTGGCAAAGGTGGGGCTGGGAAGACAACAGCAGTAATCTTGATCGCCGGGGAATATGCGCTGCAGGGAAAGCATGTCCTTCTCATCGACGCGGACGGCCGCCAAAATCTGCAGGAATGGTGGAAGCGCTGTGAGGCAAAGGACAACCTGCCGGCCAACATCGAGCTTGTAACCGCGGCCCGCCAGACGACCATTCAGCAGCTCCTAGAGAACGAGGCGAATAGGTTCGACATCGTTTTGATGGACTCGCCCGGACAGGACACCGTTCTAAAGGACACGATTATCGCCGGTTCCGATATTGTGCTGACGCCGATCCAGCCGAACCAGGACGAGATCAAGGCGGCAGGACAGGCGGCGGCCGACACGGCCGAAATTTCCGACAAGGTGGGGCGGTTAATCCCCCACGCCAACTTCGTCACCAGGATCACTATGCCGGCGAAACTGCTGGAAGCCTACCGCCTGATCAGGCCGTTCGTGCAGAACCTGCAGGAAGGGGGGTACGACTCCTATCTGCTCAAAACGGAGCTAATGGAGCGAAATTGCTATCGCGAAATTCGAAACGGCTATGGCACCGTGCAAATGCTCGATCTGACAGAGCCGGTGAAAAAAGCGAGGGCGGAAGTGATGAGCCTGGTTCGGGACATCGAAGCGCTTTTGGCAGGCAAGAAAGAGGTAGCAGCGGATGGCTAAGGGCCAAACGACAGTTTCTGACTTCGCAGTCGCACCCCGTCGCAACCGGCCGGTGGAGCAATCCGCGACACAGGCACGCTCAGGGAGCACGCCGGCTGAGCTGCCGACGGAACCGACGAATGCAAATCGGTCCCAAGAAGCTGCACCTCTCGGGTCTGAGACTAATAAGCCAGTCAATCGTCTGATCGCCCCGACAGAAGAAGCTCGGCGCGAACGCGCGACCACGAGAGCATTGCAGCGCGAAGATTCGAGAATTCGCTTGCGCGACCTGAAAAGGGCACGCGATCGAGAATCCAAGCACTACGTCAACTGCCCGCTGGATTACGACACGAAGACGCGGCTGCAAAAGGCCGCCCTCGAGAACGACGTCAAAATGACAGTCATCATGAAGGCCGCCATCGATCAGTTCCTCAAGGATAACGGCTACTGATCGATGTTAGGTCGAGGCTTTCTTCTTGGCGTGGCCGTTGGTTGCGTCCTCGGCGTGTATGTTGCTCCTTATCTCAGCCGTCCGACGGTCGGGATGGCGAACGTTTCCAGGGGCATTTTGCCTCAAATGAATGAAGCGACAGCCGTACCCGAACAGGGTACGTGGCCGACAGACGATCAGGCTAAGACCCAGCTATTCGCATTATCCAAATGGGATCTAAATAGGCATGGCAACGGATCCACCGTCAGCGTCAAGCGTTGCATGCAAATTGCAGATCGGGAGATCGGTTGCAAGCTTTCCGCGCAGCTCAAGTGGATCGACGGCGAAACGCAAATTGAAGCGGTTTTTCAAGAGGAAGGCGGCGACTGGAAGATGATAGCGGCAAAGAATCGCTAATGGCTCTTCTCGACGCTTCACCAATCTCGAGAGCCGAATTTGTTGCCCGAATGCTGGCGCGTCCTGAAGCATTTTGTTTTCACCGCCTCAAGAGGAGCCCATGAGCTAAATTTCCCCTAAAAAAGTGGGGAATGCGCTGCGATTCTTCGGAGTTTCCTGCTCCTAAATGCTTCAATGCGGTGCATAGTACCCGCTGAGCGGCGGAATCGAAAAAGGGTAAAGTCCGTGACTGATGCAATGAGTTTAATGAGCGCACGGGGTTTGGTTGAAATAACCGATCCGGAGTTTGACAGGCCGGTCTTCCGCCAACTGGGTTTCGACGGCACCCTTACCGCCAAGGAGATGGATGAAAAGATTTCGGCCTGGCTCAAGAAAACGCGCGAGGCCAAAGGCATCTCCCGCGCCGATCTAGCGCATCTGCTGGGCCTCTCCGTATCTGTTTACGGCAGGTACGAGCGCGGCTCGGAAGCCCGGATGTCGATCCCGCGCCTGATCCATCTCTGTGAGATCATGGGCTTTATGCCTCTCGATGTGATCTTTGAAGCAGCGCCGCACTTGTGGGGCGACACGCTTGAAGAAGCAGAGGACCGCATGACCTTGATGAAGCTCGTCGAACGATTGCCTCAAGATACCATGCGCGATCTAATCCGGCTTCTGAAACGCATGAGCCCAAGCGAACCGGCGGCCGATGCTGTCGCCACCAGCATGAGCGAAGGCCCCTAGGCGCCGCCATCCACGTTTTCAAGTCAGGGCTGGGAGGCTGTGAAATGCGGCAGCCGCCCCACTCCCGTTTACCACAGGCTCCGGCCTTCTCTTCGGCGCAATGTGAAAGCGCGTTCAGGCCTCCGCCTGCTTCGCTCCGCCCGTTTGGTCGGAGTGGAAAGCGGAGTCGGGCGGAACTCTTCTAATCAAGGTCGCCTTTGCAGGCCATACTGAAGTTTGCCAACGCGACGAAGCAGCGTCACGCACGCCACAAGGCAATGACCAAAAGAAAGAAACCTGGATTCGTGCAGCGGATTGGCGCTGACCCTCAACCGTGGCATCAAACTCATGAATCGTTTGGGGAACATAGATCCATAAATATTGTTGGAACAGCGGAATACCGCTTCTGGTCCGGGCTTCCCTGAGTTGACGAGGAGGTTGTTCTCCTCTGAATGTTGGTTAGCGAACAATCGCACAAGTCGACCAAGCTCCCAGATCCCTTTGAAAGACGCATGCCGCAGCTTTCCATCGTCGGTCCAGGCGCGAACCGAAAACAAACCGGCGCGCAGATCAGCCAAGGCGATATGGATAGTCTTTATCGAAAATGCGCAAAGCGGCCCACACGGCCATTGCGCTCAAAACAATGGCGGCAGATATAATGAGCAGCAATTGCAAAAAACTACCGTAGTCCACTGTCTCGATCCCGATAGCAGCCAGCGCCACTCCGACCGAGTTGATAAAAATCGCGGCAATAATCTCTACGACGCTTCTGATCATCGAGCGCCCTTTCCGATAAAAAATGACTGGTCCCCTTGAACGAAGCGTACCGCAGCTTGCCGTCATCCGTCCAGGCGCGATACTCCACCTCGGCGACGAGCACCGGCTCGGTGAAGACGGCATTCTTCCGCCGCAGGTTCACTGCCGGTTTTTTCGTAACGATCGATGCGAGGACGTTGCGCAGCTCGCGTGATAGATCGTGCGACCCGCCCGTGCCGCAGCCGCCGACGTAGACCAAGTCGCCATTCTTGCGAGCGGCGAGCAAAAGCGGGCCCAGGTGGCCAGGCACGGTGGACGGCTCAAAGCCCACGATCACGAAGCTATCACGGCGCTTGCAGGTGATCTTCAGCCACGACTCGCCCCTGCCAGAGCGGTAGGGCTTCTCGACGTGCTTGGCGATGATGCCTTCGAGGCCGTGTTCGCACGCGACGCGAAAGGACTCGTCACCATCAGCCTGAACCTCCTCAGAAAGGCGAATGGCCCCTTCCCGGCCGGCGACGAGCGGCTCGAGCAATCGCCGGCGCTCGCGCAGCGGCAGCCGGCGCAGGTCGCGGCCGTCGAGATAAAGGAGATCGAAGGCAAAGAAGACGATGGCGCCGGCTTCATACGGCGACGGCAAGCGGCCGAGCGCACGCTGCAGCATCCCGAAGTCCGAACGGCCCTTGTCGTCGAGCACGACGGCTTCGCCATCGAGGATGGCTGTCTTCACGGCAAGGCGCCGCGCGTCGTCGACAATCGTGGGGAAGCGTTCTGTCCAGTCGTAGCCGCCGCGCGTGAGCACCCTCACCCGCCCGGGCTCGATGTGGGCGGCGATCCGATATCCGTCCCACTTCACCTCAAAGGCCCAGTCCGGCCCTTTCGGCGGCTTGGCGATAAGCGTCGCAAGACAGGGATCAACCCGCGCCGGCATGGGATCGATTGGAGCGGTATCGCGGGGCTTCTTTGACGACGTTTTGACCATGCGCAGACTAAACGCAGAGATCGGCGAAACGCCGCATCTCTAGCAAACTGACCCTTCCGACCGGCGTCGCTTCTTGCTGGCCTTCATCATCTTGCGTGTGTTTCGCTTCGCCTCGGCTCGGGTGCCGGACTTCTGGCTCGTCTTCTTTTTCTTTGCGCATCGAACCGCTCTGCGCTCTTTTCTCGAACTTTGCCCGAAAGCATCTGGTGCCGCAGAGCCGCCCAAACCAGCAAGCAAGCAGATGAACTCTCGTCTACGCATCAGGCGGCTCTTCCAAACACGATGTCGCGCAGCAATGGTAGTCGAGCGTGCGCTTTCGCAACAGCTGTCAAAAGGGGCTAGGTCGCGGAATTGACTCTTTCGGCTGAGAGAACATATTAGGAACAAATGCAAATGGACGGGTACTCAAATGAGCGACGAAGCCGGATCGAGCGCGCGCAAGGACACCGTTATGTATGAGCACTGGTGCGAGCATCCCGGCTGCAAGAAGTGGGGCAGTCTCGGCTTTGCCTTGGGGAAAGAGGAGCCACGATGGTTCTGCGCGGAGCATCAGCCCGAATGGAAGTTGAAGCATGCCTAGAGACGGAGCCGGGTGGCTTTCGGAGCTTCTCGCCTGGACGAAGATCCGCATCAAATGCGAGTGCGGCGTAAAGAAGCAATACGACGCACGACAGCTTTTCGATCGCATAGGTGACCGGAGCATGCCGGGGCTGCTCTCCGAATTCTCCAAGGCGCTCGGTTGCCCCAAGAGCGGCAACATCCAGCGCGATCGTTGCAGGCTCACATATGACATGCCATCGGGAGAGCCGCCCGTCTCTCGAAGGAGCCGGCTGGTGATGCGGCCCCAGCCGGTGCCCCTGAAGAGATTACTTTCGCGAACCTTCCCGAATGGTGCGACGTCCTGTGCAAGTGCCGGAGCTGCGGCCGCATCGATCGACTAAATCGGCGCGCTCTGGCCGCGCGCTTCGGCAAAAGACAGAGCATCCTTCAGTTGGCGCCGAGAATGCGATGTAAGAGGTGCGAAAACCGAGACGGCAATACGATCTTCATAGGAAAGCCCCGGCAATAAGGCATCGCGCAGCCGTTACTTCTTGCCCAGATACGCCATCACCTTCTCTCGGTTCGGCCCGGCTTCCCGGATCGCTTCCAGCGCCCTCTGTCGCGACACCCTCGCCGTTTTCATCAAATAGGCGACCTCGTGCTCCTGTTCGGAAACGAGCTCGCGGTCGCGGCCCTTCTTCTTTGGATTGTCTGCCATGCTTTCCTCCATCATCGAACATGAAGGATAGGAGGCGACCGGCTGACGACAAGGGCTGGAACCTCATGCCCGGTGACGTGTTCACCTGCCGAGGAGACGGATCATGGCCGACAAAGAGAAGATGAAGCAGCTGATCTGGGATTGCCAGAAGGACATCGCCGCATACCTGCCGCCGGAGAGCGGCATTTCGGAACACGAGCTCGGTGAAGATGCTCATTGCCCGTCTGGACGGCCGCCAGGCGAAGGAAGCACTTGGAGACGATTGGAAGGGCTGGTGGCCGGATGACGATGGCGGCGACGATGACGGCGGCAGCCCCGCTCCTCACGATCGAGAGATGGCCTGACACAAATAGAGCTGCAGGTAGGATTGGCCAAGGTCCGCTGCAGCTCCGGTCGCGACGCTGTCATCATCTAGCTGTGGCCTATTCGCCCTGTTCCATCCAAGGGAACCGCTTCGAACGTCGCATAGCCTATTGTACTCTCAGCGGAAGCGGGATCAAGAACGATCTAGCACCGCCGACAACCACTTCACCTGACGGAGCGCGTCCTGCAATGCCTGCTCCCTCGTGGCATAAATCCCTTTGCCGTAATGGGGATCAGCGTCCCAATCTTCTGTGAAGCCGTACTCAGGGTTCGGAGGCAAATAGACCTCGTGACGCCAAGTGTAGAAGCTGTCATCCCGGGCTGCGATTACGATTCTGCTTAGCCCGTCGGCCGATGTGATAATTTCCGTGCTGACGTCGCGAGGGGGAGGCATCGTGCTGTTTTCCAAGTTCAATGCAGCCGTTTTCACACGACGGATCGTACCAGGCAAGGGCTACCCTCATGCAGTAACTGGCGAGCCACTCTTGTTTGTCAGCGTCGCAGTTGCGCGCCGTCGCGCTGGCTCGCCTCGATCCTCTGCAGGATCTCGCGCACGACCTTCAGGTCGCCAGACTGCGCGTTTAGCAGCGACTGGAGATCCGTGATTGTCGCCGTCGACTGCTCCGTGACAGTGACGCGATACGTGAGATTGTCGATCTTCCGGACCTCGTTTTCCAACCCGCGAAATCGTTCTTCCGTCCGGCCGTCGCGCTCACGGAATTCGGCAAGCCGGTCCTTCTGCGATTGCTCGACCGACGTGCGCCAGGACTGGAGCTCTTCGATGTCCCGGCTCTTCTCTACCCAAATGGTGACGCCGCCAATGCCCATGACAAGGAGGGTGACACCCTGGATTATCGTGTTGAGGTTCCATTCAAGCCTTGCGGCACGCTTCGGCAGTTCCATAGCTTCATCCTTGTTGTTCCCCATCGATGCCCCTCGTATGCCATGCGATTTCGCTTGGTTGATTACTGCTGCGCCGCGTCGTGGCGGGCGCACTCGCTCTGGGTCCAGGCGCGGGCGCCGCATAGCCCCGCGACTGTTTCGTCGATCTTGTCCTGATCGGCCGGCGTTGCGCCTCGAGCGCCGATCAGGGATGTGCCGACGACGGCTCTAGCCGCCTGGTTGAGCCGGTCTTTCGACGCAGAGACCTGTTGCGTTGACGTGCAGCCGGCCGCGCTCAATGCACAGGCGACGGTTAAAGCGAGCGCGATCAGCTTCATCTCGCAGTTCTCCGATGGCTTTCGTGGTGGCGGCTTCGAGTTCGGCGCGTTCTAGCTTCCGGCCCTCTTCCCGCGCTCCGGGGATGATCCAGAGCGCGTTGACCGTCTGCATGCCGATAAAGACGAGGATGCCGCCGGCAACAGCACCAGCGCCAGAGAAGGAGTGAAAGTTGGCGCATCCGGGTTGCCGTTGTATCCCCAGCGAGGCCCGGGCCCGGCGCCGACGCCGACCTGGTGGGCGCCATCGCAGCCCGGGCACCAGAACATGAGCCGGCCGCCCTCGACGCTGCGGAGCTTCTTCGAGAGGGCAGCCATCACGCCATCCCCTCGACCTGCTTGGCGACCGCCTTCCGATCGGCGTTCTTGCGCCAGTAGAGAAAGCCGGCAATGCCTCCGAATGCGACGAGGATCAGGAGGAGGTTTTGCCACGGTATGCCGCCGATCGCGGTGAGCAGCGAAGCGCCGCCGCCGATGACAGACGGGGTGATCACCTCTTTGGACTTCCACCACGGCGCATCGAGGCTGGGCGGCGTGACAGGAACCGGGACCGGCTTCTCCTCGGTTACTGGCGCGACCTTGACCTCCGGCCGTGCCGCTTCGCCCGGGGTGAGCGCCACAAGCGCCGTATGCATCGCAGCGCGCGTTTTCGGCCCGACATCGCCGTCGACTTGAAGCCGCTGGTCAGCCTGAAACTGAAGAACGTTGTCGGCGCGGTAGCCGAGCAGCACGAGCGAGATGCGGGCGAGCCGGTCGAAGCGATCGGAGAGGCCGTTCTTTCCGCCGTTGATCTTCTTCGTAATGGTCTCGGCGTCGCGCTCGTCGGCCCAGCGGTTAAGGTCCCGGGTGTCCCAGTAGAACAGAGGCACCAGGCCTTCCCACGGATCGGCATTGACCGCGTCCGGATCCTTGACGAAGTCGGGGCAGTCAAGGCCGGCGGCGCGGCACCAGTTGCGGAACTGGCGATAGTTGTCCTTGCCGGTAAGCTGCATTCCGGTTCGGCCGCGGTAGAGATGGCCGTCGCCATCCTTCTCCGGCGTGTTGCCAAGATCGGTGCGGGTGTCGTAGCGCTGTTGCGCCGGCGTCGGCTCCCAGATCTCTCGGTCGTAGCGGAAGTCGCCGCTTTCATGCATGAGCTGGGCGAAATACTGGGCTAGACGGTGCGGCCGATCCATGCCAAACCCGTCGCCGTACCTGTCCAGTGCCACAAGTACGGACGCGAGGTTCCTCTCGTTCACCTTGCCCTTTGCGGCAGCGCGAACGTTCTGAGCGGTGATGGCGCTCATTCGCTTCTCCTGATTTCGTTGGGGAATGCTCGGCGAGCTAAGCCACTCTGGTTAATGGCGGCCGGCGATGGTCCGGCTTAAAGTGACATTGGTCGCTCTAGCCCCTCGCAGGCGGCCGGGAGGCTCGTCACCGGCCGCAGCCCTTGACGGGCCTCGCCATTGATCCACATCAATGGAAAGGGGACTTGAACATGGACGATAGAGAAGCGAAAAGCGCCGGCTCGATCGAGCCGGCTTCTGACCACTCCGTACCGGGCGCTGCTTCGAATCTTTTGGACGTTGCGGCACAGCTTGCCGGCCTCGCCGAGGACCTCAAAGCTCTAGCGGCAAGACCGATCGAGCCAACGCCGACATCGGCCGAGCCGGACCCCTTTTAACCGTTTGATTCCTTTGGTTGCTCAATCCCAGTGCCGGTCAACTTGGTGGAACTTTTCCCTCGACGCACCCGTTGAGACGAATTGGCTCTCAAACGAAAGCGAACACCGCCATGAATGCGCAAAAGGCAGGAATGGCCCGGTTGTTTTTGGCGGCCCCAGATCTGCGTGCTAGCGCGTGGATGATGAATAGCTCCGTATTTCTGAAGCTTTGCGTGGCTTACGAACATGCGTGTCTACGCCGAGACGGCCTTCGATGCGCCGCCGACAAAGACGATGAGGCCCTGATTGGATGCGAAGCTGAGTGCAGAAGCCTGGAAGCTGCCGCAATCGCTTATATTCGGACACAGCGGCAATTCTCCGGCCTTCGATGAAAGTGACGTCTTTAGCGAAGCAACCCCACGAGAAGCGACGCGACAAGCGCGACGGCGGCGAAAATTGCGATCCATTCTATGACCTTGACGCGTTCGGCAGTGCGCATCGCACTCCTCCTTCGGTGCGCCCGTTGGAAATGAAACGCTCCGCAACAAAGATGGTTGCCATCATCCCTGAACACGAGTCGGGGCGACGGGAAGAGTTTCCCGGGGCATGTTTCACCTAAATTCACTCGACCAGCATCGGAAACCGTGACCATATGGTTGAGCCGGAGCCGTCGTTCGGATCACGAAGAGGCAAGCACAATGTCCTACGATTGGGACGGCAAGCGATCTCATCGAAAGATCAGGTTCCTCGCCGCGCTGGCGCTGCCAGCCGTACTGCTCAGTTCAGCGATTGCTGTCGCTGAATGGGCGAGAGACCCAACCCCTAGAACTGCGGCCACTGAAGCACCGGCAGCTCGGCCATGAACTCTTCGACACTGGGATGCGGCCGCTCGCCGGCTAGGACCTTCACCAGCTCGGCCGTGGAATAGGTCCACACCGCCGACGGCCAGGCGAACAACGCTGAGCGGTGATGGCGCTCATCGGTTTCTCCTGATTGGAATGTTTGAGAGTTGACTTAGCCCGAATGGGCGAATGGAGACTGCCGGCGCATTGTGGTAACGCCGCGCAGCCGTCCTGCCGTCTCGCAGCGACGGGGCGGTTAGAGGCCTGGCGCCTGCCTCCTGCGACCGGGCCTCGCCCGGAGTTCGTCTGTCACGGGGAAGCGCAAGCCGCCCTCATCCCCCCAACAAGAGTTCGTTGGCGACGGGAAGAGCGTCCCCGGGCTTGTAATTTCCCTTTTTGTTGAAGAACGACGAAGTGGGACAGGCAAGCGCCGACAGTCACTCGACAACCCTGCGGCGATTTGCTCCCGCCATCTCGTTGGAGGGGGAACATGATCACCAAGCCGAGGGCATTGAGCATCGTTGCGCTTTTGTTGGCAGCGACGGTTTGGGGCGACGATTTGGTTGCGCAACACAAAGACGTGTTGGTGCATTTTAAGAGGCTCAATCCTGCCTCTAAGCACATGCACTTCAGGAACACAAAAATACACATTCTGTATTCCTGTGTAGAATCTGTCGAGGTATTGCAGAGGGATACATGCAGGACCGTGAACGACTTTGTTTCCACTCAAGATGACGTAGTTTTTGCTCCAAGAAAGTACATAAACAGTTTAGCTCTCAACTTCTTTGTGGTAGAGACACCCCTTCCAAAGGAAGAGGCTTCGCACGAGTTTGATGGGTGCTCGTTCCGGCGAGCAAAGAATTCAGCACTATTTTTACAGTCGCGCGTCGACGAGCAAAAACTAGTGAAGTGCATACTTTCCTCTACTTTGATCCATCTTGGATTTGTGGTTGACGATGTCGTCTACGACGGCTTGGATCTGGCCTCCTTTAAGCGCATCGTGTCTGCGTATACCCTTGACAAGTGAAGGTTGCGAACACGGGTTCGAGGGCGACGGGAAGAGTTTCCGCTCCAGAAGGCGGATAACCGGATAGAGCGGGCTGGTCTGATGATATGGCGAGCAGTAGTGACTTACTGTCGTATGCGGCTCGCCTTCCAGACGCCGGCGCAGGGCACGAACAAGACGCGACTTGCCGATGCCGGGCTCGCCCGCTAACAGCACCACGCGGCCTTTTCCCTTTTTGACTGCCTCCCAGCGCTTCAGCAGGAGGACTATGTCGTGCTCGCGACCGACGAGCGGGGTCAGGCTCGCCCCGTGCAACGCCTCGAAGCGACTTTCCGCAGAGCTCTCACCGAGCACTCGCCACGCAGGTATCGAAGCAGCAAATCCCTTCAACGGGTGGAAGCCGAGTTCGGCGAGATCGAACAGACCGCCTATCAGGTGCCGGGTAGCGGATGCTACCACCACAGCTCCCGGCTCGGCGACACTTTGTAGTCGTGCCGCTAAATTGGGTGTTTCGCCGATTACCGTCTCCTCACGCGCTGCACCTTCGCCAATCAGTTCGCCGACAACAACCAAGCCGGTCGCGATGCCGACGCGAGCTTCCAGCGTCTCCCCATGCGGTGGTTGCAGCTTCCGCACTGCTTCGATGGCCGCGAGCCCCGCTCGCACCGCTCGCTCGGCCTCATCCTCGTGAGCGCGCGGATAGCCAAAGTAAGCGAGCACGCCATCGCCCATGTACTTGGCAACGTGTCCTTCGAATCGCGCGATCGCACTCGCCACCGCACGCTGATAGCCCCGCAGCAGTTCGCCCATCTCCTCTGGATCGAGTCGTGAGGAAAGCCTGGTCGATTCGACAAGGTCGACGAACATCACCGTGAGCTGACGACGCTCCGCCTCCGGGACGATTACAGGTGTCACGCCAAACCCAGCTGCGCCGCTGGGTTGTTCAGCGACCTCACGCAGTGCGGCGATGGCGGCAAGCAGTTTACGACGGTGCCCTACTGAAGCGACGCCAAGCCCAATCAGGTCCTCGGCCGTAAGATGCCTGAGTACTTCAGGATCGATGTCGTTTTGGCGGAACGTGCCTTCGTACTGTCCCAGCCCTTGATCGCGCAGCCAGGCACCGATGTCCATGGCTCCTTCTCCGTTTACTCGGAGTGCAAGGTTCTTCAGCATACTCCAGAAGTCTCTAATGCGCACGCCCCCAAGCAAAGAGGACCGCATGGCCTGCGTCGTTCTAGTCGTCGGCTCGCGACGGTGTTCGTTCGAAAGACATTTATTAGCTGACGATGAAATACTCGAAAGAGTGATGTACAATGCTTGACGGGGAATTCATGTGGGGGACTGCGACATGGAGCGCAGATTATCTGCAATCCTGGCCGCCGACGTGGTCGGATACTCCGCGCTGATGGAGCAGGACGAAGCCGCGACCTTTGAACGCCTTCGAACGCGACGCACCGAGCTGTTTGAACCAGAGATTGCGAGGCATCATGGGCGGATCTTCAAGCTCATGGGCGACGGGCTCCTCGCGGAGTTTGGGAGTGTTGTCGAGGCTGTCGAATGTGCCGTGTCTCTTCAGCGCGGAATGGCAGAGCGCAATGCCGCCGTCCCCGAGGAGGAAAGGTTTGATGTCCGGATCGGCATCAATATCGGCGAAGTAATCGTTGACGGCGAGGACCGGTACGGCGAAGGCGTGAACGTCGCGGCCAGGCTGGAGCAACTCGCGTTTCCGGGCGGCATCTGTGTTTCAGGTAAGGTGGCGAAGGAGGTGGAGAAAAAGCTCGCGTTTGGCTTCGACTCCGCGGGGCGGCAGAAGGTCAAGAACATCGAAGAGCCCGTCGACGTCTATCACGTGCGCCTCGACGCCCCGCAGCGCCGACGCATCCTGCACAAGCGCGGGAGCCGCCGCCTGTGGTGGGCACTTGGACTCCCGGCAGCCATCGTGGCGGCCGTCGTGGCCGTGTGGTTAGCGCTGTACAATCCACTGTCGACGTCCTCCCCTGGTGGATCCGGTACGATCCCGTCTGTCGCCGTGCTTCCCTTCAAAGATTTGAGTGCCGACAAGAGTCTAGGGTATTTGGGAGAAGGATTGGCGAATGACGTCATCGCCATACTCTCGCGATTTTCCGACATTGCGGTCGTATCGCGAACCTCGTCCTTTGCCTACCAGGGGAAGGAAGGCGATATCCGCCAGATCGGCGAGGAGCTGGGTGTCGGCTATGTCGTCGAGGGTAGTGTGCGCAAAGAGGGCAATAGGATCCGCATTATTGCCCAGTTGATCAACGCCAACACGGGGGACCATGTATGGGCAGACCGCTTCGACAAGGCCGGAACCGACCCGTGGGCGCTCCAGGATGAGTTAACCGGCAAGATTGTTGGGGCGATGACGGGTGAATTCGGTGCCATTCGCAAAGCTGACTACAGTCAGGCCTGGGGTAAGGACAGCACCAACCTTCCTGAGTACGACTATTACTTGCGCGCGGAAAGCCAATTGAACCTTTACACGAAGGAAGGTCTCGAGCGATCAGGTGAGATCTCTCGACAGGGGCTGCAGGTGTTCCCGCGCTCCCCCTTGCTGACCGTGGAGCTGGGATGGTCTCACTGGTTGAAAGCCGCGCTGCTCTACAGTCCTGACCCGCAGGCTGACCTTCAAGAGGCAGGGCGGCTGGTCAACCAAGTCCTAGCAGACAAGAACCTCAGCCCTCAGGTAACGAGATTGGCAAACTGGCTCAATGCTTGGCTCCTGACGCTCAAGCGGGATCATGATGGTGCTGTTGCCGCAATGAATCGAGCGCTCGCGGCGGCACCGTACAACGCGTTCACCCTCACCGACGCGGGAAGCATCTTCCTGCAAGCCGGCCAAATCGAAAAGGCCCTGGAGCTGACCGACGCTGCGGCCGCGCGGGATCCCGGCTTGTCTTGGTTCTTTAACTATGTGCGAGGCTTCATCTACATCGTGCTTGGTAAAAACGAAAAAGCCGTCGAGGTACTAAAGACTACGGAATTCGGTGACGCTCCGTTGCAACTGGCCATCGCCTATATGCGTCTTGGGCGGGAAGCAGAGGCCCGAGCTGCCGTCGCGAAGATGCTGAAGATAGCTCCGACTGCAACGATCCAGTCCTGGCGGCAGACGTGGAATTTCCGAGATGACTCCATTCTCGACCAGGCCGCCGCTGACCTTGCGCGCGCCGGCCTTCCGGACAGTCGGCCTCAGTAGTCTATACCCTTCGCCTTGATGGGATATGGCTGCCTGCCTCCTGCAGAATAGGCCGAAAGAAGCCCGGATCGCTGCGATCCGGGCTTAATCAATGTTCAAACTGTATTCTGATGCAATATCAAGCATTGACGCCGCAATACTTCCTCCCCCTCGCCAATACAGAAGCTCTAAGGGCAACTCAGGAAAGATGGGTCGTTGCAGCAAGAATATTACCCAGAAGTCTTACAGAAACAATAAAAAACTATGGGTCTGGTGATTCATCATACTTATCTACTCTGGGCTGGCGATGGAGCCCTGTCGCAGCCTCACGCCTCAGGTGTCGATACTGCGTGCCTATATTCGCTGCCGTTTGAGGCGCCTTCTGCAGGCTCCCGACTTATTTCGCTCCGGAGCATGACCAGATCGATAAAGTGATCGGCTTCGCGGCGCAGTGCATCTGAAATCATTGGTGGCCGCGTCGCCATGGTTCTACGGAGACCTTGCGCCCCTTGCGTTGCAATGCCGCGACAAGGCTCGTGAAGTTGCCATCGCCTGAGAAGATCACGAGATGATCGGCGGTTCCCGCCAATTCGATGGCGTCGATCGCAAGTTCAACGTCCATGTTGCCCTTGACCTTGCGTCGGCCGAGCGAGTCGGTGAATTCTCTAGCGGGTTTGGTCACCACCTGGTATCCGTTGTAGTCGAGCCAGTCGATCAACGGGCGGATCGTGGTCGTTTCCTCGTCCTCCACCACCGCGGCATAGTAGTTGGCCCGGAGCAGATAGGCGCGCTTCCGAAAAGCCTGGAGCAGCTTGCGATAATCGATGTCGAAGCCGAGCGCCTTCGCGGCGGCGAACAGATTTGCGCCGTCGATGAGGAGCGCGATCTTCTCCCGCTGATCGAACATGGCCGCTCTCTCCGCCGCGCGGCTGGTCTCGGATCGATGCCAGTCAGCTTTCGCGGCGGTGTCGTCTCTCGAGGAGAATTATACGCGAAGAATGCGCCACTTGCGTATAGTCCGTTCGGCGCATGCCCGACCTTAGACACTAGATTCCCGTACCGCGGAGATTTAGGTGCCCGGCACAACCATTCGGGAAGGTGTCGGCGCTCTGGAACGAAGAGCCTGCTGCTCCAGCCACCCGCGCGCCATGTTCGCAGTAGCGGTTCAAGGGAGCTTTCGGCACTGTGGAAATACGACCTGCCCGCGCATCGTCAGCACCACCAGCTAAAGATCGGCCGTCGTCACGCCGCAATGATCGCCCACAGCTGCGTCACCCCCATTGCGAGCACGAGTATGATGGTTGCTCCGGTGAAGAGCGCCGTCGGTATCTGTTTCAGGCGAGCGCCGAAGCGGCTGCCCGAGAAATCGTCGACTGCATCGTCCAGCATTGCCTTTAAGTCATCCAACGCAGCCTTTGGTGCTAAGATCCCGTAGACGGTAATTGCGACCACAATCGCTGCCAGCGCAAATTTGGCGGCCAATCCCGCTGACGCCGCATAAGCGAGGATCGCGAACATGGTAGCGACACTGGTAAAAAAGGTAATCGCGTATGCCTGCGTCAAATGGGAAAGCCGCGCAGCAACCGACGCGACGTATTGATCAGCGCTGAGTTTTGCCATGTGCTCCTCCGGCAAGTGCCCCGCTCGGGTACCGAGTCGTAGACGGACTAGCGACGAGCTGTTTCTTCCCTCGGTGAAGCTGCAAGCTCGGATCGCAAAAGCTCGTTTTGACCGCACCTCTCCCTCCCAACCACATTAGCACAAGATGTAGGGAACCTCAGCAGCTCCTGGTAGCCGCCGATCGTGCTACGGGCCACGTTCCCAACGTTGCCCGACCTTGCTGCTTCGGGAACCGGGAGCTATCAGCCCAATTCCCCTTCCCACCCAACTGCGAGGGCTAGGGCCCCACGAATATTGCGTCGAGTTCTTCACAAGGCTCCGGCTGGTCAAAAGGCACGTGCATGCCAAGCAGCAGATTGCACGATCGCAGCGCTCCCCCATCGCGGCTGGCCGGTCATGACCCATCCCCGTTCAAGCCAGCAGGCTCAAAGATCGCTTTCGTCGGAAACCTCCTCAGCTAGACACAAGGTTTCGCTCATTTCAAAGTGCAACCGAATGACGATGGCCGGCCCGGCGTCAGACGGAAGACGATGGCGAGGCGCATCCACGGTATGAAGCTTCGTCATGAACCCGGCGCAGCCTCCCTTATTAACGTCGAATCCGATCCGACCCGGTTACCTCTCCGGCAGGCCTGCCTTGGCGAGGTCGGCAACAAATCCATCGAGAAGGGCTTGGTCCCGAAAAGAATAGCCTTGACGCCACGAGGTCTGAGTTATGGTGGGATTGGCCCTGAGCATCTTTGCCACTTGCGCTCGGCCCTCGGCTAACTGCCCGAGACGGACGTGGGCGATCGCCGTCAGCAGGGGCGCGTCCAGGAAGTCAGTTTGCCGCAGCGGCTCGACCGCGCGCTCGTTTTGCCCAAGGGCAAGGAACACCAAACCCCTGCCCAAGTTGCTGAACCAGCCCAACTCCGGATCACGCACAACTGCTGTGTCCAACCATTGGCTTGCCTTCTGCGTCTGACCAGCTTGCGTGAGTACTATGCTCAAATCAGAGAGCATGAAAGTATCATACGGCGCCAGGGCCCTCGCCCTTTCTGCCTCGGCTACTGCGCCGTCAAAATTTTTTTCCTGAAGCGATGAACATGACATCAGCCAGTGCGCAAGCCTCGCCACCTGCGGCGAAAGATGCTCACTGGCTAGCACTTGTCTTGCCAGCACTGCCGCTTGGCGAAAGTCGGACGGCGGATTGTCGCTAAAGAAGGCGGCGGCGCGATTGTTATGGTACCAGCCGAGCTTTACCATGAGGAGCGGGGAGCGAGGAAATTTCGAAAGCCCCCCGCGCCATATCTCTCCCGACCGTTCGGTACCATCTTTCGTAAATGTCATCAGCTGTTCGTGTCCACGCAAATAATAGTCGTACTCTTCGAGGGCTGTTGTGTCCTTTCCCCAGGCCCTCCGGTAATCGGCTTGGCGAATTGTGCCCTTCTCCCCGACCAAAAAACCAACGATGTTGCTGGTCACCTCATCCTGCAGCGCCCATGGATCGGCTCCTGTCTTGTCGAAACGCTCGGCCCATACATGCTCGCCGCTACTCGTATCAATGAGTTGCGCATAGATGCGTGCCTTGTCACCCTCTTTCCGAACGCTGCCTTCAAGCACATACCCGACTGCGAGCTCCTGCCCAATTTGCCGCACATCGACTGCCTTACCCTTGTAGGTAAAGGAAGACGTGCGAGAGACTACCTTGAGATCCGGGAAGCGTGACAGCATGGTGATGATGTCCTCCGCTACCCCGTCACCGAGATAGCCGAGGCTCTTGTTTGGGCTCAGATCCTCAAACGGAAGCACCGCAATCGATGGAAATGTCCCGGCAACCGGAGGCGTGGAAGGCGGGTTCATCCGATAAAACGCAAACCACGAAATGGCTGCTACAGCGACGAGCGCCAAGGCGACTGGCCACATCCACTTCGGCGCCTCTCGACTCCTTGCAGCCGTCCGACGCGGTATACCCTCAAGCCTCACCATAAAGACAGGTATCGGCTCGCTAATATTCTTGACCTTCTGCTCACCCATTGGCTCAAAGCCAAAGGAGAGCTTCTTCTCGACCTCCTTAACCACCTTCCCCGACACACAGATGGAACCGGAATCGGCAAGCTGCTCGAGCCTTGCCGCTATGTTCACGCCCTCGCCAAACCGGTCATCGCCCTCGACGATCACTTCGCCGAGATTGATGCCGATGCGAACATCGATCCGCTTGTCTTCGGCCAGATCGGCATTGCGCTCGGCGAGACCTCGCTGAAGCGAGACGGTGCATTCGACTGCGTCTACAATGCTTCCGAATTCCGCAAAGAGGCCATCGCCGGTCAACTTGAAAACGCGGCCGTGATGCTTCTCTATTTCGGGTTCGAACAGCTCTTTGCGGTGCGCGCGGAGACGATCAAAGGTTCCTGCCTCGTCCTGCTCCATCAGGGCTGAATAGCCGACGACATCCGCCGCAAGGATCGCTGAAAGCCGCCGTTCCATGGCCATTATCTCCGAGGAGATGCCCCTCAACTCTAACAGAGATTGGCGGAGAAAGCACCCTCCCGGACCAGCAGTTCAGCGCGCCCCGCTGAGGAAGCAAGCCCTCCGCAATGCTGTTACGTATCCGGATGGAGCGCGCCGCGCGCCGCCGATGCGAGAGTCCGGCGGTCTGAAATGCGGCGTTCGGTCGGCGAAATGGGCTGATAGCCAAGCTAGCGTGCCACGACAATCGCCTAAAACGTCTGCACATTCTTCCCGGCGAGGCGATGACGCCCTAGAGTGATTCCACGTGCGCTCTGCTCGGAGGCTCCATATCGCTGAGGTCTTGCTTTTTCACCACGCACAGGGACTGCCCCCCCGGTGTGCGCGCATTCGCCGACGATTTGCGGGCCAGCGGTCACATCGTGCACACGCCGTACCTATTCGACGGACGCACATTCCAGAGCATTGACGAGGGTCTCGCCTACATCGGTGAGATCGGATTCGACGAAATGCGTGAGCGCGGCGTCCGCGTTGCCGACGAACTGCCTCCCGAGCTCGTCTACGCTGGGTTCTCGTTCGGTGTGCTGCCGGCACAGAAGCTTGCACAGACACGGCCGGGGGCCCGCGGCGCCCTGCTCTCTTCTCCTCTTGCCTGCCAATCAGTGGCGAGTGGGCCTTCGGACCTGGCCGGACAGCGTCGCGGTCCAGATTCACGGAGTGGACAACGATCCGATCTTCGTCGGCGGGGCCGACATCGAAGCCGCCCGCGAGATTGTCGAGACGGCCAATGACGCAGAGCTGTTCCTGTATCGGCGATCAGCACTACTTTGCCGGCAGCTCGCTCCCTTCGTACGACGCGAATGCGACCGCGCTACTCATCAACCCCGGTTCCTTGAGTTCCTGGATCGCGTCTGGGCTATGCCGGCGTGAAGCCGTCGCTCTAATCGGTCTGGCTTGAGGAATCGGAACTGTAGAACTGCTCGCGATGAGCGTCAGTTCGTCAGTTCCGAGTGATACAATATGCGATAATTTTAGCACAGAACGGGAACATGCCGGCCAGGATGGGCGGTCATAACCACGTCGCTTTCTGGCATGCGACAACCGGAGTTCGTTTTTCCTACCAATGGGGTCGTTTTTATATGCGGCAAGGTAGAGCGTTCGCTCTACCTTTCGCGGCGTGAACACGACAAAACAGAAGATCGCAAGTGACCTCGACCGGCAGTTTGCCGAACAGGGTTTTGCCCTGCAGGGTGTGGAAGCGCTAAGGGCGGGAGCCGACGTGTCCTTGAGGACGCTCTATAAGTATTTTCCAAGCCGCGATGCCATGGTGGTGGGAGCGCTCGAGCACCGTGACAAGACCTATTTCGATTGGCTTGCGGGTGGGCCGGAGACTGGTATCGATCATGCCCTTTATCCAATCATCCGTCTCGGAGACTGGTTGGGTGACGTGGCGAACACCGGTTGTCTCTTTCTGAATGCCTTGGCGGAGCATCCCGACAGCGTCGCAATCCGCGAGATCGTCACGGATCACAAGGCTCGGCTCGCCGATGAGTTTCGCACACGCCTCCAAACCATGGCGCCCGATAGAAATATCGAGCAACTCGCCGAAACACTCTTCCTTCCTCACGAAGGTATGACGCAGACCGCCCGCCTGCACGGGCGGGATCGGGCAACGGCTACGGCTCTTCGAGCGGCGACAGCAGCACTTGCGGCCGAAGGTATTGCCTGAATTCCTTTCCATCAACTCTGAGGCCTTGGAACGAGACACATGAAGATCAAGGAAATCCATATCTATAGTCACGACCTGCCCGTGAAGAACGGTCCCTACACGATGGCGAATGCAAAGGTCTGGTCGTTGACGACGACACTGGTCCGTCTCGTGGGCGAAGACGGAACGGAGGGATGGGGTGAGACCTGCCCTGTTGGCCCGACCTATGCCGAATCCCATGCCAGTGGCGCGCTCGCCGCGCTCACAGGAATGGCTCCGGGGCTCGTAGGCTCGGAAGTCTGGCCGCTCTCTCTCCAGCGCAAGATGGACAGCCTGCTGAACGGGCATAATTACGCCAAGGCAGCTATCGACATGGCCGCCCACGATCTTATGGGCAAGAAGCTCGGTTTGAGCGTTGCCCAACTGCTGGGTGGTGCGGCAACTGATAAGGTGCCTTCCTACTACGCGACCGGTGTCGGTACTCCCGATGACATTACCCGCATTGCCCGCGAAAAGATGGAAGAAGGCTATCCGCGTCTGCAGGTTAAGGTGGGCGGTCGTCCGGTTGAGATCGATATCGAGGTCGTCCGTAAGGTATGGGAAGTCATCAAGGGATCAGGCATGCGCCTGGCGGTCGACGCCAATCGCGGTTGGACCACGCGTGACGCGCTTCGCGCAAGCCGTGAATGCCCGGATGTCCCGTTCATCATGGAGCAGCCGTGCAACTCGATTGAAGACCTCCAGAAAATCCGGCCACAGGTGCACCACGGCATCTACATGGACGAAAACAGCATAGACCTGAGTACCGTGATTACAGCAGTCGGCATCGGTCTTGTCGACGGCTTCGGCATGAAGGTGACGCGCATTGGCGGTCTGCACAACTTCGCGACGTTCCGCGATATCTGCGCCGCCCGCAATCTTCCGCACACCTGTGACGACGCTTGGGGTGGCGATATTCTCGCTGCCGCCTGCGTACAGGCAGGTGCAACCATTGGCCCCAAGCTCTGCGAGGGTGTGTGGATCGCGGCGCCGTATATCAAGGGTAATTACGACAGCAAGAACGGTATCCGTATCGAAAGCGGTCACATTGCACTTCCGGAGGGCGTGGGTCTCGGCGTGACACCCGATGCAGGGATCTTCGGCAACCCGGTCGCGAGCTTCTGAACATTCGAGTGTAGAAAATGAGATTTTCTGAGAAGATCGCTCTTGTAACCGGAGCTGCCGGTGGCATCGGCGCTGCCATCGTGAAGCAGCTTCGAGCCGAGGGAGCCCGAGTGGCCGCGGCCGACCGCGACGTATCTGGCGTCGAGGCTGATGCCCACTTGCCCGGCAACCTGCTGGAGTCATCCTATGCCGACGGCTTGCCCCAGGCGGCCTTTGACGCGCTCGGCGGGCTCGACATCGTCATCAACAATGCCGGCGTGATCACCCGCGGCAAGGTGACCGAAACGATCGATGCCGACTGGGATCTCTCTGTGGGTGTCAACGTCCAGGCACCTTTCCGGATCAGCCGCGCCGCAATTCCGCTGCTTGCCGCGCGCGGCGGCGGCGCAATCGTCAACACCGCTTCCTGTTGGGGCCTTCGTCCCGGCCCGAACCATGCGGTTTATTGCATGACTAAGGCGGCAATTGCCTCGCTGACCCAGTGCATGGGCATTGACCACGCGCACCAGAACATTCGCATCAATGCCGTCTGCCCGAATGAGGTCAATACGCCTATGCTGCGCACCGGCTTCATCAAGCGCGGCTTTGATCCGGATACGGCGGTTGCCGAACTCGGCAAGACCGTACCGCTCGGCCGCATCGCCGAGCCGGAAGATATCGCGGATGTCGTGCTCTTCCTTGCTTCCGATGCCGCGCGCTACATGTGCGGCTCACTAGTTGAGGTTAACGGTGGAAAGGCGGTGGCCTAATGCGGTTCGAAGGTAAGGTTGCGCTGGTCACGGGTGGCCGTTCTGGCATCGGCCGGGCGATCGCCTCGAGGCTCCGGGACGAAGGGGCCCGCGTGTTCACCGCCCAGCGCGGGGAGGACGTGGAATTCGAGGGCATTCCGGCGGATTTCGCCGATCCGGGTTCCGCCGGAAGGACCATGGAAGCTGTGGTGGCCACCGCCCGGCGGCTTGATGTGCTCGTCAACAATGCCGGCATGATGCAGGAAGCGCTGGTCGAGGACATGTCGCTTGCCGACTGGGAGCGGAACATCGCCGTCAACCTCACTACTCCCTTCATGCTGATCAAGGCTGCGATGCCGCATCTGAAGGCGTCCAAAGGCGCCATCGTCAATATCGGCTCAATCGAGGGGCTGGGATCGAACCCGAAGCATGCGGCTTATTGCGCGTCGAAGGCGGGCCTGCACGGATTGACCCGCGCTGTTGCAATCGATCACGGGCCCGAGGGTGTCCGCTGCAATGCGGTCGCACCCGGCTGGATCGACACGGACCTGAACGTAGATTTCATCGAGAGCATGCCGGATCCGGCGGCCTTCCGCCGCGAGATCGACCGTATCCATCCGGTTGGCCGCACCGGCAAACCAGAAGAGGTCGCAGCGCTTGTCGCCTGGCTTGCCTCGCCGGAAGCGAGCTTCGTCACCGGTCAGGTCTGGACCGTCGATGGCGGTCGCATGGCAAAGCTCAGCCTGCCCTGAACGGCTTACCGGCAACAGTGAACACCTCCATCGTCTTGAACGAACTCAAAGCAGGGATATTGGTGAAATGAATAAGCTTGGTAAAGCGGGTGCACTCAGCAGCAAATCCGAAATTCCCACCACTATGAAGGGCGTGGTTCTGGTTGGCCATGGTGGTTTTGACAAGCTAGAATTCCGCACCGACCTCCCGGTACCGACACCTGCAGCCGGCGAAGTGCTGATCCGCGTTTCTGCCGCAAGCGTCAACAATACGGATATCAACACCCGCATCGGCTGGTATTCGAAGGCGGTTAGAAGCGGGACCGATTCCGGTGCGAGACAGGGCTTTGATTCTGCCCAGGATGATGACGCAAGCTGGTCAGGCGTTCCGCTTGTGTTTCCGCGCATTCAGGGTGCTGATTGCTGTGGCCGTATCGCGGCCGTCGGCGACGGCGTAAGTCCTGATCGCATTGGCGAGCGGGTCATCGTCCGAAACCTTCTCCGCACCTATGTTAATTACCGGCCCTTTGAATGCTGGACATTCGGCTCGGAATGCGACGGCGGCTTCGCCCAGTACACCAAGGCACCGTCGCGTGAGACGTTCAAGGTCGATTGCGACTGGAGCGATAATGAACTCGCGACCATGCCTTGTGCCTATTCCACGGCTGAAGGACTGCTGCATCGGGCGAGCGTACAGGCTGGAGAGCATGTCGTTATTACCGGCGCTTCTGGCGGTGTCGGCTCCGCAGCCGTCCAACTGGCCAAGCGGCGCGGTGCCTTTGTGACTGCGATTGCAGGACGTGAGAAAGCACAGCTGCTGCTGGACCTCGGCGCGGATCGGGTCGTTGTGCGTGACGAAGACCTGGTCGCCAAGCTTGGCAAGGAGACGGTGGATGTCGCGATCGATGTTGCGGCTGGCCCAGGCTTTCCGGCTTTGCTGAATGTTCTCAAGAAGGGTGGCCGTTATGCTGTTGCTGGCGCGATCGCGGGCCCACTTGTCGAACTCGATGTTCGTACCCTTTACCTGAAGGACCTGACCTTCTTCGGCTGCACTTTCCAGGAGGACATAGTCTTCGAAAACCTCGTCTCCTATATCGAGCGTGGGGAAGTCCGTCCCATCGTGGCGAAGACCTATCCGCTGGAGGAGCTTGCCAAGGCCCAGCAGGAGTTCCTGTCGAAATCGGTCGTCGGCAAGATCGTGCTGGAAATCCCTGGCTGATGCTTCTCACCGCGCGCCGGTAAGCCGCGCACTGATTGAGAAGCATAATTGACGCGGGCCCAGCGCAGGCGGTCCTCAACCTCATGCCCCAAGGCCATGAACCCACAAGCGCGGAAAGCCCTCTGCAGCCGCTCGTGTTTGCCGGGTGACGGCGACGATTTGGATGCGAAAATCTCCGCAGTAGTCCGAGCTGTCAATTTCTGGCAGTCCTTGCAATCGCAGACCGACACTTCGTCGGCATCGAGAGCCTCGTATGTCACGCAGCCGCAATGGCATTTGGCGCTGGCACGCATGAGACATCCGTCTCGTTTGGAACGCCGCTCCAACCCAATCTATTTTAGGGGCCGCCTTGCCTATGCTTCGACCGCTACACGGCCCAGGGGCTTGGAGCAGCAAGCGAGGATGAATCCTTCGTCCACGTCCTCATCCGTGATGCCGCCATTGTGCACCATATGGACCTGGCCTTCTGTCTTGCGCACCTTGCACGTGCCGCAGATCCCCATCGAGCAGCCCGACGGGATCACCAGCCCTGCAGCCTTTGCCGCCGCCAGTATCGTGTCCGTCTCGCTGCATCTGGTCGTGACGCCGGAGAGGGCGAAGGCGATCTCGGCATGGTTCTGCTCATCGGGGATCACATCCTCGGGGACGTCTTCGGCATGCCCCGGCTCCGCCGTGAAGCTCTCCTGATGGTAGCGGCTCATATCGTAGCCAAGTCCGGCAAGCGCCTCGCGGACGGCCCGCATAAAGGGCTCCGGACCGCAGCAGAACACTTCGCGCTCGAGATAATCCTGCGCCATCAGGCCGAGCATGATCTGATTGAACATGCCCCGGTAGCCGGTCCAGGGCCGGAACGGGTCTGGCTCTTCGACCACCCATTTCAGGTCGATGCCGACGATGCGCGACGCCATGAGTTCCATGCTGTCGCGCAGAATGATCTCCGAGGGTCGGCGCGCGCAATTGATGAAGACAATGTCCGGCTCGCGTCCGGAATCGTAGAGCCAGGTGGTCATCGCCACCATCGGGGTGATGCCCGAGCCGGCCGAGATGAACAGGTATTTATCAGCCGGGTGATGCACGATCGAGAATTTTCCCGCCGGCCCGATAGCCCTGATGCGCATGCCCTTATGCAGATTGTCCAGCATCCAGCGTGTGCCGGTGGACCCGTCCTGCGCTTTGACCGTGATCGTCAGTGCGGTTGGCCGCGAGGGTGCAGAAGAGATGGTATAGGTGCGATAGAGCGGTCCCCCCGGCGCGCGCAGTTCCAGAGTGACGAACTGCCCCGGATCATGGTTGAACAGCGCCCCGGAAGGACTTTGAAAGCTGAAGGTCACCACATTGGGAGCTTCCGGCGTGCGCGTGACGCATTCAAGCGGCTCGGCATCACTCCAGAAACTGAGCTGCTTGAACTGGGTCATCTGCTCACTCCGCAGCCACTTGACGCGGCGCAAGGGCGCGCTCCAGCCAGGCCGCATACCAGTCGACGAACTGCATGACGCCGCTTTCCTGACCCGGTGAATAGGGACCGGGCACGTAAGCCGGAGAGAGGATCCCTTGCTGGTTCGTTTCGACGATCTCGCGATCTTCGTCATTGGTGGCGATCCAGACCTCCGTCAGGCGCTTGAGGTCGTAGTCGACTCCTTCGACCGCATCCTTGTGTACGAGCCAGGTCGTCGTGACCTCGGTTTCGGTCGGACTGATCGGCATAACCCTGAAGGTGAGTGAGTGATCCGGCAGGAAGTGGTTCCACGTCGACGGATAGTGGAACATCAGGAGCGTGCCGGCATCCGGCGGGGCAACCCGGCCCAGATGCCGGGAAACAGCGGCCTTGCCGTCCATCGTATAGCTCAACGCCTTTTCCTGCAGTGGCATACGTGCGAGGCGATACTGACCGTCGCCAGCAAGGACGAATTGCGCCGGTGTGCCGGCGGCTTCGCAACGGTCGAAATGCGCCTGCAGCTTCTTAGATACTCCGCCATCGGCCTGAACACCGGCAACTTCCGGGTCGAGCGGGAAGGAGCGGCAGAGTGCCGGATGGTTGCTGCTGCAATGATAGCACTCGCGGTTGTTCTCCCAGACCAGCTTCCAATTACCTTTCTCGATGATCGTAGAGGTGAACGCGACCTTGGCATCCTTGAGGTCGTGAACCTCCAGGTATGGGCGCGCCAGCTGTGCGAATGTTTGGAAATCCGGCGGCGTATCGGAAAGACAGATATAGATCAGGCCGTCGAGATTGCGCAGGTTGACGGGTTTCAGGCCGTATTTCGACGCATCGAAATCGGGACCCATATCGTTCGCCCAGATCAATTTGCCGTCAAGCTCATAGGTCCATTGGTGATAGGGACAGACGAGCTTTGCCACCTGCCCCTGGCGCGCCTTGCAGATCAACGACCCGCGGTGGCGACAGGAATTGTGAAAAGCACGGATCTCACCGTCGCGGCCACGGACGATGACGACTTCATAAGCGCCCACGCGCAAGGTGACATAGCTGCCCGTCTTGGCAAGCTGACAGGCCGGGACGGCAAAGAGCCATTCCCTATAGAAGAGGTGCTGCAGGTCGAGCTCGTAGACCTCGGACGACGTATAGAAGGGCTGTTCCAGGCTGCACCCCGGGACACGGCGGGCAAGAAACTGATGAATGGAAGTCCGGTTGGCTGTCATGGGTGATTCCCGCGAGCAAGGGGGTTCAATTCAGATCAATTATTCTTGCCAACAGCCCCACGTGGCAATAGCATTAAAATTCACTTCGAATTAGGTGAAGTAATCTTACGCCTGCCAACTCAGACCGAAGCATACCGTGCGGGTCCCCGATGCAACGCCCCTATGAATTCTCTTCGATGACCGCCCTCGTCTGCTTCGAGGCGGCGGCGCGAAACGCGAGCTTCAAGAAAGCCGCTCAAGAGTTGAACGTGACGCCGGCGGCCGTCAGCCACCAGATCAAGGCGCTGGAGATGGACCTGAAATGCAGCCTGTTCCTGCGCCACCACCGCGGTGTCGAGCTGACCGAGAAGGGAGCGCTCCTCTTCGTGGTGGTTCAACGCGGCTTCGAGACGATCTCGGAGACCATTACCCAGATCCGCGAGCGGCCGGAGACCGTCGACGTGACCATCGGCGCGACCACGGCATTCAGTTCATTATGGCTGACACCGAAGATTTCGGCCTTCTGGAAGATTCATCCTGCCATCACCGTGTCACAGGTCGTCAGTGACGTGCCCGGAATGACCGGCCGATGCGATCTGACCGTTCACTACGGTAACCCGCAGGAGAACGGCGTAGAGTGCCGGAAACTCTTTCAGGACCACATCGTGGCGCTGGGTACGAGACGCTTTGCCGCCGAGCACAGCATCGCGCGGCTCGAGGATCTTCTCAAAGCACCCTTGATCCATTCCAGCAGCAAGGAGACCGGCTGGACCAGCTGGCATGATTGGTTTGCCGCATTCGGATGGCCCGCACCGAAGGGCCGCAGCTTCTACGTCAACAACTACATGATCGCGCTTCAGGCGGCTCAAGATGATGTCGGGGCAGTGCTTGGGTGGGACGGGCTCATCGGAAGCCTCCTAGACGAAGGACGGCTGGTGAAGCTCGTGCAGGAGAGCATCCCCTCACCCGTTCCCTTTCATCTGAGGATTCACCCGCGTGCAACGGCAAAGGCGCGGCTGTTCGCGGATTGGCTTGTAAAAAGCGCCTGACGGGGGGGACAGTGCTCCCGCTGACTCAAGCAATTCCGGGCCGCGTCGATGCACACTCATTGGATGATCGATACCTTTCGCTCGCTTGCGGCTGAATCTCTGACTTCCGCCGGAGTTCGCCCGTAGGCCCGCCTGAACTCCTTTGTAAAATGCGACGTGTTGACGAAACCAACATCGAGCGCGACCTCGATGATGGGCTTCTTACTCGTCATCAGGATCTGCCTTGCACGATCCAGGCGAAGACGCCGGAAGGCCAGAGCGGGAGACATCTGCGTCTTTTCAGTGAACAACCGCTCAAGCTGGCGCCTTGAGAGCCCCACCGAGGCGGCAAGCTCCTCGATCGTCATCCCACCTTCGAGATGCTGCTCCATATTGATCAGAACGGCGGCGACCCGACGGTCGCTCACATAGTCGCGCAGCGGCTGGCGCGTCTGGATGTCGAACTGCGATCGTGCCTTTTCGATCTGGAGCACTTCCAGCGCGTTGCGCTCGGCATCCGCACTGATGTGCCGCCTCACCAAGGCGGCCGCGATGTCGGCAGCGCTGCTACCTCCGGCGCAAGAACCGCGCTTGCGGTCCAGATTGAATAGCCGGTCCGGCCGGACTTCGTGATCGGGAAAGCGTTCGCGAAACTCGTGGTAGTGAAGCCAGCTGACGCAGCTCTGGTGTTCCTTCATCAAGCCTGCTTCCGCGAGGATGAAAGATCCGGTGCAAAGTCCGATCAATGGGACCTTTTTTGAAGCAGCCTCTTTCAGGAAGCGGATCGTTTCTTGGTCAACCGGTTCCTTGACACTGAGAAGCCCGCCGATAACGGCAATGTAATCGAAACGGCCGGGATCAACGAAGTCGGACGTCGGAGCGACCTGGACGCCGCAACTCGACGTGATCAGGTGTCTGGTGCTGCCGAGCACCTGCCAGTCGGCGAGGACGCGCCCAGACCGGTCGAGTTGGTCGCTTGCAAGCCGGAGGGTGTCGACGAACAATGCGAAGGCCGACAGCGTGAACGCCCGAGACAGGACAAACCCGATTCTCAGCCGCGCCGATGGGCTTTTGGCTGGCGCTGACGAAGGGCCACTTCCCCTTCCCGGGCTTTCATTCGACATCTGAGATACCCTTTTTCGCGTTTGATCTACTTCGCACGCCGACGGAAAGCTGAGCTTCGCCGTCCGCCCGCCGTCGGCGGTCCTAACCTGGCCCGTGACGAGGGAGGCTTCGTTCGAGGTCACCCAGGCGACGAGGCTCGCCACCGCTTCGGCCTGCCAGCTCGCCCGACGCGGCGCCTACATTGTTGACGAGAACGTCGAGCCGTCCGGCATGACCCACCGCCTCCGCTGCCGTGGCCGCGCTTGCCGGCATGGCGAGATCGGCGGCAACACCTTCGAATTCCCGGTCGTCACCTCGTCGCGCCGTGAACACGTGCGCTCCTTCACCGCGGAGTCTGCGGGGCGATCGCTTGCCCGATGCGTCCGCCCGCCCATCACTAGAGCAACCTTTCCATCAAACCGGGTCATCCTACCCGCTTTCCTCCGTTGGCCTCGACCAGCGAACCGCACATGTAGCGCGCGGCGTCCGAGGCGAGAACATGAGACATCCACAATGTCCTTTGGCTCCGCGATGCGTTGTTAACAAAGATGTCGAGCCCGCCGAGCGCCTCGAACGCGGGCTGTCGCTGACCTTCGGCCTTGCGCAGGTCTCCGGCGACGCACGAGTAACCTCCAGGCGCGGCAAACGTCCCTTGTCCACGACGGCGAAAATCGCGCCTTCGGCGCGAAGCTGGCGCACCACCGCGGCGCCGATTGCGCCGGCGGCACCCGTTACAAGCGCCGCCTTTCCACCAAACCGTCCCATTAGTTCCTTCCAGTTTCCTAGGTGAAAATGGATCGTTGGTTGACCGGCGATTTGCCGAAGTGATCACGGTAAACCCGTGAGAAATGCGATGTCGACGTGAAGCCGCAGGCCATGGCGATCTCAGTGATCGCCTGCTCGGACTGCACGATGAGGTTTCGCGCCCGCTGCAGGCGCGCTTCTAGAATGTAGCGCTTCGGCGTGATGTTCAGGTATCGGCCGAATAGCCGTTCAAGCTGACGGGTGGAAATGCCGAGGTTTTTCGCAAGCTCGAAGCTGGAAAGCGGCGTCTCCAGATTCTCCTCAATCAACCGGATCGCCTGGCCGAGGCGGCTGTTGCGGATACCGTAGCGCGAGCGGGCCGAAACCCTCTGGGTCGCGCTTGCCTCGCGCACCCCGGTATAGACCATCTGATCTGCCACCGCGGCGGCAAGGTCGCTGCCGTGGTCACGGGAGATGATATGGAGCATCAGATCCGCCACGGCCGCACCGCCCGACGCCGTGACGAACTTTTCGTCGGCGACGAAGACCGATTTCGTGAGGTTCACGTCGGGATAAATCTCCGCGAAGAGATCATGGTATTCCCAATGAACCGCGGCGCGACGTCCGTCGAGGAACCCAGCCTCCGCCAGGACGTAGGCGCCGGAGCAGATGGCGCCGATCGAAACGCCCCTCGCCCGCTCCGAACGAAGATAGTTCAGGAGCGGCTGGGTGACGTGATGTTGCACGTTGATACCGGAAACGACGAACAGTTTCTCGCCCCGCTCCAGCGGCGTCAGCCCGCGGTTGACGAGGGTGACCGCCTGGTTCGAGCAGGCGGCGGACTGGCCATCCACGGACGCCAGTTGCCAACGATAAAGCTCACGACCGGAAACGAGGTTGGCAATCCGCAACGGCTCCAGCGCGCAGGCGAAAGCCAGATGCGAAAATTCCTCGACCAGGAGAAAAACGAAGTCAGATGATTGACTCATGAATGACACCCGGCAATTTGCGGGACGCCGGAAGACGCCCCGCTCGTGAGATCACTTCGCTGCGTCGCGGGCTGCTGCCAGCCAGCTGTCGTAGGTTGCCTGGTTTGCCTTGATCCAGGTATCGACATGGCGGTCGATATCGGCGGACGTCTTCTCGCCATCGGTGATCAGCTTGTTTTCAGCAGAGATGTCGTTGATGTTGAGCTTCGCGACCTCGAACAGCTTCTTGGCTGCCGGATTTGCGGCAAGGAAGTCATTGCAGGCGACCACGCCGATGTTATCGACGGCAAAGCCCAGGTTCTTCCCATTGAACTCGGTATTCAGCTTCGCGCCGTCAGGGAGCGAGGTATAGGGAACGCTTAGCCATTCCACATCCTTGCCGGGAACGAGAACCCCGGAAACCCAATAGGGTGTCCAAGTGTAGTAGAGCACAGGCTTTCCAGTCTTAAAGCGGGCGATCGTGTCGGCCATCATCGCCTGATAGGAACCCTGGTTGTGCGTCACCGTATCGCGCAGCTTGTACTCGTCGAGCTCATGCTCGATAACGCGTTCGCAGCCCCATCCCGGGATACAGCCTGCCAGATCCGCCTTGCCGTCGCCATCAGAATCGAACTTCGCGGCAATGGCCGGATCCTTGAGCTGGCTCAGATCCTGGACGCCTGAGTCGTAGGTCGCCTTGTCGATCAGGTAACCCTGGAGAGCACCTTCGATATAGGTACCGACCCTGCTCATCACCTTTTCGCCGCCAGCTTCATCGAAAAAGCCCTTGTGCAATGTCTCCCAGCTGACCGCCGTGAAATCGGCGTCACCTGAGCCGATCGCCACGTGAATGGTCTGGTATTCCGCCTCATTCGGCTGCGCGATTTTGTAGCCAAGATCCTCGAGCGCACGGAACAGAATCCGATGCTGGAAAAACTCCTCGATCTGGGTGGGCAGCATCGGGCGCACGGTGACGCCCTCACCCGGCTTGTCATTGGCAAGCACCGGCTGAACCATGAGTGCCAGCGCGAATGCCCCTGCAGTCAACAGTCGTTTCATTTTCTTACTCCCAATTGATGTTAGTTCCCGATGACGACTTATTTCTTCCGGTCTATCAGTTGCGCGACGAGGCCGATCGGGCCAGTCCGCCACCAATTTCTGTGTCCTTTCTCGCGGCCCGAGCGACCGAGGCCCTGGGTGATGCGGTCGAGTACGATGGCCAGCATCACAATGCCGAGGCCGCCGACGATCGCCTTGCCGGCATCGAGCCGGCCCATGGCGCGCAAGACTTCGTTGCCGAGACCGCGGACCGAGATCATCGAGGCGATGACCACCATCGACAGCGACAGCATGATTGTCTGATTGAGGCCGGCGAAAATCGTCGGCGTCGCCATCGGCAGTTCCACCTTGAACATGATCTGCCAAGGCGTGGCGCCGAATGCCCGGGCAGCTTCGACCACGCTCTGATTGACCGAGCGAATGCCGAGCGACGTGAGACGGATAAGTGGCGCAAGCGCGAAAACGATCGTAACGATGACGCCGGCGACATTGCCGATACCCAACAGCATCACGACCGGGACGAGATAGACGAAAGCGGGGATCGTCTGCATCGTATCGAGGATCGGCCGGAGCACGGCCTCGAACCGGTCGCTCTTGCCGGCGAGGATCCCCAGCGGCAATCCTATGATCACGGCAAGGATGACGGCCGCGACCACGATCGCCAGAGTCGTCATCGCCAGCGGCCATGCCTCCGGCGACAGCAGCCCGAGGACCGCAAGCGCGGCGGCGACATAGACGGCGGTGCGCCGGCCGGCCGCCTGCCAGGCGATCAGCACGATGGTAAGCAGCATGATGAGGGGAGGCACGGCGAGAAATGCCCGCTCGATGCTCTGGATCAAGCTGTCGAAGAAGAACTTGAAGGGCTGGATCGCTTCGCGGTGCTCGATAGCCCATTGCTTGATGCCATCAGAGTGTTCGGCGATACCGAGGTCGATGCTCTCGAACGGATTAAGCCAGTTGAAGCTCTTTTCATCGGCCATCAGTATGTTCCCCGCTCAGTGGAATTGGCTTCACCCCGTCCCTGGATACCCCTCAGCAAGGCATCCTTCGTGACGACGCCGACAACCATCTCGGCGTCCTTTACCAAGACGGGGTCATTAGTGCCGATCGAGAGGTCCACCAGCGCATTGAGCTTGTCGTCCGGCCGGGCGACAGGCCAGTTCGACATCTCATGATCCGGGTGGGCCTGGCGATATTGCTCGAGCGGCTGCATAACCTTCGCCGCGGTGACGAGATCGAGCTTGGAGATGCCGCCCACGAAATCGGCGACGTAATCGTCCGCGGGATTCGTCACGATCTCCTCCGGCGTGCCGACCTGCACCAGAACGCCATCCTTCATGATCGCGATACGGTCTCCGATCCGGATTGCTTCATCGAGATCGTGCGTGATGAAGACGGTCGTCTTGTGGAGCTCTGACGAGAGTTGCATGAACGTGCCCTGCAATTGATGCCGGATCAGCGGATCGAGGGCGGAAAACGGCTCGTCCATCAAGAGGATCGAGGGATTGGCGGCAATTGCGCGGGCAAGGCCGACGCGCTGCTGCATGCCTCCCGAAAGTTCGTCAGGGTATTTGAGGTCCCAGCCCGTGAGTTCCACAGCTTCAATGGCCTCGCCGGCAATCTTGTGGCGTTTTTCCTCCGGCATGCCTCGCACCTCGAGCGCGAAGGCAACGTTGTCGCGGACATTCCGGTGCGGCATCAATGCCATGCTCTGGAAGACCATGCCGATCTTCTCGGCGCGAACCGCGCGCAGCTCTTTGGCGCCCATCTCGTTGACATTGCGTCCCTCGATGTAGACGGCGCCCTGCGTCGGCTCGATGAGCCGGTTTATGTGCCGGATCAACGTCGACTTGCCGGATCCCGACAGGCCCATGATGCAGAAGATTTCGCCCTTCGCGACTGAGAACGTCGCGTCGCGCACGCCCACGACGCAGTCGAGCTTCTCGCGAATGTCCTTTTTCGTGAGGCCGTCCTCGTGAATGGCGCGGATGGCCCCCTTCGGGTTGACACCGAAAACCTTCCAGATCCCTTCGCAGCGGATCACTGGGTCCTGATGATTGGCCATTCACTTTCCCCTGTTCGGCTTTTCGTTTTTCTTTTTACAACATATATTTTCAATGTAGACAATATGTCTTCTGCTACGCTACAAAGATAATCAAATAAGGTTGCGGCACATAAACAGCGAGGAAGCACTATGAGCGGCGACGCAAAACGTAATAAATTGAAGTGCTTGGAAGATCTAAAGAGGCGGATCCTGACGGAAGTGCTCGAGCCCGGGATCTATCTCGACGAGGTGGACTTGGCAGAAGAATACGGGATCTCACGGCCGCCGCTGCGTGAAGTGCTACGCCAACTGGCCGGGGAAGGATATGTGGTGCTGCATGAGAACCGCGGCACGCAGGTCTCTCCGATGACCCACAAGACGCTGCGCAACTTCTTCATCGTTGCGCCGATGGTCTACGCCGCCGTTGGGCGCCTAGCCGCGCAGAACGCAACCCGAACTCAGATCATGCGGCTCAAGGACGCGCAGCTTCTCTTTCGCGCCGCCATTCGGGACGGCGATGGTGAGCAGCGGGCCCTGACCAATGAGCGTTTCCACTCGATCATGGGGGAAATGGCGGACAACGAATTCCTGATGCCGAGCCTCCGGCGCCTGCTCATCGACCACACCCGGATCGGCATGATCTTCTACAGCCCGCGGAACACGGAGATGGCCGATCAGCGTGCAACCGCAGCCGACCAGCACGATGAATTCATCGCACTCATCGAGGCGGGGGACGCTGACGGCTGCGCGGATCTCGCGATCGCGCATTGGGAGCTTTCGCGGGTCCAGATCGAGAGCTTCGTCACGCCGGGAAGCATCTTTGCGCCCCTCGGTCGTGTACCCAACAGCGTAGGTTAGGAGGATTCCATGAATTTTGACGGCATCTATACGCCCGTCATAACACCCCATCGCGACGACGGTTCGGTCGATCGGGAGGCGTTCGCACGAATGATCGAGCACCTGATTGCATCCGGTGTTCACGGCCTCATCAACGGTGGCTCGACCGGGGAGTATTACGCGCAGTCGATGGACGAGCGCGTGGAGATGGCGAAATACGCAAAGGACGTCATCGGAGACCGCGTTCCGCTTGTCGTCGGCACCGTTGCCATCCGCCTGGAAGACTCCATCACGATGGCGGAGACGGCGGCAAAGATCGGTGCCGCCGCTATTCTTGTTGGGTCTCCGCCCTACTCGGTTCCAACGGAGCGGGAAAATGCGTTGCATGCGCTCGCCATCGACCGGGCGGCCAATCTGCCAATCATGCTCTACAACTATCCCGGCCGCATGGGCATCAATATGGGTGAGGAGTTCCTCGACCGGGTCGGCCGCAGTCGGAATTTTTACGCGGTCAAGGAAAGCTCAGGCGACATCAATCGCGTTCACCTGCTTGCCCGCGACTATCCGCACATCCAGATGTCCTGCGGCATGGATGACCAGGCGCTGGAGTTCTTCGCCTGGGGTGCGCGCAGCTGGGTCTGCGGCGGCTCCAACTTCCTGCCGGAGGAACACATCGCCCTTTACAACGCTTGTGTCGTCGAGGGCAATTTTGCGAAAGGCAGGCGGATCATGTCGGCGATGATGCCGCTCATGCGTGTCCTCGAACAGGGCGGCAAATTCATCCAGTGCATTAAATACGGCTGCGAGATGAACGGCTTCGTCGCCGGTCCGCCGCGCCCGCCGCTGAAGGCCCTCAACAAGGATGACATGCGGCAACTGGAACAGGTAGTGCGCGTCCTAAAGTGCACGATTGAGCAGATCGAAGCGGAGGCATGACCATGGGCGATCTTCTGACTCACGATGAATACAAGGCGATTGCCGCAAAGCTCGAATTCCCGACGCAGGCCTATATCGACGGCCGTTTCCGGCCAGCTATGTCCGGCAAGACCTTCGAGACGATCAACCCCGCAACTGGAAAGGTCCTCGCCAAGGTCGCCGCGTGCGGCCCGGAGGACGTCGACTTTGCCGTCGGCAAGGCGCGCGATGCTTTCGAGGACGGCCGCTGGTCGCGGCTGCACCCGTCCGCGCGCAAGGAAATTCTCATCCGCCTGGCGAGGTTGATGAGGCGGAACGCTCGCGAGCTCGCGGTGCTTGAAAGCCTCGACAGCGGCAAGACGATCTACGACTGCGAGAATGTCGACGTTCCCGAGACGATCCATTGCCTCACCTGGCATGCCGAACTCATTGACAAGATCTACGACCAGGTGTCCCCTGCCTCCGACAATCACATTGCCATGATTGTGCGTGAGCCTGTCGGCGTAGTGGGACTCGTCCTGCCCTGGAACTTCCCGCTCCTCATGCTCGCCTGGAAGATTGGCCCTGCCCTGGCGGCCGGCAATTCCGTCATCGTCAAACCGGCCAAGGAGACGACGTTGACCGCTCTGCGCGTGGCCGAGCTTGCTATGGAAGCCGGCATGCCGCCGGGCGTGTTCAACGTGCTGCCCGGCGGCGGAGCCGATGTCGGCGAGCCGCTTGGCAAGCACATGGACGTCGACATGGTCTCCTTCACCGGCTCCACCGAGACCGGCCGACGCTTCCCGCGCTATTCCGCCGATTCCAATCTCAAGGAAGTGACCCTGGAAATGGGAGGCAAGAACCCGGCCGTCGTTCTCGACGATGCGGAAAATCTCGACCGGGTAGCCGCGCATCTCGTAAATGGCGCCTTCTGGAACATGGGCGAGAACTGCTCGGCCTCCTCTCGCCTGATCGTTCAGCGTGGCGTCAAGGATGAGCTGCTGGAGCGCATGATCGCCCACGCCCGAGAATGGCCGATGGGAGATCCGCTCAATCCAGAAAATCGCGTCGGCGCCCTCGTCTCGAGATCGCACTTCGACAAGGTCTGCTCCTATCTCGAAAAGGGCCAGAAGATCCTCCTCGGCGGCAAGGCCGAGAATGGCTTCGTGGAACCGACGATCATCGACGTGAGCGGCCGCGACGCAAAGATCGTTCGTGAGGAGGTATTCGGCCCTGTCCTATCGGTACTCACCGTCGACGGCTACGAGGAAGCAATCGCCCTCGCCAACGACACCGAATACGGCCTTGCCGCGTCGATCTACACGGCCAATGCCAAGCGGGCCATTCGCGGCGCACGCGCGATCCGGGCCGGCACCGTCACGATCAATTGTTTCGGCGAAGGCGACATCACCACGCCGTTCGGCGGCTTCAAATCGTCCGGGTTCGGTGGTCGTGACAACGGCATCCACGCGCATGACCAGTACACGCGGATCAAGACGATCTGGATCGATCTGACCGATGACGTCGACGAGGCCGTGTCTTGATCGATCTCAAGGCCGAAAGGCTGCCGGTCCATCGCGGTCCAGCGGCCTGGAACGCTATCCTTCCCAACCAGGCGCCGCCGGTTCGGCTCGAGGAAAACCTCGCCGTCGATGTCGCCATCGTCGGCGGCGGGTTTGCCGGTCTTTCCGCCGCGCGCCGCTTGCTTGAGATCGATCCAAAAACCCGGATTGCCGTCCTCGAGGCAGGTCGACTGGCGGAGGGTGCATCGGGCCGGAACTCCGGCTTCATGATCGACCTTCCGCATGACCTATCGTCTGAAGATTATGCCGGAAAAGGCGTCCCCACCGACCAGAAGACCATTGCGCTCAATCGGGCAGCCATTTCCTTCGCCCGGTCAGCCGTCGAGGAGTACGGCATCGACCCGGCCTATTTCGATCCGGCTGGCAAGATCAACGGCGCTGCGAGCACCAGTGCCCACGAACTGAACCGCAGCTACGCGGCCCATCTCGGACATCTCGGCGAAACCAGCGAAATGCTGGACGAAAAGGCGATGTTCGAGGTCACCGGCAGCCGCCATTATCTCTCGGGTCTCTATACGCCAGGAACCGTCATGCTCCAGCCGGCCGGCTACATCCGGTCTCTCGGCGCGGGACTGCGCACGGCCGGCGTTCACGTCTTCGAAGGTTCGCCGGTGGCGCGCATCGCGCAAGCAGGCGCGACCTGGGATCTATCAACGACGCGGGGGCGGATTACAGCCGCGAAGGTGATCCTTGCGAATAACGGCCATCTCGAAAGTTTTGGATTCAAACGCGGGAGGCTGATGCACATCTTCCTTTACGCCTCGATGACGGTAAATCTCGACCGGAATACGCTGGCAAAGCTCGGCGGCCAGCCGCGCTGGGGCATCACACCGTCGGACCCAATGGGCACCACCATGCGCCGCATAGACGGTGTTCAGGGCGGCAATCGAATCGTGACGCGATCATGCGCCAGCTACTTGCCGGGAATGGAGGCTTCCAAAGCGCTGCTCGCCCGTGCCGCGCGCACCCACCGCCGGAAGTTTGCCGACCGATTTCCGTCGATCGGCGATGTCCCGATGGAGTTCAGCTGGGCGGGACATCTCTGCCTGAGCTGGAACGGAGTCGCTGTGATGCGCGAGCTTGAGCCGAATCTATTTTCCGCATGTTGCGACAACGGCCTGGGCACGGTGCGCAGTACGCTGACCGGAATCGGAGCTGCCGATCTCGTCGCCGGGCAGGTCTCGGCAATATCGGCCCATTTCCTGTCGGAGGACGAGCCGACGAAACTTGCGCCACCGCCCTTCGCCGGGATCGGGGCGAACATCTACCTCAAATGGCGGGAGTGGCAGGCGCGTAGAGAATAGTTCGCGTTGAGGAGCTCGAACCGGGCATCAAAGGCTTCGAGTGGTCGTATTTTGACGCGATCAGTTCGGAAAAATGACTGCCGGGTTCCCGCAGCGACCCCACAGTTCGGGTGGAAATCAGGAGGAAAGCGTTATGAACGAAGTGGTAGCCCGGCAAGGCCGGCACGGCGGACGCGATGCACGGCGCAGCCGCCGCACGGCCCCCGACTTCGCGATGCTGCCGGCACTTCACCGCGGCCTGCCGGTCACGGAAATTATGGATGCGGAGCACGTTGCCCGGATCGACGACGCCTCGATGTCCATTCTGGAAGAGATAGGCGTCGTCTTTCGCGATGCCATAGCGCTTGAGGACTGGAAACGTGCCGGCGCCGATGTCCGCGGCGAGCGCGTGCATCTCGACCGCGGCTTGGTCCGCGAGCTGATCTCGACCATCCCCTCCGGCTGGACTTACCGCGCGCGCAACCCCGAACGCAGCCTGCCTTTCGGCGGCAAGCACTCGATCTTCGTGCCGATGACCGGCGCACCGTTCATCCGCGACCTTGACGACGTGCGGCGCTGGCCCACAATCGCCGACCTCAACATGTTCCACAAGCTGTCGCATATGTCCCCGGCACTTCATTCGACCGCGCACCATATCGTCGAGCCCATGGACATGGTGGTCAGCCATAGACACCTGGCGATCACCTACTCGTCTATGAAATATTCCGACAAGACCTTCATGGGCATGACCACCTCCGGGAAGAACGCTGAGGACGTCATGGACATGTGCGAGGTTCTGTTCGGCGCTGAGACTATGGAAGAGACACCCGTTGTCACCGGCAACTGCAACGGCAATTCGCCGCTTGTTTGGGATGAAACCATGCTCTCGGCCATGCGCGCTTTCTGCCGGCGCAACCAGCCGGTCCTCTGCTCGCCTTTCGTGCTTGGCGGCGCCAACACGCCTGCCTCGGTGGCGCCGGCCGTCGCCCAGCTGAACGCCGAGGCGCTCTCCGCTCTCGCCTATACGCAGGTCATCCGCAAGGGGTGCCCGGCGATCTACGGCCATTACCTCTCTACCGTTTCCATGAAGTCCGGCGCACCCATGGCCGGAACGCCCGAGATAAGCCTGATGAACTTCATGATCGGTCAGATGGCGCGCTTCTACAACGTGCCTTGGAGAACCTCTAATCTTCTCGGCGGCGCAAAGACGTTTGACGCGCAGGCCGGCTACGAGAGCGCCATGACGATGAACGCCGTACTGCACGCCGGTGCCAATTACATCTGGCACTCGGCCGGTTGGAATGAAGCGGGTATGCATTGCTCGGTCGCCAAATTCGTCGTGGATGCCGAGATGTGCGCCATGGGTTATCGCATGGCTGAGGGTGTCCGCTGGGATGATTTCGACGAGGCTTTATCGGCAATTCGTGATGTTGGGCCCGGCGGCCATTATCTAGGTCACCCGCATACCCAGGCGAACTTCGAGCGCGCTTTCTTTATGCCGAAACTGTTCGACAACAACTCCATCGAGCAGTGGCAGGTCGACGGCTCAATGGAAGTGACGGCTCGCGCACTTCAGTACGCGCGCAAGCTGCTGGATGACTACCAGGAACCCAAGCTCGACGAAGCCATCGATGAAGCCTTGCAAGACTACATGGCGCGCCGCAGGCGCGAGATCCCCGCCGTCGATGCGCTGAACACCGAACACTGAAACCATTCCCTCCCTAACCTGGCCGCCTTCACGGAGACTTCGCACGCTATCTAAACACCAGTGAGTCCACGGTGCAAAAGTGGAAAAACTGGCGCGAATCGACCAAGCGGGCCAGCTCTGAAGCTTTCGATCGGTGCAAAAGCATTTTCTCGAATTGCCTTCTTGAGAGAAAATTCAAGTGTGATGCGCTGTTCCGATCGATACATTATGCGATCTTCTCAGCACAGAACGGGAACGTTTTCAGCCGGGCCTCAGTTTGTCCACCACCCGCTAGTTGGTAGCGTCTCCCCTAAGACCGTGAAGGACACCGTCCTTTTCCGCACGGTGATAAGCCGAAAGCTAGGCTCTTTTCAGTGTGATTCTGCCGGCGGTGTTTAGCGCCTGATGGTAATTTCTGTTTGTCCAGTATAGCCCCTCGAACGTATTGTGATCCTTGAGATCGATATAAGCAGCCCCATGGTGTATGGCACTGTCAGTGATTTCTGGCCTGAGCGTGCTGTTTTCGTAGACGTAAGTTAGGCGCAATTCCCCGCTCTCCGGATGCTTGGTCGCGCGGACGAAGACTGTCTTCGACGTTGAATAGTTGTTGTCAGAGACCAGCGTGATGTGAACAAAAAACAATCTTGCTCGAATCGTCAATGAGGCTGCAACAGGCGCCTGCGGTATGCCGGAGGTGGGGATGTTGTTGCGTTTGGCGATTTCCGGCCAATTTGAATCCAGCGTTCCCTTCCACTTACCATCTATGTCCGGAAAGATGTTGCCCACGAACGGAAGTTTACAGAAAGCGGGAAACAGCGATGTCTGCCCAACTAAGAGAACGACGATCGTCGCGCCCGTGACAGCCATGCTGAAAGCGGACCAGTGTCCCCTGAAATCCGTTGGCTTGAGGTAAAGGATAAGTGCTACGGCGAGGAGAGCGCAAAGAATAGCAAAGTACCGGAGAGCCGCGCTGATACCGATAAGCTGATACATTTTTTCCGGGTCCCCTTGTTGTGATGCAACCACATCCATATATCAATTCGCCATTTAAAATAGGGAATAATTCACATGGGTTTGAATGCGCACCGCGTGTTTAAAAGTGATACCGAGACCCCGAGCTATCTGTCAGGCCTTACTCTCGATGAGAATACCGAGAGCGGCTTGCGAGCTGCGAGGGACGAGATTCGACAGGCACTGAAGGATGCCCTCAGCGATTGGCCAGTTTTAATCGCCAAGAATGAACTTCTTGAAGGTGTCGCCCTCGACAGCGATCCTACACTTCGACCGAAATTTCGAATGCAGGGGAGCTTCTCCTATCGCACCTGTAACCGGCCGGCGCAGGAGGGCCAAGAGATCGATTTGGACGATGGCGTATTTCTGCCCGTTTCCTTCCTAGACCAAGACGGCACGATTCATCCGGCCATCGCAAGCCGAGGATACTTCATCGCCGTCGAGCGTGTTCTTGCCCCGCTTTGCACCAAGCGGTCTTGGGACCTGGTTACCGACAAGTCCTCCTGTGTCCGCGTGCAGATCTCGAAACAAGCACATATCGATCTTGCGCTCTACGCAATTCCGGACGGGGACTTCGAGACGCTCATCGAGACGGCTATGGCACGTTCACTGACACAGAATCGCGCCAGTGTCAGAAAAAGCATCGAAGATGCGATCGAATTTGCGGAAGCTCAGTATGTTCAGCTTCCCGAGGATCACATAATGCTCGCGCATCGTGACGAGGGATGGAAAAAGTCCGACCCTCGCAAGTTGGAAGATTGGTTCCGGCAAGCCTTAAAGCAGCATGGAGAGCAGCTGCGACGTGTCAGCCGCTATCTGAAGGGATGGCGTGATTACCAGTGGGCCAGCTGCCGTCTTGCTTCAATAGCGCTCATGTCGGCAGCTGTGACTGCGTACCAGGAGGCCAAAGCAAAGATTCCTGAAAACCGGGACGATCAGGCCCTGCTGATGGTGGTTGAACGCCTGTCTACAATTCTTCAAGGAGCTATCAATAATCCTGTGGTCGAAGGCGCACGACTTGACGAGGGATGGACCGACGAGCAGCGCCGCCAGTACAGTGAAAAAGCGCAAGAGCTAGAAAGTCAATTGCGCTCCGCGTTGCAGAAATCCACGAATGCAAATGAAGCGCTCGCCATGTTGACGCGATCTTTCGGAGATCGGATTCCGCGTGATGCGAGCCTCATTTCCCAGGACGTGCACGACGATAGCGGTCTTGCCGCCCCGTCTGTTCTGACAATGGGTCTACTGCAGGAGATTGGCGACACGCAAGAAGCTCGCGAGGCGGTCAAGTTGGAGGGCGACGGCCGATATGGCTAAGCAGACCGCTGGTGGAAAAAATCGGCACCAGCGGGCCGTCGAAGTGGTTGAAGGTTGGATATTAAGTGCGGTAGGGGGAGCTCGCCCCCTTTCCGAAAGCGAATTCGAGAGCCTCTATCAGAAACACAAGGTTGTTCGGGCCTGGCGTTTGGGATTGGATTTGGCTCACGGGCGCCTTGAACTGGACCTCCTGTTGACCGAGCGGTTCCCTTGGCGTGCGCCGCACATAGCCGTGGTTGACCGCTCGTTCTACCTCAGGCTCCCACACGTCGAAAAAGACGGCGCCCTCTGCATCTTTCAAGAGCATGCCGAATTCAACCCGGATGCGCCGATTGCTACTGTGAAGCGTGCTCTGTTCCTGGCCGGCAAGCTGCTGGAAGATGGCTTGGCAGGGAGGAACGAAGAGGACTTTCGCCAAGAATTTAGCAGCTATTGGCCAGACGACCAAAATGCCAAGATGGTCCATAGCCTTCTAACGCCGGGTGGTCTCAGCCGCTATGTCGACATGTGGCGTGGTCAGAATTTCTGTGTCGTGGGCGATACGCCGGAAGCTGTCTTACGGTGGATAGAGAACCGTTTCGACAAGGGAAAGAAAGTTCAGCGTTCAACGACGAAAGCAATTTACCTTCAATTGCATGCGGCGCTCTTGCCCGAGGAGTTTCCCACCAAATCGGCTGACATGCTCGCAATAGCCCAGAAATACACCGACGGTGGCTCAGACCTACTCCTCGAAATGGCAGCTGATCAACCCGACGACATAGTCGTTATCATCGGTGCTCATACTGCAAATGGGCCTGCGTTGGCAGCGGTAACTCTTGTGCGACCAAGGTTGGAGTTCCGCGGGCCTGGTCGTACACACGTTGACCTGTTTTCAGCAGGGTTCAGGCCCGGAAAAATGCCGGCAAATCTTGTTGCCCGGCGTATGCTAGGGGAGCAGCGAGCGCTGCGATCTCGGGTCAATCGCGTCGATCCGGCGTGGATACATGGTCGAGGAACCGATCCTCGCCAGGAGATCCTGCATGGGAAGTCGGTTGCAATGATTGGCTGCGGCTCGGTCGGTGCAGCTGTCGCCGCCACGCTTGCGCAAGCCGGCGTCGGCCGGCTGATATTGATAGATCCTGACTTTTTGTCCTGGGCCAACGTCGGTAGGCATGTGCTGGGTGCCCAAAGCGTTGGGAATTACAAGGCGGATGCGCTCGCCGGCGGTTTGCTTAACAATTTTCCCCATATCCGTGAAGTCGTTAGCAAAACTCTCACGTGGCAAGAAGTGTCAAAACAGTCGCCCGAACTCTTGAGGGAGAACGACCTAATCATCAGTACCGTGGGCAGTTGGGCCGCGGAAGGCGCCCTCAATGATTGGCATTTAGCTGAGGGCATCAAGCGTCCAGTTATCTATGGATGGACCGAGGCGCATGCCGCGGCTGGCCAAGTTGTCGCCATACGATCGCCAGGTGGTTGCCTGGCTTGTGGCCTATCGGCGCTTGGCGTTCCGAAGCTGCGAGTCACCACTTGGCCGGGCGGAGTTTCGCGTCATCAGGAACCGGCCTGTGGTGCCGTATATCAGCCCTATGGTCCGATAGAGTTGGCGCATGTGAATGCGTTAATCGCTGATCTCGCCCTTCAGTCTTTAATCGATGAAAACACAGGGCCGCGGCACTTAATCTGGTGCGCGCCCTTTTCTCTGGTGCAGGCCCAGGGCGGAGACTGGACACCGGAATGGCGTGCCGTAGCCGGTGATCGCCAGTTCGGCGGTTTCATCGAACAACGCACCTGGTCTCGTTCGGCGAACTGCCCGGCGTGCGGAGGCTCTGGAATATGATAGTTTTTCCTGTTGGCGCTTCCGGGCAGCGCCTAATCTTTTCCGATAACGTCCTTGATCACTTCGATCGTCACCGGCAAATCCGTTTCTGGCAGCGCGAGGCAGGTGGATTGCTTTTCGCCCGCTTGGCTCCTACTCAGGTCGAAGTTGTGACTGCGACAGGTCCTCGGCTCACCGATCGACGCTGCAGGTTCGGCTATCGTCCCGATCGGGCGGCAGAGCAATGGGAGATTAACGAATATCATGCTCGCGGCCTCCATTTCATCGGAGGCTGGCATACGCACCCCGAGCTCCATCCTACGCCTTCTTCGTTAGACCGAGAGAGCATGCATGAAGCCGTCCAGAAATCGCGACATCGGTTGAACGCCTTTGTGCTTGCCATTGTCGGTCAGGCGGTCTTCCCGTCGGGACTGCATGTTTCTCTTTTCGATACACGTGCGCATTATGTGCTGATGTCGAATGGTGAGTGAACAACCACCGCATCCGGCGAACCTTCTCCGCACCTGTGTCAGATATCGAAACTTCTACTTCTATTCTGCAACAGTGCCTCTTTGAGTATCTATGCCATCTGACTTACTGACTTCCCTATGTTTTTTGGCTTTGATGCAACGGTTTCAACGATGCGCCGGTCCGATCGTTGATCGTTGCGAACGTTCGAAGGTAATCTAATGGACTATGCCGCTCTTCTCGGTGTTTTCGGGAACATCGCCGCAATCCTGACGGGGTTGGTCGCGGTTGTGGCCTATGGCCACTTTCTATGGGGGCGCCGCCAAAAACGCTTACGACTTGAAAATCACCTGCGGGAGGAAACCGGCTTCGGCTATTCAAGCCAGCAGACCCTTCTGGATTTGATCGCTGCATTGGGCATGTCCGAGGCAGAGATCTTGGACGCTTGCCGCTCGGAGCAAGGTCATTCGACGCGGGGTCGCTGCGGACGATACAGGACAGCCAATCCGTATCGTTCTCGAGTACGATACAGGCGAATCCGCGGAAGACATCCCGGTGCGACCTGGCCGGGCGCAGTTCTAGTTGGCATGTTCCCGAATGCCTAGCCAAAACTACTCAACCTTATCGAGCCACGCAGCATAGGCGCGTATGTCTATCATAGGAACTGTGGCGAGTTGCTGAAGCTGGGCGATCAGTTCGAATAGAAAGGCCGTCGCGGCCTTCTTGCCTTCCATGACACAGACGGTGCTTGCATCCCCAAGGAAATGCCCATGTGCCGCGATGCAGCCTAGTTCCAGCCGGCGCTGCTCATCGTCGACTTTGAGATTGCCAATCATCGTGCTGCCCATGGGAGGCTTCCACTCACTGTCCAACGCCAAGAACCCCGCAAGAATGCGGGGCGGATCGCGGGGTTCGTAAGTACCGCCAGCGTGAGGAATCGGCATGCTGGTGCGATATAGTCTCCGCACGCTGGCCGCCTTATCCTGCGCATAACGAAGTAGCCCCGCGGTAATGACCTGCTTGGCCTCGAAAACAGCATAAACGCTTTCGGCGGGGACAATGGTCTGGCCCTCAATCGTGAAGATGAGAGGTGAATACTGGCGGTCGTAAACGATGATGTCGATTTGGTCGCTAAAATTGTCCTTGCTGTCGCAGACGTGACCCTTCGTAACGCTGTAACGCGTTGGAAGGTAGGTCTTCAGCAGGTCGAGCCAAATGGCCTCGCTGGCATCGCCTTTGGTTCCGGTGTGAATTAGGGATTCACGGGCGCTCGCGAGGCGCTGCTCGATGCGCTTGTGCAGATGGGCCATTAGAAGGGAAACAGACCATGTCACTTGACTAAGTTCTCCCAGGTATCACGCAGGGCTCTGCCGGCCGCCGAACCGATCCGTGTACGCTCGGTGGCGTTGAGGTCGTCGGACACAACGTTGTTGGTGTTAGCGGGATCGATCACTCGCGCATTGGCGAACCTGTCACGAAGGTATTCCAGAACCTTCACGACGTTTTGCGACAAGGTGCCGGTCGTGCCGCGCAGGGCCTCGATGACGGTCATTTCTAAGTAAAATGACGGAAAGTCCAAACCCTTCTGCGATCGCCATAGTTTCGCAACACGGATCTCCTCCGCACGCTTGGACGCGAGGACATGGATGATGTGCTTTGACACATCTGTTTTCGTCCAACTGTCGGCACGGCGCCGGTATAGGCTATGGTCGTTGTTGAAACCGTTTTGGCGCTTGGCAGGCACCAGGTCCACGTCATAGCCGTTGACCTTGACATTAATGGAGACGTTTTGCCGTTTAGGAGAATGGCCGTTCATTGCCTTGAACAGACTTTCGTATATCTCTTTGAGAGTCTGGACGGTGTCCTGCTTTAGAGAAATGAACAGGTCAATATCGGTGCCACTAGCATTGGCAGTATGTTTAGCAAATGATCCGCTCGGGAAGATGCCGACAAGCTGAGAGCCTGCCCACCGCTGGATTATCGGTGTCACGGCAGACTGAACGTTTCGCACCGGCGACCGTTGGCTGTAATCCACGGCCTCTCGGACTAAGATCCGCCTCAAATACTGGTCCGGCATGCCCCCACCCTCCTCCAAGAATTGTCTTAACATCCCAGTGACTGGCTTTCCTAGCCGTGGCCGAGTCAACTAAATGTAGATTCCCCGGGAAAGGCTCCCTATACATATACGTAATTCCGTATATGTATAGGGAGCGGTCTATGACCCAACTAATCTACGACAACATTTTTGATGCGATCACCGACGGTCCTGCGGAAGCGGCAGATGTGCAGTTCCGCGCTGACTTGATGATCACATTGCGGAAAATCTTTGAAGACCGCGGTTGGAAACAAGCTGACGTTGCCACCGCCCTTGGCGTCCCGCAGCCGCGTGTCAGCGAGCTTATGCGCGGAAAGATCGACCTGTTCTCGGCCGACAAGCTGATCGGCTTCCTGGCAAAAATGAACGTTCGACTGAAGCCATCCTATGCTTCTAACGAGCACAGGGTCACGTGCGAGGTGGTGCAGGCCGCTTAGCGGCCCGCACCTTTTCCTGTTTGAGCATTTCCTTGTATCGCTGCTGTGCCGTATTCATCGCCTTTTTGTCGACGCCATTTGTGATCTTCGTAGGAGTGGGAAACATGTTCAAAAATTTGCGGGAAGAAATCAGGCGACTGGCGGCCACGCAAACGATAACCGTCCCTTTGGAGAGCGACGAAGAAGGCTACTTCGATAAGGAGTGCCCTGATCAAAAATGCCTCTTCCAATTCAAGATCTTCGAGCAGGACTGGAAAGACATTGTGCGCGATGAGGAGGTATTCTGTCCTTCCTGTCGTCACGCGGCGCCGGCGACGAGCTGGTACACCACGCAACAGGTCGCAGAAGGGCGCGAATACGCTATCAAGTCCGTGAAAGCCGGTATCAACCGTGCAATGCGTGCCGACGCGGCGGAATCCAAGCGTCGGCGGAAGCGCAACTCCTTCCTGAGCATCACGCTTGAGGTGAAGGGCGGTAATGACATGACGCTGCTTCCCGTTTCAGCGGCTGCTCCCATGCGCCTGAAAACCAAATGCGAGAAATGCCAGTGCCGCTACTCGTATGTCGGCGCCGCATTCTTTTGTCCCAGCTGCGGCGAGAATTCCGCCAGCCATACGTTCGCCCAGACGCTATCGACGATCCGGGCTGCGGCCCAACTCGGCGACAAACTACGGGAAACACTAGACGCCGACCGGGCCGAAACCATCGTCCGCACCTTGCTTGAGAAGGGGATGCAGGACACCGTGATGTCGTTTCAGCGCTTATGTGAGCAACTATACGAAAATCCAGAGTGGCCAAAGGCGCGTCGCAACGCTTTTCAAAATCTGGATGCCGGCTCGGATCTATGGGAGCAAGCCCTTGGCTTCCGCTACGTGCAGTTGCTCACCCCGACGGAAATGGCCGATGTAGTCCGGTACTTCCAACAGAGGCATCTGCTGGCGCACCAACAAGGCATCGTAGATGCAGACTACATCTCCCGTAGTGGAGACTCGTCCTACTTACCCGGTCAACGGCTCATCATCAAACCGACGGCCGTCTTGCAGTTCGTGGATCTAGTCGACAAGCTCGGCAAGGAATTGCTTGCGCGCACCTGAGCGCGATCGCCGCCACGACGAGCAACAACAAGCCTAACGAACAGCACGCGGCTGTCAAAGCCACCTAGAGATCCAGCCCTTGAGGATCAGCATGCGGCAATTCCTCTTTGACCAGCAGACGCTGATCGGCGCGATCCTGACCCTGGCGGCGGTCGTGACGAAGGAGATGGCGAGAAAAAGGTCAGGCTGCCGCGCAAGGCGATGCTGGAGCGCCCTCAGCCTGAAGGCCACAGTCGCCAAGCGCGACCAGCAGCAGGGGGTCGTTCAGATCATCGAGCGCAGGAACAAGTAGCGACTGGCTGCCTTGGGCCTTAAGTGCCGCCTCTTTGCATCTCTCGATCGAAGGACGGATCATTCCGGGTCAGCGTCGTTGAGAAGATGACCCGCGGTCGGGCAAGCTCCTTACGATCGGCGAGCGTCATCTTGCCGTCGATCGCGCGCTCGATATCAGCCGGGATTCCGTCGGCCGCGGAAATCCCGTGCGCAACAATGTCGACAATCGGCCCTTTGCCCCGGACGTTCTCAAGCCGGCTTCGGAGCCGGGCGGCAACAACATCCGGATGGAATCCTGCCGCGAAGGGCAGCACGCGCGACGGCCCGCCAGCGATCTGGAGACCGAGCGTGCTTGCCTGAGCTGGGCCGGTCGGCTTTGGCACGGGAACAAAAGGCCAGCACAGGATGTCAGATAGTTGCATGAAGGAGCTGCGCCAGGTTTTGACTGTCTTATGTTTTCGCTTGCAGCCACCGGAGACCACGGGCTCGACCTGATGGGCGAACACGAGGTTGATGCCCTCGACAGCCGGCTCGGTGGCGGTCTTTGCCGAAAGCGCCGACGTCGGATGATAGAAGATGTAAAGCGGAAGCGTGGACATGCCGTTCGGTGCCCCGCCGGCATAGCTCACAAGGGTTTTGGCCTGCTTGCCCTTCTCGTGATCGAGATGATGGTAGTACCAGTACCCGCCTTTCGATTTGGCGAACTGGGCGCGTTTGGCCTGCAGAATGATGCGCAAATACCGCCCTCCCCCGATGTCGCGCGGCGCGGCGAAGATCCAATCCATATCGCCGCCGGTAGTCGGCTCATCGGGAAAATCCACGCGGATGCCGAAGGGCTCGAGGCCGACCAAGCTGAACATAAGAAGGTCGGTAACGCTCTCTTCGCGAAAATTTCGTTTCAGCCCACGATCCCGTTCCAGCAGTTCGGCAACTTTCGACGGAAAGGACTGGGCAAGATCGCAAAGCATGAAAGTATCCGGGCACTGATGTTTTAGAGCAATGCCGAACGAGATAGCATAACAGGACGGCACGCCGGAAGGATCTACTTGGAAGCCGCGACCAGAATACGGAATCTAATCGGCACTGGCGCGGCGATATAAGCCTTACATATCCCCATACCCGAACCCTCCCCTCCCCTTCATCTCGCGCAGTCCGTGCTCGCCAACAACCCGTCGCCCGCCTGCAGCGTGACCTCGAGCGTCTTCGTGACCATTCCGGCCGATACGAGCGGTTTTGCCATGGCGAGCTCAATAAGTTCCGGAAGTTTTGACTACGTCCGCCGGCCGAACACTCATGTTCCTTGGAAATTGTCCTCAGCCAGTTCACGAAAGATGAAATACGCCTTTTTGTGCGTATATACAGTCTGCCCACCCGAAAGGAATTTCTCTCCCGCAGGGCATTCGCTTTGTTCATCTAACAACGAAGGCACAGCCGGCCTCTCCACGAATGCATTTCCTTTTCGTCTGTGCATAACCCCTCCGGCCATCTTTGCCGCCACAAGTAGAAATGCAAAACAGGTGCAACGCGTTTTCCTGAGGTAAGAAATGCCGATTATTTTCACAGTGGGTAAGCTTCCAGACAAGACTGTCATCGAGCTTTTCGAAGCAATTGAAGCCGAGTTTGGCAATGAACATTTGAGTTTCCAAGCGGCGGAAGTTGCCTTCACTGGAAACCGAGAACTGCTTAAGGCCCGAAAAACACCTTCGTACCTCATCACCAACGCGAGCATCGGCGTCCGTGGGCATGGCTTCTCGGTTAGCTTTGCCCGTGAGAGTAACCGAAATACCAGCCCGTACTACGACGAGATTACAATAAATATCCGCAACAACCCGGTTCCAGCTGCTGAGGATCTCGTAAAGCTTGAGAATCTTATCAGAGACAGGGTGAAGTTTCCGACCGTTTCTCTTCCAGACAAACCGGACCGTGCGGTCATAGGACTCTTCGAGAAGGAAATGGCGACTATCGCCTCAATGCACGAAAAGCTTTTGGCCGATGCTCTTGAGCTACGTCAAACCTATGAACTTCAGGACGCTGAGCGACGAGCGCAGTTCGAAAAGGATCAGCGCGAAGCTCAAGCCGCACAGCAGCAGCTCGAAGAAGAAAGCCTTGCGCGTATTCAAGCGGAAAAGGATGTCCTTGAAGAAAAGATCAAGAACTTCGATTTTTCCGATCATATGCGGGCACGTCGGAAGCTAAGAGAAGATATAACGGCAGATGTACAGGGGGCTATACAGCGGCCGGTGACCACAATTCAATCAACCATTAAACTGATGATGGTTGCCGTGTTTTGCGCGGGGGCAGCAACGTTAAGCGGCTTCTTCGCGTTTGAGAGTTTCCAGGCGTTCATCTCCCTGGCAGACAGGTCTGCGATAGACCTTAACGCGCTTCTGGCTCATTTGACGAGCTCGGGTCAGCCAACAACGCCGCCAGTCGCTCAGGCTGCCATCAACGACAATACTTACCTGCTTTGGATGCTTGCGGTCAGAGGCATCTTGCTATCCGCAGTTGCCGTAGCCTTCACCTATTACGTTGTATCGATGCTGCGAAAATCCTACGACGAGGATGTCCGCTCGTTGAGGGAACTGCAACGCTACGGGATGGATATCAACCGTGCGAGCTGGGTCATTGAAACCGCAATGGAGATGACCACCAAGGAGGGCGCCGCATTGCCAGAACGATGGATAGAGGGCGCTACAGCAGGCCTATTCCAAGTCGGCAGCCACAAAGAATCTGAAGTAAATTCACTTGCTGCCCTCGGTGCTGTCATGGGACTGGGACCGGAAGTTTCGGTCGGCCCGGATGGCGCCCACCTAAAGCTATCGCCCAAAGCCGCCAAAAAGGCTGCAGCTGACGGCGATTGATCATGGGAGACGTTTTCCGTTTCACGCTCAAAATCAACAAGGGCCGCTACACCACATGCCTTGAGCGGGCAAATGACATCGACTCATCAAGCAAGCCGCAGTCGGTGATGACGATTGGACGGCGCCTCTCCGCAATCACATGGAACTATGGCCAGTGTGGACTCTCCCTCGACCGCAAGGACCGCCACATCGCACCGTTCTTGCCGGGATGCGCAACATTCACACCGCCAGGCCAGCGGAAATGATGCCGCCGCTACCAACGCCGTCAAGGCTTCGCGGGTAACGCCGGCCCTTGGTCAGGAGCGCGGCAATCGCTACCTTCTTGGAAGGCCCCTCTCCCTGTTCCCGCCTGACAGCGGAAGGGCAAAATCGAGGCCCGAGATTTCAGCTTACCGCTTCAACTGAAAACGGGACGTGAAAGTGAACTACGTCGCCGTCAGTGAACGAGTTACGAGAAGTTAACCATATGAATTAAAGAATCAAATCTGACAAACGGAAGCTAAATATCGCTATGCTTCCGCCATCCGGACGATGATTTTCGCGTCCCATCACTATCGATAGGGCCCCAATATCGATAGTGATGGTTTTGGAGTCGCAAATCGCCTAGCCTCGCCGCCAATCACGGCTGCTGGGAAGCTTAAACCATGGAAAACCGCGTCCGACTTGGCCTCAAGAAGCTCTTGAACATCGCCCACGACGATACCGGCCAAGGCCGCCGAGTGGCGAACTTCCTGCTTGCCTGGTGGAACGCCGAGGCGCATAGCGGAGTCGATATCGCCGAGCCTGTTTGCCGTGGATCGCGAGGTGTCCAAGGACATGGCCACCGTGTTCACCTGGCTCGCGCGCGAGGACGCCGTCTACCCGATCGATTATCGCGGCGAGATCGACGCGATCATCGCGAGCTGGCGACCGGAGCCGGCGTGAAGAGGACGGAAGTCATGATAGGTTCAGTCGGTCCGGGCCGTCGGCGTGTGCCGCTGTGCCCGGGCGAGTTCGACGAAGCGGCGCTTGACCTCGGCAAACAGCGCCGGCGGCAATGGCCCGAAGTAACCGCTGTCGCTGTCGACCGGCCGAATGTCGGGACCCGGCCAGGCAAAACGGTTGCTTTCGGAAAGCAGTATCCAGGAGCGCTCGTCATCGAGCCCGAGCCGCCGTTTGGTTGCCGGCGGAATCTCGATCGCCTCGTCGGCGCGGGCCGGCGGCGTATGGGTGATCGGCAGCACACGCACGATTGGCGTGCCGTCCTCAAGCGTGGTGACCAACGCCAGCACCAGGCATGGCCGATCTTTGTTGCCCTCTTCGCGACCTTCGAGGTACTGCCAGTGCCAGAGATACGAATAGCGGAATACGTGGCCGACCTTGATTTCAGTCGGCAGCATTCTTGCCCGTCAGCAGTTCGGCATTGAGATGATCGAAGCCCGGCTCCATTTCCGACTTCTCGACCGCGGCGATGTCATCGTCGCTCAACTCCGCCGTCGCCTCGACGCGACGGTCGCGCCGCGACAGCCGCAGATAGTCCTCATAGGCGATGAGCACGGTGCGCGGCCGGCCATTCTTGGTGATAATCACCGGCTCCCGCACGGCGGCATCCTGATAGGCCCCAAAATTCTTGGAAACCGCCGCGGCGGTCACGGTCGACGTCATCGCAAAACTCCTTTTTCCGGAATATACGGAATTCCCGTAATTTCCGCAAGATCGTCGGAGACTAGGGTCAATGATCGACAATCATAGAGGGCCGGAATCGGATAGCCAAGCGGTGCACCGCCGCGCCGAGGAACTCGACGCGCTCGACGCCATCCTGCCGTTCGACCGGCGCGACCAACTTGCCGCGCTGCTGACTGACGAAGAGGTCGCCACACTCAAGCATCTGGCGCAGGAGGGCATGGGCGAGAATACGTTACGCGCGCTCGCCTCCGACCTCGGCTACCTCGAGGCCTGGTGCCGCCTCGCCACCGGTGACCCCCTCCCTTGGCCGGCGCCGGAAGCACTGCTCCTGAAGTTCGTCGCCCATCACCTCTGGGATCCGGTCAAGCGCGCCGAGGACGCGGCCCACGGCATGCCGGCCGACGTCGAGGCGGGACTGCGTGCCGAACGCCTGCTCCGGTCCCCCGGACCGCACGCGCCGGGCACGGTCCAACGACGGCTGACCTCCTGGTCGATCCTGACGCGCTGGCGCGGTTTGACCGGCGCCTTCGCCGCACCGTCGCTCAAATCCGCCCTGCGCCTCGCGGTGCGCGCCAGCGCCCGGCCGCGCCAGCGCAAGAGCAAGAAGGCGGTGACCGTCGATATCCTGGCAAAGCTGTTGCAGGTCTGTGCTGGCGATCGGCTGGTTGACCTCCGCGATCACGCGCTGCTCCTGACCGCCTTTGCCTCCGGCGGCCGTCGCCGCTCGGAAGTGGCGGCGCTGCGTGTCGAGGATCTCGCCGACGAGGAACCGGTACGCGCGGATCCCTCCGACAAGACCTCCCCTCCCCTGCCATGTTTGTCGATCCGCCTCGGCCGCACCAAGACGACGACCGCCGATGAGAACGAACATGTGCTGTTGATCGGCCGCCCAGTAGCTTCCTTGAAAACTTGGCTGGCTGAAGCGCAAATCAAGGACGGCCCGGTTTTCCGGCGCATCGATCAGTGGGGCAACATCGACCGACGGGCGCTGACGCCGCAGTCTGTCAATCTGATCCTGAAGGGCCGCTGCAAACAGGCCGGCCTTGATCCGGCGCTGTTTTCGGCCCATGGCTTGAGATCCGGCTATCTGACCGAGGCTGCCAACCGCGGCATCCCGCTGCCCGAAGCAATGCAGCAGTCGCTGCACAAGTCGGTGACCCAGGCGGCCAGCTATTACAACAACGCGGAACGAAAGAATGGACGAGCGGCCCGGCTGATCGTCTAAACGCCGCGATGCAGCCCCGCGACATGTTCGACATCGCTTGCGTCATGAAAACTCACGGCGTGGAATACCTCGATGAGGCCTTAGAGGCCTTCCAGGATAAATGTGAGGCGGCGCTGAAAGTTGCTCGCCAGATGAACCAGACAGTTCGCGGAGAAACCATCATGACGAGACTCTGTACCGAGAGAGCTTCTCCGACATTCCGCGCGTGGCTCAGTCAATGACGGTTGAACTCCTGGAAACGATCTGCACTGGCTAGGGGACGCTACGAAGCCTTACGGCCCGGGGCGCCGTTCGCCCGCAACAACGCCATCAACATTGGCCCAAGCGAGAACTCGCCGCAGGTAGCCTTGCGTGTGAGATTGCGCAGGTAGCCGCCGGCGTTCTCTATGTGCCCTGCCCTTTCGAGGATACAGGCGATAACCACCGCGGCGTTCTGCGGTCCAAGGACCTCGCAGGCGTCCTGATAGGCGCTGGGGCTGACGCCGAGCATCGATCGGACAACGACCGCTGCCGACATTAGGTCTCGCCAGCTTTCGACATTACCGCTCGGCCCATAGTCGCGGATACCTGGGCATGCCTGCAGCACCATACCGAGCGGAAATGCCTTTATCGGCTCTTTTGTCGGTCGGATGTCCTGGCTCGGCTTCGCCCCCTGCTCATTTCCAGAGCTAGGTTCAAGTTCATTGCTGGATTCGGTATTTGAATTCTGTATGTGGCGTTCATTTTGAACAGCATTGCTGACCATATTCTCGGAATCTTCCCGAATTTCCAGCGCGTTGACGATTTCCTCGCGCAGCATCTCCATTTCCTCGAGGATTTGCTGTAGATCGGCAACCGTCGGCGTACGGGGGATGCGCCCGGTCAGGCCGAGGAACATCTCCTCGATGTGTCCCCAGTCGCCGGCAGCCCCCTCCTCCATCGCAGCGCTGATCAACTTGCGGACGTCGCGCCGGCAGATCGACAGCGCTTCCTTAGTGATGCGGAACCGCTTGCGCTCGACCGCCACCTGCTGCGCGGCGTGCGCGAGTTCCTCGGCGCGCGCAAGCAGCGGCGCTAGGCTGAAGCCAAACGCCTCTTCGATTCCGCCAGTTTCGTCCTTCCGGGCGTAGCGCTTACCGTTGGCGCTGTCCTTGCGCTGGATCAGGCCAGCGTCGACGAGCGCGGCAAGATGCCGGCGCAGAGTCGTGCCGGCGATGCCGTGTGCGCGGACCGAGAGCTGGTCGTTCGACGGGAACACGACGAGACCCCGCTCCTCGCAAAGCTCGTTGTCCGGGTAGAACGTCAACAGCGCATCCAGGACCGCCAGAGCGCGGTCCTGAATGCCGAGCACCGCCCTCGCCTCGCAGGCGTCACGGAACACCTTCCATTTGTCCGCCGACTTGCCAGCCTTAATTTCGGCCGTCCGCATCTGCCCTTTGACTTGGGCAAGCGTAACCGACCGCCGCCCGAAGGGCGTCGTCACATTTCCAACCTGCATTTCACTTCCGCCTTTAACTAGGCAAAGAATACCGGCCGCCCAAAACGGGCGTTGCGACTCTTGACAGGGATTCGTGGAAATGCGATTCTCGATCTTGCTTAAGGATATGAGAAGGGCTTCCACGACAGTGATGTCTGGGGGCCTTTTTCTTTGCGGTTATTGTCTCTGTTTTCCTACTGCTCCGACTTCCTGAACGCCTCGTACAGGCTCTCAAGATTGCTAGAAATCCACTCGCCGAACGGCTTCGCATCCTTATTTCTGATGTCGAGCGAGAAGCCTTTTGGTTGTGCCTTTGCCACGACGCTAACCAACTTGTCCTCAGGGACCCAAGCTTGGCCTTTCGCCCTCGATTTGCCGATTCTCTTCTTTGGCTTTTCGGTATCGAGGTGGCGCGTCAGGAGTTCCAAACGCTGATCGCTATCAGCAGATTGAAATTCCGGAGATCCAGTAAGCTCCCCTACCCTCTCTTCTGCAACGCCGTCACGGAATTTGAGGGCGAGCCTGTACCAACGATCGCGGCCGCTGCTCTTGGCAGGTCCGATGGCGCGAATGACGTTTACAGGGATGTCATTGGTGACGGACATCATCTTGGAAACTACGGTTTTGTCCACCGACAGCGACGCCATAATCACTTCCCGATCGTAACCGCTACGTTCGAGATTGCTCGCAAACACCGCCTTCTCAATGAACGAGAGATCGGCCCTGGCACTGTTTTCTTGCCCTTGGGCGATGACGTGGTTTTTGTTATCGAGCTCCTTAACAACCGCCTTAACAGGTCTGCCGAGCACTCTTGCGGCACGCACCCTTCGATGGCCGAAGACCGTCATGTAACGGCCGTCCAAATCCGGGTGTGGACGCACCAGGATCGCGCTGTCTTGCCCTCTTTGACGAATGGCCTCGACGAGTTCCTCGAAGGCGTCTGTGTCATCGCCCATGCGATCAGCTACGAAGGACGCATCTATTGTTGCGGGGTCCAGTTCCACCACGGTCGCCCCTTCGAGCAATCGTGCCTCGAACTCCTTAGCTGCTTGCGCCTTTTCCGCGAGCTCGTCGATCGATTTCGTTATAGCGCCGAAGGCACCTCGATTGCGGTTTCGCTCCATCGCTGGCGAAAGCGCAGGCGTCGAATTCTCGGGTGCCGGCGCCGAGTTGACCATGGTCAACTTGCGCTCGGT